>NZ_CP036425.1:2860778-4291168 GCF_007747445.1 Poriferisphaera corsica
ACGCCTTATACAGCACCACCTGAATGATCGTGAAAAACAAATAAATCAGCCACAAAATCCTCGCCGTCTCACGAATCCGCGGGCGAACACCCTGCTGTTGCGGCCCCGGCGCCTCAACAAAAAACAATCGCTTCCCACCCACACCCAAGTTCGGCAGCACCGCCACAAACAAAACCACAATCCCAAGCCCGCCCAGCCAGTGCGTCATCGCCCGCCACAACAACAGACCTTGTGGCACACCGCTGATATCACTCAACACCGTCGAACCCGTTGTCGTCAATCCACTCATCGCCTCAAAATAACAAGACGCGAACGATGCAAACTCATGACCCGACCGCGTGGCCGCATCAACCAAATGCTCATCATTAAAATGCCACCACAAAAAGTATGGCAACCCCGACAACGCCGCACCAACAATCCACGTCAGCGCCACCAACAACAACGCCTCACGCCTCCCCAGCGTTTCATCAAACGCCGGCAACATCCCATCCCCACCCTTCTTCGCATATCGGCCCCAACCCCACATAATCAACCCCACAAACGAACCCACACCAATCGTCCCCAACAATCCATAGATCGCGTACAACTCCTCTGTCTTGTCAGCCGCATACAACTGCCATGCCGCCCAAGCTGTAATCAGCAACATGCAGAAGCACATCACTAACATCACTAAACCAAGTTGTTGAAAAACGATCCTAAGCTTCATATCACTCCCGTACCCCCCCTGTTCGTATCACATCATTTCCAACTCCGCCCCTGACTTGCAGCGCTATCTTAATAGCCTCCCCGAATCACTGCTATCTCCCCCCTGTTCGTATCACAACTTCTCCAACTCCGCCCCTGACTTGCAGCGTTATCTTAATAGCCTCCCCAAATCACTGCTATCTCCCCCCTGTTCGTGTCACATCATTTCCAACTCCCCCCTGATTTGCAGCGCTATCTTAATAGCCTCCCCGAATCACTGCTATCTCCCCCCTGTTCGTATCACAACTTCTCCAACTCCGCCCCTGACTTGCAGCGCTATCTTAATAGCCTCCCCGAATTGCCGCTATCGCCATCACCCAATAACACGTTTAATCTGAAATTCAGCCCATACTAACTTAAGAACGTTCCCATCCACTTCGTCCCCGGGATCGGCAACCCCTTAGCGCCAAATAGACGACGCAATTCCGATTTACTGGACGCCGGCCCCACCGCAATCACCGTATCACCCTCCATAATCACCGAATCAGCACCCGGCACAAACACTTCCTTGTCACGCTGCAACGCAGCCAACAAGCAATGCCCCGGGAATTTGATTTCCGACAGCGGCTTCCCAATCACCTTGCTCGCATCCCCCGGCACCTTAATCTCATAAATCTCCGCAATCCCCTCCGACAGCGACCCCAATCGCTTCACCGGCCCCGGCTCTATGAGTCGTTGTATCTCCGTGACCGCTGTTGATCTCGGGCTGAACGCTTTATCAATCCCAATATGTCTAAGCAAGTGTAAGTACGTCGGCCGCTGCAAAACCGCAATCGCCTGCGCCACACCCATCGACTTCGCCCGCGCCGCAGCAAGAATGTTCGTCTCCTCATCATCCGTCATCGCAACAAACGCATCCGCCAAATCCACGCGCTCATCTTTCAGCGCATCCGTATTCACCGCATCCGCATTCAGCACCGTCACCCAATCCAATTTTTCACTCAGTTCTTCCGCTCGCGCCCGGTCAGTTTCAAACAAACGAATCGAGAATCCGCGGTGTTTCAATACGCGGCATAACCAAACCGACTGCCCTGTACCACCCATGATGATGATCCGTCGCCGCTTGTCCGTTGTGGTCTGAAACACCTTTCGGATCTTCTCAAACGAGTTCGTGTCCCCGATAATCGTCAGAATATCATGCGCCTCGATCACCGTGTCCGCATCAGGAATTGACGGGTATCCAAAATGCTCAACAGCCGCAACTCTTGCAGCGCCCGGTAGTTGTATATCTCGCAACTTCAAGCCCGCCGCCTTCGAATCCTCCGACACCGGCAACTGCTGCATCTCCACTTTCCCCTTGGCGAACTGCTCAACAGCCAACGCGCCAGGGTTTCTGAGCGTCGATGCGATCGCATGGGCTGTCGCGTATTCAGGGCAGACCATATGGTCGACGCCAAGGTGCTTGGCGTAGGCGAAACTGTTCTGTTCAAAGAAAGCGGAATGATGGACGCGTGCGATGCAAGTCGTTGCGCCAACGCCCTTTGCAATCGAAGCAGCGAGAAGGTTTATTTCATCAGAAGAGGTTGCCGCGATAAAGAGATCGGCCTTGGCGGTCCCCGCTTCAAGGAGGATATCGGCCTGCGTGGCATTGCCGAGCAGAGAACGCACGTCCATGACGTCGTCCAGCTCAGCGAGCTTTTCCGGGGACTGGTCAATAACTGTGATGTTGTTACGGGCTTTGGCGAGAACTTCAGCAGAGTGCCTGCCGACTTCGCCGGCGCCACAAATCACGATATTCATAAAGACCCTCTAAATGCTGCCTGCATAACCTGTTGCAACAGCGGGTATTGAAAAAGCCACGGCCAATTATGAGCGTTAGCGGTGAGGCTGAGGGGATGAGCAGGCGTTGGAGGCTAACTGAATGCCAATTTTTGATGTCGGCAAGCGCCAGCGTGGCCGGTCAAAACAGGCATAAGTTTATCCGGCTTTGCGGCCCGATGCGAGAGGCATCCCAAACACAAGACGTACCCGATTCATCCTGTGTGATTCTGACTCTTTAGATAGCTATGAATCTCGTTCACAGGGTCGTGGTTGTGGAAAGTTTTAATGTGTGATTGCTGAGCGAAACGCGCGCACCCAAGCAAATCGGATGCTCTGCCTGTTCGCTAATACGATGTTGGTTTTACGACCCAAATATGCGCACGAAATAGACGCGCGACTGCGAGTGAAACTCAATCTTCCGAGCGCGGCGCGTTTGTGCGCAAATCGCAGCGCGCACAAAATGTTCAGCACTTGAACATGTGTTCTTATAACCTATTACCGGTACTCGATTAGCAACGATTTAAGGCTGGATTCTCAGATTTAAGAAAAAGGTCAAAAATGGTGGATTTTGGTCAAAAACGTGACAGTTTTGGTAAGAATTCAGCAGAAAAAGGCGCGTTTTCGCCAGTAAAATTCTTTTGACTGTTCGAAGTCTGACCATTTTGTGCGCGCTGTGTTTCGTGAAGTTGGCTTGAATTGGTGGTGAGAGTCGATCAGACAGTAGGGTCATCAGATACTGAATGGCTGCATTATTCTGAAAGGACATACGATGTTTTATCGCGTAAAAGCAAAATTGAAAACTGAGAAGGCTGCGGAGTTTTTGGATCGATTACGTGACGGGACGATTAGTGAACAGAAGCTGGATGGACAGGAGATTGTTGATTCGATGCATCGGGCGGTGATGAATGATGATGAGGTGATGTGGAGCGAGAAGTGCTTCTGCCCTACCCCGTTGAAGCATGAACGAGAGACGGTATTGGATTTTTACTTTGATGATCTAACAACGGAAACCCTTCAAGGGTATGAAGACTATGAAGGTGATTCGTTTATGGAATACCTCGTATCTGTTGCGAAATAAAAAACAGCAGCTGTTCTAATTAGCCGCTGCACACTTTGGCTTATTTAGTTCACTTATAGCTTAGTTTTCACCCTTAATGCACACTTGCATTCGAAAACACCATCAAAAGCATGACCCCAACAATCATCAGTCCCATTCCCGTCATTCCCACCACATCAATTTTCTGCTTGTATACAATCGCGCTCACCCCAGTCACAAGCACAATACCCAAGGCGCTCCAAATCGCATACGCAATTCCCACTTTCATATCTCTTAAGGTTAACGACAGCAAATAAAACGCAGCTCCATATCCGCAAATGACTATCAAACTTGCCCATAGTTTCGTAAATCCATTGCTCGCATTAAGTGCGGTTGTTGCTACGACTTCACATATGATTGCACTCAATAAATACACATACATCATCACATTTTCCCTTTGTTCTTTAGTTTGATGTGATACCTAAAATAATTCATTGAGAACTTTGTTCTCAAATATTCTTTATTTTCAGAAAAATAAACTTGATAAGCACTGAGTCATGCAATGACTCACAATATCCCTGTTTTTACAGGTTTTTCTTGGTTTTACTTATAAATGTTTATTCCACTCAAGATTTTTTAACACCATTTGTATATAGATGTTATTTCAATAAATCTTTCGAGTGTTCTTCAATACGCTCGTTGCGAGGGTCTAAAAATAATAGAATCGAACAAAGTAAATTAATTAAAGAACATGTCAAAGTTTTTATGCTACAAAAACTATCTTTGGCTATGTTAATAGATAAACACTTTGGCTATGTTAATAGATAAACAAAATATTTACATGCGGTAGAAATATATATCACATTGTTTCCAGATTCTAATTGTTGTTTGACTATTCCTAAAAAACCAAGCAAAGCTAGTGCAATCAGAATGATTATTTTCAATTGTTGTTTCATATTGATCAATACACTATAGCCACCATCAACATTCATCCTTACCAATAGACATTTCTCCTAAAATACAAACACATTACTTGGTAACAAACTTTCGATTTGATTTGCAGTTTACGTTGACTAAATTTAATCAAATATTTGGATCTACAGACTCTTAGACTGCAATCCCAACGACGAAGTTGGCTTACAAGAAAGGATATATCATGTTTTATCGCGTCAAAGCAAAACTAAAAAAAGACAAGGCAAAGGAATTGCTTGAAAGAATTCAGGATGGATCAATCAGCAAAAACGGGCCGGATGGAGAAGAGATGATTAATGGATTTGAACGCGCTGGTGTTGATGATTCAGGAACAGTTGAGTGGAGTATGGTGTGCTATTGCCCAACGCCATTGGCACATGAACGTGCGACGGTGTTAGATCACTATTTTGATGAACTGACGACTGAGGTGATTAAAGATTATGAGTTACATGATGGACGCCGGTTTATTGAATATCTTGAAGAAGCGGCGAGATCATAAAACGGGCTTGTCGATAAGTTCGTGTGTGGCGCGTCATCGCAACTACGAGACAATCGATTTTAGTTGGGTAAAAAACGATCCTCCATGATCGCTGCGGTCCAGGATATTCAACTAGCTTAGATTTGTATACCGTTCTGAAAAATATTGATTGTTGAAGGAACGGCATTGACGACGGTTTGCGCGGCCATACATGCTTTTTCTGAAACTTTGATCATTTCGTTAATTGTTTCTGGAGATTCATCTGAATCGATGATGACATTGGTTTCGAGTCCATTCGGGTAGCCTTCCATTTGTCCGCCGGTGTCTGAGGTCATGCCGGGAATGCGTGACTGAAATTTCATTTTTTGTTCTAGCTTAATATTGAAGATTTTCAGCTGTTTATAATCGGCATAACCTTTTAAGTGGGTCAGGAAGCAGAAGGCGATACCTGCGGCGAGGTATGCAAGCGGCGCGGGGGCGAGGTTTGATCCGCCAATAGAGAGGCCTTCATCGCAAAGCAACTCGAAAGCGCCGAAGGTTGGTATGTTGGGCTGGACGTAGCAGCGTTTAAGCAGTCCCTGTTCGGGGACCATTTCGGCAATAACATTTACTTCAAGATCGAGTCCTTCTTTTGATTTTTTTGCAGGTTTGATCGGGTATGTCTCGGGATCGGGCATGTACTCGATTGGTGTTACGATTGTTTTCTGGGTTGACATGATGTGCTCCTTGTGCAAAATAATATTGGTACGACTCCGTACCCTTTAATGGTACGGCGCTGTACCATTTTGTCAATTACAAAAAGGAAAAAAAATGCCAGACAACATGAGTAAGCATGCAAAACGCCAATCAGCGCGCAAAACTGAGATTGTGAAGGCGGCGACTGAGATATTTTTTCGCGAGGGGTACGGGCGAGCCAGTATGGATCAGGTGCATTCGGTTGTGGGGGGATCGAAGCGCACGCTCTACAAACACTTTTCGAGTAAGGATGAGTTATTTATAGCGATTATCGAGCGTGTTTCTGATCGTGTGTTACAGGTAATGGTGCCAGAAGAGATTGAGGGGGAATTGGAGAATGTGTTGCTTACGATCGGTGAAAGTTATTTGAAAGTTATATTGTCAAAAGACGGACTATCGCTGTTTCGTGCGATGATATCTGAGGCGACTCATTTTCCAACACTGGCGAAACAGTTTTATGAGCATGGCCCCGGAAAAGTTTCATCCGAACTAGCTAAATTTTTCAGAACTAAGCAGAAGCAGGGCGAGATGAATGGGGGGGATGCGAGGGCGGCTGCGGAACAATTTCTAGGCATGCTACGTGGTGATGTGCATTTAACCGCTCTGCTATATGGGCAAAAACCACGTGGCGCGAGTATCGTCAATCATGTGGAATGTGTCGTCACATCGTTCTTAAAAAGTTATGGTGGAAATGATAAAAAATAAACGTTTTGCTTGAACGGTCCGACACGCGAGGCTGCTATTGATTAACGGCCATTGCTGTTCTAGATAATGTTGTGTCGCGGACTATGGGTGTCTATTTTTTAACAATTTTGGCGAGGTCTTTGTCGGCGCCCATGATGACGAGGATGTCTTCTTCACGCAGCCCGGAGGTTGGATCAGGGATCATGACTGATGGCGGAGTGAGTTCGGATTGCTCGGGCTTACGACGTTTTATGGCAACGACGTGGACGTTGTACTCGGCGCGTAGGTTGAGTTCGATGAGGTTATGGCCTCGCCAAGCTTCGGGGGTTTGGATTTCAACAATGGAGTGCTGCGCGTCGAGTTCGAGGTGATTGCGGAATTGTGGTGTGATCAAGCGATTGGCCCAACGGTCGGCGGATTCGTCTTCGGGGTTGACGACTTCGTCTGCGCCGATCTTGGCGAGGATCTTGGCGGAGGTGGGGGTGACGGCGCGGGAGATAACGCGGGGAACGCCGAGCTGTTTGAGAACAACGGTGGTGAGGGCGATGGCTTCGAAGTTGTTGCCGATGCCGACGATGGCGATGTCGACTTTGTCGACGCCTTGGGAGAGAAGCGCTTGTTCGTCGGTTGCATCGAGTGCGATGGCGAGGGTAACGCGATCACGCATGTCTTCGATGAGTGCTGGATCGCGGTCGATGCCGATGACCTCGTGGCCTGATGCTGCGAGGTTTGCGGCGAGTCGTGAGCCAAAGCGGCCGAGTCCGATGACGGCGAATCTGTGCATGATCAAAAACTTTCTAATCGGTGGTTAGCAGGGTGCGGGGATATGAGGCAATGAGTGGGTGTATTGTAACAGGTGCAAGAGTGCTAGTGCTAGAGACTCGTATTAGGCGCAAGCGAGGGATTTTAATGCTTGCAGGCATATGCGTGGTTGAGGGAGTTACGGAAGTGTCTTGGCGCGCCGCGAAATGTCGCGGCGGCTATTGGAAATCAGTGATTGCAGGCAATTATGATTGAGTTGGGGACACCCTCGCACCGGCGGTACGGGGCTTGTGAAATGAATTGAGCGTTGAGTGGGCGTTGCGGGGTGAGAGTTTCCGGCGAGCGTGGCTCGCTGGCTATTGGCGTTTGTTTTTCATGTGCATAAGGGGGGGGATTAGCCGAGGGCGATGTCTTCGTGGGGGTATGAGATCTGGGTTTGATGTCGGCGAGAGAGGATGAGTGAGGAGAGGAGCGCGAGAGGGCCGACTCGGCCGAGGAACATGACGAGTATGATGACGATTTTACCAAAGGGTGTGAGTTGTTCGGTGATGCCGAGGGAGAGGCCGGTGGTTGTGGCGGCGGAGACGACTTCGAAGAGTGTTTGGATGAAGGTGAAGGGTTCGGTGAGGGTGAGTAGGTAGGTGGCGGTGATGATAAGTCCGATGTAGCAGAAAAAGATGGTGCCTGCTTTTTGGATGGCGGCTTGAGGAATGGTGCGTTTGAAGATTTCGGCTTCGGGGCGTTGGCGCATGTTGGCGATGATGGAAAGAAGGAGGAGTGCGAAGATGGTGGTTTTGATGCCACCGGCGGTTGAGCCGGGGGAGCCGCCGACGATCATGAGTGCGAGGAGGGTAAGGTGAGAAGAGGGTTGAAGTTCGGGGGTGTTGGCGGAGTAGAAGCCGGCGGTACGGGAGGAGGTGGACATGAAGGCGGCGTCGGCGATAGTTTGCCCTATGCGCGAGATAGAAAGAGGATCGGAGGTGGATAGCGGTGTTACATAGAAGAATGGTGTGAGTTCTGAGATAGCAATGACGAGCGTGCCGAGGATGAGAAGGGATGCGGTGGTGGTGAGGACAACTTTGGAGTGAAGAGAGAGTCGGCGGGGTGAGAGGTCGACGGGGGGAAGATCGGTGAAACGCGTGGGGTTATTTTTCTTGTCGGAAATGCGATAGCGGAACATGGCGTAGAGGTTGCCGAGGACGGGGAAGCCGAGTCCGCCGAGGACGATGAGTGGGATGATGACGAGGTAAATGCCAGCGCTAGTGCGGTAGTTGTGGAAGGAATCCCCGGTGATATCGAAGCCTGCGTTGCAGAAGGCGGAGATGGCGTGGAAGAAGGACATGCCAAGACGCTCTGTAAAGAGGAGAGGGCGCGTCGGATCGGATTGCCACATGGGGAGAAGGAGGAGCGCGCCGATGGTTTCGATGATGAGTGTGGTGAGGACGATAAAGCGGATGAAGGAGGTGATTTTGTGAAGAGGCTGATCGGAGAGCATTTGCGAGAGTGAGACGTTTTGCTTGAGAGAGAGGGAGCGGCCGAGCATGAGCGCGAACATGGAGGCGAAGATGATGATTCCGAGTCCGCCGAGCTGGATGAAGATGGCGATGATGGTCTGGCCAAAGGGTGTGAAGTCGTGTGCGGTGTTTTTGACAGCGAGGCCTGTGACACAAACTGCTGAGGTGATGGTGAAGAGTGAATCTAACCAAGAGATAGATTGATTAATCGGTGTGGCGAGCGGGAGTTTGAGGAGAGGCGTGCCGATGGCGATGAGGAAGAAGAATGAGAGAGGCAGGAGGAGGCCGGGCCGGTGAAGGCGGCGCGAGAGGGCTGTATTAAGATGCCAGAGTTCGGTGGCGGCAACGATGACAACGGAGATCTCGAAGATGGGCCAACCGAGTCGGTTGCCTGCGAGGTGGAGGATGATGCCGGTGAGGGTGATGGCAAGAATAAGGATATCGATGAAGGTCATGCGGCGATCGGTGGCATGAGAACGTGAGCGTGCGATACGAATCACGTCGTACCAGTAGGCGGTGATGAGAATGGTTTGAAGGATGCGTGTGAGGATGATGTAGAGTTGCTCGTCGGATTCGTTGAAGATGTGAGAGACGGCATTGAGTGCTTCGAAACCCCATTCGGGGAGTGGCGGGGTGTAGAAGCCATGAACGAGAACAGATGCGGTGAGGATAAGAATGAGGGAGATGAGGCGGAGGAACAGACGCTGCACGGAGATGGGTTTGAAGGGTACAAACTGGTGCAGATGAGCGGTTTCGAGTTTGGGGTCGAGTTGGGGCATGTTAAGAAGTGCTAGTGCTTGGGACTAGTGTTAGGTAGGAGTGGCGGGGAGGAGGAGTGAGGTGTGATGAGGTGTGATGAGGTTTGAAAACGCCTGCAGGATGTTTGGTACTGCAGGCGCTGATTAGACTGTTTGGTTGGGTTTAGCGGAGGATGGCAGGTTTTGGGGGTTCGAGTTTGATGGTTGGGCCGGGGACGATGCCGTAGGAACGGAGCTTGTCGGCGAGGCCGAAGTGTTTGGGGTTGATGTAGTAGGCGTAGCGGAGTGATGTGATTGTGTTTTCGACATCGTTGAGTGACTCGTAAAAATCAGCGATGGCGAGGTATGGGGTTGGGTCTTCGGCAGGTGCGAAGTGTGCTGCTTTTTTGTAGGCGATGATGGCTTCATCGACGGCGCCGGACTTGGTGAGGTATTTGGCTTGGCGGATGTAGTCGCGAGGCTTGCCGTAGTAGTCGGCTTGGCGAGCAAGGAAAGCGGTGAGGTTTTCGATGCGGTCTTGCTGAAAGAGAGACTCGGCAATGCCGTCGAGGATTTTGGGTGCGAGTTCTTTGTCTTCACGTTTGATGGTGTAGGCTTTTTCGAAAGCGAATTGAGCTTGTTCGGGTTTGCCGAGTTTGAGGTTGATTTTGCCGAGCTCGTATTGGGCGAGCGCGTCGTTGGGTTCGTTTTCTGCAGCAGCGGCATAGAGGTCGCGTGCTTGCTCGAGTTCGCCGTGGTATGCGGCAAGGCGGGCTTCGTTTCGCATCTCGTAGTTGTTTGGGGGAAGTGAGCAGCCGAGGATTGAGAGGGTGAGGAGGAGGACGAAGATGGGGGACAATTTATGGATCGCGGTCATGGGTTATTCCTTCCGTGGTGGGAGAACTGATACCATGATAAGAAATTCTGAGAAAGTGGGTAGAGTTTGGACGAAAGGATGGGAGTTTCCACGATATGATTGGGGTGTAATGAGGGATGGAGGGTGGCGAAATGGCGTGGGGAGCAGTGAAGAAGGAAACGATGATGGAAATGTTGCCGAGCGTTTTGTTGAGGCATGAGGGGTACGGAGAGGGGCATTTTGATTGGCTGCTGGGCGAGCCGGGGGTTGTTTATGATGGTGATGAGGAGAAAAGGCTGTGGACGTGGCGGATTGATGTGGGCAGCGATGCGTGGGAAATGGGGAAAGAATATGCCATGGTGAGGAATTTTGATCACCGAGCGCGATATCTGTCTTATGAGGGGGAAATTAGTGGTGGGCGAGGTGAAGTGCGACAAGTGGATAAGGGCGTACATGAGGTGGAGGAGTGGGGAGAGGGCCGAATTGTGACGCGGATCGATTTTGAGAAATTTGAGGGGATTGCTGAAATACGATGCATTAAAGGGGAGATCTGGGGCGTTGTATTTAAAGAGGGGTGATGGCGATGAAAAATCTCAAATCGAGAAGGAGTCATCTGGAAGGATTGAGATAATTTTATCTTGTATCTGTTAGGTATAGTGATTAAAGTGTAAGTAAATCAGTGGTCTTTATTTGCGTTCAGCTGATCATGTAATTTCAGAGCATATCATCGAAACTATTACGTTTATTGTTGAGAATGAAAAATTTTATATTGCTCACGTGAATCAAATCTGAAACTTTTAATCTGTATTTTTTAGCCAAGCACATTTTTCGTTCAGTTCTGTCCAGAGGAGCAACATGATGTCGGATCAAGATCAATTGGATATCCATGCATCGGATGATGATTTATTAGCAGGGGCAATCCCTATTCCAGCAGAAGCATTGGGTGGTGATGATTTAACACCGATCGATGTTGAAGACACGCCTGCAGAGGAGGCGGCACCGGTGATCAGTGGGAATGTTGTGGGGTCGAATAAGATCCGCACGTTCCAGTCGGATCAGGTGCATAAGGAGAATTGGTCGCGGCAAACGAATGCGGATGGGACGGGTGCAACGCACTGCAAGACGTTCTTTGCGAAGCTAAGACAAGATGCGATTCATCACCTGGATGAGCAGATCAATGTTTGGCTGGATGAACATCCAGATTATGAAGTGAAATTTTCGACATCGTGTGTCGGCAAGCTGGTCGGGAAGACGAATGAAGACGCGGTATTTATGACGGTTTGGGTATAACAAGAAGCATACTGCAGGCAACTGCATGCATAGAAGAAAAGCAGCTCTCTGGAGCTGCTTTTTTAGTTGTTCTAAAGCGTTCTGTGAAACATCTGCCAAGTGGACCTGTCGGTCGCTACGATAAAGATCGCTTCCGAAGTGACCATGCTTTTATTTATGGCATTGATGGCCCGACATGTACTCATGCAACTTGATTTATTTGATGTGGGTCAAGATAAAACGGTATGGTTTTGATGGGTGACGATACCGCCCCAGTCATTGCAATAGAGACGGGTTAGGCCGAGCCAACCTGCGGTTTCGGCGTTGCGTGCAGCGGGCTGATCCCAAAGGTCAATTTTAAAACGATCGACGATATTCATAAGAACCGAGCCTCGAAGTTTTCGGAGCAGCGTGTCGGTGAAGTTGGGGTATCGCGTGAGTTCGCTGACAAGAATGAGACGATTCGGGCGAATGAAGTTGACCGCGTTTGAAAGAGACATGGCAAGGTGATCGATGACGGTCTCAAGTGCGGGGTTGTCGTTTTCAAAAATGGCGGCTTGCTCAAGAAGTGTTGCAACGGATTGTGAGGGGTTGAGTTGATGGAGGTAAGTGGTTGATACGATGCGTTCGAGGCAGCCTTTGTGGCCACAGTAACATTGTTCGGTGTCAACGGGGAGGCGTGTGTGTCCGAGTTCGTTGGCGGAAAGGACGCAGCCGCGATTTGGTTTACCGTCAACAAGCATGGCGGAGCCGATGGCGCCATCGTTGATTGAGACGAGGAGGAGATCCTGGTCGAGTTCGGCTTGATGTGTGAGCACCCAACGTGCAGCGAGGGCGTGCATGTCGTTGTCGAAAAGAACGGGGAGATTGCCAGCGGCTTGTGTGATGGGGGTGAGTGAAATGGTGCCCCTGCCCTGTACGGCGGAGGAGAAGAGGATGGTTTGCGCTTCGGGGTCGATGAGGCCGGTGACATTGACGGAGACGAAGAGGGTTGTGGCATCAATGACGGATGTGAGAAGCTGGCAGGCGGTAGGGATGACTTGATCGGAGGATTGGACTTTTTGGACGGTGAGTTTGCCGATGAGCTGGCCTTTGAGATTTAGCCGACAGACTGAGACTTGGCCACGACGGAGTGCGACACAGGCAATATGGCGTTGATGGGTGTCGATTTCCAGAGGGATGCGTGGGCGTCCTGCACGGACGGGCTGGGGAGTGCCTTCTGAGATAATGCCTTGATCGATGAGGTCGGAGACGATTTGCCCGACACCGTTTGGGGTGAGACCGGTGCGTTTATGCAATTCCCAGCGGCTGAGACCGCCTTCGCGCCAGAGGTGCTGGAGTATTTGCTGCTGTCTGGCGTTGATACGCATGATTTATGGCTCACTGGTCAAGGATTTGGCCGATTCTTTACCGACCTTAATTATTATTTATATCGTTCATAATAAATAATTCAATGGTATTCGGCGTCATAATTAATGGTTTTTTAACGGAATACCCGGTTGACATTTATTATTGCTTTTGATAATAATTATCATTCTGTAGTTTTCAATCTGTATTGAATTGCATAAGGGTAGACAGATGATGAATAGTTTCCGATTTGATCCGAGGATGTCGCGAGAAAAGATTGCGACGGTGGTGAGGGACAATTCGGCAGCCGTCAGCTGCGAGGTTGCTGCAGAGATTGCGGCTCTGATACGTGAGAAGGCAGCAGCGGGTGAAAAAGCGGTGTTGGGACTGGCAACGGGGTCAACTCCGAAGGGTGTTTATCGGGAGCTGATCAGGATGCACCGAGAGGAGGGGCTATCGTTTAAGAATGTGGTGACATTCAATCTGGATGAATATTATCCGATGCCGGTGGATCATCTGCAGAGTTATGTGCGGTACATGAATGAGCAGTTGTTTGATCATGTGGATATCGATCGCGAGTCGGTTCACGTACCGGACGGGACACTGGAGGCGCGAGAGGTCGCGGGGTTTTGCGCAGCATATGAGAGAAAGATTGCTGGGTATGGTGGATTGGATTTGCAGATACTCGGGATTGGGCGAACGGGTCATATTGGGTTTAATGAGCCGGGATCGGGTGAGGAGAGTTTGACGCGCATGATTTGGCTGGATGAGATTACACGACAGGACGCGTCGGGTGATTTTTTCAGATTAGAAAATGTGCCACACCGAGCAATCACGATGGGGGTAGGAACGATCATGAACGCGAAGCGAGTGATCATGATGGCATATGGTGTTGCGAAAGCATCGGTTATTAAGAGGGCGATTGAGGGCAAGGTGACGAGTGAAGTGGCGGCATCGTTCTTGCAGGGACATGAGAATGCAGTGGTTTATGTTGATCGTGCAGCGGCGGGGCATTTAACGCGGTTTGATCGGCCTTGGCTGGTGGATCCGACGTATACGTGGGACAAAAACAGGATTATCAAGGCGACGATTTGGTTAGCACAACGACTCGGCAAGCCGTTATTGAAATTAACGGATTTGGATTACAACAAGAATCATTTGCAGAGTTTGATTGCAGAGCATGGGCCAGCGTTCAATATTAATTTGAAGGTATTCAGGCACATGCAGGGGACGATTACGGGCTGGCCGGGCGGGAAGCCTGACGAGTTAAAACAGCCGGGCGATAGAAAGTGGCCGAATGATGAGGTGTTTCCAAAGCGAGTAATCGTGTTTAGCCCTCACCCAGATGACGATGTAATCTCGATGGGCGGAACGCTGATTCGTTTAAACGATCAGGGTCATGATGTACATGTAGCGTATCAGACATCAGGTAATATTGCGGTGTTTGATGATGATGCACTTAAGTTTGCGGATTTTGCGCATGACTTCAATCAACTCTTTGGAATTGACAACGAAAAAGCGCGAAGTATTGAAGCGCATGTGGAGCAGTATTTGAGAAACAAGGGGATTGGAGAAAGTGACTCTAATGAAATCAGGCAAATTAAAGGGTTAATTAGGCGATCAGAAGCAAGAGCAGGATGCCGATATTGTGGTGTACCCTCTGAACGAGTTCATTTTTTAGATATGCCTTTCTATGAAACAGGGAAGGTTGACAAGAAACCTTTAGGTGAGGATGACATTGAAACTGTTGTTAGTTTTTTGAGGAAAATTAAACCTCATCAAATATATGCGGCAGGTGATTTAGCTGACCCGCATGGAACGCATCGCGTGTGTTTGGATGCGATATTTGAAGCAGTGGAGTGTGTGAAGGATGATGCGTGGTATCAAGCGTGCCAATTTTTGATGTATCGAGGCGCATGGCATGAGTGGGAGCCAGAGAGTATTGATATGTGCATACCTTTGTCACCGCTAGATGTCGAGCGTAAAAGGCAGGCTATTTTCAAGCATGAATCGCAAAAAGACTCGGCAGTCTATCCGGGAAATGATTCACGTGAATTTTGGCAACGAGCAGAAGAACGCAATGCGGAAACGGCTGAACTTTATAATGAATTAGGGCTGCCAGAATATTCTGCGATGGAAGCATTTGCGTTGTATACGGGTGATAAAAATTACCCAACACGTATTAGCAAGTCACAATATACTTGTTGATGATTTATTAATTATTTTACCTCGATGGTGTGGATATGAAAAAAACGACTAAGGCTGTCATCATGGCTCGGGGACTGGGTACACGTATGCGCAAAGCTGCGGAAGGCGGTGGTATTTCGGATAAACAGGCATCTGTTGCCGCGAAAGGGATTAAAGCGTTAATACCGATCAAACGACCTTTTCTGGATTACGTCATACATAATTTAGCGGAAGTTGGATTTACGGATGTGTGCTTGATCATTGGTGAGGAGCATCATTCTATTCGTGATTATTATGATCATGAAGCGGGGTTAAGCCGAATACGCGTCTCGTATGCAATACAGAAGGATCCGAAGGGGACGGCTGATGCTGTAGCTGCAGCAGAATCTTTTGCTGGGAATGATTCTTTTATTGTCATGAACTCGGACAACTACTATCCATGTGCCGCGTTTGAGAAACTGCATCATGGGAATGATGCAGGGCTGGTTGGATTTGATAAGCAGGTCATGATCGATGAGAGTAATGTCGCTGCGGATCGGCTGATGGGGTATGCCATTGTAGAACATAGCGAGAAGGGGGAGATGATTACGATTCATGAGAAGCCGTGTGAGGCGGTAATGGCTAAATTCGGGAAGCATGCATTGTTGTCAATGAATTGCTGGCGGTTTACGAAGTCCATTTTTGAAGCTTGCCGTAATATTGAATTGTCGAAACGTGGCGAGTACGAGCTAACGGACGCGGTAAATTATGACATCGATGAACTTGGCGCACAGTATACGGTCATGGCATGCAAGGAACCTGTATTGGATCTATCATGCCAAGACGACATTGCGTCAGTGGCCGCACGGATTGGAGACATGGAGGTTAAGCTTTGAGTGACATGCCCTGCTCTTCTAAATTTGGTGCGACTTGCGCAGAAAATTTAATTGCAAGTGGAATGAGTGAGTGCGAAGCACACAACAAGGAAAGATTATTTGATCAATGCAGCGCGTGGTTAGTCGATAAGATGGGCAGGCCGATAGAAGAAGCTATGGGGTTTTGGCTTCCGGGACGGTTAGAATTTTTAGGAAAACATACAGATTACTGCGGTGGAAGAAGTATGCTAGGGGCAATTGAACGGGGAATATGTATGGTGGCCGCAGCGAGGAAAGATCATTGCGTTAGGGTTGCAAGGATTGACCGAGGGGAGGAACGAACATTTGAGATAAAAGGTGAGATCGAACCCCGACAAGGTGATTGGATGAATTATCTGATGACGGCGGTCAAACGGGTTCATCAAAACTTTGGCAGTTTACACGGGTTTGATCTTATCATTGGTTCAGATCTGCCGATGGCGGCGGGGATGAGTAGTTCGAGTGCGGTGATTGTTGGCATGTGGCTAGTCATGGATGCGGCCAATGGATTAAAAAAACGATCGATCTATCGTGAACAGATTAGTGACGAGCTATCGCTTGCTGAGTACTTGGGGTGTATAGAAAATGGTACTGATTTTCGAGAATTAGAGGGGAATCGCGGGGTGGGGACATTGGGTGGATCTCAAGATCACACAGCGATATTGCTTAGTGATGCAGGAAAATTAAAAACTTTTGGTTTCTCGCCAATTCGTTTTGAGCAAATGATTGAGATTGATAAAAAATATGCTTTTATCATTGGTGTGAGTGGTGTGGACGCGCATAAAACTGGGGCCGCGATGGCTGATTACAACAAAGCAGCGATGCTCGCAAAAGAGCTCGTCGAGATGTGGAATAATCAAACCGGTAGCCATGCTAAAACGCTCACAGAAATCGTGAGATCAGACAGCTTTGATATGACTATAAACAATCTATTCATCGAATACAGTGGTGAGTTAGATTGTAAAGAGTTAAAAAATCGTTTGGCTCATTTTATTCGTGAAAATGATCAGATTATTCCGGCTGTTATGAAAGAATTAAAGTCTAATCACTACGATGTAGTTGGTGACTTAATTGATCAGTCACAGAATTCTGCAGAGAAATTACTTGGCAATCAAGTGATGCATACCATTGAGTTAGCCAAAAGTGCACGAAATTTGGGGGCAGTCGCGGCGTCAGCCTTTGGTGCTGGCTTCGGTGGAAGTGTGTGGGCATTAGTGGAAAAACGTGATCGTGATCGACTAATGAAGGCGTGGAAAAAGGCATACAAAGATTTTGACATGGCTACTAGCGAAAGAGCGTGCTTCTTCGAAACGTTGCTTGGGCCAGGAGCAATGCGTGCTATCTAGCAGTTATTATGGGATTGGAAAGGGACATATCTTAGGTTAAATGTGCATGGGTCGAAGTATTTGCTGTAATCATTACTCTGTATTGGCATAATAAACGGGGCAGAGGTGCTAGTATTACGTGTCAGAATTTTATGGATGACCGTGATATTGGAGTTGATGCATGACTGTGAAAATAACGATTCAGGATGTGCTTGATGCAAAGGAACGGATTAGAGGTACCGTGCTGGAGACACCTTGCCAAAGATCGTCTCAACTTGCTGAGTACACGGGGTTCGATACATGGTGCAAATTGGAATTTTTACAACGCACAGGCAGCTTTAAAGAGCGAGGTGCGAGTAATGCATTAGCCTTGCTGTCTGACGAGCAAAAGCGGCGTGGTGTGATAGCCGCATCGGCGGGGAATCATGCATTAGCATTAGCCTACCATGGACAACGATTAGGTGTGGATGTGAAAGTGGTGATGCCAACGTTTGCGCCGATGATTAAAATATCGACGTGCAGAAGTTTTGATGCAGAGGTCATATTACATGGCACTTCATTTGGTGAAGCTGTTCAGCAAGCCCATGAGATAGGTGAAGCGGAGGGACGCCAGTATGTGCATGGGTTTGACGATCCGCCAATAATTGCTGGACAAGGAACAATGGGGCTTGAGATACTTGAGCAAGTGCCTGATGTTGATGCCGTTGTGATACCAATTGGCGGAGCGGGGTTAATTGCAGGCACCGCACTTGCGATAAAAAGCCAGCGTCCTGAGGTGAAGGTGATCGGTGTGGAGCCGATAAATGCATGCTGCTACATGGACGCACTCAATGCGGGCAAGCCTGTGAAAATTGCGGCTAAGCCGACTCTAGCTGACGGGTTGGCAGTGCACACGGTTGGCGACAATGCGTTTGAATTGGCACGTGATTTGATTGATAAGGTTGTCACAGTCACGGAATCGGAAATCGCTTTGGCTATCTTACGCTTAGTAGAGCGCGAAAAGAGTGTGGTAGAAGGTTCGGGCGCGGCATCGTTGGCAGCATGTATTGCGGGGAAGTTGCCTGAGCTAGAAGGAAAGAAGGTTGTGTTGGCGTTATGTGGGGGGAATATTGATCCATCGATTTTGAGCCGCATTATTGAGGTGGGTTTGGCTGCAGATGGACGTATTATCCGGTTTACTGCACGGATCAGTGATCGGCCTGGCGGATTAGCTGAGTTTGCAAAAGTCATTGCGAAAGCTGGGGCAAGCATTAAAGATATTACGCATGATAGAACGTTTGCTGGGCCAGACGTGTCTGCGGTGCATGTGCAGTGTAAAATTGAGACATCAAGCCATGAACATATTGAACGCGTCTATCAATCGCTTAGGGAACACAAAATACCATTTAGACCGGTTGAAATCGAGGCGGAAACGTTGAGTGCATACCATTAACATGAAAAAGGACGCTGTTTCCAGCGTCCTTTTTCATGTTGGGGTTGAATTTAATCTTCAATATTCGGAGCTAGGTCGATCACAGGGAGTGATTGATTAATCGATGGGAGCGGAACATCAAGATAACGTGAGACGTTGGGAACCTGCAGAGCTGCGCGAAGCGCTCGGAGGTCTCTCATAAGTTCCTTCTTAAGAGCTGGATAGTATTGCTCAGTAAAGAAGAAGTATTTGGCGGCTTCCTCGTCAATGAGATAAACTTTGTCTGTTTTGATGCCAGGCATGAGGAGTTGGCGGCCGATAGCGAATTTGGAAAGCGTAAGCATGTCGTGGCCGCCGTTAAGACGGACAACTTGTTTGAGCAGAATTGCCCGCTTAAGGCGTGCAAGATCTTTCTGATTTTGGATGAGTATCGTGTATTGCTGCTTACCCTCTTCGTTGACCTGATTCATTTTCCAAAGCAATTCATCCCATGTGTGGCGATCAGGGCAATCGAGAATGCGGATATCGGGAACAGGTTGATTCAGAATATCGTCAACTGCACCGTCAGGCTGAAGTGTGTATGTGATGGCAATGACACGCTCCTTGAGTGCATCAAAGATTAGATCAGTATCTTTCTTAGGCTTATCATCTGAATCAGCGTATACTTCGTCGGCGAAATCTTTGGCATAAGTCCAAAGGAAAGACACATCGAACTCAGCGATTGCATCTTCATCGGGTTCGAAGAAGATAATACGTTCCTCGTTGATTTTTTCATCAAGCTTGAGACGTTTGATGACTTCATACATTTGACGGTAAACGAGGATAGGCTCGCCGGGGAAACGCTCACCGACAA
This sequence comes from Poriferisphaera corsica, assembly GCF_007747445.1. NCBI lineage: Bacteria > Pseudomonadati > Planctomycetota > Phycisphaerae > Phycisphaerales > Phycisphaeraceae > Poriferisphaera > Poriferisphaera corsica. The sequence goes on from NZ_CP036425.1 coordinate 2,880,343, forward strand.
AACGATCGAATGGATAGCTGGCGGCAAGACGAAAATCTCGTTCGACAGCCATATTCGCCAGGCGCTTATACTCTTGCAACTTTTCGTTCTTCAGCAGGAAACCGAGATCGAAAACATCTTCGGCTCGGATTCGATAAGCATCGCGGAACAGTTGATGATCGAAGCTATCGAAAGCGTCTTCGTCCTTAGGCAGATTGCGGCCAACCACGCGGTTGTTCGGCAGGATGTACGGAGTGATCACGATGATGACTTCACGGCGTTTCTTTTGCTTGTCGGTGCTGCGAAAGAGATTACCAATCAATGGTATGTCGCCGAGGAATGGAACTTTGTCGATTTGACTGTTTTGATCACGGCTGACAAGACCACCGATAATGAAGGGGGTATTATTCGCAATACGCGTATGTGTTTGTACACGGCGAACAGAGATGCGTGGAGCTTGAGCGAGAACGTTTTGATCACGATCACGGATGACCAGTTCTTCACCAACGACTTCGTTCGAGACGATTCCATCGATTTGCATGCTAACTTCTTCAGCATTTGAAGCAACGCGAGGTCGCACATTTAAAAGAATACCAACGGGTATATATTTAAAATTCAATACAACCTCAGAAGTGCTGCTACCCTTATAACTGGTCGCTACGGGTAGTTCTTCGCCAACGCGAATCGATGCTTGTCGTGTGTCGAGTGTTAAAACACTGGGGCGTGAAAGAATTTCGGCGTTACCATCGCGAACAAGCGCTTGAAGTTGAGCTCTCCATTTGCCATTGAGACCTTCAACGGAAATATCAAGCATTTTCGATTCATCATTTGCTGCTTGGAAATTGGGCAGCCGTCCAAAAATAACTTCTTGTATACGTTCAAGCTCACCGCCAAATGCGTCACCATCTACTGTCCACTGAACTCCTAGTTTTTGAAGTCCTGTTTCAGAAATTTCTAAAACCATGGCTTCAATATAAATCTGTTGTGCGGGCAAGTCGATGGTGTTTCGAATACGATCTAGAACATCAGAAAATTGCTCTGGTTTTGCGGGATTGTATAGTACGAGCAAATCCATCGTACGAGCAGCATTCGTGTAGTTCTTAAGTTCTGAGGCTGTCGTTGGGGCTTGTGTCATACCAAACGAAGCGGGGCCGGATTTGGTGCCGCCAACAAGATCTACAAAGTCGGGGGTTGGCGTCAATACAATGGCGGGCAATTTTTTTACATCAACACTCCCGCTTGGTGTAATTTTCCTGTATTTGGTTGCATTCCCAAGACTTTCAATTTTGAAATCAATGCATTGAAAGCCAAAACCCTTTAGCAGCGCGACAGCACGATCCGCATCAATATAGCTGAGTGTAATCAGTTCACTTGCAAGATCTCGAACTTTTAGATTCTTGGTATTGTCATCAAGTTTTTGCTTTGCATCTCGAATGCTTTTTACGAAGTCGTCACGCTCTTTCTTCGCAATATCTGGGATTGAGCCTAGTGTCTGTGCATATATGTAAACGTGAGGCGCTTGGCTACGATAGGTTTTGTAGCCGACATGTAAAAGATGCACGCCGTCTTTTTCTTCACGAGCGAGTACGATTTCATCATTAAGACCTGATGGCGCGGCAGGAAGTGTTTGGGAGAGCCAATCACTGGCTACGACATAGCCTTTTTGTGATTTAGCGTTGCTGGTCGCGATGTCGATGAGTTCATCAAGTTCGAGCTTGTTAACGCCGGACATGGGAAAGAAATCGCCGATACCCTTGTAAATCTTTTTACTTTTTGATTGTGAACTAACCACAGCTTTAGGTTTATGATCGATTTTAACTGATTTGGGTGTGGCATTTGCTACACGTTTCTTGTCGATCACCGGCTTACTTACAGGCCTTGCGGGAACAGGTTTGGCTGCGGATGGAGCTGTTTTTTTTTCAGCTGGTTTCGCGACCGGCGCGGGTTTAAGATCAGCTTTTTTCTGTTCAACGGCCTTTACAGCGGGCACAGGTTTGGAAGCAGGCTTTGCTTCTTGTGCGTAGATTGTGTTGGCATTAAAGCTCATCACACCAATCAGGATAGTGGCGATTGCCCAGTTCATCATCGTATTCATACTCTTTCCTATCCGGCCGGCCACTCCGTCGCCGTAACGTTCGTTTACTTGCTGCTTGTTGTAGATATTAACTGCTTTATCTGCGAGTTCTGCGACCATGTCAGCATGAGAGAGTAACTCACGGTTAGAGGTGATCATGATGACGGTTCTGCCCTTCATGGCTTTAAGAACAGCAGGGATAATCGCTGCTTCGCTATCGGAATCAACGGAAGAAGTTGCTTCATCCAAGATAAGAATACGTGGATTTTTTAGCATTGCGCGGGCGAGCGCGATGCGTTGCATCTCGCCGCGTGAGAGGCTAATACCATCGTTACCACCGATATCTGTGCCGTACCCATGAGGAAGTGCTGAGATGATTTCATGCGCACCTGTTTTCTTGGCAACATCGATGATTTCATCAATGGTTGCTTCCGGGTTGGCATAATGGAGATTCTCGAGGATCGTGCTTTCAAAGAGAAGGCAATCCTGGAAGGCAATCCCGACGCTCTCACGAAGATGTTGCAAATCGTAGTCCTTGATATCGACGCCATCGATCGTAAGCATGCCTTTGGTGGTATCAACAAATCGGAGCAGGAGTTTCGCAAGAGTACTTTTACCTGAACCTGAGGGGCCCGTGAAAGCACAAACGGTGCCCGACTCGATTTCCAGATGAAAACTATTAATGAGAGGTTCGCGATCATCGAAAGAAACCGCGACATCACGGAAAGCGATGTCGCCGCGAATTGGCTTTTTGATCGGGCTGACTACATCGGTTTCAGATTCTTGAGAATCAAGTACTTCAAAGACGCGATCAATGCTGGCGGAGACACGTGTGAGCTTCGCAAACCCGCTCATAAGTTCCATGACATTGGGGTAGAGTTTCAGAACATACCCAAAGTACATCACAAAAACACCTGTGGTCATGACGTTGCCGTAGACTTGGTAAGCACCGAAGCCGATGAGCGAAATTGTGCCAAGCCCGATGAGCAAATCACCGACCACCTTTTGACGGACATGAAACTTTTTGCTGCGGATCTGGCTTTTGCGGGTGCGATCAATTGCTTTTGCGAAGGCGAGATTCTCTCGGCTTTCGCCAGTAAAACCTTTAACGACTTCAGCAGCAAACAGTTTTTCAATCAGGCTGCTTTGCGCATCCGCAAGATGCTCTTGAGCTTCACTGCTTGCAGCTTTGATGGGGCGTTTAAACCATGTTGCGGCGAGAACATGAAGTGGAAGTACTGCGGTGGCGACAATGGCGAGTTTCCAGTTGATCGCATAAAGCACTGCGATCAGTGCTAAGAAAAGCAATAGCGACTGGAGCAGTGTTGGTAGATCGTCTTGTATGAATGATTGAATCATGAAGCTGTCGTTCATGACGCGGCTGGAGACTTTGCCGGGGCTATGCTTACGGTAGTAGCGGAGATTTTTTCGTTGCAGTTGCTCAAACAACTGCTTACGGAGCGAGAATGCGACATGCTCACCAACATTCACGGCTGCAAACTTGCTGTAAAAATACAGTATGTTGCGCAAGCCGAAGTAGACGATGTACCCCCCGATAACGAACCAAAGAAACACAATCTTTCGGCCATTCAAAACTTCATCGATCAAAAACTTGCCCAGCATTTCGGGGACAAGCGAAACCCCAGTCAGGATCATCAACAGCATCAACATAAAAGTGATCTGCTTGGTATTGGGGCGCAGCAAAGCACCAAGGCCTTTCAGTGAGCCCGCGAGGTCATCACTGGAAATTGCTCTCTTGGTTAATTTTTTCTTAGTCTTTAATTGTTCATCCGATTCGGATTTCATGCTCTGGCCCATTCGAGCGTCCTGCTCAATAATGTTGACTTCATGTCTGGTCAGAAGCGATACGCCACTTCATGCAAACTGCAAATATACAGATACGCACGGAGCATACACCACAAAGGAGTCGAAACTCACCCAATCATCCCACGATGCGGCCAATGCATATATGGGCACATTTTCCACGAATCTGCCCCAATCAGCAAGCTTCTTCTTACACAACGATCATTTGACATCACGATTGGTGAACTCGCGTCAATAACCCCTCAGATATGAGAATTATCGGCTAAACCCTTGTCGATCACCTCCATTTTAGCACGTACACTAAAACCAGTGACGGGAAAATGCAGGCTACGCCAACTTCAGGTCGATTCATTACTAGCCGACACACCGGAGATCACTCCATGCCCAAGCAGCAGACAAGCTCAACCGATGCCAATATCAACAAGCAGCAATCCTCCACATTACCGGAGGGGCTGCCTGCAGGTATCGCTCGCCTGCCAGATATCGATTTGAGACAGCTCTATCAATTAACTGATGATACGGGCATCTTTCAACACGCGGTTTATGCGGCTCCAGACCCCAATCACGGCTATTGCATTGATGATAATGCCAGAGCACTGATCGCAGCAGTGCTTCATGCGAGGCTTCGTGGCTACGACGAGCGAATTGTTCCATTGCAGCGATATCTAACTTTTTTAGCCTACGCATACAACGAAGACACGCATGCATTTCGTAATTTCATGGGATATGATCGCCATTGGCTAGAGGACATTGGCTCGACTGATTCGCAAGGCCGCACAATCTGGGCGCTCGGCCTGACGGTGCATCATGCACCCAATGATATCATTCGTGAATTGGCGGAGCAGCTTCTATTTAAAAGCTACCAAGCTGCATCACATTTCAAATTCATACGCTCACAGACCTTTTCCCTGATCGGGCTACAGGAATACCTAAGCTACAATCCTGATCACAAAGAGATCCGTGAACTTAGAGATGTGATCGCAAATCGTTTGTTCGATCGCTACAAAGAGAACGCAACACAAGATTGGCCATGGTGGGAAAATACCGTGACCTATGACAACGCCAAACTCCCGCATGCACTTTTAATTTGCGGCAAAGACATGCGTCGAGATGATATGGTCGAAGCAGCACTAACTTCACTTGAATGGCTATATGAAGTACAGCTGGCTGACGATGGGCATTTATCGATTATTGGGAATGATGGCTGGCTTCAAAAAGGTCACACAAAAGCAATGTTTGATCAGCAGCCTCTAGAAGCTTATGCCATGATACATGGCTGCCTCACAGCCGCTGCCATGACAAAAGACAGTAAATGGGCAAAATATGCCTGGAATTGTTTTTCATGGTTCACTGGTAGAAATGATACTGGCATACCACTCTATCACCCGGATACTGGAGGTTGCCAAGATGGGCTTGAAGCAAGCGGGCCGAATAAAAACCAAGGCGCTGAATCCTCATTAGCGTACCTTCTATCTGTATTGGAGCTACATCTATATTATGAGTTACTTGCAGCTCGGATCACTTCAACACAGCCTGAAACTTTCGGTATTGGCTTGATTGGTGATGGCAATACTGCGGCCTTTACAATGCAGAACTTTGTCAAACATGAGCACCTTAGACCAATTTCAGCATGGTCCACTGCTCCAGAAAAAGTCAAACATATCACAAGCCCCCTGAGCATGACTGCCTGCAATGATTTGAAAGACTTGCTTGACGACCCTCGTATACAGATCATTTACATCGCCAGTCAACCCAACATGCGTTCTTCACATGCAATCGCAGCTCTCAATGCAGGGAAGCATGTACTACTTGAAAAACCAATCGCAACAGATCTGGGTAGCGCTCACCAAATCATTCAAACAGCTCATCAACGAGATCTTGTCTTGGGCGTGAATCTAATGATGCGATTCGGCCCCCTAACACATCCTGTCAAACAGTTGATTAGACGATCAATTCTCGGTATGCCTTTGCGTGGCTATTACATCAACCGCGCGGGTGATGCTGGATTACCTGACAACCACTGGTTTTGGGACAATGAAATTTCTGGCGGCATCTTTATTGAACATGGTGTACATGCTTTCGATTTAATGCGTTATTGGCTTGGTGAGTCACAAGTACTCTCAGCTTCTCGTTTTCGACGCCACTTCAACGATGATCCGAATGAACAATCACTGATAGATCAAGCAACATGCGATCTGAGATATGGATACCAAACAACGGTAAATTTCTATCATGGCTTCAATCAACCTGTGCCTTTAGATATGCAAGATTCTCGCATCATCTTTGAGAGAGGACAGATTATTTTACGGGGTTGGATACCATCCCAAATCGAAATCCGCGGCATTCTGACCAATTCCGAAATCGATCAATTGCAAGCACTTTTCCCTAAAGCCACAATCAAAACAATTCGCACCTTCGATGAGCCACTCGATATCATGCATCATCACGGCAGGAGTACACGAATTGATTGTGAAATACATCTAAAATGGTCTAGCGATCACGACAAGCAAACACTCTATAGCAACGCAACACAACACTTGATGCAAGATTTTATCAAACGCATTGAACACCGTCGGCATCGACTTCGTGCTGACGCCAATGATGCATTGGCTGCTCTGATGATTGCACTCGATGCTGACCGTATTGCAAAGGGTGTAACGCCATGACGTCAGATGATATGACTAATCCCCCCATCCGTTATGCGCTTATTGGTTGCGGCGGTTTTGGTAGATTCTGTCTCGATCAATACAAGCAAATGTCGAATCTTAAAATTGTTGGCGTATTTGATCTTGATCAAACACTCTGTACAAAAACTGCGATCGAACATCAAATCACCGCCTACACAGATATAGACCAACTTCTCAAGTCTGATGAAATTGATCTCGTACATATTGCAACGCCACCTTTTGCTCATACCAATATCGCAATTCAAGCTTTGAATAATGGCAAACATGTGCTGTGCGAGAAACCATTGACCCTGACACTCGACGAAGCTCAATGCATGATTGAGCTTGCCCGTTCACAAAAACGTGTTCTCGCCGCGAATCTCATCATGCGATACGACCCTCTATCACAAAAGGTCAAACAGCTCATTGATTCGAATATCCTTGGCCAGCCTTTACATGGTTTTTTTGAAAATTACGCAGCTGACGAACCACTCCCCCCAACTCATTGGTTTTGGAAACCTGAACTCTCTGGCGGCATTTTTATTGAGCATGGCGTGCATTTTTTCGATCTCTATCGCTACTGGCTAGGTGATTTCAAAATATCTAGCGCCCAGCACACCGCACGACCCAATCAACTAACCGATGATGGCCGCCCTATCATGGATCAAGTCAATTGCACCGCTATTGTTCGCGACTATATTCCTGTCAATTTTTATCACGGATTCACACAACCCCATCGTTTAGATCGACAAGAGATGCGTATCGTTTTTGAACGTGGTTCTATCCGTCTTTTCGAATGGGTCCCAACATCATACGAACTCGATTGCATTCTCAGTAAACATGACTTCGAGCAAGTACAAACCATTTTGCAGCCTCAGTCTTTCGAGATCACTGAGAACTACAGTCAAACTGATCGTGAATTTCATTCGTATAATCGTGACTACCTAATCGATGGCCGATATCGCATCACCGGTGACGTCCAGATGCCCAAGACAGATCTTTACGGCCACATGGTCCGCGCACTTCTTGACGATCAAATCACTTTCATCCATAACCCCAACCATCAACGCCTGCTGACCGAAGACAATGGATTCACATCTCTTCAAGCCGCCGTACATGCAACTGAACTTGCCTCGCAATTGGGTTCACCATTCAAATAAAGTTCGCAAACAAGAGTGCCCGCGAACATAATCGTTATCAACATCATGCAAAATTTTTATTCTCGGGGTGTTGCAACACCTTCCATCAACTCCTGAGCATCAATGACCGCTTGCGCTAATTCCGCCATTGGACGCCTGGTATCTCGAGATTGTTTTTGCAATCGCCGCATCGCTTCAGATTCGCTCAGCCCAAGATTTTGCATGATCAAGCCTTTCGCTCGCTCAATAAGCTTGCGATCTGCCAATCGTTTTTCTAACAATGCACATTCAAGCTCAGCTTTGCGTTTCTCAAGATACCGCTGCCAAGCCACCGTCATCGATACTCGAAGCGTATCTGCACTCACCGGCTTCAACAGGTATCCGATCACACCCAAATCACCCGCTGCTTCAACATACTCACGATCACTGTATGCACTCACGATCATGACCGGTATACCCATCTCTTCATATAGCACCTTCGCCGCCTCAAGCCCTGTCATCTCCGGCATGCGCAGATCCAATAGAGCAATGTCCGGTCGTTTTTCGCGCGCAAGATCAATAACCTTGCGACCGTTCGATGCCATGCCCAGAACTTCGTAACCTAGCCCAGTGAGTTCCTCGCACAGACTCCTCGCCAGAAGATGTTCATCCTCTGCAATGATGACTGTGCGCACCTCTGGTAACGCAGCTCCGCGACTTGTAGCCTTGTCAGACTCAAAATTCGCCATTTTCTTTTCCCAGATTTTCAAAAATTCTATCCGTTGCCCTCCATCAACCGTACGCGTCCAAACCCGACGAATGTCGTTCCATCCAAAATAATGATATGCAAACGGTTAAATACGAAGGCAATTAAATGTTACCCGATTTAGTAGTTCCGGCATACCTTGTTTCGATCATTTACTTTTCCCCCATTTTTATACACACTTATAAACCCTTCTCATGCCTGATCTTCCCAGTACTACAAACATTCACACTCAAACTAACAAAATCAATTTAGTTAACTTTTACATTCATACACTCAAATGGAAGTACGTCCAATAATTCTCATTTCACGTAAAAACCCCTCGTCCGATCATAACTTCGATTAAGTCCCCACAACTAACCGTCGATAACCCCTGTGACTTCTGTAACGGTTGCGCGACCTATGCCGCGCATCTCTGAACCGATAACACAGCAGCCACAGGGAAAAGCAGTGTCACAAATTAGTACCGCAGACAACCTATTTAAGCCGCCGCAAACGATTGTCATTCAGCCACGCAAGCGTCTATCCGTTCGGGATTTCACAGAGATGTGGCAATATCGAGATCTTTGCTGGACGCTGTCGATTCGTGACATACAGATCCGTTACAAACAAACGCTTCTCGGAGCTGTTTGGGCGTTACTCCAACCGCTCGCCACCTCAGGTGTTGCCACCGTTGTGTTTGGCCATTTCCTTGGCCTCGCCTCCGGATCACTCGCCGATTACTTCCTGCAAGTTTTCCCCGCAATGATCATCTGGAGCCTCTTCTCAGCCATCATCACAGCTACAAGTAATAGCCTTGTCAGCAATGCTGAAATGCTTCGCAAAGTCTATTTCCCACGTCTGATTATCCCACTCAGTTCCGCTGGCGCTCCCCTCCTTGATTTCCTCGTTGCATCATCCGTTGCAATCGCATTCCTCACATTCACTACTCAAAGTATCTCCATCCATTTTCTCCTCATTCCCTTGATTGTTCTCTCGACACTGATTGCGGCATTCGGAATCGGCCTCTCGTTGGCAGCTCTTACTGTCGTTTACCGCGATTTTCGACTGGTTGTCCCTTTTATGGTTCAACTACTCTTCTTTGTGACACCCGTACTCTACGCCCTCCCCGTCACAGACAAATGGCTCCCCTACGCAAGCCTCAATCCGATGTTCGGCCCGATCACAACGCTCCGCGCCATACTCGAAGGCAATCCTTATTCCTTCACACCATGGGCTATTTCTCTCAGTATTTCCGCAACCACGCTTTCCTTCGGCATCTTTGTCTTCACACGCATCGAAAGAAAATTCGCTGACATTGTTTAATCAAACAACTCACCGTTGTTTCAAGGACTACAAATGAGTGACCCGGTCATCCAAGTAAATAATCTCAGCAAGCTCTACAACCGTGGGCAGCAATCAACGATTCACAAAAACTTCGTTGACACTTTCTCAAACCTCATCAATTTTCGTAACAGACAGAAAAACACGACCAACAAAAAAGAAAATCAATTCTGGGCTCTCGATAACATCAATTTCTCCCTGGCTTCAGGCGAATGCCTCGGCATCATCGGCCACAACGGTGCAGGAAAATCAACACTACTGAAAATCCTCTCTCGCATCACCGCCCCAACGCAAGGTCGCATCGAAATCGCAGGGCGTGTCGCATCACTTCTCGAAGTAGGCACCGGGTTTCATCCCGAACTGACCGGCCGTGAAAACATCTTTCTGAACGGCACCGTCCTCGGTATGACCCGCTCAGAAGTCAAACGAAAACTCGATGAAATCATCGAATTTTCTGGTGTTGCAGAAGCACTCGATACGCCAGTTAAACGTTACTCTTCAGGAATGCGTGTACGTCTCGCTTTCGCTGTCGCAGCCCACCTCGATCCCGAAATTCTTATCGTCGATGAAGTCCTCGCCGTTGGCGACATGGACTTCCAAAAGAAATGTCTCGGTAAAATGCAGCAAGCATACAAAGAAGATCGCACCGTGCTCTTCGTCTCTCACAATCTCTCAGCAGTCCAATCTCTATGCACCCGCTGTATCTGGCTCGACAATGGCCAAATTCGCGCGATGGGTGATACCGCAGATGTCATTGAACAATATCTCGCCACCGCTTCCGACCGATCAAGTTGCGATACAAAGAACAATAAACGCTATTACGACAAACATGGCATCGATGCACGCATAACCCGAATTGAACCCAGTATGCAGCACAATGCTGGCTTCTACTACAAACAACCACTTTCATTCAAGATCCACATCGACGCGAAATCTCATCATTTTAATCAGCGTTTCCGTGCTTCCATTCACGATCTCTCAGGCGGCACCATAATCACAAACTTCTCTACCCCCAATATCTCCCTCACTCCCGAACGTGATAATGTCTTCACTCTCACCATCCATGAAGAAAACCTGGTCCCAGGTTCGTACAAACTTTCCCTCTCAATTGGGCAAGGTATGCAAGATCAAGCCCGCGCCGACCTCGACACAATCGTCGACGGCCCAACATTTGCCATACACCCGCTCTCTCAAAATGGTCAAACCCTACACAACTGGTCACGCAATCTAGGCCCCCTCACTCACAACAATGTTTCAGTCATCAACGCATATGTCCATGAAAACAAGGCCGCCTAGTAAGGATCACAAATGCATATGCCATCACATAACCACACACCACTCGTCACCGTCGTTATCCCGACATGGAATGATGACCAATATATTAGTGAAGCAATCCAAAGTATACTCAAACAAACATTCACCGACTTCGAACTCATCATCGCTAACGATGGTTCAACAGACAATACACCTGTCATCGCAGAAAAATTTGCCAAGCAAGACGACCGCATCATCATCCTCAACAAGCCTCATTCCAATGGCTCTATCATTCGCAATCATGCACTCGAAATAACACGCGGCCAATTTACCGCTGTTATGGATGCCGACGACTATTCGGATCACACTCGGCTTGAAAAACAAGTGAATTTTCTTCTCGAAAACCCAGATCATGTCGCCGTCGGCTCATGGTTCGTCCGTGTTGATCCTGAAGGTAATACTCTTGGCATGAAAATGCTTCCCGAAACACACGAAGAAATCGACAGCTTACATATTGAAGGCAACGCCGGTGCGATCGCACACAGCTCTCTGATGTATCGTACTGATGCCTTCCGAGATATCGGCGGTTATAGCGAACGCCCATGCGCAACCGACTACGATCTCGCTTTAAAACTAGCTGAAAAAGGCAGAATCGCAAACCTCCCAGAGGTTCTCTACTACTGGCGTCAACACCTGAAATCAACATCATCGAACAAAAGCATAGAGCAAGCTCGTTGTGCTTTTCAAGCATGGATCGATGCCCGCAATCGCCGCGATCTTCCCATCGATCATAATACTGCGGAACGATTAGGTGACGAAATCAAAACGATGAAGCCCGCCACCAAAGCCCAAATTCTTTCCCTCTGGTCGCGTTATGCACTTCACTATGGTGAGCTTCCCGTTGCACGCAAACATGCCATGCACGCTCTTGCCCGCAACCCATTTTGCCTGCAAAACTGGCGCATTTTCAAATGGTCACTCACGGGTTAATCGGATTAAACAAATGACGCAATACCTAACAAACAACACGACAACTCACAGTCCTTTAATCTCCGTATTGATGCCCGTTTACAATGCGCAGGACTATCTTACTGAAGCCATCGAATCAATTCTCAATCAAACAAGCTCTGATTTTGAGCTTATTTGTATCAACGATGGATCGACCGATGATTCTCTCTCCATCCTCAATGGCTACCAAAAATGTGATCCACGTATCATTGTTCTATCCCAGGAAAATCAAGGTGTTGTCGGCTCAAGAAACAATGCTCTAACTCATGCTAAGGGAGAGTTTATCGCACTTATGGACGCTGATGATCTCTGTGATCCGACACGCTTCGAAAAGCAGATTGGTTTCCTCAAAGCCAATCCCGATCACGTTGCAGTCGGATCCTACCTCATCCGTTCTGACCCCTATGGTTCACCCGCTGGCATGCAAAAACCGCCACTAAACCACGAAACGATCGAATCGGCACTCATCCAGGGCGACGGCTCCGCTATTACACAAGCCACAATGATGATCCGCACCCATGCTCTTAAAGCAATCAACGGCTGGTCACCAGAATACAACTTTGTAGAAGACCTAGATATGCAAATCCGCCTGAGTGAATTGGGCAAACTTGCAAATCTTCCAGAGGCGCTTTTTACTTATCGCCGCCACATGAACTCATTCTGCTTTCGCAACTATAAATCCATGACGACACAAATCGCAGACATCCTTAACCAAGCTTACAAGCGTAGAAATCTTGATAAGCAAGTAACACTGTATCAAGTTCGTCCAGACCTAAATCAGAAGCATAATCCTGCAGATATTTATCGCAACTGGGCATATCACGCTATCGAGAACCGCAATCGTCTCATTGCCTGCAAACATGCTTTGAATGCCCTACGCCGCGACCCGTTTAACACTAAATCCTGGAAAGTAGCCTACTGCTCACTAAGCGCTTAATAGGTTAAGAAGAATATGTCGTTCCACACGATCAAACAAAAATACTGGACCATGCTTAACAAAATTGAGCAGCGTCGGCATCCCTACGAGACGGTTTTATCTCCCCACGATTGGCAATCCGCTATCGATAGCCTTCTCCCACACAACACGCCAATCACACTTGTAGACGGCGGTGCCCACGACGGCATCTTTGCCAAGCAATACGCACAGAATTTCTCCAACATACACATTCATGCCTTCGAGCCCAATACGGAACTTGCTGGCAAACTCAGCGGCAATCTCTCAGGTATTCCGCACACCATCAATCATACTGCACTCGGCAACACCGTTGGCTCAACCACATTCAATATTGGCGATTCACCCATGACATCATCCGTCCTAAACTCCAATCAGAACGGTCGACAGTTTTATCACGATGTCATCAATCCCAAAGAATCTCGCACCATCCCCATCACCACACTCGATCACTACGCAAAAAAACACAATATCCAGCACATCCACATTCTCAAGCTTGACCTTCAAGGCTACGAGCTTCACGCACTCCAAGGCGCGGAAAAACTCCTCAAAAACAAGCAGATTTCATGCATTTTCACAGAAATCAACTTCATGCCCTTCTATGATGGCTCCGCTCTTTTCTCTGACCTCGATCAATATCTTCGTCCACTTGGATATCAATTACATAATCTCTACAACCTCGCAACACGCAATCACAACAATCAACTTAGCGGCGGCGACGCACTTTTTATCACCGAACAATTACAACAACAAACTATCGCAGCATAATTGGCTTTACATGATGAACACTAAAAAATATCCAATCACAGCCATCATCATCTACCGCAACGAGAAGCATTTGCTCACCAACTGCCTCGAAGCACTCCATTGGTGCGATGAAATCATCACTATCGACATGCAATCGACCGATGGCTCCAATGTCGTTGCGAACAAATATGCAAACCGCCAATTCGAGGTAGACCCCTACCCTATCGCCGAACCTACGCGCGTCGAAGCTGCTAAACACGCAAAAAACGATTGGATTTTCTTTGTTGATCCCGACGAGATTATCCCTCCAGATCTTTCAGAAGATATCATCGATGCAATCGAAACCAGCCCACAAGTTGGTGTTATTCAAATTCCGATCCGCTTCTACTTCAAGCGCAGAATGCTTACCGGCACTGTCTGGGGCACATCAACTCACGTCTCCAAAATCGCCAACCGCAAGCGTGCAAACATACTCCCGCTCTGTAACCGCCTCATGGAACCACGCGAAAACTACGAAAATTATCGCATCCCTCATCGTCCACTCAACCACATGATCCACCTTTGGTCCGATTCATATCGCGATCTTTGCCACAAACACTTCGTACGATACCCACATCTTGAAGCGAAGGCCAAAGTCACTCGAGGCGAATCTTTCTCATTGTCACGCGGATTTATAGAGCCATTCAACGAACTTAAAATATGCCTTCGTGATTTCGACGGCTGGCGTCTTGGCCCACGTGGATTCGCACTATCCATTATTTATTTCATCTACACCATTGCGTCAATTTGGCTCATGCTCAGATATCAGGGTAAAGTCACCCCCAACGACACCCAATCGCATCACTCCTCACCACAGCTTCGCGAAGTTAACCCCGCAACCAAATCTTCCCACGCAAGGAGCGCAGCATGAGCACCCACAGCCTCCCGCGCATCACGGTCATCACCCCATCATTTAATCAAGCTATTTTCCTTGAACGTACCATCCGTTCTGTATTGGATCAGAACTACCCTAATCTTCAATACGGCATCGTCGACGGCGGCTCAACGGATGGGTCTGCAGCCATCATCGAGAAATATCAAGATCAACTCGACTTCGCAATCATTGAATCCGACAACGGCCAAGTCGACGCGATCAACAAAGGCTTACGTCGCGCTAACGGCGACATTCTCTGTTACCTCAACTCTGACGATACATTCCTTCCCGGTTCACTCTTCTCAATCGCCAACTATTTCATAGAAAACTCAACCTGCAATTGGCTCATTGGTAATTGCGTTGAAATCGACGCTGACGATAAGCCGCTTCGCCGTCTCAACACAACCCCCGTCAACACACTCGCCCATGCGTTGATTAGATCCCAGCGTCTTGAAATCCCTCAACCCGCTATCTTTTGGCGTAAATCACTCACCGATCAACTCGGACTCTTTGACGAATCATACAACTTCGCATTCGACTACGATCTCTGGTGCCGTTTCCTCGCCGCAGGCCAAACACTTCACAAAATCAATGTCGACCTCGCCACTTATCGCCTCCACGATCAATCTAAAACCTGTTCACTCCAGATTGGCTTCATCGAAAATCATCTCCGTATCGAAAAGCATCACGCACATCTCTTGCAACTCAAGGATCGTGTAAAGCTCTCTCGCTTTTTAGGTTACCGCCATCGCCAGTATGCACTTCTCCAAACGACAGGCCGCCCATGGAAGCATATCCTCACACATCCATGGTGGCTCGCCTCGCAGCAAATTTGGAGCCGTCTTCTCTCACCATTGCCACAAACCACTTAGTAACGTCCCAATAACCAACCCACCCTTACGTACGTCCAGATAAATTCTCCTCTGCCCTATCGATCACTCACGATAACAATACTGCTATCCACCTTATTATTGTGACCCTGAAAAAACTTGACGTTTGTAACGATTATTTCGATTGCAACGTTAACTCTCCCACATCCTGCGCCGATATAACCTGTGAAGACGCAAACGATATGGCCTGTTTCTACCAACACCATATCACAACAAAAGAGGCTCAGTTCATTCCATCAATTCTGCTTATCAATCACATCGCGTAGTTTCATGTGAGGGAAACGAACCATGAATAATCACAACGACAATCAACCACGCATCACCATTATCACACCATCCTTCAATCAAGCTCAATACCTCGAACGCTCCATCTGCTCGGTTATCGATCAAGGCTATGAAAACCTCGAATACTTCGTCATAGACGGTGGATCGACTGACGGATCGCAAACCATCATCGATTTTTATAAAGATGACATCACCTGGTCAGCCTCGTACCAGAACCTCAACGCCGCACAAGCCATCAATAAAGCCTACGAAAAAGCCACAGGCGACATCATCGCCATCCTCTCCTCAGACGACATCTACCTCCCGGGTACTCTTCAAGACATCGCACACAAATTCACCAAGAACCCCGACATCGCATGGCTTACAGGCAACATCCGCCGTATCGACAATCACGACAATAATCTCGGCAAATTCACTGCCACCATGCCCGATGACTTCGCCGCATTCCTAATCCAAGATACAAGCTATACCAGCGGAGCCGCCACTTTCTTCCGCACCTCACTCCTGAAGAAACGCCAACAACTCCTCGATTCCTCACTCAACTATGCACACGAATTCGATCTCGCCTGCTACTGTATTGATCAAGGTCACCTCCCCTATATCTTCAAGAAAACCCTCACCGCTAAACGCGAACACCCACTCAGCAAATCTTCAACCTACACGCTCAAACGTGGCGAAGAATTCGTCACTGTCTGCGAACGATATATCGACGACCTCCCCATCTCCGATCGCTATAACGTTTGGCATAATTGCCAGCAACGACGAAAAATTTTCGACCTTGCCAACCTCGAATCTCAAACCTCACAGACACGCTCATTCCTCTGGAAGCAGCTCCTACAACGACCATCTTGGCTCGCTAGCGACAACTACCGCCAATCACTCCTCAACGATATCACTCAATCCGCTCCACTACGAAATGCAGCATAAGCCTCTCTCTCCTACCAACGTTTATGCAAAACACACAACGTCTCCAAACACAAAACACAATCCTCACAGAAAAAGCTGCCATTTTTGGCAGCTTTTTCATTATCTTTAATCGTCTAATACTTGATTAGTTCAAGATTTCTTCACTCGTCCCGTCAAGGAAACCAGCCAGTTTTCTTGCTCGAACCGGGTGCTGTAATTTCCGGATGGCTTTCGCTTCAACCTGACGCACACGTTCACGCGTCACCTTGAAGATACGGCCAACCTCTTCCAACGTATACGTATAACCGTCACCAATACCATACCGCAGCTTAATAATCTCACGCTCACGATACGTCAACGTCTTCAAAACCTGTTCAATTCGGTTCCGCAGCATCTCGCTCGTCGCGCTATCCGTCGGGCTTGTTGCCGATTCATCCTCAATGAAATCACCGAAGTACGAATCTTCACTCTCACCAACAGGCCGGTCCAAACTGATCGGGTGACGTGAAATTTTCATCACACGACGCGCCTCGCTCACAGGCATCTTTGCTGCTTCCGCAATCTCTTCGATCGTCGGCTCGCGCCCAAGATCCTGCAGCAAGTTCTTCGCAATATTACGCAGCTTGCTCATCGTTTCAATCATGTGCACCGGAATACGAATCGTTCTTGCATGATCCGCAATCGCACGCGTAATCGCCTGACGAATCCACCACGTTGCGTACGTCGAGAACTTGTAGCCACGCTTATATTCATACTTATCAACCGCACGCATCAACCCCGTATTGCCTTCCTGAATAATATCCAAGAAGCTCAAACCGCGATTACGATACTTCTTCGCGATCGACACAACCAACCTTAAGTTACCACCTGACAAATCACGTTTCGCCGACTCATATTCATCGAATACAGTCGTAACATCCTTCACACGTGACGCCAATTCATCCGAGTCTTCCAGAACTAATGATCGCAAGCCAACCAATTCCTCACGCATCACCATCACATCTTCTGGATCATAGCGATCTGGGAATTTCTCAGCATTATCCGTTCGCTTCTCAAGATCTTTCATCTTATTTGAGATCGAACGCAGCTTTTTAAGCAGCGGCTGAACCTTCGACGTACGCAATGACAATTCTTCAATCAACGTCACGATCTTACGTCTTCTCACACGGATACGGTTGATCATCTTAACCGCTTCCGCCTTCTTCACGCCGCCCTCTTCCATCTTGTCCCAATCATTGCGATTCATATCCAGTAACCGCTTGATTGTTTTCAGATTCACCGGGATACGTGCAGCGATCTTGCTCTTCGCATCTTCCTCAGCCGTCGAGATCTTCATCGTACGGTCAAAAGGCAGTTCGCCTTCATCAACCATCTCCAGAATCTCAATCACTTGGCTAATCGCATAATCATTCTCAAGCACTTTTCGCCTGAAAATCATCCGAGTCGTTTCAATCTTCTTCGCCAAACGAATCTCTTCGTCGCGAGTCAGCAAACTGATCTCACCCATCTGCGTCAAATACATACGCACCGGGTCATCAATCCGCCTGTGACCTGATTCATTCAAAGCCACAGCCAACTCATGTCGCATCTGCTCTTGCGTCAGCAGATCCGTACCACCACTACTCTCTTCCTCTGTTTCCTCATCGGAAACTTCTTCTTCATCATCCACCGCCGCTTGTTCATCGTCGACCGGGATCTCTTCCACAGCCGCCTTCTTATTATCAGGAGCCGCATCGGCCTCCTCGATTACGTCCACTTTCTTCTTTGGCTTGAACTTCTCAGGAACCTGCAGGTTGTTGTATAAACCAACACCATCAAGCTCCATCACTGATAGTAAGCCTTCAACTTTCACCGGATCAACATACTCGTCCGGCAACAAGGCGTTCATCTGATCAAACGTGATAAAACCACGCTCGCGACCAAAACCTAACAATTCTTCTACCGCAGGATGCAACACGTCCATCAAGCTGCTACCTACCTCTCTTTTATAGTTCACTCGCGCCCAGCTTTCGCCAGACAGCCATTTCACTCGATGCTAACCGTCCGATGCTTCAGCCCAATCTATCCATCCGTTAGATCTCTAACAGACATCAGAACCAGACCTAGACCACACACACTCGTCCTGAATGTGCGCCCGCAACGCCGCGGGCCTTGTCTTTCTCATCACTAATACCCATCGGGTATCAGCCTCACTAATCACGTCTCACTCTTGCAATTCGCACTGGAGATGGGTTCATCCGACGGTTCTCGACAAGTGCATTCATTAACCGCAACTTGTCCTCTTCTGTTTGTGAACCCGCTCGTCCCTCAGCCTGCAAATGCCGACGTTGTTCTTCATATTCCTTCTCACGACGACGCGATACAATCTTCTTCACTGCCTCGTGAAACATCTCCCTCACCTCATCACCATCACCAATCCCATACCGATCCAGCTCCATCTCAATCTCGGTCACAAGACGAACCAGATCCTCTCGCCCACCACTCGCAAGATCAGCGATCAGACTCGTAACACTCAGTTCCTGTCCTTCGCTTAATCTGTCGTATATTTCCTGATACAGCATCCGATGCTGTTGTTCTTCCATCTCAGCAGGCAGAATCGCTTCATCAAACACCACTTCGTAAATACCCGCCTGCTCATCACCCATCTGAACCGACTCATGGAACAATCCATGCTCTCGAATCAGGCATCCCATGACCTGACGCTCGGCTTCCCTTACTGATTTAAGTTTATGCCCCATTTCCCTTCCGGCAACTTGATTACCAACTCTTTTTTCAGTGTATTCCCCTACCCCACTACCCTCTCCCGCATAAGCAGACTCTCCACCATTCAACCCACCCATTTCCTCACCCCGAGGCCGCCGATACTGCTCTACCCTCGCCGCCTTCGCACTAATCAACTGTCCCACCGCCTCTTCACTCATCCCCAATAATCCAGCCATCTGACGTATCACAAGCGCCCGACGTATCGCACCCGTCTTACCCAACCCCATCTGCACCATCCGATCAATAAACCCTTCCGCAATCCGCTCTCGGCCCGTCACCGTGTCATTCCCCGCCATCTGTTCTTTCAACCGACTAAACAAGAAACTCAGCGCATCTTCCGCACCCGTTACAAACCCATCCCATTTCTCACGCCCACCCTCTTCCTTCATCAAGCTGTCCGGGTCATGCCCGTTCGGCAACACCGCAATCGCAACATCAATCTCACCCGTCAAAAAGACCTCAGCCGCGCGATCCGCCGCCTTCTGACCCGCCTCATCCGCATCAAAAATCAGCACAACCTTCTCAGCATATCTTCGCAACTCACCCGCATGCTCACGCGTCAACGCCGTCCCCAGCGTTGCCACCACATTCTTCGCTCCCGCCTGATGACACGCAATCACATCCGTATACCCCTCCACAATTACCGCCGTCCGACTATCAATGATCGGCTTCTTCGCCGCATGCAGCCCATACAACGTCCGACTCTTATTGAACAGCTTCGTCTCAGGACTATTCAGATACTTCGGCTCATCCTCTTCTCTTAACTTCCTTCCCCCAAACGCGATCGGCCTCCCAATTGCATCGAAAATCGGGAAAATTAACCGGTGCCGCATCCGATCATAAAGACTCCCATCCTGACGCCGACCAACCAACCCCGCCAACTCAAAACCCCTCACATCCCAGCCTCTTTTTGCGATCACCTGCGCCAAACCATCCCACGCATCTACACTCACACCGACCCCAAACACCTCCATCATCTCATCGCTGATCTCACGCTTCCCAACATATTCTCTGCCCACCGCCCCATGCCGTTCATGCCCATACATCGCACGGAAAAACTTCACCGCAATCTCATTCGCCTCCCCAATCAATTGCCTTTCCCCCTTCGCCTCCATCTGCTGCTTCGTCATCTTCTCACGCGTCAGTTCAATCCCCGCACGCTCAGCCAAATGCTCCAACGCCTCCGGAAACGACATCTTGTGATAATTCATCACAAACGTGAACACATCGCCGCCCGCGCCACAGCTAAAGCACTTATAAATCTGCTTCTGAGGTGAGACAAACATCGACGGATTTTTGTCTTCATGAAACGGACACAAGCACGCAAACTCACGACCCTTAGGCCGAAGCTGCACCTGCTCGCCGATCAAACGAACGATATCCGTCGCCGCCTGCACTTCGAGTTTTTGATCCTCACGAATCACCATCTCGTTCATCCATCAAAGCCCATCCCCACCTGTTTTAAGAGAATCATTCCTCAAACCCACGACAGCTGGTCATGGGGTGTCTTACAACCCAACCATCAATCGCCTGCAATAAAAATCATTACAAACGTTCAATGCATGCTAACCATATTGAAAGCAAGACTTATCAGGTTGAGCCTTCATCCTCTTAAATTGACGCATGAAATGCTTACACGTTCACTCATCCAAAGCTATCTCATTCCGTACAGAAAACGCGGCACAAAAACCGCCGTTTCAAACCAATCGCCATTGCACAACGACCGACACGAAACGTACATGACAGCTAAAATTCAGCGTAAACACCACGTCATCACGCGGGCTTCGTCCTCATATTCTAAAAAGGTTGTTGCTGCAGCCGCTGGATCAACCGAGTTGCGATTTTTGGGATGTTGCAACCTCACCGGTAGTCGCTGGCAGCGAATGAAAGTTCCCCAAGATTATCAAAAAATACGTTATCCTGAATAAATTTAAAAGATGATCTGACTTCAAACAGCTTAAAGTAACAATCTCATCCCGCTCAGGTCAAGTATTTTCGCCTCCCCAGTTTCCCTCACCCCTGATTTTTCCCCCGCCTTCCCAACGTACGCCGCCCACCTACTCTCCCGCAACCTAGGGCCCTAACTCACCCCCCACCCTTTGGATACGCCACATGGCGCAGCCGCCTAAAGCAACTCCGCCATGTTTAATCCTGTTCCAGAAACACAACTTATTCAGCAGCGGCTTCTGGTTTATATGCATATTTACGCTTCAGTGGCTTCACAACCAAACCGCTTTTAATCGCTTTGGTGCTCGCCTTAACCTTGCGAACCGTACCGTCAGGCATCAAAGCATTCACAGACTGAATGTTTGGCTTGAACTTACGCTTTGTCTTACCGGTAACCTTTGTACCGACACCACCCAAGTATTTAGCCTTACCACGGAGGGTATAGGTATTACCTGTTGAAGTACGGCGTCCTGTAAATTCACAAACTCGTGGCATGTCTTCACTCCAGTAAAGTAGAGCCGAATATTCTACAGATCAGCCCACTTCATGGCAAATCTACACTTCCTCCCCAAATTAATCCCCAACACGCTCATTCTAACCCTCAACCCCACCTCAACTCAAATACGCACCACAATTTTACCCCGCACATGACCCTCTTTCAGCCGCTCCAGCCCTGCAATCGCCCCTTCCAACCCCACAACTTCCCCCACCATCGCATCCAGATCCCCGCTCAACACCAGCTCCAGCAGCGTCTCCCCCATCTCCTTCAATACACATTGAGCCACGTAATCCCCACTCAAATACGCCCCGCCCAATGTGATCGCGTGCTGCGAGTACCCCCTCGCAAACCCATTGATACCGCTCGCATCCGCCATCCCCACCACATGCGCCACATGCCCCCCAAACGCGATCATCTCCAGCGCCGCCATCCCCGCGTCACCCCCCAGCGTATCCAGCACCACATCCACCCCTCTCCCATCGGTCAACGCCCTCACTCCCTCAGCCACATCCTCTTTCGTGTAGTCAATCACCTCATCCGCCCCCAAACCTTTAACGTAATCCACATTCCCACCGGAGCACGTCGCGATCACACGCATCCCACCCCTCTTCGCAATCTGTATCCCAAATCCCCCCACGCCCCCTGCCCCAGCCTGAATTAATACCGTATCCCCTTCCACCATCCCAACTTTTCTGTCCAGAGCCAATAGCGCCGTCATCCCCGCGCAAGGCAGCGCCGCCGCCTGCTCAAAGCTCACCCCCTCCGGCATCCGACTCACCACATGCCCCTTCACCACCACATACTCACCCAATCCTCCCTGCACCCGAATATCGTTATGCACCATCACCGCCTCGCCCCCCTCATACCCATCCTCACCACCGCACCCCTCACCCACTTCTTCCACCACACCCGCAACATCAACCCCTGGCACGTGTGGCCACGCCCATTCCTTCATCCCACCCTCAGCCAACTTGTAGTCCACAGGATTTAACCCACAACACACCACTTTCACCAACAACTCCCCATCACCTACCTCAGGCTTCTCCATCTCACCCAACTCCAGCGATCCCAAACCCGTCTTGTTCTGAAGCACTGCTCGCATATCCATTTCCTTTTCTGTATAGATCCACCCCTGAATCATATCCCTCACCCCATCCGCTCGAAGACCTCACCATACTTCTCTTTAGCCGCCACCAGATACGCCTCCCTCGCCGCAAATCGCGCCCGTTGTCGCCACTCAATATCCACCACAACAACCACACCGATTAGACACGCCCCACAAAGCCCCACTAATAGCCCATACTCACTCCACCCTCGCAACGTCTCGCTAAACCCATCATCCAAAACAAACGACACCATCCAGCACCCCCCAGCAAAATGCGTCAACCACCACATCACCCCAAAACACCAGACCTTCCTCCCCCATCGGCTCCATCGCCAAGCATGACCATCACTCACCCCCTCATTCGGCACACTCCCACGCCACCACTCCATCACCATCAGCGGCAACCCCACCCCATTCAGCCCCGGCAACAACCACGTCCAAATCAACCAATCTCCGTCAAAAAACAGCCGCTTCGCCCCCAGCCCTCGCACATTCTCATACACACGCACACCCCACCACATCAAGACCCATATCCCCAACACCCCCACACCCGCAACACCCATCACCCACCACTCCCAATGCGCCCATCCCATCACGCGCCAAACCAATCCCCCCCCCGCACCAACCCCCATCACCATCAGCAACGCGCACACCACCCCCACCAATCCTCCCATGGGCTTATATTCCTCAACCCCATATTTAAAACCTAAAATCCCCATACCTCAAACCTCCCTCGTAACACGGTGAATCGATGACAACCGCCACATCATAACCCCAGCCTTATCACGACACACGACTTTATAACAACTACAAACCATTAACTTACACTTCTCCTCACACCACCTCATTTCCCTCCCACCCCTTAAACCTCTAAAATACTCCTCCTATGACTCAAATGCAGCGTGAAGAACTTTCTGTCGACCAGGAAAAAGCCATCCTCGTTGGCTGCCTCCTCCCCAACGATCAAACCGACCCCAACGATCCGCTCGGTGAATTGCGATCCCTCGCATCCACCGCCGGCGCTATCGCCGTCGATGAAATCCTACAAAAACGCATGAAACCCGCCGCCAAGACCTTCATCGGCAAAGGCAAAGTCGAAGAAATTGCAGACCTCGTCAAAGCGCACGAAGCATCCGTCGTCCTCTTCGAAAACGATCTCTCTCCCTCACAAATCGGCAACATTGAGCAAGTCGTCGAATGCAAAGTTCTCGACCGCTCCGAACTCATCCTCGATATCTTCGCAGCCCGTGCACAGACCCACGAAGCCCGCCTTCAAGTCGAACTCGCACAGCTCATCTACACCTACCCTCGTCTCCGCGCCATGTGGTCACACCTCGAGCGCATCGCAGGCGGCGCCCCCGCCGGCATCGGAACCCGAGGCCCCGGCGAGCAGCAACTCGAAATCGACCGCCGTATCGTTCAGAAAAAGAAAACCCAACTTCGCCGCCAAATCGCTGACATCCAAGCCCGCAAAACACGCGAAGTCGCCGCACGCAACAAAGAAAACTACACCGTCGGACTCGTCGGCTACACCAATGCCGGCAAATCAACATTCTTCAACACCGCAACCGACGGCGGCGTCTACGCCGACGACAAACTCTTCGCCACTCTCTCAACACGAACACGCAAATGGAACCTCGGTGACGGCGACGCCGTCATGCTCTCCGACACCGTCGGCTTCGTCCGCAACCTGCCCCACCACCTCGTCGCCTCATTCCGCGCTACCCTCGAAGAATCCATCCACTCCGACCTCCTCCTCATCGTCCTCGACGTCGCCAACCCGCGTGCCATCCAAGAACTCGACACCGTCATGCAAGTCCTCGATGACATCGGCGCAACCGAACAACCCCGCGCACTCCTCCTCAACAAAATCGACAAGCTCGATCACAACGCAGACATCCTCTACTTCCAGCAAAAATACCCCGAAGCACTACCCATCTCCGCAGCAACAGGCAAAGGCTTCGCCGAAGTCGTCGAATTTATCCGTGAACGATCCAACGGCTCATCCCGCGAAATCCCCCTCACACTCAACATCGCCGACGGCAAATCAATCCAATACCTCGAATCACGCACGACCGTCCTCAACAGGGAATACCTCGACGACAAAGTCACACTCACCGTCCGCATCGGACGCAATCAACTCGACCAACTTCGCGCCATAGGCACAACCGCCAAGCTCCCCGACGACCTCAACACCAAAGGCGGCTGGGGCCGTTAACCAAAACCAAAACTCACTCAACGCGACCCACAACGTCGCGTTTTTTTTACCCCCAGCCATGACCTCCTCAAGCTAACCTCTTCACGGTTTCCAGACCCCAAACACGATCACCACATTACTCTTACAAAAACATTTCGCCACTTCATCCACATGCATTCCCCTGCACCTCTCTCCCCCTTACAATGCACCCTTCACTTAGAGCAGGCTGCGCCACGACTTGCTGTATAAGTTACTGGCGTAATCAACCGCAGTACCGTCTGAGGAATATTCTGACACAACGGCTTACCGGCCTACGCAGTAGGTATTGACACAAAACGCTCTAACATACATATATCAACCATGTGGAGGTGCTTGATCATGACTCGTCCCCTAAACGTCGCTATCGTAGGCGCCGGCATCATTTCCGATGCCTACCTCAAAGCCGCCAAAGATTTCAACCATATCAATATCACAACCTGCGCTGACCTCAACCCCGATGCAGCCAAAGCAAAAGCCAAAACCTACAACATCCAATCACAAACGCTCGACGACACCTTCAACAATCCCAACGTCGATATCATCCTCAATCTCACCATCCCCAAAGCCCACACCGAAGTGAACCTCCGCGCACTCAACGCAGGCAAGCACGTTTACCTCGAAAAACCGCTCGCACTCGATCTCGATGAAGCCAAAACCGTCCTCGAAACCGCAAGAGCATCTAATCTGCGCATAGGTTGTGCCCCCGACACATTCTTCGGCGGCTCACACCAAACCTGCCGACAACTCATCGACGATGACGCCATCGGCACCCCTACCTCCGGCACTGCTTTCATGCTCTCTTCCGGTCCCGAGTCTTGGCACGGCGCTCCCGACTTCTATTACAAACCCGGTGGCGGCCCTCTCTTCGACATGGGCCCATACTACCTCACCGCCCTCATCAACCTCCTCGGCCCAATCGAACAAGTCATCGCCTACACCACACGTAAATCGCCAACCCGAACCTGTACCGCCGAAGCAACCAACGGACACATCATCTCCGTCGAAGTCGATACCCACATCGCCGCACTACTCAAATTCGAAAACGGCTCCATCATCAACCTCATCATGAGCTTCGACATCCAAAACCACTCGCTCCCGCCCATCGAAATCCACGGCACTACCGGCTCACTCTCCGTCCCCGATCCCAACGGCTTCGGCGGCGACATCAAACTCACCAACATCCACTCCGATCACCCACACGAATGGCAAACCATTACCCCCACCCTACCCTACCTCGATAACCATCGATCCATCGGCCTCGACGACATGGCCAACGCCATCATCCACAACACCCCACACCGCGCCTCCGCCGAACTCGCCTTCCACGTTCTTGAAGCCATGTCCGCCATCCTCAAGTCTGGCAACGAAAACAAACCCATCAATCTAACCAGCCGATGCACCAGACCTCAACCTTTACACCCCGCGCCCCAACCAACCAGCTAACCACATCCCAAACAAGCCCACACGTTCTACGTGTGGGATAACGTAAAGCTAAAAAAACACTCCCACAATCTACCTCAGCAAAACCCACACAAATACGGCACGTTCCGTAACGTGATAAAAGAGACAAAACCAAATAAATATCACACCAACCCCATATCCTCAAGCCTGCCACCGCCGGTGGCAGGGTGTTTGAAACAAGCACGCTCGACCCCCTACAAAGCAAGCCTCAAAGGCGCGATACCAAAACACCTTCGACATAAAAACCAATAAGTAATCATTATGAAAAAAGCAGCAATCTTCTTCGGCGGATGGGACGGACATGAACCCGAACAAACAACCGCAATCGTCAAAAAGCTTCTCGAAACCGAAAACTTCGAAGTACACACCTACAACACACTCGACCTCCTCGAAGACAAATCACAATTCGAAGACTTCAGCCTGATCATCATGAATTGGACGATGGGCGAAATTTCCTTCCCTGCCATCGAAGGCCTCCGCGATCTCATCGCCTCCGGCATCGGTCTCGCAGGATGGCACGGCGGCATGGGCGACGCCTTCCGCAACAACGCCGAATTCCAGTTCATCGTCGGCGGGCAATTCGTCGCACACCCCGACAATATCCGTGACTACACCGTCAACATCTCCAACACCCAAGACCCTATCACGCAGGACCTCACCGACTTCCCCATGCACTCCGAACAGTATTACATGCACACCGACCCCTCCAACCAGGTCCTCGCCACCACAACCTTCTCTAGCATCGAATCCCATCCTTGGGTCAATGGCACAACCATCCCCGTCGTCTGGAAACGCACCTACGACAAAGGCAAAATCTTCTACTCCTCACTCTGCCACGTCGCCGCCGACTTCGACGTCCCCCAAGCCAAAGAACTCCTCCGCCGCGGCATGCTCTGGGCCGCCAAATAACCAACACGATCCAAGCCCCAAACCTTCCCAAGTTGATCGGCGGTATGACGTACCAATTCGAATTCGATCAATCTGATATCCGCAGCATTCCAGATACATTTCGTTTTTGACTGCGCACTTTTCCAATCAAAGCTAATCGTGCACGATTGAACCATGGCAATATAACATTACAATGCTGAACATTAATTAACGATGTATTCGCTTATATGCGACCCGATTCATGCTATTTACCGAGGGCAAAAATGAAATCAGCAGCTACCATTCATATGGCCACTATCCTTGTAGGCCTCACGATATCTCCTTCACTACTCGCACTCGATCAATCCATCGAACACATCCGAGGTGACCAGTCACGCCAACTTCTAGGTGACGGCACCGGCGTCGTCGTCGGCGTCATCGACTCCGGCATCGACTACACGCACCCCGCGTTCACCAACCTCACCACCGATGGCAAATCAAAAAAATACGCCGCAAAAAACTTTGTTCCATACGAAAGCTCCACCAACGACGTCGCAGGTCACGGCACCGCCGTCGCATCCATCATCGCCTCAAACGACCCAAACCACATCGGACTCGCACCCGATGCTCAACTCCTTAACGCACGCGTTCTCAACAACAACAACGGATTCAACAACGGCCAATGGGTCGGCAACGGCATCGCATACGCCGTCAACAACAACGCCGACATCCTCAACCTCTCTCTAAACTACGCCTCCCCCAACAGCAACGGCAACAACATGCTCGACCTCATGCTCGACTGGGCGGCCTACGAACGCAACACACAAGTCGTCTCCATCGCCGGCAACATCCAGAGCAGCTACACCCAAGTACGAAGCCCCGGATCAATCTACAACGGCTTCGTCGTCGGCAGAACCACCGCCGACTTCTCCCAAGTACACAGCAACTCTGCCAACGCCTACACACAAGATGGACGCATGAAACCCGATCTCGTCGCACCCGGCACCAACATCACCATCGCCAACGATGACCACGAATATCAAAACGATTACCACTACAACTCGGCCTACGGCACCAGCTTCGCCGCACCTCACGTCGCTGGACTTCTCGCACAACAACTCGAATTCGGACGCGCCAACAACCTCTCCACCTCAAACATGGTCACCAAAGTCACCATGATGAACGCAACCCTCCACATCAACGACAAAACCGGCAACCTCCAAAAACCCGCCACCGCCTTCACCCAAGGCGGCGTCTACACCGTCACCAAACCACTCTCCGTCGACGCAGGCGCAGGGCAAGTCGACGGCATCAACCTCTACAACCAATACGCACCCGGTGAATTCGGCCCCGGCTCCGTCAATAGCATCGGATGGGATCTCAACGAAACAGGCGTCGCAAACAACAGCCACGTCGAATACATCATCAACGCACCACTCGAACTTGATTCCGAACTCGCCGTCACACTCAATTGGCTCCGCAAAGTCACACGCACCGACAACGGCAACAGCATCGTCGATATCAACGACACCTACACCTACTACGACCTCAACAACCTCGATCTCCAAATCCTCAAAGACGGCAACATCATCGCTCAATCAATCAGCATCCGTGACAACATCGAACAACTCCGCATCAATATCGATGATGAAAACGCCCAATACTCACTTCGCGTATTCGGTAAATCCGTCGGCCACACACCCGAATCATTTGCTATCGCCTGGTCCGCTGTCGCAATCCCCGAGCCCGCAACACTCACCCTTCTACTCGCACTCTCCCTCACCGCAACAGCACGTAAAAACCGAAAGAACTGCTAACTAAGCAAAGCTTCGCATTTGTGCGCACAATCTGATCATCGATCATTTTGTGCGCACAAATGTTTTTCAATTTCTACCTCATTTCTCGCCATTCTTTGGCCTTTCTTCACCAAAGTAGAACCTTTTCCCTTCATTTCTGATCATTCTTCAAATAGACCCATTTCCCTTCTTTCAATCAATAGATCAACCTAACCCGTACACTCCGCACACTTTACCGCTTCATAAACTTCACCCCGCCGCGCTTTTGTGCGCACCCCCACATTCACGATTTCCCCTCTAGCAACGTTAAACCCACGATTTCCAACTTCCAATTTCAAATTTCCCATCGTTTTTCGCACACAAACGCGCATCCGTGCGCGCGTTCTATACCAATAAAACCCAACTCCCAGCATATTCCGCGCGCACAAAAGCAAATTCACCCATCAACACTCAATCATTTCTGATGCGGATGTTTCTTTATTTTCACTTAAATTCATTTGCATCTTCACCTGTCGAATTGGTTAATTCAAACAGTTCAACGAAAGGAGTCAAACGAAGATTAGTTAGCAAAAAACAAGTGTAAAAACCATTGAATCATAAAACAAAACACAACTGAAAGGCAGACCGCCATACCATAAGTAACTCAAAATGACGACCTAATCATTTCACAGTTTCTTACAAAGGAATCCATATTATCCAGAATTTTCCGTAGCGTAGAAAGATTGAAAGAGATAGATAGTTACTGAAAGGATCATTCTTATCGAACAAACAAAGTATTGTGACAGCCATCTAAATTTCTACTGACAAGCCCCTCGCTTACTCAATAAGCACGGGCTTGTTTCTTTTCTGACACATCGTTCTTATCAATTGATCGTGTTCCCATACGCAGGCCAATCGTAGCGATCAGAATGATGATCAAGTGGCCCCAAAGCATTTGTGAATGAATCGGCTCATAAAACGCAAATCGTCCACGATAAACGATCACGATCGGCAACCAATGGATGATCGGAGGCAATATGCACAATATACGGAACATATGACTGCCAGTATGAATAAAGTAATACGCACAGAGTGCCCAACTGGATGCGCTGATGATTGCGTAATGCTCCCAAAGTAGCGGCCGAAAAATCAGATGAAGGTTAAGCAATATGGTTGCGGCGCATGCGATCATCAGCGGCGAAGACCGAATTTTACTTCTATATTTGTAAATATAAGCCATCGTTACAAAAATGATAGCCCATTCAATCGCAGTGATGATGGTGAGAGCCGAAGAGGGGAGCGACGGCAATCCTGCCCATTTCTTAATTGTATTCACAACTGAATGATTCTGAATGATTGTCGCGGCTTCCATCAGTGTTGGCGTAATTTGCTTGAAAAATATGTGATAAGGTTCTGAACCGAGCATTGGATAAGTCGCGATGAGAATCAAAACAGTTACGATCCCGGAGATCAATATAAGACGAAAATGCTTTAATGGGATCGCGAGAAGGATAAAAGGTAATGACGTTGCTTTGGCAACACCTGCCAATGGAATGAGAATTGCGGCGGTGACCCGTCGATTCTGAAGATAAAGATAGAAGATTAATGTGATGAGACATGCGATTAAAAGTGAGACGTTGCCGACACGTACGCCACGTAGCATCAGAGGCGATGTGGCAAGGATGAAGCATAGAAGACCGGGTGCGAGTTGGTGAAGAGTACTTAGCCATCTGTTTTTGGGTGATGGATTATCACGACTAATAGATTGATAAATCATCGCGCTGTAATAGGCGGTCAGGAAAGCGGCAATACATAGAAGGATCTGAAATACAAACCTCGCAGATGGATATGAGAGGTATGCAAATGGTAACGCGAGTACGGCAACAGGCGGCGGGTAGATATAACGGTTGTTGTCTGCAACGTTGCGTTCGGCTGCCAATTTTTTGTATTGCGGGTTCATGTGTGAACCACGATAGAAACCGGCGTTGAGTTGCTTGTCATTGGGGATTGGAATGGGGTAGAGGTGCTGTGGTTGGTTTTGCTGAATCATGACAGCGCCCATGTAGAGTTGCGCAAAATCTTCCACCTTGGGCTTGGATATTGCATAAGGCAGGAGTAGGCCGAACATGTAGAGGGCGGCGATCATGAAGAATGAGGTGTTGATGCGTTTGGCTGTTTTTTGTGTGAACATACCGCAAGGCCCATTGAGAAGAAGATTCAGATGTGCATTTTAATGGGTGTCGGCAATTAGGGAAAGGTTGATGGGGTCAGAGATTGACGTCAATAAAAACCCCCAACCATTGCTTGGTTGGGGGTTTATGTTTGTCAGTTTTTAGTGCATCAAAGGCCAGATTGGAGGAAGAATTCCATGAGTTCGTGGCCGTGCTCGATGTGGAGATCGGAGGCTTCGGCGTTGGCCTCGCAATAGGTACGTTCGACGGCGCCCTTCATTTTGTGGCCTGCAATGAGGAATGGGACGGGGCGGGCGTGGTGCTTGCGGTTGTCAACGCGGGTGTAGTGGTCGGGGAGAAGGAGGATGCGGTAAGGTTCGCCGCGGTCTTCGAGTGCGTTGTGGATTGGGCCGACGATGTGCTGATCGATGGATTCGATGGCGGCGACTTTGGTTTTAGCGTCCGCGGCGTGAGAAGCTTCGTCGGGCGCTTCGACGTGAACACAGACAATGTCATAGGCATCGAGTGCGGCGATGGCGTGTGTGCCTGCTGCGGCGTAGTCGGTGTCGTGATAGGAGGTTTGGCCGGGGACGTCGAGACGGTCCCAACCGATGAAGGCTGAGATACCGGCGAGGAGGTCGACGGCTGTGATCATAGCGCCCTTGATGCCATATTTTTCGAGGAAGGTGGGCATTTGTGGTTTGGTGCCCTGCCCCCATGGCCAGAGATGTGTGGCGGGCGCGTCGCCGATCTCGCGGCGTGTCGCGTTGATCTCGTGATCGGCGAAGATGGTCTCTGAACGATGAATGATGTCACAGAGGACTTGGGCGGATTCGCCACCGACGGGAAGGTATTTCTTCATGGGTTCGCCGGGAACGTCATGAGGAGGTGTTGTGACGAGTTCGGAATAGTCACGCGAGCCTGAAGAATCGATGAGGATGTTTCGGTAGCTGACACCGGGATAGATTTTGACGCCGTCGAGTGAGAACTCTTTGGCGAAATCTGCGAGGAGCGTGCGTGCTTCATTGTCAGTGATGGCGCCGGCGGAGTGATCTTGCATGTTGCCATCGATGACGGTGACGAAATTGACTCGGAAAATCCAGTCGGTGTCTGAGAGGGGGATTCCGAGTGCGGCGGCTTCGAGTGGAGCGCGTCCAGTGTGGTATTCAGCGGGGTCGTAACCGAGGAGTGACATGGAGCAGACATCTGAGCCGCAGGGCATGCCTTGGGGTGTGGTGTTAGCGGTTCCGATACGTCCGGCTTTGGCGAGGGCGTCGGTGTTGGGGATATTGGCGGCTTGGAAAGCGGTCTTGCCATCGAAGTCTTCGAGGGGAAGGTCGGCGGCTCCGTCGGGGATGATGATGACGTACTTCATGTGTGAGATTGTAATGGAGAGAGGGAAATCGGGGAAGTCGATGGACATGGAAGGCTGAGATGAGACGATAAGTATGCTTGAAATTTTGTCAGATTCTGAACATAAAACGTGATTGTGCGGTAAACCCATCTCCGAGAAAAGTCACATACTCAATAGAGCTTGAAAGGAGATTTTATGTTTAATTCACGTATTGCAATCGCACTCACATGCTTGGTTTTACAGTTTGTAGGTGCAGCTCATTTAGTGGCTGATATAGATAAGACTGAGTATATGCCGAACCCAAATCTTGGTATCACGGGCATTCCGGCTGATCTGGAGCCAGAGTATAAGAAGGCTTTCAATCGATACACAGAGATCATCGCTGAGAATGGGAAACCGATAAGAATCTTTGCTCAAAACAGATTACGTAATGAACAGATTATTCGAAGCAGAAGTATTCTAGAACACTATCTAACCAATTTAGCTGACTCGAAGTTTGGTCATGATAAATCAAAAATAGGTAATGCGATGGCGAACAATCACGCACAATTGCTATTGCTTAATGGTGCAGATGGTGAGGGTAGAGAAGTCTATATTGATGGGCAACCGCTTTACGAAAATGAGATTCAGGTTGAGGGGCATCGCTGGTATATGAACCAATCTTATGATGATCACCGTGATGCTTCTTACGAAGAGATACTGCATTTGGTGCATGATACGGGGATTGGTGTCGATGGGATCAATTCATTGCCGGGGGAGGCGCCAATGTTTCAGAAAGCGATACGAAGCGCTCAAGTAGGTGCGATGAAAAACAGGCTGTGGGGTGTGTTGGATCGAGAATGGATCAATGAATTGCGGCGTGAAAATAGTTTAAGCCAAGAATATTTAGCGGCTGCTATTGATGCTTACTATGGCTTGTGGGGCGCATGGGATGAAGATCCAACGAAAAGTATGTGGGGGCTGTTTGATGTTCGTGATCGCGAAGCGATGAAAACGAAAGATGCACCGGGGTATGCGGCGATAACTGATTTTTTCCATCCATATTTCACTTATAACGCTCGAATAGATGAAAATTTCAAGGGTGTATTTTCATTACGATTCAATGGGATGCTTCCATACACCAACCATTCACGATATCTCAAGGATATTACGCTGCTAGGCAATCATGATATTGATGTTGTCGTTAATGAACTGGACAACTCTATCACTGGAAATGACGGCGTTAATACGGTTATTTTCAGTGGCTCATTTGAGGAATACATCATTACACAACAAACATCTGGACTCATCGTTAAGGATTTATTGCCCGCGAGAGATGGTGTAAATACGTTGTTTGATATTGAACAACTACAATTCTCGGATCAGAGGATCGACACTGAAAATTAAGCAATAATATCCAATATTTAATTTTAGGTCGGCTTACATTAAATCAACATTATTTTGCTAGTAGATCTCAGAATATATATTGAGATCTACTAGCTTTATAAGTTTTGTCCCACATAGTCGGATATGAAAGAAATTCGTTCGTTATATTTACGTTATTGGTAAAGAATTCTGTTAGCTTTCACGACGATGCTTAAGGAGCATGGGACGAGGAGAGCGGCAACGGCCAGTGCGGTTGGAGTGGGGACGGCAACGGCCGAAGGCTCAATGGTTTGAACAGTGTTGATACCTCAAATGATTTTAAAACATGAAAAAGCTGCAATGATTAGATCGCAGCTTTGTGGTGTTTTATTATGATTGCCTGTTTAGAGATTGAGTTCGATACCTTCGGTGTTCCACTTTTCGAAGAGGATTTGGAGTTCACGCATGGCGGCGCGGAGGCGTTCGGAAGCATCGTTCATGTTGTTGTAGAGTGCTGGATTGGCGAGGAGTTGGCCGACGGTGCCTTTGCCTTCTTTTGCTTCTTCGAGGGTATCCTGCAGTGTGTTGACGGTTTTTGAGAGGTCGTCTGCGAGAAGGATGTAGCGGTTTTTGAGTTGAGCGATGTCTGCTTTGACGTCGGTGACAGTCTGGTTGGCGTTGGCGGTGAGATCACGAGCGTTGGCGACGGTTTGGGTGAAGTTCTCGTGTATTTCTTTGTCGTTTACGTATGAATCGATGCCTGAGAGGACGGTCTTGAACTGCTTGAGACGTGAGTCGGCACGTTGGAGTACGGTTGCGAGATTACCGACAGCTTTACCGTCATCGACGTCTGTGAGAGATTCGAATTGTGAGAGTTTGCTTAGGTTTTGGCCGAGTTGATTCCATGTATCGGAGAGCTCGGTGATATGGTCGGCAACATTGGTGAACTTGTCGAGAGGCTCTTTGAGCATGGTGTTGAGTTGGCCGGTGAGCTGAGCGAATGGAGAAGACTCGGTGGCAATGATAACGGCGGAGCCATCGAGAGCAAGCATAGGTGTGTTGTCGGTGTAGTCTTCGAGTTTGGCGCGAGAGAAAGAGATAGAGCCCGAGCCAGAGAGGAGTGATTTGGGGATTGAAACTTCGATGCCTTCGGGTAGGTGATATTTGTCGTCGATTTTGCAGAGGATATCGACGCCGGTTCCTGGAGGAGGCTGAAGTGTGATCTTGCGAACTTTACCGATGGCGATGCCTTCAAGGTAGACGTTCGAGTCAACTGAGATGCCGGAGGCGGACGAGGCTTTGATTGTGAGGAGGTATCCGGGCTGTAGTATTTCCGGGAGCCAACCGAAAAGTAAGAGCAAGACCATGAGGCCAAGGACACCACCGAGTGCGGTGAATCCAACGGCAATATTTCTGAATCTATCTTTCATGGTTTGATCCTTGGAGGGTGGTGGTGTGATTTTGAGGGTGTCAGATAAAAGATCTAATCACTGGATTGATCTTCTTGTTTGTTATCGGGATGAGCGGCGGGGTTGCCATCTGTATCTTTATCGAATCCTGAGCGAATGGAATCAAGGTCTTGTTCGTCAGCAATTCCCTTAATAAAACGTTGAACGAGTTCGTTGTCGGATTTTCGGAACTGTTCTGGGGTTCCATCGCAGACGATTGAGCCGTTGTAGAGTAGAAGCATTCTGTCGGCGACTTTATTCGCAGACTGCATGTCGTGGGTGACAACGATGGAGGAAATACCGAGTTCTTTGTTGAGTGCGATAATGAGTTCGTTGATGACGTCTGCGCGGATGGGGTCGAGGCCGGTGGTGGGTTCGTCGTAGAGGATGAGTTCGGGTTCGAGAACGACGGCGCGAGCAAGGGCAACGCGTTTACGCTGTCCGCCTGAGAGTTGAGCGGGCATTTTCTGTTCGAGACCCGAGAGGCCGACTTGCTTGAGGACTTGCGCGACACGTGCATTTTGTTGCGGTTTGGTGAGGGTGGTGTGTTCAACGAGGGGAAATGCGATGTTCTGCCCGACGTTCATGGAGTCGAAGAGGGCGCCCATCTGGAAGAGGAAGCCAATCTTTTTGCGCATTTCGACGAGCTGTTGTTCGTTGGCGTGATCTACGCGGACATCGTTGAAGAAAACTTCGCCCTGATCGGGCCTGAGGAGGCCGACGATGTGCTTGAGCATGACGGACTTGCCGGTGCCTGATGGGCCGAGGATGACGGTGGTTTTGCCGCGTTCGAATTCGAGGTTGATTCGATGGAGAACGCGGAGTGGGCCGAAGCGTTTTGAGACGCCGTGAAGGCGCGCGACATGTGTATCACTGTTATGTGTGATAGCAGGTGGTTTGCTGAGGGGGTGTTGTGATCCCGCCCCTTGGTTGGGTGGTGTGGGGTTATCGGTCAAACGTTACTCCGAGAGGAAGAAGTCTTTGATGCAGGCGATGACTTCGTCCTGTTGTTGTCGGGTCAATTCGGGGTAAACGGGGAGGCTAAGCACTTCGGTGGCTGCTTGTTCTGAGTTCGGCACAGAGCCGGGGTTGTACTTGAGATATTCGAAGCAAGGTTCGGTATGGAGTGGGTATGGGTAGTAGACACGAGCGCCGATGCCGTTGGCGTTGAGGTGGTTGAGGAGTGCATCGCGGGCGCCGCCGTGGACACGGATGGTGTATTGATTGAAGACGTGCTTGCGGTACTCGTATTCATGAGGGGTAGCGACAGCGATGTCTTCCAGATGGCGGTTGTAGCGGTGCGCGTGCATGATGCGTTTATTGGTCCATGCGTCGAGCTGGTCGAGCTTGATGGAGAGGATGGCGGCTTGAATAGCATCGATGCGGAAGTTGCCACCGATGTTGATGTATTTGTATTCGCCGTCCATGCCGTGGTTGCGTAGTTGGCGGAGCTTTGCGGCGAGGTCGTCGTCATTAGTGACAATGGCGCCGGCGTCGCCCATGCATGAAAGATTTTTAGATGGGTAGAAGGAGAGGCAGCCGCAGTCACCAAGGGTGCAGGCCATTTTATCGGTGTACAAGGCGCCGATGGATTGGGCGGCGTCTTCGACGACTTTGAGGTTATGTTTTTTGGCGATGTCCATGATGGGGCCCATGTTGGCGGGGAGGCCGAAGAGATGGACGGGCATGATGGCTTTGGTTTTGTGAGTAATTGCGGCCTCGATGTTCTGATGCTCGAGGTTGAAAGTTTTGGGGTCGATGTCGATGAAGACAGGGACGGCGCCGAGGCGGGCGATGGAGCCAGCAGTGGCGAAGAATGTGAAGGGTGTGGTGATGACTTCGTCGCCGGGCTGGATGCCGAGAGCCATGAGCGAGAGGAGGAGTGCGTCGGTGCCAGAGGAGACGCCGATGGCGTGTTTGGCGTTGTGGTAGCTGGCGAGTTTTTGCTCAAACTCTTCGACGTACTGTCCGAGAATGAATTTGCCGGATCGCATGACTTCGAGAACTTTGTCGTCGATTTGAGGGCGAAGTGCGTCGTGCTGTTGGGAGAGGTCGAGCAGAGGTACTGGCATGATTGGCACCAAATGATTCATGTCGCCGGGGTGCATGTTTTGGGGGAGTGGCACCGGGGCTGGGGTTGATAAAGTCAGGGAGCGGGCGTCGTGGCGGTGCTCCGAGGAAAATGATACAGCAAAGGGGGATGGGTTGCTGGGCGATTGCGTAAAAAAATGGTTGTTTTTGGGGGTGTGAGGTCGGTTTTGCCTGAGAGGCATGGTGTGGATTGAGAGTGTATGGAGGTATTATCGGTTGGCTGGGGGTGTGGGGTATGAAAAAGCGTAAAGGAGGCTGTGTGGATAGAGAAGCGGGGTTACAATGGAGTGAATTATGAGGCAATGGATGCTTCATGGCGGGTGGACGCGCTGAATGCTTGAAGGATGAACAGGAAACGGTATGTACGATCTAAATATTCCGGACGATGAACGAGGGGATGTTCTGAGTGAGCGAAAGCAGGCGGCGCCGGCTCATGAGGGGAAGTGCCCGGCTTGTAATCAGAAAATCGGGGACGGAGCTGTGCTCTGTATCAAATGTGGTTTTAATCTTACTGAGGGGAAGCGGTTGGAAACCGCGGTGGTGGATGAGGCAGATGCGGAAGCTGCGAAGGACAAACAGAAACAAGAGAAAACAAATGTCGTGCGGCTGACGGAGGCGGATGCTCTGATTGAGAAGGGGAATCGGGCGGCACTGGCACAGGGACGGGATATTACGAAAAAGAAGGCGGGAGATGAGGCGATGAGAGTGGGGGCGGATGCGGAACACCGGATGAAGGAATATGTCATCCCGGGCGTGAGTATGGTGGTGATGCTGCTAATTTTGGGGGCGCTCACGCCAATTGGGTGGGATGCGAGCGGGACAGTGAACGCGATTTCGGATGCAACGGGTTGGGATTTGCCGGTGATGATGGGGTACGGTGTGGCGTACCTGTTGAAAGCTGTTTTTTGGGTGGGCTGGTATATCGCGTTATGGGTGGGGTTGATTGTTTTGAATGCACTTTTAAGCGTGGGTATTGGCTCGATTGGTTCTGCGATCATTAAGATTGGCGCATTAGCGAGTGGGGTGATGCTGATGAGTGCGGTGTATGGGAGTGTCATGCATTTGCTGACGGG
The DNA here is from genome assembly GCF_007747445.1 of Poriferisphaera corsica. NCBI lineage: Bacteria > Pseudomonadati > Planctomycetota > Phycisphaerae > Phycisphaerales > Phycisphaeraceae > Poriferisphaera > Poriferisphaera corsica. Next base: position 2,919,179 of record NZ_CP036425.1, read on the forward strand.
TGGGTTAGCGGGAGCTGGTGGGATCGGGATGGTGGTCCATATAGCGTGTATTTTGAGTTTGTTTTACGTGTTGTGTTATCAGTTTTTTGAGATGGAGGGGAAGGAGCCGTTGTATTACTTCATCATATCGGTGGGATTGCCACTGATTGTGATTTCGCTGATTGGCATGTTTTTAGCTATGTAGCTGTGATGGTATGATGGTGAGTTGAATTGGGAGGAGACGAACGGGCAAAATTTAGGGCAATGTTTTCGGGATGAATTGGGCATGTATGATTTAAATGAATCGGGCGATGAACGTGCAGTCAAAAAGGAACGTGCGGTTAAGGTGCGTCGGAAGAGCAAGGCTTTGGTGTGTCCATCCTGTAATGCGGAGGTCGGAGCGAAGGCTGTGATCTGCTTGAATTGCGGGCTGAATCTGTCCAAAGGAAAGTTTGTACAAACGGCTGTCGATAAGGGAGTCGTTTCGACTGTCGCGAGAGATGGTGGCAAGCATAAACGAGCGGGGGAAGTTGTGCAGACACATATTCCGGTGGCGAGGAAGATTCGGGATGATGCGAAATTAGAGTTTAAACATGATTGGGCTGAGCCGGGGATTGTGATGGGCGTGAGCTTAGCATTGCTGTTCATCGCGATGATGGTGACAGGCGCGGAGGGGAGCGCGACAGTGTTTGCGAATGGGATGAGCCGATGGTTGGCAGGGCCGGTGATGACGGGCGAGCGAATCGTCTTAGCGCTGATTAGTGTGCCGATGATGTTTGTGGCATTGTCGGTATCGAACCTGATTTTCGGAGTATCGATGGGGAAGATGGCGGCGGTGCCGTTGAAGCTGATGTCGATGTCGTTGGCGGTGCTGGCAGTGGTGAGTGTGATTGATGGTGGGGTGTATGTGCTGACGAGCATTTTACCGGGAGTCGGGTCTTTACTCGCACTATTGGGCGTGTTTATTATTCCGATCGTGATCCTGATCGTGCTGACGGTTTTTACGGCTTTGGCAGATCATTATTTCGAGATGGATTATATTTCGAGCACTGTTTTTTACTTATTGGGTGTCGTGTTACCTGCGGTGGCGTTAATCGTAATTGCTGGACTGATTATTGGCGAAAAGATTACGGAGTATGACGTGCGTCTTGGTGGGATGTGGGGGTAAGAATAGTGATCGTGAGGGAAAAGATACCAGCTTGGGATGTGGATGTTTGTAGGTGAATTTAAGTTGGCTGTAAAACACCCCGCCACCGGCGGTGGCGGGCTTGTAGTAGTTGATATTGAATGTGTGGCTAGAAAGACGTTTTGACCTAGTCGGATTCGGAGAGGCGTTTGACTTCTTCGCCGGCGAGCAGGTCGATGGCTTCGTTGACCATATCGTAGATGACGGAAGCGTCGGGGTGATTGGGTAGTGCGGCAGTGAGTTGTTCGGGCGTGATTGAATCGAGAATTTCTTGGGGTTTACCGCCGGGGAACCAGTGACCAGCATTGCCGAGTAGGTTGAATCTCATTTTTGCGTAGTCGGTCAGGTTCCAGCCGAGTGTGAGGTTGCGTAGCCAGAGAATGACTTCGAGATTCAGGCCAAAGGTCTGATCGAGGTCTGGTAGGAATTGAGTATGGTATTCAGGGTTGCGACAGGCGGTATTGGTTTCGAGGGCATCGTAAAGGCGTTCGATGATGGATGGAATGAGGTCGTTGGATTTATCTAACAGTTTGATAGAGTCGACATGGATATCGTAATCCGTAGGCTTTGATGCGCCGCAAGAGAGGGTGTGTACTTCAGGTCGAGAGAGGCAGAAGAGGTTGTTGAAAGCCATGGGATGAAGTGGGCCGGTGAGGTTGGTGAAGGATGGGGGCGCGTTGTAGAGTTGACCGCCCTTATCGTTGGGCGAGATGATGAAAACGCCCATGTCGCGCTGAGTCGCTGCTTGGATGGCGGGCCAATTGCGTTGAAAGATGAAATACCAGTGGAGGTTGACGTAGTCGAAGCCGCCGTGTTGATCGTTGTGGTTAATGGCTTTGAGGATAATGTCGAGAGGGCCGTGTGTTGAAAAGCCGACGTGTTTGACGAGGCCTTTGGCTTGCAGGGTGCGAATTGCGTCGAGGCAACCACCGGGTCGGACGGATTGTTGTAGTGTTTGGTCGTCGTTGATGCCGTGGATTGAGAGAAGCTCGACGTGAGAGAGGTTGAGACGCTCGAGAGATTCGTCGAAGTGTTGTAAGAATTCAGCAGGGTCGTCGGTGGGGGCAAGTTTGGTTTGAACGATGAGTTCTTCTCGTGGGAGTTGTGGGAGGATGACGCCGAGTTGCCGTTCGGAGGGGCCGTATCCGCGTGCCGTTTCGATGTGGTTGATGCCGAGTTCGAGTGAACGAATGATGGTGTTGTTGAGGTTGGTCTGGCCTTCAGATGGTACATCAGAGAGCGGTTTGTCGGTCCATCCATCCTGGTAACGCATGCCTCCGGTTGAGAAGATGGGCATCATGATGTTTGTTTTGCCGAAGCGGCGGCGGATCATGCCTTTAGAATCGGTCAACTGATGGGATGCGGATGTGGGCATAGCGAACTCCGTGAATGTATAAGTTTGAGGTTGTATTGTAGCGTAGGTTGGCGTGCATGAGAAAAGCCGCTCATGGATAAAACGTGAGCGGCTTCAGAATTATTTCGAATGCTTTAATGCGTTCTATGGCACGATGACGAGCTTGCCGATGTGCTGGCCTTTGTGCATTTGGATGTGAGCGTTCTGAATATCTTCGAGTTTGTATTCTGCGTCAACGTGTTGCTTGTATGAACCGTCGGCGAAGCCATCGAGGATTTCATTACAGCCGCGTCTCCAGACGTCTTCGCCTGCGTACATGAGTTCGCCGAGCACCCAGCCGGTGATGGAGGCGAATTTACGGATGAGTGGTGTGACGTCGACGGTATCGGGAGCACCGAGGAGGCCGTAGACGTAGACGACACCGAACTGAGCGAGGCATTTAATTTCGGTGTTGAGGTATGAGCCTGATGCGACGGGGTCGAAGAAAACGTTGACGCCTTTACTTTCGGTGAGCTGGCGCATTTCTTTATGCCATGGGAGCATGGTGCGGTTGCCGTCAGTGTCCTTATCGTGTGTTAGAACGATGTGATCATAATGAGCGGTAGACATGTTTTTGAGTGTGTCGATTTTATCTTGTGAGGTGGTGAGGCCAATGGTTTTGCAGCCGAATTTTTTGGCGATTTGTGCGGCGGCGAGTGCGACGGATGATGAGGCAGCGGGGATGGCGATGATGTCGCCGGCTTTAATGCCATGCTTCCAAACAAGACAGCCCCAAGCGGTGAGGTATGGAAGCCAAAGTGCGCCGAGCTGGTTGTCGGGGATGGTATCGGGGGCCGGCAGGACTTTGGATTCTGGTACGCAGTAGTATTGCTTGTATGTGCCGCCGAAACCGCCAGCAGCTGCACGTGGGGCGTCGGGTGTGATGACAACGCGAGTACCTTCTGAGAGGGTGGTATTGGGGCCAGCCTTTTCGATGATGCCGCCGCCTTCGATGCCGGGGGTAAACGGAGGCTCGCCAGAGGCAATTTTGTAGAAGCCTTTACGAGCGAGGAGGTCGGCGTGGTTCATGCCGATGGAAGTGAGTTTCACGAGGACCTGGCCCTCGGCGGGTGTAGGGATTTCGGTGTCCTTGATGAGGAGGTTTTCAGGGCCACCGAACTGCTCGACAATGATTTGTTTTTGGGTACTCATGAAGGCATTTTAGCGGTGTGAGGGTGTGGTGTCATTTCATGTGTGTTAACGGAATATGTCGAGTAGGTCATTTACGGGGTTAGAGCGTTGATCACGATTACGTGGTTGCTCTTGCGGGGATTGTTGTGGTTGCTGATCGGAACTTGCGTTGGAGGATGACTCGTAATTTTTGGCGAGAGCGATTGCGGGGGGTGGGGGGTTCCATGCTTTTAGGCCTGCCTTGCGAAGTTTATCTTCGTTCATGTTTTGGCCGATGCCGCCGATCAAGCCTCCAAGGGTACGGCCGAGGTCACCAGTGTTCTCGGCGATGGCTTTGGTGCCGGTGGTTCCGACGATGTTGAGATAAAGAAAATTCCAGTCGATGTTTGGGTTGTTGATAGAGCCAGAGATTGGGACGTTGTAGACCTGATCGGCGTTGAAGGACTGGGAGAGGAGTGGGGATTGGGCGATGAAGGAAGCGCCCATAATGCCCATAAATGCGTTGAGGCGTTGATTGTTGAGATTGGCGCGGACCTGGAAGCCAACGGCAAGGTCTTCAGAGGTCATCCAGACTTGTGAAGGTTCAACGAGGCCGTTGTTGATGGTGATGTCCATTGGTGTGAAGGTTGCGGTATAGGATTGGGCTTCGTTACGTTGGCTGGTAAGACCGATACCGAGTCGGCCGATGACGTTGCCCATACCTTGCATGAGCCAACCTTGTCGTTTCATTTGAATGGCGCCAAGGTCGAGTGTGCCATCCATGTTGAGGGTCTGGGTTTGAAAATTGGTGAGCGGTAAGGCGAAACGTTCTTTCTTGACGAGCAGACGGATGGGGCGTTCGGAGTTGATCGCATCTGCAAGGACGGGCTGGGCTTTGGCGAGAAGCGTGGAGAATGTTTGTGGGGTGGGTTTGAGTTGAGCGTCGAAATCCTGACGGAGGGTGAGGATGTAATCGCGGGTGACGTGAACATAAGCAGGAACATCGAGGGTTTGCGAATCGATTTTCAGGTCGATATTACCGGGGAAGTCGCCGGTGAGTGTGAGATTGGCGGTAGAACCAACGAGGGCGATGAGCGAACCATTGTAACGACCCAGTTGATCTAACAGATCAATAGGCATACTCTGGATTTGGCTGTCGAAATTGAGGTTAAGGTTTTCGGTATTAATCTTGCCTTGCGAATCGACAACATTTGTGAGTGTGGTTTTTGAACGGATTTTGCCGGTGGATGATTTTTTGTTTGCGGATTGCTGGAGGATGTCGGCTGTTATATTGAGAGTTGTTGGTTGTGTTAGGTCTTGCGCGTCAGCTGTTGCGGCGAGGTTACGGATAAAGAATTGCGTGTCGGAACCACGTTGAACGGCAAACTCTGTTGAGGTGAGATTTGCTTTAAGTTTGGTTTGTTTCGGGTTCATGGAGAGAGGGAGAGAGCCGTCGGTGAGATTGAGGGTCAGTGTTGTGGGCTTGAGTAAATTGAGACGGTTGGCGGGGTTGGTATTTTTGTTTTGTGCAGCGGTGTAGGCGGCATAGGTTTGCGGGGTGAGGGTAAATTTGATGTTGGAGTTAGATTTAATGTCGATAATTTGTTGATTATCGACCGTATCGAGTTGGCCGTCGATATCGGCAGTGAGATTTGGAGAAGTAACGGAAGTGTTGAGAGTGAAGCGCTTATTGAGGTCACCCTCGGCGGTGATGGTGATATTGTCGATTGATGGGCCGATGAGTGTGGCCATACTATTACTAGCGCCAATTAGACTATCAAAGATTGCGGGTGGGATGTCTTTGAGTGTGATCGTTGATTTGTGGAAGGCAGGTGTTTGCCACTTTTCACCCGGGAAATAAGTGTGAATATTACCCGTGATTGATGCGGATTGTTGCTGATTTTGGAGTTTAGCCGCAAGCTGAATGGGGATATCTTTATCGCCAAGATTGGTATTAGGGTGGATATAGATGGTTGAGTTTTGAAGATTGAGGTTTTGATAATTGCCTTGCACAAATGAAAGGTTATCGAGTCGGAGGGTGAGGCCGGTAGTGATGTCGTTGGGGGTGATGGATTGAGATTGGGTATCAATCTTGAATTGTTCAACGCTGAGAATAAGGTTTGCTGGCGAAGCTAGTTTGTAGTCATCGCTATTTAGGGCTGCTGCGAGAAGATTGGGTTGTATGCGGTAGTTGACGATGGTGTCTTGCGTGAGCTGGATATTATTGGGTGAAACAACAGCGTCCATGGTTGCGTTGCCGTGCGCGGTGGTGAGTTGAAGATTGAGCATACCTTCTTGTTTTTGACCGCTGTAATTAGCGATCAGGGCTGAATCGATGGTCGCTCCGAGGGCTTGCATATAGAGATCAGAAGAATTGAGAAGATCATCGAGGATTGCAGCAAGTGGGAATTGATTGACAGCTAGTTTCACGTCACTGGTGTACTGATTGGTCGCGAAAGTGTTGTCTGGTGCGAGCCAATCATTGATGTTGGCAGTGAGATTAATTTCGCCACGGTTTTTATTAAGCATCGCAACGGAATTGAGATTGGCGGCGAGTGATGTGGCGAGGTGATCGGATTGAAGCGTCGCAACTGTACGGCGAAGATCTATTTCACCGACATTTGGTGTATGGAGCATGATCTGTGAGATGTCGAGTTTGAGATCGGTCTGAGCGTTTTGCAGGTTAGGTTTGCTATTCACGATGGGGAGATTGAGCTTATCAAGAGCAAGTGTGATCGTGAAGGGTTTTTCAAGTGTTGAATTGTTTTGGCCGGTTTGATCACGGGTGATGATTCGCCAAGCTTCTGGGGTGATGTCGAGAGTGAGTTGTGCTGGCGTGGCATTGGTGATGGAACTGCCGTTGCTTGCGATATCGGCAGAAGCATTGATGTGCTGTGATTGGGTGTTGAGTTTGATTGCCATATTGTCGAGATTGCCGTTTGCGGTCAGCGAGGAATTGAGCGTCGGGCCGATGAGAGCGATGAGTTTACCTTGCTGATTGGCCATACGATCGATTGCATCAATAGGCAGATCGTTGAGGTGGGCTGCGACATCAAGATTGGTTTTTGTGAAGGTGAGTTGGGCATTGTTATCGAGGAGATTTTGGATGTTGGCGTTGATATCGAGTTTGCCTGCGGATTGATTTTGTGTGATAGAGCCTTGAATGTTGATTGTAATGTCTTGCGGGCGTTTGAAATCAATTTGCGTGGTTGGAATCTCAAGGATGATCGGTTCGAGATCTGGAGCGTTGTAGGTTAACTGTGCATCTTTGACGTTTAGTGCAAAAGACAGACCAGCGAGCATATTGGAAGTGCTATCTTTTGAAGGAGATTTTGGCTTTTTCGGTGTTGATGCTTTGGGTGAAGATATTGCTGCATCGAGATTGGTTTGGCCGGTGGGTTGTTGAATGATGTTGCTGCGCAGGTAAGCAATATCGATGTTACCTAGATTGCGTGAACCGGAGATGAGTGAGCCAAGGGATGCATCGGGAATTTTCAGCGATTGAATTGAGAGGACAGATTGATTCTGAGGGTCTCGGAGCTCGAGATCCGTGATGTATTGCCCAGAGAACCAACCGATTGAGATTGACTTAATGGTCACTGATCCGGGGATCTGCGTATTGATTATTTTTACAAGAAGGGCTTTGCCGGGAGTTGTCGAGAGGAGTGAAGGGAGCGCAAGAATGAGGAGTAGTATTGCGAGAATCGCGATGGCAATAATCTTGCCAGTACGGTTCTGCTTGGATGGTTGAGCGGCTGGTGTGTTTGTTTCGTTCATAATATGTCCCCGCAATTCCTGGGGTTAGTTTTTTGTATTTAAGTATAACGAGCATGAGGGGGTGAGTATTTCAGAGAGTTATCTGTTTCACTGAATCTTGATGCCTGATGATAAGCGCTATATTGATCTTCGTCATGATGAAGGTGGAGATGGGGGTAGATGGTGAAAAACCGGTTAGCGGTAGGGGAAGCGATGAAAAAACACGCTCATGTACGAAGACATGGGCGTGCTGTATTTCATAGGTTGCTTAAGCACTAGAGTTTATCGGCGGCTATGGAGGCGAGTTCGCTGCGTTCTGACTTAGCGAGCGTCATGTGGCCGACAAGAGGCTGGCCCTTAAGCCGTTCGATCATGTAGGAAAGGCCGTTGGATGAGGCGTCAAGGTAGGGATTATCAATCTGTGCGACATCGCCGGTGAGAATGATCTTGGTGCCTTCGCCGACACGCGAGACAATTGTTTTGACTTCGTGGGGTGTGAGGTTTTGTGCTTCATCGATGATGATGAATTGATGAGGAATGGAGCGGCCTCGGATGTAGGTGAGAGGTTCGAGGACGAGCTGGCCGGAGTCCATGAATTGTTTAATACGTTGCTCGGGGTTTTTAGATTCGGCATGCTGGGAACCTACGCCACGCGTTGACATGAGGTAGGTAAGGTTGTCGAAGATAGGTTGCATCCAGACCGATAGTTTTTCGTCTTTATCGCCGGGGAGGTAGCCGATGTCACGGCCCATAGGCATGATGGGGCGGGCTACAAGGAATTTGTCGTAGCGTTCTTCGATGAATGTTTTACTCATGCCTGCAGCAATAGCGAGGAGAGTTTTACCGGTACCGGCCTGACCGAGAAGGGTGACGAGTTTGACTTCATCATCGAGGAGTAGATCAAGGGCCATGGTTTGTTGGACGTTACGTGCCATGACGCCAAAGACGGGTTTACGCGGGGTATTGACAGGGATGAGATGATCGGTGTCTGCAAGGCGGCGAGCGATGCCGGAATGCGATGAGTCCATTTGAGATTGTAGCTTGATGAATTGATTAGCATGGATATCGATGGGCTCCGTTGAGCCATCATCGTTGGTGATGAAAAGGAAATCTTTAATTGAGTCGATATCAAGCTGTTTTTCCTGATAGAGCATGTCGATGATCTCATCGGGAACTGCGATTTCCAGATAACCTGCGTAGAGGCGGTCACTGTCTACTTTTTGGACTTCAAAATCCTGTGTTTCTATGCCGAGGGCATCAGATTTCAGGCGGACGTTAATGTCCTTGGTGATGAGGATGGTTGTTCTGCCAGCTTGCTTGAGGTTATATGCAACGCCGATAATGCGATTATCGGGAACCTCATTACGGATCATGTGTGGGCGCTCTTCGTCGGCAAAGTCGACACGGATGCGGCCGCCATGCCCGTTCCAATATACACCTTCGGCGAGCTTTCCTTTAGAACGCAACTTATCGAGTTCACGGATAACTTGCCGAGCATTGCGGCCGACGTCATCGTTTTCTTTTTTGAATTTGTCGAGTTCTTCGAGAACGGTGAATGGGATCACAACTTCGTTATCAGCGAACATGAAGAGGGCTGCGGAGTTGTGGAGCAAGACGTTGGTATCGAGGACAAAATATTTTACATGTCCGGATTTGGATGATTCATTCATACTCAACGAGTTCCTCTCTCAGCCTAAGATTTCAAAGTCCACCCTGCCCTAAAGGCATTTACTTTTGGGTACGCCTTTCATTATGTCATACGACATTACGATCTATTTTGTTCATAAATTGATTATCGGCAAGGATGATTTTGTTTGGTGAATATCTTATGAAGATGTGATGAATGAAATTATATAATCCGGTGGACACATGTGATAAAATAGGCGTTTTATCGCCTTCAACATAGTATTTACGTTGACATTCTCAGCTTAATTGATTTGAGCTTGATGGATTGAGAAAGTGTTCGTTCGATGAAGAACTTGAGCGTCATAGCCAGCATGCTTGAGCATTTTGGCATAGGGAAGGAAAGTGTTGGCAACAATCAGCAATTGACCATCTTTGGCTAGATGCGGCCTGGCGGATTCTAGGAGACGCTGCATCATCGTTATATTTTGCTCATGGCCCTGATGGTATGGTGGATTAGTAATCATCAAATCAATTGATTCAGGGTTAATCGGATTCTGAAGATCAAATTGCAATTGAGGATATGGATTATGCGCATCACAAGTTGCTGGGTAGAAAGACATCGCAGCATCGGCCGCGCCAATGCTTATGCGATCTTGTAGTGATTGCGTGGATGCATTCTCCCAAGTGCAACTAAGTGCTAGTAGATCGATGTCAGACAGGTAGACATGCTTAGCCCCAAGTTGAGCGGAGGCTAGGCCAAGAATACCTGAGCCACAACCGACATCCCAAACGGTTTTGCCTTGAACTAGTTCGGAAGATAAATGATCAAGGAGCATTGCAGAGCCGTTGTCGAGATGCTCCCACGAAAAGATGCCGGGTAGTGTTCGGTGCGAAACAGTCGTATCGGTCGAAGAGAGATCATAGGTATGGTATGAATCGAGGATAAGCCCAGGATCGTTTTGCCAACGCGTCTGCTTTGTTTGATCAGATTTGTAGCATGTACCGACGCGGCAATGTTTTTTGATAATCGTGGTCTCACCGGAGCCGAGAAACTGGGTCGCATCTTTGATGATGGATTTTGCGCCCAATTGAGTTTGGCCGACGAGATATAGCGGTGTATTGGGTTTGAGTGCGCGTTTGATTACAGTAAAAAGTTTACGAGTGAAGTAGCGGCCCTTGGGCACAGTGAGTAACGCTGCGTCATACTGTTCGTGTGCATTCGGCAGGACAGATGGATGCACAGTAACTTGGCTGTTATTAGCAAAATGCTGCGACAATGCTAAGTAGCGGCGAAAATCCTTCAAATACAGATCGATTTTAGCGTTGGGGAATAGTTGGTGAGCTTGCCGTGCAAGGTAGCCAGTTGGGTCTTCGAGGATAAGCAAGCGTTCTGGTAATTGATGATCAGCGTCACGAAAAGCTTGAAAGAGTAGTTGCTGAGCGTTATGGAGGGCATCTTTTTTGATGCTCATGAGCGGATTCCTTGCAATAAAACGTGCGTATTTTGAGGATGACGGGTATCGTCATCAATTCTGTCATTGATATTTCACAAATGTCACGCGACTTGCGAAATGATTGTGAAGCTATTTTATTGCATTGAAAGCGGCATAACAAAGGTGCTTATGGAGGATGTCCACTTCGCTGAAACCGATAGCACGGAGTTGGTCAATTTGCCAAAGTAAGGAGCGAGGGGTGTCTTCCTGTTTTATATGATCAAAAACGAAATCACGATATTCATCATCTACAGTTTTTGAGAGATATTGGCCATATCTTGTGTAGGCGTCTTGGTGGATTGAAGAACTGGTGATATCCACAAGATCGAAAACAAAAAGTGAGGCTCCGGGACGAAGGGCGGTATGGAGTTGCTTGTAGGTATCCAGCCATTCACGCTCATGACGAAGGTGATGTAAAACAAGCGAACAAAGAATAACATCGTAATGATTTTCCTTGAGAGAAAGTTTTCGGATATCTTGAGCATGCGTTTTGATTATGCCGGATGTTCGTTTTGCGAGTGATTTTTCGGCGGTTTGAAGCATCTCTCTCGAAAGATCAACAAGCGTAAGATTTACATCAGGAAGTTGATTGCGGAGATTGGGTGCTTTACTCTGCAATTTCTGAAGTAGTAGATTGGATGCATTACCGCCACCACAGCCAAGATCAAGAACGCGCTTGATCTGTGGCTGCTGAGCTACGGCAACTGTGGCGATCATATCGAGACATAGCTGACCATCGAGAATCGCTGGCATGATTTGATCTGGGTCACTGAACAGTTCTGTATTTTCTGAAAAAAATTCCCTGATCTGATCAACAGATGAAACTGCTCGGGAAGTCTGCTGTTTTAATGACACACGATCTACGTTTTTTTTACTAACCATTGTTATGCTCCTGCAATCTATGTAGGACGATAGGCGCAATAAAAGAAAAGAGCACCATTTATGGTGCGTGCCGCTACTTAAATGCACAATACGCGGCACAAACACCGTGTTTATGAAGAACATCTACGCAGGAAAAACCAGCGTTCTCCAGCTGCGTCAATTGCCACATGAGAGGACGAGGTGAATCCTCTTGATCAATGTAATCAAACACAAGATCTCGGTATTCAGCATCCTTAAAGTTAACGAGATAATCGCTGTACTGTTGCCAAGCCAATTGATGAAGCGTGTGATTATCATGTTCAACGAGGTCGTAGATCCAAAGGGCACCGCCGGGTTTGATAGCGGTGTGAAGTTTTTGGAATACTTGTGACCACTCATGCTCTTCACGAAGATGATGGAGTACCATGGCGGCTACGACACAGTCATATTGCTTTTCGGGAAGATCTTTGTTGCGTATATCGTTTTGAAGCAGCGTAATTTGCCCCGTGGTTTGCGATGCGATGCGGGTGCTAGCACGTTCGAGCATATTGGGACTGAGATCATTGAGTGATACATGGACTTGATTATGTTTGAGTTGCTGGAGAATACGAAGCGTGAAGTTACCGGCACCGCAGCCGATATCGAGGATGTGCGACATGTTGGGAGTATGATTTGTTGCGGCTTGAGCGATTAGATCCAAGCAATAAGCTGCGTCGATGGCCGCGGTCTGGCCGGTTTCGAGATTGGAAAAACGCTCAACGTCATTGTCGAAACGCGATCGGATTTGTTCGGGGGTTGATTTTTCATTCAGTTGGCGAGACATTCATAAATTCCATTTCAAATGGTGATTTTAAAAAAGCAGCTCTCACTTGAGAGCTGCTTTGTGGTTTGATCTGTGCTGAAGGATCAGGGTTGCTCTGCAAGCACGGGTTCGGTTGTGGTTTTAATTCGATTAATGGCGCTGAGGTATGCATGCACCGCCGCCTCAATGACGTCTGTTGAGAATGCGCGGCCTCGAACTTTACGATCGTTGTGTCGAATCTGGACAGCAACTTCACCTTGTGCATCTTTGCCGCCTGTGATGGCTCGTGTCTGATATTGCTCAAGCTTAACGTTCACGCCCGTAATGCGTTGGATCGCTTCATAACAAGCATCGATCGGCCCATCGCCGGTTGCTGCATCCATCTTTTCTGCACCTGATGAATCACGCAGAACCACTGTCGCGGTGCTGATTACACCTGTTCCGCTGCTGATTTGGAAACGAACAAGTTCCCAAAGCTGACGCTCTGTTTCCATTTCCTTATCAATAATCGCTTCAATATCCTCGTCATAAACATCCTTCTTCTTGTCAGCCAAGGTTTTGAAGGCGTCATAAACGCTGATGAGCATTTCATCATCGATTGAATAACCAAGTTGCTCAATACGATCTTTAAGTGCATGGCGGCCAGAATGCTTTCCTAATACAAGCTTAGATTCGGGAACGCCGATGTCTGTCGGGTTCATGATCTCATAAGTATTGCGATTCTTGAGCATCCCGTCTTGGTGGATGCCGGATTCGTGAGCAAATGCATTCTCACCCACAATGGCTTTATTACGCTGAACTAACAAGCCTGTGAGGTTGGAGACCATGCGTGATAAGGGGTAAAGTTTTTCAATCTTAATGCCGGTCGTGAACTGCTCATAGAAATCAGCGCGAGTACGAAGTGCCATGATGATTTCTTCGAGGGCTGCATTACCAGCACGCTCGCCAATACCGTTAATCGTGCATTCAATTTGACGTGCACCACCTTGCATGGCAGCGATAGAGTTTGCAACGGCAAAACCCAGGTCGTTGTGACAATGCGACGAGAGGATGATGCCTTTTTCATCAATAATAGGGAGCTGTTCGCGGACGTATGAGAAGATGCGGCCGTATTCTGCTGGCATCGCATATCCAACAGTATCGGGGATGTTGATTGTCGTTGCACCGGCCTCGATAACAGCACCGGTAATATCAACCAGATGATTCAACTCAGTGCGTGAGCCATCTTCTGGCGAGAACTCAACATCGTCGGTGTACTCACGTGCATGAGCAACAGATTTCTTTGATAACGCAACGATCTCATCGAAAGCTTTGTTTAGTTTGTGTTCACGATGGATTTTTGAGGTTGCACAGAACACATGAATACGTGTTTTATTACCACCTTTGATGGCTTCGCCTGCACGATCGATATCGCGCGGGACACAGCGAGACAGACCTGCGACGATCGTGTTTTGAATTTCTTGGCTGATGGCACGAACGGAATCGAAATCACCTTGAGAAGTGATGGGGAATCCTGCTTCGATGACGTCCACACCAAGCGCTTCAAGTTGCCGTGCAATTTCGAGCTTCTCAGAGTTATTGAGAGAAGCACCGGGTGATTGTTCGCCATCACGAAGGGTGGTGTCAAAAATCCGGATGTATTTTGCGTTATTCGGGTCAACTTCGCCAAATTGTTGATTGGTTGTAGACATCTGCCTAACTCCTGAATTGAGTGACTGAACCGTTCAGCCTGTGAATCTATCAGTGATGATAGAGGTTGGATGTAAAAAAACCCTGTCGGTTTTAGCCGGACAGGGTGTTGGAAGCTTGTTTTGGGGAAGCATCCCAGTCCGACTAACTGCGCAAAATAAGTAGGCCAAGGCTAAGGCCGAGGTCTAGTTGAATGCTGCTAAGTCGAATGGAACGTTCGTTGTTCATGGTTAGTAAGGATAATCAGCAAATACGGGTGTGTCAACGGAGCTGGCCGGTTTATGGCAAGATCTTGCGATAATCTCACAATTAGTGGGCTTAGGCACGGTATGTCGTGACAAGGAAGGCGTATAACTGGGTCTTGCCCGAGTTCTCGATCATGTGAGGGACATCAGCTCGGTAATGAGCAGAATCACCTTTTTTGAGTACACAGACATCATCACCAGAGTGAACCGAGCCCTGCCCTTTAAGGACAGTGAGGAATTCAGTGGTGCCTTCAAAGTGCGAAGCGGAGCGCATCTGCGTACCGGGCTCAAGGCGGAGCTCATAAAACTCCACATCTTTTTCTTTATTAAGCGGAGAAAGCGTACGAACCTGCATGGTGTCATCAGATTTGTAGATGAAGGTCGGGTCATCACCACGGATGATCTCGATGTGCGATTCAGTCATTGCAGCATCGACAAGATGACCAAGGGGGAGATTAAAAGCTTGCGCGATACGATATGCGACACCAAGTGTCGGATTGGCCTGCCCTCGCTCAATCTGTGAAAGCATGGAACGGGAGACACCTGACGCATCGGCAAGTTGCTGCAATGTCCAACGTTGCTTTTTTCGAAGTTCGCGAACTTTATCACAAACAGCCTTTGTGACGGGATCAGAACCGTCATGCCGATCATGAGAAACGCTGGGGGTCGGATCTTGTGGTGTATTGCCCTGAGATTGGTTGGGGTTATTCGTCAAATGATATCCAATCGAATCATACGGATGGTTTTTTGGGTCTCAGTCGCATATAAGATACCGAACAAACGTCCATGATATTGTAACACCAAGATACTTCATGTGTGGTGCCCGATGGCAGAATTAATGAACGCATTAGTTAAACGAAAGTCAGAACGTGGCCTGTGGCTGGAACAGGTGCCAGTTCCTAAGATTGGGCCAACTGAGGTTCTGATACGTGTGGACCGTACAGGAATCTGTGGTACGGATCTGCACATCTATAACTGGGATCGTTGGGCTCAGCAGACAATCCCCGTGCCGATGGTTGTGGGGCATGAGTTTGTGGGTGAGATTATCGAAGTTGGAAGTATGGTCAGTGATTTCCATGCTGGGCACATTGTCTCCGGTGAAGGACATGTAGTTTGCGGGCATTGTCGTAATTGCATGGCAGGCAGACGGCATTTGTGTGCTGAAACCAAAGGGATCGGTGTCAATCGACCTGGCGCATTCGCTGAGTATATTGCGTTGCCACAGACAAATGTCTGGTTGCATGAGCATGGGCTTGGGCGTGACACGAAATCAATATTTGACCCTTTAGGGAATGCTGTCCATACCGCCCTATCTTTCGATGTATTAGGGGAAGATGTATTAATTACTGGAGCTGGACCGATTGGATGCATGGCATGTGCGGTCGTGAAGCATGCAGGCGCAAGGTATATCATTGTCACCGATGTGAATGAGTATCGACTTGAACTTGCCCAAAAAATGGGAGCAACCTGCACGGTCAACCCAAAGCATGAATCTCTTGATGACATACGAGAAAAGCTAAACATGCGAGAAGGTTTTGATGTCGGGCTAGAAATGTCAGGCAATCCAAATGCTTTCAGGCAAATGCTTGCACAAATGTGCCACGGCGGAAAGATCGCGATGTTAGGCATCCCGTCTGAGGATATCTCAATCGATTGGAATCAGGTCGTATTCAATATGATCACGATCAAAGGTATTTATGGACGGGAAATGTATGAAACTTGGTACAAAATGACCGTGATGATTCAGAGTGGCTTGGACATCTCGCCCGTCATCACGCACCGATTTGATTACACGAACTTTGAAAAAGGTTTTGAGGTTATGAATACCGGCCAATGCGGCAAGGTCATTTTATACTGGAACCAAGACAATAAACCTCCAAACATTGACTAACACAACATCAAATGAGGTGCACATGTACGGTCAATTTAGACAGCATTTAAGCGATGAACTTACTGCGATAGATAAAGCCGGGTTGTATAAACATGAACGCTTTATTAGTTCTCCCCAGCAAGCTCATGTTGGTGTATACCGACCGGAGGATAAAAACGGTAGTAAGCCCGTTCTAAATTTATGTGCCAACAACTACCTCGGTCTGGCGAATCATCCAGATATTATCTCAGCAGCAGAACGTGCGATGCGTCAGTGGGGCTATGGTTTAGCATCGGTTCGATTTATCTGCGGCACACAAACAATACACAAACAACTTGAAGAAAAACTAAGCCATTTTCTAGGAACTGAAGACACGATTCTTTACTCATCGTGCTTTGATGCAAACGGCGGATTATTTGAAACTATACTTTCTGAGCAAGATGCGATCATTTCAGATCAACTCAACCATGCCTCCATCATTGATGGCATACGCCTCTGCAAAGCCAAGCGATATCGTTACACCAATAATGACATGAATGATCTTGAAGCGAAATTAAAGCAAGCTGATGAAGCTGGTGTCCGCTATAAGTTGATCACAACTGATGGTGTATTCTCAATGGATGGATACATCGCACAACTAGATAAAGTTTGCGATCTAGCTGAACAATACAAGGCACTTGTCCATTTCGATGACTGTCATGCGACAGGCTTTCTCGGAAAAACGGGACGAGGAACACATGAATTTCGCGGCGTGATGGATCGAATAGATCTCACAACTGGCACCTTAGGCAAAGCAGTTGGCGGCGCGTCAGGCGGTTACACTTCTGGCAAGAAAGAGATTGTCGAGTTGCTACGGCAACGGTCACGTCCTTATCTTTTTTCAAATTCACTCGCCCCCGCGATTGTGGGCGCAACACTCAAATCTCTCGAAATCATGGAATCAACAACTGAACTCCGGGACAAGCTGGAAAGCAACACAAAACTATTCCGAGAGGGAATGAGCGAGGCAGGTTACGATATCTTGCCAGGCGAACACCCAATCACGCCGATTATGATTGGTGACGCAAAAAAAGCGGCATCTCTAGCCGATCAAATGCTCAAGCGTGGAATTTACGTGATCGCTTTCAGTTATCCTGTGGTACCTGAAAATATGGCTCGGATTCGCGTTCAAGTATCTGCTGCTCACACTGAGGAAGATTTGAAATTCGCAATTGATCAGTTTTCTGAAGCTCAAAAAACATAGAAAAATGCAATGAATCTAATCACTCTTCACCTATTCATCACCACAACACATCCGTGATACAATGCGTTCATGTCCGATTTATTACCGATTTTCGCGCCCTATAGCGGCTGGTTAATTCTGCTACTCCTGCTAATGATCGGAATTTGCATTGCTGCATATGGCCTACTTCGTGACCGGCGCAAGCCATACCCAAGATGCCCAAAATGTCGCTACAACCTTACAGGTTTTCAAAATTCATCTAACGATCAATGCCCTGAATGCGGCGAAGTAATTCATACACAAGCTAATCTATACTCATGCAACCGCTCATACCGTTTGATCATCTTGGGCTTGCTATTTGCTTTCGCATTACCAATCTTTATTGTACAGCGTAGAGTTAGACAATATGGATGGATCTATTATACGTATGTCGGACCGCTTTATTATCTACTGCCTGATGTAGTGATTGCTGAAAAAGAAATCAATGGTTTCAAAATTATTGAAACGGCAGATCGAAGAGCATATTACACATCTCGAAATGACATCACCCATCTTACGATTGCAACTGAAAACGATATTGTCATACAAAAAGATGGATTTCGCTGGCAATACGATATTGATGGCCGCAGTCAGAGTAATCGTGAAATCATCGGACAAGACATTACAGGTAACAACTATCCAAATATCGTTTTTTTCGAATGGACCGGCGGTGCACATTGTTGCTATCCAACGACCATTCTAGAACAGCGTGAGGATCAAACTGTCGTGCTATTCGACGACGATCTGGGGAATTCTTCCATACAAATACTTGATTTGAATAATGATGGCATACAGGAGCTCATTGTTCGTGATCAGATTTTCGCGTACTGGAAAACATCCTATGCCGGCTCACCCTTACCTCAAGTCATCTATCAATTCGATGGCGACCAATACGTAACCGCTGCCAATCTGATGCTCCAACCTCCACGAACAGACAAACAGCAAATTGAGATTGCGACGCGCATCAATCAATCGATGCAGAGCAATACTTACCTAGATGCTTACTACTCATATATTCTCACGCCATTTACAGACCTCGTTTACTCCGGCAATGCTAGCCAAGCATTTGAGCTTCTGGATTCAACTTGGCCTGAAAACGTCAATACCATATCTAAAGACCAGTTTATCTCTGAATTTAAAGCACAAATACGCAAATCTCCCCATTACCAGGTGATCTGCCAGCTTAACGGGGATATATTTGAGGACTGAGCAAATATCACCATAATGGGTAATCTGGGAGTGTGTGTGGCCCCTCCCCTTGCAGGCTTGCATTGCACCCTGCATCATCGATGAATCAAAAATACTAGCTGGAGACAGTCATATGACCGCAACCACAGGCGAGCGCATCACGCTAACCGATGGCAAGCTCAACGTACCCAACCAACCTGTTATCCCTTTTATTGAAGGTGATGGCACAGGCCCTGACATCTGGGAAGCCTCGCAAGCTGTCTTCGATGCTGCGGTTGAAAAAGCCTACAAGGGTGAAAAGAAAATTGCATGGATGGAAGTCCTCGCAGGTGAAAAAGCTTTCAACCAAACCAGTGATTGGCTGCCCAAACAAACCTTAGAGGCGTTTGACACATTCCTCGTTGGCATTAAAGGTCCACTCACCACACCAGTCGGTGGCGGCATTCGTTCACTTAATGTGGCATTGCGTCAGATCCTCGATCTCTACGTCTGCCTCCGACCTGTTCGCTACTTCGATGGCGTTCCCTCACCGGTCAAACAGCCAGAGCTCACCGATATGGTAATCTTCCGTGAAAACTCGGAAGATATTTATGCTGGCATCGAGTTCGAAGATGGCTCCGATGATTGCCAAAAATTCAAAAAACTTTTCGCAGATGCTTTCCCAGACAAAGCATCAAAAATCCGCTTCCCTGAAACAACCGGCATCGGTATCAAACCGATCTCTAAAGACGGTACATATCGCCTCGTCCGCGCAGCGATCCAATACGCTATCGATAACGATAAAGATTCCGTCACGCTCGTCCACAAAGGTAACATCATGAAGTTTACCGAAGGTGCATTCCGTGACTGGGGCTACCAGATCGCTCAGGAAGAATTTGGCGCAAAGGAACTTGATGGTGGTCCATGGTGTACTTTCAAAAACCCCAACACCGGCACGACGATCACGATCAAGGATGTCATTGCTGATGCTTTCCTCCAGCAGATCCTCACCCGTCCTGCAGAATACTCTGTGATCGCAACAATGAACCTCAACGGTGACTACATCTCTGATGCACTAGCAGCATGCGTTGGCGGCATCGGCATCGCGCCTGGCGGCAACATTAACTATGATTCAGGCCACGCCATCTTCGAGGCAACTCACGGCACAGCCCCAAAATACGCGAACCAAGACAAAGTCAATCCTGGCTCTGTCATCCTTTCAGGCGAAATGATGCTGCGTTTCCTTGGTTGGACCGAAGCCGCTGACTTGATCATCAAGGGCATGAACGGTGCCATCGGCGCCAAGACTGTCACCTACGACTTCGAACGCCTCATGGACGGTGCGAAGCTGTTGAAATGCTCTGAATTTGGTCAAGCCATCATCAAGCACATGGGTTAATCATCCCGATAATATCCAACGAAATACTTCAGCCGCTCTCTACGAGCGGCTTTTTCTTTCCCTCACACATCCAAATACATAAACATCCTCAGTAACCCTACCCCGTATCCATATGGCAATCACCCACAAGCTTTTCCCGAATGTTTAGTCGATGATCTACTCATATCAACGATCTGCTCAACAAACACAAAGGAGCAAACCATGTGGAAAGGTTACCTGATTCTAACTCATGCATTGAGCCGCTCTGGTATTGGCGCTCTACTTGTCAGACTCATGGTTGGCTTTGTCTTCTTTTATCACGGCTCGCAAAAACTTTTTGGTTGGTTTGACGGCCCGGGAATCGACAATGCAAAAATGTTCTTTACTGAGTTGCAAATCCCTATGCCTCACATCACTGTTTGGGTCGCATCTATCACCGAATTCTCCAGTGGAATCCTTCTCGCCCTTGGCTTCTTGACTCGACCCGCATCATTTCTCTTGGCATTCTTAATGTTCGTCGCTGCATATGTCGTGCATAGCGGCAACGGTTTTGATTTTTCAAACAATGGATACGAATATCAAGCAGTTCTGATGATCGTCGCGATAGGCTTTGTGTTCAGCGGCCCCGGCAATATCAGTGTTGATCGAATTTTCTGCCTATGCTGTAAGAAAAACTGTGATGACAACATGTGCCCAGCCGACAAATGCGACAAACAATCGCAAGATCCCACATCCGAGGACGGCACCAACCCCACCGAATAAAACAACACAAATCATGAATCATCTCAAGCCTGCACTCAAGCAGGCTTTTTCTATGCCGCAATTTTCGATTAGAATACATGCATCGCCATATACTAGGGAGCATCGTGAAGTATCAACAACAAATCGAACTCGAAGATATTCTTGAAACAACCTTTCAGGACATGAAGCTTTCCAACAGTGAGTCTGATGCAATACGTCAGATCGTTGACGACATACAAGCCGATCACCAAGCGCTTGCGTTCATGCGCAATAAAGCATTCGGTATCGCTCGCAAGCATATAAACTCAAACCCAACTCAAGTCATAGATTGGCTCGAACGCCTAGACAAAATAATTGATAACGCAACGCGTCATCCCGCACAACCTTCGTCATCAAAGCAACCGGTCACAACATTCTCACCCGGAACATCATGCCTGCAATTAATCAATCAAACGCTCGCCGAGGCTCGCATAGCCATCGACATCTGCGTCTTCACCATCACTGACAATCACATCACACAACAGCTTATCGATCTTCACAAACGAGGCATCCCCATTCGCATTATTTCTGATGATGATAAATCAACAGATGATGGTTCCGACATCTACCAGCTAAAACGCATGGGGATCCCAACCCGTACCGACCACACCTCAAACCACATGCACCATAAATTCGCGATCATCGATCATAAAACACTTCTCACCGGATCATATAACTGGACCCGTGGCGCTCGCCATAATCATGAGAATATACTCCGCATTCATGACTCATCGATCATCAAAGCATACTCACAAACTTTCGATCATTTATGGAATGAGTTCGACATTTAGTACTGGAAATGATGATGCACGACCACACTGAAGAACCTATCGAAAACGACAGCAATAATACTTCTCCAGTTACTCCAACATGCATCAAGTGCATTCAATGTGGCTACGATCTCACCGGCGTTGCAATCGGTGGGCAATGTCCTGAATGCGGTGCTTCAGTCAATATCTCATTTCAAGTATCACAAAATACGACATCTGGTTACGCCATCGCATCACTGATCTTGGGTATCGCATCAATCGCAGGCTGCATGTTTTATGGCATCCCGAGTGTAATCTGCGGACCACTCGCCATCATTTACGCGGGCAAAGCAAAAGACCAAATCCTTCGTGGTGAACGTATCCCCGCCTCAATGAATATGGCCAACGCTGGGAAAATCTGCGGCATCATTGGCCTATGTATTGGTCTTCTTGGCTTACTTGCATTCATCGCATTCATCATCATTCAGGTTGTCTTTGTCACGATGTAGCTTAAATCAACTCTCCCCTGCAACCTCATCTTGATAACGCTTCACACACTCAATAATCTCGCGTGCGGCAGCATCGTTACCTTCCCAGCCCAATGTTTCGACATGATTATCACCTTCCAATTGCTTGTATGTCGCAAAGAAGTGTTCGACTTCTCTCAAAAAATGAGGTGGCACGCGCCACAAATCACGATAATCCGCGAAAATTGGATCCGTATTCGGAACCGCCAATACTTTAAAATCATTGTCTCCCCGGTCCTGCATCCGAAACAAACCTAACGGTCTTGCCTCAATCAAACATCCGGAAAATGTGGGTTCATTAACCATTATCAACACATCAAGCGGATCACCATCCTCCGCAAGTGTCTGCGGAATGTAACCATAATCACCTGGATACATCGCTGAGGAATACAGGTATCGATCAAGCTTGATCATGCCTGTTTTTTTATCCACTTCAAATTTTGATCGCCTCCCTTTCGGGATCTCAACGATCGCATTAATCACTTCAGGTAAGTTTGGCCCTGGTTTTATTTTCGCAAATGCATCTGAACTTGGCATCAATATCTCCTCATCAATACTAACTGGCTACACGTCATTGACATCAATCGTGTCTTCTAAACCCGCTTCATAAGCCTGTATATATACTAATTCGACCCTCTAACACACAAACCACACACTTAATAAAATAAATCTTCAATCCATAGTTGTATCATTCTTGCCAATCATGCGTCAAACGTCCCCTCGCCCTCATTACTGGACGCACAACCCCCAAATATCTTTTGTTCAGTGAATAGCTTTTTCTATTAATGATTTTCTCATTCACAGTTGCTCTAATCACTGTTAAAATATTCCGTTAAAAATATAGAAAAGAAAAACATGTAATAGGAAAAGGCATATGGCCACAGAATCAAAAAAACAAAATCTCGATACAGAACTATTCCAACTCCTCGGACAAGCCGTCGAGCAGACAGGCACCTCCCCAGATAGCTCAAAAGGCAAACGCATCAGAGAAATGATGCACACAGCTTGTAAACTCTCACGTGATCACGCGGATCTAGGCGAGCTAAAACTTCTCTCCCAATCACTCAAAGAAATGAGATACGCCCTAAAAGTTTTCCGCCAATATCCCGGCCACCGAATCTCTATCTTCGGCTCTGCGCGTACGCCTGAAGATCACCCCGACTATATCGCTTGTGTCAACTTCTCCAAGGCACTTGCCGAATCTGGATGGATGGTGATCACCGGAGCAGGCGATGGCATCATGCGCGCGGGACACGGCGGAGCAGGCACTGAAAAATCCTTTGGTGTCTCAATCTCACTCCCCTTCGAAGCAACTGCAAACGACATCATCCAGGGCGACCCGAAACTCATCAACTTTCGCTACTTCTTCACACGCAAACTCATGTTCATGTGGCACTCACATGCTATCGCACTCTTCCCCGGCGGATTCGGCACACAAGACGAAGGCTTCGAAGCTCTCACTCTCATCCAGACAGGGAAAGCTCCCATTCTCCCTATCGTCTGCATAGACGCACCCGGCGGCGACTACTGGCACCACTGGGACAACTACATGACCCACTCACTACTCGACTACGGTTGGATTAGCCCTGAAGATAAAAACCTCTACTTTATCACAGACGATCATCTGAAAGCCGTCGAACACATCCAACACTTTTATCGCAACTATCACTCACAACGCTTTGTCTTCGACACCATGGTAATCCGCATCAAACGCCGCATCACTGACAAGCAACTCCAAGAACTCAACACCGAATTCGCATGTCTCGTCAAATCAGGCAACATCGAACAAGGCCCTGCCCTACGACAGGAACGCGATCACACTGAACTGCCTCGAATTTATTTCGAATCTCATAAAAACCAATACGGCACACTCCGCAGATTAATCAACAAACTCAATGATTTTGATGTCATCAACAACCCCGCCGTTTAATCTTAGCCAACGAGTCAACACTCAAATAAACACCAACATTTACTGTTGGTGTTTATTTTTTATCTCTTAATTCATACATCAATATGCCCGCAGCAACTCCCACATTCAACGAATCCGCATTCTCATCAATCGGCACTATGACCATCTCATCGCATAAACCCCTCACCTCATCCGACAAACCGTTCGGCTCATTCCCCATAACCAATACGATTCCTTTTTGATTAACACGCCCCTCAAATCGTGCAACATCAATGGCTCGGCCACTCACATCTGCACCTAAAACCACATGTCCCTTTTGCTTTATACGTTTTATATCCTTCAAAAAATTCGTAGATCTTACAACTGGCAAACCAAACACATTCCCCATTGACACGCGAATCACCCGTCTAGCATATGCACTCACACCCTTTCCTCCCAAAAGCACACCACCCACTCCCATTGCCTTCGCTGTTCTTATCATCACACCCAAGTTTTCTTCATTTTCGACATGTTCACACACCAGTAAAAATTCTTTCTCACCTAGATCATCAAAATCATATGGTCTCACAACACTTCCATAAGCCATACACCCACGACTAAACCGATACCCCATCATCCCCTCAAACACTTCCTGACTAGCCGTGTACAAATTAACATGACTCAATCCCTGAAGAATATCACGACACCGATCTTCCCATCCCTGTTCACATAAAACACAATCCACCTGATATCGCTCATGCTCGCGCGCCCATCTAACCAATCGCTGCACTGGCTCCCAACCCTCAACCACAAAGCGAGTATCATCATTCTCACCACGCCGCACGACATACCTAAACTGTTCCAACCGCTTATCATTTACCGAATTGATCGTCTCTATATCCATCTCAATATCATACCCATACCAATGAATATAAAAAACGTCCGCAAAAAGCAGACGTTTTAATAGTTCAATTCAGTGATAATCACTTCGTTTCTGTCGTAACTTTTTCCTCAACCGCCAATTCTTCATCCACCACCTCATTGACCATCGCTTCAACCTCAACAGGCTCCTTACCTTCAAGCATGGCCGCCAGTTTTCTACGCATCGGCGACATTTCCTGCGTGTCTTCCTTCGTCATCTCAACAGGCTCAATCACTGCCGGCCCTTCATTCACATCTAGTTCAGCCGGCTTCACACGCTTCTCATCCACGCTTTCCTGAGCTTGCACAGCCGACTCGGAAATTTGGCCATCAGCATCAACCTCGTCAAACTGAACTGCAACGCGCTTCGACACACCACGTTCTTGCATCGTAATCCCGTACATAATATTACACGCCTGCATGGTGCGTTTATGGTGGGTAATCACAATAAAGTGAGACACATCCAAGAAACTCTGAACAATCTGCGTAAACCGCTCAACATTTGCCTCATCCAGAGCCGCATCAACTTCGTCAAGAATCGCATACGGCGAAGGCCGGCTCTTAAAAATCGCCATTAATAACGCGATCGCCGTCATTGTCTTCTCACCACCCGAAAGCTGTGACAACGCACGCGGTTCTTTCCCCGGCGGCTTCGCCATAATCGTAATCCCCGCTTCAAGCACATCAATCTCCCCATCCTCATCAGCCTCCATCACCACATCCGCTCGACCACCACCAAACAGCTTGCGGAACAACCCATCCTTACCACCAAAGTTATGCTTGATTTCTTCGAACGTCTGCATAAACATCGTCCGCGAGTTCGTATTGATCTCGTCAATCAACGATTCAAGTTGCTCTTTGGCTTCCTCAATATCCTTGACCTGCTCAATCAAATCATCATGACGTACTTCAAGATCTTCCTGCTCGGCAATCGCATCAAGATTCACATTGCCTAAGCGATGAATCTTCCCGCGTAGTTCGTTGATCTCCTTCTCCACCTCATCCCAAGCAATCTCAAACGGATCGCTCGGCTCATCTAAGCCGTCAAACGCCTTCATATCCACAGGGGCTTCCACCTGCACTCCACCAATTCCCCATACCTCTAACACAGCATTAGCCGCTTCCTCAAGCTGCTCCAAATGGCGCTTGTATTCATACACCGAAATCCGGTAATCACCTTTCGCCTTCTTGTACGTTTCACGCACATCTAGCTCAAGCTGTTCCATTCCGCGTTGCTGAACCCCCTCAAGCTTCACTTCAAATTCTCGCTTACCCATCTCAAGCTTATGCAAACGATTATCAGCCTTATTCAAAGCCTTTCGATGCGTCTTCACATTCAACTTAAGCTCTGCCAACATCTCTTCTGCATGCTCAACTTTTTCGCCAATCTCTTTGCATTGCTCAACCAGCACATCAAGCTTTCCTGCCGCATCCTCAGCCTCAACCTTTGCCTCAGCCTGCGTCGTCTCAAGATCTTCAATCCGGCCGCGATGCGAAACCAATTGATCTTCAAGCATCTTGTGTTGGCGTTCGACATCTGCTGTAGCAATCTCGATCTGGCGCAATTGCTTTTGCGCTGACGACAATTGTTCCGCGATCTGTCCAGCCTCAACACGAATATTGCTCACGCCTTCCCGAGCGTCCTCAGCCTCACGCACCATCTCTTCAATCCCTGCCTCAGCCTCGCGACATGCATCCTTCTTTGTTCTTGCATCCGTCTCCAGCTGCTCCGCCTCACCACGATTCTGCTCACGTTTCTGAGCTGTCTCCTCAAGCTGCTCTTGGATCTGCTCGATCTCTTCACTCAAGCCAGGCTGCTCACGTTCCAAACGCTCAACTTGGCCCGTCAAAGATTCAATTCGTGATTCAAGCTTATTGCTTACCGCGGTTGCATCATAAATTGACTTACGCAGCGCACTCGTAACCTTCTCCACGTGAGCTGCATTTTCGGACAACTCACTGAGTGTATGCGTATCAGCCTCAATCTTAACATCTAATGCACTAATAGATCGCTCTAACGAGGCCAATTCTGAACGCCGGCTAATCAGCCCACCCATCTGACCACTCATCGGCCCAGCATAGACTCTGCCATCCGCATCCAGCAACTCCCCACTCCCTGTCACAAAGCGACTACCGCTCGGCATCACCGCGCGCATCATCATCGCCCCATCCAAATCCCTCACAACCCAAGTCTGCCCCAATATCCTTAACGCCACAGGCCCCAACCATTCCGGATACGCAACCAAATCCAACACGCACTTAACCCCTGCAACCCCTTTATTCATCCCCAATTGGCTCGGCAGCATCGGCTGATCAATTGCCAAAAACGCAACACGACCACCCAACGCTTCAATCGCTTCTTTACCACCCTCACTACTACAAATATCCGCTAATCGATCAACCACGATCGCCTGCTGATACTCACCCAACGCCGCCTCAACAATCGCAGCATCCTCAACGTCAGCCTCAATCAGCTCCGCCAGCATCCCACGCACAAAACCAAACGCAGACCCCTCCCCTTCCGTTTCAGACAGCGCAAGAACCGCTTTCACCGGATCACTCACGCCCTCCTGATTCTCTTCCATTTCTTGCAGCACACCCCGCCTTGAATCCAATGCCGATCGTTCCTGTTTACAATCTCCTAGTTGCTGTGAAATTTCTTTCTGTTGCGAGTCAAACTGCTCTCCTCGTTGAACTTCATGCTCAAGTTGTTGCTGCTCTTGCTCTAACAGTTGCTTAGCCTCTTCACGCTTCGCCTCAGAATCAGCTCTCTCTTCAAGCAGCCCCTTCAACTGATCACCAATATCTGCCGCACGACGATCGATTTTCTCACGCGTCGCATGCAAACTATTCTCATACACTTCAAGCGATTGTACTTCGCTTCTCAGTTTATTCACCCGCCCCATCATCTTCCCAATACCCCGTTTTTCATCTTCCAACTCGCGGCGTTTCTCGTTAGCTTCCTGCTGCAAACGCTGGTACTTGCTACGTGCATCCTCCAAGCGTGATTCAACAGTACTCTCACGCTCAGCCAATTCCTCAGCCAGCTTCTTCGTCTCAACCTGCTCGTCAGCCAGTGTGCGGCCGCGCTCAGTCAACTCCTCAAGCCGATTCGCATCCCGTTCAATCTGCCCCGTCAAATCCCCAAGCGTAGTCGCAGCAAATCTCTCGCGCTGCTCAGCTTTCTCCTTGCGGCTTTTCTCACTCATCCGCTCATGTTCAAGTTGCTTTTGCTGATCCACCACAGCCTTACCCTCAACCTCAGCATCAGCCAAAGCCTGCTCATGCTGCGTCAGCTCTCTCGCCGCAAATGCGCGATCCGCTTCCGCCTGATCAAGCTCCTCCACCAATCCGCTCAGTCCCTCTTCCAGCTTATGGTACTCAGCAAGTGCATACTGCAACTGCAACTCGCGCAACCTCACAGAATAAGTCTGATACGACCGCGCTCTCGCAGCCTGCATCTTCACTGACCGCAACCTTCTCTCCGTTTCTTCCAACCGTGTACGACATAGATTCAGGTTCGTTTCCGTACGCTCTAACTTACGGATAGCCTCTTTCTTTCTCGCCTTAAATTTACTGATCCCCGCCGCCTCTTCAAAAATAGATCGGCGTTCCTGCGAATTCGCCTCAAGCATCCGAGCAACCTTGCCCTGCTCGATCACCGAATACGCCTCTGTCCCCACCCCGGTATCCATGAACATCTCTTTCACGTCGCGCAATCGCGCACGACGATTATTGATCAGATACTCACTCGTCCCATCTCGATAGAGCTGTCTTGTAACCGCCACCTCATCCACATCCAACCCCAAACGCCGCTGCCCATTCGCCTCAGGCAGATTCTCAAACGTCAACGTCACACTCGCCATCCCGCTCGGCTTACGCGCACTCGAACCGTTGAAAATCACATCCTGCATCGCACCGCCACGCAGACTTTTCGCGCTCTGTTCACCCAAAACCCATTTAATTGCATCCACGACATTAGACTTGCCACAGCCGTTCGGCCCGACAATGCCTACAATCGGAGCATCAAAGTTGATCTCGGTCTTATCCGCAAAAGATTTGAAACCCGCAAGGGTCAGCTTTGCTAATCGCATATCGCCTACCGACCTCCATGTCGCTTATGTATCGTCTCTATAGCCAGCTCCGCCGGCCATCGCCCCTGATCATCTGCCCAACCAGCCTACACACTTTCGTATGCATTCCCTAGACAGACGCCTTATTTGTCACAACGCACCATCATACGCAAATGGTGCCCACACGTCACCCAATGAACGCCGCTCATTATCGCTAAAAAGCATCCCCAAGTCGAGTCCAAATCGATTTTACGCCCAGACTTGCGTAAATCCCCCCTTTCTCAGCCCTGCCTTCCCAGATATCCCCTCCCAAACTTTTCCTACACGCCCCATCTCCCCCCACTTCACTTTAGCTTTCCACATCCAGCCGCCACAAATCCATCAAAAAAACTGAGCAGCTTTCGCCACTCAGCTTTTATTCACATTATCCATACAAGCAAGGCTTACTCAGGCCGTGCCTGCTGCTTCGCATCATTACTACCATCGCTCTCAGCACGCCCCTGCTGCGGTTTATCGAACCCGCGCTGCAGCGTCATTGGAGCGCCAATTCGGCGACCCGCCTTCTCACCAGAAACCGCAGGCGAATCTTCAACCATCGGATCAATCGCGTCGGAATCTCTTCTCACACCATCAATCTGATTAGCTTTCTGATAATCATCAATCTGCTTCTGCAGCGGACTCTGATGCAACACCACCTCCGCTTTGACATATCCCTGTTTGCTCAACTGGTACACCACATCCGCCACCTGACTGTACGTCAGATCAAGACCCGGCTGATCTTCAAAATCAACCTGCCTGTGACCCAGTAAGTAAACCAGTGTCGCTACCGTCGACGGGATCTCATACTGTTTCGGCTTCCTCGCCTCCACAGCGGCCTTCCGTTTATCTTTCGCATTCGCGACCACATCAGCTTTCTCACGTGCATTCAATCGATAAAACACCGTCGTTGTCCTGCTCGCCGCACTATCCAGCACGTTTACTGCCGTCGGATCAACAACCCGGTCATTCGACCGTAGCATCAATCGATCGCTCCACATCGACGCATACCCCTCATCCGCCAGCTTCATCTGATCGTTAAACAACACAATCCGCGGAATCCCATACTCATGCGTCACATAAATCAGTGGCTTCTCAATTC
This sequence comes from Poriferisphaera corsica, assembly GCF_007747445.1. NCBI lineage: Bacteria > Pseudomonadati > Planctomycetota > Phycisphaerae > Phycisphaerales > Phycisphaeraceae > Poriferisphaera > Poriferisphaera corsica. Next base: position 2,949,071 of record NZ_CP036425.1, read on the forward strand.
CCCGAATACGGTCAATCAAGAATTTCACTTCATCATTCCCGTCTCGCACAACATATCGATTCAAAAGCTCATGCCCTGTAATCGCAATACTGTTATACGCCGCCAATCGTACTTCCTGCTTCGCATCATCCAAGAGCGCGCTCAATGCTTCTCGACCATTCGCCGAGTCAGGTAAGTACACCAGCAGCTCTGCAACCATCTTACGTGTTGCCCAATCCGGATCCTTCGACATTTCCTGCAGATACCGCGATGCACGCTCATCACCCAACCACGCCCCAGCTTTCAGAGCAGATCGCTTTACATGCTGTAAATCATGATCATACAGCACACGTAAAACATCCAAACTCATCTTCCCAAGCGCTCTCCACGCCTGAACAATTTCATCTTCCTGCTCAGGGAATTTTTCCAAAACCTTCGCCAGCTTCGCTGCTTGTCTTGCCTCAAAACCTGGGCTAACTTCAAGATAGGTACTCTTAATCAACCCCAGTAATTCTTCTGTTCGGTATGCCCATCGCTGTGGCACAGTAATCCGAATAAATGTATCCGTCTTCGCCTCCGCAATCGGCTGCGAATCTTCATGATATCCATACTTCTCATTAATCCGATCAGCGATCATGCGGCTACGCGTGTAACTCGGCACATTCAACACCAATCGCATATCACGATTATTCTTCACCTCACCGCCAGCAATCACAACCGCCTGACGACTAAATTTCTGCAACTCTTTCCGATCCGATATATCGCGCTTCATCGGCGACATATAAATCGGCCCAATCGCTCCCGCTTCCTTCTTGATAAACCGACCCGGGAACTGAACACCACCCGGACTCAATTCCGTACGCCACAAACGCCCACCATCCAAACTTTCCGTATCTGTCCCCGGCAACGCAGACACCAACAAATCAAATCGCTGACCCTTCACCGCACCCGCTGGGATCATCCCCTCAATCGCAACAATCGCACTCCCCTTATCTGCCATCATCCGCTCTGGACTCAACCAACCATAACCCTTCGATGGCGTACCCACTCCCTGCTTCCGCAATTCACTCACCATGTACTGCTTCAAGTGTTGCGGTATCTGCCTCGAGCCTGTCCCCTCCAAATCCACCACCAAACTGTAATTCGATACAAGCATCGGCGCAAAACCGTCCAGCGACGTCAACGAACCAACCGACCCATGCAGATACGACGGCCCCCTAAACATCGGCATAGGCTTCGCACCCGGCGCAGTCGTTCGCTGCTCAGGCTTCGAGCACCCAGGCATACCGACCACCACAACCATAGCCGCACACGCCAGCATCGACGCCGCAGCAATCCGCACGACTTCCGTCTTACGTACCTGTCTTTTTTTCATGCTGTTATTCATCCAATACTTGTACTTCCGGCTCACCGGCCTCATTCAATTCAATACCGTTTGCATTCTCGATGTGGCCGAACCTTACGCAGCTTTTTCTGGCAGAAACAAGCTGTGGAAAGAACCTCTGGGGGTTCTAAGGGGGGGATCGCATTGTCCCTCATTTCAAATTCCACATCAAGAACATTTCAACCACCCACCTACTTTTTGCGATCCATCCTCCTTTATCATCCCCCTCCCCCCCATTACCACACATCCCGCACATATCCTACCAAACCCGCCATAAATGTCAGTTTATACACCCCACGCATCCCCAAACCCTCATCACCCTGCTAAACTACACCCATGCCTATGAAACAAGACATCGAACGCGTCCTCATCACCCGCCAGGAAATCGATCAGCGGCTCGACGAGCTTGCCAAGCAGATCTACGACGACATCATCGCCGACTCTCCTTCCTGCCCTGACAACGGCACGCCCATCATCCCCGACATCACGCTCGTACCCATCCTCACCGGCTCCATCATCTTCGTTGCCGACCTCATCCGCCGCCTACCACTCAAAATGCAGATCCGTGTCATGTCTGTCACCTCATACCCCGGCACAGCCACCTCCACAAAAGGTGCATCCGTCGAAGCCGCCCTCACCCGCCTCCCCGAACGCCTTGATGGCCACCACGTCCTCATCATCGATGACATCCTCGACTCCGGTAATACGCTCAAACTTGTCAAAGAGATCATCGCCAAGAAAAACCCAGCAACCCTTCGATCCTGCATGCTCCTCCGCAAACAGCGACCCGAAGCCCTCGCTGAGGCCTGTGAATACATCGCTTTCGATATCCCTGACGAATTTGTTATAGGCTACGGCCTCGATTATGACGATTATTACCGTAACCTCCCCGAAATCTGTACACTCAAACCCGAGGTCTACGAAAACGATCTATAAACCCACACCCACTCCTCCTCAGACGCATACCCACACCCACGCGATCTAACCGCACCAACATTTTCTCATGCCCCCACGGAGCAAACACATGTTCCTCACCTCAACAACCCAATCCCCATCACCCAAAACGCTTCGCCGCAAGCGCATACCTATCCATCCCAAACATCCCCCCTCCCCCACTAAACTCGACTACGCCGATGATGGCATCACTCCCGACATCGAAACCAATATCCGTCCCGGCGTCATGATCCCTCACGACATCCTTCAGCCCGGCGAGGCCATCATCCTCCTACTCAAACCTTCACTGCTCTACATCGTCCTTGCTCCGCTCCGCGCCATTGCCATCCTCGCTTTTCTCACCCTCGCAACTCTCGTCGCCAACAACATGTACACCTTCACCAATCCGCGTGAAATCATCTTCATCGGCGGCGTCGCCATCGCAGCCCGCATCTTCTGGCAATTCGTCGAATGGCTCTCCCGAACCTACATCCTCACCGATCAACGCCTTATCCGCATCAAAGGCGTCACCACCGTCTCCGTCTACGAAACACCACTCAGTAACATCCAACAAACCGAAGTCATCCGCTCCATCCGCGAGCAGCTCACCGCTCTCGGCACCATCGCCTTCTCTACCGCAGGCACAGGACACATCGACGCCTACTGGGTCATGCTCAACAATCCCTACGAAATCCAGAACACCATCATCAAAACCATCAACCGCTACCACCCCCGCAATAAACGCAACCCATAATCAACTCACAACCCTCGCTTTCCCCTCACTTAGCTCACTCAGCCCTCTGCCCCAAACGCACCTAAAATCACCAAGCAACCGGCAAACAAAAAGCCAGCATAAACGCCGGCCTTACTTATCAATTCTTTTCCAACATTCTTCCAAGACACATGTCTTCCCAGCATATCGGTAGCTCATTCGGCCTCACAGAAAATATCACGACGTCTAATATGCCCCCAACCATAAATAATCTAAAAAATTGCCAACCAACACCTGCAAGTTGGAAGAAGTAAGGTTAATTATCCTTCTTCAATTCAACATCCCTACCCACTATATCTACCGAGGAAATAAACGACATTCAGTTGAATTTCTTTCATATTTACGACCGGTCAAAACCTTCTGCAATAACCCGACCGGATATTTCCAATAGAAAGGTGTGTACTTCAGGTAGCGCCAATAATCAAACCAGAATGCATGCCGTTTTCTCTCAAAATTCCACGGCTTACGCCTGCCCGTGTAATGAACACAACACGGGTCTTTCATCGCTAACTTCAATTGCTCATCAGTTTCCGTTTTATACTGAACATCTTCGCGATACGGAATTGTTGTCAAATTCCATGTCTGATCCAAAAAATAAATCTTGCCTGCCATAACATAATTGAGAATATCTTGATCACATGCCTGTATATTCTCTCCAATAGCAAGCAAAGCCTGCTTGTACTTCGGCAGCAATTCATGCTCACGAATACGCTTCAGATTCATCAGCATCACGCCACTGTTAAAACGTATACCTTCTGGCATGTTCATATTATCGTATTCAGTAGCAAGTGCGCAAGAGAGTTCTGCCGCAGCAGCATAATAATCATCAATCGGTAAATGCCATAGTTCTGATATCGACGCCCTGAAGATTAAATCACAATCAACATACAGAATGCGTTCTAATTGCGGCAACAAATCTGCCAGTGCCAATCTGTAATACGCTGCTGTTGTTAAATGAACCGCCAACGGCCAATCTGAAAACTCTGAATCGTCAACCTGTATAAATTCAACGGTTAAAGCCCCAAGTCTTTCACAGGATTTAATCTGTGATTTCGCTCGTTCACTTAGCTCACCATGCAAAACATAAAGATGAACACTTGCATCAGAATCAAGATTTAAAATTAACGAAGCAATAGCAACACATGCGTGCTGCACGTAGTTCGAATCGGTTGCAAGCGCAACCTTCATGTGATGAGACATCTGAATATTGACCCCGGAAATAGGCTGAGGATTAGGACAGTTCATTAGATAATAATTGCAATTCAGCCGAGTTACAATTTTCCTAATAATGTGTTGTGAACAACATAAAAAGACGTTCTAACCACTTGAACAATCCTATTGCCAATTGACCTAATCACACAATCAATCGACTACATGACAAAACCTTGACCACACCAACATGTACCCACACACTCCCAGCGATTCTTCAATGCACCACCATAAAATTTCAATTACACACCATGCCTATGCAAACATCATGCCGCCATCGCCTTTTTCAGAAGGCGCGCACAAACGCGCGTTTTGGCCATATTTGCCTAGTTGAAACTCGTGTGTGCGCGCGTTTTTTCGATCGTTTCTTTCAAAAACTGATCAATATCTGCCCAAAACCGGCCAATTCCAAATACATACAAACCCCAAAATAAATCATACGCGCGCACAAAGCCGCATCAACAACCATATATGAAACTTATCGTTCCGTATTCAAAATATGCACACGTTTTGCGCGCGACATGAATTACGTGTTTCCACCGAATCCCAACAAAAAAGGCTGACACTTAGCATCAGCCTTTCAGAATTCTCTGATTGATTACAAATTACCCGCGACGCACTCGAACACTGTCAGCATGGCCATCCAACCCCTCTGCCTCAGCCAACATGGCAATATTCTTGATCGTCTGTTCACTCATCCCGTTCTTGTAACATACAGTCCCTGTACGCTTTAGGAACGTGAACGAGCTGATCCCGCTTGAGAACCGCGCCGTCGTCCCAGTCGGCAACGTATGGCTTGGCCCAGCATAATAATCACCCGCAGCAACTGGAGTTTGATCTCCAATAAAGATCTCACCCGCGTGACGAATTCGTGGTAACACACTGTCAGCATTAGAGATAGCTAAATTCAAGTGTTCGCACGCGATCTCATTCGCATACCCAATCGCTTGATCTAAATCTTTCACCAAAACTGCACAACTTTCTGTTTCCAGCGCCCGGTCAATTGCCTCAACACGTTTACGCTTAGATAGTTGCGCCTTCACTTCCGCCACAATCTTGTCGATCACCTTCTGATCCCATGCAACCAAAAAGCACTTACCTGGGTTGTGTTCTGCCTGTGCGATCAGGTCAGCCGCGACACATGCCACTCGGGCCGTATCATCGGCAATTGTGACGATCTCGCTTGGGCCGTAAAACCCGTTGTCCGTGCCAGTTACGCCGTTAACCATGGCTTTAGCGAGCTGAACATACATGTTCCCAGGGCCAACGATCATCTCGACCTTGTCGACGCTTTCAGTACCGTAAGCCAGCGCGGCAATCGCTTGAGCGCCGCCGATGCGGTAGACCTGTTTGATCCCCAGCATCCAACAAGTGCCTAATACCAATGGGCTTATGTCACCAGCTTCTTCATCACCGATACGTGTTGGGGGCGGGCTAACAACTGAAATATTTTCAACTGGCACCCCCGCAGCCATCGCCGGGACAGCCGTCATGATGAGCGTTGAAAACAAGACTGCCATGCCGCCAGGCACGTAGCAGCCGACACTGTCGACGGGCGTGAATCGCATACCAAGCTCAGCGCCATCAATTTCGATCGTATCTAAATCCTTGGGGCAACAGTGTTTTTGATACGCCATGACGTGATTGATCGAGGCTTGCAATGCGGCCTTAATCTCGCTGTCCATGGTGTTATAAGCCGCTTCGAGTTCGGATTCTGCAACTTTGATACGGGCTGCATCAAAGTTTGGATCCGTCCATTTCTGCATATATTTCACAACCCCTGTGTCCCCATGATGCTCAACGTCAGCCAAAACCTCGATGACTGCTTTTGCTGCGTCGCCGGAGAGGTTCGTGGTTCCTTTCAGTCGCTTGAGGACTGCGTCGTAACCTGCTTTGCCTTGGGCTGTGTTGACATCAAAAACTGGAAACATCTTAATCAGCGCCTTTCGTAAAGTTCGCTAGCAAATGATTTTAGGGTGGTCCTGCCCGACAGTTCGATCGACTGGCCACACATTCATCGTTGGTGGTATGGGGTATTGATCGCCTCTGATTCTGTGCATAAAAGCGTCATTGAACCGTGAGGATACGTCTATATGATACACGCAGTTCAGGGCCAACACATCTAAGCCCAGATTATCATTGAATTTGCCATCCCCCCATCCCCCCCTACTTCACACTCCCAATCCCATTCCCCTGCCCCCATTTTCCCCATCCCAACTACTTTTATTTATGCGAAGTAAAAACCCTCGTGTAAACGAACATACCGTAGTAATGGGTTATCGACGTGTACCGCGTGAGCGTTTGAAGTACAGGCCATTACGGCGCGCGATTAAAGATTTAATTTCGAGAACGACGAGCTCTGATTTCAATGTGTGCGTGGGTAGATCAGTCAAACGTATCAGTTCATCAAAATTACGAGCATTCTCTTCGGTATCAAGCACACTCATGATGATCTCTGAGGGCGTGATGTTTGCATCCGATTGATCTAACTCATCATTAGTTGTTGTGTCGTCTTGATTTTTGATCGCGTTTTTATGTATCAGTAATTTTTGATTTACAGTATTGCCTGACGATTGCTCTTGATCTTCATGATTCGAATCTATCTTACGTCTATCTAATGATGAGGTAGTTTGACTGCCTATAGCCGAATGGTAGGGTGCTGCTGAAGGGTGTGTCAGCGAGGAGTTGGCGGGATGATCGCTGCGTTGGTTGGTGGGATGGGAATTGGGGCGATTGATAGTGGAACTATCCTGGGGTGTTGCTAGAGGTGAAGTTTGTGATGTCGTTGAAAATGTGTTTGACGATAAGGGGGAAGAAGGGGTAGTTGAGGTGGGAATGAGGGGTGAAATTGTAGACACGCTTGTGGGTGCTGATGGAGATGCTGTCTTTGATGGGTTTGAATCTGTTTCTGAAGCTATTCCGTCGGGATTGATGTTTGAGTTCGTCGCGATGTTGATGTCGGTTATTTGCTGGGTTTGCTCTTCGATGGCGGTATATAGATGAGTCTGCTCAGCAACCGTATCAAGCACGTCGGCGGGAGTGGTGATGAGTTGAGCGAGTCCGTCGCGGATGAGGGTGTTTGTGCCGGTGGAAACTCGGGAATCGACGCGGCCGGGGAGTGCGAGGAGATCACGCCCTTGAAGAATGGCGTGCGAGGCGGTGCGCATGGCGCCGGATTTAGTTGCGGCTTCAATGATGAGTGTCGCGAGGGATAGGCCGGAGATGATGCGATTGCGAGCGGGGAAGAGTTCGGGGCGTGGGGCGGTGTTCATCGGAAGTTCTGAAATGACGGCGCCGCCGGCGGTTGAGGATGCATCTTGCTCTAACTGGCAGATAGATTTGAAGAGTGGCCAATTCTGTTTGGGGTAGGCTTTGGCAAGCCCAGAGCCAAGGACAGCGATGGTGCGGCCGTGACGGTTGATGGTTGCGGTGTGTGCGGCGGTGTCGATGCCGAGAGCGCCGCCTGAGACGATGGTGAAATTGTGATCGGCGAGTTGTCCGGCAAAGCGTCCTGCCTGCTCTCGGCCATAGATGGTGCATTTGCGGGAGCCGACGATGCCGAGCGCATTGGCGTCTTGAAGGTGGAGGTTGCCTTTCACCCAGAGGATGCGGGGCGCGTCGTCGATACTGCGGAGGAGTTGGGGGTAATTGTCATCCCAGAGAGAAACGAGGTGAGCGTTATGTTTCTCGATAAGTTCGAGCTCTTGGGAAAGTAAGTCGGATTGAAGGACGTTGTCGATGGCGGTGCGGATGTTATTTGCACCTTTTGGTGTTAGGCCTTCGATTTGCTGTAGGTTGCTGTTGTCGAGAGAGATGACACGGCGTGGATCTGGGGGTTGGTTAATGAGTTTCGCTTCACCAAGGATGAGTTTCTGAGCGGTGATCGGGCCGATACCTTTGGCGAGACGAAGGATGAGTTCGCAATGTGTTTTGCCCCAATTCATAAGATTGATGGTAGCAGAAGGTGTTTGGGGTGTGAAGATTTTTGAGTATGAATTACGGAATGATGTGGAGATGCGACGGCGAGTGTGGCTCGCTGACGATTGTTTAACGGAATATGCAGATTTTGATTGCAGGCAATCGTCGGGCGGTTGTAGCACACCCCACGACCGGCGGTCGTGGGCTTGATAGAAAAGGTGGGGGGGGAGAAAGTGAATAAAAATGGCTCGCCACGTAGGTGTGACGAGCCGTAGAGGTCGGTATTGTCGGGAGCTTGCCGTCACATCCCCGGCTGGTGCCGCGAGTGAACGTGGTGACTCCGTAATCAACCCTGGGTGCGTTCAATAAACGGGTGTGTACTGAACGTCAAAGAGGGGGGGGATTGATTACCGGGGATTGCTCCCGCTCATACATTGATAATCAGTCACTAGATCACCTCCTTTGAAAAAGGGTTTGTCTGGCCGCCACAAGGTTGCCGATTCGCCACCGACTGGCTGATAAGTCGGCCCTTGCCGCCAAAATTTTATTGCACCGCAACGTCTTGCGGGCACACTAATCAATGGCTGCACAGCGGTTCAATAGACTATGCGAGCCAATGATCGGTCAGCCTGGATGGAGATTGCGTGGCATGGTTCGCACGCTTTGCAGATCACCACTTGGACTGACAATTTAATTATGTGGCTGAAAATTGTGAAAGTCAATGATTTTTAGCACATCGTTTGGTAGAAATCCAAATCGTTTTATCACTTGTATGACTATCTGCAATAAGGGGCAAAGCGGTCTTCGGCTTGCTGGACCAGCGACCTGTCAGGTTTCGGCTATTGAAGTGGTAGGTCATAAGTTGGATGTAAATTTGGATGAATCTGCGAGCTGGAAGCACATAGCTATTTGAGAATGAGAAAAGAGGTCATAAAAAAACGAGCAGCGGAAAGCTGCTCGTTTGGGAAAATAATGTTTTTGTGAGGGGAGGAGAGGGGGAGGATTATTTTGTGTTGGTGAGGAATTTGTATTTGCGTTTGAAGAGGTCGGTAAGGTGTTCCACTTCAGTGGAAGCGTTAGGCGACCATGAGGCCCAAGCAACTTCAACAGCACACTTGGCAACAGCGGTACGGATGCCTTCACGGATAAATTTGTTGAGGCGTTTGAGAGGGAGTGCTTCGATGAACTCTTCACGAAGCGGCACGCAGATTCCAGGGGTTTCTGGATTGGGGATGAAGTAGGCGAGGACTTCGATGTCTTTGCCTTTGCTGTCGGTGAGGATGAACTGCTCGGTCCATTTCCAAGCGGAGCCGAACCAGATGATTTCGCGACGGATGTTTGGGAATTCGTCGAAGTTTACGAAGAGCTGTTCGAGAATACGCTTGCGACCGGCAGGGTCGTAAACGCTCATGAGCATGTCGAAAGTTGGTTTGGTCCAACGATCTTCCCATGCGCCTTGTGTATTTGATTCGGTTGAACTCATGGATTGGATATCCTGTCGTGCTGGTTCGGAAGAAAAGCCCGGCTGTGGTAGTTGAGTCATGCGGTGCCCCCTGCCCGGCTGTCGGAAAATGATTTTACTCAACAGCTTGCGGTAGGAGGGGTATGATGTTGTGCGATTACAGGGGCTGAGCTGCGGATTTGCAGGAAAGACACTATACGTGGATTAAAAAATCAAAGCAAACGGGAAGCTGGGGCGTGAATCCGAGCATAAAGTCATATTATGAGAGAACTTAGAAATAATAATGCGGGGTATGGTGGGGGAAACGATGGGGGAAATGAACACGGAGGTCATCGAGGCCGTGAGCGTACGGGGCCGGTACGGGTGGTATTGATGAGCAAGCCACCGATGCCGGGAGCGGTGAAGACACGGCTAGCGAAGGATACTTCAGCGTTTTGTGCGGCACGGATCCATCAAGCGATGCTCCAGACAATGATTACGCGATTATCGCATCTGGCAGCGGATATGGGGAAGGGGAAAATTGAGCTGGTGCTGGCACTGACAGATGTGGAGGGGATGGATGGTAAGATGCGAAAATGGGGGGATATGGTGACACAAACAGCGATCGGCACCAAAATTTTGACGATGGCGAGATGCGACAATCCGCGGGATGATGAGGTGATGTCGGTGACGTTGCCAGAGGATTGGGGATTAGTGGATCAGGGGACTGGAGAAAATTGGGATTTGGGCAAACGGCTGGAGCACGTTTGGGGGATGCGGCCTAAGCAGAGTGTGATGTTTTTGGGGACGGATTCGCCCGATGTGCCGGTGGATTATTTGTGGGAAGCGGTGAGGCGATTGAAGAATGGCCGGGAGGGTGTGATTGGGGAGGTCAGTGATGGGGGGTATTGGACGCTGGGGATGCCTTGGTTTGAGCCAGAATTGGTGAGAGGTGTCGACTGGGGCACGGGGAGCGTGTACCATCAGACACTGGAGAACGCTGAGAACGTGAATGTGAGGCTGACAAGTTTGCCGAAGTGGCATGATGTCGACACGTTAGAAGATTTGAAGGCGATGAGAGATCGCATGAAATTCGAACGTGAGCCTGCGTTACAGCAATTAGTTAAGAAACTGGATGAACTAGCAGGGGTCTGATTGCTTATGAATAATGGTGCAGACACAAATAAGGTTGAGGCGCGACAGGACGAGGTTGATTTTGATTTGTCGCAGTCACGAATTCTGATTGTTGATGATAATGAGCAGAATGTGGAGTTATTGCAGGCGTATTTGGATGCGTTGCCGTGCGAGGTGGATGTGGCATATGACGGTGTGGAAGCGATTGAGTTTATTGAAGATGGGGAGAAAGCGCTGCCTGATCTGATCTTATTGGACATTATGATGCCAAAAATGTCGGGGTTTGAGGTGTGTCGAAAGTTGAAGGATGATCCGGCGACAAGAAGCATACCGATTATGATGGTGACGGCGTTGAATGAACTTGGAGATATTGAACGGGGCGTGGAATCGGGGACGGATGACTTTGTGACCAAGCCAGTCAATAAGCTTGAGCTATTAACTCGAGTTAAATCATTACTTCGCGTCAGGCATTTGAAACGGGAACTGGATCGGACTGAAGCGTATATCAAGAACCTGCAACGAGAAGCTGAAGATGATCAGATGCAGGATGATGCTGAGTAATTGCTATATACATATAGATAAAAGATTGAACGCTGGCTGAGAAGCTGGCGTTTTTGCTATTTAAGAGGATGTGGATTGGTCCGACTAATCGATCGGAAAATGGGATTGAATGGGCGAGATTATGGGTTAGAGCCGATAAGTGGGCGGCGAAGGGTGTTAATTTGTGCGGATTGTGCGGATTGTGCGAGATGTATGAGGGTCAAAGGCGGAAACTCCGAGTTGGATTAAATCAAGAGGTAATACTTAGATGGAAGGGTGTCGATGTCATGCACGTCACGACAGATGTATGTCGTGGAAGATAGAGCTGAGCCGACCAATCTCGACTCTATTCAAAAGTTAGATCCAGCTGACTTGAATCCCTGCCGAGTCAGCACTGCAAGAGTATGCAGTTTTGAAACGTCAGGGGTTTGGTCTCAAGAGGGTCCAGAACATTTCTAAAAACCGGCAACAGCAGCTTCGACAGCTCAAAAGTAACTACAGATAACTGTCACGAAGCAAAAAGCCGGCGAAAGAGAATGGAGGACAGTTAGCATGAGTCGAATTAATACCAACGTTAATGTGATGACGGCACAACGCGTCACCGGGATGAACACAAAGTCCCTGAACACTTCCTTGGAACGTCTGAGCACGGGTTTACGAATCAACCGTGGTAAAGATGATCCCGCGGGTCTGATCGCTTCTGAGAACTTGCGTTCTGAGAAAGCTGCGATTGAATCTGCTATCAGTAATGCGCAGCGTGCTGATCAGGTCGTGAACGTCGCTGAAGGCGGCTTGCAGGAAATCAACAGTGCTTTGGTCGAGCTTCAGTCACTGGTTACAGGTTCAGCAAACGAAGCTGGTCTGTCCAAGGAAGAAAAAGAAGCGAACCAGCAGCAGGTTGAATCCATCCTGCAGACGATTGACCGTATCTCAAACAATACTTCTTTCCAGGGTACAAAACTGCTTAATGGCGATTTTGATTTCCAAGTAGCAGGCAAAGATGCCAACGTACAGTCATTGGAAATCAATGCAGCCAAGATCGGTAGTGAACCACTTAAGGTTCAGGCAAACATCACGCAGTCTGCCCAGCAGGCTGGTGTCTACATGTCACTCGGCGGCACGCTTCAGCTCGACGACGATGCGGACAGCACCTTCTCCATCGAGATCGGCGGCTCACTCGGCTCACGTCAGCTCAGCTTCGCTTCCGGCACAACCACTTCCGATATGGCGGCACAGATCAACACCTTCACCGATGTCACCGGCATCAAGGCTGTCGCAGTCAACAGCGGCGACCAGGACGGCATCAAGTTGGTCTCGACCGACTACGGCTCAAATGAGTTCGTGTCTGTGGAAGTTCTCGATGACGGCAACGCATCTGCAGGCGACGGCATCTATAATCTTGACAGCAAGAACACCAACGCTCTCGGCAAGACCTTGGGGACGCCTACGACAACAACCAGTGATGACCAAGCTGATGCCGCCACTGCGACCGCATTTGGTATCGCGGTCGGCGATATTGGCACGCTCAATGTTGGTGATACCCGTACCGTGGTCGCAGCCAACGGCGATCAAACGGTCTACACTTATCAGGGTGCTGGTACCAACAGCGATCACAAGTTTGATGTGGCGGTGAGCGTCGCAAGCACCAGCGCATTGACAAGCTTTGCGAGTGCGAACGATGTGATCCGTGATGAAGGCCAGGATGTCACCGGCACGATCAATGGTTTGGCAGCCCGCGGTGATGGCCGCACGATGTCGGTGAAGAGTGATGCACTGGATATGTCGGTGACACTCAAGGACAACGGTGCCGCCACGACGGCAAGTGCAACCAAGACCGGTATCGTCGACCTAGTGAACATCACTGGCGGCGGTGCACAGTTCTCGATCGGCCCATCAGTCGATGCCACCAACTCCGTGCGTCTGGGCATCTCATCGGTCAGCTCACGTGAAATCGGTACGACCAGCTTCGGTGCTAAGACTTACAGCTTGTCTGACCTTGGCGGTGCTGGTGACCTGAACGTCATCGATGGCAACCTTGAAGAGGCACAGGATGTTGTGAATAAGGCGATTAAGTCGATCTCCGCACAACGCGGTCGCTTAGGTTCCTTCCAGAAGAACATCATTGGTTCAACCGTGAACTCGATGGGTGTTGCTCTCGAGAATATCGCGGCGGCTGAATCAGCCATCCGTGATACGGACTTCGCGAAAGAAACGGCTGAAATGACACGCTCCCAGATCTTGTCGCAGGCATCACAAACGGTGCTCGCTCAGGCAAAATCTCAGCCAATGAGTGTCCTTTCACTGCTCTAAAGTGAAACGTTCGGTTAAAGCTAACGTCCGAATAACTCGAGAAAGACGGCCTAACGGTCGTCTTTCTTCTTTTTTATATATGATTTTTTATACATACTTCACACCTTCTATCTCTCATTATCCTCTCATGAAATGTCTGATAATCTGCGGTGTATCCGATTGTAAATGGACGTTTTCCGATCCTACGGGTTATGACAGATGACCGACTGTGCGAAATACTCGGGTTATAACGATCAAGATATTTGAATCAAATGTAGCACTTAAGTAATGTCCCCCCTTCGAAGGGTCGATGGGTCTTGTGTCGCAGCAAGTTACGCGGCGATCGAAAGAGGATTTAAGAGTAACTCATTCGTATTTGTAGCTTCCTTCAACCGTTTCATGTCCATTGAATACAGTTGATTGAAACTGAAAAGAGAGTCCCATTCACCACTCCACGGTTTTGGGTCGCCGCTTATCGTGCGTCTGTATCCCTTACCGCTTAAAGAGCATGGAGGAAAATCATGAGTCGAATTAATACCAACGTCAATGTGATGACGGCACAACGTGTTTCGGGGATGCAAAACAAAGGATTGAACACTTCCTTGGAACGTCTGAGCACGGGTTTACGAATCAACCGTGGTAAAGATGATCCCGCGGGTCTGATCGCTTCTGAGAACTTGCGTTCTGAGAAGGCGGCGATTAGCGCAGCGATCACGAATGCCGAGCGTGCTGACCAGGTCGTGAACGTCGCTGAAGGCGGCTTGCAGGAAATCAATGCATCGCTTGTTGAGCTTCAGTCTTTGGTTACAGCATCAGCAAACGAAGCTGGTCTGTCCAAGGAAGAAAAAGAAGCGAACCAGCAGCAGGTTGAGTCTATCCTGCAGACGATTGACCGCATAGCAAACAATACTTCATTCCAAGGCACGAAATTGCTCAATGGAAATTTTGACTTCCAGTTGGCTGATAAAGACGCGAACGTACAGTCACTGGAAATTAATGCGGCCAAGATCGGCAGTGAACCACTCAAAGTTCAGGCAAACATCACACAGTCAGCTCAACAGGCAGGTACCTACCTATCACTCGGCGGTACACTTCAGCTGGATGACAACGCGGACAGCACGTTCTCCATCGAGATCGGTGGCGCACTCGGTTCACGTCAGCTCAGCTTCGCTTCTGGCACAACCACCGCAGATATGGCAGCACAGATCAATACTTTCACCGATGTCACAGGCATTAAAGCAATAACAGTCAATAGTGGCGATCAGGATGGTATTAAATTGCTATCTACAGAGTATGGTTCCAATGAATTTGTGTCGGTTGAAGTACTGGATGATGGCAACGTCTCAGCGGGCGACGGCATCTTCAATCTCGACAGCAAGAACACCAACGCTCTCGGCAAGACCTTGGGGACGCCTACGACAACAACCAGTGATGACCAAGCTGATGCCGCCACTGCGACCGCATTTGGTATCGCGGTCGGCGATATTGGCACGCTCAATGTTGGTGATACCCGTACCGTGGTCGCAGCCAACGGCGATCAAACGGTCTACACTTATCAGGGTGCTGGTACCAACAGCGATCACAAGTTTGATGTGGCGGTGAGCGTCGCAAGCACCAGCGCATTGACAAGCTTTGTGAGTGCAAACGATGTGATCCGTGATGGAGGCCAGGATGTGACCGGCACGATCAATGGGATCACTGCCCGCGGTGATGGCCGAACGATGTCGGTTAAGAGTGATGCACTGGATATGGCTGTCACACTTCAAGATGATGGTGCAGCATCAACTGCGAGTGCGACCAAGACAGGTATCGTTGACCTAGTGAACATCACTGGTGGCGGTGCACAGTTCTCGATCGGCCCATCAGTTGACGCAACCAATCAGGTACGCTTAGGCATCTCATCGGTCAGTTCACGTGAAATCGGAACAACAAGCTTCGGTGCAGAAACCTACAATCTTGCAGATCTCGGCGGCTCAGGTGACCTTAACATGATTGATGGTGATCTCGAAAAAGCGCAGGATGTCGTAAATGCATCAATTAAATCAGTTTCAGCAATGCGAGGCAGATTTGGTTCCTTCCAGAAGAACATCATTGGTTCGACCGTGAACTCACTCGGTGTTGCACTCGAAAACATCTCGGCGGCTGAATCGGCCATCCGTGATACGGACTTCGCGAAAGAAACGGCTGAAATGACACGCACACAGATCTTGTCACAGGCATCACAAACGGTGCTCGCACAGGCAAAATCTCAGCCAATGAACGTCCTTTCACTGCTTGGATAAACAAAGCAAGACAAACAACGTCCGAATAACTAACAAGGCGACCAATTGGTCGCCTTTTTATATGGACTGAAGCGCAATGATATTTTCTTGCAGGCATATCTTGGAATTGTTAGATCCAGCATACACGGCATGACTCATAATAAAGTCTATTAAGATCGTTTATATCTATTTTTTAAGTATTAATCGCGATGCAATTACGCTGTGAGATGTAACGTCACGTCAAGTAATCATGACTAGGTAGACGTATAAGGTTTGTAGCGATCGTACGGAATGCAAAAAAGAAAAGTGCGTATTCGTGTCCGATAAAAAAGTTTTACTCTCAAGGTTATTAGGCGAAGGCTTTCTTCCCGATTTCATACGTGCAGCCGAGAGGAAATTTCGGAGGCCAACTGACAACCCGCAGGATGCAGGAAAAGGCAAATCGGATTGATGTCCATAACATTCCGATTGCCATCAGCCACCAAGGAAGGTGGAAGGAGTTGCAAATGAGGTAAGGATACCTTGCAAAAGGGAATGATCAGACCATTCCTAAGAAGATTACCAATCTACAAAATCAGTGTAAAAAACGGGCCTATTATCGGCCCAAAAGCATCAGTCAGATCGGATCGGAGATCCGTGAACGTTCAGCAGGAAGCTGGATTCGTCAATCGACGGCCAAGAACGTAACACGGAAGCGTGTTCACGGAGGACCAAAACCATGAGTCGCATTAATACTAACGTACAGTCACTTATTTCCCAGAGAACATTAGCCAGTCAGAACAAATCCTTGAACGGCTCGCTTGAGCGTTTAAGCACAGGCTTGCGCATCAACCGCGGTAAAGATGACCCTGCGGGCTTAATCGCATCAGAAAACCTGCGTTCTGAAAAGGCATCCATCGGTGCTGCAATCAGCAATGCTGGACGTGCCGATCAGGTCATGAATATTGCTGAGGGTGGCTTGCAGGAAATCAATTCACTTCTGCTTGAAGTTCAATCGCTTGTTACAGGGTCTGCAAACGATGCAGGTCTCTCTAAAGAAGAAAAAGAAGCGAATCAGCTTCAGATCGATTCAATCCTTGAAACCATCGATCGTATTTCAACATCTACTTCATTCCAAGGCACAAAGTTGCTTAATGGAACTTACGACTTCACCATCTCCGGCCAAAACGGCGTTGTTGATGACGTAAAAGTTAACGCTGCGAAGCTTTCACACGGCGAAAACCGTGATGTAAATGTGCTCGTCACAAAATCCGCTCAACATGCTGGTGTTCTGCTCTCTTTAGGTGCAGATAAACTTGATCTTGGCGGGATGTCAGCCAACGGCACTGATAAGTTGACGGCAGCGGATAAGAACTTCATCTTTGAGATTGCAGGCGCAAAGGGTTCAAAAGAATTCACCTTTGCTTCAGGCACCACACTCAACGATATGATTGCAGCAATCAATACCTATACTGACGTGACTGGCCTCTCGGCAACACTCAGTGGCGGCACAGCCATTTCACTGAAATCAAACGAGTTTGGTTCCGATGAATATGTTTCCGTTAAAGTCATCGACGATGGCGATATGGATAACAATGTAACCGGACCAACGACTGGCATCTATAAATACGAAGAAAAGAACGGCAATGTTGCTCATTCCACCGGTATTGGTGCCACGATTGCAGACTGGGGCACCAATGGTTCCTGGACAACAACTGCATTCGCAGCAGGTGCTGGTACTGCCGCTGCAGACGCGGCAACGATGGCTGGGATCATTGAAGCGACCAACTTAAATGCTGAAGGTGAAAGAGATACATCACTTGGTGCAAACACTGGTGCTCTAACGACATCAATTACTGGTATCGCAAACAATGGTTCTGCTGTTTTCACCTCCTACAATGAGAACCACGAACAAGTTCGTTACGAAGTCAGCAAAGATGGTACTGGCAACATCTCATACAAAGAAGTCACAGAAGCCTATACACCAAACGCTGATATCGCACCATTATTGCCAGCAACATGGTCTTACGCTGAAGGTAAAGAGCCAGAGCGTGACTCCGGTCAAGACGTTGGCGCGATTGTAAACGGTGTTGTCGCAACTGCTGATGGCAAGCATATTACCGTCCGTACAGATGTTCTTGATACCGAAATCAAACTATCAGATAGTGGTGCTCAGAGTCTCAATTCTGTACAAGCTTTCACCATTACAGGTGGCGGTGCTCAGTTCAATCTCGGCCCATCAGTTGATATCATCAACCAGGCCATCATCGGTATTAGCAACGTATCTGTACGTAACCTTGGTACATTCGAACATGGTTACCTTGACGAGCTTGGCTCATCCAAGGACAGCAACCTGGTCGACGGTAACCTATCTAAGGCACAGAAGATTGTTGACGATGCAATCAATCAGGTTTCTTCGCTCCGTGGCCGCATCGGCGCCTTCCAGAAGAACACAATTGGTTCAACGATCAACTCACTGAGCGTTGCACTCGAAAATACAAGTGCTGCTGAATCATCCATCCGTGACACCGATTTTGCTGCAGAGACTGCTGAAATGACACGTTCTCAGATCCTCTCACAGGCTGCACAGACTGTACTCGGTACCGCGAACTCTTCACCACAAGCAGTTCTTTCACTACTCGGATAATAACTCAGAATGGACAAAGGAAGCACCGCAATTAAAGCGGGCATCCGATCACTGATGCGAAACGGCGACATGATGTCGCCGTTTCTTTTTTTGTATCCCCCTGCCCTACCTTGATCAGTGATAGTCGATCATCAACCGAGTTGATCGTCGAGTCTGATTCACAATTTTTCGCCAACAACCATGGAAATTCGGCCTCCACTACACGATGACGCCTAAGCAAATCGTGAGTTTTTTTCGCTATAAATATGCTAAAAACTTGCATTTATAGCGTATTTGATTACTTTGATCGTATCTGGCAAGGATTGCTAGATATTGCTTATGGCGTAGTTAGATAACATGAGCAGGCCAAGTTTGAATCACATCGCCCACGCTTAAGCACGGAGGCTTACCTTGTCCAAGCCACGCGTATCCATTCTCATTCCCAACTATAACAACGGCAAATTATCGACTCATGATCAGCAACATGATCTGATCGGTAACTTAATGGCGACGCTCCATAAAACACTAAAAAATGAACCGATGCCATTCGAAATAATCGCGTTTGATGATGGCTCAACCGATGACAGCCTCGATACACTCCGTTCTTGGACAAAACAAACATGGCATCACGGAGGCCCTGTACTCAATCAACTCATTGAAGCAGAACACTGCGGCGTTCTAGCTGTCACCGCAAACAAACTCGTCGAAGCATCATCAGGGGATATCTTGGTTCGACTTGATGGCGATGTTGTCATCGCAACAGAAAACTGGGTTAGCAAACTCTGCCAAATCTTCGATGACGGCCCGAATGACCTCGGAGTGATTGGTCCAAAACAACTTGGACTATCTGGCAAATTGTATGCTTTCGGCGATTGGCTGCTTCACCCCAAAGGATACCATCACATCGGTGCGGAGTTAGACCGTTATGCGCATAGACAGCCATTAGAAGTTGACCACGTCATGGGCTGTTTTTACTGCTGCAAACGCGAAGTACATGATCAGTTAGGCGGCTATGATGAGAAAATTTTACGCGGACAAACCGTAGACTTTGGTTTACGGGCAAGATTACATGGCTGGCGTTGCTGGGCGGTGCCACACATCGAATTTCAGCACTGCCATGGCTTACGACTCGATCGTGACACTCGGGCTGACGAAGAGGAAGGTATCTCCTATACACTCGATGTGTTCAAGAAAAAATGGGGCTTCGATCGTATCGCTCCTGATCTAGACTATGTACGCGAACATTACACCAGCACGCCATTGCTATGGAATGCGAATGTGTTTGGCATCAATGCCGATGAAATCATGATCTCCCATCAAAACCCTACCTTGAGCATGGATGATAGTGAATGGGGACGATACGCGAACGACACCAGACTACAAACCAGCACTGAAAATAAAGTCCAATTAATTAAATCCGCACTAAAAATGCTTCCTGAAGATAAACGTGAGGATGCAAAAGTTGGTGTCATTGGGAATGGTGCTGGTGTTTTGGGGCTTATCGCTTTCAATAAAGGCATCAACTATACAGGTACGGATTGGTCTGAAGGAAAAGTGAAAGTTGCGAACCGCTGCATCGAGAGTGTTCCAACTCAAAGCAACCCCAAACCCAAGATCATACACCACACTGATTGGCGCAAGATTCCGTTAGAAGACGGGTCACTTGATGTTGTTTTACTGATCAATGTACTCGACAATCATGCCAACCCCGTGTCATTAATCAACGAAGCACACCGCGTGCTCGGTGATGGTGATGATAAAATTCTTCTCACCTTGACCCTTCGCAAACCATCGCGGCCAACAGGCCCTGCAGATCCAATGTGTACGTACACACATCTTGAAATCGCGAATCAAATCAACGCGACAGGTGGATGGGATTTATATTGGTGGGATCCTGAGCAGCAAGAAGGCCCTGTTGCGGTTATATTCAAACGTGTTGAGAGCAAGACGACTGAAGCCGATGAGAAGCCGGAAATGGTTGTGGTTGCAGAACAATTGCGAAATCAATCGACTAAGCAATTGAGTGCTGCAAGACTGTAAACACACGAATCAGGAAGGGATTTGATGAAACTGTCGCGTCGAAATATCTTGATGATAGGGATCAGCATGTTGGCAGCTGGGTGTGTCGACACACGAATGCGATACCTGCCGCGTCCGCGTGTCGATTGGCCCCACGCAAGCAAGCCAAATAGTTCAAATCGGTTGAGTATTGCGCCTAAACCCGCACAAAAAACAGCTGCAGCCCGACCTGCCACATATTCCCGGACACGATCAACACCTTCAAACTCAACGACGCGTCGCTCGGTCACATCACAACAAACAAAAGTCAGCCACGGTGCATTCCGCCCGATTGCTCGATCCAATTGGACAAAAATCGGCCCCGCTAAAGGCCGCGTCAACACAATGCGCGGCGTCAACAAAATCACCATTCATCACGAAGGTTCCAGCACATTCTGGACAACCGACTACCGCACAACAGCAAAGCATCTCGATGATGTCCGCAAAGGACACGTTGGCAATAAAGGCTGGGGAGATATCGGGTACCACTACATCATCGATCGAGCGGGTCGTGTATGGGAGGGACGCAGTATCCGCTACCAGGGCGCTCATGTAAGCGGCCACAACCCAAACAACGTTGGCGTTATGGTGCTTGGCAATTTTGAAAAACAGAAACCCACCAAAGCGCAGCTTACAGCCCTGCAAACCACACTACGCGCATTGATACGTAAATATCGTGTGCCTGTCACGCGTGTCTACACCCACCAAGAATTGATGCCGACAAAATGCCCAGGCCGTAATTTACAGCCACTCACAGTCAAAATACGTAAAAGTGGCGTACTAACATAGTCTCTCAAATATATCTTTAATTCTTGAAAAACGGCCATTTCTAGACAATATGCGAGCCAATCGCTCTGCGGATACAATATAGCCATGAGCAATGTGACCGAAGAAAATCAGCCTGAGAATGCTGCAGATCCACCTGCTGTCGATGCAGAGACCTGTGACGAGGTAACCGAGGAACACGAAGAAACGCTTGTATCCGAGGACACAACCCCCAATGCATCCATGCCAATACCAAGCGACAGCACTGAAGCTATTCCAGAGCCTGTAGATGAACATGCTGACGAGCCAGAGGAAGGCACATATGAGGTACCTGATGACCTCGATGAGCGTGTAGAAGCAGCACTTCTCACCAGCCCTCAAGTGATGAACGCGAATCGCATTGGCAAAGCACTCGGTGGACTCCCGAGTAAAATCATCGTTGAAGCGATTGACCGCCTCAACATTGTCTATGCAGAGTCAAATCGAAGCTTCCGCATTGAGCAGGTCGCAGGTGGATGGCGCATCATGACATTACCCGAGTATGGTGATGTGCTAGCTGGGATCAGTAAACAACGCACCACGGAAACAAAGCTCCGTCCTCCTCAATTGGAAACTCTTGCGATTGTCGCCTACAAACAACCAGTTACACGCGTGGATGTCGAAATGATCCGAGGCGTTGCCTGCGGCGAGGTACTGCGTTCTCTTATGGAGCGACATCTAGTCAAAGTCGTTGGCCGAGCCGACGAAATCGGGCGCCCGATGCTCTACGGCACAACCAAGAAGTTTCTTGAAGTTTTTGGTCTCAACAGCACCAAAGATCTGCCGAATGTCGAAGAAATCGGCATCGACTAAGGAACGTCAAATCTATTAAAGCAATAGAAGCAGGCTTCAGCCTGCTTTTTTCATATCAATACATCAAATACTGTCAAACTACCCTTTCACCTCAAAAAAGCGATGTTTGCAGAAATCGTGACTTTCTATATCCCAAAGGGTATATTATCGATTAGAACTGCGGCTGAACACGAACTCAATCCTTTGCAGTTGAGTATTGAAAGAGTCGCAGCACCCACCCTGCTGCTCACGTGTTCAAATCCACCGCAACCGATGTACCCACGAGATATTTTGATGCCACAACCACAATTTCCAAAGTACCACAAAACAAACCTATGGATACTGTCTGTACTTGCAGTACTCACCTTTGTTGCCACTGGTTGCAGCCAATATCAATTGGCTGGCCGTGTGATAGAAGGCCCTAATTCATACATCGCTGTTGTCGACCAAAATGACCCACGCCTCAACGCTCATCAATATGGCGGTGGTGTCGCAAACACCCAAATTTCCGTCACACTCGACCCCAACGATATGCGCCCGATTCATGAAGGCACAGCATACTCAGACCTCAGTGGCAACTTCTCACTCCCCATTAATGCCCAAGGCGCTGGCTTCCTCATGTACGAAGCCCAAGTCACGGCTATCGAATCCGGCCACATGCCTACCCAACAAGAATTCGCACTCCCCTCAGCAAGCAAACGCATCCTTGTCGTCCTCAAATCAGGTGAAGGTAAACTTTCACCCAAAACAAACCTCATCGAAGAAACCCTGAAAATGGGCGAACCTTACATGAGATAACCTTCCTGCCAGATTCAAATTGATTTCTGATGGGCAGATCGGACGATCGGATGGAATTTTGGCACAACTTCCGATGTTGGCAAAAATAGAGCGAGATAGTAGGCAATCCGCTTGTCAGCAGTATTGATATTCAGCATCGATATGTGGGACAAATCGTGAGCAAACCAATCAGAACGCGCATCTCTTGGGGACCCAGCTGCTTATGGTTCTCAGTCACCTACCTGCTCGCTCTTGCCGCGACATTCTATACACAAGCCAACCTTCTCTTCTGGGCATTTGGTCTTATGACCGGCGCTATCGTTGCATCTTTCTGCTTCTGCCTTATTACACTTCGTCATGTAACCGTCAAACGCCTTCTCCCAATGCACGGCCTCGCGCATGAGCAACTCACCATCCGGTACAACATCCAAAACAATGCGCGGCTCAGCTTACTCAATCTAACCGTAACCGAATTGAGTGAAGACATCACAAACCACCTGCCCACCTCCCCAATCGGCTGGCTACTATACGTTGGCTCAGCTCAACACATGATGGCCGAAGCCCCCTGCTGGCCCAAACATCGCGGGCCACTTCACTTCCAAAAAATCCAACTCGCCTGCTCATTTCCTTTCGGTATCCTCAAAAAAACAGTGACTTTCGAACAACCCGATTATTTACTCATCTATCCACGTATTTTTCGTTTAAATAGACGCATTGCAGCATCAATCTCTCGGATCACACACGAAGGTAATATACAAAAAGAAAAAAGTGGAGGTACGGAAGATTACTTCGGCCTTCGCGAGTATCACACCGGTGATAGCATCCGCATGATCAACTGGAAGCAATCGGCCAAAACAGGCAATCTGATCGTCAAAGAAATGACCCAACCGTGCCCTCCCCAAACAATGATCAACTTAAACCTCACACCCCCTGATGCTACGGACCTTACACAAACACAAATCCATTCGCTCCAAGAACAAGCAATCAGCCTCGTTGGCTCTGTCATTTGCGATGCCTATACACACGGCTACCCTGTAGGTCTGACTATCCCTGCATTAGACATAACCTTCCCTCTTCATCACAGCCTACCACACCGCACAAAAATCCTTGAATCTCTCGCACAGATCGAACTATCATCCATCGATTCCGATGCGGCTGGCACAACCGACAAAGACGCCATCAATATTACAACCCATCCTTTATCTAGCCACTCATCCAGCAAACTCACACTCAGCGTCCACGACATCAATCAATACATCACCGATCAAGACGTTTCGTCTCATGATCTTGACCAAGATGAGCAATCCGATGGAGGTGCTGTATGAGGATTCACTCCCTCTTCCGCAAGCTCATGTTCTTCATGGTCATGCTCGGCATTACCTCTTTCTGTATCGCAGAACAAAATTATGGCCTCCTCTTAGTACTCATCATTCTTGGTGCCTTCTCTTGGCTTCTCACCGAAACACCCCACGGCCGCCCTTTGCCACGTCCCCTTATCTACCTGACTTCCGTCATCATCATTATTTGGCTCGTCCTTGATCTATACTATTTCCGATCCCATACCCTCATCGCGATGGGACACTTCACCATCTGGCTTCAACTCATACTCCTCTTCTCGCAAAAAACAAACCGCGAATACGCACAACTCATCATTCTCAGCATCCTTCAAATGATCGGCGCAAGTATTCTCAGCATCTCCATGCTCTATGGCATACTCCTCTTCTTATACAGCACGATCGCAATCATTACACTGCTCGTTTTCAACCTGAAACTAACCAATGACTTCATCTATAAATCACGTCAAAAATCAGCGCTCGACCCAACTCTCATCAATCGTCCCATTGCCGCCTCAACGCTTGACCTTCGAAAATATCTTCGAAAAACAACACTCACCGTTGGCCTCATCTGTTTCTCTATCGCAATCCTCACATTCACGATCACACCTCGAAAACCTTTCACCGCAACAGCACCAAGCAATTTCTTAAACTTCAAGCAACGCATTACCACAGGCTTCAACGCTTCAATTAACTTGAATAATCCAGCCCCCCAGCCGGGCGACAACCAAACAATCCTCAATATGACCGTTGAACGTAACGGTCAAAATATTGGCTCACCCTATCGCCATTTCCTCCTTCGAGGATCTGTACTTGACACATACAACAGAGGTTCACGCCAATGGTCTCGAAGCACACACGCCCAACAACTCGAAACTTCAATTTCACTCTCAGATAACGATCTACCCTTAGCGCAACCCATTCAACTATCAGCCATAAACACCGCAACAATCACCTATAGGCAACCCAGCAAAAACTACATCTTCACACTACCCTTTGCTTACAACATCTCCAGCAATGATTTTTCACGCATCCTCTCTGGCAATGCTGATCAGCAAATCCGCCTCCATCGCACACCTAGCAGCAATATTAATTACACCATCAAATGGGACAGCACACTTACCGACAATACGCTAGATTTCATTCAAAACCAACAAGCAAATACAATCAAACTCGGCCAACACAAAATAACAAACAAATACAATCAATCGCTCTACCACTCAAAATTTTACGCTCGCAATTGGTACATTGCACCACGCGCAACGTCTAAACTCGCGCAATCAATTCTAGAACCCAAAAACCTCTCGCGTAGCCGCTTCGAATTATCAACACCTGACGATATGCAAATTGCAATCGTCTTACGTGACTATCTCCAGAGCAACTTCAAATATTCGCTTGAAGCACCTCCACGCGATTCTCATTCCAAACGTGACCCAGTCATTAATTTCCTCTTTGAAACTCATAAGGGACATTGCGAACTCTTCGCAAGCGGCTTCGCCGCCCTATGTCGATCCATCGGCCTCGCCGCTCGTGTCGTCACTGGCTTTCGCGCCAGCGAATTCAACGCCCTCGGCGGCTACTATATCGTCCGCAACAACGACGCCCACGCATGGGTAGAAGTTAAAATCGATAACCGATGGGTTACTTTTGATGCAACCCCACCCGCCGATGTTCAAGAGCAACATGCTGTCCAACCCACATTCACCAGCAACGCCTCACACTTTTTCGAATACGCCAACTATCTCTGGATCGGAGCCGTCGCAGCCTTTGACCGTAAAACTCAAACGAAACTTCTCGACTCAATCAAACAGCATTTCGCCGCTGGCGATGAAAATCGCCCTGATGGCGTCTTCTACCATTACTACGCACAAGCTCGTGATTGGCTTGCCGCCATCAAAATGCAGCACGTCTTCATCCTCTTACTCTTAGCCGTCACCGCCGCGGTTCTTACCGCCTTCTACCTATTCACACGCTACCGCATCCGACGCAAAGCAACGCAACTCAACCTAACCACATTGCCTCCTGCACAACGAAAATCTCTCGCAAGACAACTCGACTTCTTCCTCAGCACCCAACGGCTACTCGCCCAGCGCGGTTACCATCGACCCGATTGGCAAAGCCCAATGCAATTCGCTCTGCAACTCAACCACTCTCAGCAAGAAGACCTTCAATCTCTCATCGAACTAACCCGCCATTTCTACGATATTCGCTACGGAAACCACACCCTTACAAACGAACGTAAAAACCTAATCGACAATTATTTACAAACACTCAAAAACGCATTACACACCCCCTCAGCCTCCGCTCACTAACCCTCATCTCCCAAATTTTGATGGCATATCAACAAGACACCCGTCATCATATGTCGTATACAATGTTTCGATCACTGAGCGGCCGTTCTCTATCGCCCTCAGCACCCAACATGAGGTATCGCATAATGCTGATTCTTTACAGGTCTTGATTGTAAAACCTAATCAGCCAACTCACGGACAATACCTCGTTTTTTCGTCATCGACTTACTGGTCAACAAGTAAGTCATGACGAATAATGCTCTAGGTGTGATCGCCGGCACGGACGCTCGCGAGCCTCGTTTCTGCATCCTTCGGCCTTCACAACTCATGCCTGAGTTCACACAAAGAAATCAAAACCCCATCGCAAACTCCCGCACCATGTTCTATGGCGGGCAATGGGTCGCATTGTCCGAATCCACACCGCCAGATCAAAGCAACCTCTTCGAAAACGATCCCCCCTCCCCGCCTCCCTCAAACGGCAACTCGCGCAAAAAAACTTCTTCACACACCCAACGAACCTCGCGACGCCGTGATATCACTTCGCCTCCTCGCAGACGTGGCAAGCTCGCTATGTGGCTTCTATTACTCACATGCCTCACCCTCGCATCCATCCCCATCTTCGTCGACATCAACCACGGCAGCGTCATCGAGCAAGCCGAAGCTCGATCCATATGGACCAGCATCGAAACCTATAAACTCATTAAAAAATTACCACCTGATGAGCTATCCCTCGAGCCCTTTGTACCTGTCTACAACACACAACGGCAACTCACCGAACCCCCTGCTGGCACTTGGCTTTTCATGATGAGCTTCGCCGCCGACGACTTCCTCGGCGGCATGCACCTCACATCCGAATACATCCTCGATGCACGCATCGTCTCCGCGGTCTTCGCCCTCCTCACCGTTGCCGCAGTCTATTGGATCGGCTTCTCCATCGGCGGCAACTGGCTCACCGCCATCTTCGCCACAGCCATCATCATCTCCAACCCAACCTTCCTCTACTACGCGCGCCTCGCGACGCCTGACATGCCCACCGCC
This sequence comes from Poriferisphaera corsica, assembly GCF_007747445.1. Classification (NCBI taxonomy): domain Bacteria; kingdom Pseudomonadati; phylum Planctomycetota; class Phycisphaerae; order Phycisphaerales; family Phycisphaeraceae; genus Poriferisphaera; species Poriferisphaera corsica. The sequence continues at coordinate 2,976,630 of NZ_CP036425.1, forward strand.
GCATTCATGATGCTTTCCATCGCCGGCGCCCTATGGGCCGTTCGTCCACTGCGACCAACCGCCATCCTCGGCCGGCAAGCACTAGGCTGGACTTTCTCAGGCCTCATGATGGGCCTCGCCATCCTCACCGGCGGCCCGGCACTCATCGGCCCCATCATCATCCCACTCTTCGTCATCATGCTCCTCTGCCCGCATCGCGCCTCACACCTCCTCGGCCTCCTCGCCGCAATCCTCATCGCCGCCCTCCTCATGACCCCATGGATCGTCTACGTCCAGTACGGCAACAACCCCGCTCAATGGACCGATTGGACGCAAACAATCATTCCCACCAATCTCGCTTCCTTCGAATCAACCTTCAAGCTCTCCGGCCTCCGGCTCCTCGCACTCATCGCCGCAACCACGCCCTGGCTCTTCTGGTTCATCGCACTACTCGTACAACCCTTCTCTGATTCCTCTGCCGGCGCGCGGCTCCGCATGTTTATTGGCTGGTCTTGGTTCGTTACCGTCATCCTCCTACTCCTCATCCGCCCTGAATCCCAAATCACCCAACCGATCCTCCTAATACTCCCCGTGTTCGCCGTCGCGCTCGGCCAAACATTCCGTCAATACACCGACCTCGCCGCAACTGGCCGTTACGCACGATTCTGGCGTCTCATGCGCTGGCCACACTTCGCCTTCCTCCTCATCATCTCCGCCATTCTCCCAATCGTCCTCTTCCTCGAACCCATACTCATGAAGTACGGCTACATCACCCTCATCTTCGCCGAACCCATGCACTGGACCTACTGCGCCGCCCTCGCCTTCATGCTCATTACACTCTTCTTCCTCGCCGCACGAGCCGCCATCCGACACTACCCCATCCAAGCTGTCACCTTCTGGGCACTCTGGGGACTCGTCACCTTCACCGCAATCAACGTCCCACTTGTCCGAGGCCCCATCTACGTCTCACCCATCAAATACAACGCCGAGCAAATCGCATACCTCACCTCAAACGCCCAGCTCTACGCCGTCGGTTTTAGCCCATCCCCCAACTTCCTCCTCTATACCGAACGCGAGATCCCCATCATCAGCCCAGAGCAAGCCACTGAGCTCCTTCAAGGCGGCGGACAAATCTACATCCTCACACCCAATATCCCCCCCGATCAAGCACCCAGAGGCTATATCAACCGTGGTTACTTCCCAAACGCCGACGTACAGCTCTGGCACGGCCAAACGCGTTTCTCGCAATCCGATACAATACCTCTCCAATAAGTTTCTCACTCCCAATACCACAAGAGCCTTCCCACCATGAGCGACAACCCCAACACAAACTACGATCTCTCAATCGTCATCCCCGCACTCAACGAGCAAGACAACGTCGAACCACTCGTCTCAGAAGTCGAAAATAACATCCGTGGCAAGGGGATCAACGCCGAACTCGTCTACATCAACGACGGCTCCACCGACCAAACACTCCCCAACCTCAAAGCACTCCAGCAATCACGCCCTTGGCTCGTCATCCTCCACCGCGACAAACCACAAGGCCAATCCTCCGCCATGTTCGCTGGCATACAAGCCGCATCAGCACCCTATGTCGCCACGCTCGACGCCGACCTCCAGAACGACCCCGCCGACCTCACCAAAATGTACCAGATGATTCAGGACGACCCCTCCATCGATATGGTGCAAGGCGACCGCTCCCGTAACCGCCAAGATAATATCATCCGCAAAGTCACCTCCCTCGTCGGCCGCAAAATGCGCCTCCTCATCCTCGGCGACAAAGTCCGTGACACCGGCTGCTCCGGCCGCGTTCTTCGCTCCTCCATCGCCAAGCAATACCCACTCCAATACAAGGGCGTTCATCGCTTCCTTCCCGCCTACGCAAACATGCTCGGCGCAAAAGTCGTCGAACTCGAAGTCGTTCACCGCGCCCGCGTCGCAGGTGAAACCAAATACGGCTTCGGCATCCTCACCCGAGGCTGGTCCGGCTTCTGGGACCTCTTCGCCGTACGCTGGATGTTCAAACGCCATCGCGATACTTCCACTGAACGAATGACCTCTAACTAGCAATTAGACATGAATAACAAAACAATTATCCGAGCGGCATACCCCTTATTCCTCTTAATCTTATCCTGCGCATACACACTCACCCTCAGCGCACAACAATCCATCTTCGACAACCCCAAAAACACCCCCTCAACTTTCCACGGCATCAACGCCGGTGCACCCATCTGGAACGGTGAAACAAAACTCACCAAATACCGCATCTACCAAATCGCATCCACCGGCACGCGCGCTATACGCATCAACTTCCGACTCGACGGCAACAAAGAGTGGACGCCCGAACTCCTCAAAAAATACGACATCATCATCCGTCACGCCCACAACGCCCGCTTCAAAATCCTCGGCCTTCTCTGCAATGAATCAACACCCGGCGGACAACGACTCTGGAACACCACATCCCCTTCACCCAATAACCAATACGTCAAAGACTTCTCCCAAAACGCTGCTCTCCTCGTCGACCGCTACAAACGCTACATCAAAACATGGGAAATCTGGAACGAACCCGACGCTTGGACAAATATCAACTACCGATCCAACCCACGACAAGCCGGAGGCACCTACATCCTTCCCGAAGTCTTCGCGCACATGCTCGTCCAAACTAATCTCGCGCTCCGCAACAATAAACGCGGCAACCTAATCAACGACTACAACATCAAACTCGTCACAGGCGGCCTCTTCGCTCACGATATAAATAACACACAAAACACCGCCGCCCCTTACCTCCAATCCCTCTACAACCAAACCACCACCTTCAATCAGTTCAAAGAAAAAAAACAAACCCCCTACCCTTGGCACATCCTCGGCTACCACTTCTATATCGACCAAGGCAAAAAACTCAACCCCAAAAAGCTCACTTCCTACCTCGACGCAATCACCAAAACCGCTCGCGAAAACCACGATTCATCCCTCTTGCTCATCACCGAATTCGGTTGGCCAACCAACCCACCCTCCGAACAGATCCAAGCGGAAAACCTCGCCGCTACCTACGACATCTTCCAGCAACGCAACGACATCCTCGGCTCATACTGGTACCAATGGACAGACGAACCCACACAGGCCCGAGGTCTCATCAAGAAAAACAGCATCCAGTACTCCAAGCGAGCGCTCGATATCTTCAGAAAATACTGCAAAACCAAACCCTCAAATGAATACTAACCTCAATTCTCCGCCCAATACGCAAAACGCTTCACACTCTTCAATTCATACTTCACACCATGCGGCCCAGCATATTTCACCAGTAAACGCTGCCGATCATCACTCGCATCAAACCAAAAATCTACCGGCTCACGCCGCTCCCTCGTCGGCCCAACATACCTCAACTGCACATGATATGCCTCTAACTTACCGATAGGCAGATTCAGCTTCTCTTTCCCCATATTCACTGCTCTCCAATCCTCCGTCCGAACAGGCGACCATTTTGTCGTCGTCTGATCTGGCAATAATTTCAGATCAATCCCCTCACCTTCTTTCACCACATCATACGGATATCCGCGAAGCACCAACGTCATTGCGTCTAAAAATCCATAACCCGCATCCTTACCCCTTGGCACATCAAACTCTCCATCCCGACTTCCTTCATTGGGAAAATACGAATCTTGCTCCCACTTCACCTCGCCATCCCAATTCACAAATCGCTTGTACGTCGTCCCGCAGTCTTCAATTGAGCCATGATCTAATTTCCAACTCTTAAAATCATCCACACCCACATAACTCATCATCCCATAGTGATACACATAATTCGCAACAGGGATATCTTCCCGAATGTGATGTTTAAACACCGGCAATCCTCCCCCAGCTTCCCCTCTCGCACTCTTCGTAAACGTCTTTGTGCTGAAATGTTCCTTATTCGTAATGATCCTCGCCTCGTACCGTCTAACCGTCCCATAGATCGGCCGAACCGCATCATAAACCGCCCACTCCGCTTTCCCATCAAACCATATCGGATCATCAGCCCATCGCCGATCCATGCCCTTTACGCCCTCATCATCTGCCCCCCGCACAACCTCGCTCCCACACCCAAATAACACCACAGCCATCAGCACCAATAACGTCAACATCTGTTTCATTTTCATGCCATACCCTATGAATAAGATCATTTCGTGACTATACAGGTAAAACCCGCCCCCACGCGTCTTTATTCATTCCAAACTCGACGATCTTCCCACCATCTTTTATCATCGGCCTAAGCATCGCAACCACTTCCTTCCGGAATCTCCACCATGCAATCCATCTTCTTCATCACGCCGCGTTCACTCACGCTCCTCACCTTCCTTTTGGTTGCCCTCTTCATCTACCTCGCCATCCGCGCCTTCAAAGGCAAACGCATCGACAACCATCCTCTCTGCAAACAATGTCGCTACGACCTCACTGGCACAAACACCCCATACACCACCTGCCCCGAATGCGGCCACGACATCTCTCTCCCCGCCAACCTCATCCATGGCAATCGTCAACGCCGCCCCTACCTCACTTCCCTCTACCTCCTCTTCGCTCTCTTCTCCTTCACACCCCTCACTTATCAACTCACACAATCCAACCTCAACAGCTACAAACCACTCCGCCTTCTACTTTTCGAAGTCACGAACCCCACATGGTCATTTGACGACAAAGCCGCACTCAGCGAAATTCAATTGCGAATCCAAGGCAACCATCTCTCCACCGCACAAGCCAACCAACTCGTCAGCGCGCTTCTCCCATACATCACAACGCAATCAAAGCTCGGCAAGTTTGATCTACTGCAAACAATCCGCCGCACCGATGACAACTACTCACTCTCAAACCAAACCCACCTCAACATCTTCAATCTCATCGCAGCCGACTCCTTACAAGGTTCAATCCCCTACCAAAGCTTTGGCATGCAAAAACGTTTCTGTGAATACCTCAACACACCCGATATCGTTTCCAATACCCGCCTCAAACATTACGCAGCAAATCTACTCAATACACTCAACACAACCGATCTGAAAACCATCACAGAAACGCAATCCAAACCCGTCGACCCAAACATCGCCCCTGTCGCCCTCATCCTCGCGCACCGACGCAATCTGCTATCGGATGCCCAACAGCAGCAACTTGCTCAATACATCACACACTACAATTTTCAAGGCCGCGCCTACCGCGACAAAAACACCGACTATCTATATCACATCTTCAGCAACTACGATAATTTTGTTTTCAAATCTATCCCATATGATGCGCAGACTAATCTTCAGTTAGACCCCGTCGGCCAATACACATACAAAACCATCGGCTTTAACATCGACAATCTATTCTATCCCTACAAAGACACATACGATCAATGGTCAAATATCGGATACCCACACACCATACGCTTCAGCGGCGGTGGCTCCTCCTCCTCCCGTACTCGGCTCAATCGCCTCCCCTTCAAACTTAAACCCGCTCAATCCTTCAGCCTCGTCTTGGATGTTGAATACACTTTCACTAATTGCGACACACCCATCAAAACGCAAATCACAACACAACCTCAAACACTCACCTACACGCAAGACCTACCAGACATCCAACGCATCACCAACAATCTAGATGCCGAAGCCCTCGCCGATGGCATCCAGTTCATCGCCCCCGATAAAAACCTCCACGCGACCCGTATCTCAAACAATACGCCTCACACTCAGTCCATCGTCTACTGCAAGATCGATGATATCCCCTCACCGCGCAACCCCGAATGGCGCACATCAATCTCCCAAAGAATCAACAGCACCATCGCCATCAACACCCCGTTCGCCTACCACTTCTACATCGAACACGACGGCAAGCTTTACGACACAGAATCCACCATCTCATCCGAGACCGGCAACACCATCAACTACTCAACAGACAAATTCAAAAATATCCCCACCGCCCTCGTCGGCAAGAAAGTCACCGTCCTCCTCAAACCCGACATCCACAAAGCTCAAACCTTCATGCTCACCGACAAAATCCTTGCCAACGAAATCCGCATCCCCAACGTCCTTATCGTTGAATACATCCCCGCCACCGATACCACCCCCGCCCGTATCTCAACCGAACCTCATCCCCCCTCATCATCCTCCCTGCCAACCACATCTTCCCCATAACCCCATCAATCCTCTATACTAAGAGTTGGAATCATCCCCTCGCCCCCAATAACCCACCCCATAACACCCCATGAAAATACGAATCACCAAAACACGCGTCATCGTCTGCTCCATCATCGCAGCACTCGCCGCCGTCGGCATCACCTACGGCATCTACTCCCTCCTCAATTCCGCCAACACCATCACAATCAAAACCATCCCCTCAAACGCAGCCTCCGCTCAACTCATCAAAACACCCGATCAAGGGATCCAATACCAAATCAAAACCTTTGATGGGCAAACCCAACACCTCTCTCCTAATCAATTCGCCTCAGAAATCTACAACGAACACACCAACCGCACACTCAAAACTCAAATCTTTGTCACCATCTTCAACATCACCAACAAAGACAAATTCGGCTGGGTCGCGCTCGGACTCCTCGGCCAACTCGTCTTCGCAGGACGCATGATCGTTCAAATCATCGCCTCAGAAAAAAAACGACAATCCGTCGTCCCCGTCGCTTTCTGGTGGATGGCTCTAACCGGCGCTTCGATGCTCTTGCTCTACTTCGTCTGGCGCAAAGACGTCGTCGGCATCATCGGCCAATCAACCGGTTGGCTCATCTACACGCGCAACCTCTACTTCATTTATTTAAAACCATCACCCCCCACGACACTCGAAGACACCGAAGAAGGCAACCTCCCCGCCTCCGAATAATCCCCCCTCCCCTTCCATTCCCCATCAACACAACATAACTCATACACAAATAAGCCCACACGCTCAGCGTGTGGGATACTTATTATCTCATCATCCGTTTTGCACCCACCCAACTCTCACACCCTACAACACCAAACCCCGCACCGCCGGTGCGGGGGTGTCTGCAAAAGAAGCATCATATACCTACAACCACCACTCCTCGCTTGCGTCTTCTCTAGCACTTAACTCACCTCATCCAACCTCGACTTCACTGCTTTCGCATTCTCAACATCCCCCAATTCCTCATAGAGATCCACCAGATTTTTCAAACTGATCTTGATCGATTCCGATTCATCTTTCGTTCCCCTCTCCAAAATCGCAATCGCTCGCTCCATCAACACCACAGCCTCCACTAAGCGTCCCCACTCCCCATACACCAGCGCAAGATTGTTACACGCCGATGCCAACACATCTCCAATGCCCCCGAATTTTTCGTCTATGACTTCATCGTCATCCCCAGCAAGTGATTCGCACAACGCAATCGCCTTCTGATAATGCGCCGCCGCCTCATCCAACTTCTCCAAACTATGATTCACATCCCCTAATCCATTTTCCAAATACGCAATATCAATATGCCGTTCCCCGTACACCTCAACCAATATTTCAAGCGCCCCCTCATACATCTCCATTGCCTTACGATACGCCCCAAGACTGAAAAAATTCTCCCCCAAATGCTTCATGCTCTGCCCAATCTCCGGATCACCTGCATTGCGCAGCTTCCGATTCAACTCCAGCGATCGCATGAAATACGCTTCCGCCTCAGAGAACCGCCCCTGATCCACATACAAATCCCCCAAATCATCGAGCAGCGGCACAATATCCAAATGCTCCCTGCCGATCAACGCTTCACGCAATCCCAACGCCCGCCGATACAACCCCTCCGCCTCTTCCAACTCCCCCGTCATCTTCAATCCAAACCCCAACTGCTTCATCACCACCGTCTTCAGATATCCATCCGTCTCATCCTCCGACGCAAGCGCTACCAGCATCCCTTCCATCAGCGACCGTCCTTCATGGACTCTGCCCTGACTGAAAAATACCTGCCCCAAATTACTCGCTGCAACCGCCTTCACTTCCTTGCCCACACCCTCCATGCCAAGCACCCGCTCATACAACCCCGCCGCTTCATCATGCCGCTCTAACACCTGGTACAACTCCGCCAGATTGCTCAGCGTCATCGCCAACTCCGTGTCGCTTGCCTCCACGTTTTTTTCCATCACTCCAATCGCTCGCAGGTAATGACGCTCCGGCTTCTCAAACTGCTCTGTCTGGTAATACACCTCAGCCAAATCGCAAAGTGTATGCGCGATCTCCAAATCATCTTTATTCAGCGTTCTTTCCTGAATCAAAAGCACCCGCAACAACAACGCTTCCGCTTGATCAAACGATTTCATCCCCAGATAAAGATCCGCCAGATTCTGCAGCTGCTTCGCATACTCCGCCGACTCAGACCCATGCAGATCCCCCATAATAAACAGCGCCCGCTCATACAGCGTCTCCGCCTCTTTACTCTTGCCCTGCCGTTTATAGATCATCCCCAGATTCCCCGCCACCAATGCCACATCTTCACTTTCCACCCCTTCCTCATGATCCACCTGCTCAAACAACTGCAAACTTCTGCGGTAAAACTCAGCCGCTAATTCATCACTTTCCAGCACATCATTCAGATACGCCATATAAAACAAACTGCGCGCGATCATCTCCTCATCACCCAATGATTCCGCCACGTCTAATGCTTGATTAGCCACCTCCAGCGCAGCCTCATACTCGCCCGTATCGCACAACTGCTCGACTTTTTCATACAAGGCATCCCAGTCCATCTCATCCGCACTCCACATTATGAATCCATCGCTCCATCATGATTGACAGCCCTGCTGTTTCATTCTAATCAGCCGCTGTAAATGGGCTAATATGCCCGAAGCACGATCATAGCAGCTTGCGCAAAGTTATGTGTATTCAATCACTTACAGCCGCCATTTATTTAATCGGCTCAATTTCCATCTTCTCCCTCAATCTCCACGAATCACACCTAACCACCCGACACATTTGTTGCATATGTCGCGGGGGATAGAATACAGGCATGATGCAGGTCAAACGAATTATTGATGCCAACGCCAACCGTGTCCGAGAAGCCCTTCGGGTGATGGAGGAAGCGGCGCGTTTCCTCTTAAATAACAAAGACTTATGTTCACAGATCAAATCGATGCGTCACGATTTCGCTGCCGCCATCTCACAAATCCCCAATCTTGAATCTCAACGGGATACCACCGGCGATGTTGGCACAAGTGTTTGCACTGCAAGAGAATACGAACGATCAAACACAAAGGATGTCGCGATCGCTGCGGGTAAACGACTCAGCGAAGCACTTCGAGCGATTGAAGAATATGGCAAGGTGCTTGGGCCTGTAGGTGTCGATTTGGTACGTGCCGTCGAGCAACTTCGGTACCGTGGGTATACGGTTGAACAATCTCTAAATATTGCACTGTCATACAGTTGTGATGCAGATTGGCAGCTATGCCTATTGCTCACACGCGTGATGTGCGAGCATCACACATGGGAAGTGGTCTTGAAAGAAGCGATCAAAGGGGGCGTGGATTGCGTGCAAATACGTGAAAAGGAAGCAGAGGGCGGCTTAAGTGGACGCGCGTTAGTGATGTACTGCAAAGAAGTTGTGAAGATTTGTCATGCGGCTGACGTGGCGGTGATTGTCAATGACCGCGCGGATGTGGCGATGATGTGCGGGGCGGATGGGGTGCATGTCGGGCAGCAGGATGTTGGGTGTGATGAGTTGCGTAACCTCTTTGGTGGCCAAATGTTAGTTGGTGTGAGTACGAGTTGTATCGCGGAAGCGGAGCTGGCTTGGGAGATGGGCGCGAGTTATTGCGGGGTTGGGCCGATGTTTGCGACGACCACGAAGGATAAAAAAGTGATTGTGGGGCCTAAGTATTTGAACGAATATGGGTTATGGGGCAAGCTGCCAGGCTTGGCGATCGGCGGGATTGAGCCGAGCGAGGAGAAATTGGAGGCTTTGAGGGGTGCGGGGATGGGTGAGGAAGGGATGCGATTGGGGATGGCAGTGAGTGGTGTGATCTGCCGATCTGAGAAGCCGGGCGAGGTGGCTGCGGACTTAAAATCTCTATTCAATGGTTAGAAGGCATGTGCGCGCGTTTTGCGCAACGGATCAGGCAGCGTTTTTGTTAGTACCTGATTCGGTTGTGTTTATAGTTGCCTATCAAGAAAATGAGTGAAAATGCGCAAAGGTTCAAAATGAGCCGGTTTGGGTTGGTTTTGGTGAGTTTGGGTTGAAAACGATTCAAAAAATGAAAGAAATCATGAGTTGTGAGCTGTGTGCGCAAAAACGCGCCGCGCGTGGTGTTCGCTTTTGTGCGCGCATACCCGATCAAAAATCCATATCAAATTAAGCGTAGCCACACAAACACAATTACTGATTTACATGTACTCCAACATAACACATGGCTATAGACCGTCCAGCACGTTTCCGTTAATCTTTTTACAATAACATTGTTTCTTAGAATTGAGAAAACGTCATGAGCACCAAATTACCTTACTTAGCAACTCCCGGATCTATCACAAACGCTTTAGATAAAATCGCCAATGCGGCTACGCCGCCAATATGCAACAATGATTTCGTTAAAAGCAAACTTAAAATTAAAGGCGGAACTGGCAGTTCAATTGCACCATTTCTAAAAAAGATTGGACTAGTTGCATCTGACGGAACTCCAACAAAACTTTACAAGCAATTTCGCAACCCCGCCTCTGCAGGATCTGCAATAGCAGACGCGATCAAAATTGGCTACAAACCTCTATACGAAGCAAACGAATACGCTCATGAGTTATCAGATAAGGAACTCAAAGGTTTAATTATGGAAGTAACTGGGCTTGAGGGCAGTAATGCGTCAATGCAACGGATTTATGGCACATTTAAAAAACTCAATGAAAAAGCTGACTTTGAAAACCCAGTGTCCGATTATACCGAACCATCTACGAGCGATGAAACACAGAGAGTAACCCATAACAATCATTCTGAATTACCACTTAACATCGGATACACAATCAATCTCAATCTTCCCCCAACAACAAATATTGAAGTTTTCAATGCAATATTCAGCAGTTTAAAACAGCATTTATTGAAAGATTGATTGTTATGAGAACATCTGAGCTCAAATCGTTTGGAATGACTGCTCAACTAATTGAATCTGATATACAGAAAATCGAACACGATTACCAATTAGAATTGCAGCCTCCTAACGGTAAAGAAATTAATGAGAAATACTACCCACAGTTTGATCAATTAGTTAGAGATGATGCATCTAAAATGAGTAAGTATTACGAATTGTTCTATTGCCTAGAAAAAACAATTCGTGAATTGATTGCATTAACGCTTAAAGATTCTAAAAAACAATCGAATTGGTGGAATAACCATTCTATACCACAAAGAATTTTTGATGATGTAAACAAAAGAATGACGCGTGAACTTGATTCAGGCATAACATTACGCTCAGATCATGAAATCGACTACACAACTTTCGGTGAATTAAGCGAGATTATCAAACATAATTGGGATGAATTCGGTAGCATATTTTCAAGTTTACGAGCTGTAGAAAAAATACTGTCGAATCTAAACATACTAAGAGGGCCAATTGCGCATTGTGGTCATTTAGCTGAGGACGAAGTGCTACGATTAGAATTAAGCATCAGAGATTGGTTTAGAGCTATGGAACAAGCTTAATTTTTCATCAGATCTATTTAGATATTCACAAATCAATAAAGCTCAGCGCGGTGCTGAGCTTTTTTAGTTTATCCTAACTCATGGTTAGTTATCCTAATTGCTTACGACGAAGAAAGACTGGTGCGAGGGCGAGGAGGCCGAGAGCTGCAGCGGAGGGGGTTGGGACGGCGATTGCGGTTACCTCTGGATTTTGAGCGGCGAGGAATTGATCGTAATCGATGAGCTGGCCGTAGATGTTGAAAGAGCCGGAGGAACCGGGTGTGCCAGTTTCGAATGATTCGTTGATGTTATCGAATGACCTGCCGAGACCGACGAGTTGGAGTGTGGTGTCGATGCCGTTGAAGTTGTAGACAAAGTCGGGGTTCACGGTGTTATCTGTTAGTGAGTATGTGTCTGAGCCAAGAACTTGTGCGACATCGGGATTGGCAGGATCAATGAAGAGGCGTGCGGGGCCACCGTCTTGCACATTGAGGTCAAGCTGGAACTGTATGTAAGAGCCATTAAGTCGGGTAACAATGACGTTACGAATGGTATCGGGTGTGGTGCCTTCAATGGTTGCTTCACCGTTTGTATAGTTGATGGTGCCAAGAAGGAAAGTTTCGTTGAGTCCTACATCTTGAAAGCTATTTTGTATGCCGTTGGATTGATAGATATCACCATCATTGCGGTCGCCGGTTGTGGTTTGGCCAAGAAATCCCGTACGGTAATTTTCACGTTCGAAGGTGCCGCCAGTGTTTTCAGGACTGATGTATAGGGATGAAACGAATGATGAACCTGAGACCGTTGCGGCTTGTGTCGCGTTTACAGAGAGTAGCGTGAGCGCGGGAACAATAAGTGTTGTTGACAGGACTGACAGCTTTGACATTGGGGACTCCTGATCCTCAAGTGTGATGGTATAAGAACCATCTTCTATGTGTAACCATACATGTAGGCCGATACTAAAGGCAACGATAGACCTGACCAGCGAATTGCTGAGGTGAATATTAGGAATGATGAAATGGTAATCAAGTCGTGAAGGCAGTCATTAGATATGCGGATTTCGGTAAAATTATAGGGTAATCCGAAGCTGCGATGAAAGGGATGATATTCGTTTTGTGCGTATTGAGGGTAATCTGATCAATAAAAAAGCTCAACCATGTACGGCTGAGCTTCGTTTGTTTTTCAACTAACTTAATGTTTGCAGCGTCTGATTAGGCGCGAGCGGATGCCTGCGCTGAGGCGGGTGACTGTGGGTTGCCGACGAGGTCGCCGTTGGTTGGGAAACGTTCGAGGGCTTTGAGTAGTTGATCAACTTGCTGCACGGGAGGCATGTTGAGGAGTCGACGACGAAGTGCGTTGATGGTGGTGACTTCGTGAGCGGACATGAGTTTTTCTTCTTTACGTGTGCCGGAGGCTGCGAGGTCGATGGCAGGGAAGACGCGTTGCTCGGCGATCTTACGATCGAGGATGAGCTCCATGTTACCGGTGCCTTTGAACTCTTCGAAGATGACTTGGTCGCCACGTGAGCCGGTATCGACGAGTGCGGTGGCGATGATGGAGAGTGAACCGCCTTCTTCGAACTTACGGGCAGCACCGAAAAGTTGTTTCGGGATTGAGAGGGCGCCGGCATCGAGTCCGCCGGAGAGGGTGCGGCCAGTGTTTTGGAGGTGAGGTGAGGTGTTGAAGGCCCGGCCGAGACGTGTGAGCGAGTCCAAGAGGATGATGACATCCTTGCCCTGCTCTGCCCAGCGTTTGGCGCGTTCGATGGCGGCCATGGCGAGGCCGACGTGTCGTTCGGGGGTGTGGTCGTTTGAGGAGGCCCAGACGGTGCATGGAACGTTGCGACGGAAGTCGGTGACTTCCTCGGGTCGTTCATCGATCAGGAGCGCGACGGTCTTGGCTTCGGGATGGTTTTTTTGGATGGCGAAAGCGATATTTTGAAGCAGGGTCGTCTTGCCAGCTTTGGGTGGCGAGACGATCATGCCGCGCTGGCCGTAACCGATGGGGCAGAAGAGATCGATGAGGCGACATGAGGCGGGGCAGCCGGGGTATTCGAGTGTGAGACGGGGCTCAGGATCGATTGTGGTGAGGTCTTCGTATCTTGGATGTTCTGTGTTGACGTATTCGGAGGCTGGGATGCCATCGATCTTGATGATTTTGTTAACACGAAGGGCAGAAGGAGCGATTGCGTCGGGTTTGGGACGCTTGAATTGCTGCTTTTTGTGCTGAATTTTGCGTTTATTGTTTTTGTTGTTTGCACCACCCATGGGCTTGCCGAGTTCGACTTCGAGTTCGAGTCCGGGTCGCAGGCCGTAACGGTCGATGAGCTGTGCAGGGATGACGGGGTCTTCGGGGTCAGCGATGTATGTGTCGTTGAGTTGGCGAAGGCGTCCATCGACGCGAGTTAGAACTTCGAGTATCCCGGTTGCAGTTTTCATGGTCATTGTTCTTGTGTCGGCGAGAAGCCGAGTTGTAATCGGGGTCTATAAAATAAGTGTCGGCAATCAGCACGACGAGCCTAATGAGAGGCAAATATGCGATGATAATTTCTGTGAGAGGGTGAGTTTACCGAACGATGTGCTAGCGAGTTAAACAGCGCGTACGCAGTATGAGGTCATTCAGAGCTACATCTGAATGAATGGGAGAAGTACATTAAAAAAGCTCAAATCGTTATCGTAGGGTCGGTGGCCGTTATAAAAGATGTTACGGAAGGCAGCGAAAACCTGAGCTGCTGTATCACACACGGAACTGGCCTTAACGTTAACAGATTAAAAACTCTCCGCCGGTGTTTTGAGAATTTGCGTTGGCTTGTCAGGAAATGATCATGCGAATAATGCGTGATTATAACCGGAGGCAGCCGGTTTGATTGGGGTATGTTGCGTTATTGCTGATGTCGGTCAGGTGCCTTCCCCAAGGCAAGAGGCCGACTGCGTGTACGCCTCTGAAGGCGAGTCACACATGGGTTACCGGGAATGCCGGTGAGATAATCTAAGTTTTACATGGTTACGAGGGTAACTTCAAGTGTCATCGGCAAAATGGTGATTATTTCCTCTAAATAATTAGAAGTATCGGGTTTCAGGGGACTTAGGTAAAATATAGAATAGTGTTTGACTTTACTATTGATAATCATTTATCATGTGGTATCGCAATTGGATTAGACATCTGTCGATTTAGTCGATTTTTACTATCTCATATCGAATAATTGGTGAACAATGAACGGCACACTGTATTTTTATCTGAGCGTTTACTGTGTATTAATTTTGTTAGTATCGTTGTTTGGTGGCATCATCCCGATGATGGTCAAGCTGACGCATAGACGGATGCAGTTTGCGATCAGTTGTGTTGCTGGGTTTATTTTGGGGATCGCAGTGCTGATTTTGCTGCCAGGATCATTTGAGTCATTAGGGGAAGCGTTTTATGTGGCGAACTGGGTGATTGCGGGGATGTTGGTCATGTTTTTCCTGGAGCGTTTTTTCTGCTTTCATCACCATGATGTTGATGATGCGAATATTGATCATGCATCATGCAAAGATGCACCTGAGGGGATTCAAGCAGAAGTTGATCGTCACAAGCAAGGCGAGTGCGGATGTGCTCATGAACACCATCATGGTCAATCTGTGGATGGGAATGAGCAGATTAGCCTAACGGCTCATGAACACAAGCTGACATGGAGCGGGGCGGCAATTGGCCTGACATTGCACAGTATCATTGCAGGTGTCGCGTTGGCGGCTGCGATGGCGGGAGAAGGGGAAAGCGGCCGGTTTTGGCCGGGGATTGCAGTGTTTTTGGTTATCGTTCTGCATAAGCCGTTTGATTCGATGACGCTGGGAACGCTAATGGCGGCGAGCGGCTGGTCTAAGGGGTGGCGGCATATCGTAAATGGGCTATTTGCATTGGCGGTTCCGTTAGGTGCGGTGCTGTTTTTGCTGGGTGTTGGGGGAGGAAGTGATGTGCATGCGAATGCGATCGTGGGTGGCGCACTGGCATTCTCGGCGGGGGTGTTCTTAGTGGTTAGTCTGAGCGATTTGTTGCCAGAGATTCAGTTCCATCATCATGATCGGTTGGGTTTAACAGCGGCGCTGCTGCTGGGCTTGGCGCTGGCGTATGGGGTGGTGCTGTTTGGACACAGTAAGATGCACGGCGAAGATGATGGGCACAATCACGGGGCAAATGCAGCGGAAGTCCATGTGGGTGAGATGGAACGTGAGATACACATGATTGGTAATCAAGAAGCGGACGTGCATATTGAAGCCGGTGAGGTGGATGAGCATGCTGAACATGATCATGAGTAATACAAGACATAGAAGTGTATTGAAGCGTGAATATGGCTGAATCGCTGAGGAGTGGTTTGGACAACACGGGATCGCTATACTACCGATCCGATGAACACTGAAAATAAGACAAACGAAATGGCGACGAAGGCGGACTCGAAGATCGAGACCGTCTCGTTTGTCAGTTTAGGGTGCCCGAAGAACTTAGTTGACAGCGAAAAGATGCTAGGGCTACTGGCTGAGGATGGACTGTTGCCTGTTGACAGTGACGAGCCTGCAGATGCGGTTGTTGTCAATACGTGCGGCTTTCTTGAGGCAGCTAAGGATGAGTCTATTGGAGAGATCAATCAGGCTGTTGCTCTAAAAGAAGAGGGACTGGTCAAACGTGTGGTTGT
The DNA here is from genome assembly GCF_007747445.1 of Poriferisphaera corsica. Taxonomy (NCBI): domain Bacteria; kingdom Pseudomonadati; phylum Planctomycetota; class Phycisphaerae; order Phycisphaerales; family Phycisphaeraceae; genus Poriferisphaera; species Poriferisphaera corsica. The sequence continues at coordinate 2,992,880 of NZ_CP036425.1, forward strand.
GGCGGGGTGCCTGGTTCAGCGACAACGGGCGAAGCTGCTGGAATGGTGCCCGGGGATTGATGCAATGATTGGGGTGTTTGATCGAGATCGGATTATCGAAGCGGTCAAAGGCCCGACGGGTTTTGAGATCGGTAACGATATTGCCGTTGAATTGCCGGTGTATTCGAGTATCGCGGCGAATGCGGTGATTGCAAAACAACACCGAGAGATGGGGGATGAGGTCACAGGATATTTTGAAGAAGATGGCGGACGGATGCGTCTAACTGCGCGTCATTATGCATATCTTCGAATAAGTGAAGGATGCAATCAAAACTGTGCGTTCTGTACGATTCCATCGATCCGAGGGAAGATGCGCAGCAAGCCGGTCGATCGGATTGTGGGCGAAGCGCGTGAGTTGATGAATGATGGGGCATTCGAGTTAAATCTGATTGGTCAGGACACGACGAGTTTTGGGGATGATATTGGCTACGAAGCGGGGCTGGTTGGGATGCTTGAGGGGCTTAATGGTGTGGTGAAAGAGTATGGTGGTGGGTGGGTGCGTTTAATGTATGCGTACCCTTCAAAGTTTACGGATGAGATGGTTGAGGCTATCGCACGATTAGAGCATGTGGTGAAGTATATCGACATCCCACTGCAGCATATTAATGATGGGGTGCTAGATCGGATGCGGCGGTATACAAGTCGTGAGTGCATTGAAACGCTTCTTCGGAAATTGAAGGAAAGGGTGCCGGGGATTGCGATCAGGACGACTTTTATCAGTGGGTTTCCGGGCGAGACGGAAGAACAGCATCAGGAACTGGTTGAGTTCGTACGTGGGTTTGGTTTTGAGAACATGGGTGTGTTTGGATACTCGCCTGAGCCGGGAACTGTTGCAGGGACGATGTATGGCAAAGGCGATGCCGTTGATGACGAGACGATTGCAAGACGGATTGATGAGTTGATGATGACACAGCAAACGGTAGTGTTTGAGCGGCATGACGCGATGGTTGCGAATGAAGATGAAGTCGATGTTTTGATTGATGCAAAGACGGATAGCGTCCTGGAAGGTGAAGACGGTGATGTGGCTGGCGTGCTTTATCAGGGACGAACAAGTAGGCAGGCGCCACAGGTAGATGGTGTGACGTATGTGCATAGTGAGAGTGGACAGGAATATGCGTTAGGTGAGATTGTGAAATGCCGCGTGATTGGGTATGACGGATATGATTTGATTGCAAAGCCTGTGAGAGAATTAGAAAAACGCGTATCGCTACCTTTGGCATAGTGATTGGCATTAGATACGACTTAATTGAGCACGCTAGTTAGCGTGCTTTTTTATTAGTCGGATTGTAGGGGTTATGCGGGAAGAGAATACATGTTAATCGCATGATTGGATAAGTATGACTCATGTTTGCGGCTTGATGTGATATGCTTAAATATGAGATCAGAAGGGGGTCGTATGAGAAGAGAGCCGCAGATGTCGCATTGGCATAACAAACATGATGAAGGCTGGAGTGACGGCGTTGAACAGAGTGATGTTCGACGTGAGTTATACGCCAGAGCTGAGGCGAGATTGGAACTCGCAAGACAGCGGCTTGAGGAGGCTCGTCAAAAGCGAAATGGGACAAAAAAGGATAAGCCAAATTTAAAACTGGTTGGCCATATTGAAGATCGAGAGAAGCGATCAGAACGTAAAATTACGTTTTCTGATTCGGAGGTATCCAAGGCTAGACATGTCGAGATCGAGGATGAATCGAGTTCGTTTAGTGCACCTCATGGACAAATGGGCGATCCAATAACGGCAACGAATGATCCGAGATGGGTTTTGGCTGTACGTGTTGCTGCGGTTATGGAGGGGAGTATCGTTCGCCCTGAAGAACGTGAGAAGCTCATCAAAATGGGCCGCACGTTTGGAATGAGTGTGTTTGATTGCAATTTAGTGATTGCGATACTGCAAGATCAAGCGAGAAGAGGGAACCTGCCGGAGTATTGCCCACAATTAGCTCACAAGCAATTACAACTCATCCCCCTGCCCCGTCAAAACCCGCTTAATCAACCGATCGAAATGAATGTCGGGCTGCGGAATTCTATGATCGTAGCGGCGGTACTACTCATGGAAATTATTGGGTTGTGGGTCATGCTTAAGACTTAACACAATGATTTAAGTTGCACATTCGAAAGAGACAGACAGTTGCTCACGATCATGACGTGAGCTTATTTTATGCCTAGGATTTGCTTTGAGGTGAGTAGTATGAGCTTCATGTCTAAGTGAAAGGACATTTGCTCAACGTAAAGCAGGTCGTACTTAATCCATTCCTGAAAATCGAGACCTTCATCACGAGAACGATAAACTTGCCACATGCCAGTGATGCCGGGCCTGACTGAGAGACGCGCTTCACGCCATGCGGGGCAAAATTGATTTTCTGATTCAGGAGAAGGACGTGGGCCCACGATAGACATATGACCTAAGAGAACGTTTAAGAGTTGAGGAAGTTCATCAATGTTGAGTTTACGGATGAGACGTCCGATGGTTGTGTGCCTTGGATCTTTTTCAATATAGAAGTGAGGGCCATCTGAAACATTTTGCTGCTGTAGTTTTTGTTTAATTTCTTCTGCATTATTACGCATAGATCGGAACTTGATACAAGGAAATTGTTTACCATGCATGGTTTCTCGGGTATGGGCAAAAAAGAAGGGACGGCCATCTTCGATGTAAATGGCGAGCATCACAATCGGGAATATTGGGAGAAGTAAAATAAGAATCAATAATGAAAAAACGATGTCGAATGCTCGTTTTATAAAACGTTGAATGGTCGTGAGTCTACGTGGTTTAACATCATAGTATAAGTCCTTCGATGTTACGTTTGGTTCAATCGGATCCCATGTAAATTCGCTTGGTTTGGGGCGGTGTTGTGGGTCATCCCAGAGTATAGCTGGCCCAACGACTGTATGTACGGAATCTATGTGTCGGCCTGCACCAATCCATATAGGGCCAACAAAAACTGTTTTGCCAGTATCAATCTGAAAATCTGCCATTCTCCAAACAGGCAATTGGGCATTGATTCTTTCGGTCGATGGAATAGTTGTATCTGGACGCCGCCAAATATTTACAAGCTGTCGCGTGTATTGATTGCATTCTGAATTTCTAGTTACGTCAAAAACAGTTGCAGGAATCGAAACCGCGGCACGATCAATCTGAGATATTTCTTTTCGTAGTTGATGCCAAGCTTTGTGAATGTCCTGAAATCTTTGCCATGATTCCGCAATGACAGGATCTGGGGTGAGTGCGACACGTGTAACTTTTCGGTTTGCTGAAGGATAGAGCCGTTCGAATCGTATAAAACGATCATTTTCGTCGGTAACGATCCGTTCCTTGTATGCGTGCTCAAGCTGGTCATGGAGACGCAAGATGAGTAAGTGTGGGCGAAGCCAATTGAGAATGTCATGGATTTGCAGGAACTTGAATGTGACGAGTGAGGTTTGATCCAGGAGTAAATAAAGTTCTGCAGTGTGGTTAATTTGCGTGTGCTGATTGACTCGTACAACCTGAATATTGCGCGCAGCCCAAAAACGGTCATGGAGCTGAGATGTATTCAATCCCCATATCGTTTTTTCATTTACATGGTGTGCGTTTGAGTTCGTGATCATTGAATGAAGCTGCCTAACAATGTGTTAGGCTGGCCGTTTTGATTTTACAGTACCATAGGAAGCGACCGCAGATGCGAGCGGGCCGAAACGTTCAGATTGTTGCTGCGTGAATACACTTGAAGGTTTGTAATCATGTGAAATGCGAGACTGGGCGGCAGACATTGTGGCATAGGATGTTTTCTGCATATCCTCACTCAACGCGTGATTAAAGACGACACCTGCAATTTGAGCTTTGAGCGTATAGAGATGCTCAAATGATTTAGTGGTCAAAGATTTTTGATCACCTCTTGAGACGACCATGATTACGTTGTCAACCGCTGCGGCCATAATGGAAGCTTCAAGTGAACCAAGAACTGGTCCCGTATCAATCAAGATTACGTCGTAGTATCTTTTGGCTTGTTGAACGAGTTTACTCAATTCGACAGGCGAGAGTTGTCCTGCATGATGGGGTTTTGCATCGCCGATAGGGAGAACAAAAAGGTTATCAATATCAGTCGGGCCTGCTGCATCTCGAACATTTAGACCAGAGCAGGCATCAAGTATGCCAACGGATGTTTCACTTTGCATTGCAATTGCTTGCGCAACTTGCTCTTCAGTCGCAATGCCTCGATCAATAATAAATTGCTTTTCCGATATGTCTCGATTACGCGTTGCTAACTGAACTTCATGAACATGCTGCTCAGTAATAATCTCTTGTGTGAAAAGAATTTCAGCAATTGATCTATTAACATGCGCATCTAAACGTCTTGTAAGACCGCCAGCAACAAGATCGCAGTCAATCAGTAGTGTTTTTGAACCCGTGGCAGCGAATGAAAGACCTAAAGCTACGGACATGGATGTTTTACCAGAGCCTGCCGCGGGGCCGGTGATGGCATAAGCTATGCCTTGATCCTTGTCAGGATTGGATGCAATCTGTAGCAAGGTACGTATGTGATGGACGGCGTGCGATGCGATTGCAGCTTGTTCGGGATCTGCAAGCTCTGTAGGTAAAGTCGGCAATACGCCCAGCATTCGAATGTCCTTGAAGCCAACCTGAGCGTCTTCAACATGCCGTAAACGACGATCAGCAAGACCGATTAACAGAACGATACCCACGCCAAATCCAGCGCCACCACCAAAACCGATGATGCCAAACTGGACTCGTTTAACGGTGTTGTACGGCTCGAGCGGAAAATCACCTGAATTAAGTACATGAACAGTTTGTTCAACAGGCTGCTCAACCTCTAGCCGTTCAAGACGCGTTGTTGAAAATGTTAAGTCATCCTTCGTTTCACCAATTTCTTCATTGATTTGAGCGATTTTGTTAATACGCTCTGCAAGCGTTAGTGCTGAAGCATCCTTATCAGAAATTTCATCTTCAAGTGCTTGTTCACGTGCCCGTAATTGCTTCAATGGTGACTGCGGAACTCCTGCCCCATCTAGTGCTAATCCACTTCCTGAAAGAACATACTGATCAATTTGGCGTTTCACAGCCTGAAGTTCAGCCTTCGTATTACGTACTTCTGTGTGCCCCGCTCCAATACCACGCGTATCAAACATATGCAATCTGGATTCGAGTAGCTCCTTTTGATTGAGTAAGGTGCGGATCCTTGGATCTGTTTGTGCTAACTGCGCTACGATAGCGTCTGATGCCATTGTTCCTTCATCAGGCAATTGATCATCTTTATCTTCTGCATCAACATCATAGCTCGGAACAAATGACTTAATTTTTGCTTGTAACTCACGTAACTCATCTTTGATCGTTTGAATGTTCTTTCTTAAGTTGTCATGTTCGACGATAAGAGTCGTTTCAGTTCCGTACTCACTGATCAGGAAACTTTTTTCCTGTTGTAATCGTGAAATACGATTTTGCTGAGTTTGACGAATATTACGGATTTGGCTGATCTTATCTGAATCTCGTCGTTCATCTCTTCTCTGTGTATATGCTAAATATGCATCAAGAACTGATTGAACACCTGCTTGCGCTTTTTCTGGCGTACCGGCAACAAAACTAAAGTTGATCACTTCCTGCTTGCGTGGATGCAGAACCAAAAGGTCTTTATCAAAAACTTGCAGTGCCTGCTGTCGCGGGAGTTTGCCAAATTGTCGTTCGAATCTAGGATCGACTAATGCCTCATTCAAAACCTGTGGAGATTGGATGAGCTGCACTTGAGCTTCCATGTAAGCATCGAATGTACTGATTTGAAATGGTGTATCTACGTCGTTATATAGTAAAACATCTCGTGATTGAGGAATCTGAATCTGTGCACGTGATTGAAATTCATGCCCCTTACGAAAATATCCTGCCATACCGCCAGCTATACCGAAAATCGCAGCCAATACGATAGCCCAATGATATCTCCCTCGTAATAACATGAATATACGGTTGGTTTGCCGAGGCTCATCTTTCGCATCCATACCGTCCCATGCGGTCATTCCAAATTGTGCTAAATCATCATTCTTTTGAACCATGGTGATCTTTCAATTGATCAAAAAACGTTCAGAAATTTCGTATGGATCAAGGCATTCAAATCGGATGGTATCTATTGTCTAAATTGCTATACATCAATTTAACGCACGTAGATGACATCTGGCCCATCTCATATGATAGTATTGTCACTTACACGTTATCCCATTTTATAGAAATATTAGTAAATACATTTATAATGGGAAGCACACATACCTATCCCTCTAATCTATTTATCGTCCATATTCACCCCTATGCTTGCTCGTATACATTGAAACACCCGAACATATAAAAAGTTCTGATATTATAGTGTAAATTGATCGTATCTATTTGTTTTGTACATGCTTAAGAAGATGCATACTATAGGGTTTATACTGATTTCCGCTAATCGTTTGTCACTCAAATAATCAGTCGATCTAAGTATCTTTTGGTATGGAAAAGCGATTTAAGGGTATCGATGTCCAAAGAAGCAATCTAATTACCATATATAAAACTAATACAGTTAAAATCAATGTGCCCCATGCTATATATGCCATGAAATGATAAACACTAATTGGATCGTATACGTTATACATCCATGTCGTCGCTAGAGACCTAATGATATTAACAAATAAAGCGATGAACGGACTGCTTCCAATGACTATTAGCCTAACAATTGGCCGAAGCGGCATTCCAAAAGCAAAGGCATATGACATCAAAAGAAAAGTCATAAAGAGAGCAACAACTCTGCCAGTATGAGCGATAGAAATTGGAATTCCATCATCATTGAAAAGAAGCATACCCTCTCGTTGTATCTCTACACCCATGAGGCCATAAATGACTTGAGTAACATCTGTCGTAGCAATTTGAACCGGAAGCGATACAACAGAGGCAACTGGAGTAGGTACTGGGATGAGAAAAACCAATACTACAAAAGCTGGCACAAATTTTGAAAGTACATCTGTACCTACAACTGACACCCCACATCCAAATACAATTAGAAGCGCTCCTATCATCCAAATCGTTGCAACATTCAAATTTTGCCCATATGCATAGATAAACCAACCGGCCAAAACTATTAATGGACCAACCCATGTTGAAACGGGTGCACAAAATCTCATTCGATGCCTTCGAACATAAAACAACCAAATTGAGATGAAAGGAATTAAGATTACATACAATGCGTGTTGATAATAAACCGCGGTCAACCAAATTGTCTGCCATGCAAGTCTTGTAAAAAAGCATCCTATCACAAGCATAATCACAAGAAAAGCTAGGTGCATCATTGTCCATCCATTACGTGACAGTACCCTTGGAACAATGTATATTTTCTGACTCATACCTTACATACTCTTCACACAATGATCGTATCAACAACAGATTGTTTAGGCTTCACGATCCCAGTTGAGGTAATTAGTGAGCGAACAATAACTGCATGCTCGCTTACATTTGCACCCCGCAAAATAACCGAATCATGAATTTGTGCAGTCGAATGAACATTCGCACCTGACTCTATAATAGAAAATAGCGGCATCCAATCTTCATCATTTAGTTTCGTTCCTGTAACAATATGACCATTTAATAATTTAATGGCGTCAATATAGTTATTTAGTGTGCGTACTGGATACGTACGTAAACAATCCGACCGATGTACTTTAACATCACGTTTTAAAACAATTTTCGGTAAAGCTTGTTCCTTGAAATCTACAAAACCAACTTTATTAATATCCTTAAGAACCTTTGCACGTATAAGTATTACATCCAAAGGAGTATCATCTTTTTGAGAAGCAATAACAACATCGGAATTGGCTACAATCATTTCCGAAATCAGATCTTTAACAGATCCAACCATGATTTGTGATGCATTCATTATCAGCAACAAATCTTCGTCATCGTATTCTTCTGAAATATCTCTCAATATTCCACCAGTACCACGAAACTCATTTGGATCAAAATCAAATTGAATCGCAAAATTTGCCACACTAGTCAAATCCGATTTAATTCTAGGCGATCCTCTATCTAATATAAATCGAAGTATAGCATCCGGCTGACCTAAACTATCAAACGCATTACTTAACATTAACACAAATCGAGTAATAATTGTCTCATCTTCTGAAACAGGTAAATCTAAAAAATTCTTAGTTGTTTTTTTACGTAAATCTGTCGCACGTACAGAACCAGCCAAAACAATGGCCGCTTTTATACATTCATTTTTGGAGGTACATTTACTCATACTAATAATCACGATCGCTGAGTACCAGAATATCGTTTTAACAATGACGCTCCCAAAAGACTCATGCCGAAAGGTATCCCACGAATTAGATATCTACCGGCTAAACGTCTAGGTTCCTGGACAAACCGGTGTATCCACTCTAAACCAATTTTCTGAATCCATGACGGAGCTCTCTTGACATCACCAGCAATAAACGAGAATGAAATTCCAACTCCAATAAACCAAACAGATGGGAAACGTACTCTTAGCTTTGCAATTAACCTTTCCTGCTTAGGCGACCCCAAAGCAACATACACAATATCTGGCTTTGCAACATCTAATTGCTGAACAATCATTTGAAGAACGTTATCACTCAAATTATTGACAATAATAGGTGAAAACACACCAACTATTTCAATATGATCTATTGTACGTTGAAGATTAGCCGCTGCCTTTTCAGCGGTATTATTTGCGCCACCTAATAGGAAAATTTTTTTGTTTCTGATTGCGGCATTACTTGATAAACTAATCGTTAGTGTTGACCCAGCAATTCGTTCCGGTAATGGTGTTCTTTGCAATCTACTTGCCCAAACTAATGGCATACCATCTGCCACAGTAAGATCTGCATTAGCACATAAATTAAAAAAATCTTGATCATGAACGAGTCGATACAGATGATCTAAATTCGGCGTTACTATCCACCCGCCTCTGTTATCATCCAGTGAGTTCAAGACGTAATTAATACAATCCTTCTCCGAGATTGCGTGAATAGTAATGCCATAAAGCCTAATGGTTGGCAAATCACTATCTCTCCCATTGAATTGTTTCTGTGTAATATAATTCATAAATACTATCTACGACGTTCGTTTTGTTTTATTCCATCCTGAATAATTACCCAGCATTGCACGCAAGTATATTGGTACTTTGCGTATCATATACTTTGGTAGACGCCACCATAGACTCTTTAACACTCTGTCCTGATCATGCCACCAGATTGCATAGAAGAATATAATGACAAAAATTATATTAGTAACAAAAAGCAATAATACTGGAAGATAATAGTCAAATACTATCGATAGTATGATCGTAATAAATTCTATTACGAACAAAAGCATAAAATAAAGTGCTAATGGAGGGAATACTAAATCAATACAAAATAGTAGCAAAGACAGTTTGGGGGACTTATACATTTTTTTAATAAATTGAGGAACAAATTCGGCAATAATTTGGATATGCCCATGCTCCCAACGTTGTCTCTGAAGATGAATATCTACATCATTGCGAGGCAAATCCGAATTTATAAAACTACAATCAAGAATAGGTGCTTTATCAATTAACATAAAGTCAATACCCATCTTCATGTCTTCAACAATATGTCCATGATCAAAATTATAATCTAGAAAAAGATTGTTAGGCAAAGCAAATCCAGATCCTGTAACATTAGCCATTCCAGTTATATTATATAGTCCTATAGCCCGCATTTTATTTTTAATATAAAAAGCCAAAGCCGACATACTGGCATAATCTGAATCAATGTTAGGAAAATTCAATGTATATATTGATTGAACAGGTCGTTGCTGCTGCACTGCTTTAGTCGTAACTTGTTTGATTAAGCCGGAGGATATTTCACAATCTGCATCAATGATAACAACTGCATCAAATGTTTTATCCTTCAAGTAATTTTGAGCAGCGGCAATAGCATAACTTTTACCTATTTGGGAAGAATCATCTACAGTAATAATTTCATCGGTATAAACGCTTGAGAGTTCCACAGTATGATCATTACAATTGTGAGCTACCACAACAAGAATGTCATTTTCGTCAATTTGATTGCATATATTCTTCAACGTCCTTGAAATACAGGCTTCTTCATTATGCGCAGGTACAACGACAGCAATTTGATTTCTCAAATCTAATTTTGAGTCATCACAATTCAAAGATACTACTGAATTATTGATATTCTTTAATGATAGTAATAGCTCTAAAATTAGAAACCATAACGAACCAGCTGTAAGTACAACTGCAAACCAAATTATGACGTATGCAATATCCAAACTCATGACTTTCTAGTGCTTTTATAGTCAATAATTTCATTATTCTTATACTTGTATAAGTAAAATTTCAACTGACCCAACATTGCTGGCAATTTGCCTATTGTGAGATAGAAAGCATTAATTATACGTAGTTTTTTCGAGTATTTTCCGCCACTTTCAATACGATATAGTTTTATAAAATGCCAAACATAAATAATTAGAATAATCAAACTATAAGGCAGATATACAAACGATATAATGGGTATCAGCAAGCCGTATATCCATATATTAAGTGTTTCTCGAACCCAATGCCTTTCGGGTTTGTTCCCATGCATCGCTGCGCCCTGCGCAAAACCCCAGCCAGATCGAACTGTACGCATCCACCATTGCGAAAAACTGTGTATATCAGCATCATGAAATGTCATATCAGCATCAATTCGGTATATTTTCCAGCCATTCTTACGAATACGAATACACATCTCCGGCTCTTCACCACAAATCATTGTCGTATTAAATCCACCTACCTGAAATAGAGCATCTAACCTGCAAAAAGCATCTCCGTGGCAATATTTAGCCTCGCCAACAGGGGTATCCCATTCAAGATCAATCATTTGGTTGTATATTGAAGCTTTCGGATACTTTTCATTTCTTCGACCACTAACAATTGCTACTTCTGTGTGATTCTCCATATAATGATATGCCTTATCTAACCAACCATCATGCAACTCACAATCACCATCGATGAACTGTATATACTTAATATTAGAGTAATTTTCTTTCAAGTAGGTAAAACCGGCGTTACGTCCCCTAGCCATATTCATTGGCTGACTTTCATCTAAAACAACAACATCAACATTATGCTGCCTGGCATATTCGCAACTACCATCTGTTGAACAGGAATCGACGTAAACAATATAGTTTGCTTGATTCAAAACTGATTCAATCGATTTTTTTAAACGTTCGCCTTCATTCCTGCCAATAATGACCACACCAATATGGTCACTTGCTGACGCGTACTCAACACACATTAATTTATGATTCGTCCATGTAAAATGTCTTAACTTCTTACTTTCATCTGAAAAATTGCAACAATTTAATTCTAGATCGAACCATTTATTAATTAATTCCAGATCATTATTAAATATAAGTTCTAACCTATCTAAGCGATCTGGTGAAATTTCCGGCCGGCCTTTCATCTGCCAAAATTGTTTGATTTTATTTCGGTATGATGCTGAAATGTAATGATGCCTTATATACGTAAACAACTTAGAATATACAATTAAATCACGAAATGATGAAACACGTTCTCTTTTCTTCGAAACATTACTATGAGCATTTTGATAAGCTATTGCCTTATCATGATATCCTATAAAATCACACACATCATGAAGTACGTTCTCTTGGTTACGAATGAAATACTCAAATGATAGTAACTGTATATTGCTAGTACCAAATAGTTCAATATATGGCGTAAGCTGATATGCAAATCTAGAATACGATATCAATCTTGGATATCTATCGATTGCGGTATTGATATCTTCTTTTATCGTTTTCTCAGTCCATTCATGAATGTACTGAGAAATTAGTCGCTCTATCGGGTGCCTAATAATGTAAATAATTTTCACATCGTTCTTATAATCGAATAACCTTTTTGTTGTTATTGGATAGGTTGGTAATTTTGTATAATGTGTACTTGACTCACCTGTTAAATCATAAGGATTTGCATTCTCATAAAGAGATTCATACCAATCTACACCATTAATATAAACATCATCATCACTGAAATAATTAGGTTCTTTTGGCTCAGTCATGAAAACACCATTTTGTAGTGCAAGCAAATCATGCAAAGATGTTGTTGCACACTTCATAGCGCCAATGATTATGAAATCCGGGTACTTATTCATTTACCGGGAACACCTGATGTTTTAGAAATTCGTAAAGGATGAGACCAATTCGTCCAAATATCTTTAGCTTGTTCATCACAGATATGCGGAGTTTTATGGCCAAATATTTCCCTAATCAATGAAAGAATACGCCCAATTGACCATAGTATGTTCGTCAGCCACAGCCCTGGTACTGAGTAAAATTTTGCAAAGTACCTTGCTCGTGAAGCATAGAAATAAGATGGTCTTTTCTTCAGTTCCTTCGTCAAAGTTTTAACGGGATTACTTTGCCCACGCAAATGAATCACCCGAGCTGCAGGCCAATTTAAAACTGACCAACCATGCTGGCGTGCGCGGCGGCAAAAATCGGGGTCATCAAAATATAAAAAATATCCCGGATCTAGTAAGCCGATCTCTTGAAAAACTGAGCACTTTATTAGCGCACAAGCGAAAGTTGTCCATTCCGGTTCAGTTGGAGAATCCGAGATTTCAACCGGAACATCATACGATTTAAGTATTCTAGTAATGAATCCAGTATGTGCTGCATCAATAAATTCACTTAATGGATTAATGAAATTAAAACAACTAATTTGCGGTGTTTCATCAGGCCATTCAAGACGTGGACTAACAATACCAGCTTTTGGATTAGATTCTACAGCCGCCATTAATTCTCGAATTGCATCGACACGCAAAATAGTATCCGCATTTAGAAGCAAAAAATTCTCTGGCGGCTTATCCCATTTCAATGCATCCTGTAAAATGACATTATTTCCACCTGAAAAGCCCCGATTTGGCATGACCGCTTTTAACCAGCACCAACTGTTCCATCGATTCTCTTCAATAAATTGATTGATCCTGCATGCATCAGTTTCACTTGTACCATTCTCACATATAGCAACACGTACGCCTGACACATCATCGATTTGAGTACTAATAGACTTAAGGCAATTTAATGTAAGATCTGTGGCTCTATAATTAACTATTACAATTAATAATTTTATTGTCTCTGACATGTTCCGAACTCCACATCAGTTATTGCTAAGCTGATATTTATAATCGTAGTAGTTAGCTAATTCATCCCATGCATCAGATTCATTCCAAGATGGAACGTATGACATTGCAGGCGATGTATTAAATCTTAACCTTGGTTCGCCAAAGACATCTTGAAATGCAAATCGACATTGTAGATGTACGTCTAATCTACGACCAATCTCATATGCAAATCGCGTTGCGAAAGCTCCTTGCGTTTCAACATATCCGCTCGGATTTATATTTATGCACCGCCCGGAAGATGATGCAAACTCAACTGATTTTACGTACGCATTCGCCAACAATGATATGTGAATATTATCTCTAACGTAATCAGGCGTATTAATTATAGGTACCGTATTTTCTGCCCATGATTTACAAAGATAATTTGTAAAGCGAGGTTCTTCAAGCATACCAAAAGGATTTGGAATAACGAACTTACTCACATTTATGTTCAACATATTCCCTAAATATTCTGCAATCTGAAATGACATTCCTTTTGAAAATCCATATGGATTAAATGCCTCTAATACAGAATCTCCCATACCTTCGTTTTGTTCAAAAACACTTCCTGTCATAACTAAATGATTGCACGACTTCGACTTTAATTCTGACATAACCGTGTACATGTTATAGCAATTATGATGAACTGCGGAAGCGATATCAAACGACAATGTTTTGTAACCCTCCACATCTGCCGCATGATGACATAGCACGTCCCAATATTGTGATTTCTGTATCAATTTTATGAATCGTTCATTGCCGAAGGAAGTATTAAAAACACATTCGACTTTATTCTCAAATACATCTATACGTTTTTTTCTAAGATCAATATAATCTGACTCTGATTGCCGAAATATAGCTGTAACCTCATGACCTTGCTCCACAAGTTGCTTTACAAACCAGCAGCCAGTAAATGAGCTTGCTCCAGTAAACAGAATTTTCATTTTAAATTCTCCTGTTCATACCGAATGGTGGAGCGTTCTATCAAAATCCGGATGATTTAAATCTTTCTCTGAAAGAACAGTAGGTTGTATTGGCCACTTAATATCGAATTCCGAATCGTTATATCGAATCCCTCTTTCATGTTCAGGGGCATAAAATTCATCAACAAAGTAAAATGCCTCAGTATCATTTTCGAGAGTAATGAACCCGTGCGCGAAACCTTTAGGTACGTACATCATTTTTCTGTTGTTGGCTGATAGTTCCTGCCCAAAGCTTTTGCCAAACGTTGGAGAATCTGTACGTAAATCTAGAATCACATCATAAAGCGAGCCTCGAATTGTTCGAACAATTTTCGTTTCAGCATATGGCGCAAGTTGATAGTGCATCCCCCGAAGTGTTCCTACTTCTGCACTTAATGAATTATTAATTTGAACAAAGCCAGTTACTAAACCATGCTCTTCAAATTCACGCTGGCAAAAAGCGCGAGCAAAAAAGCCTCGTTCATCACCGCGTTTCTCTAGCTCAATGATATATGCACCAGATAATGGTGTTTCTGTAAAAATCATATTACAAACCTTATCTAATTTGAAAAGCATCAAGCTTATTCAATCGCTTTTGTAATGTTCGAAGACGTACAAACTGACTTCCATTAAAATCATGCTCATTAAAACCATGATCAATCATTGCTTTATGCAATTCATCCATTCCTAACTTCAAATCATATTCCAATTTAAATTCCGGCAATACATCATTTAGCTTATCAAACTTAACGCGATAATTTCTTGGATCGTGCCCGACTTCACCTGTAAAAACAATATCTGCATTAGGCATAAGATGCTCAACGTAATCAGCAACATCTTTCACCTGATAATTTTCTGAGTTGCCACCGATGTTAATCGCCTGATTATGGATTACCTCTTTTGGTGCATGCAAAAAAGCATAAAACGCGTTTGCAATATCTTTGCAATGAATAAGTGGCCTCCAGGGTGAGCCGTCACTTTGAATTCTGATTTGATTAAAAGCTATCGCTGAACCTAATAAACTATTTACCACTAAATCAATACGCAGCATTGGAGAGTAGCCATATGCCGTTGCATTCCTCAGAAAGGAAGGAGTGAAACCATCATCAGCCAACTTGGATACTTCTAGTTCTGTATCAATCTTTGATTTTGCATAAGCAGTCAACGGATTGAGTGGGTCGGTCTCTTCTAGATCTAGCTTTTCACCCTGCCCATATACAGAACATGAACCTGAAAAAAGGTATCGTCCCACGCCTGCAGTCTTTGCTAGCTGCGCAATGCGAATAGACGCGTCGCGATTTATACTGTGTGTAATCTCCGGGTTAATATCGCCCATTGGATCATTTGATATGGCTGCTAAGTGCATAACACAGTCATGCGTTTCGAGATCTTTTGCCGTAATTGCTCTAACGTCTTTGACCAAATCAACGTCAGGCATCACGCATTGATCCCACTCGCATCCTTCATATAAACCAATGTCACAACCAGTAACATGGTGTCCAGCTTGTTTGAGAATGTCCACCAAATGAGCACCGATATACCCTTTATGTCCCGTTACAAATACTCTCATACTCTATTACCTTACGTTGAGCTTATAATTAAACATTCCAGGGTGCTTTTCCCTGCTCCCACATCCGATTGAGTGCATCACGATCTCTTTGCGTATCCATACATTGCCAGAATCCATGGTGTTTTTGTATTGCCAATTCACCATCGCTAGCTAATTGAATAAGCGGTTGTTTTTCGAGCACAAGATCCTCTGCATGATCCAGATACTTTAAGAATTTCCGTTGAAAGAAAAAATAGCCGCCGTTAATCCAGTTTTCTGAAAACTCCGGCTTTTCTTCGAAATTTTTCACAATGTGTCCATCCAGTTGAAGCTCACCAAAACGAGATGGCGGGTTCACCCCTAAGACCGTACCGATGCACCCATGTTTTTTGTGAAACCTCAACTCTTCTGCTAGATCAATATCACATACACCATCGCCATATGTCACAGCAAAATCTTCTGCCTCACCCAAATACTTACTCGCCGCACGTGACAATCTCCCACCAGTCATCGTTAATTCACCAGTATCCGCTAGCGTCACATCCCAATCTTGATCATGATCCACAGAATGAACTGTGACATTATTTGATTGTAATTCCACTGTAAAATCACTATTCATAGATGTATAGTTTAGAAAGTATGACTTTATCACATCAGCTTTATAGCCCAAACACAGAACAAACTTCTTAAAGCCATAATGCGAATAAGATCGCATGATGTGCCACAGTATCGGGTGTGACCCAATCGGAACCATCGGCTTTGGAATACGTATCGTCTCTTCTCTAAGTCTTGTGCCTAAACCGCCACACAAAACGAAAACGGGCGTATCCTCGGGTTTCGACATAACAAACAGCCTTTTTGTTAAGTTATTAACTAATTAACTAAGGGTTATCTTGTAGTTCCGCAGATACAAAGCGATCTTTTTGCTTTTGGGCCATCATGCTTTGCATCCTAATCATTGCGAAAATTTGCCGCCATGGCATGACCGTTAAACCTCCAGCGATCATCAAAGGTATCGGGTTGATCTGCGCGTTGAGTAAACGGTCAATCATAAAAATGCCAAGAATCATTGCAAGGGCAATCGAAGCTGCGAATGCGGGATGCCTCCAGAATAGTGGTGGCACACGGTATGCAAGCCGAACGAGCGGCAACATCAATATCGCAAAAAAGCTCAACAGCCCGAACATGCCAAACTGACCCAATACAATAATCCATGCTGAATCGGTTGTAGATATATCTTGCCCTTCATCATTGTACAAACGTGATCGACCGAACCCACCCCATCCAAACAATGGACGTTCCATCGCCTTATCACGAAGTAAATTTTCGTTATAAATACGGTATTCAAGTGATCCAACTCGATCTGATGGAAAAACAGATTTTGCTGCCTCAATGACGGGTGCAGCATCCCAGTCAAACACTACACGAGATGCAAGATAAATTGGCAGTGCGATTAAAACCAAGCTGATGAGAATTCTCGATTTTACATAAAATGTACTGAAATACATACCAATCCCAGCCACACCCAACACCAATGCGCCCGATGATCGACTAAACACTAAAGTTAAAAACTGTATCGCAACAAGCCACGCGATCGGCATGCCCCACATTGTTTTTAACTGTTTTGATTGCCACAAAATGACACCGCATATCGACGCTCCAGCCATCCATAACGCAAGCGTCAAGCCATTCTTCATAAACACGCGTGGCCTATACCCGCCATCACGGATCGAATGAATAAATTGATGTGCATGCTGACCGTACAATTTTAAATGTAATTGCGGGCTAATCAGCATCTCCAGCCAAATTAATGGCAAGTACAACACTGTTGCAGTAAAAATAATCACAGCCATGTCTTTGGCTTGGACTGGATTCGTCAGATACAATCGTCCTATCAAATATGGCACACCCCAAGGCAATACCGCATTCAACATACTCGACAAACCGTCGTAAACACCATCACCATTTACAATCGAACTGATAAATGGCGCTATGCACCATAGAATGATGGGCAGGTCCCACAGGCGAAGACGCAATGCAAATAGCCGCTGCTGATCATAAAAAAGAACACCTAGCATGATCGCAATGGCTGAAGCCGAAACCTTTGTATAGTCCGGCAAACCGCTCAGCCCAATCCCCAACTCCGGCAAATACATCCAACCCAACACAAAGCTCCACATCGCGGCACGATGTGGCTTCATCACTGCGAACATCACAATGACGGTTGGAATCCAAAGGACTAATGTTACCGGCACCAATATATACATTCGTCAAGCGTCCAAACGCGATACCGTCACAATCCTCACAGCATCAAACCTTTTATTGGGTATCCGAACTTCTTATTCAAAACATCTACGACATCACGACTGAAAAATCATGCTCCCCCAAAAAATCACCACACCTGAAAGTCCAAGTGCGCCAAAATCTAATACAGGTAACCAAACTTTATGTGGCCTGATCGCCCATGCAATGACCGGATATTCACTTAGCGAAGCGACTATCGCCCCAACAAGCAACCCATACAGCCCGCCGTACCATGCTCCAATCAATATCGCGACTAAAAATATCACTGCACGAATCCCCTGCATCACCATATAACGCTTAGAGTTTCGAATTGCTAGCAATATCCCCGTCGATGTCTGGTTAATAATCGTCGCGATAGAGGCCACAGCCATCAACCGCAACATCCAGCCACCTGCGTAGTACTCAGGCCTATATAACAATTCAATAATCTTATCGCCGAATATGGCAATCGCCCATATCCCCGGCAAAGCTAGCGCTAATAGCCCTGCCCGAATTCGAAACGTATTCTTACGCAAATGGTCTGACCCCTGCTCTGCCAACCTTGAATACACCGGAAACAGCGTATTGTTTGCCAAATGATTAATTGCTAGCACAATCATCGAAGCGAGCGCAAAAGCAATACTATAAATACCCAATTCTTCTTTTGTTGTAATACGACCTAATATTACCTTATCCGAATATCTCAGAACAAACATTGTTCCTGTACTAATAAAGATCGGCCACCCATAATGCAATATATCACGCACACCCTCACGCTCTAAGGTAAACCAACAACGATGCCCAGGAAGCAATAGATAAGACAGCACAACTTTTATAGACGCCTGGATCAAACTCGCAATCACCAACACCCAAACAGATCGCCAATAAAATGCGAGCCACACCAACAGCACCGTCGATATGATCTGCGTTAAGACATTCCAAATCTCAACTCTTAAATTTTTTACTTCGCGGCAGAGCAACCACATCCCCGTCGATTCAAACGACATGATCACATACGAAAAACCGACAACAATAATCATCGGCGCCATCTCCGGTGCCTTCCAGAACACCGCCATCGGATACGCAAGTACTGCAATGATCAACCACAGAATAAAGCCACGAATAATACCTGTCGTCCACACAGTATTCATGAACGACTGCTCAGCACCTCGCTTATGATTAATGATGTTCTGACCAATCCCCATATCACTGAATAGATTCGCAGCCACCACGACCGTTTGCACCAACAACATAATCCCAAATACTTCTCGCGCTAGTAAACGAGTCAGAATGAGATTACTGGCCAAACGAATCATCTGCGCCATTCCAAAACTCATCGTTACGATCGCTGTACTCTGAATCGCACGCTGTTTTAAGGAAATGCGTTGCCGCCCACTCGAAGCACCTTCTGAGCGATCGTCCCGTTCTTCATTAGCAGTTGCCTCGTCGCTCATAAGCTCAAAATACTATCCGCCCCTACCCTGTAATCCATGACTTGTAGTCAACTTCTTGCTGAACGTAACTATCTTAGTATCAATCACATCAATCGCAAAGGATTACATTATCTCTTTCCAAATCATGCCACCTCTGATCAATCGAACATCGCCAGTTCCAATCTCGCTGTTGAGGTCAGGTAATCAATCAAAGCACGATACTTGATCGCATGCTCAATCGGCTGATCTTGGTACTCCAGATGACCCCATGACCCCCATTTACTTGGCCTTCTCACATATTGATACGCCATATACATCGAGCCTCCGGATTTCTCGAAACTCTTCATATTTTCAATCATCGCCTGATACATCTCGACAGATGACTGTGCAGCAATCAACGCGCCCGTCATCGTATCATCACTGGAAACCAAATGCTGACCAGCTTCATACGAAATATAATCGATTGGCCTCCCCAATTTCTGTGACCACGCCTGTGCAAGCTGATGATGCTGCGATCGTTTATTGGTACGATTTTGAATATCCATCACCGCATGCGCCATAATCTCACCCACAGATAGAGTTGAGCCAGGATGTGCGCCAAAGTAAGCCGTCGATGCGATTGCATCAAAGCCACCATCCATCTGACTAAGTACCATCTCTGCAATCCACGGATTGGTCTCCTGCCCCGCATATACACGCACCAAACGGTTCATCTGACCGTTAAACACATCCGACCAGATATCCAAATCACGTCTTGCTTCAATACCCCACTGAGCCAGCCATCGGTGTCCAGCATTCATACTCGACAATGCAGGATTCGTCTTACCTTTATCAGTAATCCAATGGAATTGCTTAAATGCAGGATTCCAAACCTCATTTGAATACTCCACATATACCTTCAAATTCGGATCTAATTTCTCGCGAACCATTTCCGCAAACTGTCTCACATATTCATCATCAGCCTTATGTGGCATGCAAAACCATGGATTAAACTTCAGTTTATTCGCCAGTTCAATCATCAACTCAATCGCAATCGGCTTATCACACTGCGTCGCCTCAATCGGCAACGTTCGGTTATCCCATTTCACCCGCTCACTATTATTCGTCAGCTGCCAATCCATGTACCGCACCGTCCCAAACGGCTTCAGCCGCTCTAGAAACATCGGATGGAATTTATAGCCAGCCCATTTCTCACCCGGCCCACAATCTGGTGCCCAGACGCGAATATTCTTCGCATCACCCTTCACCCGAATCTGAATCCCACTATCCCTAACGATACATTCAACTTCACCATCCCCATCAAACTCAACCGTATACTCACCGTCCGGCATCTTCCCACTTATCCCCTGCATCGCTTCATATATCTTCCAGCCATTTTCTTCACGGCGATAGGTCGACTGCATAAACACATTCGTCCAAACCCATGAATCAGACCAGAATGTAACCGCTCCAAGATTCATCCCAAGGAAACCGTTTCGAATCGGCAATCGCGCATTATCCCAATCTCTAATACTCCCATCAAACGGATCATCGACGCCTCCATTATTCGTCCCGCTACCACCGCCCGTATTTCCTCCACCATTTGATCCATTACCTGTCCCACCATTACTGCTTCCACCGCCCGAATTCGTGCCATCCCCAGATCCATTACCACTACCACTTCCATTACTATTGCCACCATCTGTTCCACCACCCGTACTTCCGCTCCCTGATCCACTACCATTCGACCCTTGCGATGAACCGTCACCTGTCCCGCCACTCGCCACATCCTTCACCTCAACCCATTGCTGCAAGTATTTCGTACCCAGATCCGGTGCGCTGTAATACACAATCAGTTTATTACGGCCGCTCGGCAAACCTTCAAGCAAATCACCTGTAATCACCCAAGGTTCAGCAATATCCTGCTTTCCCCAATCCGGCACACTCTTACCCAAGCTCTCCGCCCACGCCCAATACCCAAGCTCAAACCCAGTTGGCAAATTCCCTTCAACCTTCAACTTCAAATCACCAATCGCCCCTTTCGTCAAACTCATCAACTGCCCATCCTCAAAACTCACTATGGGCATTTCCACCACACCAGGCCCATTCGGATCAACTGGATCTGCCTCTCCTTTCTTAACCGTCACCCATTTTTCAGTATATGCCGTTGTTAAATCTTTCGCCGACATATAAAAGATGATTTTATTTCGTCCTTCAGGCAGCTCTGCTATTTCCTCAGCGGTCACCCCCCAAGAGCCTCCATCTTTTACTTCACCCCAATTCGAAACAGTCTTACCCAACTCGTTCGACCACGCCCAATACCCAAGTTTAAACTCGCTCGGCAAATCTCCATTGACTTCAATATCCAAACCCTTCCCATCCCCCTTCACATACTCAACACCATTTGCCAAACTCAACTGAGGCATCGCCACAGGCTCAAGCTCAACTACAACCACATCCCCACCACCAATGCTCGAGCCCACAACCTCATTCACCGTCATCCAACAAGAGATATACTTGGTCTTATCAACCGACGACGACATATACGCCATCACCTTATACTGGCCTGGCTCAAGCAAATTCAAATCTTCACGTTTAACCACAAAGTTCCCACCAACCATCTCCTTACCCCATCCCGCCACATTCCCATTCAAAGCCTGCGACCACGCCCAATACCCAAACTTCGTATCCTTTGGCAAACCACCCTTTATCATCAACATCAAATCAATCGCATCACCTTTATCAATTTCATATCGCTGCTGTGCAAATCGAAATTCGGGTAACTTCGTAACCGCAATCTTGCCGTCTTCATCCTCAGATGCAACACCCCCCTCAATCTTTGTTTCCTTCACCAACACCCACTGCGATAAATACTTTGTCCCAAGACCATCCGCACGATAAGCCACCTGTACCTTATTACGACCCAGTGGCAATTTCGCTAATTCCCTACCATCTATCTTCCAATTAGGCGGATCAATCGTCTGATCCCAATCTGAGACAGTCCCCTTCTCCACCTCCGACCACGCCCATGCGCTGGCTTTAAATCCGCGAGGTAATGCCCCACTCACATCCAACCGCACTTCACTTGCCGCACCACGATCAATCGTCACCGTCCCTGAATGCGCAAATCTAACCACAGGCATGACCGATGTCACAACCTCAGATTTTACAGTCTCAAACTGCTCTGCAACCTCAACAATTACCGATTGCTTCTTTTTACCGAATACCCTAACCCACTTTGACCCATATTGTGTTCGTTTGCCCGGTACACTCGCATAGATCACGATCTTATAATCGCCATCCGCCAACTCACTCAACTTCTCTCCATGAATCACCCACGGCTTCTTCTGCAGCTCTTCTCCCCACCCCTTCACATTCCCCCGCTCTTTCAATGACCACGCCCAATATCCAACTTTCATCCCATCCATCTCACCACCATAAAACGAGAGCGGCAAATCGTTTTCGATTCCGCGATCAAACCCACGCCCCACATGCATGCCAACATATGGACGCGGCAGCACACTTTCCGTTGCTCCCACTTCATCAGCTATAAACAACAAACACACAGCCATACAAATCACTGCGCTGATAGCTCGAGCAACCCGCCCTCTCATTTGGCTCATCATGCTTTAACCCTACTCAACGCAACAAAACACAGTTTATGAATCACGACCCAACCACTTAACTATCCATATTAGATTATCGCCAACCAATTAGACCCAGTTCGGTGCTTTTCTCTCTTCTCTAATTCCCATAAAACTTCCCGCCACAATAATTATCACAACCCATACAACCCAACCCAACCCCGTCAGATAACCGATACCACCCCCATTCTAACATGACAAATACGCGCATATAAAAAGCCGGTAAGCAGATCTACAATTTCCTGCTGCTCACCGGCCCCTGCAGTGGTCGATAAAGATCAATCCAAATTAAACTAGATCTAGTTACCCCAATATTGATGCACTATCTAAAATCTATAAACAAAAGTTGACTTTTTATAGACAGCATTTACATCACAGCAAACTATTAGGGTACATAACAGATCTTGAACAAAATGCTCTAAAACTTCCCGCTCCGAACCTCATACTTCGTTGGCTTACCCAACAGTTCTTGCTCACCCTTCACCCAATCCGCCACATGAATCATCAACTCATCTATCCCCATCGTTGGATATCCATATCGCCGATGCCCCATCTGCCCATTGCTTAAAATCGCCTCGGCTCCTTCTTCACCACCAAACTTTACTTCTTCCCCCATTAACTCGCCCAATCGTTGTGCCGCACGTCTCACCGATAACTGTTCCGGTCCCGCAATATTCAACGCATACGGCGGCGTCCCCGCATCCTGCAAACTCAACAGCGCCATCGCATTCGCATCACGTTGCCAGATCACATTCGCCATCGGCATCCCCAGATCAATCACTTCACCCTCACGAATCCGTGTTGCGAGATCGACCAATACCCCATACCTTAATTCGCATGCATAGTTCAGCCGCAAAATCGACATTTTAGTCTTGTTCACTTGACTAAAATGCTCAAACATCCTCTCACGCCCCAAGCAGCTCATCGCATACTCGCCACACGGATTCAGTACATCACTTTCTATCGCTCCCCCTGAATGTACCGGCACCAAGCCATACACATTCCCCGTTGAAAAAGCCGCAATCGTGCTATTCTTATATTTCTTACAAACTCGTGCCGGCAAATGCGTATTCATCGCCCACGTTAAACTCTCTTGCCCTGTCGCCCCAAACTTCATCCCCGACATATACACCACATACTTCGCACGTGGCAAACCATCCACAAACTTGTCATCCAACAAATCTCCAGCAATCGTTTCAATACCCCAACTGTTCAATTTTTCCTGCATCCCACCATCACTAAACCGCGACACCCCATAAACCTTCCCACCTCTTGCCGTCTGCTCCATCGCACGCTTTGCCATCCGTCCAAGCGTCGGCCCCATCTTCCCGCCAATCCCCAAAATCATCACATCACCCTCCATCCCCATAAACATCTCCAGTACCTTACCCGTTGGCTCGGATAAGACTTCTTCCAGCCGAACCACATCATTTATTTTTCGTTTAATTTCACTCATATTTTTATCCATTCTTACTTCCCCTTCCCTACCAATGTCCTAATTAGCCACCCACCCATTCAAACCGTTCACTCACGACACTCCGCCGGAACGCATCCACTACCTCTATCGCCGCCACCATATCCTCCACTCCGACAAGCGGCCCACCTCCCTCACTCACTGCACTCGCAAACCCCTCTAACCAACGCTTAGCCATCTCACCGCAATACCCATCCACCAACTCACTCTTAACCACAACTTTCTCCGCACCACTTTCCTTCACCACCAACACCTCATCCTCCACACCCTCCCACGCAGGTGTCCACTGTATCGCCCCTTCCGTCCCCCTAATCGAAACATAGATATCCCGAACACCCGGATGCTCTTTAATCAGCCCATAGCTGATATCCAGCAGCCCCACGCAACCCCCTTCAAAACGCAGCAGTGCCTGCGCCTGATCTTCAATACTCCGAACCGGCTCCCCCACAGCCTCACCCACCTGACCACACACCTGCAGCACTTCCTTATCTAAAACCCACCTAAAAAAATCGATCCAATGCACCCCTAAATTCCACATCGGCCCTCCACCTTCCCCCTCACCCAACATCCAAGGCGAATGATCCCGTACATATCGCCATGCTCCTCCCGCATTCAATCGGCCCTCTACCGCAACCACCTCGCCAATCTCACCACTCTCAACCACCTTCTTGATCAATTCACCACACCGATGCGTCCGCCAACAATACGGCGAACTAATCTTCACACCCGGATATCGTTTCGCCGCCGCCTCAATCGCCCTAACCCCCTCAACATTGGCTGCGCACGGCTTCTCCACAATCACATGCTTCCCACAACGCGCAGCCGCTTCCACCAATCGAGGCATCTCCGTGTGCTTCTCCCACAACATCACAACATCCACCCCACCTTGTTCAATCAACTCATCCGCATTATCAAACGCCTTTAACCCGTACACCTTATTTTCTTCAGCTAAAAAATCTGCATCCCCATCACACACTGCAACCGGTTTATACATCGGCAACACATTCCATAGCGGCCAATACCACCTCGGATGCTGGTGATGCAACCCAATAAAACCGATCTTCAAAGCCCCATTCTTCATCTCATTAACCTCTATATTTACCACGACTTTCGTCACAACAACTATTTATTAATACCTTATCGCCCCATATATTTATTCAAACTGTCAACTGTCTAAATTCATTTTTTACGCAATCCATTCAGCAACAGATCCACCACATGCCGTACTCTTGCTTTTTGCCCCACCTTTGTCATCGCTTTCGCGCCAAGCAATTCTCCCATCGTGTGCTGATTCGAAAAGTAGAAAAAACACAACGCAAAAATACTCACCAGCAGCTCCGCAGCATCGATCTCTGCTCGAAACTCTCCCGCATCCTGCCCCTTATCCAACGCCAATCTCAACGCTTCAATAACCTGCGCCTTTTTGCCCTTTACCCTCAATCCCTTGATCACACGCCCATCATTCAAGTTCTCGTAACTAATCAGCCTCACAAATGCCGGATTCTCACCCAAAAACTTGTAATAGCGGCTCACCAAAACCTCCAGCAACTCATCCGCCGGAAGTAACATCGCACTCAAATCCACCTCAACTGCATAAAACCCATCGTACACCCGACCTAATGCCGCCCCATACAACCCATCTTTATCACCAAAATAGTGATACACCATCCGCTTATTCACACCCGCCAACTGACAAATTTCATCAACCCTCGCCCCTCGCGGCCCATCCGCGCTAAAGACCTCCACTGCAGCATCCAACAACTTCTCTCGTGTTGCCACCGCATCCCGCTTCACTTGTTTGCTTGCCTCTTGCTTCATAACAGCCATTATCCTCACCCCGCCATCACTCACAACCATCCCTCCAACAAACTAACCAACCCACTCACTAGTCATCTCCGCCCATCTCAACACAAACATACTATATTTCCAAAGTAACCAATTAGTTACTTGATGTCAACAATCATTTATTTTACGATACACACTAACGATCAAGAAACAATAACCCCAACCCCGGATCCCCGGCTCACCGGAGCAGCATCATGGCCAAAATCGCTCGTATCCTCCACAACAACCAACCCACACACGCACTCGTTGAATCAGAAGGCTTCCGCCTCATCGAAGGCGACATCTTTTCCTCATACAAACCCACCGACACCATCATCCCAACTAATAACGCGAAGCTCCTCGCACCGGTCGACCCACCCCAGGTCATCTGCATCGGCGCCAATTACCGCAAGCACTGCATCGAATGCAACGCTCCCATACCCGAACTCCCTCTCGTTTTCTTCAAACTCGCCAACGCCGTTGCTGGCCCCAACGACCCCATCATCATTCCCAAAATCGCGCCCGACAACGTCGACTGGGAAGCCGAACTTGTCATCGTCATAGGCAAGAAATGCAAAAACATCTCCGAAGACCAAGTTGATGCCCACATCCTCGGCTACACCTGCGGCAACGACATCTCCGCCCGTGACGTACAACTAAAAATTGACAAACTCTGGGGCCGCGGCAAAAGCATGGACAACTTCGCACCCATCGGCCCATGGATCGCCACCGACCTTGACGGCGACAACCTCGATATCTCACTCACACTCAACGGCGAAACTCGACAAAACTCCAACTCATCCGATCTCATCTTCTCTTGCCGGCATATCGCCTCCTACCTCTCCCACTCCATGACACTCCTCCCAGGCACCATCATCATGACCGGTACGCCCTCCGGCGTCGGCATGTCTGCCAACCCACAACGATTCCTCAAAGAAGGCGACAAACTCACTGTCTCCATCCAAGGCATCGGCGAACTCCACAACCACGTCATCAACGAATAAAAAGCCTAAAGGCACTCACACAAACACAAAAAAGCAACGCATTTTGCGTTGCTTTTTACTTTCTATTATTTTTACAACCATTCAACTCAGTGGCCGCTCCCCAAGCATATCCAAAATCACCTCGCACAAATCTTCCCCTCGATGATTATGCCGATACTCACTTTCTTTCAAACACAAGTAAAACGAATCATCCCTAACCCCCCTTAATCGCGCAAACCTTGCCCTCGCTCGGTCCCAGAAACTCTCCAAACTATTCGCATCTCTCAAACGATAGATCGCATCACCCACACCATTCACACCACCCCCTGCCGGGTACACACGTCGGTAGACATCATACCATTCCCCATCCACATCACTTTCCGCAATCTCGCGCAATCGCTCCCGAATATCATCACCCTGTTCACCAAACCATCCGCACAAGTCTCCACCTTCATCAAATACATCACCCAACTCAAACACCCGTGTATACACACATGCCTCCACCCGCCCAACCACAAATGGTATCAGCCAATCACTCAACATATTTCGCCCTACCCCATCACTCTCAACAACACACGCACGCCTTTTCACCATCACCCACATCCGATCAAAACCTTGAATCCCCACTTCTCGTGGTTCTTCAAGAACAGCCACACCACTCTTTACCCCCAACACTTCCCCGCTAACATTCACAACCATCGCACCACCCATCACACGCCCAACACCCACCCGATCTGCATGAACTTCACACGCTTCTGCAATACGCAACCGTAATTTATGCAGCACCCGATTGACTGAATTACGATTCACGCCAACACACCGCGCAATCTCCTTCGCATGATGCTCTTCGACAAATAGTTGCACCAACAACCGAAACTGCGTTTCACTCATCCGAGATCTTTTAAAATAACTGTTCGCCATACGCCAAATCGCCTGTCAGAGATTGCTATTCACCCTACATCGCATTAACCAAGATCATATTAACATGATAATCTATATATACAAGCTGTATCATATGCACTCCTAAAAAATGCGTTATACGCCCATTAAAGAGCAATTAAACCCGACCAAACACAGTTAAACAGTATTTTCAATCATAAATGTATAAATAAGGCTAGACAGGACTCACAATTTATATACCATACGTATATACAAGATTAACAAACTGTAGAAACACACCTCCTCAGTAACGCAAACCACGCAAACCAATACCCATGCACACTTGACCGCAAAACCTCATTCTCAAACTAGGCATGAGTACCAAAACACCGCTAAAAACCAGTTGTATACAGCCATCTGAGATGTATGTTTTGATATCACAAATACAAGAATCATGACGGGCACCATTCCGCCCATTCGTTTTTTTCTTATTAATCATATTTTTCGAACAACATTGCAATTCAAAGTATGCAAAAGGAGAACTGGAGATGCACGCATTCAAAGCACTTATCTGTACTGCGACAATGATCGCTACAACGGCCACACTCGGTGCAGCCGAAATCACACTACAGAACGGACTTGACGGCTACAACGGTATGACCGACTCTTGGCTTACCGGCGGAAATGCCACATGGGAAAACACGACCTACGGCACATCTGGTGGAGCCTACGGCAACATCCTCGGCGGCGCTGGCGGCGCAGCTCGTCGTGTCGTCCAACAATGGGACCTCAGCTCACTCAAGGGCAAAGTCGCTAAAATCAACAGCGCACGTATCTACACCATGGCAACAGGTGGCAACCAAACCAACATCAACATCTATAAAATCGCATCCACCAACGCCTCCTGGACCGATGCCCAAACCGGCACCGATTATACCGGCTGGGATCGCACCGAAGTTTGCTGGCGTGCACGCAAAGCCGGTGACGGCGACTCACACTGGCTTAACGAAGCCGGCGAAGTCCAATACGGCATCATCTCTGATTCATCCAAACTCATCGGCCAAAACACCGCAATCGCCGGTACCATCGCCAGCAACGTCAATATCTTCTTTGACATCGACGTCGACACCATCAAAGAATGGATCGACTCTCCTGAACTCAACGCAGGTATGGTCTACAACACTGACAACG
Source organism: Poriferisphaera corsica (assembly GCF_007747445.1). Classification (NCBI taxonomy): domain Bacteria; kingdom Pseudomonadati; phylum Planctomycetota; class Phycisphaerae; order Phycisphaerales; family Phycisphaeraceae; genus Poriferisphaera; species Poriferisphaera corsica. The sequence goes on from NZ_CP036425.1 coordinate 3,022,290, forward strand.
AATTTACATCCGGCAAATTCTTCGTCATCGGCTCACAAATCTTCGGTTCACCCGGAACCCCTCCTGTCGAAGATGACGGCTACGGCAACACAATCGCTTACTACCCACGCCTCGTCATCGACTACACCGAAGTCCCTGAGCCAGCATCACTCGCGCTCATCGGCCTCGGCGGTCTCGCATTCCTCTCTCGCCGCAAGTAAGCAATAATCCAAACGTTTTACCAACCCACGCAGCCCTGCAATTTCCGCCGGGCTGCGTTTTTATTATCATCTATAAATCATGACATCCACAACACATACAGCATCAATTCCATCCCTAAATCAAACCGCCTCATCACCTCGCATCATCTCTATCGACATCCTACGCGGTTTCATCATGCTCACCATGCTCTTCGTCAACGACGTTGCCGAAACACCAAAGCTCTGGTGGTGGTCAAAACACTTCTACCCATACAACGAATCCGGCATGACCTACGTCGACGTCGTCTTCCCCGCATTCCTCTTTATAGTTGGCCTATCCGTCCCCTTCGCCCTCTCAAAACAACTACAAACCAAACCACTCCACAAAGTCTTACTCCACGTCCTCACACGCTCAGCCTCACTCCTCTTACTCGGCTTCTTCACCGTCAACGGCCCTGACTTCGAAAAAATGGGTTGGCACAATGCCGTTTGGCACATCCTCGTCTACTCGTCTTGCATCGCTTTATTTCTCCAATTCCCCAAACCTAATCCCGAACAACGATCTAACCGTAAGATAGTTCTTTTAAAATACACAAGCATCACAATCAAGGCTCTCGCCACTATCGGCCTCTTCATCGCTTGGTATTACTTCCAAGACAAGAACGGCAACCCAATGCAACGACATTGGTGGGGCATCCTAGGCCTCATCGGATGGACTTACCTCTGCACCTCACTCATCTACATTGTCTTCCGAAAAAACATCTTCGCCCTCGCAATCGTCATGGCCATACTCATCGCCATGTACCTCGGCCATCAACCAATCCAACCCGCCACATGGCAGCTCCCTGCAAACAATGCCTTCAATTCCATCCCTCATCACAACTTCATCTTTAAACTCAAATACATCCCAATGTCCACCACCATACTCACCGCCATCTCTCTCGCCGGCGCACTCCTCGGCTCCACCATCAAAAACGGCTCCCCTAACACTAACGGATCTCTCACAAACACAAACGCAGCAAAACTCAAATTCGCACTCCTTTTTGCCGCCGCACTCGCGCTCGCAGGCTACTGCATGCAATACCCACATGGCATCCTCAAGAACAGTTCCTCACCAGCATGGGCTCTCTACTCCGCAGCCATCACCGCCGCACTCTGGGCAATCTTCTTCCTCCTCTTCGACATGCTCAATTTCAGGAAAATCGGCTCCGCCCTCGCCTACGCAGGCCAAAACGCATTGCTCGCATATCTCATCGCCCCACTCTTCCTCTTCTCACAAATCTTCATCAACACCTACACCTGCATCAACCCCAAACTCACACTCGAACAACAATTCTGGATCACCCCACTCGCCTTCACATACGACAAAATCAATATGTTCGGCCACACCATTACCTTCCTACAACCCTTCACAGGCATCGCAAAATCCATACTCCTCGCCATCCTTATCCTCGTTTTCACCGCATTCCTCGCCCGCAAAAAAATCTTCCTCAAACTCTAATCACCATCCGCGAAACTACACAAACTGTCATGACATGCCCTCACGCCCCCACATTCCACCCCTACCAGAATCCCTCCTAATTTAACGAATGTAACACCCTTTACATCATTGAATTATGAATTTGCCACTTTCTCTCCCCCCAATATTGTTTTTCTGACAAAGATCAATAATAATGACAGGTGGACGCTCTAATTTCGCCTCCATGACGACTTAACTGACCACCGAGAGATCAACATTGGCCACACAATCCACCAAATCCAAACCCGTCTCAAATGCCGCAAAGCACGTCCAAATCAGCGATTATCTCCGCAAACTCATCCGCTCTAAAAAACTCCCACCCCGCCACATGCTCGAATCCGAAGCCGAACTCTGTGAGCGATTCAACGTCTCACGCGGCCCCGTACGCCAAGCACTCGCTGCTCTCGAACAAGACGGGCTCATCTACCGCATCTCCGGCAGAGGCTCATTCGTAGCACCTCGCAATAAATCCGCCGCAACACCGAACACCACATCCCCCATTCCCACACCACAAACTGAAACCCCCACCATCTGGCTACTCCCTGTTGGGGGCGAAGACATCCACAACCTGATCTTCGCAGGCCTACTCTCAGGCCTCGAAAAAGGCGCAGCACAACACAACGCTTCCATTCTCGTCAGCTCACTCGACAACAACCAACACACCATTAATCAGCACAACCAAAACATCAAAGGCATCTTCACCTCATACGCGTCAACCGAAATCCTCTCCGCTGATTTCGCCAAAGACCTACCCAAAGTTTGGCTCATGTCCCGACGAATCGAATGCCCTCACCACATCGACGCCGTTTCGCCCGACAACAACACCATCGGCCAAATCGCCGCCAACTACCTCATCGAGCAAGGCCATAAACACCTCGCCTTCTTCTCAACCATGTCCGGCGATCCCTCTTGCAACCAACGACTTCCCGGCTTCCTCACCGCCGCCGGCAGCGCAGGCGTCAAAACCACCGTCATTGACGATACACTCCTACCCGATCATCCCCCCATCAGCTCTTTCTCCGAAGTCGACCAAACACTGATCAATAAACTCGTCGACATTTACCTCAAACTCACACCCCGCCCCACCGGTATGTTCATCATCGGCGACCACCACACCGCATTAGCTCAACCTGTTTTGCAGAAAAAAGGCTTAAAAATAGGCAAAGATCTCCAAATCATTTCCTGCAACAACAACAAAAACATCCTCAACATGATCAACCCTCGCCCCGTTACAATCGACATGAATCTCGAAGACATGGGCGTAGCCGCCGCCCACATCATGGCCTACAGAACCGCAAACCCCAACTCTTCTCTCCCCCCAATGAACATCACACCAAACCCAACACTCATCCTCCCATAAAAACGCCTACCTATTTAAATACCAAAGCCGACCTAATCGCCCATTAGATCGGCTTCTTTTTTATACACTCTCCCTCCCCATTCAATAAGACCTCTCATCACGCCTTCACATTCACCTCCCATACCCCATTCTTAACCGCCTCATCAACATATGCACGAAAATCTTTCGCATCCCTCCCTAAAACCCGCTTCACATCATCCGTCACATATGCATTCCGACCATCCATCAGTTCACCAAACAAATACCGCAGCATCCCCACATAATCTTCCGGCATGCCCTGCCCCAACAACCCAGCAACAAACGCATCCATCTCAATCGCCTCATACACCACACGCCGACCACTCCTACTCGATATCTCAACAGCAACTTCATCAAAATCCATCAACCGCGGCCCCGTCAGTTCATATACCTCACCACCATGCCCATCACCCATCAACACCGCCACCACAACATCCGCAATATCCTCCACATCAATAAACGGCTCCTTCACATCACCTGCAGGCAGCACGATCAAACCACCCATCACCAACTCATAAAACTCCCCCTCATCAAAGTTCTGATTAAACCATGCCGGCCTCACCACCGTCACATCAACCCCCTCTTTACCTAAGACCGCTTCTTCCGCCGCCAATGCTTTCGCCTCACCTCGCCCTGACAGCAGCACCAATTTCTTCACACCCATTCCAATCGCCAGATCCGCAAACGCTCCCACCGTCTCCCGCGCCCCCGGCACAGACAAATCCGGAACATACGCCATATACACCGCATCTACTCTCTCTAATGCACCCGCCCAACTCGTACGATCACCCCAATCAAAGACCACATCACCCGACCGTGACCCACGCCTCACCTCAACATCCTTCCCCATCAATTTCATCGCGACGCGACGCCCCGTCTTACCATTCCCCGGCACGACCAATACCCTCATCTTTTTACCTGTTCTCGCTTGCATGACGTATCTCCAATCATCAACGTTTATCTCCAAGATCAACCAACACGATCGATCACTGCGAGTACAGTATCGTCTCAATATTAAAGACGTTCTATGACGTATGATCCATATTTACATACTATTCGTCCGTTTTAACTCGTTTTAACATCCACCCTCTGTTATCATCAATCCTATGCCTGAGAACAAGTCAACCTGCAACCCCAGCTGTATCCCCCTTTCCACCGATCCCCTCGGACAGACCCTGCACTCCTTCCGAATGAGCGGCCTCGTCTACGCAAAATCATCACTCTCCGCGCCTTGGGGCGCCGCCATGCCCCCCATGCCCGGCTGCCTCCTCTTCCACGTTGTCACTGCCGGCCAATGCCTCATCCAGCTCCCAGACCAACCCATCATCTCCCTCACACCCGGCCAATTCGCCCTCATCCCCCACGGCCTCGGGCACAACATCCTCTCAGACCCCGACACACCCCCCATCCCCTTCTTCGATCTCCCCGTCCAACAAATCACACCACACTACGAAATCCTCAACTACGGCGGTGGCGGCGAACACACCTCCCTCATCTGCGGCGCCGTCCGCTTCGACAATCCCGCCGCAACCGATCTCGTCAAACAACTACCCAACATCATCCACCTTGAGACATGGGGCACAACCGACGCCGAAGCCATGCATGCAACACTCCGACTCATCGCCGCCGAAGCCGAAGCACAACAACCCGGCGGCGACACCATCATCACACGCCTCGCCGACATCCTCGTCATCCAAGCCATCCGGCGCTGGCTCGACCAAAGCCCCGAAGCACAATCAGGCTGGCTCGGCGCACTCAAAGACGAACGCATCGGCCCCGCCATCCTCAACATCCACAACAACCCCGCTCAAAACTGGACCGTTGAATCGCTCGCAAAATCCGCTCACATGTCTCGTTCCGCCTTCGCCGCTCGATTCATGCAAACCGTTGGCGAATCCCCACTCAAATACCTCACCCGATACCGTATGCACACCGCCGCAACTTGGCTCCGCGATTCCGACATCTCACTCATCGACTGCGCCCTCAAACTCGGCTACACCTCCGAAGCCGCCTTCAGCCGCGCGTTCAAACGCACCCTCAACCAATCCCCCGGCTTATACCGCAGCAATCAACCTATCTAACTCTCGAATAGACTCAATCAAACTGTGCCAACTTATCCGGGTTCCGCATCACAAACACAGATCGCACGCGCCACTCCTCATCAAACGCAAAGCGAACACAACTCACAACCACACCCTCATGCCGGTATATCAACGCCACTTCACCATTCATTAAAACCTTCATCTGCCCCCCGTCGTGCCAATTCGGATGCAACACATCCTTCACAAAAGCCATCACCTCCATCGGCCCATGCAACAACCGGTCCACTGCCACAGCCTTACCACCATGATCCGCGATCAACTCAACATCTTTCACCAGCATCGCCTCTAACGGCTTCATTTCCCCTGTCTTAATCGCCTCAACAAAATGTCCCAACATCACGCTCGCATGGGCCGCATCATATTGATGCCCAACGCCATCACGCTCCAGCCGCTGTTTTGCACGCGAAAATAGCTTGCGCCCTCCCGCCTCCGACACACCCATAATCTCACTGATATCCGTATACGGATAATCAAATATTTCACGCAGAATAAAGACAAGCCGTTCACGCGCTGAAAGTTTGTCCATCATCAACATAAACGCGGTCGATAACGTTTCATCGTATTCAAACGACTCCCCAAACCTACTCACCCGCCCATCACCAATCGGCTCCGGTAGCCATGGCCCAACGTATCGTTCACGCTCTCTTTTTAAAACCTTGAGCCGATCCAAGCTAACCCGCGAACAAACCGTCATCAGCCAACCACCAGCATTCTCAATCACATCACGATTCGCCAACCATTTCACATACGTATCCTGCACCGCATCCTCAGCATCAGCATGACTGCCAAGCATACGATAAGCCAAGCCCATCAACCGTGGCTTCACTTCCAAAAACACCCGAGTTCTACGATCCGCGTCAATCATCTAATACGTCGATATTTGCAGCCGATTCCAAATATTGATCATACCAATAATGCTCGTCAAGCCAGCAACTTCCTTAGCATTAAAATGCATCAACAATACACCACGAATTCTGCTGTGTTCATCTGTCCGATCTAAACGAGTCAGCGCTTCTGTATATTCCAGTGCAGCCTTTTCTCCCTCAGTAAACAGATCAACATGCTGCCAAGCCGAAAGCAAATCCAATTTTTCCTGCGATTCACCTTCTTGCCGCGCATCCTTTAAGTGGTACGCGATACAAAACGCACATCCATTAATCTGCGAAGCCCGCAACATCACCATATGACACAAACGGGAATCAATACCCGTCTTCGCAATCTCTTCATGGACCTCATGCAATAGCTCAAAAACCCTCGGCAATTCCTGCTCCAAATCCACCTGATTTTCTGTCTTCATGTCCATCACAAACTCCTAAGCTAACCTGTTAAAACACAAAACTATTGAACCACCAAAAGTAAGACGATTCACCCTACCACACTGTGACACGTTCTGTAAAATAAACATCAATTTCTTTATTCCCATCACTACCACTCCACTTCAAACCACCAATTCCCCCCATCTAAACCAACACCCTCGCCAAAACATTCCAGCCCTTTCTCCCCCACATCACCGGCAACCCCCTCTCTACATCTGCATACAACAACCCATACGGCTTCACCGGCCGACGTTACGATTCAAAATCCAAACTGTATCACGACCGTCGCCGCGCCTACAGCCCTGAGTTAGGTCGTTTCCTCCAACGCGACCCCGCCGGCTACGTCGATGGCTACAACCTCTATGCATATGTTAGAAACACCCCACCACGATTCATTGACCCATCTAGCAAGGCAATCGTTGAAATGATGAATCAAATGATGTAATGACATGTACTTGGAATCACTGATTTGGCGCCAATTAGCACGTATTTCCAAGAGAGTAGTGATACATAGACAGGCTATTCGATACAAATTTGCAGCAGCTACTGGAGCTGCTGAGGAAAAGATGATGCTCAGCCGGATGGATGATGTCGCTAGAGTTGCAACGACAACAAGGTCCGCAACAGCATATGACAATCTGAATTAAACTGGAAATATTCACAAATATCCAAATGATGTTTCTAAGGTTAATATTAATTGGTTAAATCCAAAACCAGCAGAAAAGGACTGCCCCGATCATGCTGGCTTTATAGCATCACTCTATAAAGATATCCTACAGCCTAGTTACAGAGTAGACAGATATGGGTATAGAGAGGGCAAATTTGTTTCACCGCTGGAAACTCCATTTGAATATCGAGCGTTACCACACTATAAAATCAATGATCCATATGAATTTTCGAGTTTATTAAACCATATGAAGTGGATTCAGGACTGATCGCACCTTGGTTTGAGCAACCGAGAATGGGTGTTCAACATCATTTACCTAAATCTCTTGAAGAATTGCTAGATGATGAGATTATTAAGGAAATAAACGAATGAATATATCTAAACTTAAACGGTTATTGAAGCAACATTGTATAAGTCCCAAAGCATATGCTCTAGAAAAACCGGACGTTTGGTTTGAAGGTTATTATCTTGAAGAAAATACCGATTGCTGGATCATTTATTACATTGAAAGAGGTGAAAAAGATCAACGCAATTCATTTGATCAAGAATGTGATGCATGTGAATGTTTTCTTGAAGAACTGTTAAGTGATCCAACAACACGGATAAAAACAGCAAGAAAAAGGGGTGTAGAGGAGAAATAGAAAATGTAAAAAATACACTGTAAAATACCTTCTTTTGTGTAGATGAATACGGGATTATGAATGAGTACTGCAATCATCGCTAGCACGGTTAATGCCGTGTTAAGCTTTGTTTTAATATGCTCATCACGGTTCGATCTGCCATCGCTGGCCATAGATTTGATCATAAAATGCAGTTGTCATCAGAAAACGGTGTCTGCCAGCTAGGGTCACAAAAGATGATCGGGATCTTTAATTTGATGTTTTCTACCCCGTTATAAAGACAAATATTTAGAACTCTATTCAAGCATTAAATTATTTTAGGTGTTTCACGTTGGACGAATTAATCTAATCAATGGTTATGCCGCCAAGTTTTAGCAAGTATATTTCAAGCCTCGCATCAAGTCATACCTTTTTACAGCATCCAAGAACGCTTCGTTATCGCAATCATATCGAGCACAACCGCCCCCTTTCCTCCCCTCAATCTCTGTCTTTTTCCACGCATCGACTCTCTAAAATCTCGCACCCCAAATAGCTCATTTATCTCCGAGTGGATATCAACTCAATCCATTCTTCAGCACGTCCTGGCAAACAGCAAATAGCGCCATAAATCCATCCAAAGACCACCACCCAATCATCAAGTTGCAACATAAACATGAGCACACGACGCACGCGTAAAGTCCACGAGCAGCCTCCCATCTTGAAACTGAAAATCTTTTTAAAAGCGCACAAACGCGCCTTTGCCGCTATTCGCACTCGTGTGGCAAATTCAGTTAGCGCGCGGTTATCACCCAAAGTTTGCTATTCTTTAGCCATTTCTCACCAAAGCCAGCCCATTTTGACTACGGGTAAGTCACTGATTTGGAGATTTCGTGCGCACAAACCCGCCGCGACCAAAGAAAAAACGCGCGTTTGTGCGCGCGTTTTTATCTATTTAACACTGTTAAATAGCGCCATTCTAGCGCACATAACCAACATATACCTAACCATCTATTAGACGCATCCCCCTCTCCTCTTCTCAGCATCTCCCCACCATCACCATGCAATCCCAATCTTCCCAAAAGCGCGACAATCCCCCTCCCCCCCTTTTTTTCACTCATCCGGCCCCCTCTTTGATGATCATCTACACAGATAATCTTTCCTCAGTCAATCTACTTTGTGTTTATGAGCAGATCAATCAAGACCTTCAATTTGAATATCGCCATCGTTAACATCAATGCGAGCCGTTACTTCACGGCCATCGACTCTAGCCTTGATCACAAATATTTCGCCTATCTTATTAATAGACAATGGACGTGTTTTCCATCGCTTGCCATTCACAAACCCGTCAACCACTGAAAGCATCACCATTTTCTCAGCTTTTTTATCGATTTTAATTGTCAGATGTGACTGCTTAAATCCGTCCATTCCTGAAGGAGCCGGGCTGAACTTATCCGTCTGCGACATCGCAACCCCTTGCGGCCAAAGGTATTGCACTTCACAACTCATATCGCCCTTAACTACTTTCACCTTCTTCAACTCGCTCCCATCATCCATCACTTCAAACGGATTAATTGCATGCAGCAGATATTGATACGTGACTGGTTTGGTTGCATCCAGCACATCAACAATCACAACACCCTGCTTACCTAAGCGCAACACTTTACGGTCAAAGCGTTTAACAAGGCCTTCATAATTGTTCTCAACGCGGCCAACCGCATACGCAACACCATTCTTACTCCACCACTCAACAATATCCCCAACACTATCCCGATGATGACGCATCTGCGATTTACCATCAACCATGATGTTATTTGTGCTGCGTGTATGCCACATCCAATCACGATGATGAGGTGAACCATAACCATCACGCCGACCAGTCTTTACAAGCAGATCTTCACCGCCAAGCGAAAGGTTAAACGAGTTGTTTGATTCATACCCATGCGATTGCATACCGAATGGTGACGATTTGAATAGCACCTGCATATTGTCTTTTGCCAAAAGCAGGTTGGTATTCATCACCGATAAACCGATGCCTTTGAAAAGTTTATCATTGGGCATCTCGGCGAGTGATTTCGTATTTGTCTTTGCGCCTGCGTAGTAACGACGCATGATGTCAACGTAAAAATTGAAGTCGTAACCCTTTGCATACGGATCATCGATCTTCAGATTGTCGACGCGGCGGACATAGTCAGCCCAGTATGGGTTGCCGGAATTCTTGGCCATCGTATCGATGAGCGGGCTGATACGCGCGGAGTTGATATGGCGGGTCAGATCGCCAAAGCCGGCTGAATGATCACCGGGCGGTAAGATGTAAATCGGGTACCAACCTAGATTTGTGAGGGTTGATTTATCGAATGCATTCACATCAAATGCGGTCCGCATGACATCGGCCCACCACATGAACATGCTGAGGTATGAGCGGTAGTAGGCAGTGCCTTCGTGCCATCCACCGTCTTCATCTGACCAGACTGGATAGGAGCTGCCAAAAATCTGCATAGCATAGTAGGCCCATTCTTCGGCTTCGGGGATATCGCCATAGAAAGCAACACCGGCTTCACCGAGCATATGCCAACCACGGTTATTGTGGCTGTTGTAAGGCTTCCACATGTGCTGATGTTTTTTATACAGCCATTGATAGGCATCGTTGCCGCGAGCGGTCATCATGGTGATGGCTTTTTGACGCTGCTCATCGGTAAGTTCATGCCTAACTAATGAATAGATACGTGAATACAGATATAGGATTGGCATTGCGGCTTCATCGTTATAAACCCAGCCGGTTGAGCCTTTGGTATCCCATTCGGTAATGTCCATCAAAACGCGGATCACTTCATCACGATACTTGGGATTCGGTTTGATCGTGTGGGCGAGCGCAAGGTTGAGGGATGCGACGAGCATGTCGTTGACTCTTGTACGATTTCCCCACCATATTTTTCGCCATTGCTCTGCGTTTTTCTGTTGTGTTACACCTTCGGGATAGGTGGGTGGGTCGGTGGTATCGAAGCCTTCTTTTAAACGTTTTTCACATATTGTGATGAGGTTTTTATATTGGCTACGCAGGTGGCCTGCGAGCATTTGCTTGCGCAAATCGGGGAGATCTTCTGGTCGAATGAAGAGACGTGGGTGAGCTTGGGGCAAGCGTTTAAAGAGTTCTTCGCGAGTCGGCATTGTAAAAGGACGAGCATTGCCAGTCACTTTGAAGCTGCGTGTACGGCTCCAGCCAGAAGCGTTATTTTGATCGTTGTAGAAACGGAAACGCCAAAAGAATTGCCCTGTACCGATTTGTTGAGATGGGACGTGTCCTGAGTAGCGAGGAACTTTGACTTGATAGACGATGTCGCGGAATCTGCTATCGCGTGCGATTTGCAAAACGTAACCTGTGGCGTTGGCTTGTGGCCTCCATGAGAAGAAGGGTGCATCCTGAGCAACTGTTGAGTTGTCGTCGGGCTTGAAACCCCACTCACCAACGGCGCCTTCACGATCATCAAGCTTGAGTTGAGCTTGGGTAGGCGAGGTACATGCTGCAAATGTGATGAATAGCATGAGGATAATCAATGAAAGACGGTAAAACATGGCCACTTCCTGTATATACATGTAAGGTCAAATTCCCACTGACCTGTACAGTATAATCTACAGAAATATATGGGGCGATCAACCGAGAAATCGCAGAAATGAGATAATAACTCACGTGTGGTGTTCTTGTGTTATGAAAAGCTGGCCTGACGCGATTGATTCACATGGCTATTGAGTGACGATAAAATAGATTAGTATAGCTGTGATCCATCCAGGGTGCGGGCCTGCGAATGAATTATGAAGTATTTTTCCCTTATTTAATGTATGTTTTGAACAAAATATACTTGGACTATGAAGAACGGGCATCACATTTTGATCTTAAGAACGTGCTTGCACACGGCATTGAATTATCCAAATTACTAATATTCTCTGTGCTATATCATTGCGATTGCGGGTCAAACAGGGTGCTAACAAAGGGTATGATCGGAACACTAGCCGCTAAGGAGACCAAGAAGAATACTTGACAACTTGTATATACACTCTAAACTTAAAATGTGGGTCGAGAATCAGATAACACTTATGGAGTGAGAAAAGTGAATTGCGCTTCAAATCATGATTATGATCGGCCGATCCGGGTAGGTATTGCAGGACTTGGACGGAGCGGATGGCACATCCACGCAATGGCGATGGATGCGGTCGGGCAAGAAAAGTACGAAATCTGCGCGGTATTCGATTTGGACACTGCGAGAAGTCAGGAGGCGGTTGATAAATTCAGTGCGGTTGCATGCGAAAGCTACGAAGAACTGGCAAGATTCGAGGGGATTGACCTGATCGTCGTCGCAACGCCGAACCATTTGCATGCTGAACATGCGATGAAGGCATTGCAGCATGGTAAGCATGTGGTGATTGAGAAACCATTAGGCTGCAGTGTCGCTGAAGTATTACCTGTTATTGCGTATGCCAACAAAAAGGGGCTGATTTGCGCCCCGTACCAGAACAGGCGATACGATCCACATTTTCTGAAAGTAATGGAAATCGTCAAGAGCGGCGTGCTTGGACGCGTCTTCCAGATCAATATGACAGTCCATGCTTTTACGCGACGATGGGACTGGCAAACACTGAAGGAATTTGGCGGTGGGATGTTGAACAATACGGGAGCCCATTTTGCAGACCAAGCCATTCAGTTTATCGACGGCGATAACCTTGATGTTTTCTGCCATTTTGATCGGGCTTTATCGATGGGTGACGCAGACGATCATGCGATGATTATGATGCGAAGCCCGGGCAACCCATTTGTTATGCTGGAACTTTCCAGCGCATGTGCCAAGGCATCGGATTTATGGCTGGTGATGGGCGATCGCGGCACACTGTGGGGAAATATGAACGAATTGCACTGGAAAACAACGAATTTCGACGAGCTCCCAGAGCATGAAGTACTAAGAACACCCACAGAGAATCGTTGGTATCAATTCGAGGAAGTGCCTTGGGAAGAACACCACTGGAAGCTTGAGGGTGATGAGGCGAAGCCAACGTGGACGCTTGAAAAATATTACGTTGATCTCTATGCAACGATTAGACAGGGAAGCCAACTATACGTTTCACCTGAAAGCGTCATCAGGCAGATGCGCGTTCTCGAGCAAGCAAGGGATTCTGCGGAAGCATTTTGGAGTAAGGCAAACCTCAAGCCAGTTCAACTCAACGCATAACACAAATCAGTGCTATCTAGTGGATTAATCACAAAAAGTGAGTCAGCATGAAGAAGATCGGAATGATCGGCCTGGACACTTCGCATGTCACTATTTTTGCGGAATTACTGTCAAATCAAGACCATGAGCATTATATAGGCGGCGGTGAAGTTATCGCTGGATGGCCGGGCGGATCAAAAGATTTCGCGATGAGTCACTCACGAGTCGATGAGTATACAAATGCGTTACGCGATCAATATGGAGCCACAATATTTGAGACTCCTGAAGAGGTAGCGGAAGTGAGTGATGCGATATTCATTCATGCGGTGGATGGGGCAACACATTTAGAGCTTTTCAAACAAGTGGTGAGCTATGGCAAACCTGTGTTTATTGATAAGCCGCTAGCTTGTTCAGTGCATGACGCAAAAGCGATCATTGAATTGGCAGAAGAACGCGAGGTTCTGATTGGCAGCGCATCATCACTAAGGTACTGGGATGAATTGGTGATAGCGATTGCTGACAAGGAAATGGGGGAGATTGAATCGATGGAGGCATGGGGCCCGCTGAGTTTCCAGGAAGGCATGCCTTGGTATTTTTGGTACGGGGTGCATAGCGTGGAGATGCTGGTCGCGGGGTTAGGTCCTGGATGCGAAGAGATGTCTTTACACATGAATGATAAAAGTGAAATCTTGAATATGCGATGGGCTGATGGGCGAAGTGGGATTTACCATGGGATCAAGGAAGGCCATGGTGGATTTGGGGCTGTGATTCATCGATCAGAGGGAGTGCAGGTATTAGACTGTGCGAAGTCGAGTCGGCCATACTATGTGAGCCTAGTCGAAAGACTGATGGATACGCTAGTACAGGGCAAGGAAATGGTCGCGTATGACGAAATGCTGGAAACGGTAAAGATATTGGAGTGGGGCTGCCGAATGAAGGACGAAAAAAACAGCCGCCTGACTGTGTGAATCATCGACAAAGATCACACGATCAGACGGCTGCATTTGTTGAATCTTAAACTAAACTAACCGATGATTAGTCGATATCATTCTTTTGAATCACGTCACGATACCAGTACGCTGACTGTTTAAGCGTTCGTTTTTGTGTTTCGTAGTCGACATGAACTAGGCCAAATCGCTGCGTATAGCCGTATGTCCATTCAAAATTGTCCAAAAGCGACCATTGAAAGTAGCCTCGCACATCAGCCCCATCAGCGACTGCTTTCTTAAGCTCTAAGAGATAGCGGCGAAGATAGTCGATTCGCTGGGTGTCTTGTACTTTGCCCTCACAATCAATCCAATCATGCGAAGACATGCCGTTTTCGGTGACATACATGGGGAGGCCGTATCGATCGTGAAGAAACTTTACGCCCCACCTAAGAGCCGGTGGCGTGATATCCCAGTTAAAAGCGGTACGGGGTGCGCCTTGAGGTTGATCGAGAAGCTTAGGGGTATCGTTTTCATCTAACGTGATCGCTTGCCCGTTATAGATGTTCACGCCATAAAAATCGATCGGCTGATTGATTTCTGCCATATCGCAAGGGTCATACCAATCCATATGTTGACAATAGGCTTGCATGCCATCTTCGGGGTATTGGCCGAGAATGACAGGATCGCTATACCACGTATTGGTCCAGAATGGGTTTTCCTTGAAGACGCCGCTCATTGTGAGGGCCCGTGCCGCTTCAATATGTTTTGGCTCTTCGCAAAGTGGATATTTGATAACACCTACGGGGGCCCAACCAATGAATGGCTTATTTTTTGCAGAATTGCGGATCACCTGAACGGATTTCCCATGCGAACGCAGGGCATTGTGACAAGCAAGGAGTCCCTCACTTAGAGGCAATTTCAGGCAAGGAGCATCGCTACCGAGGTAATGGCCGCTGCCTATAAAGCACTGCGGCTCGTTCAGGGTCATCCAATGCGACACGCGATCAGACAGCTTATCGACTATGACCTGTGTGTATTCGGCGAACCAGTCAGCGGAATCACGATTGAGCCACCCTCCTTTACGGAAAAGGGCAAGCGGATAATCCCAATGAAAGAGTGTCGCCCAAGGCGCAATATTACGGCTGAGAAGTTGGTCGACAAGTTTGTCATAGAAATCAAGACCTTGTGCGTTAACTTTGCCAATTCCATTAGGAATAACTCGCGGCCAACTGATTGAGAATCGATATGCACTAGCACCGATCTGGCTAATAATATCAGTATCATTTTGATAGAAATTATAATGATTACATGCGATATCACCGGTATGCATATTGACCACTTTGCCGGGCCAACGACAAGCCATATCCCACACACTTTGGCCTTTGCCATCTTGATCCCAAGCACCCTCTATTTGGTAGGCACTCGTCGCGACACCCCAGGTAAAATCTTTTGGAAAAGTCATCGTATCACCTTCACTCATTAAAAAGCTAAAGCCTCTGCTCTATAATTTTGGTTATTCAAACGCAACGATCACCCGATGCGTCATTTGATGTCTATTGGTTAGATTGATTACTCAAAGATCAGACTAATTCTTTAACACCGCCACATGTTTGCCTGATGATCAGCTCGGTTTTAACTAAATACTCCTTTTGCGTATGACCATCCGCTTCATTAATCGCGTTTACAGCGGCATCAACCGCAAGAGAACCGAGTTTGTCAAATGGTACGGCTACACTAGAAAGATTGAGATGTTTAGCGAGCGAAACATCATCAAAACCGATGACTGCAATATCGTCTGGAACACGCAAATCTGCTCCGCGCAGCCCATCCAAAATACCGATGGCCATTGGGTCATTTAATGCAAATATCGCATCAGGCAATCTATTCCCTGACTCTATCTGCGATCGCATCAATCGGTAACCACTGTCCTCTGTAAAATCCCCATCCCATATGAATATATTTCGTTTGGGAAGGTCGAGTTCTTGCGCAATTTGCTTGCATGCTTGCAGCCGAACTTGCGAATCGTATGTATCAGCGGGCCCTGTAGCGATTGCAATACGCTTATAGCCATGTGTCTTAATCAGATGTTCCATTGCTTGACGTGCGCCGTACTCATTATCGATGCACACCGATATTGCGTTCATACCATATTCAGGCCTATCGAGTAGAACCAGGGGTACTTTACTTTCATTCAAACTGCGGATGAAGCGTGCGGGTAGATCAAGATTCATGATAATGAGTGAATCAACACGCTTTTGCTGTACGTACTTGCGCACTAAACGCATCTCGCCTTCGGGATCATATCCAAAGGCAACCATGAGATCGTACCCGTTGTGAGCCGCACGCTTGTTGATTGCTTTAAGGACTTCAGTGTAGAAGCCAAAATCTAGATCAGGGAAAATGACACCGATGGTATCGGTTGCTTCACGCCGAAGCATTCTTGCGGCGAAACTGGGTTGATAGTTCAACTCACGAATAGCTCGCTCAACTGTCTTTTTCGTTTTTGGGCTGACCTTGGATGAACCATTGATCACACGGGAAACCGTTGCCGTGGAACATCCGGCCAGTTTACTAACATCCTCTAACGTCATCGTATTCTCCTAAGCTGCATTACTGGCCAAGCACGGATAATCAGGCCAATAACCGCCTTAAACACGTAGAGATGCCAAAATAATACTCATTACGTCAATTCATCTAAATCTGTCAGAAATAAACGCCATGACACCCATGTAAACAATTACATCACAAAACATTGCTTAATGCAAATTATATCTGTGATGTAACTTGCAGTTTTTATCATCCTAAGATCATTTTATTGATATATTTACATATTTTTACGAATTCATACACTTTTCGAATATAACTCTGATTCAGGCAATTGAGAATTCTATCGACCTTGTTTTGTAATCGTTTTCAATTTATAAGCAATCATATACTCTACGGATCGCCTCATTCATGCCGCGTATCAGTGATACTTTGAACATGCTCAGTTGAAAATATGCCAAGTTTGTCAATACGAGCATTTATTTGATTCGTGATTCGATCAAATCGATGAAATAGATCTAAAAAGTTAATTTCACATTGGAAATGCGATACAACGACACCACTCACCTTCGTGGAAGGTGTAATGGCAACCTAAATACTAAAGTCGATTTTGCTCACAACAACAGACAAGTACATACCAATGCAGTCAAGTACTAACAGGCCGCCTGATTACTTTCCAATAACAGCGCGCTGCTCACGAGCCCAAGCAACCCACTCATTACGATCATCTCGCAGAACAATCTCTTCAAGTAAATCGCGGAGTTGATCATTTCTTAACCCTTGGCGAACATGATTGCGAGCAAAATTGGCGATGACTTGAACGTTTTCGGAATCTGCTTGATAGGCCTGTTTGTAGTAATCATGCGCTTTTTTATATTGACCAACAGCCTCATAAACCATGCCCAGATTATTCAGGGGCTCTGCAGCATTATCCATTAGCTTCGCGGCATACTCGAACTCCCAGGCCGCAGTGTAGTATTGATGAAGGCGATAATAGACTAGGCCGAGGTTGTTATGCGCGGGAGCGTAGGTCATATCCTCCGTAAGCGCTTCTTTGAGTAGTTGTTCTGCACGGTTAAGGTTGTTTTGCTCGATATAATTTACAGCTGAAGAATTTAGATCTGCGGCTTTTTGCGCTTGATCAGCCTTTGCTTTCACGGGAGATTGATATGTTTTTACATCAGTATCGTGCAAACCAACACAGCCAACAAATACGGTTATTAAGGCCGTGAGAATAATGATGGGTATCGTATGTTTCATCTGATTGCTTTCGTTGGAAGGCTTAGTCCTTTGGAGAATAAATCAAATTAGTAACCGCCAGATCACCCTTCCAGCTTTCAGTATTACCCAAATTTCTATTTTCTGCACTGAGGCGCAAGTTTGAAATGTTGAGTGAGGGGTTTTCAGCCTCGACAAACCAAAGGAATTCAAGCATCTGACGCATCGTTGAATGATCAATGGTGACGCGCGTTTTTTGGATAAGATAAGGCGTTTGATCAAGTCGTCGCGTATTTTCTGACCAAACACTACTAAGTGATGAAAGACTCGCTTTTTGAGCTGCTTTTTCAAGACGGATACGCAAATCACTGATCGCAACATCTCGCGCCTCTGCGAGTTTAGGCTGATCACGATGAGATACGATCTGATCGATCATGTCACGCGCCTTGATGAAGTCATTCTGTGCTTGGAGAGCCTCACGTTTTGTAACATAAAGATGCCATACTGATGCGACACAACTGAAGATTAGGATGCACACACATAAAAACAACAGAGTTAATCCTGGATGTTGTCTCATCTATGGCTCCTATCGGCATAGGCTGGTTGAGTGACCTTCTCGCCTACAATACTGAAACTTACGGAACGGTCGGTCTGGTTCTCAGTTCGGAGTAGTTCAAAGGTGTATCCCGCAACTGCTTTTCCATTACCAAGTGCTCCGACTATCTTGTTGGCATTAACGTGAGATCGAGCCGAACCATACAAGCGAATTTGATTAGGTTCGATTTGCAACTCGGTGAGCTTAAAACGGATATCGTCAGGAATCTGATTCAGAATCTGAGCAAGTGCATCGAGTGCGGAGCGCGGCTTAGGAGCCACATTGCCCTGCCGACTGATCCCTTTGACTTTACGATATTCGCTCTCTAGTCGTCCCATGACACCGAGCGGAACGGATTTGCCAGGGAAAGATTGTTGATAGAGATTGGTGAGAGCTTCATGCGACGTACTGATACGTTGACTATATTGGTTCGATCGTAGGTTTAGAACCATTACCATACTCATAAGTAATAAGATTAGACTAACCAGAAAATAGGCAATTGGAAAACAATAACGTTGAAGTGACGACCGAGGGGCGAGTTCACCGCGAAGCAGGTTAAATATTGGCAGTGACTCATCTTGCTGCAATGCAAGTGCCCCCTCTGCAACTAGTGACTGAACATCCTTTGCAACAATATTAATCTTCAGATTATCTTTTGATTTGAGATCGTCAAGAATACGATCCGGGAGTTCTACTGAAAGGATATTTACTGGTGCCCCGCTCTTTATTGATTCGGCGGAAAAGTATTCATTTTCAGATAGATCACTCACATCTAATAATCGCCAATGTAGAATCTTACGATTTTTGATTTCAACAACACTTACCGCGTCATTGGGTTCGGCTATTAATAGCCACCGACACTCAGGCTGCAAAACTTTCTGCTTGAGTAGGGCATGATACACCAACATAATTGTGGGGCAGATACAGCCAACGGCAATGCCTTTCGATTCAAGCTTCGTGAGTATTTGAACAATTGGTTTCGTTTCTACGGCACAGCCGATCGAGGATCGCTGTTGAATGTCTGTTTCGAATGATGCTGTCAACATCTCTGCATCCATTGGCAGAAATTCTTCGAATTGATACAGCATTGTTTCATAACGCGGACGTTTGTTGGTGACATCCTGCCTGACCGTTGCGGTATAACACCATGCAGAAGGTAGGCTCAAAATAGGGTTGCCGATAATACAATTTCCAGTTGCTGATTCAAATCCCACCAATTCAAAATCATTCCTATCTTCTGAATTGGAATCTGGATTTAATATAAGCGTACGTAGCTTATTTCCACGGCTCACGACAAGCGAACAAGTAGATTCACCAATAAGAATTGCATGGAGTAGATCTTTCATGTGCTATCGTGATTCCATCGTCAAGGTTTGCTGTTGTTCGTCATATTCCAACACGATACGATCCTCTTCGATGATAGTAATTGTTACTCCGTCCACAATATCTCCGAGATCAACAAACACTGTTTCGCCATTTTTGTTGACAACAAAAGCTTGCTTGCTGTCACCATTGATACTGGTGCCAACCAGCTTGAGTTTTGGCGGTTGCCGCACCTTGGAGGATGGGTCGTAAAGCGGACGCTGAAGAGGCCTTTGTCCAAGCGAAGATATGTCATCAATGGTTAATAAACGTTCACGATCCGATTGATTACTTGATCTGGCAACAGCTACAAACGTACGACTTTCGGGCTTTTGCAGTGGCAATAGCACACCTACAGCCGATACGGTTATAGCTCCCAATATGCACATGCCTGTCAGCGTATGCAAACCTCGTCTAATCTGTCTTGGCATCAATCTCATGACGACTCAACTCCGTTACCAAATAAAACGCAAGGTATTAACGTGTTTGTCTTTACCCTCGTTAGTATCTTGCTGGCTACTCTTATCAATATTCTGTTGGACCATCCATGCAACATGAGTACGCTTACCGTCATCTAACAGCACGAGCATACCAAACGCATTAGGAGAACCAACACCCAAGACGCTTTCTACATACTCACGCTGCTCTCGTCCTATGTCTAGTGCACCGAACATACGAGTTAATTCAAGATTCGGCTCTTCATCACGTAACTCCACCAGCTTCCGAACGCGATCCTCACCAATTTCATGCGCTAACATTGCCATCAAAACACCCTTGGGTGCTATACGGTAATCGACCGGGCCGCCAGACCAGCACGTTAACAAAGGAGATTGCATGAGAGATAAGGGTTCAAAATCTTGAAAAATCTGCTCATAGCTAGCAACCGACACGGCAACGTTAGAAACATCCGTCTTCGTTAATACGAGATTCTTTCTGATGTAATCATTCGTATGCGCCGTTTGCGATTTTGTTAGCGGGCGTAATTGAACATCACCATGCTTATTGTTTGATTTTCTACTTAATGTCTTTCTAAGATAAAATTCTACTTTTTCAGTTGGATATTGCCTCAAAAGCTCGTTAACATCAGCCCGCGCATTCTCATTGCTCAAAATGATGAGCAATCGCTTGTCATTCAACTCTAATTCTATTTTGTGATTAGCTTTAGGTAGGCTGGTCTCCTCAGCATCATTGATCTTTTTTTCGAATTGCGATGGATCAAGCACAAACGCTGCTTGTGGGAGCATGTATCGCTCACTACTTTTGAGCAACCATTGACGTTGTAATCGCTGTTCTGCAGCGGCAACTTGAAGTAGCATACCGTGCGATCGCCGTGCCATCATTGCCAACGAGACGCCAGCAAGTGCCAATAGCATCAGAACGAGTATCAATACAAAACCTGTTCTAAAGGATCGTCTATTCACCACTTACACCCCCTTGATTTTTCATCGGAAAAACACATGGAACCAACAACACTTCCTCTTCTTGGGCTAACTTTAATTCGACGACAAAGCGTTCTCGTGTCATGTCATCATCTAAACTAACTGGCTTAACAATAAATTCTTCTATGCTGAGAGCCATAATTTGTTTCAACTTCTGTTTCGATTCACTGTCCAGTAGCAACTGCTGCTCTCTGATAAAAACACCTATATCATTTACAAACTCTGCATAATAAGTAACACGAGTCGGTAGATATTTCCATTTCATAGTTTCAGGATTGTAGCAACCGAGTGTTTCAAGGATTAGCTTATCCTGAACGTGTTGTATTGATGTTACATGCTGCAGATCTCGTTTGATCTGATCAACTAATCGTTCTCGCCAAGATTCGTATGTATAGTCAAGACGTTCTTCAATCAACCGGGAAGTACGCCCTAGCGTACCGATGACTTGCATTACACTTGCCATCAAAAGACCCGCAATCACAACTGTAACCAGCAACTCAATTAGCGTGAATCCATTACGCATCGTCACCTCCCCGCTCTACCTCATTCTCTACACTATCTTCCGATGTTTCGATATCTTCACTCTTTTGTGCTTTCTCTAGCTTCGCTTTCATTTCAAGGTCACTTACTAGTAAATCCACTGACAAAACGACTTCCCCATCTTGCTTATTAGCCATTTTGTCAACCACTTCCAAACGCACCACTTCGATCGCCAAAAATGCGGGGAGATTCGGGATATTTTTCACAGGTACGATTTGCCAAATTAGTTGTATCGTAGCATCATCGATGAGTTGCCCCTGCTGCCCCGCCTTGATCCTATACGTCTCATCCATCCACCATGACGCTAGTAAATCATCAACCTTATCGATCGCCAATAGCCGAGATCTTGCTCTGGCAGATTGCCGTAAATATCTACTACGAGCGCCCACAACCCCCACGAATAGCAGGCTTAAAAGTACAAGTGCAGCGAGCACTTCAACGAGTGTGAATCCCGCGAAATATTGGCTAGCATTATTTTGTGGCTTGAAGTATCGCATCGACTTCCTCCTGGTGGTCAGTCTGATGCACTTGCCCAGTACTACCCACAAAAATCAACCATCGGTTGTAGGAGCTCCTGTCTACTTCATCATTTGAAATGTCCTGAGTCTGTTTCACTTCACCTTTAAGTTTAATAGCATAACTCAACGTCATGCCATTCGGCCCTACTGGCAGTGCGACTTGTGTTTTGCTGACCTCTCCACCAGCGATTCGTATCTGTTCGATACGAAACGGAGAAGGAATTTCCCATACACGTTTTTTTGTCTCAAAGCGGCTGAGATTAACATCTGAGGGAATATCTACATGCGTTGATGGTATATAAACAATTTCACTGACATCGCTTAGCAAATTCAGCCGCAACTGACCACCCAACCCATGTAATTGCGAGAATAAGCGTACCTGTTCATCTATTCGCACAATGTAATCTACGGTATCTTTCCATTTCACACGTCTTCCTGCGCCACGCAACGACAGCATAATTGCCCCCGCCAACAAACCGATGATAATCATACACACCATCAGTTCAATGATTGTGAATCCGTGACGATTCAAGCAGCCACTCCTAATTCTTGATCAGACTATCTTCTATCTACCTTTTAGATTCCAATTGCCTATATCAGCGTTCGAACCTTCTCCACCCTCGCGACCATCCGCACCTAGACTGTAGACGTCATAAGCACCTTCTCGTCCAGGAGAGTTGTACTGATATGGCTTACCCCAAGGATCAATTAGTTTTTGCATAAGAATGGCCTGATCCTCCCCCTCCTGTGCCACAGTCAGCACATCCAAACCTTCATCACTACTCGGGAAACGATCATACAGGGTATAGAACGTTTCAAGGCCACTACAAATCGTTTTTATCTCCATACGTGAGGCGCTGACCTTTGCCTTACTCATATACATTCTTGTGCTTACTGTCACCACACCTGCAAGTAGACCAAGAATCACCAATACTACCATTAGTTCAACTAATGAGAATCCACATACCTGTCGTCGAATATCTAAAGCTTGATCGACGGCCTGCTTATATTTTTTCATATTGCACATGCCTATCATCTATCCTCGTATTAGAGTGTATTTCCCATCTCCATGATTGGTAGGATCGTCGCAAATGCAATCATGCCAATCATTACTGCCAGCAGCACGATCATTACCGGTTCTAGGACTGTCGTAAAACGCGCAGCAGCAGTTGCCACTTGACGGTCATAGTCACGACCAAGCCTCGTGAGCATTTGCTCCATCTTGCCACTTTGTTGCCCCAATGCAAAAACCTGTACTACTGTTGCTCCGAAAACACCTGTTTTTTCCAATGCTTCTGCAATATCACAACCCTCACGCACTGCGGCCTCGGTTTCCTCCAACGCATCGCGCAACAACATGTTGCGCATTGAACTTCGTGCAAGGCTAATCGCCTGCTCAAAGTGAATGCCGCTCCTCATCAGTGTTGCAATTACAAAGGACAGCTGCACCACCGCTTGCTTACAGATCAGATCGCCAAGTATCGGGATACGAAGCACCATCTGATGCACCCAGTACCGTCCTCGTGGCATGCGCATCAATGCCATCACAGCAGCAACAATTACGGCCAACACACCTAAGATGAGCCACCATTTATATACGAGGAAATCACTCACTGCCTTAACCACCTGAGTAACAGCAGGCAATTCTTGGCCTGCCTCATCCAATGCTTCAATCAACCCTGGCACCACGTAGGTCATCAGAAAGACACTAACCAAAATTCCAATACTGAACACGATCATTGGATACAGTAAAGCTGAGAGCACACGGTTTTTTAGTGCCGCAGAATGTTCTTTAAAGTTTGCTAACTCGTCCAATACTTCATCTAGATTCCCCGCGTCCTCTCCCACAGCAACCATGCTTATGGTAATTGAGTCGATTCCACGATTACCGCAATCTTTCGCTTCACGTAATGCCTCACTTAAGGATATACCAGAGGCAACTCGCTCACGTATCTGTAACAACATCAAATGTACGGCTCCACGCTGTTGCTTAATAACCGTATCAAGCGCCTCCAATAGCGGCGTCCCTACGCCAAGCAACGTTGAAAGTTCACGGACAAACTCGACCATCTGCATCGACCGGACACCACGTTTCATTCTCAGCCATACGAATCGCCCATTAGTTGACCCGCTGTTGGATGTAATTTCATGAACCCGTAAGCCGCGTTCACGCAACTGATCTCGCGCTGCACGTACGCTATCGGCGACTACCGACCCTTCCAGTAGTTTAGCGCCACCGTCACTCGCGATATAACCAAATACCGCCATTACACATTACCCCCACTGATCTCTCGCATCGTCACCCGTAGTATTTCATCTACCGTTGTTACGCCACTTAAGACCTTTTCGATACCTGATTCACGCAACGGTCGCATTCCCAGACTTTGAATTGCAGCCTGTTTGATTTGCGCTGCTGTTGACCTTGTCTGTACTAACTCTCGGATAGGCTCATTCACTGTCAGCAACTCATACAATCCCACACGGCCGCGATACCCCGTCTCACGACAGGTTTCGCATCCACTGCCAACACGCATCCGACCCACATCAACCAACTTTTCATCTAGATTCAGTCGGTGCAGCGGTGCGACTGCAGTATCATCAAATTGCCCACATTCTGTACAGACACGTCTAACTAGCCGTTGAGCCATCACCCCAACTAATGAACTTGCAACCAAATATGGTTCGATACCTAGATCAAGTAGTCTCGTTATGGCACTGGCAGCATCGTTTGTATGCAGCGTGGAAAATACCAAGTGTCCCGTTAATGCGGCTTGGATTGCTAATACCGCCGTTTCATGATCACGGATTTCACCAACCATCACGATATCCGGATCTTGCCGCAACACGCTTCTGAGCCCACTTGCGAACGTCATCCCTTTCTTCTCGCTTACTTGAATCTGACTAATCCCGTCAAGCTGATACTCAATCGGATCCTCAAGTGTCAGTATATTTGAGCGTTTGCTATTGATTTCACTAAGCGACGCATAGAGTGTTGTTGATTTTCCTGATCCAGTTGGGCCAGTCACAAGAATCAGCCCATGCTCAACACCGATCAGTGACCGATACTCTTCATAGGTCTGTCCCCTCATACCTAGCTCACTTAAAGTGTGTAGCCGGGCCCCCTTATCTAGTAGACGAATTACGATCCGCTCACCGTGACTACTCGGTACACTGGATATTCGCAGATCAACCACTCTATCACCCACTTGCACCGTCGCCCGGCCATCTTGGGGAAGACGCTTCTCTGCAATGTTCATTTTTCCCATCACCTTCACCCTACTGACCATCTCCTCTAATACCCCACGCGGCAGCGTGTAAGCATCAAATAACACCCCATCGATCCGTAGCCGCACCACCAATCGATCTTCATATGGCTGTATATGTACGTCCGATGCCTCCGCCTTCACAGCCTCAAACAGTATTAGGTTCACCAACTTGATCACTGGGGCCCGCGACCCTATATCCAATAGGTCCTCTCGTCCGCCACTTGTCGTATTCAGCAGTTGTCCTAAATCGTTGTCCTTATTTACTTCCAATCTATCAATCACAGCATCTGCTTGCCCAGTCTGCTGTTGATAGGCTTGATTGATTTTCGCGAGCACATCAGCGTGGTCAAATGCCATCACCCGAACGTTTGTAACACCCAAAAGACGTCGAAGAACATCAACCACGTCTTCATCACAGTGCTCACCAACTGCAAGAATCATTTTATCCTGATCTCTGACATCTACAGCGTCGCCATCACGAAGTAATACACCCATCACGCCATGTCTTCGCGCATAGCTGATTGATATGCGTTCAACAAACTTTACCGACGCATGACACATTTCCAGTGGAATTTTCGAACTCTTCTCTTCGGCTTCGGCGCATACAAAATCGATCTCGCTGCGTTCATCGCATATGTTTCCCGAAACTTCATCAGCTAGTTGACTCATCTCAAGCTTTCCAGTTCATCTCTTCCCTTTTAAACACATCGATTTACCACATTAGCAATGGCTCACTCGATGGATACCCAACATCCATCTCAGCACGCTTCATGCTCCGGTTAGAAAAGAACTTCAGATCCGAAAAATCATCATCACGCAATATGATTGGCCGAATAAAAACATACATAACGGATTCGGAATTCTTACTTTCACCACTTCCAAACAGATATTCTAGAATCGGTAGCTCTCCAAGAATTGGAACACTGCTGTTGCCTTCTGAACGATCAGCACGCTTCACACCACCAACCACAATCGTATAACCATCCGGTACTGTCACTTCACTCTTTACCTTGTTTGTTTGACGAGGAGGTGGATTTCCATTAGCTGCCTCACCTGTAAAACTATTCAAAGTAATATCGTATTCTAATCGCAAATGATCACCTTCAGCGATATGTGGCGTAATTTTGATTTGTGTACCTGCCTCCTCATACCCACCAAAACCTTGATTGGATACACCACTATCAGAATTTATGGTTGATGTCGGTGCTTCATTTACACTATCTATTGACCCAGTCGCATTATCATTCACGAGCAGTCGTGGCATTGCCAGAATACGACTTTTCCCCTTCTTTGCTAGAGCTTTTACAAGCACATCCACCACATCAGTCTTGATAAGAGTTCCGTTAAAACCAGCACCCGCACTAATTGTCCGTTCCCCAGTGGTCGCATTAATTTCGCTTAATCCGAAGCTTGTAAACAACTTCGTCGCTATGTTGTCCCCAAAATTGATATCACCACCCAACTCAACCCCCAACGATTGGCTATCACTTTCATCCAAAGTCACAATCGTACACTCAACGAGTACCTGCGGCCTACGCTTATCCAGAAGCTTAATGAGTTGCTCATATACAAGATGAACTTGCAACGGAGCCATTACTAGAATACTGTTCGTGTTCTTATCTGCCGTAACATTAACTTTACTATCACCGCCAATACTTCGGATTTCTGACTTGCCGAATTTCGCCATCTTCAATGTTTCGCCGTCAAGGTTAACTACACCCCCTTCAACAAAACCTTGCCCTTCTAACTCCTGCATCGTTTTCAGTACTTCCCCAGCATCGGCATGATTGAGCTTATAAGCACGAATTGGCCGCGGATCAACATTTGCTTCAATATCAAATTTTGAAATTAGGTTCTCGATTTTCTTGTGCAGGTCATCCGTTGCAATTACGACCAAGGATAAAGAATCATCATCTGGAACAACATTTAGACGTTTATGCTGTGCATCTGCCTTAAGTACCTTCGTTATTAGTTGCTCCATATGCTTAGGAAGCACAAACCGCAAACGATAAACATTTAAACTCTGAGATAGCTCTTGATCTAGCGCAGAGACCATGCGATCTATCTCTTGAACCCAATCAACTTCAGCTACCACCAACAGACGGTTTAAACGGTTGTCATGGGTCAGGTAAAACGGTTTTAATTGATTATTATTGACGCTACCATTGCGCGCCTTATATTCTAGAAGCTGGTTAATCTGCTGAGCCAACACCTGCGTCTCTGCATGCTGAATTTCAATCGCCTTCCAGATCACTTCGCGTCCCGGCCTATCAAACAAAACCAACATATCTTGAATCTGCTTAACGCGCCCAGCATAATCTGTAATTACAATTGCATTGAGATTTGGTACCAAACTAACGTTGCCCCCTGGCGTCGAAAGGATCGGTCTCACAAAGGCTAACACATTACTAGGCTGAGCATGCTCTAGTTCATAAAACCAAGTGATTATCTCATAGGCAGGTCTAGTATTCGCATCATCATCACTTTCAATCAGATCTGTGATCTCACCAAACTGCCTAATCTGTACAATCCTCTTCCAACCATTCTCATCATCTACGAGCGCAAGACCTTTCATCTGAAGCGAACTTTGCAAAATCTGCAACAGATTACTCTTGTATAGTTTACCCTGCGTTTTTAATGTGATACGTTTATTATTAAGTATCTCATCATAGATAATATTGAGACCTAACTGCTGCGATATGACATCCACTACTAGTCGTAACTCAGCATTGGCAGACAAGTTAAGTTGAATTTCTTCTTCTAACTGTTGTGGCTCAGCATGAACACATAGGCTACACGAAAGTATAAGTGCAAATACAGATACCAAAATCTGGTAAAACCAGAATCTTGTAATTCCTAACTTCATGCTACCCCTTACGTAAGTTATCTATCAAAACATAAGGCCAAACAACATCTGTATTGGCTATATACACAAACTAGTAACATACATCATTACTTACATAAACGACATGTCTGTTCTCACTTCCAGCATAACTGAAACGCCACTCTGTTGTAACAATTTACTGTTTTTTATTGAAGAATCACGCTTTTAATTTTACTTTCATACGTCATATAAGCACAGAATAGCAAAATATAAATCACTATAAAACAAGAAACCAACACATCAATATGCGTATGTAATTCATTTAAATGACTGCCGATATGCTTTAGTTTCCCCAGAACATTTTGCATTCGCATACAAGATGTAAATAAATTCCATAAATTCATTACCATCACTTTATCTTTATACATGTAGGATAACGGCAGATCCCTCCATATCACGACTATATTAATACAGGCTCACACTGATGCTGAGTTGAAATTCTACACCAAGTTTGATGCGCCATATAACTTCTTCCACGACAGTGGTTTTATGCTCGCCGCAAAGCTTCTCGTAGGAAATGCGAATCTTTTCGCATATGCTCGATATATGAAGGAAGCGTCAACAAATCCTGACTTCACAAATACACAGCGACAATGCAGGTGAAAACAACCATAAATGCAGCTACTTAGCTTGACGGCGAAAACTATGTCTCAATATCGATTGTTAAAATTACACCTGCATGCAGTACACAGAGACTTAGAGAAAACTAATACATTTAACACACTTTCTAGAAACCGCTATTGATTTCCCACGCCATCACGATCTCACAGATAGCACCATGCTGAATTACTAGGAAAATCTCATAACTAAGTTAGGCCCCAGTTCGATTAAGAAACTCTCAATATCCACAGATATAGATATCAATGCGAACTGTAGCAATTCTCTGAACCATTGGGATACAGATCAGCCTCACTCATATTTGCGACATTACCGCAGAAGGATAATTGCTCTAGCTGAAAATAGCTCCACCTCATGTAGCATAAATACCAATGCCAAAATTCGCCGTACATCTATATCGCACCATACTCGAGAAAAATCTTTCCCCGCTGTCAATATAAGGGGAGAACTTGATACACCATTAGGACACTTTTTAGGACACGAAACTGTTCGAAGTGATTCGCAATACCCCGTACAACCACAAAAAAAACCCCGCTTTTGCGGGGCATTTCGAAGATCTGCGACCTAATTCTGAAGGTCAAATGGGCCTGGCAGGATTCGAACCTGCGACCTCACCCTTATCAGGGGTGCGCTCTAACCAGCTGAGCTACAAGCCCATCAGCCGGAATTTTCCGGCAGGCTGCGTAATTTAGGCGATAAGAACGTGTCAGTCAAGCGAGATTGACTGTATCTCCACCCCCAGTGGAAAACCCCCATACATCATTTTGCTTTAAGCTTGACCATTGCCTAAGTTGCGTCTTAATATCGCTTTTGCTTGTAGGCTACTATCATTGAGTATTTTTGTTCGTATGCAGGATTTGTACCATGGCCAGCTCTCCATTCAATTTAAAAGCTTTACTAGACGATCAAGCGGGCCATCCCCCATTAAATCTGATTGAGAAGCATATCAACCCTGCATATGCAAAAGTCTTAAAAGTACTGGGTTACGATATCCGGTACACAAAAGGCCAAGGCCCCTATCTATGGGATGAGCAGGGGAATAAATATCTAGACTGCTTGTCGGGATTCGGCGTTTTTGGTGTTGGGCGTAATCACCCAGACGTCCGTGACGCAATTAAGCAGGCCATGGACATGGACTTGCCCAATTTGCCAAAATTCGGCCCCTCGATGACCTCGGGGTTATTAGCAGAAAAGCTTATCGAGATCGCCCCAGACGGCCTTGATACGGTGTACTTCTGTAATTCCGGTGCAGAAGGGTGCGAGACCGCGATTAAGTACGCAAGGGCCGCTACAGGCAAAAACAGGATCATCTACTGCCAGAAGGCCTATCACGGCTTAACAATGGGCGCCTTATCAATCAATGGTGGCTTGGAGTTTCGAGATGGATTTGGAGCTTTACTTAACGAAACCACCCCAATCCCCTTCAATGACATTGAGGCCCTTGAGCAAGAAATTCTCTTAGGCGACGTCGCCGGCTTCATATTCGAGCCAATACAAGGCAAAGGCGTTCGAATCGCCAGCGAAGCATTTGTCACTGCAGCAGCTGAGCTATGCCGTAAGCACAATGTGGTCTTTATCGCAGATGAAGTTCAGACCGGCTACGGACGTACCGGCAGAATGTTTGCATGCGAGCACTTCAACATCCATCCAGACATCCTTGTCACCGCAAAAGCAATCTCAGGTGGATACGTGCCATTAGCTGCAGTATTGTCGAGACGATCAATCCATAATAAGGTTTTCTCCACGCTCGACCGA
This sequence comes from Poriferisphaera corsica, assembly GCF_007747445.1. NCBI lineage: Bacteria > Pseudomonadati > Planctomycetota > Phycisphaerae > Phycisphaerales > Phycisphaeraceae > Poriferisphaera > Poriferisphaera corsica. The sequence continues at coordinate 3,052,913 of NZ_CP036425.1, forward strand.
TGCGTTGTCCACTCCACAACATTTGGACAGAACGATTTATCAATGGTAGCGGGATTAGCAACCTTGCATGTCTTAGAACAAGAGAAAGTTGTTGAAAATGCGGATCGAATGGGACAAAAAATCATCGCTGGCCTAACCGCACTCGTCCCCAAATATGATCTACTAAAAGAGGTTCGCGGCAAAGGCTTGATGATCGCCGTTGAGTTTGGAACCCCTAAATCACTCTCACTCAAAGTCGGTTGGCAATTGCTACATAAAGTTGATGGAGGATTATTCCCCCAAGCAATCCTGATCCCTCTACTTAAAGATCACCACATCCTCGCCCAGGTTGCCGGGCACAACATGGATATTATCAAACTCCTTCCATCACTAACGATCACCGAACAAGATGCTGACCATCTGATTAAAGCATTCGACGAGGTCATCGCTGCCTGCCATAGGTTCCCAGGGCCCGCGTGGGAAGTAGGCAAACGCCTCACGAAACAAGTTTTCAAACGCTCTAACAATGAGCAGCCACTAGCCCCAACAAAATAAAAAATAAGACACTCAATTGAGTGTCTTATTAATAACGACAATTTGTATTCAGTTATTAGTTCACAGTCCAAGCACCCGCTGAGGCAACGGCCGTGTGCATCTGAGGTATATAACTCAACCGCACTTCAGGCTTCACTTCCAACTCATCAATCATATCACTATGACCCAAGATAATATCCTCAACACGTTGCTGCACCTCACGGAATCGACGAGCAACACCCGCAATTCGAATTTGAATCTGTTCAAGACCCTGCGGACGATTTCGTTTATGCCACATTGCCGTAAACGCTGCATCCCACCGCTCTATCGCCTTAATAACGATTGCTGATTCAACGATCACTTCACGTAAAAGCGTGTCATCTCGCTCCTCATACGCCTTAACAAGCTTTTGCCTTAATCCGATTTTTTTAACAATTGCATCCGCAAGCAAACCCGCAACCTTAAGATCCCCTGCCCCATCACGAGCATCATCAAGCGAATTTAACCTCGAAGACAACCGACCATATTTACGCCTGATTTCTTCCCAAACATCTGGCCCGTTCACCAATTCGATCTGACGCCAATAAACACCCTGAAGCGGATCATCCCACAAAACCATATTCCCAAGCACAACCGATTCAACGCGCTTCGCCAATTCTTCTGCTGATGCAGCTTCCTCATCGGAATCAATATCTTGAAGATAAAATGCGCCAAGAATGCTCGCTTCTCTGGAAAGATTGTAATCCCCTTTGCATACCTTGCTAAACCGTTTAGCGAGCACCTCTTCATCCCCACCATCAGAATATATACTCTCTGCAACCGTTGCTAACCCTTCGAATGCAGAATCAATATCACACAGCGCACCGTCATCACCCCACATCGTGAAGGTAATTTCCTTCACGTTCTTCTCTTTACATGCTTTCACACATGGCAGCGCATTCTTATCTGTATTCGCATGACAATGCCACAACATCGGCCACGTCCATACGCCTGAAGCCATAATCGGCTCTTTACCGAGTTCACGATGCCGATCAATCCATTCAGCATAAAAATCCGCATCATCGTGATAATAATCCCAATAAACCAGCTCAGCTTCGACTGGAATCTTTTCTTTCACTTCATCAGGGATAATTGCTTCACGATCGTAATAATCCTGCTTTTTGCTTCCCAACCTGAAATACATATCCGACCATATCATTGGCTTCAGAGATTTCTCATTACATATCTGTACCACTCTATCCAAGTGATAGTTAAACAAGTCAAAACGATTCTCAAATCCATTTTGGTCAAGAAAACGCCCCAGACCAAGGTCATGAGTCTCATCCATACCAATATGAATACGTTTTGAACGAACGTTCTCCGACCACAAACTGATCATTTTTTCAATGATCTCGTATGTCCGATCATTGCGCACCATCATCACCGCATTCGTATCCTTCATATCCCAATATTTACTCCACTTCAGCATCTGGTGCAGATGGCCAAGCGTTTGAATACAAGGAACCAACTCAATCCCTAACGAGTAAGCGTAATCATCTAAATCACGAATATCCTCTGCGGTATAACCACCTCGCTGATATCCAAAATATGGCTCACCTTCCAACTCGTATGTGTCTTCCGTATAAAGCATCAACTGGTTATAACCCAACAACGCTAACTTACGCATCCACATCTCAATGTGCGATCGCTTGGGCACTGCATTTCGAGAACAATCAAGCATGATCCCAACAGATTCAAAACAAGTATCCTCAGCCTGCTCATCTGCTTTATCTTTAAAGCTAATGACAGAACCAAGTCCACGAAGTGCGCCTGTCATGCCGCCGTAGGAAAGCACAAGCTTCTTTTCTTCCTTAGAAATTGCGTATCCAAGTGGACCGAGTGATCCATCCTGTTTGAGTACCAACCCAAGTTTATTTTCATCGTCATGACTAACTAATGAATAGTCATCCGCCAACACCTTTAAAGCCCCGGCAAGACGATCATTCTGACCTTCTAAGTGATACACAATTGGCATGGAATCCCTTTCGATCCATAAAATCAGCGTACTTCATCAACACACGTTCCACTGCAATCAAGCTGCTACAAACTGTCTCGCAACAATCAAACATTCAAAACGCTCTAGCATACTTGACCGCGCATTGTATCAATGTTACTGACAATCTTCATCTTAGATCACGGCATGAGCAAACAATAAAGGCCGCATTTCGCGGCCTTCTATTTCGTATCTATTCAGTTCCCAATCAATCCACACCCAAGGTACCCATACCACCTGCGGAATAGTTGGGCGATTCACGAGTAATCGCAATGTCATGCGGATGGCTCTCAACCATGCCCGCAGAGCTAACTCGTACAAACCGTGACTTCTCGCGCAACTCATCAATCGTACGTGTACCACAGTACCCCATACCTGCACGTAAGCCGCCAATCATCTGATAAACAAAATCGCCTAACGGGCCACGATAGGGAACACGGCCTTCAACACCTTCAGGCACAAGCTTATCTCTCTTGGTGACACCCTTCTGCGAATAACGATCCGCACTTCCCGCCATCATCGCACCCTGTGAGCCCATCCCACGATAGGTCTTGTATCGCCGCCCCGCATGAATCACCAACTCACCAGGTGACTCGTCAAGCCCTGCAAAAAGTGAGCCGAGCATCACCGTATTCGCACCAGCAGCAATCGCCTTTGTAATATCACCACTCTGCTTGATACCACCATCTGCCACAATCGGAACGCCTGAATCCTTAGCTGCCTTAACCGCATTAAACACAGCGGTAATCTGAGGCACACCAATGCCAGTCACAATGCGTGTCGTGCAGATCGAGCCGGGGCCAATCCCCACCTTGATCGCATCAGCACCAGCTTCAATCAAATCTCTTGCACCCTCTTCCGTTGCGATATTCCCTGCAATGATCTGAATGTCATAGCGTTTCTTTACCTCACGCACGGTTTCAATCACGTTCTCACTGTGACCATGTGCAGAGTCAACTGTAATCACATCCACCCCAGCTGCAATCATCGCTTCAACGCGTTCATATTGGTGAACACCAACAGCAGCCCCAACAAGCAACCTTCCACGCTGATCGCGGCAAGACCGCGGATACTGATTCATTTTCGCGATATCTCGCATTGTAATCAGACCCGTCAAGTACCCGTTGTCATCTACAAGAAGCAGTTTCTCAACCTTGTTCTTATACAAAATCTGCTCAGCATCCTTGAGTGTCGTGCTCGGTGCTGCCGTTACAAGGCGATCCTTGGTCATCACCTCCCGAATCGGACGGTCATCGTCCGTCAGGAACATCATGTCCCGCCTTGTGAGTATCCCAACCACTTTTCCATTCGGCTGCCCATTCTCTGTGATCGGCACACCTGAGATATTCTGCTCTTCCATCAACTCCCTCACCACGCGGCAAGTAGCTTCCGGAGCCAGTGTCACAGGATCTGTAATCACCCCATTGGCGCTACGCTTAACCTTCACAACCTCACGAACCTGCTCCTCAATCGCTAGATTCTTATGAATAATCCCAATGCCGCCCTCCTGAGCCAATGCGATAGCAAGCTGACTCTCAGTCACCGTATCCATCGGAGCCGAGATCATCGGGATATTAAGCCTAATTTTCCGGGTTAGCTGCGTCGAAAGATCGGTTTCACCCGGCACGACATCACTTCGGCCTGGCACGAGCAGCACATCATCAAACGTGATTCCATCAGCAATAATCTTCTGTTCCATGTATAAGCAATACCTGACCTACCCCCAAACGTCAAGTTCACCCCACCCTGAATACGACTTTCCCCACAATTCATCCCGCCAAACCGCCCCACAAAATAGACAAACCTCAAATCAATTCATGACATAAAACAAGCCAGCCACCTAAAAGGTGGCTGGCTTTTTCGATCTAGCACATTAAATGCCGATCAGCAGATTAATTTAACCCGCTGCTTAACACTTATGGGGCTTTGTTTTGATTGACATATTCTTCAAAATCGTGGAAGACCCATGCAGCCTGCGCATCTTCGTCATGCACATCGTTTGTCTTGTCTGAATTGACTGTGCCACTGAATGGAGCGTCAACCTGACCTTCAACGTCGCCATCAGCAAACAAGCTGTCAGAATCATTCTGATTGCCTTTGCCAAACTTAGTTACAGGACGCCAGTCAGATTCAAATGAAACGTGGTTATCGTTCCAAGCAACTGAACCTTTCCATTCGTCACCGTCTTTTTCAGTATGGATAGAACTGATACCAGAATCGTTATCTGCATCACCATCATCAACAGCAACTTTACCAGTGTTACGGTCACCGAGAATAGGTGCGAGCGTATTCAGGGTTTCTTTCCATTCAGCAGATACTTGCGAATAGCCGTCCCATTTATCACCGCGAGTATCACCTGATGTTTCAGCTTCTGCAATACGGAGCATCGCATATGAGAACTTATCTGCATTAACCAGATTATCTGCATCTGTCATGTCAGCGTTAGGATCAAATTCCTTCTTAACTTCAACAGGGCTGATCATGAACTCAGGTGCGAAGAAGTTACCTTCAATCAAAATCGCATAACGAGCAGCTGGATCGCCACCAAACTTGTCAGACAATTCTGTTTCAGGGTTCGTTGCATCATTACCCAGAGTGAGCTGACGCTTCGAGTTGATACCTGCAAACTGGCTGCGGTTCGACTGTGCGTGCACGACCATTGACTGGTGGATACCACGAATACGTGTGTTACTCTGCATCTGACGAGCTGTACGGCGGGCAGCACCGAGAGCTGGCAGAAGGATACCGATCAGCAAAGCAATAATGCTGATCACGACGAGAAGCTCGATGAGCGTAAATGCGCGACGTTTCATGTCTGCATCTCCATCTGTTTAGAATCCGTCACAATCAATCGCTTCTTAAATCCAATTTCTATCGCCGACCCCGGCAACAGCATGAATAATCAGATTTAGTCAAACAATCTCCTGTTACAAATCCTAAAAGCTTTAACGTGTCGCGCTCTTGAAATGTCTGTTTCGAAATCCCGTTGATTATAGATTAACCCCGCAGCAATACGCCACGAAGCCAAACAAACGGTTTTATATGATGAACGATTGCATATTCTCTGGAATTCACGAAACAAGCTAAATACAAGAACGCATTTCACAGAAGTAAACGCTACTCCTGCATTGATTAACCTCTTCAATATTGAAATGACTGCCGATGCTACGTCATTTCCAAACCCTCGCCCCATCATGATTAGCAGCCTCAGCTATTCGCTACAGTCAAAATCTCTCAGAACGAGTCAAAAGAACGATTGCTTACTTAACGTAAACCCTTGTAGCGACTTTACTTGCCAATCTCCAAGCGGCACTGCTTAAAATAATTTCAAAACAGAACACGCCTCAATGAGCCCATCTTAATCGCTCTCATCACCGACTGTCAAGGGTATATTCCTACCGGATTTAACTAATTATAACTCACTTTTTCATTGCACTTTACAAACACACAACCTCTCAACAACTAGCCCCTCCGACTCCCTTTTTTCACCCCCTCAATATCCCCTTGCCGATAGCCTGTATCAGCTACCCGCCTCGCGCAAATCAATACTAAACCGCCCATATGAGCCAAAAACTTAAATCCAGGTTTCTCATCATCGCTGCCATCTCACTGGCCTCGTTCATCTTATTCTTCGTATCGCCTTACATGATCCCAGTCAACGACTCCCCGGGTTTTACGTTCTTCTCCGCCACCGTCGGCCCGCTATCTGCAATCTTCCTCCTCACACTCTTTCTCCTCCCCTCACTCGGCCTCTCACTCTTTATTTCTGCAACCAACAACTACCTGACCGCGATCCTCATCCCAACCATCGCCCTCCTCTTCCTCACCTCTCATCTCGGCTCCCCCATCGGCTTCTTCCAACGCGCCATTCTTCCAGACCAATACGCCGCACTCATCATCGAATGCCTCATCTGGGGCACATTCCTCTTCATCAACCTCTACCTTATCCAGCTCTCCAGCAGCAGCCTACGCGCCTTCCTCCCCAAATCACTCAGCCCTCCCACCGCCGACGAAGCCTCCGAATCACCCCCACTTTTCGCCAACCTCAACACAAACACACTCATCGCCTTACCCATCACCGCCCTCATCGGCACCACCATGACCTACCTCACCATTCAATCTACCGACACCGCCCAATCAATTTGCAGCCTCATTCTTGCCTTTGCCATCGCATCCTTCATCGCACGCCTCGTCTTCCCAACCGCAAACCCCGCTATCCTCCTGTTCGCCCCGCTACTCACCGCCATATCAGCCTACACCTTCATTTGGCTTAGCCCCGCACAATACCCATCCTCCGATACCATCCTCAAGCTCATCTACACCGATCAATACCCACCGATCGCTTACCCACTCCCCATTTTCTACGCCTCCGCAGGCACACTCGGCATCATCATCGGCATCTCCATCTCCAATGGACTCGAAAACATCACCTACCAGCAAGCAACCACCTGACATCACGACTTTTGCACCGCCCTCCTTCATCTCACCCTCACTTACCACCCCTTATCATATTCCGTTATATTGTCCTATGAGCAGGCAACATACGCGATCCATTCGCCACACACATCGCCGCTCAATCTTTGGGTCACATCCTCACTCCATAACAAGACGAGGAAACAAATCCGCAGCTCGCTGCACCATCCCTGTTAAGCGCCACCTCCTTTGCCTGCCCATATCCTCTGCCTCACAGCTGCGCCAAGATACTTTCACAACCAAACACTCACCAGAGCGTTCCGCGCCATGAACCTGCACGGCAAGTCATCACGCAGCATGCTCAAAACCAACTAAAAGCTCGCCTAACCGCGATGCCTCGGCTTCACGCAGCCTCAATTTCCGCAATCATCTGTCCCATAAGCCAACTCACCCACGCAAAATCGCGCTGACAACCCTCTTTTACCGATAACCTTACTGTTATCCCTCACCACCACATCGCCACTCATCCCAAACGGCATAACATCAACACAATCCACTATGGCACACCTGATCCAATTCCGTAACAAATTTCACCGCACGATGGTCGCCGCCGGCTTCCAGCGTGACTGGTTCCTCATCCCCCTCGCCGCCGTCATCGGCTGCTTCTCAGGACTCGTTGCAACTGGCTTCGACCACATGGTCACCACCTCCTCTGCCACATTCTTCGGCGATATCGACGGCACCACCGACATCTACTTCCGACTCCTCCTCCTTCTCGTCCTCCCATCATTCGGCGGCCTCCTCGTCGGCGTCATCCAACAATTCATCGCACGCACAAAAGCCTCCCACGGTGTCCCCGAAGTCATGCTCGCCATGGCACGCAAACACGGTGATATCCCCCTCAAAGTCGGCATCTTCAAAGCCATCAACTCCTCGCTCACCATCGGCTCCGGCGGATCAGCCGGCGAAGAAGGCCCCGTCATCCAAATCGGCGCAGTCGCTGGCTCATTCATCGCACGTACCGCCAAAGTCTCACGCGAACACATGGCCACACTCACCGGTTGCGGCGCTGCCGCCGGCCTCGCCGGTATCTTCAACGCACCCATCTCCGGCGCAATCTTCGTTCTCGAAGTCATGCTCCGCGACTTCTCCATGAAGTCCTTCATCCCCATCATGATCGCCACCGTCTTCGGCGTCACAACCTCTCAACTCATCCTCGGCGGTGCCGAAGGCGGCGAAGCCATCTTCAACGTCCCCGCGGCTCTCAAAGACTACGACCTTCAAGCCATCGAAATCCTCCCATATCTCGGCCTCGGCGTCCTCTGCGGTTTCATCGGCGTCATCTACGCCAAAGGACTCAACTTCACCGAAACGCTCTTCGAAAAAATCAAAACCGCACCCTTCATCAAACCCGCCATCGGTGGCGGCCTCCTCGGCATCATGGGCATCATCTTCGTCCTCACATTCAGCCAGCCCTTCGAAGGCGTCTACAAACCACCCGCCTTCTACTCCAACGGCTACCCCGTCGTTGAAGCCATGCTCAACCCCGATTCATACGAACTAGAGCTTGAAAAACAAGCCGTTAAGCAGCAGATCAAAGAAGCCAAACGCGAAGGCAAACCCGCCTCCGAACTCGAGCAACTCAAAGAAGCCATGCCCACACCCGATACCTTCGAAATCACACGCAACTCCGACTACCCCGTCGGCAAACTCACGCTCTGGCTCCTCCTCGCTGCATGCGCATTCAAAATCATCGGCACCTGCCTCACCCTCGGTTCCGGCGGCTCTGGTGGCATCTTCGCGCCCTCACTTTTCATCGGCGCCACCCTTGGCGGCGCCTTCGGACTCTCACTCGAATATCTCGGCCTCCTCCCCGCCGACACCCCTGCCCCATTCGCACTCGCAGGCATGGCCGGTGTTCTCGCCGGCGCGGTCCGTTGTCCACTCACCGCCTTCCTCCTCGTCTTTGAGATCACCCAGGACTATAAGCTCATCCTCCCCACAATGCTGGTCTCCGTCCTCGCCACCATGTGCGCTCAATTCTTTGTCCGCGACTCCATCTACAACGCCCAGCTCCGCCACCTCGGCCTCCGCATGGGCTCCATGTCCGACATGACCGTTCTCCGCCGCCTTGAAGTCATCGACGTCCCACCTGTCCCCGCCATCATCGTCAACCCTGAAGAGCCCGCCACCAAGCTCATCGAACTCGCCAACACCTGCGCCGCCACCGATTTCGTCGTCACCGATGTCAACAACAAGTACCTCGGCATGATCGTCGGCCAAGACGTCCGTACAACCCTTCTTCAACAAGAAGCCATCCCCCTCATGATCTGTGGCGAACTCATGCATTCAGAAATCCCAACCGTCCACCACCGCGACACCCTCGACCTCGTCCTCGACAAGTTCTCCCAGTACGATTCCGCCACCTTCGCCGTCGTCGATCAGAACAACACCGTCAAAGGCGTCCTCACCCGCGCCCGCCTCTTAAAGAAATACCAACGCGCCCTCGACGAGCCCGGCTAAATCCCCCCCCGGAAGTAACGACTGCTTTCAACCAACACAAACTGAAAACCCATCAAGCCCCACACCGCCGGTGTGGGGTTGTTTTTTCATTATCTCGTCATCCCCTCTTCACTCTAATCCAATCATGCAATAAGCTATCAAACATGCCAAAAATCACCAGAGACATTGTCGGCGACTTCATAGATGCTTGTGAACTTGATCACGATAAAGCCACACGAATGGTTCAGGATTATCCAGGAATCATGTATTCAACCGTATTCATGAGCGAGACACCCTTTCATTTCCTCGTCACAGAAAATTTCATTAATGCCATCCGCTTCCTCATCGAACAAGGACAAGACATCAACGCGCTCGACGAATTTAAAAGCACCGCCTTCGAGACCGCTGTTCAAATTGATCGATATGAAATATCAAAACTATTACTCAAGCACGGCGCGGATCCCAATCAACCACCATCCCCTACAGGCGAATACCCTTTTGCCAAAGCCGTAATGAACAAAAACGATCAAATCGCTAAACTTCTACTCGAATACGGAGCCAACATAGATCTCTATGATTCATGGCATATTCTCTATTCGCTGGATGAACAAAACCGTGATTATCAACCCTTCTGCCAAGCAGTAAACCTACTCCCTGAAAATACCGACTTCGTCGCGTACACAAAACAACTTCTTGATCAGCCAACCATACCAATACCTAAAGTTTTCACATTCAAAACAACACTCATTTACTTGACGATCAATAATCATTTTCAAGCCATGAAATACCTGCTACAAACTGAGCAACATATCTATCAATCACAAGCCGACCTTGATACCGCACTCATATACGCAGCCAAAAACAATCACCTAAATCTTGCACGCCTACTCATCGATTCAGGCGCAAACCCAAACGCATGCGTAGTGGTATTTGATCACGATTTATCCTTCACATACACCCAAAACTGCCTCAACGAAGCCCTCCAAACCAACCACTTTGAAATGTTCAGATTCCTCCGCGATAGCGGCGCCAACATCGAGCATAGCGGCGACTACGGCAAACAAATCCTCCCCGATCTCGATCAAATCATCGAAGATTCAAGATCCTAATATAGCCCCAACCCCACAATTCCGCATTTGCCCAACATCCACAAAACTTCCCTCCCCCCTCATACTCAGTTAACCTATCTCACATGCCCCCAGCCCCCCACACATTCTCCTTCCCCCGCGCCCACCGCCTCAGTGGCAACAATCAATTTGCAGCCGTATACCAAGCCAAGATGCGCAAAAACGCCGGCCCCATCGCCGTCCTCACAAAACCCAACGACCTCCCCCACAACCGCCTCGGCCTTTCCGTCTCACGCAAAGTCGGCAACGCCATCATCCGCAACCGCATCAAGCGTCTCCTCCGCGATGCCTACCGCCTCACCCAACACGATCAACCCAAATCCTACGACATCATCATCGCTCCTCGCCCCACCCGAAAAGGTACCGATCCTAAATCTCAAATCCTCACACTCGTTGAATACCAAACCCACCTCCTCACTGCCCTCACCGAATCACATCAGAATTGGCAACGCCGCCTCAAGTGAAACAAACACAACACCTCACTACAATTCATATACCCACATAACCTCGCCGCTCCCACCTAACCCAGCACCAATCCCTAGCACTTTGACACCATGATCGCCTTCCTAAACAACCTCCTCTCTCGTTTCCTCATCTTCCTCGTCATGATCTATCGCTACACACTCTCCCCCGTCATGGGCCGCCACTGTCGCTATCAACCCACCTGCTCGCAATACATGATCGACGCTATCAAAAAGTACGGCCCATACCGCGGCACATACCGCGGCATCAAACGCATCTTTCGCTGCCATCCCTTCTCCAAACACGACCACTACGACCCCGCATAGCGACCCAGGAGATCCACTATGCTCACCCGTTACTTCAAATCGCTTGACCATCTAAACAACATGATGACCTTCTTCATCATCCTCTTCTATCTCAACCTCTTCCTCCTCCGCAACGACACACTATTCCTCATCAACCTCATCACCATACTCTTCATCATGCCCTTCCACGCCTTCCGCATCTACCAACGTGCACAAAGCAAAATCGACCGCCACTACGCCATCCGCCACATCATCCTCTACTTTTTCCTCATCATCCCCATCCCCTTCCTTGGCCAAATACTTATCCCACTTCTATTAAAATCCGACATCAAAAAAATCGCAGCACACAACAACTCTTCTGACTAATCCTAGACCTCCCCGCCAAAATCCCCGATACTAACACTAAGCTCATGCTATCCATGCGCTTATCGGAAACAACGACGCATTCAACCTAAACCCCAAACGCAATGCCCAACCTCACCAACATCCTCACCGCAATCAAGCGAATCCTCTCCACACCTGTGGATGAACTATCACGTGCACAACTCCACCTCCGCAACACCATTGACCTCGTCTTCTTTTGTGGCCGCAAAATGAAAGAGGACCGCGCCACACAAATGGCAGCCGCCCTCACCTACCGCACCATCTTCTCCCTTGTCCCCCTCACTGTCCTCGCCCTGCTCATCTTCAAAGCCTTCGGCGGCTTCGCCGCACTCGGCGACAACACTCAGGAAGGAATCTACAACTACCTCGGCATCGACTTCGCCACACAAACACATACCCCCCCTGATAAGACAGCAGCTTCCCAAGACGTCAACCAAACCCAACACCTCGACACCGCACCCTCACCACCATCTAATCAACCACTACACACCTCTTCAACGAACGCACCTCCCCCTCTAACCACAACAACCACGACTACGACGACAACAACGCAAACCGCACCGTCCAATCAAACTCAACAAACCGTCGTCACCTTCTTCGAAAACCTCGACGATCAGGTCTCCGATATCAACCTCGCCGGCTTCGGCGCCATCGGTATCGCCGTCCTCATCTGGGGTGCTGTCTCACTCCTCGTCACCGCTGAGCGTTCCTTCAACACCATCTACCAATGCCCCGCCGGCCGATCTTGGCACATGCGCATCACCATCTACTGGGCCATCATCACTCTCGGCCCCGTCCTCCTCTTCATCTCATTCTTCGCCGCAACGCAAGCTCTCGACTTCGCCAACTCCATCCCCGGCCTATCCACCCTCTTCTCCCTACTCTCAACATTCACCGCACTCATCACCACCTGGCTTCTCCTCCTCATCCTCTACATGCTCATGCCCAACACCCGCGTCGCCTTCCGCCCCGCACTCATCGGCTCACTCGTCGCCGCAACCCTCTGGGAACTCGGCAAGTCAGGCTTCCGACTCTACGTCACCAAAGCACTCTCTGCAGCTTCACTCAACGTCGCCCTCTACGGCTCACTCGGCCTCATCCTCATCTTCCTGCTCTGGATCTACATCACCTGGCTCATCATCGTCTTCGGCCTCGAAATCACCTCCACACTCCAACTCCTCCCCGGCCAGCGCCTCAAAAACCATCAACAACAATCTGACGCCAACGCCGTCCTCTCCACCGAACACCTCCTCCTATTCCTCGCCGCCACCGCACACAACTTCTGTCATGCCGAGCCCACGACCGCTCAATCCCTTGCCCAATCCCTCTCACTCTCAGCTCGATCTATCCAGCAGTTAGCCGACTTCCTCATCACTCACCACCTCATCCATCGCCTCGATACCTCCGACACATCCGTACGCGCCTTCTCACTCGCTAAACCACCACAAGACATCCCGCTCTCTCACATCATCGACCTTGCCCACGAACAAACCACCAGCCGCCTCAAAGACACCCCCGACTTCCCCACCTCGCGCTATCTCAACAAACTCATCAAAGCCCAAAAATCCGCCACTCATTCCCAAACCCTCGCCGACATCATCGCCCACAAATAAATCCCTCCCCCCCCTTCCCCCCTACTTCAGCATCTCCCACGTCATCTTCAAGCCTGCCACCGCCGGTGGCAGGGTGTTTGGAACATAAACAATCAAGAATTGCACAACGCCAATTGCATAAAAACATTTGATCAAAAAAACCGCAGACATCCGTCCACGGCTTCTTCTCATTCAAATCATTCTCAAGCTAATCATTCATGCTCATGTCCGTCCCCATCATCCCCATGCACATCATGCGTCTCTTCATCCATCTCTCTCGCCTTAAAATACAGTTCAAGTTTCAACTCACTCAGCGGCACATTCCCAAACAGCACCGCCATATCCTCATCATCCGGATCAATCATTAAGTCCACCACATCCCCCTTATCAACCGACTTCGTAAACACGATCCGTTCACCCCCAGCATCCACCAGATACACGTCGCCTCGCCCCGGCGCCACATATTCAATCGCAACACCACCACCCACCATCTCCGTATCATCTAAAAACGACTTCAGCTTCACGCCATCATCCGGCTTAAAGAACATCGCAAAATCACAGTTCTCAAACATCCCACCCCCAAACAATGTATCCACAGTGTGTTCATTCATACTGAAAGCTGAACCATGATTTGGAACTAAATATTCTGTTTTGATAATTTTTGCATGATTCAATTCCACAACATAAATCACCCCGCCAACACTAGATCGAAACACCATATTATACCCCCGCGCCACTTCCTCAGCCCCTTCAAGCACTTCTGGTATTGCTTGCGCATTCCACCCTTTCCCGATCGTCCTCCTACTGACTTCATGCTCAACCTTCTCAATCGGTTTCGTCTCTTTCTTCACCACCTCGACCCGATTCCCGACCTGACACCCACTCATCCCGCCTGCCATCAACCCCAAAACAATACTCATACCCACGATCTGCCCGCGTCTAATCATTGCCCGTACCTTTCAATTGATATGTAACAGGTGAAACACTCACCTCAGAGCAATCTAACCCCGCCTTCACAACCCCGCAAGACTTTTCTTCTTCATTACTAAAAGTTAAACCTCAATTTAGCTATCTAATCAACCGCTACAACCTTGATCCAAAATTCAATCACCATACAATCACACAAAATCCTCCCCGCATTAATCCCTCCAACATCCCCCCCCTAAATCATGCCACAAACAAGCACACCATCTACACCCTCCTCTCGCCGCATGCACTTCGGCCGCTACGACTACGCCGCATTCTCCGCATTCCTCGTCTACGCTGCCGGCTCACTTGCCATCCCCATTGCACTCGTCAATATCGCCGACGACCTCCATTTCCCTCTCGCCGAAGGCGGCCTCTCCGCTGGCGGCCTCCTCTCATTCGCACGCACCATCCCCATGATCCTCACCATGCTCATCTGCGGCTTTCTCGCCGGCCATCTCGGCAAACGCAAATCCCTGGGCCTCTCCGTTGCCGTCATGTCTCTCGGCATCTTCCTCTGCGCTTTCGCCCCGCAATACGCACTCCTTTTCCTCGCACTCGCTATCGCAGGCCTCGGCGAAGGCATCATCGAAGGACTCGCCACACCCTTCATCCAAAACCTTCACGAACACGATCAGCCCGGCCGCTACATCAACTTCGCACATGGCTTCTGGTCAGTCGGCGTCTTCTTCACCGTCACCATCGCCGGTCTACTCCTCACCCTCGGCGTACACTGGCGCATCATCCTCGCCTTCATCGCCCTCCTCGGCCTCATCCCCACCGCACTCTTTCTACTCCCCCAAACCCACAAAAATCCATACCCAGAATCCACCGAGCCTTACCACCCCAAAACCATCATCAATCACGCCAAACGCATCGTCAAAGTCCCACGCTTTTGGCTATACTTCGCCGCCATGTTCCTCGCAGGCGGCGGCGAATTCGGCCTCACCTTCTGGGCCGCCAGCTACATCCAACTCAACTTCACAACCACCGCACTCGCCGGAGGACTCGGCACAACCTGCTTCGCCGGCGGCATGATCCTCGGCCGAACAGGTTTCGGCTTCTACCTCAAACAACACCAACTCCCAAACCTCATCACCATCACCGCCGCACTCGCCGTCATCATCACACTCCTACTCCCCTACACCAACTCGCTTCTTCCCTTCATGCTCGTCCTCTTCTTCGCAGGCATCGCCGCCGCCCCACACTGGCCCTCCATCCAAAGCTACGCCAC
Source organism: Poriferisphaera corsica (assembly GCF_007747445.1). Classification (NCBI taxonomy): domain Bacteria; kingdom Pseudomonadati; phylum Planctomycetota; class Phycisphaerae; order Phycisphaerales; family Phycisphaeraceae; genus Poriferisphaera; species Poriferisphaera corsica. The sequence goes on from NZ_CP036425.1 coordinate 3,068,443, forward strand.
AGACCGGCTCCCCCATCTCAACACCACCATGATTTTCATCCTCCTCTCATGTGCCGGCATCCCCGGCTGCGGCACCGTCACATACCTCATCGGCTACATCGGTTCTCTCACCGGCTCGCTCCACACCGCATTCCTCATCATCCCCCTTTGCTTCCTCATCGTCACCCTCCTCATCGGCATCGATTGGCTCTTCTTATCTCCCAAAGATCTCACCCATCGCACGCCCGAACCTCAAATAAAAAACCCGCCACTCGCGTAACGGGTCTATCTCTTCAATCGTTATCTTCGCACTCAAGCGCGTTGTCTGCGGCGTAACAACATCGGCAGTAAAAAGGCACCCGCGCCTAACGCCGCAGGTGTCGGCACAACAACAGGTTCCTGCCCTGCAATCACTTCACCCAGTTCAATCTGAAACCGCGTATTCTCAAAACCCTCACCCGCAATTGTGAAGAAACCAATCCCCTCAGCCAATCCTGCAATAGGAACACTTACATCATCCCCAATCTCGATCGTGTCTGCTGGATACTCAAACTCCAAATCAACACGGTCACCACCTGCAAAAGTAACAGGATTAATCCTCTCACCCCACGCTAAAATCACTCGGTCATTATCGCCTTCTAAATTCGTTTGATCTTGCTGCAAAATATAGTTCGCACCTGAATCACTCAGATCAAACGTATACGAATCGCCGTTGATAGACAGTTCAATCGCTTGAACTGATGATGACGCTGTCAACCTTGCGCCGCCATCTAAATTCAGAACGTTGTCTGGATCCACCTCATAAACAAAACGTACGATTGCTTCGTCTCCAACTGTCGCATCGCCCGGAGCATAATTTGTGCTCCCATTACTTGTCAAAGATGTAATCCGACCACTTGTCTCTACATACACCGGAGCCGCTTCCGCAATGCCCGCAATGCCCACAAATGGGATCAGACCAAATGCGCCCTTGTACACATAACTTAGTGAAAATTCCATAGTGATTCTCTTTCTTAACCAATGCGTCTATCTGAAGTAACCAAAATCTCGTCCGACTGCGATGCACCGTAAACGTAGATGCAAGAACGTAGATGCAAGCGAACCAATACTTCACCACTCCGCGGCAACAATAGGCCCATACAATGACGCGACTCCAATGCATCTCAAACTTTCTTTCATACCCAACAATCTCACATCGCTCACAGCGTTCAAACGCACTTCCACTATCGCTTCACCTAACCGTTCAATGGATATCCATCGCGCGTGAGCATTTGAGGACAACAGAACAATTCAGACACAACCTACAACTATGCTCCTAAATAAAAGACTCATACTTTTAGATATGAGTCTTTTCATCTCAAGGACAATACGCCATCCGCTGTAAATCGACTCACCTCTGCATTAACTCAAACGTCACAGTTGACGTATTAATCAAGCTCATCCCATCCCCACAACCACGAAGTTGAAAGATAGTCATTCATCTCGTTCTCTAACGCCATTTCAGCATTAATGACAACAACAATCCAACCACACCAAATACTGTCGGCGTCGGTACAGCAACTGATGTATCACGATATATTCGATTAATCCTACCCCGATTTCACCACTCATATTTCGGAGCTTGCCCCTTTTTACCTTGTTTTACCGATCCTGTATCATTGAGCCATGACCAGAACGCTTACACCTGCCGCGACCCCCATCCCGCCACTTCTGCAATCGACCGCCCGGTTTTCAGATTGCCGCAAGTACCGCTATACGCTGCACCGAATCTGGGAACCTGAGAAACCATACTGCATGTTTGTCGGCTTAAACCCCTCGACTGCGGATGAGATACAGAACGATCCGACGGTGCGCCGCTGCATCGGATATGCCATCGACTGGGGGTTTGGCGGGTTGGTGATGACGAACATTTTTGGTTTTCGCGCGACTGACCCCAAAGATATGAAAGCTTGCCCAGAGCCGATCGGATCGCGTAATAATTATTGGCTTAAAAAAGTGTCTGCTGGCGCAGGACTTACACTTTGCGCGTGGGGGAATCATGGGTCACATCTGTCACGATCTGAAGATGTTTATCCGTTGCTTACGAATCCGCATGCATTGAAAATTACAGGTACAGGCGAGCCTTCACATCCACTCTATCTGAAAAAAGATCTAGAACCCATCCCCTATATCCGCGACTAATCTTTGCATCAATCCAGGTCGATATGAATACCTGCATTTAAGTCTTTATTTCTTAACAACGGTTTTGTGCGCATCAAACCGATCACTTGAAGATGCGCCTTTGTGCGCGGGCTGCCAATTCCGAGCTTAAGCGTGCATTTCTTGGGTCATTTCTTTCCGAAGTTCTTAATTTTTCCGGATTTTTTGATCAAAATGGGCTGTTTTTGCATCGCCCACTTTTCAGTTCGTATCATTTCACAACCCGCGTCGGCGTAAGCACTTGCTCAATGTTGCTCTTTAAAATAAGACGTATTTGCGCGCACAGTCAATATTAATGTGCGCACGTTTTGCTCAGTTTTCTGCAAGTCACATGCGCAATAAATCATCCACAGACCAACATAAATATTTGCGTGTGAATTAAAAATCAGATGATCGTAATTAATCGCCGACAGACCAGCGGTTGTCGTAACGCTGGGCGATAGGCATGCGGCGTCCGAAGCCGAAAGCGCGGCCAGTGATTTTGAGGCCCGGAGCGGCTTGCCTACGCTTGTACTCGTTAAGATCAATAAGCCGCACCATACGCAGGACGATATCTTTGTCGAAATCTGTCTCATCAATGATATGAGCTGCAGATTGTTCCTTTTCGACATAGCGTTCAACGATCTCGTCGAGGATTTCGTAATCGGGGAGAGAATCCTGATCTTTCTGGTCGGGGCGAAGTTCGGCTGATGGAGGTTTGGTGATTGTGTCTACGGGAATGACGGGGAGGTTGTATTGTTTGAGAAGCGGCGAGTCTGGAGAATCGTTGATCCAGCGAGATAGGTCGTAGACCATCGTTTTAGGAACGTCACAGAGAACAGAGAAGCCGCCACACATGTCGCCGTAGAGAGTGCAATAGCCGACAGCCATTTCAGACTTGTTACCGGTGGTGACAAGGAGTGCGCCAAATTTATTTGAAATGGACATCATGACGTTGCCACGGATGCGGGCCTGGATATTTTCTTCGGTAACGCCTTGCTGGGTGTCTTTGAACAAATCGGTGAGCATGGATTCCAAGGCGGTGTGGGCTTGCTCGATGGGGATGACGTGGAAGTCTATGCCAAGGTTAGACGCGAGGATTTCAGCATCGGAGACGGAACCGTCGGATGAGTAGCGAGAGGGCATGCCGATGCCGATGACGTTCTCTTTCCCGATGGCGTCAACGGCGATGGCGCAGGTGAGTGCGGAGTCGATGCCGCCGGAGAGTCCGAGGACGATTTTGGTGAAGCCGCATTTACGGACATAGTCGCGTAAGCCGAGGGTAAGCGCATGATAGACGGAGTTGAGGCCGGTCTTAGGTTGTTCGATGCGGCCTTCAAGGCGATCATTTTCACTATTTTTGTCCGGCAAATCGGCGATGAGCAGATCTTCTTCAAAGTCTTTGGCGTGAGCGATGATTTCGCCACTCGCGTTGATCACACAGGAGTTACCGTCGAAGACGAGTTCGTCGTTGCCGCCGACCTGGTTGCAGTAGACGATGGGTTTGTGGTGCTTTCGCGCGACGTGGCGCATGAGGTTGAGTCGAAACTCGTGCTTGCCGAGAACGTAGGGAGAGGCGGCGGCGTTGATGAGGATGTCGGCGCCGAAGTCGACGAGTTGGTCGACGGGGTTGAGATGATAGAGGGGGCGTTCGAAGACGTCGTGTTCGTTCCAGAGATCTTCACAGATGGAGATGCCGAGGTTTTGGTTGTCGATGGTGGTGAGGGTTGGGGTGTCGGCGGGTTCGAAGTAACGACGCTCGTCGAAGACGTCGTAGTTCGGGAGGAGGGTTTTGACGTGGTGATTTTGGATTTGGCCATCGGCGCAGACGGCGACGGCGTTTTGAAGGAGGTGGCCGGCACCTTTGGGTGAGGCGATGGGGTAGCCGATGAAGGCGGTGATCCCAGTGCAGGATTGAGCGATGTGTTCGACGAGGTCGGCACATTGCTTGATGACACGGGGCTTGAGGAGGAGGTCTTTGGGGGGATAGCCAATGAGGGCGAGCTCGGGGAAGATGATGATCTGGGCGTTGCGGTCTTTGGCGCGGCTGATATCACGAAGGATAAGCTTGGTGTTGCCACGGAGGTCGCCGACGGTGGGGTTGATTTGTGAGATGGCTATTCGCATGAGGGGTATTGTATTCGGGAATGGAGGAAATCTCATATTTCAGTGTGGATTTGGAGATGTTGAAGGGGATCTGTGTGGAGATGTGAAATGAGGTAAAGGGTAAGGGTTATGCGGTGATGGGATTTGGGATGAGGCGGCTAGAAAGGCAGAAAGTAGCACAATTAGGAAAAGGATCGTTTATGATATTGCGGTATGTAGTTCTGTGTTTTGAATGATGTCATAAGTAGTGCATGCCCGTTCGGGATTAAGGTTGAGCGTGATGAACAGGTCAACGGTTTTTTGGAAGCGTGGGGTGTTGGTGTGTGCGTTGTGTGGTGTGGTGATTGTGATGGGGATGAGTGTGGGCTGTGTTGCGAGTCAGGAAGAGCGTGAAGAGGCGCGGCTGTTGGCATCAGCGGAGAGACGGGCGGATGAAGCGGAACAGTACATGGCGATGGGGTATATCGACACGGCGCTGGCGGAATTTGGGATGGCGTTGGAGGAGAATCCGGATCTGATTGAGGCGCATATGGGGATGGGGGATGTCTACCGGGAGATTGGGAATTATGAATTAGCGAAGCGTGCTTATACGCGGGCAACGAAGGTTGATCCGAATCATTTCGATGCGCAGTATTCATTGGCGGTCATGCATCATTTGCTGTCGGAGTTTGGTGAGGCGGTGAAGGTATATTTGAGAGCGTTGGCGATTGAGCCGAGCTCGTTTGTGGCGAATCGTGATATTGCTGGGGCGTATATGCAGATGGAGCAGCCAGAGATTGCATTGAGATATGCGAAGCGTGCGACGGAGCTTGATACGGAACATCAGGAGGCATGGACAAATCTTGCTTCGATCTATGCGATGATGAAAGAATATCGTAAGGCGATTGATTGTTATCGTGAAGCGGCAGAGCTTGGTGATTTGAATGAGCGTGTGTTGCTGGGGCTGGGTGATGCACATATTCATTTGGGGAACTACAAGCGGGCTATCACTGTATTAGAGACTTATACATTGCGAGAGCAGTCGTCGACGGCTCATGAGCGGATGGGGTATGCGTACTTTAAATCGAAACGATTTGTGAAAGCGTTGGGACATTACCGCAAGGCGTTGGTGATTGATGAGAATGATACGGCGGCGATGAATGGGATTGGGGCGTGCTTGATGACGCGATATATTCAAGAGGGGCGCGAGAATAAATTATGGCGAGATGAGGCGGCGGAGATGTGGCGTAAATCGCTGAAGATACGGCCGGTGCAGCCGCATATTGCGGATTTGCTGTCGCGGTATAACCGGATGTAGAGATGGGCATGCGGAAGAAGTGAGGGTGGGATACAATGCGTTCTTTGGTGTATTTATTTGAAGGATGCATAAGCATTGCGTGAAGCACAGATACCCATTTATGCGGGACTAACTGACGAATTGCTGGAGCAGGCGGGGCTTGCGTATGCTGATCCGCGACAGGCGACGGCGCGGATATCGCAGCTTAGAAAGAAGTATGATGCGGATTCTGTAAGAGCGGCGATTGAGTTGGTTACGGCGAGGGCAAAGGCGAGGTTGAAGTTTCCTGAAATCAGTGAGAGATTTTACGGAGATGTGGCGGGAGTGGAGATGGCATCATCGTGGGCGGTGGGAAAGCATAAAGCGAAGCGATTTACGGGGCAGGCAAGGGTTTGGGATTTATGTTGCGGGATTGGTGGGGACATGTTGAGCATCAAAGGTGTTGCGGGTGAGGTGATTGGCTATGAGATGGATGCGCTTCGAGCGTGGATGTGCGAGAAGAATACGGGGTGTGCGGTAGAGGTATGTGATGTCATAGAGCGGCAGTGGGTGGATGGTGTATTTCATCTGGATCCGGCGAGACGGGAAAATGATTGGGGCGGGAAGCGGATGTGGCATTATGAAGATTTACAGCCGGGGCCGGAGTTTATTGAGAGATTGGTTGAGAAAAATCGTGGTGGGTGTATTAAGTTGGCGCCGTCGGTGTATGCGGAGGATTTGCCGTTTGAATGTGAGCTTGAGTATGTGAGTGAAAGGGGGCGATTGGTGCAGGGGATTGCTTGGGTGGGAGAGCTTGCTGAGTGCGAAAAACGGGCAACGATGGTGGATGGAGAGGAGGTGCATGAGCTATGTGGCGGAGAGGAGAGTCTAATCGCTGATTATATTGGTGGTGAGAGTCGATACTTATATACGGTTGATCCGAGTGTTGAACGTGCAGGGCTTATGAATGAGCTGGCTGAAAGAACGGGGTTGAAGGTTGTGCATGAGAAGTTGGGACTGCTAACGGGGAATGCTACAGTGAGCGATCCGTTTATACGGGGATTCGAGTTAATTGAAACAATGGGGTGGAAAGAAACACGAGTCAAGCGGTGGTTAGCGGCGCATGATGGGGGATTAGTTGAGGTAAAAACAAGGGGTAAAGTGGTCAACCCTGATACTGTGCAGATGCGATTACGAGGTAAAGGCGAAACAGTTTATACCGTGTTCATCCTGCGAAAAACGAAGCAAATTATTGCCTATATCACGCGGCGATTGGGATCGATATAAAAATCTGAAGAAGATTCATACATTTTTGGTAGCAGGTTACAAATTCACATCTTTCCAAATAAATCTAATGGATGATTAGTCCATGATTTGCCCAAAGCCAATATCGTAGCCGTCAAGATCCTGGATTCCGAATTCTTGGATGCCATAGGGTGTATTGGTGATACCGTAGTCGATCGTGGCTCCGCGTGATTGCATTTCGCTATAGAGTTGCTGAACGTTATCGACCCAGAAATACGCATTCCAAAGGCGATCGACAACGCGATAGTGAGGAATGATAGATTGTTTATCGTTGGTTTGACAGAGCATGATGGAGCAACCGTCACGGTGGATAATGCAGAAGTTGGCGGGCTTGCCGAAGAAAGATTCGTATTCGAAACCGAGTTTTTCACGGTAGTGAGCGGCGGCAGCACGAACGTCCTCAACTAAAAGTACGGGAGCAACACCGAGGAGGCGGGCTGATATGTCGACCTGACGGACTTCGTAGACCATGTGATATCTCCAGTTCGGATGTGACACATCGAGAACGTTGCTTGAGAAACTAACAATGGCGATTACGTAGTTGCGGCGGCGAGTTTATAGATATTCTAACTGTCTGATAGATTGAATATATATGTCAATGTAATTTAAACAATAAAAAGCCGACGATGCGAACGATGCATAGTTTGATTCATATGACTAGGTTTTATTATAACGCGTGACTATTTGGCTGGATAGACAATTGGCAATTCGATACTGGTGACGTTGTCGACATCACGTTTGGAGGCGGCTTCGAACTGATCAGGCGGCGTATCGAAGTACATTTCAGCTAAGCGTTTAGCGCGTTCCATTTTAGGGTAACGGACTTCACGGTAACCGCGGACGTCTTCGGGGACATTGAGGATTGAGAGCCAACGTTGGTAATCACGTTCGCCATGCCAATCGAGACGATCGACGAGTGTTTCGTACCAGTCACGGAAGGCTTTCTCGCGTTTATGCCATTGAGGCATAACGGATCGGAGGAAGCGGCAGCCGGACATGAGACGAAGCATCCAGTCACGTGTTTTGATTTCGAAAGAAATTGGACGGCCAAAGAGATCGAATTCGGGCTTGTTGTGGTGTTTGTAGACGATGCGGTCGCCGCGCTCAGGGTTGACGTTGAAGCGTTTACGATCGCGACGGTATTTCTCGGGGTTTGTGAGAAGAGCTGCGACGTAGATTTCGTCCTTGATGAGCATCACTTTGCCGAGATTGTGGGCAACGGCGCGTGTGATTTCAAAACCGTATTCGGGGTGATCTTTGTGGAAGATCTGCTGAAGCCTGAGGCAGTAACGCTCGGCGTACTCGATGCCGCCCCAGATGAGACAGTCGTAGGTACGGATGATGACGTCACGGAGGAGTTGATCGGGGACACGCATGCCGCGAGTTGCGCGGAAGGTGTGCTTCATGAGTACTCGGAATTGCTTGGAAAGCTTTTCGCCCTTCGAGCCTTTGAACCAGAGGCGGAGCGTGTTGACTTTACGTCTAAGCGCCTGTTTGGCAGACTCATATTCGTGGCGGGCAAAAACTTCGAACAGTTCGGGGTGCAGTGCGAGCTTGCGGCCAATGCCGAAAGCGCGGAGGTTGCGGTCGGCTTCTTTACCTGCGACTTTGCGGATGGCCAATTCGAGGGCGTCACGTTTAAGTGGGAGATAGCCAAGCTGGAAGGCGATGCCGAGCATCATGACGTTTGCGTAAACTTTGTTGTCGAGGACACGTTCACAGAGGTCGCCGATGCTGGCGGAGAAGAAGTGATCGGATTGTGAGTTATCGCGGAGAGATTTTTCGAGTTTCTCTTGATCAAGTTCGTCACGGCCCATCATGGCGAGAACCGTCGGGGTATCGGTTGTGTTGAGTACGACTGAAGTTTTGTCGGATGAAGCTACGCGGTATGGCGCTTTGGGGTCGATAGCGCGGCAGGCTTCGAGCATGTCGAGGCCGAGCAGAAGGTCGGCTTTGCCGTAGGGGATAACGGGAGTAGTGAACTGATTCGAGGCGCGGAGACGGAGGCCTGCGGTACCGTTGTCGACGACACCTTCACTTCGTGTGTAGACGAGTTGACCGAAAACGCCACCGGAGCGAATGGCCATACCCTTCTTGTCGAGGAATTGAACGTTGTAGCCCATTTCCTGACCTGCGAAAAGGAGGATCGCACGGCAAAGGCCGATACCCATACCACCAACACCTGCAAGGTGGACACGCCAAATATCTTGATCCGCGTGAACGGGTTTTGGGGGATCGGGAAGCGAATCTAGATCCACAAAGAGATCACCCATACGTTCTGGGGACTGACGAATGACGGTGACTTCTTCAAAGGATGGACAGGCGGAGATGCGTGCGCATGCACCGTCGTTCACACAGGTCGAGAAGTCGGTTTGGATTTTGGCGCCGTAGTCAGTGTCAACTTTTTTGAGTGCTGGACAGCCTGTGGTTGAGGTGCATTCGAGGCAGTATTCACAGACTTCTTCGGCAACATTCATGTAGGTTTTCTTGGAGAGGAAACCTTTCTCTTTGATTTCGGCACGTTCGGCGGTGCGAGCGCGGCGATGGTATTTGATGCCGCATTCTTTATCGGCGATGACGATTTTGACGCCATTGGATAGCACGGTCTGTTCGAGGAGATTGCGGTAACGATCACGATCGGCTGGGTTGATGCGAACGAGCTTAACGTCGTTGGTGATCTCTTTGGGGATGAGGCCTTTGATGATGCGTTCGATGTCGAGTGCGTTAGTGACGCGGCCCATGATGTCGGCGTCGTTTGATTCATGAGGCTGGTGGCCGGTCATGGCGGTGGTTGAGTTTTCGAGAATGATGTAGGTGATGTCTTGGCCGTTATAGATGGATTGACCGATGGCGACCTGACCGGAGTGGTAGAAGGTGCCGTCACCCATGAAGACGATTTGTTTGTTATCGATGAAGGGGTCGACACCCGCACCGGTTGCGCCCCCGAGGCCCATGCCGGAGTAGTTCTGCATGAGTGGCTCGTTGGGTGGGAACATGAGCATGGTGTAGCAGCCGGTGTCGCCGTGAGCGACGAGATCGACTGGCTTGCGGCGGTGATGACGTTCCATGTAGTCTGCGTCAAGGAGATCGGCGCGGAGCTCAAGCAAGACGTTGGATGAATCACGGTGCGGGCAACCAGGGCAGAAGGTTGGTGAGCGTGTGGGGAGATTTACTTTGATGTTGTTTGCGGCTTCGATGCGTTCGAGTTCTGTGGTGAGGTTGCCGTTGGTGAACTCAATGGGGAGAGTTGGGTGTGCGCGGAGAAGCGGGACGAGGATTTGGATGATGAGTGATGGGTTGAGGCCGCGTGTTGCTGGGAAACCATCGAGGCCGAGCGGGAAACGCTTGCCGTAGATTTCACAGTTGATGTTTTGTTCTTGACGGAGTTGGGCAGCGATGGCCTGAATGTGGTTCTCGACGAAGCCGCGGCGTTCTTCAACGACGATGGCCTGATCACATTGGCTGATAAATTCACCAACGATATTTTCACAGACAGGGTACGGCATGCCTAACTTAAGGATAGGGATGCGGCCGAGAAGGTTCATTTCGCTGAGCGCGTGGGCAAGGTAGCCATAGGCGTTACCGGAGGCGATGAAGCCGAGCGGAACGCGTTCACCACGCTGTGTGGGGTAGAGGATTTTGTTGACGCCGAAATCGCGGGCGGATTTTTTAACGGCATCGTGACGTTCGGTCATACGGATTTCTTCCAGCCATGTACGTGGCGGAAGCAGGACGGTGCGATCCACATTAGGGAGCACGTCTTCTTCGTATGAGAGAGCGACTTTGTGTTTTTCGTTGACGACGGGATATTGATTAGGCTGAACTTCAACGGAGCCGCCGCCGTCAGCTTGGGCGGTGGTGACGAGGAGGCCCATATAGATGCGTCCGGCTTGGCCGATTTTGAGACCAATGCTGACCCAATCTTTCATTTCCTGGCCACAACTTGGCTCAAGGATGGGCATGCGAACGTGTTCGGCGAGATAACGAGAGTCGGCAGGTACTTGTGTGGAGTCCGACCAAGGGTCGTCACCCGTGACAATGATGCCGCCGCCTTCAGGTTTGGTTTCGGCGAGGACGCCGAGGGCGAGTGCGTCAGAAGCAACGTGGAGGCCGACGCTTTTCATGAGAACCATACCACGACCCCCGACCATTTGCAGGCCGTTGAGCATGGCGACAGAGATTGCTTCATTTGCGCCGAGGCGCGCGACGATACCGTTTTCTTCGAGCAACTCGGAGAGGCTGCCCATGGTATCGAAGACGCCGCTGATCGGTGAGCCGGGATATCCGGTCACCAGATGCATCCCGCCTTCCACCTCAAGAGCGCCTTTAACCAGCAGCTCATTCCCCGTATAGACAGCGTGACCAGATTCCTTGATAAATCTTTGGTCGAACTTCATCAGCACCAAACTTTCATGTGTTAGGAGGAGGAGCAGTCAGCAGCATAGGCTGATTACCAGCAGATTCATCGCTACAAGTGAATCTGCTTGACGGTCGAATGGGCATCACACAGGCTTGTGGTGATTTGAGAACAACAGCGTATCCCCACCCGTGTTTGTTCTGGTTTAACGCTGCTTGCCGATTCATGACCGTCGGCTCCCGGGTCGGTCGATCCGACCCTTCCTCGTGTCAGTTAGGACATCCTGTCCGAACATGGCGACATTATAGTTGCGAGTTGCAACCCAGAGCAAAAGGAATTTCTTCACCTTTCCAATGAGTAAGATCGCAAATTCCACCTGTCGAAATAAACAGATGATCCGCGATAGTCTCACGCGTGAGAAGTAATACTCGGCTGGTTTATTAATGGTTCAGTAAATCCGCTACAATATGTGCCTGAGATGCTCAAACCGGGCATCTTCCCGCCCCTTGAATCACTCCAAAACAGGCTTTTTCGAGCAGTGAAGGCTGATTTCTGTAAAAATACTGAGTGTGAACTCCCCCGGATTGTGATTTCTGGCATGGGGTTAATAACGCCGCTGGGCTTATCGGCGTGGGAAAGTTTTCGATCGCTTTTAGCTGGCCGCACGCTTCCAGAACGGCTGGGCGAGTTACCCACAAATATCGCGCCGGTGGATCTTGTTCAAGCTGTCGGCAGTGTCTGTGTTGCCCAACATAACGAAATTGACCCTTCTTTGGAGCTGGCTGAACGGGCAGCGAGAGAAGCGGCGGCAGGTGCGGGAGTCCCTTTGGAGGGGTTGCCGACATATATCGCGACATCAAAAGGTGCGGTACATGCGCTGGCTAAGGCAACCAAATCACACGATGACGGGGTGCTTCTGAGCGGGAAACGGAAATATCCTGAAGTCTATTCAACCGCTGCAATGGGCAAGTCGGGTTTTGATTACCCATTGGCGGTAGCGATGGGGCCACAACAGTATTTGAATTACCACTTGGCACGTCGACTCAAAATTCGGCCGGTATCGCATACTGTCGCAGCGTGCGCGTCTTCGCTGACGGCATTACACTTTGCGAGGAACGATTTGCAGCATCGGTCGGAATTGCCGGATGCTTGTATGATTCTGACAGCAGAGGCAGCACTAACACCGCAGTTTATTTACTCGTATAAGCGGCTGGGTGTTTTAGCGAAAACAACAGTGGATGACTACCGGCAGACGCCGCTGAATGAAAAACGTGGTGGGTTTATGCTGTCTGAGTTTGGCGCGGCGATTGTGTTACGGAGATTGAAGCCGGGTGAAAAACCAAAAGCAGGTGAGATTGAGCTAACGGATACGGGGATCAGCGCGGCAGGGTATGACATGATCCGATCAAACCCGACCATGCCGGAACTCGCTCATGTTGCAAAAAAAATGTTTAAGGGGCGGCAAATCGACGTAATTCATCCACATGCGACTGGAACGCCTGATCATGATCCGGCTGAACTGGCTGCTCTAACCCATGCATTGAAGCAGACTGATCATAATCAAGACAAAATACCGCTATATGCGATCAAGGGCGCGTTAGGGCACGGATTAGGCGCAGCGGGGTTGGTTTCACTTGTGACGGCGGGGCTGAGCTTGCAGACAGGCAAATTGCCGCCAATGCCTTGGATTGATCAACCACTTCAGGTTGACGATGCACCTCTGCATATCACAGCAGAACAGAAAACGATTGCCAGAACAGGCTCGCATGCCGCATTTGCAGCTGGATTTGGTGGACATACCGCGGGTGTTGTTATCACACGGCACTAATCAATGAATAGAATTTAACAAAACAAAACCCCCATCATCAAGATGGAGGTTCGTTTTTGTGTTCAATTTCAAGACGATTTACTCTAACTCAACTTCAATCTCAACGATCTCAATTTCACGTTGAATATCTAGACGAATGACATCGCCATCTTTCAGTTTGTCGAGAATCTGCATGTAATCGCCAACGTTTTTAACGGGTTCACCATTGATTGCGGTGATGACATCGCCAATCTGCACCCTGCCCTGTTTACGGACAAGGCCGGTCAGACCCGCTGCTTCAGCCGTACTGCCTTCTTTGACTGCAAGAACCGCAACACCTTCAATGCCAAGCCGTCGTTGTATCTGAATATTAACACGTTGATCGACGGCAATCCCGAGCTGCGCCGGCTGATATTTACCGGTCTCAATGATTTGAGGAACGACACGCTGAACCGTGTCAATAGGAACAGCAAAACCGATGCCAGCACTTGACCCGCTGGTGCTTACGATCATGGTGTTGATGCCGATGACTTTGCCACGGCTGTTGAGCAGTGGGCCGCCAGAATTGCCGGGATTGATAGCCGCATCCGTTTGGATCACCCCGTCAATGGGCATACCGCCGGCACCGCGTATTTCACGGCCAAGCGCGGAGATGATGCCCGTGGTGAGCGTCTGATCAAGACCAAAGGGGTTGCCGATCGCAAAAACATCCTGCCCAACTTGAAGATTCTCGCTTAGCCCGAGTTCAAGTGTAGGAAGCGATTCACCTTCAGTGTCGATTTTCAGAACGGCAAGGTCATGGTTGGGCGATACACCGAGCAAATCCGCTTTGTATTCCGTACCGTCATTGAGAACGACTTTGGCGGATGTGGCTTGCCTAATCACATGATAGTTGGTGATGATGATCCCATCTTTGCTCCAGATAAAGCCGCTGCCCGATCCTTGGGGGACTTCGTATGCGCGCCTTGTCCAAAGATCGACTCTGCGTCCCATCGTATTGATGTGTACGGTGCCCGCGGATGCTTCTTTAAAAAGATTGACAACGTACTGTTCATCCGATCTCAGCGTTTCGGATTGCGTAAGCTCATCGCTAGCTGCAACGGCGGATTGAGTGAACATTGAGCGTTGCTGTGAGTTGCTGTTTGAGCTGAAGTGATGCCCCAGCATGCCGCCGATAGAAAGCAAACCGACGGTAACTAACACCTGAATAGACCTATTCATAAAATCATTCCTGTTGAGTGAAACGGGTTGCCCCTGTAAAGAATTTTTGGTTATTGTGGCTGCTGCTTCGCCATCATGATGGTTGCATCATGGCCGTTGGGGAAATAATCCTGCCGATAGCTGACGAGTGGCGTTTCGCTGAGCGCCCAATCGAGAAGCTTTAGAGCGGGTAGACGACGAGCGGGCCAACCTTGTTTGGGCGCATCTTTGCTCACACGGTCCGAGAGAAAATTGAAGAGAAGCGTTTGTGAGGTGGCATTCCATGCAGCATCGAGAACGCGTAACGCTTCCTTATCGCTCATGGTGTTGAGTGTGCCGGAGATTGTGATGACTTGAGGGTCATTTTGCTTGAACAGAGAGCCGTCTGCCACAAAATCACCGGCGATGAAGGTGGTATTGCCCAGCTTACGATTTTGAGCAAATTGAATGACATCTTCAATACCGTCAATGCCGGTGTAATGTGCGTAATGGAGTTCACGTTCTATGAGATAGGCCGCCAAATCGCCGCGGCTGCAGCCTGCATCAAGCACACGCTTGCCTGCCATATAACACATTTCTGTGAATACCTGAAATCGCAGACGCTGGGTTTTCTCGTTAGCCCAGAGCGTAACGCCGAAATCACTTCCACATTGTTGAGCAGCCTTACGGTAAGGCTTCAGATACTCATCTCTCATACAAAATCACTCACATTCCTTTTGATGCGTGTTTTGAGCAGATCGCATCGGTTATTGGCCACCAATATATCGTAGCGATATTCACGTGGGTCATAACAACTAACGTTAAAATAGCCAGTTTTGTTCGCCAATAATGGTGTGTGACGGAGAAGTTATGAAGTGGACTTGAGACAGCCGATAAAAACGCAATTTTTTGCAAAATTATTCATGATATCCCAGGTTCACGTCCGATTAAAACTACCAACAAGGATGAAAGTTTGTTCCCGGTTCATAGATTCTCCCTGCCTCGAGAGTCCAGGCAACTTGGCGTCGCATCTAGCCTCCCCCCATGCCTGAGCCACATCCCCATACATTGTGAATATCTGATTCGTTCGATGATCTAGTCGTCCCTCTCGGTTGATGTCTCGGCTTTTGCGGTGATTTTGCGTAAAATGACGTTCACGACACACCCACCAGTTGCATATCGAGCGTATGTTTTTGCTCGAATTTAGTTGTTCGATTCATATAAGTGATTCAGTAGTACCTGTATCGTGGTGCAGGGGGTCCAACCACGGGTAAAGAGCTTGGCCAAGCCTATTCGTACGCTTCGCCAGGCTCTTTTGCCATATTTACCGGAGCATCAGGCCCAACATCCACCCCCAAATCTTGCACTAAAACCTTCACTACTTGCCTATTTTTCCTGTTTTCCAGTCGAATCATGCGATAAATTCCACATTCGGAGGCTCATTTCGCTCCCGCCTGCAACAGCTAAAAACTTCGGATATCCTTGTTAGTATGAGTAAGAGCAAGAAGAAGGACGCTTCAAGCAAATGGGTTTACAACCTCCGATCCCGATTCATCGTCTTTGACGGCCCGGATGGATCCGGGAAATCTACGCAATTTCGCCGCCTATCCGAATTTGTGCATGACAATGGCATCGAGACTTGCGAAGTCCGTGAGCCTGGCGGGTCATCCATTGGCGAAAAAATCCGAGAAATCCTGCTCGATCCCGCGAACGATGAAATGGTGCTCCGCTGTGAGATGCTGCTTTATATGGCCTCACGCGCGCAGCTTGCGGAAGAGTGCATCAAGCCTTCAATGATGGACGGGCAACTGATCCTCGTCGACCGATTCATATCCTCCACACTCGCGTACCAAGGTGCTGCGGGCGGCCTTGATCCGTCTGACATTATGGCCGTCGGTGAGTTTGCGCTTCAAGACGTTTGGCCCGACCTAACGGTCATCTTCGATGTCGACGAACTGACCGCACAGCACAGACTCGTCGGCAAATCCAAGCGAAAGAAACATCTCGAAACCACACAAATGTCCCTGTTCTCTGATCGCATGGAGCTTAAGGGTGCAGACTACCATCGCAATGTACGGCAAGGATTCCTCGACCAAGCCGAAGCTAACCCAGATAAATATCTCGTCATTGATGCAACTAAAAAAGAAGAGGTTGTTTGGAAGAACTTCATCACGCAACTCAAAAAACGTGTTGAGACATGGTGATCACAACTAATTTATTTAGTAGATATGGCAGATAATTTAGTCCAAACTTTAGCTGTTTTTTTGCGACATAATCGGTTTACATTTCTAAGTATTAACCCATAATTATTAAGCAATATTTTGCGCTCTTTCCGTCAAGCACAATCTCAAAAAAAGAAGACTTGGGTTTACAGACATTATAAGTGGTTTTCATGCTATCTTGCGTGGTATTAATGAGATGCTGTGTTGGTCTCTTGGTATGGACAAAATCCATATTCAACAAACATGCAAATATGCTTCTTATTACGAGTTAACACGCCGCTTCTATCTTCCCAATCATCTCATACAGTGACACCTTGACGAACTTATACCGCTGAAATATTCTGCCAAAGGTTGATCTGTAGCCTGTATTCATTTTTTCTGCTCATATTTTTTATTGCTGCAATCACATGTTTGTTCACAGCACTCACACATTGAAAGTAGGGTCAAATGCTAACAATTATTTCGTTCATTTTTTTTACAGCTCTCGTAGCAATCATTACGTGGTTCATTACTCATAAAGATGATCACGCTAGTTCAAAAGGCTACTTTCTTGGCGGCAGATCATTGACCTTCCCCGTGATTGCAGGTTCATTACTTCTAACCAATCTCTCGACAGAACAGATGGTCGGCCTGAACGGTATTTCATTCCGTGATGGCATCTCCGTCATGTCGTGGGAAGTGATTGCCGTAGTCGCACTCGCGCTCATGGCCACCTTCTTCTTACCACGCTTTCTCAAAGCTGGTATCACAACTGTGCCTGAATTCCTTGAAAAACGCTACGATCGCGGCGCGCGCACCATAACGAATCTGATCTTCTTAGGTGCATATGCTCTCATCCTCTTGCCGATCATTCTTTACTCGGGTGCGAAAGGCCTTGTGGGCATGCTCAATATCGCCGAGATCACCGGCATACAAAGTGCTTCCGTAAACCTTTGGCTTCTCATCTTCATCATCGGTATCATCGGCTCAATCTATGCGCTCTGGGGCGGCCTTCGTACTGTCGCAGTCTCCGACACCATTAACGGCCTCGGTCTACTGGTCGGCGGTTTCATGATCGTCATCTTCGGCCTGCAAGCTGTTTCTGACGGCAACATCTTTCAGAATTTCCAAATACTTAAAGAGGCTGCACCACCAAGCACATTCAACTCCATTGGTGCGGCAACGCACGATACGCCTTTCGACACACTCTTCACCGGCGTCATCCTCCTCAACCTCTTCTACTGGTGTACCAACCAGCAAATTATTCAACGTACACTTGGCGCATCATCATTAAAAGAAGGTCAAAAAGGTGTTCTTCTAACAGGCGGTCTTAAACTGCTCGGCCCGATCTACCTCGTCCTCCCCGGTATCATCGCGGCCTATCTTTTCGCAGGTCAAGGTATCGCACAAGACGATGCTTATGGCATGCTCGTTCGCAAGGTTCTCCCTGCTCCACTCACAGGCTTCTTTGCAGCCGTCCTTGTTGGCGCCATCCTCTCATCCTTCAACTCCGCACTCAACGCAACCTGCACCCTCTTCTCACTCGGCCTCTACAAAAATACACTCCGCCCCAACGCCAACGAAAAGACCGTCGTTAAGTCAGGTAAAGTTTTTGGCTGGATCATCGCGATTGCTGCCATGATCGGCGCCGGCCTCCTGCAAGGCCAAGACAGCATCTTTGGCTACCTCCAAAAGATGAACGCCATCTACTTCATCCCCATCTTTGCTGTTGTCGTTGTTGGCCTGCTCACCAAGCGCAACCCGCCAATCGCAGCTAAGGTTGCACTCGTTGTTGGTCTGATCATGTTCTCAATCGGTTACTTCTTCGAGCCAGCCTCAACCTTCCTTCAAACATACCTACACAACTTCCACTTCATCGGCCTCGTCTTCGCTATTCTCGTTGTCCTCATGCTCATCATCGGTGCCATCGCACCGCTTAAGACGCCTTGGACATTAGAAGATTCCGGCGCGGTCGACATGACGCCTTGGCGTTTTGCAAAGCCCGTTGCTGTCTTACTCGTGATCCTCGTCATCAGCATCTATGCTCTCCTAGCCGACTTCTCAATCCTGCAAGGAGATGCCACAATTGAAACTGAGATCGTACCTCAGCCAACCTCAGAAGTAATTCAAACACCCACGCATGTCACATCCACAATTGATCACACACCAAATCAAGCCGCTCCTGTCATCGCAATGAGCAAGTAAGCCCGGACACACATCAATTGCATAAAAAAACTGCGAGCTATAAACGCTCGCAGTTTTTATTTTATTCATCTATTTGCTGCTTACTTCACAAACAGCATTGAAAGCAAACGCGGCTCTTCATCATCGTCTGCTTTCCAGTCATTCAGTTCGACAAATTCAAAACCAACGCCTTCAGCAGCCTTAGCAAATTCATCTTCTGTATGCGGATATGTCGGCAACGCAACCTGCTCACCTTCATCGTTCACATAAGTCGCGCCCTTGCCTTGAGCTTGCTTGTCTGGATGGTACTCAGCGATCAGCATGCCGCCACCATCTTTGAGCGCCCGGTGAGCTTCCTTGAAAACGTGCTTTACGTTCTCAATATGCTCGAGTACCAGATTGAAGACGATCACGTCCACAACGCCATCCTCGACCATCCACTCATCATTCAGGTCTTGCTGCAGAAGCACAACGTGCTCGCCATTGACCTTCTCTTGAGCAATCTCAAGCATCTTCTCAGAGAAGTCCACACCGACAACCTTCAGGCAGCGATCAGCAATCCATTGCGTCTTGTGGCCAGTGCCACAACCGCATTCCAAAACCACCGCATCCTCGAACAGATCTTCGTATTCTTCTAGAACCTGTTCGCCTAAATCTCGCGTTTTGTTCTCCTGTCCATCATACTTGGTGGCCCATTCTTCATAATTCTTCTTGATTTCGTCCATGTGCTCACACCTCTTGCTATACCCTCAGGGATCGACACCATCATAGCGAATTAAAAACAGTGGCTGTATTCTCACGGTCTCTAAAACGCAAGATTTTATCATTTTCCACCCTCACAATCCCCCTCAATTAACTCCACAATACCCCCATCCACCCCAATAACATCTTATAAACAGTGTCATTCACCCGGGATATAACTAATGACACCACTCCACGGACTGCTCGCAGTCGCATAAAGCTTCTTATCAATACGCCCCGCTAAATATGCATCACGCCCACCTTGCAGCGCCATTTTCATCGCTCGAGCCATCCGTATCGGCTCTTTTGCATGCGCAATACCCGTGTTTAACAAAACACCATCCGCTCCCAATTCCATCGCAATCATCACGTCGCTTGCCGTGCCAACACCCGCATCTACGATCACTGGATAATCTTCATCACCTTCTTTAAGCAACTCCAAAATGATCCGAATATTGTTCTGATTCAGCACGCCCTGCCCTGACCCAATCGGCGAACCGGCCGGCATCACACTCGCAGCACCCGCTTCCTTCAGCTTGCAAGCCATCACAGGATCGTCACTCGTATAACACAGCACCTTAAACCCGTCAGCCACCAATTCTTTCAACGCTTCAAGCGTCCCAACAGGATCAGGCAGCAATGTCTTCTTGTCGTTCAAGACCTCAAGTTTCACCCAGTCCTTACCCGGATTATCAATCTGATCCAAAATCTCGCGGCCCAATCGCGATACACGCACCGCATCCTCTGCTGTAAAGCAGCCCGCAGTATTAGGCAAAATCGTGTATTTATCCGTATCAATGAAGTCCAACAGCGAACGCCCCTCCGAATCCAACAACCGCTCACGCCTCACCGCAACCGTAATCACATCTGCACCAGAAACCTCAAGTGCATCCTGCATCTGTTCATAGTTCGCATACTTCCCCGTCCCCACAACCAGCCGGGATTTCAACACGCGGCCACCCACCACCAATTCTTTATCTGCAAATACATCGCTTTTTACTTCACTCATTTTGATATCCTTAATCGTGTTTGATCTCATCCCACAATCCCCATCCCAACCCGCTGACTTACCCACCACCCACCAATGTCACCAACTCCACCACATCCCCCTCATTCAATTCTTTTGCCTCATGCTCACGACGCGGCACAACGACCTTATTCACCTCCACCGCAACCGGCTGCTCACCCAAACCCAACTCAACAACCAGCCCACGAACCGTCGTGACATCCGTTACTTTTTCTTCACCATTAACAATCAGCTTCATACCAAAATCCTACCCCATTCACCCATCACAGGCGAACACCCACACTTTCCCCAATTTCAATAGCCCCAACCTCCCCAACGATCCTCTCCATCTCCCTTTGTTGATCTCATTTCCACCTCATCCTTAAACTCACCTGTCATTTCACGGAATAACATCCCCCCAACCGCTGGTTTATCAACTAATCACCCCACGCGGCCCGATATCTTTCAGGTCGATATTTTACCCTGCTCTTTCCAAGGAGAGCGAACGATGAAATTTCACAAACGATTTACTAATAAATACTTATCACTTTGTGTATTGCTAATATCAACCCTCACACTTACCGCCTGCTCAGGTGAATCCCAACCATCGCAAGCTGATTCTGCCAAAGGCGTTCCGCCCGAACTGCTTGATCAACCCGCTAAAACTGAAAATCAGCTCCCTGACATCTCCTCTGAAGGCCTGCAAGAGATCATCAAGAATGCCGCCGCCAAGAATCAGGTAGTTGTTGTCGATTTTTGGGCCACCTGGTGCGTTCCCTGCATCGAAATGTTCCCCAAAATCCATCAAGGCCTGCAACCCCTCGTCGATCAACAGAAAGTCCGCCTCATCACCGTCTCATTCGACGCCAATATCGAGCCATACCGCTCGCGAGCCATTGATTTCCTCAACAAAAACCATGCACTTCAAGACGCATACATCGCACCCACCTCCGATATCCAGGAATCCATCGTGGATGCCATGGGGGAAAACTGGAACGACCTCGTCGTCCCCGCTATTCTGATCTACGATAAACAAGGCAATTTGGCCTCCGAATTCATGCAAGGTGGTGTCGCACCACAGATCATTCAAACCGCGACAGATCTCGCCAATCAACCTGCCTCATGATTCGACCCGACCATCACTACAGAGATTCACCCCATGCCTAAAAAACTCAATATGAAGGAACGCTACTCTGCAAAGCTCTACGACCTCTGGGCTTCCTTCTACGATCACACCTTCGGCCAACTCGTTCACTCACGACAAAAACACGCTGTCAAACAAATCCGACCCAAGCCCGGCGAATTCATCCTCGATATCGGCGTCGGCACCGGCATGACGCTCCCCCACTACCCCAAAAACTGTACCGTCGTCGGCATGGATCTCTCCGGCGGCATGCTCGAAAAAGCAGCCGAAAAAATACAAGAAAATAATCTCACCCACTGCTCACTCGTTCAGGGTGATGCCATGTTCCCCCCCTTCGCCCCGCAATCCTTTGACCACATCATCATCACCCACACCATCTCCGTGGTCTCCGAACCCGCCAAGCTCCTGCGTTGGGCCGAAACCCTCATCAAACCCACAGGCCGCATCGTCATCCTCAACCACTTCCAATCCGCCAACCCCTTCATTGGATGGTGGGAGCACATCCTCAATCCATTCTTCCTCAAAATCGGTTGGCGTTCCGACCTCCCACTCGATGAATGCCTCGAAGACTCCAAACTCCACACCCTCTACCATTACAAAATCTCACTCTTTGACTTCTGGCAGATCGTGGTCCTTTCCCCCACCAACCGCCATGACCCCGAAGATGAACACGCCCCGCAATCGCAATCATCAGCTTTGTCTGATTCTCAAATCTCACCCTCGATCAACTAACCTCACCTGACATACGCTCATCCACCACCCCGACTCTTTGCATTACCGGACGCCCAACGCGCCCCTACCCCATCACAATCCACTCGTTCGATAATCTCTTTAAGTCCACCTACTTAACGAGATTCATTATGCGCACCCAAGCCACGACATCACCCAAGCTCACTTCATCCTCGCCAGCCCAATCATCACGTTGGCTCACCCTCATCACACTTCTGCTCATCATACTTCTCGCCCTCACCATTCGCATCGCCCTCACCCACCAGTTCGTCGGCCTCACCTCCCCGCCTGATGCCGGCGCTCAACCCGATCAACTCGACTATGAACTCTTCGCCCATCGCCTCGCAACCGGCCAAGGCTACACACTTCCCAACGACTCACCCACCGCCCGCCGATCGCCCGGCACATCTCTCACCCTCCTCCCCCCATACCTCATCTTTGGCCGCTCATTCGCCGTCGCACGCATTTGGCTTTCGCTTCTTTCCTCGCTCACCATCATCCCCATCTACTTCATCTGCCGCTACGCATTCAAACCCAAACTCATCGCATTCATCGCCGCACTTGCGCTCGCGCTCTGCCCAGCCCACGCCTATTACCCTCTCCACTTCGTCTCCGAAACGCCCTTCATCTTTTTTTTCGCACTCTCCCTCGCCCTCACTCTTGCCGCTATTCATAATCAGCAACACAACATCAAACCTACTTTGTCCCTTCATCTCACCGCTGGCCTCTCCGCAGGTCTCGCCATCCTCTCTCGTGGCCAGCTCATCTTCGCATATCCACTGTTCTCAATCTACATCGTCTACCTCGCCTATCTGTCGCATAGACACGAGCAGTCTCTTGCACCCATCCTCAAACCCGCCGCCACTCACCTACTCGCCCTCATGCTCATCCTCGCCCCGTGGGTCATCCGTAACACCATCCAACTACACAAACCCGCCCTCGCCACAAACGTTGGCCACACGCTCTGGGGCGCCAACAACAAACTCCTGATCAACGATTCCATCCACCAAGGCTCATGGCTCCCCACCTCCCGCCTCTCCGCCGAAGTCTCTCCACTCACCGGTAACGAAGTACAAACCGATCAACAAGCCCACAACAACGCCCTTACTTTCATCAAAAACAACCCCGCTTTCATCGCAAAGCTCTCAATTAAAAAAATCGCACACCTCATCATCCCCTTCTACACGTGGCCGATCACCGAAAACAAAACCACCGCCCTCGCCTTTGAATCCACTTGGCTCATCACACTCCTCCTCATCCTCATCGCCATCCCCGCACTTCTAAAATCCCCTCCCACACCTCTCACCATCATCACCCTGCTGATCCTGCTCTCACTCCTGTTCACCACACTCATCTTTTACGGCTCCCCCCGCTTCCGTGACGGCTACCTCCCGCTGACCATCCCCCTCGCGGCTCTTGGCTTCTACAACCTCATCGCTCATTTAATCCCCAAGCGTTTCACCTCCCATACGCCCCAATAACACCGCTCCTCCCCTCATCCCACCACCCCCAAATCCTCAAGGCGAAATAAAACCATCTCCCCAACAATTAAGCACTGGTCCAGTCTTACTCTCTCTCCATCCATAGGAGCCACCAGATGCGTTACATACTCCCTCTCCTGCCCGCCGCCTTCCTGATCACCTCTCTCACGCTCCTCATCGCCTCCCCAAACCTCACCGCAGGAGAATCCACCTCATCCCCAACTTCTTCATCACGCTCCTCTCACAACGCATCCAACAACTACAACTCCCACATCGATCCCAAATCCTCACCCGGCTCCGATGAACTCCCTAAAAAACAAGAAGAGCGTCCCCCTTCACCAGCCCGGTCCAACGTCTACACCTCCACCACTGAAGGCTCTCCCGCCCCATTCGCCCTCGTCCAGCTCTTCACCTCAGAAGGCTGCTCCTCATGCCCACCCGCCGACGCGCTTCTTCAGCAACTCGCCGACAACGCCAAGAAAAAAAATCGCCCCCTCTACCCCCTTTCTTTCCATGTCGATTATTGGGACCACCTCGGCTGGAAAGATCCATTCTCATCGCACAACTTCTCTGAACTCCAACGCCAATACGCCCGCGCCTGGAACGCCTCCACCGTCTACACCCCTCAAATGATCGTCAACGGCATGAACGGCTTCGTCGGATCAAACCAACGACTCGCCAATCGCCAAATCAAAGTCGCTCTTACAACCATGCCTAATTTCCAGATAAGCCTCACCGCGCAAACAAACCCTAAAAATTCTGACAAAACACTCGTCTCATTCAAAATCATGCCGCTCCCCAATTACGATCCCGAAAGCTATCGCCTCAACCTCCTCATCGCCTCTGCCGAAGACGCCATCACCACCAAAGTAGAAGCAGGCGAAAACGCAGGAAAAAGCCTCCCCCATTGCGCTGTTGTCCGAACTTACAACACCATCCCATTCTCCGAGCAGCACCTCGACGGCGAGCTCGTCATCAATCTCCCCAATGACGCTAAACCCATCAACACCAACATCGTAGCCTACATCCAAGACCCGCGAACCCTTGGCATCCTCGGCGCATCACACATCCCATTCCCCATTGAACAAGATCCCGATCAATCATCAACCGACTAACCTTCCATTAGACCGATTCAAGATCCAACTCACCCCAACAGCAACACACACATTCATCGCCAACCCATACAACCCAGCATGTACATCAAACAGCCGCCCATCCTCCAGCATGACCCGCAGCGCCAGCATCACAGCCAACCCCGCGATAAGCCCAGCCAACACCCCCTCCGAGCGAAGCCCTTTCCAATGCATCCCCAACATGAACGCGGGAGCAAGCTGCGCCAACCCTTCCAATTTCAAATCCAGCAAATCGATCAACGTTAAATCTAAATCAGTCGCCTCAAGTAGTAACGCACCCCCCCCAAGCAACACCACCAATACCCATGCTGTCACCTTCCCGATCCTCATCAACGTTGCCTCTTTTAAGTCATATTTCCCTAGAAAATCCTTCGTAATCATGCTCGACATCGTCAGCAGCGCCGAATCAGCCGTCGACATAATCGCCGCCACGACCGCACCACTCAGCAAAACCGACAGACAATATCCAACAAACCCGCTGCCCTGTATATCACCCAAGATCACCGCAAAAACTTTGTCCGCGCTCGCCCCGCTCAGGCCTTCATACCTATCCGTCGCATAGACCCCAATCACCACCATTACCAGCGTTGTAAACAGCGGCAAAAACACCATCACACACAAACTTTTTTTCAAAACAGCAACCTGCTTCGCCGCATAAATCCGCTGAATTGCCTGCGGATATAGTGATGCCCCAATCCCCGCCACCAGCACATAACTCATCCACCTCAGATTCCCACTCACCCCCGGCGGCAGCACCTTCAACTGATCCATCATATCTCCCGACATCATCCGTTCCGTCACAGCGCCCATCCCACCAAACTTCCAAACAATCAACACCATCACACCACCAAATCCGCACAGCATCACCAACCCCTGAATCATGTCCGTCCATGCCACCGCACGAAACCCGCCCAGTGTCTCATAGATCAACATCACGAGCGCCAGCCCCACCACTCCCAACAAAAACGTCCAACCGATCCCCGCATTCGCACCTGTTTCCATCATGCCCCAATCCCCCAACACTCCTTCAAACGCCCTCCCCATCGCCGTCATCTGCGCCAGCATAAAATTTCCAAGCGCATACAACATCACCACTGACCCCGCCAAACTCATCACGCGACTCTCATACCGCATCTCCAAATAATCACTCGGCGTCACAAACCCCTCTCGCCTTGCCAACGGATACAACTTCGGCGCATACAACAAATAAAACACCACCACCATCATCATAATGTAAACAAACTGTAACCAAACCCATCCCTCACGATACGCACCCCCAACCAAACCAAACAACGTATTACCGCTGTACTGCGTTGCATACAGCGTAAACAACAACACAAAAAAACCAACCCCGCGCCCGCCCAGATAGAAATCGCTCAGCGTCTTCTCGCCTCGCTTCAAATACCCCCAATACCCAACCAACAGCAGCGACAGCAGATACGCCACCATAAACACAACCCCGCCCACACCATACCCACCTTGATTCACACCTCCCATCAGCCGCCCCTCCTCAAATCTTCTGACTCGCCCACCTCATCATCTAATGCCTGATTAGTCCACAGCGTATAGGTAACCCAAACCGTCCACCCCGCCAATCCTGTAGCCGCCAGCACACTCACCAACACCCACATCGGCACCCCAAAAACGACATCCATACCACCCCCCACCCACCGCCAATACCACGGCAAGCCGATCCCCAAAAACACCCCATAACCTATCACAGCCCATCGTACATTCATCACTCCTACCTTATCGTCCTGCGTCCCCCATTTCCCAAATTATCTCACCCACCCCATTCACCGCGTCTCCCTCTTTTTCGCATCCCGCAACATCTCAACCAAACGCCTCGGCGACACCACCTCAACATCATCACCCAATAACGCCGCACACCGCACCGCCGCCTCATACCCCGCAACACCACCACCAAAATCACTCCACGCATGCACCGACACCCAAGTAAACCGTTCCCATCCTCGCTTTTTCTTTTTCGATGCCCACGCCTCAATCGTCTTCGCCACATGCTTCGGCGACCCCTCATACTCATTCTCCCACGGCAACTTCCATATCGACGTTAGCGACGACAACACCGGCACAATCCCCCTCTCTTTCCCTTCTTTAATACCCCTCTTAACCCCTGCTTCACCTCCAACAAAAATCACACGACCCTGCCCCGCCGCATACGGCGAATACTGCACCGCAAAAATCCCCTTCAGCCCCGCATTCACCTTCGCATAGATCTCATAACTCCGCTTCGCCGCCTCGGAATCCCATCTCTGTGAGAACAACCCCACATGCTCAACACCCGTCACTGCCGACGTTTTAGCAAAACGCTTCGCCAATTTCTCTACCCCTTTGCGCGGCATACGATCCACATAAAAATAACCGCCCCCATTCTGATCCACCACCGTCTCATTCTCCTTTAATCGCTCAATATTCTGCCGCCATACCGCCGGGCTCGCCTCAAGCAAATCGCGGCTACACATCCCCCAACCAAACGGGATCGCTCCCCGGTTCTTCGCGCCATACCATTTCTCATCCGACGTAAACCCGCCCATCATCCAACACAAATTATCCCCATCACTCATCATAAATGCCACGTAATGCTTCCCCGCCTCATCCACAACCGCCTCAGCACGCTCAACCTCATCAACCCGCAATACATCCTCAATCTTCAATGCCCCCGACGCAAGAATCGGCATATTCAACGAATGATTCGCCGCAGACACACGCATACCAACCTTCGAACAAGCCTCAACAAAAACACTCTCCTCATTCAATCCCCAACCAAACATCATCCCACCCGATTCCGCTCGCTTCAATGCTTCATGCATTCCTCCCTTATTTGTATCAATACCGATCATCGCTCTACTCGTAATTCCCATCGCCCGGCTCGTATGCAGATCCGGCGGCAGCATCATCAAATACTTTCGATCAAACCAATCACCATACCGCTCATACAACCAACCCATATCCTTATCCCGACAATCCACCAGTCGCTGCAAACCCATCGCTTTCACCCGCGATTCATCACCCGCCTCCACCGCAACCGCATTCAAAACCCCGCACAACCCCGTCGCAATATTCACCGACAAATCCCCAGCATCTTCTGCCGTCGCTACTGTCTTTGTTTCTGAATACAGCACATACCCCTTCACCAAACCCGCTTCGTGATAACGCCGCATCAAATCCCAAACACTTTGCTCGCCTTCCTCAATCGCAGCCCCCGTTCGCTCGGCCCAAATCTGTAACCACTCCTCATACACCTCAATCCCAAACTCGATCCATAACCCATCCCACGACGCACCGCGCTCTCGCCCCTGCAAAGCCAACAATCCACTCAATGTTTGCTGCACAACAATCTCCCCCTGTGTGCTCGGCCGAATCATCCTGATCACCCGCGCTGGCTTGGGAATCGCCAGCCAGTCCAACTTCTCATACACACCAACACGATCTTCACCACCCAACCCTTCATCCGCCCAACACACCTCAGAACCAAAACTTAAACCCATCGCAATCAACACAAGCAAACACATCAATCGATTCATAACCCGAACCTTTACACTTTCTTTGTCCAATTTTTGGCACAACATCACACCAACCACAACATAACACGGCCTTGCCAAATCAGCACCCGGCAACCCGTTGGTGCCAACAGCACGCCACATGCCAAATCTGCCGTTTGTCACAAAAAATCTTCACGCGCGCACAAAAGCGACTTTTCCCGACACAATCCACAGCGTCTTTGTGTTATAACGCGACACTTCGACTCATTCTCTACCCGCTTCTCACCAAACTTTGGGCAAAACCAACGTATTTTTGATCAGTATAAATCCTAAGTTTTTCCATTCTGTGCGCGCAGCCAAGCTTGCTTTTCCAAAACCCCACCTATATCCTTCCCGCATGGCTTTTTCCGATCAAATCAAATTCCTTGCCGCGTTCATACGCAATCCAAAGCACGTTGGCGCGATCGCTCCAAGCTCACCCGCACTCGCAAAAGCCATGGTTGATGACCTGCAAGTCCCTGATACACATACCATTGCGGAATTCGGGCCCGGCACAGGCCCATTCACCAACGCACTCAGCGACCGTTTTAAACGCGAAAACCGCCCCGCACACTACCTCGGCATCGAGCGCGATGAGAACTTCATCCAAATCCTCCGTAACCGCTTCCCTGACATGAATTTCGTGCACGGCTCCGCGGAACACCTCCCCACATACCATTCCCAATCCAAACTACCACCTATCGGCGGCATCGTCTGCGGTCTCCCATTTGCCTCACTCCCCATCGTAGTGCAAGACTCTATCACCAGTATGCTCAATGACTTACTGCAACCTGGGACGGTCTTTCGTACGTTTCAATATGTGCATGCTTACCCACTTCCCACTGCGATTCGATTCCGCAGACGCATGAAAAACATGGGTTTGCAAATGCAAAAACGCAAAGTCATCTTCAATAACATCCCCCCTGCCTACGTCCTCACATGGACCCGATCTGGCAAACTTGCACCGATCAACACTGATCCGCAAAGAGAATTAGCAAAAGCCTAGCTTAAATCACTTATTATCAAGTCATTAAATCAACGCGTTGGCACGGGCAACATACCTCTGCGGCGTGCATCTTCATGAATATCGATGGGCTGATCCTTGTCAGACGGTTCTGTGACACGCGGTTTTTTCACAGGTTTTTCATCACCCACTCTCTCATCTGACACATCCACCAACTCATACGCTTTGAGATGATCCAAAACGATGCGGTTGCCGCGAATGAAAGCCACACGTCTCCCTGTTTGATCGATCGTAACCACTTTTACTTGTTCATCTTGCGAATCTGAAACCCAGATCACTTCTGGCCGCTTTGAAATGGGTTGTGTATCGATCAGCATAATGAGCTGCTTCTTATTTGCGTGCAGCGGAGTCATGTACTCGATCGTCGCGGCAAGAAATCGGCCATGAATCGACCTGAGGTCAACGGACTTCACATTGCGCGTTGAAATACGCCGAGTTGTGATCTTCGGATCAATGATCCCGATGCGTTCAAAGGGCGGAGCAAGGCTTGTGAATCTCATGTAGGTGGTTGATGGGTCATAGCTTACGTGCTGATGACTTTCAGCGACAATCACAGACGCTTCGAGCAAATTAGTCTGACTCGCCATCGCGATTGAATCGGTGTTCGTGAGTACCGTACGGCTCGGCAATTGCCCGCTGAAGAAACGCGAAAGCACTGAGTCATTAGCAAGGTTGTTTGGAACTGATTGATTGACAGAGGATTGCGCGGTTTCTTGGAAAATATCCTCAGCTTTCAGAGGCTGTTTTTCTCTGGATTCCGCTTGATGGAGCAATTCGGGTTGTGCGTTTTCGAAGGAGACAACCGTCATGGCTGGCTCGGGCCAATCCAGACGTTCAACTTGGTTTTGCCCACGAGAAATTCGATCGTAGCTGACGTTGGTTTGTTCAATGTGGGGCGCTTGCGGTAACTCGATCATTGCCAGACGTTTGCTGTTTTCAAATGTCAGGATGAATGCACTGTCATTTGAGAATGTAATCTGAGGATTGGTGAGGGTGGTCTGCAATTCAAAGCGGCTGATCAAAGTGGGTTTGAATAAGTCCTGTGAATCGTAAACACTGAAAATATAGTGTGTTGCGTTCGGAGGTAAGACAGGATCGTCGATCAATATATCGTTGGTGGTTTGAGCAGCTTCACTCTGAAAGGTGCGTAAGGTTTGAGGTGTATCAACTCGTATGAGTCGTTGGTGATCGGCACGAAGTTGCCAGGCAAGCGCGTTTTTGACGGCGGAAAGGTAATAATCGGGCAGCGGCATATCAGGAAACAACGACCATAACTTTTTGTGTCTCAGTTTGTTACCGCGGCGATATCGGCTGACGGATTGAAATTTCTCGGTCTTAAAATCAAAGATTCGGCAGCCAAACTTCTGGTCAGACATTGATTCGATCAATTGCTGCGTTTGCGTTCTCGTGAGCGTCGGCATGTCTGAAGTAGATAGCTGCTGCTCAGTTAGCGAATCTGACTGCGGCTTCTGAATTATGGGGGTAAAAACAAGCAGTTGTTCGATGTCGGAGGTTGGGAATTCAAGACGATCGATGCGTTCGAGCCGTTCCTCGGGCATGTGGATGGAAAACTGCTGATTTGTTTGTAATGTTGCTTGAGGCGCTGCGAGGAGGGGCGCGCACGAAAGCAAAGGAACGACGAAAAGCAATAGTCTGCGAAGAGTTCGTGAACGCATGTTGTTTTTCCCGGAAAAACAAGGTGTTTTATAGTTCTTGCGAGGCGGGTATGTGTTTAGGAGGGGCAGTGGTTCAATGAGGGATGAGGGCTTTGGAATGGGTTGGTTCATGATACGTGGGGATGGGAATTTACGGCAAGAGTTTTTATAGGGTAAGCTGGGATGATCAGAATTCAGCATGCTTCGCGGTTTGATTGCCATGATGCAAATTGCTGCTGAAGAAATAGATTGTGGGCAATCGGAAAGGATTATCTATTTTGCTTAGGTTTTTTTAAGATAGGTGCCATAAGGATTTCGGAATCACATCGTCGCTTGTCTGAGTAGCTATGGATGCGGGTGTTGATGAGGTTTTGATTGGGTTGTTGGCGAAGTGGCGGGCTGGGTATTTGGTTGAGGTGTATTAAAGAAATGGTGGGGGAAGGGACGTGGACGTTTGGCTCAGGAAATCAGCAGGAAGTGAGACGCAGTCAGGATGATAAAGCGGCATATAACGGCTTGGATGTGTTTATGCAGTGCAGGTTTGATGGTCACCGCCCCACAGTTGGCGGAGATCTGCTATGCGCAGCAAGATCCGGGACGATATGAAGGTGTGATTGATGAGGTTGAGGGGGATCTGAAAAAGAAGCCAAATGAGGAATCGTTCAGCGAGTTGGAAGACTTGGGTGCGCCGACGAATTTGGATGCACGCCAATTTAGTGATTTGGAAGCACCGTACGTTGATGGGGTAAGGACTAACACACCATTAGGCGAGCCGGTATTGTCGTTGGATGTGAATCTGGCGGCGAAGCGAACGCGGGTCTGGAATGAAGGTGGCAATCAGGTTTTGCTGCTGGAGGAGGATGTGAAATTTTGGGTGGGCGCGTATTCGTTTCGGGCGAAGGGTGCAGTCGTGAGGGTGGCAACGGAAAGCTTGCCGGGGCGTGAGATTAAGCACGTTGCGGTGTATTTAGATCATGCGACGCCGGGGAATGTGCCGGGGAGTTTGGATGGGCCAGTGGTTGCCAGTGCACGCAAACTGCTGGTGACGGTGAGTTCATATGGGAAGATGAAGCTGCTGACTGATTTGATGCAGGAAGGTGTTGAGAAAAGTGAGTTGGTGGAGAAGGCGGAGACGCGGTTTGCGCGTTATGACGCGAGCCAAGAACAGGTGTTGGAAAGAACGAAACTTCGGCCGGTGTTCAGCCCTGAGCAGTTTGCGATCAGGAATGCGCGGCGCAAAGCATTGGGTGTGGAGATTTCGGAGGCAGACAAAGAGTTCATTCGATTGGCTAATGCACAGTTAGAGCATGAAGTACTCAGCAGACAAGAGATTGAAAGTGGAGATCGTGAGATCGCGACGATTGCGAAGCCGGAAGTGGCGGCGGCAAGAAGAGAACGGATCAGAGCGTTAGAGGGGGCGTCACCTGAGCCAGCGATTTTACCGGCGCAGGGATCGCTATCGTACGGGCCGATCAAGATTTTCAGCTCACAACAGATTGGGGAACCGGGCTCGGGACAGAGAGCATTAATGTTCTTGGGTGGTGTTGATCTGACGTATGAAGACTATGCGAGAAGCTTGTCGGTTTCATTGCGTGCACAGAAGGCTGTGATCATTATTGATGAGAACAAGCTGCGTGGCGGGGATGATGACGAAGTGAATGCGAGCGTAGGCGGGGAGCTTGCGGGCAAGGGGATTTTGGGGATCTATCTTGAGAATAGTGTGCAGATAAGTGATGGTGATTATACGATCCGAGCTCCGCGGGTTTATTACGATCTGATGGAGAATAAGGCGTTGGTGCTTGATGCGGTGATGTATACGTATGATGATCAGATGAAGTTGCCGTTGTATGTGCGTGCGGAGGCGCTGAGGCAGACTAGTGCGAATAGTTGGAATGCTGAGGAAGCGCGTTTTACAACGAGTGAGTTTGGGGAACCGCACTTTGCGATTGCGGCGGGAGAGGTGACGATTGACAGGCGTGAAACACCGGGTGGTACAGATCGGTATTTCTTAGCATCGAAACATAATCGTGGCGAGGTATTTGGGACGCCATTGGTTTATTTCCCGTACATAGCGGGTGAGTATTATGATGTTCCGTTGCGTGATGTGAGGGGTGGTTTTAACAGTCGATTTGGTTTATTTTTTGAGACGGGCTGGGACATGTTCTCGCTTTTCGGGAAGGAGAAGCCTGAGAATGTTGATGCGGTGGGTAAGCTTGGGTATTTGGGTGTACATAATTTGTCGTTGGGATTGGATGCGGATTATGACACGGAGACGATGTACGGTGAATTCAAGAGTTATATGATCCCGATTGATGGTGGTGAGGATGTCTTAGGTGAGGGGCGCCGAGATGTGAATCGTAGTGGTGATACGCGTGGGTTTGAGACTTGGAAGCACAGGCAGTATTTGCCGGACAATATTGAGCTGTCATTGCAGGCGTCATGGGTTTCTGACAATACGTTCTTAGAGGAATTTTTCCCGAGAGAAGCGTATGAAGCGCAGCAGTATCAGGCGAGTGGATATGTAAAGACGAATGAAGATAATTGGCTGGTGAGTGGTGTTGCGAAGACGAATTTGAATAGTTTTACGCCTCAATTGACGTATTTGCAGGCACCGGGATATGTGGTGGACAAGTTGCCAGAGATTCAGGCAACGACGGCTCCGTTTACGTTGTTTAATGAGACGGTGAATTGGTATAGCCAATCGAGTTTGAGCCGCATGCGTGTGAGGGCGGGAACGGATACGCCGGAAAGCCGCGGCTTTGAGCAGGTGCCGAGTGAGGAGATTTTCGGGATACCGCCGAACCAGACGTTTAAGAGTTATATTGAGGGTTTGGGTGTGCCGACGAACTATGTGCTGCGTGCTGATACGCGGCATGAGTTGAGTATGCCTGTGGAGATAAATGAATGGTTGAACTTTGTGCCTTATGTTGTGGGTCGCGTGACGGCGTACGACAGGACGTTTGAAGAGTTTAATGATGGGAATGGTGCGAACGATACGGTGAGGCTGTGGGGGATGGTCGGGGGCCGCCTTAATACGGAGTTTTCGAAGGTTTGGACAACACGGAGCAATCCGGTGCTGAATACGAATGGTATTCGTCACGTGTTTGAGCCTTATATGAATATTTGGACAGTGGGAACGACGATTCAGGATCAGGATTTGCCAATCTTTGATTATGACGTTGAACGAATTGACCAAGGTACGGGTGTGGCGGTTGGTGCAAGAAATACGTTGCAGACGAAGCGTGGCGGGCCGGGGCGTTGGCGGGATGTGGATTGGATTATGTGGGATGCTCGGTATGTACAGCGATGGGATGAAGGATTCCCAGAGTTCAGGATTCCGAGGTACTACAACTATCATCCGGAGTATTCGATTGGTGGGAGTCACTTCTATAGCGAATTGCTATGGATGGTGAGTGATAATGTGGCGATGATGGGTGAGCTGACTTGGGGGAATGAGTTTGATGAGGTGGTGCAGTGGCGTGTGAATGGGACGATCAACCATACGCCGCGGTTTGGAACGTTTGTGAACTACGAAGAGATTCCGGTGTTGAGTAGCCGGCTGCTGACGTATGGTTTTACGTACAGGCTTGCGACGAAATACATGGTGCATTTCTTGCAGCGGTTGGACTTGGATAATGATGAATCACGGCGAATTGGTGTTAATTTGGACAGAAAGCTGCCACGCTTTGTGTTCAGGGTGAATGTGATCCTCGACGTTGTGGATAACGAGCAGTTGTTCAATGTGCAATTGATTCCGGACGGATTGGGCGGCCAAACGAATTGGGCGGCAACACCGCTGCAATTCTAAGGGAAAATGAGGATGTAATAGGGGTGCAAGAGAGTGGGTTGGACGAGAAGAACGTGAGTCAAGCAAGCCTGCGAGTGAATCGTGGGCTTTTTTTATGGTTTAGGGGGGAATGGATGGCTTAATGGGGTACTGGGCGGTGATATTTTTGGGCAAGTTCGATATACTGAGTGGTCATAATAAAGCGATTTTGGTCGTTGTGAACACGTTGGCCGTAAGGTCTATGAAGCAAATTCAGGAATTGATTATTTCTGACGATTACAGATTTGCGGCGTAACGAGTGATTCACACGTCGATTGCTGCTCAGGTCACAAGCCACAACTGCAACTGGAGATAGCTGTAGTGTTTAAGTTCTTTAGGATTTACAACAAGTTTATTTTGGCGGTCGGCGGCAGTTTGCTGATGATCGCGTTTTTGGTGGGTAGCTCACTCCAGTCGTTGGTCGGGCCGAGCATTCCTGTGCAAGGAACGCTGGATGGCGAAGATATCACGGTGATGGATACTCGTCATGCTTCTAATCAGCTTGAGATTCTGAAGCGTTACGTACCACAGTTGTACATTATGACGCAGACGATGCTGAAGGCTGAGAATGATTATGATCGCAGCTTGCTGTGGTACATGATTCAGTACGATGCTGGTCGGCTTGGCATTGGCGCGAGTAATGCTGAAGCGTTTACGGTGTTGAATGTCATCGGCATTGATGAGACAGGCGTGAAGCGGATCGCGAATCAGATGAAGCAGCAGGAAGGCGTTGTGCTGGATGCAGTGAAGAGCTGGGTCGTTGCTGAGATGTACTCCGAGCTGGTGCTGGGTAAAGGACATGAATCGGTTTACGCACGCTTGCAGAAATTTGTAGGCACAGCGAATGCGTATCAGCAAATGTTTGGGCAGCAAGTTGGGCCACAGTACGTGTATCAGTTGGCAGCGCTTTCAAGTGAAGATCCGTATCGTGTCAGCAAGCCGTTGATGGAGCATTTTCTGCAAGATCAGAATGCACGCGTTGGTGGCGAAGCGGTTGTGATACCGGCTGATCTTTACTTAGAAGATGTGGCTGCACCCAGTGAGACTGATCTGAATACATTGTTTGAAAAGTATAAGAATGATTTGCCGGGCAAGAGCGAGCCGTTTGGTTTTGGATACAAGATCGCAGATCGTGTGAAGCTTGAGTACATCAGCATTCCGATTGACGAGTGCTTGAAACAAGTGACGGTAGAAGAAGCGGAAGCGTATGAGTTCTATAAGAAAAACGAAGCGAATTTCGTGGAACGTGATGAGCAAGGGCAGCCTAAAGAAGGCGGCAGCATTCAGCCGTATAGCGCGGTTCGTGAGCAGCTGATCACCGAGATGAAACGTAACAAAGCTTTTGAGTTGGGCCAAACGATTGCCAAGACGGCGCTTGCTGAATTGCAGAAGCCGCTTGCGAGCGTGAAGAAGGTGAATGGCTACTACAACTTAGGTGATGATTATCAAGGCGAGCCGATGCGTGTTGTCGCTGATGATATTTTCCGTGAATTCAAGGTTCGCCCTCAACAATTCAATGCTCAACGAGAGAAATGGATTGAAGTTGATCGCGTACAGGAGTTGCCGGGGATCGGGATGAGCTTCGTGGGTGGTCAACAGAATGCTCCGTTTGCAACGTATGTTGCGAGTGCCAAGCAACTCGATCCGAGTGAAACGAATCCTTTGATTGCTTTGTATCTACAGGAGAATGTGCCGAGCGATATTATGATCGGGTTTGATGGTTCGATGTTTATCTTCCGTCTGACTGCGGCGGAAGCAGCTCATGCACCGGAGTCGATTGATTTGGTGAAAACCCAAGTTGAGACTGATGCGAAGTTACAGATGGCGTTTGAGAAGCTTAAAGATGAGCGAGCACAATGGCTTGATCTTGCCAAGCAATCTGGGCTAGAGGCTGTTGCAAAGCAGGCTAAAGTTGAAGTAAAGAAGACAGGACTCGTACCACGCGTTGAGATGCGTAGTGCTGCGGGTGGAGATCAGACACCTGAGATTGCTGGCATTGGCAAGAGTCAATTGCTTGTTGATGCAATGTACAAGACGGCTCGTGATACGGGCAAGAATGGTGACTTGAAAGATATTGCAGCAATGGATCGCATGGGCGAAGCTGATGTCGATTCCAAGTTGGCGCTTGTTGTGTTCCGTGTCGATGATTACAACTTGATGACGGAATCTGAGTATATTCAAAACGCGAGTAAGTTTATCGAAACTGCAGGGTCGATGAACTACACCTTGTTCTTGAGTGAAGAGCCAAATGTGATCAGTTTTGAGATGCTCTCAGAACGCTTGAAGTGGGTGCCAGAAAGAAGTGACGAAGAAGACATGGAATCTGCAGATCAAGTATCTGACGAGGCCGAAGCGGCGTAAGTCGTAACTGTATTGAAAGACAAAAAAGAAAAACCCGCTTTATGCGGGTTTTTTTGTGTCGTATTAGGGGTTCTACGGTCGTTTATTGTGATACATATGTCATGTTTACGGTTGAAGCGATCTAGTAGGATGCTTGGGCCGTAGATTAAGTTGAGTAGGTTGCGATTATCCGACGGATGAGCCTGGAGCGATCGGCTTGCCGGGAGTGAGAAGGATAACTGAACGGTCATCATCATCGCCTGCGGAAGCGGCGAGGAGCATGCCGTTGGATTCTTCACCGCGGATTTTACGTGGTGCGAGATTGGCAACGACGATGATTTGCTTGCCAACAAGTTCTTCTGGCTCGTAATGGCCTTTAATGCCAGCACAAATCTGGCGTTTTTCTTCACCAAGATCGATCTGAAGCTTGATCAGACGATCAGCATTGGGGTGGAGTTCAGCTTCAAGAATGGTTGCAACACGGAGGTCAATCTTCATGAAGTCGTCAAAAGTAATTTCTGGCTTGGTTTCCATCGTGTGGTCTCCGAGTCCCCAAAGGTAAGAACCTGGGGTGTTCAGGATAATAATTGGGTCTTGAGTGTGGATGATATCAAGGTTGGCAATGGATTGCAGCTTGCGGGTGAACTTGAAGAACTGAGGTGGTGAAAAAGCAGGTAAACCTGTCACGAGAAGGGGTTGTCGCCTAGAATGGCGGGCAACACTGAGACGGCCAGACGCAGGATGTGGTCGATAAATCTGCGGTAGACAGGGTATTAATTACAGGAAGCGAGATTGAGGGAATCATGGGGATTAATTCGTGATGAATGAGGCATTGGCTTGTCAAAACTAAGAAATCTAAAAGGTAGCTTGAGGCAACGAGGTGGATGGAAGCAGAAATTTCTGTGGGGTGTATTGCTGTGCATGGTGGTCTTGGGTTCCGCACTGTTTTATCTGACACGGCCAGAACGCTTAGGGCGGATCTGTACATTGTTTTTGGAGCAAGCAACAGGGGCGAGAGCAACGATCCGCGAAGCATCGATTACACAGGATTTGCGAATTGAATTGTCGGATGTAGATATCCGTGTACCGGGGCGTGAGGATGCGGTTGGTCGCTTGATGTCGGTGGAGGAAGTGGAGATTGACCCGAGTATTTGGTCAATTTTGACAGGAAGCTTTCAAGCGGAAGCTGTGCGTCTCGTGCAGCCAACCGTTTACGTTACTGAAGATCTTGATTCGGGATTAATGAATTTTCAGATCCTGGCTGACAATCAAGACCAAGGTGAGGGTCAACAACGCGAATTGCCAACAAGTATTCCAGTGCTTTCGATCCGAGATGCGAAGGTTGTTCTGGGTGTCTATGAAGGCGGTGAGTATGTTGTTAATGAAGAGATGGAGATCGAGGGGCGGATCAATCGAAAAAGAGGTTACGAAGATGGGTATTACTTTGTACTAAGAGAGATGGCGGGGCCAGAGACAAAAGCACCGAAGTTTGAGGGTGAATTCAATTTAGAGAAACAAACTTTTTTAGTGAATTTGTCGGGGTTTGAGTTCCAACATCGGCAACTCATGTACCTGCCGATGGATGTTCGAAATTGGTGGGAAAGATTAGGTTTAAGGGGCGATGTGCCGACAATGAAGATCGGATACGAGCCGATCAAGGGTGTGTTTGCGGATGTCGAGCTTACGGATGGTGAGGTGAAGATCCCGTTTGAAGAATTTCCTGCAAAGCTATCGCAGGTTGATTTGCGTATGCAGATCGAAAATGACCGCGTTCATATCTCACGGCTGACAGGCGAATTGCAGGCTGGCGAGATGACGCATGTACGCTACAGCATAACGGGGGATATGTATGGATTAGAAGCATCGGCTCCATTTGAATTGCGGTTGAATACGGACAAATTTGAGGTAGCAGACGACCCAGAATTTATTTTTGGCATGCCGCCTGAAGTGCAGAAGCAGTACAGCCTGTTTACCCCGCGTGGTTTGTTTAGAGCGAGTGCGCGAATCAGTAGAAAAGAAGCTGGTGGAGATATTGCTTATCGCGGGACTGTAGATTTGCTGGATGTAAGAGGTGAGTACAAGAAATTTAAATTCCCACTTGAGAAAGCCAGCGGTGAAGTTCTGTTTGAACGCAACCTTATTACGCTGCAGAACGTGCGAGGTAAAGGATTGGACGGTGGGGACGTGCTGATTAATGGCACGATCAAGAATCCGGGGCCTGCGGCTGAAAGTCAGATGAAAGTTCATGTTGACCAGATGCCGATCAACCAACGCATTTTTGATGCAATGAAAGAAAAACATCGAAAAATGGTCGGTCAGTTCGTGTTCATGCCGGCAGCAGATAAACTCGCGAAGGATGGACTGATCCGTCTAAGCGCTGATGAGACGGGTGATGCTCCGGTCTTTAAGCCAGGTGGCAAGGTGGATATGGATATTGATATCTATCGGCCGGGTGTGAAGGGTGCGAAACCGCAGATCAGAACAGATATTGCGATGCGTGGTAGTCGTGTATTGTTTAAACATTGGCCGTACCCCGTGATTGCGTTGGGCGGGCATGTGATCGTCGATGATACGGGAACGTTGCTAAAAGATTTGAAGTTCGCAGGGCTATCAGGCGGTGAGATTGAGGTTGATGGACGGATCACGAAAAAGCCTGAAAACAAGGCTGATGTTGATGTTCGGATCACCAAGTTCAATGTGCCAAGTGATGCGTATTTAGTCAGTTCAGTACCTGAGTCCAAGAACGAATGGCTCAAACGCATGCGTGTGGGCGGTATGCTTCACGGTGAAGGTTTGGTGAAGTTTGAACTGCCAGCAAAGCCTGCGTTCACGTTTAAACTGGGCTTTAAAGGGATGGAATTGAACCCGTTAGATAGCGGGTATCTGATTAAAGATATGAGTGGGCAAGCTGATCTGACGCAGCAAGGAATAGTTTTCAGAGATATCAAGGGCACACATGAGGGCGGCGAAGTTGAAGTCAATGGTGAAGTGGATTGGTCTGAAAAACCTGCAAAAATGGCGTTTGATATTGAAGCTCGAGATCTTGTAATTGAACGTGCAGTGTTGAGTGTGCTGCCACCTGAAGCAGATGAAGCAAAAGAAGGATTAGGCGAGTTATTTGACACATTCGAGTTCGGGGGGCGGGCAGATTTGAATGTAGCTGTGAGTAATAAAAATGAACTGAAGAAGTTAGCGGTTGATGTAAGCTTGAAGCCGTATGAGCTTTCATTTGATTACAACAAACATCGGTTTGAACTGACTGATATGAGCGGCGTGATTCGAGCAGAAGAAAAACGGGCTATCTTTGATAAGCTTGGTGGTAAGTTTAAAAATGGAGAGTTCGAGGTATCTGGTATTCGTGAGTATGGGGAATACGAAAACGAAGTTATTGATTTCAAGATTAAGTCTGCTGCGATTGATTTGACCACGAGAGCATTGTTGCCTGAAAACATCGTTGAAATGATCGATGATTACTCGATCAATGGCAGCTATGAGGTTGAAGATGGACGGCTGATCGTGCGGGATGAGAACACGGATCGGCCAAAATATGAGATTGAATCAACCATCAAGATGACGGGGGGGATGGCGAAGCTGGGCATGCCGATTACAGGGTATGAGGGCGATGTCAAAGTGAAAGTGATTGGGTATCGTGGACAAACTTACCCATGGGTCGACTTGCAACTTGATGCTGAGCGATTCTTCGTGATGGATAGACTGGTTCAACCATTCGAGATGCAAATGACCAGTGGCGAGGCAACCAACCAGTTGATTATGAGGAAATTGCGGGGAGATATTTACGGCGGAACCATTGTTGGCGATGGCGAGATTCTGCTTGGTGATGAAGGAGATTATCGCTTTGATGTGAAGGTTCACGATGCGAATGTTGATGCGGTGCTTACTCCTAAAGAATTTAATAGTCAGATTATCGCTCATGATGAAGGCGCAGATAATGGGATTTATTTGCCGATGCCTGAGTTCAAAGAAGGAACACTTTCTGCGAGCTTGTTAATCGAACAAAACTTTGGGGATGTATCAAGCCGATGCGGTCGTGGCATGCTGCAAGTGAGAGATGCTAAGCTTTATAATCAACCGTTAGGGCTAGCGTTATTACAAGCTGCCAGCTTCACGCTGCCAACCGCACAATCATTTGATTCTGCGAATGCTAGATATGTTGTTGATGGCGATACGGTATATGTTGATTCGCTGGCAATTACATCTGCAGGATTTGAAATGCGTGGCAGTGGCGAGATTGGCCTGCCTGAAATGAATCTGGATTTAACGATGTATACAAAGAATCCGAACGCAATTGATATTGGGCCATTGGGCAGCATCATCGATATGGTTAAGAATGAATTCATCGCGGTGCAGGTTGGAGGAACCATGTCGGATCCACAGGCAATGATTGCACCATTCACAGGCTTCCGGAATTCGTGGAACGAGATCTTTGGCTCGAAGCAGGCGCGACGCCAATGGGATGATATCGATAAAACTGGACAGTAACACGGATGCTCGTGATCTCTGAAAACGCTGTAAATATTCATGTTTTTGATAGATTTAAACCAAAGGCTTAGATGCTGCGAAGTATGTCGACCAGTTAATCGATGCGGCATGATCTAAAATTTTCGAATCGATACGCCCAAGATTTGGTGTTACTAATTCAGGTGCTGCCGCGGGCATTTCAGTAATGATCGGAATACCATTCATTTTTTCTAGCCACGCACGGTTTAATGCGATAGACGGATCATCTGCGGTAAATCCACCTTGGTAGTGGTTCATGACTATACCAGCAACTTTTAAGCCGCGTTCTTGCAGTAAACGTATGGTCATGGACGTATGGTTGAGTGTGCCTAGCGTTGCACGCGTCACTATCAATACTGGGTAGCCCATTGCCGCGGCAAGATCTAACACCGTGATATGAGGGTTCTCTCCATCTAACGGAACAAGTAACCCCCCTGCCCCCTCGACAATAATCTTATCTGAATCTTGGTCTATCAACTGGATAGCATCACGCACCGCGTTCCAATTGACCGGTTCATTGGCTTCAGCAGAAGCCACACCGGGTGCGAGCGGTGGTACGAATCGAACAGGGTTGATTGTTGTCAGTGGATGGCGTTTGTTGGTGAAATGATGCAGAGCCGCTGTATCAGGATTCACATATTCACCGTCAATGAGATCACATTCAGAAGCAAGTGGCTTGAATGCTGCGATACGATCTTGAGGGGATTGACTGAGAAGTGCATGGGCAATTGCACAACTCACGATGGTTTTACCAACTGCTGTATCCGTTGCAGTCACGAACAAACCGGGTGTTTTTAGATTCAGTTTCAGATCGAGCATGGGGTAATGATAGCACGATCAGAGTTGAGATATGAATTTATCACATTAAAGCGCTTGTTTAAGATCAGCGAGCCTCGCTTTATTGCGGGTGTTCGACCAGATCGATGAAAGAAGATGGAAAATCACTTCAATACACTCTTGAAGAGGTGATCCTTGCGCCTCGTCCAACAACGTTGAGGCTCGCTGCATAACTGTCCAAACGCGACGTTCAGAAAGTGTGCCCGCGAGTTGCATGGAACGGAGCTCTTCCAATTGCGTTTGCAGATCCTTGATGTCGTTGTCGTGAACCATACATCTCCATTCGTTAATCGATCAGTATGTGTATTGAAGCAGAGTGGGGGCGATAATCAAGATGCGATGTGGTGAAATCGCGGTAAATGTGTAACTGGCAGGAATCTAGAAAGGTTTGTAGGGGTTATGAAAGTTTGCGAATGTAAGGATGGGCAAAATAGAGGATTTCGTGGTATTAGATGTAGATATGGTAAGCAATTATTGGTCTTTGCAAGAAAGTTGGAAGTTGCCCCTCGATATTGCCGAGAAGTTATTTAGCAGCAACCGATAAGCACGGATTCGGTTGATAAGTACAACTTCAAGCGTGAATACGGAGTATGAATCGTGGTAAAGCAGAAAGATGTTGATGCGTTGTTAGCGGAACTTGAGCATGCACGCCGGGTATTGAAACAAAGCCGTGAAGCTGTTTATCCGCAGATTGATACGCTTGTTGAACGTGCTGCAGATCTTCATAAAGAATCTATCGGCGGCAAATTCGAACCTGCATTAAGCAGTGTACATTATCTGCTTGATTCGATGCGCCGTGGCATACAAGCCAAAGAAGTGCTGAATCAAAGCATGGCTGCATAATGAGCAATAATCACTGAAAATCAGTGATGCCCAGATATCTCTGAGATTTCTCGGATAAAAGCCCATACAAGTGGGCTTTTTCTTGTATCGCAAGCGGCTGGATTCCTCATCACCACAAACCGATAACATCAGTATCAACTGCCCTTCTGAGGAGTGATTGTTTGTCTGTTTTGCATGACAATCCATGTCTTGATGTCACCAGCATGAAAGCTGTCGCGATTGGTATTAGTACCGGCGGTCCGAAAATACTTCGACAAATCTTGGTTGGATTGCCTGCGGATCTCTCGGTTCCGATTTTTATTGCTCAGCACATCCCGCCCACATTCAGCAAAACACTTGCAGCGTCACTAGACCTACTTAGCCCATTAACTGTTGTTGAAGCTGAAGACGGTATGCCTGTGTTCCCAGGCACTGTTTATCTTGGTAAAGGACGTCAGCATCTCCGTGTCCGCAAAGGCTCACAGCTCGGCTCTGCTCGCATTGAGGTCAATAAAAAGCCAGATGGGCTGTTCTACTATCCTTCAGCTGACGAGCTGCTTAGGTCCTGCTCGGAGGTCTATCATGGCAAGGTTCTTGGCATCGTTATGACAGGTATCGGGAAAGATGGGACCCTTGGTGCTGAAACCATCAAATCGATGGGGGGTCTGATTGCATCTCAGGATGAAGCGAGCTGCTCGGTCTATGGCATGCCTCGAAGCGTTGAAGAAAGTGGCCTTTCTGATGCAGTCTTAACACCTGACGAGATGACTCAGCTACTCATGCAATTCTCTTCCAGCTATCCTCCACCGTGCCTGAAACGATAGCCATGACAATACATATCAGTCATTAAATAAGCATTTACATCTATCAAAACCATATGTCATTTGGGTTCATTTTGATAGTTTATCGCTCATTCTGAGATCAAAATTACGCAAATCTTTTATTTATAGCTATTTGCAGTGTTATACGCAGGGTCGTGAATTCTGGCATGGAATATGCATATAAAAGGTACTCAACCCACCCCCGGAAGCGCGGCGAGTTTGCATTCTGCAACTCGCCGTGTTTTATTGTATCCACTTCATATCACGTCATTTATCACAATAGTCGCAATAC
Organism: Poriferisphaera corsica; assembly: GCF_007747445.1. Classification (NCBI taxonomy): domain Bacteria; kingdom Pseudomonadati; phylum Planctomycetota; class Phycisphaerae; order Phycisphaerales; family Phycisphaeraceae; genus Poriferisphaera; species Poriferisphaera corsica. Next base: position 3,112,905 of record NZ_CP036425.1, read on the forward strand.
TTTTAACTGCTTATTTCATTAAAATTACACTCCTTAAGCGATTGATTGGCCTTGTTTTACAAGCTAAGTTGAGATACTTTTATATGCATGACCAAAAATCTATTTAACCGTTTTACCATTATTTCCGGGCTCGTCTTAGCTCTATTAATCGGTACCACGAGTTTGAAAGCAGAAGACGTGAATCTTACTCCTACCAACACGATTCGTTTTGTTGTACGTGTTCCTGAATCTACTCCCAAAGGTGCTGCCATTGATATCTCCGGGAGCCTTGAGGAACTGGGGATGTGGAATTCCGGCTTAGAACTTCAGCAAGATGTGGACGGCCTATATCGTGGATCCATTACCACTGCGGCTACTGGCAAAATGGAGTTTAAGGTGAGACGCGGCGGCTGGGCAAACGTGGAAAAAAATAGTAACGGCGAAGAAATCGCCAATCGTTCAGCCATCATTCATGACAATACAACAATCAACATCAGTGTAGAGGCATGGGCTGATGAATTCGCACTCGCTCAATCCGACAAACCAAGTACAGTCGTTGGCGAGCTTATCATCCATAAAGATGTTAAATCTGAATACCTTGAACTATCAAGAACGGTGCGCGTTTACTTACCACCAAATTATGAACAAAATAAGGATGCACATTATCCCGTCTTATATATGCACGATGGGCAAAACTTATTTGATCAACGCACTAGCGCATTCGGCAACGAATGGGAAGTCGATGAAAATCTGGTCGAATTGGTAAAAGCAAAGAAAATGGAACCAATCATTGTGGTAGGGATTGATAACTCAGCGATGAGATCGGATGAATACACGCCAACTTACTGGGAACGCTACGGCGCGGGAGGGAAAGGTGATGCATACGCAAAGTTCTTAATCACAGAACTGAAACCATTTATTGATAAAACCTACCGCACCAAGCCAGAAGCTCAATATACTGGAACGGCAGGCTCATCACTCGGCGGCCTGATCTCACTCTATCTAGGCACTGCATACCCAGATACCTTTACTCGGATCGGCTCGGTCTCGCCCGCACTTGGCTGGGATAATAATCAGATCATCCGGGACTTTTCGGAGTACAAAAAAACATATCTACCACATTGGCAAAAAATGAGAAATTGGATCGATATGGGCACATTAGAAGGTGATACTGGCGGTGGTGGTGTATGCACCGTACCGCTAGCCGAAGAAGTAGCTCAGATTTTTAGAAATAGTAATCTTCGTGAAAACGATCAATTTAAGCTCTTTATCGCAGAAAATGGCCTACACAACGAACCTGCATGGGCAAAACGTATCGACAAAATTCTGATGTATCTCTACCCACCTACTACTGCAAATCTGCAATCAGTCGATCAATCGCAATAGACAACTTCCGTTCATTTTCATAACACCCCTCGAGAATGTCCTGGCGTATACACTCAATATACGATTGTTTAAAACGCTCTTGCTCTGACTTGGGCGTTTTTTCATGCGCTTGCTGAGTTTGGCTAATTTTACAAAGATCCAATCGTGCAAGTTGTTTATGATCTTTAAATGATCTTGGATTACTAGTGCCGATATTGATTTGCTGATTCACCGTCGCACCCTGTTCGTGTCATTTTCTTTATCGCATGATCCAGTGACAGTACAAGAATCGAGTGATAGCAACATCATGACGTGGTCGAGAATTCACACGACATAAATAGCTTCACCTTTGCATATTGCAAGGATAGCGCAACACATAATTATTTGATTTATTGGGAACCCCCTCATTGCAGCGACAGGCGATTCGCATCAACCAAACAGACTCGCAAAGAGGTCCACATGCTTTGTAAACTTCACCAGCAGGCGTGGGTGGATCAATCTACATGGAGGGCGATTCTACTCAGCCTCCATAAAACAACAACACTGATATACACCTATATACATCAGGTCACACATCAATGAATGCTAATACATCGAACGTAAAGTTTTGAATTACCAACGTTTGCGTGGACATGCTTCTTTCAACAACGCCACCTTAGGTTTCAGCCAACATCCACACAACCTGCACTTACACACATTTGTTCCACCACGGCATGGCATAGCATCTTCACATCGATTACAGATTTCCAACCGCTGCCGCTTCGCACCAATTGAAGCGTGGCCAATGCCCAACGAAGCTTTAGCCAGCCCGACCGCTCCATGCGTTAGACGCGTTTTTCTACATGATAAACATCGAGTCATTGAATCACACCCTATCTAGATAGCTAAGATGTTATTCGGACACAATACCATGCAACTTCAGCGATTTTCTATTTCTTCAGATAGATTCAACGAGCGATCTGCTTGCCTATCGAGATGCGCCGTATAACTCATGTAAGGTGCGTATTGCATCAAGATCAATCAAACCAGAGCCGATGTAAAATTCTGTTATGGGGGTTCTTAATAACAAGGACTTTAATGATGAGTCAGACTGACAAGAAAGTCCCTGAGGTGGGGATGCCGAGTTTATCGGCATCAGATCTATTCAATGATCTGCAGCACCGCTGTGAGCAGCTTCGTTCATGGCATGCACAAGCCGATGGGCAAATTAAAGAAAAAATGGCTGAATTGGGTGAACGTGAAAGTGCGCTTGACGATCGCGATAATCGATTAAAAGAACACAGTGAAGAACTTCGAAAGCATCACAAGAAAGTTCAACATGCACGTAGCCGGCTCAAAGAAGACATGGACAAAATGCGTGATGATCGTGAAGAACACGAGCATGAAAAACAAATGGTCACGAATAAACGTATGGAGCTTGAGGAAGACCGGAAAGAACTACGCCAAATCCGTAAAGAACTAGATAAGGAATGGCAGACACTTAAAATCATGCGTAAAGCTCAAGAAGACATGGCCGCAACGCTCGACGCAGATCGTCAACGGATCAGCGAAATGCAGCTGAAACTCGTAAGCCATAAATACGGCGATGACAGTCAGTCTGATTACCGAAAATTAGCGGCATAAAGGATATATCTACTCTAAAAAAAGCCGCAATACATGCGGCTTTTTTTAGTTCACTCATCATACTGATTAGGCGACGGCATCGTATATTCTAAATTATTATCACCAGATTCTTCTTCGTTTAATGTGGGTGTCGTGTCTACATATTGCTCTTCTTCATCCAATTTTTGCGCCTCTTGCGACTCATCCGGGTCGGAATAATATGGATCATTACCCGGCACAAGTGACTTATCAGAACAAGATGCAAACACGCCTAAAACAACGATTAATAATGATGCTTTTAAGTACCTCATAAATAATAATATCAAGCAACCGACAAAAGTCGCTCAAGGTATTAACCGTGACATGATGAGCAAGAACATGTAGTTTCAACATGACATTCTCACAAAAACAAGTATTTATACGTATATGCTATCGCATATCTAGCCATTGCCGATCAATTCATCAGTGCATTAAATAAGTGTTCAGCATCAGCAATCGTTCTGAATAAAAACAGAGTTTCATTATCAGTCAACTTCCATAAGACAGAAGGTCAAGCAATATGGTTGCAATAAATTGTAACGAATGGAATCGGACGATAGAACGAACCATTAAACAAATACAGCTACAAGGGCAACTTCCAATGAGCCCATATGAAGTATGTCCCGAAAAGCATCGCTTAAATCTATGTGCAGGCGCATTGCTATTAAAAGAACACATGAAACACCATGCAACGAAGCAGGATTTATATCGATTTATCAATTGCATCATTAAAACGCAAAACAGCGACGTCATTCTCAAAGAAGCTGACCGTCTAGGTCTCCCTGTCGATAAAATCCATGATGTCATTTCACTCAACAACGGCCTAGCGCCACACATACGTGCTAGCGGCCTTATTGAATATCTCCAAATGCTTGCCGATGACCCTGATGAAGAATAGGCATAGAAAAAGCCCTGCAAATGCGGGGCTTGATAATATTCTCGTTATTTTACTTAGCTCTTTGCCATATTCCGTAAAACGGTGTGCAAGATGCCGCCATTACGATAATAATCAACCTCAACCGGCGTATCAATACGACAAGTCGTCACAAATTCAATCTTAGAACCATCAGCTTTGCTCGCAATAACCTTCACATCTTGGCGAGGTTGCAGACTGTCATCAATCTCGAAATCAAAGCTTTCAGTACCATCAAGTCCGAGTGATTCATGTGATTGCCCATCCTTAAAACAGAGCGGCAACACACCCATACCAACGAGATTTGAACGGTGAATACGCTCAAATGACTTGGCAATCACAGCCTTAACGTTGAGAAGGAACGTGCCCTTGGCTGCCCAATCTCGTGAAGATCCCATCCCATAGTCAACACCAGCTAGCACGACTAATGGCATATTAGATGCTTTGTAGTTCTGAACAGCATCATAAATAAATGACGCATCTTCAGGTTTTTCTACAACATTATCATATCGAGTAAAATCGGTTGTATAGCCACCTTCTGTACCCGGAGCAAGCTGATTTTTCACTCGGATATTCGCGAATGTGCCACGTGTCATCACACGGTCATTACCACGACGTGAACCATACGAGTTATACATTGACTTAGGCACACCATTCTCATCAAGATATTGAGCCGCTGGCGTACCGCTCTTAATCGCACCCGCAGGTGAGATATGGTCAGTGGTCACAGAATCAGCAAGCTTCGCCAAAACACGTGCTCCGCTGATCTTTTCGATCGGCTTTACATCTGATGTCAATCCGACAAAGAACGGCGGTTCTTGTACATACGTCGATTTCTCATCCCAACCATACAAGTCACCCGTCGTGGATTCCACCGCTTGCCATTCTTCCGAACCCTTAAACACATCTGCATACTGCGTCTCGAATTGTTCACGAGTTACACTCGACTCAACCAATGCCTGTACTTCAGCAGTTGATGGCCAAATATCCTTCAAGTACACGTTATTGCCATTATGATCCTGTGTAATCGGCTCATTCTGCAAATCAATATCTACTGTACCTGCGATCGCATAAGCTACGACCAATGGTGGTGATGCTAAATAATTTGCTTTAATATCAGGCGAAATCCGTCCTTCAAAGTTACGGTTCCCCGATAACACCGAAGCCACTACAAGATCATTTTCGTTGATCGCCTTACTGATAGGTTTAGGCAATGGGCCTGAATTACCAATGCAAGTCGTACAGCCATAGCCTACCGTATGGAAACCTAGTGCTTCTAAGTCACTCACCAAATTCGCTTGTTTATAATACTCGGTCACAACCTTCGACCCCGGTGCCAACGATGTCTTCACCCATGGCTTCGCTTTGAGACCCAACGCGTTTGCTTTACGAGCAACTAAACCTGCCGCCAACATCACTTCAGGATTCGATGTATTCGTACAAGACGTGATGGCTGCGATTGTCACCGCACCATGCTTTAGCTTAAACGTCTCATTGTTATATTCGACATCAACGCCAGCACTTCCACCATTCGAATCAGTGGCTAGCGTAACGCCGCCTTCAGCCTCCATCTCTGATGCTGTCGACTGCTTAGCCGCACTGGGCTTACCGAAAGTTACCGACAGATCTTGCTGCCACTGCGACTGCATGGCTTGCAACTCAATACGATCTTGCGGACGCTTCGGCCCAGACAGAGCGGGCACCACCCGACTCATATCAAGCTCTAGCACATCCGTATATACAATGTCATGTGACTCATCTCGCCACAATCCCTGAGCCTTACAGTACTGTTCAACGGTCGTAATCAAATCCTTATCACGCCCTGACAATTCCATATATTTTGTTGTCTGCTCGTCGATTGGGAAGAAGCCCATTGTCGCACCGTACTCTGGCGCCATGTTTGCAATCGTCGCGCGATTCGCAAGCGGCATCTCCGCAAGCCCTGGCCCAAAGAACTCAACAAACTTCCCAACAACCCCATGCTCTCGCAACATCTCCGTAATACGCAGCACCAAATCGGTCGCCGTTACACCATCCGCCAACTTACCGGTCAATCTAAACCCAACAACCTCAGGTATAAGCATATAAATCGGCTGGCCAAGCATCACTGCTTCCGCTTCAATACCGCCAACACCCCAGCCAACAACACCAAGGCCGTTAATCATTGTCGTATGCGAATCAGTACCCACCAAAGAATCTGGATACAACGTCTGATTAGATTCCCAAACACCTTTTGCCAAATACTCAAGATTCACCTGGTGAATAATCCCCGTTGCAGGCGGCACAACTCGGAAGTTATCAAATGCCTGCTGCCCCCACTTCAAAAATTGATATCGCTCGTTATTACGTTCAAACTCTTTCTCAGAGTTGATCGTCAACGCCACTTCACTCGCAAACGCATCAACCTGCACCGAGTGGTCAATCACCAAATCACATGGCACAAGTGGATTCACCTTCTTTGCGTCACTCTCATTACCCGTCATACGGACAATCGCTGCACGCATCGCCGCAAGGTCAACAACCGCCGGCACACCCGTAAAGTCCTGCAGCACAACACGCCCCGGCTTAAACGGAATCTCTACCTCACCAACATTCTTCGCGTCATAACCCGCCAGTGCCTTCACATGCTCCTCTGTCACAACATAGTTGTCCAGATTTCGCAGACATGCCTCAAGCAGCACCTTGATCGAATATGGCAACCGATCAATCTCGCCCAAACCACGCAATGCATCCAACTTATACATCGCACGTTCACCAAGCGGCGTATCTATCGCAGCAGCCGCACCAAACGGGTCTATTTTTGACATCGTTCTTAGTCCTTATTCATCGATGATTCTTCGTGTTACAGATCCATCTTCGCACACGCAACAGCCGCGATCACGGATCCTACACAGGCACTTTATACTCAAGTATGAACAGGCGATCTCACGAAATCACACCACAATTTCGCCTGTCAAAAGTCCAGATTGTCCTTAAAAAATCGGCTTCTCTGGGAAAATATGGTAGCATCCCCCCTTCAACCTAGCAAAGCCTCACCCCCTCCCATCTCCACCTCAGAACAGCCTCCACAACATCACCACAACGTCCTGACTAATCGCTGATTAGCCTTTCAAAGGTGTAATATTCAACACAAAACCATACAATCTTTTGGAATGGATCCTTCCTCCGACAACCTCCGCCCCATCATTATCCTCGGCCCAACAGCCGGAGGTAAAAGCGAACTCGCCGTTCGTCTCTGTGAATCACTCCCAGAATCTGGCGAAGTCATTTCTGCTGATTCCATGCAGATCTATCGCTACATGGACGCAGGCACCGCCAAACCCAACCTCGATCAACGCACACGCGCCCCACACCAAATGATCGACGTTGTCGAACCCACCGATCGATACACCGTCTCCCATTGGCTCACACAGACCGAATCCCACCTCACGCGACTCAAATCCGAAAACAAACGCCCCATCATCGTCGGCGGCACAAATCTCTACCTCAATGCACTCCTCCAAGGCATGTTCGAAGGGCCCGGCGAAGATCCGGACTTCCGCACCTCACTCAGCGACATCCACGAACACGACCTACACACCCGCCTTTCTAAAGTCGATCCTGAAGCTGTTTCACGCATTTTCCCCAACGACCGCAAACGCATCATTCGAGCTCTCGAAGTCCATCACCTCACAGGCCGCCCCATCTCTGATTGGCAAAAACAATGGGATGCTGAAAAACTAAAGCCCTACCGGCACAACCCCATCCTCATCGGCCTCGAATGGCCCGTCGATCCCATCAATTCACGCATTAATCTCCGCGTTAAAGCTATGTTCTATCCTGAAAAAGTCGATTCAGAACTCGCCCGCGAAGTCTGCCTCAATGGTGAATCCCTCGTAGACGAAACACGCCGCCTCGAATCAGCCAACCTCCTCGGCAAACAAGCCCGCGAAGCTCTCGGCTACAAGCAAGTCCTCGACTATCTCAACCGCAATCTCTCCCTGACAGAATCCTTCGAACGCACCAAAATCCTCACCCGGCGCTTTGCCAAGCAACAACGCACATGGCTCCGCCGTTACCGCAACGTGCACTGGATCCCCGCACACGATAAATCCGACGATGATCGCCTCTCCGCAACACTCAATATCCTCAAATCCATCTAGCCCTCGCCGTCACGTTTTACACATTCACCTCCCCAAAATGCTATCCATCTCCAACACATTCAAAAAAAATTCACCCACTTTTTATGACTATCTATATATACCCCTCCACACGTCCACAAAACCACGCCAACCGCCCTACCTCTGCACCACCTAAAACCCTGTCTTTTCTAGCACATGCCAACTTTTTCACCTCACCTTAAGCATATCCGAACAAAAACCAAACCATACCCCCTTATCAGGGTCAATTCCTACCCTTTTCATAACGCCCCACCGTTTCAGCACTTAGACATGGGACTTGACAACACCCCGCCACCGACCTGAAGATATCGCCCGATCGAACTGTCATAGGATACGTTCAGCCATCCACACGGCAACGCATCCGCTCACACGGCAGTCATTCAGGTTGGATTATCTATATAAGAGCAACAACCGGGCATCGCCCGACATACGGATAGACATGGCAAAGAAAAAAGCAACTAAAAAGAAAGCCTCTAAAAAGAAGGCAACTAAGAAGAAGGCTTCAACCGCAAGACGCTCCCGCTACGCTGTCCCAGATGCCACCGATAAGCAGCTCGTGATCGTCGAATCCCCCACAAAAGCCAAGACCATCAACAAATACCTCGGCCCCGACTACGTCGTCATGGCTTCCGTCGGTCACGTCCGTGACCTTCCCATGCGTAACCCCAAGGGCATCAAAAACCCGGTTCCCGGGGTCGACCTCGAAAACAACTTCGAACCTTCATACGACATCCTTCCTGACAAAAAGGATACCGTCAAAGGCCTCACCAAAGCCGCCAAGCAAGCACGCGACGTCTGGTTCGCGACCGACCTCGACCGTGAGGGGGAAGCCATCGCCTGGCACCTCGCTCACGCACTCGACGTCAACCCTAACAACGCAAAACGCGTTGTCTTCAACGCCATCACCAAGTCTGAAATCGATAACGCATTCGCCCATCCTCGTGCCATCGAGGACGACCGCGTTAACGCACAGCAAGCCCGACGCATCCTTGACCGTATCGTTGGCTACCAAGTCTCTCCACTGCTTTGGAAAAAGGTCGCAGGCGGCCTCTCCGCAGGACGCGTCCAGTCTGTCGCCACACGTCTCGTCGTCGAACGTGAACGTGAAATCGACGCATTCACCCCTGATGAATACTGGAAAATCACTGGCCTCTTCGCCACTGACCCCACCCAAGCCTCACCGCTCGCCAAAGCTTGGCAGGAATTCCTCGACACCGCACCCATCAAGCCCAACACCTTCGGCAACAATGTCGGCCAACGCACAATCAAAGAACAAATCGCTTGGCTTTCCGAAAACAAAGCCCTCAAAGCCGAACTCTTTGAACTCGCCGGAGCCAAATTCCAACCCGACAACCGCACAAATGCTCTCAGCATCGCACAAGCACTCGGCTTCGCACTCGATCAAACCATCGAAGATCTCGACGAAAAGGCTAAAGGCCCCGCTCAAAACACATGCAAGTATCTCGGCCACGTCGCCGAAGATGCACCTATCTACAAGATAGACTCCATCACCACTAAACGCTCAAAGTCGCGCCCCCCTGCCCCATTCATCACCTCAACCATGCAGCAGCAAGCCTCCACACGCATCGGCTTCACACTCAAACGCACCATGCGTGTCGCGCAGCAACTCTACGAAGGTATCGACCTCAAGGGCGCTCGCGGCCAGACCGGCCTCATCACCTACATGCGTACCGACTCAACCCACATCTCCGGCCAGGCACTCAACTCCGTCCGCAGTTTCATTGAACAGCAATACGGGCCCGACTATCTCCCAGATAAACCCAACTTCTATGCTTCCTCCAACAAATCCGCGCAGGAAGCCCACGAAGCCATCCGACCCACCGACCCATCAATCACACCGGAATCCATCCGCTCACGCCTTAGCGACGAGCAATTCAAGCTCTACGACCTCATCTGGCGACGCTTTGTAGCCTGCCAGATGGCTCACGCTCAATCCGACTCCACAACCGTCGTCATTGCCGCTGACACATCCGTCGGCAAAGCCAAGTTCAAAGCCACCGGACGCAACATCGTCTTCGACGGCTTCTACCGCGTCTCAGGCTACTTCGGCGACGACATCATCTTCCCACCACTCACCGAAAATCAGCCCGTCGGGCCCATGCACCTCAACCCCACACAGCACTTCACCTCACCCCCTCCACGCTACACCGAAGCCTCACTCCAGAAAAAACTCGAAGAAGAAGGCATCGGCCGCCCCTCAACCTACGCCGCAATCATCGGCACAATTCAGGACCGAAAGTACGTCGAAACACTCACCCCACGCGACAAGCGTCTCATGGCCACCGACCTCGGCATGGTCGTCACTGACATGCTCGCCGAAGCTTTCCCCGTCATCATGGACGTCCCCTACACACGCCAGATGGAAGCCGAACTCGACAAGATCGAAACCGAGCATCACGACTGGAAGCAGATGCTCGCCGACTTCTATGGCCCATTCAAAACCAAACTCGAAACCGCACACGAAACCCTCCAACACGCAAAAGCCGTCCAGGAACCCGCACCATACAAATGCGAAACCTGCGGCGCAGACACCGTCTACCGCTTCGGCAAAAACGGACGCTTCCTCTCATGCTCCCGCTACCCCGACTGCAAATACGCAGCTCCCGTCGACCGTGAAGGCAAACCACAACAGCCCGAACAGACCGACATCCTCTGCCCCATCGACGACAAGCCCATGATCAAGCGTAAAGGCCGCTTCGGCCCGTTCCTCGCTTCATCAAACTACCCCGAAGTGAAATTCATCCTCAAGATCGACCCAAAAACTCACGCCGTCGTCCTCCCTAAAACCCCGCCGATGCTCATCGAAGTTGAATGTCCCAAGTGCGGCGAACAACTCAACGTCCGCGACTCCAAGCGAGGCTTTTGGCTCTCCTGTTCCGCATTCCCCAAATGTCGTGGCCGCGGCAAACTCTCAGACCTCACCGAAGACCAAGTCAAAGACATGGAAGAAAAATGGGCCAAGCACGTCGCCGACAACCCACAACCAAACATCAAAACAGCCGAGGGCATCACCCTCACTGACGACACCTATGTCCCCCGTGTCATGGGCGAAGACTCCGAGCAACCCGCGGACGTCGCATAAATAAAATCAACAATTAAATTTTTCAAAGGCAGCTAATTTAGCTGCCTTTTTTATATAACATTCCGAACCCTGAATCTCGTTGCAAATCCGCTTCAAAACGTTAATGTAAATACTCAAACACTCTCTTAAAATCACGGATACCCAAAATGCAACTTCGCCTGTTCGCAATTTTCAGCACACTGATCTTATTGGTCTCAACTGCCACCGCCGCCGATCAAACTTGGCAACTCGATTGGTCTGATGAGTTCGATTACCAAGGCCTACCCAACCCCAGAAACTGGAATTATGAAGAAGGCTTCGTCCGAAACCACGAGACCCAATACTACACACAAGCACGCAAAAAAAATGCACGCGTCGAAGACGGCAAGCTCATCATCCAAGTACACCAAGAAGAACACAGAAACCCCAAATATTCACCCAACGCCAAACCCAGCGATTGGCGACGCTCACGCAAATTAATCACGCACACTTCGGCAAGTCTCACCACGCGTGGCAAACATGAAATTCACTACGGACGCATCGAAGTACGCGCCAAACTTCCAACTGGAAATGGAATGTGGCCCGCCATCTGGACTAAAGGCATCTCCCAATACAAAGACAAACAGCCCTGGCCCAAATGTGGCGAAATCGACATCCTCGAATACGCCGGTAAAGAACCAGGTATCGCCCACACAACCATCCACTACTTCGACAAAAAAAACAAACAACACAAATCAGGCCCGAAGTTCTCACTCAATGCCGAAAACCTTGAACACGGTTTTCATACCTACGCACTCGAATGGTCCCCTCAATCCATGCAATTCTTCTTCGATGGCAAACCCTATCACACCATCAAACTCGATGACATTGAAACAGGCCAAGACAACCCATTCCGCAAGCCGCACTTCTTACTCATCAATCTCGCCATCGGTGGCAACTGGGGTGGCCCCGTCGACAACAGCAACCTGCCTCAACAATTTATTATCGATTATGTTCGCGTCTATCAACGCAAGCCAAGCCCACTAAAATAAATCAAAAACAAAATCAACACCATCAGCCAACACGTTAGTTATCAAAATACATACAAAATTCATACGGGTGTGGCCGTGTACTTAGCGCACCAATCTCCATCTCCCGCTTGTATTTAATCCAATACCGAATCACATCCTCGGTAAACACATTCCCCTGAAGCAAGTACGCATGATCCTCCTCTAATGCGGTCAATGCATCGGATAGATCTCGCGGCACCTGATCAATCAACATCTGTTCCTCCGGCAACAACGTCTCCATCGGTTTGTCCATCGGCTCACCAGGCTCAATCTGATTCTTAATCCCATCAATCATCGCCATTGTTGTCGCTGCAAACGCCAAATACGGATTACATGACGAGTCTGGGCAACGGAACTCTAACCGCTTTCTCAGAGGATCATTCGAATACTGTGGGATACGGATCGTAGCCGTTCGGTTACGAGACGAATACGTCACATTCACCGGCGCCTCAAACCCCGGCACCAAACGCTTATACGAATTCGTTGTCGGATTCGTAAACGCGCACAACGAATTCGTATGTTTTAAAATCCCACCAATCGCCCACACCCCGAGCTTCGATAACCCGCCATAATGATGCCCGTTCATCAGATTCTCCCCGCCCTTCCATAACGACAAATGTGTGTGCATCCCCGATCCGTTATCACCAAAGAGTGGCTTCGGCATAAACGTTGCCGTCTTTCCATGCTTTGCCGCTATATTCTTGATGTAATGCTTCGCAAACATGATCGCATCCGCCATGTCCGTCAACCCCATCGCCCCAAGATCAATCTCCGCCTGACCACCCGTTGCCACCTCATGATGATGCTCCATCACCTTAATCCCCGCTTCACTCAGCATACTCACCATCTCACACCGCATATCTATCAGCGTATCAATCGGCGCACACGGGAAATATCCTTCACGCTGTCGCACCTGATACCCCTTATTCCCGTCATCATCTTTCCCCCGATTCCAAATCCCCTCCACACTATCCACCTCATAGATCCCATAGTTAATCCCCTGGTCGAACCGCACTCGATCAAATACAAAGAACTCAAGCTCCGGCCCGAACCGCGCTTCATCCGCCACCTCACTATCACGCAGATACGCCTCCGCCTTCCGCGCAACCGATCGCGGATCCCTCGAAAACCGCTTCTTCGTCACCGGATCTTTTACATCACAGATCATCGCCAGCGTCTTCGCTTTCATAAACGGATCGATCTGCGCCGTATCACTCACCGGCACGATAATCTTGTCTTCCTCATTAATTGCTTCCCAACCCCGTACCGCCGACCCATCAAATCCAAACCCCTCTACAAACGATTCCTGCACCAGATCCTTCGCCGGATACATCACATGCTGCCACAACCCCGGAAAGTCCATAAATCGGCAATCAACATACTCAATCTTTTTCGTCTTAATCAGATGCAATACCTGTATCGGCGTCATAGATCTATCCTTCGATTAGATAATACATACTCACGAACACTCAAGCCCACGACCGCCGGCCATGGGGTGTATGCAACACACATCCCACACCCCGTAATAACTCACAATCATACCTCAAACCCACACACCTCCCCCACCCCCATTCGACCATTTTCACTCTGTAATCCAAAATCCACCTACCTCCTGCCTAATCTTTAAGCATTGCCTAATAATCGCGCACTCTAGCCCATAAAAAAAGCCGACAATCCAAAGGTCATCGGCTTCATCTTAATCTTCAATTTTCGCTTGCGGCTTTTCTAGCACTAACATCTAGCACTAGCACTTGACAAATTAATGCCCTTCAGCAGGCGTACCCAAATGCGGCTCAAGTTCCTTCAACAACTTGTCCAAAGTCACCTTATCTTTCGCCTCAGCATTCAAACGCAACAGCGGCTCAGTATTCGACGCTCTCACATTAAACCACCAACCTTCACCATCAAACGCATCAATCGACACGCCGTCCAGCTCTTCGACTGTCGCCACTGAAGCATACTTATCCTTCAGCAAGTTCATCACACCAACTTTATCTTCAACCTCAAAGTTGATCTCACCTGATTGTGGATACTTGCGGTATGGCTCAACCAATTCGCTCAGCTTCTTACCCGTCTGCTCAAGCACACTCAACACGCATGCAAACGTAATCGCACCCGAGTCTGCATAGTTATTATCACGGAAGTAGAAGTGGCCCGACAGCTCGCCGCCAAACGCGCCTTCTGTCTCACGCAGCGCCGCCTTCATATTCACATGTCCCACCTTGCTTTTCTTTGCCTTCATTCCAAGACGTGCAATTGTTTCTTCCACAACCTTCGAGCTTCGCAAGTCATAAACAATCGTCGTCCCCGGATTGTCTTTCGCAAAGTAATACTCAGCCAGCATCGCGGTCATGTGATCGCAACCCACAACCTCACCCGTCTCATCCACCACCATGCAGCGGTCCGCATCGCCATCGAAGCATGCACCCGCCACAGCACCAATCTTCTTCACACCTTCCTGCGTCGGAATCATGTTCTCCGCCACAAGCGGGTTCGGCTCATGCACAAAGCCATTGCCCATCTCAAAGTAAACATCGCTGATCTCGAGATTCTCAACATCAAAGAACGCTTCAGGCACCAGCTTCCCAGCCATACCATTCGACCCGTCCACAAACACCTTCATCGGCTTCGTCAACGGCACCAAGAATTTCTGAATGTGCTTCCGGTACTCCGCCCAAAGATCCTTCACTTCAAACGACCCCGTCGGTTCAGGCTTCTCACCTTCAAACGCCTTCGCGATCGCTTCAATTTCCTTCAAACCCGTATCCGCACCCACAGGCCTCGCCCCGTCCTTCGAGATCTTAAACCCGTTGTAGTTGATCGGATTGTGGCTCGCCGTCGTCTGCACTCCGCCCACCGCCTTCAAGTAAGGCACAGCAAAATACATGAACGATGTATCACACATCCCAAGATCCACCACATCCATTCCCGTCGCTCTGATCCCCTCACTCATCGCCTTGCACAGCCCCGGCGAGTGCGGCCGCATATCACGGCTCACCAACACCAAACCCGTCTCACCACCATTATTCTTCTTCAGGTACTCACCCGTCCCATACCCGACACACCACGCAGCCTCCTCGTTCAAAGGCTCCGGATACGTCGCTCTCACGTCATACGCCTTGAAAATATTCCCAATCATCGAAATGACCTCTTCCTCTTTAAAACTGTTCTACGGATACCCAGCTGACAATCCCCTTCCAACTCAAATAAACCCACCCATAACCCCATTCAACCCGCCTAATCGCGGATTTCTACACTGGATAATACATCACTCGACCAATTTCAGCATCTCCACCAACAATTTCCTCACCCAATACCAACTTTCTCCCAAATACGCCCCATAAAAATCCAAACTTGAACTTTCCACCCCCAGACAGAACAATAACATCATGTACAAACGCGTTATCTTCGTCGGAGCCGCCCTCCTCATCAGCGGCATCATCCTCGCCATCGCCCTACTTGTCGATGTCACCACATCTCCGCGCGCCAACACCCCCTCCCCCACCGACAACAATATCCCCATCGAAGACATCCGCATCCCCGAGTTCAACCCCGAAGATGTCGTCGCCAATGTCGACGAGCTCGGCCAGCAATTCCCCAACCTCTCCAACGTCAAACTCACCATCATTGAGCCTGACCGCATCATTGGCTTCGGCTGGGATCGCGTCAACCCACAAGACGAAGGTTGGCTCGAACTCATCAAACCCGTCATCCGCATCAATACCAACCCTAACATCGCACCCGCCAACCAGATCGTCGTCGTCACCGCCGACCAAGGCCGAATCCTCGCACCACAACGCACACAACTCCGCGAAGCCCAACTCCGTGGCAACGTCATCATCACCGTCTACGAAGTCCCCGAAGGCGCCTCCATCGACTTCAACTCCAATCGTGATGTCCAAATCCGCCTCACACTCGAAAATATCGACTACAACGAGCAACTCCTCGAAGCCACATCCACCCGCGCCATCACCGTCGAAGGCCCGCAAGTCCTCTTCAAAGGCGAAGGACTCGAAATCCGATTCTCCGACATCAAAAACCGCCTCGAAAAACTCGAAATCTTCAAAGGCAAATCACTCTCCATCAAACCCGAAGCGCCGCCGAAACCCCAATACACGCTCCAACCCGTCACTCACCTCAACACCACTTTAAACCATCAACAAGATCGCCCCACCAACCCCGAGCCCACACCGCCAACCCCTTCATCCGCTCGCACTCCCAAAGCACCACAGTTCTACCGCACGCGATTCGAAGACGACATCGCCATCTCCACTGACAACACACAAACCCGTATCAATGCAGAAATCCTCGAACTCCTCTTCTCACTCGCCGCTCTCGATAACAAATCTTCCAGTAAAGACGATACCACTCCCTCACAACCCACCAAATCCACCCCTGCCACTGAACCTGAGACGCCCGCCGCAGACAACACAACCACCCCCACCCCATCACCCGACGCCCCCATCTTCGTCCCCGATCCCGCCAAAGATATCAACATCTACTGGACCGGTCGCCTTGTCATGGAGCCACAAGTCGTCCCACCAGCCGACCTCGCCGACGACCGCGACGTCCTCATGACCCTGCGCGGCTCCGGCATCAACCCCGTCAAAATCATCACCGCCAAAGGCGAGTCCGTCACAGCCTCCGACGTCTCTTATCTCCGCTCAACCTCACGCCTCGCAGCCACAGGCACCACCGCTCACCCACTCACGGTTATCTCCAAAGACGGCAAAATCTCCGCTCAAAAATTCCAGATCGATCAAGCCAAAGCCTCCGGCTTCATCACCGGCCCCGGACGCATCGCCGCCGAATCCGAAGATGCCAACATCAACGGCACAACCATCACCTGGCAAGACCGCCTCGACCTCGCCTTCTACCTCAAAGACAAAGCTCAAGACCGCGACCCCAACAACATCAACCTTGGCGAAATCGATCTCATCGACGCCGTCAAAACCGCAACCTTCCACGGCTCCCCCGTCATCACATCTCGTGATCTAGACATCAAAGCTACCGATAATCTCACCATCAAACTCTCACAAAAACAAGGCTCTCGCCAAAACCCGCTCTCCCTCACCGGCAACACTGCCGTCTCACTTTCCGCACGCAACAACAACCAAAACATCAACATCGATGCTGATAAACTCGATATCTCTCTCACACAAAACGCCGAAGGCAATACCGTCCCCTCACGAATCTTCGCGCAAGACAACGTCAAAACCGACGCACCTCAGCTCACCCTCGAAGCCGGCCTCCTCGACCTCACCCTCAACCCCGACAACCTCGACGATATTCAACTCACATCTAATACAAAGTTAGACGAAGCCGACACCAACCCTCAACCAGAAACCCAACCCACACCCGAACAACCCCAAGCAGACGAACCCCCAATCGTCACCTTCCCCAAATCTCCAGAAGAAATTCTCGAAGAATATAAAACAGCCGAAAAACCTCAAACACCTGAAAAACAAGACGAAACACTCGACCTCGCCACACTCAACTTCTCACGTCAATTCCAAGCCGTCCAGAAACTTGTTGCCGAGCACAACGTCAAAGTCCACATCAAAGACCAAGACATGAAAGCCTTCGGCGAACGCCTCGTCATCACCGGCGAAACTCAAGAACTCATCATCGCCGGCACAACCCAAAACCTCGCCGTCATCAACCACAACGACGCCACCATCACCGGCGAAAACCAAATCATTTGGCGAAACCTCACCAACAACGTCTTCATCCCCGGCAAGGGTTCCATGCAACAAACCCAATCCAATCCCGATAAAGACACACTCACCTCCATCACATGGAACAAATCCATGACCGCAAACCTTGCCACCGGTCAAGCCGACTTCGACGGCAACGTCCTCCTCATCTCTGACACCAAACAAGCCTCCCTCACACCCACTAACCCAGCCAACAACCAACGCAAAGAAGATGTCGTCGAACTCAAAACCGACACCCTCAACGTCAAATTCAGCACCAAAAACAACACATCTAATACTGTATTAGATCAAGCCAAAGAATCCTCAACCAACACCGACACACCACTCAACAACGTCGTCGGCAACAACAAAATTCAGTTCGCACGAGCCACCGGCCCATCCACCAAATTCACCGCCACAACCTTCGGCCTCAACAACGCCAACAAACGAACCACACAATTCCGCTTCACCCTCGCCGGTAACCGCGATATCTCATTCAACGGCCAAAACGAACGCATCAACATCATCGGCCCCGGCAACATCCTCATCGAAGACTATCAACCCCGCTCGCCCTCATCCCCCCAATCCACATCCACAGCAACCAACCCCATCGCGGGCATGCAGGTCACCGGCGAAGGCAAAACCGTCTTCACCTGGCAAAAATCTCTCACACTCGACGCCGCTCGCAATGACATGCTCATGGTCGGCTCAGTCTTCATGATCCACGAACCCGCCTCCGGCTCAGACACCGTCCAAATGGACGCAAACCGCCTCTATGCCAAGCTCAACGACGCAGGTGGACTCGGCTCATGGATGTCCGATGAAGGCTCGCCACAGCCCGACCTCCAACTCATCCGCGCCGACGGCAACGTCAAACTCCAATCCTCAGGCTACACCATCTACTCAAACGACCTCCAATATACCGGCGCAGATCAACTCATCCTCCTCTCCTCAAACGAAGGCGAAGAAGTCCGCGTCGAAGGTGGCAAGTATCCCATCCCACCCGCCAAGGAAATGGAATACGACGTCGCCAAAGACCGTTTCACCGCCCGCGACGTCACCGGCGGCTTCGTCCCAATCCCCCAAAACTAATCATCCCTCCCTCAATCTCACAACCCTCAAACCATACCCGCTTAATGGGTACTTCATCACACCAACTCAAGCTCAAGCCCATGACCTCCGGTCATGGGGTGTCAACACAACCAACATCCAATCACCTACTCAATCCCACCCAGAATCTAACTTCCAGTTAGATGTAGAATCAATCAGCCGCGACTCTTTAATCCCCCAAGCAAACACACCGGATTTCCTCTCATGCCCACCATCTACAACGTCCACGACCTGCCCGCACCCTCATCGAACATCACACTCGATGACGCGATCAACTACATCCACACCAAATGGGGCGGCGAATCAAACTTCAATTTCTACCAAAACGCCATCCGCCATTCCTCCACCACCGCTCTGCCCCAGTTCTTCATCATGCTCGACGACGCTCCCCCCTCCAATCAAACCATCATCGGCTGCTCCGCCCTGCTCACCAACGACCTCATCTCACGTCAAGACCTGTACCCCTGGATGGCCTGCCTTTTCATCGAGGAATCCCACCGCGGCCGCGCCCTTGGCAACCTCCTCTCCGAACGCGCCGTCACCGCCGCCCACGCCGCCGGCTACCCCAACATCTACCTCTACACCGATCACGTCGGCCTTTACGAAAAGTACGGCTGGACCCATCACACTGACGCTTACAACCCATTTGAAGCCACCCCCTACCGCGTCTACACAAAATCCACAGTTCCTCCTTCTACAACCTAACACACATCACGCTTAATCCGATATGATTCTCCCAAGCCTGCCACCGCCGGTGGCAGGGTGTTTGAAACATGCACCATCGTTACCTGCACCAACAACAACCCCATCGCCCTCCTATCGCCCCCTCGCAATCGGGTTTTGGAATAAGACGCGACCTCAATAGCGGCCAACCTAACCAACGATTAGAAGCACCCACAAAACTACAAAACAAAACGCTACTTTATCAGGGGGCTGATACGGTCGCTTTGCCTTCGCCTCAATCCTGTCGCCGCCAGTAGCCGGATTATACGAAGCGCACACCATCGCTATCTTCCCCATAGCTCCCGTGTAACCGAGTTTTAAAAGGCGCCCCAATAACGCAAAACTAATCAATGATTAGACGAAATCGTAAAACAATAATACAAAACGCGCGCACAAATCGACATGTGTTTTTGCGTGCGCGTTTTGCAAACTTCCCAAAACTCATCATTTCGCAACTTTTCTTAGCCAATTCCCATCGTTTCCAATCCCAAACAGCTCAAAACTCATGTTTTTTTATCCACACCCCTTTTCTCCACAACTTCCACACACACAACCTAACCGTAAGTTAGGTATGCACTTGCAACAACCGCCGCACATAACACACAACTTTTGTGCGCACATCAATTGTGAACGAAATCTTCATAACTCAATTTGTGCGCACAACCCCACCATCACCTCAGACCACCATCACAAAAAAACCGCCCCATCAGGAGCGGCTCATCAGCTTTCAATTTCACACCCAACCCCCGCTTGCGATCTATCCAGAGCTTAGCCCCTAGACCCTGATTTACTTCCGGGGAACCTGATATCGCATGAACAGTGGATCACCCTTCTGGATCTCCGTGCCCGGCTGCAGGTGACCCCACATCGCCCACTGATCCAACTTGCCTATCCCATTGTCAGCCAAAGCTTTGCCGTAATCCGCAAAACCAATGCGGCCCCAGAACACTTCAACCTTATTCGGGATCAACGGCCAGAGTAGCACCGATGCGACGCGTAATGCCTCAGTACAGTTGTACAAAATCGTTCCCACTTCAGGCATCTTCTCTGGATCCTTCGCCAACTTAAAAGGTGCTGTTCGCTCGATGTAGTTGTCGATCGCCCGCACGATTTCCAGCGCCGCACCCGCCGCCTTCTCGATATGCAAGCTATCCATCGCTGCCTTGTATTTACCTAAACATTGTTCAGCAATATCGTTATATTCCTCTGACAACGGTACGTGTGGGCCATGCTCCGGACATTTCCCATCGAAGTATTTACCGATCATGTTCGAGATACGTGAGCCGCAGTTCCCAAACGTGTTTGCCAAATCGCTGTTATATGCCTCAATAAAGCGTGCTTCAGAGAAGTCGGAATCGGTCGCCCCAATCGGCCCCTTCGTTGCGAGGAACCAGCGAAGCGCATCCAAGCCAAAGGTATCGACATAGTGATCGATTTTCTTCAGATCGATGAAGTTACCAAGTGACTTACTCATCTTTTGGCCTTCACTGATGAAGAAGCTGTGAGCGTAAACCACCTTCGGCAAAGGCTTTTCGAGTGCCATCAT
Organism: Poriferisphaera corsica; assembly: GCF_007747445.1. Classification (NCBI taxonomy): domain Bacteria; kingdom Pseudomonadati; phylum Planctomycetota; class Phycisphaerae; order Phycisphaerales; family Phycisphaeraceae; genus Poriferisphaera; species Poriferisphaera corsica. The sequence goes on from NZ_CP036425.1 coordinate 3,134,169, forward strand.
GAGCGCCGGCCAAATCGCGGCATGGAACCAAAGGATATCCTTTGCCATGATGTGAACGTCCGCCGGCCAATATTTTGCCCGCTCATCCGTATCCACAGCAGACAAATAGTTAAACAGCGCATCGACCCAGACATAGATCGTGTGCTCTTCATCGCCGGGGATTGTGATCCCCCAATCGGTCATGCCGGTACGGGTCATAGGGACGTCGTGCAGGCCGTCCTTGATGCGAGCGACAATCTCGTTCTTACGCGCTGCCGGCTGCACATCAAATTCATAACCATTGACTACTTCGCCACTTTCAAGAAGTTTCAGAAGCTCGCCCTGATACTTGCTCAGCTTGAAGAAGTAATTTTCTTCGGTTTTGCGAACCAGCGGTTTGCCATTGACCGGGGATTTGAAGTCGTATTCTTTGGCTTTGTTTTCAGGAACATATTCTTCCTGTCCCGCGTCGTACCAGCCTTCGTACTCGCCGAGATAGACATCACCCGAGTCGAGCAGTTGCTTGACGTATTTGGTGACTTTGATTTTATGGCGATCTTCGCTGGTGCGAATGAAATCATCGTTGGACATGCCAAGTCGATTAAAGGTTGCCTTGAACGCATCGGCGTTCTTGTCGGCCCATTGCTGTGTTGTAAATCCTTGCTCTGCAGCAGTATCGACGACTTTGGTTGCGTGTTCGTCGGTGCCGGTGAGGAAGAAGGTATCTTTCCCGAGTAGGCGGTTGTAACGGGCCATAACGTCGGCAATCAGCGTTGAGTAGACGTGCCCGATATGCGGCTCGCCATTGACGTAGTAGATGGGTGTGGTGACGTAATAGGTGTTCTTGTCCTGATTCATGGCCTAATTGTACGATCCAGCGGGTGAATGGGAAAATTGTTGCATGAGATGTGGTGAGCGTGGTTTGCTATCAGGAGGCGGCGGACTCGAGGCTAGCTTCTTGCTGCTTCCGGGCGAGTTTGAATTTGCGGCGGGATTGCCGCTTTTTGAGGTAGAGGTAGAGACCTGAGATGAAGAGGACGCTGGGAACGAAGCCGAGCAGGACGTAGAACGCTTGGGAGAACGGGCCGGCCCATGTGCCGAAGTGGAGCCAGGTTGACCAGTCCATGAGGACGGAGCCGAGGGGTTGATTGCTGCCGGTTCGGTCGGAGATGCGCATGATGACGCCGCCCTGCCGGGCGAGTGTGATGGTGTATCGGCCGGGGACGGATTCATCCGTGGGTCGGCCGACGAAATTGACACGCTGTGGTTTATCGACAGGTGCTTTCAGGAAGAGTGCGCCGTAGATTTCAATGTCATCACGTTGCTGTTGTGCAGTGGTGAGCATTTGGCCTAACGGTTGGATAGGCGCATTCAGATCGACCTCGGCTGCTACGGTTTGCGGTTGCGGGATGATGGCATCAACGATGGGTTTAAAGATGATGTATGAGCCTGTGATGGTGGTGACGATGAGGAAGATGAGTGATGTGGCGCCGAGGAGGCCGTGTATGTCCCAGGCTAATCGACGAATCGATTGGAGATTGATTTTAAATCGTTGTTTGAAAAGCTTGGGTTTGAGTCCGGGCCACCAAAGCCAGAGGCCTGAGGCGAGTAGGAGGATCGCGAAGATGGATGCAAAACCGTTGAAGAACCATCCAGGAATCTTGGCGAGCCAGTGCATGTGTACGGCGTAGATAAAATTGAAAAATGTACCGTAGTAGGGACGGTCACCGAGTACTTGGTAGGTGATTGGGTGGACGGCAACTTCACGTATCTGATCACCCCAGCCAAGGTTGTCGGTGTTGTCGGGGCGGTTGATATACATGACGTAAACATGGGCATCTTTGGAGAGATAGATGCGTGCGATGTCACGGTCGGGGTAGAGATCGGTGCCTATCTGGTGAACGCGTTCGATGCCTTGCGTGTTGTCGATTTGAGAGAGCTGTTGCGGGGTGAGGTCGAGCTCGTGAAATTGAGGGGTGAGGGTCTCGTTGATTTGCTCGTGGAATACGAGAATGGAGCCGGTGAGTCCCATGACGAGGAGGTAGAGGCCGACGGAAAGGCCAAGAAGCAGGTGTATGTAGTACACGCTGCTTCTGAGGAATCGTTTGATAGATCTTTTAGGTTTCATGGGGTGATCCGCTCGAAAATACGTGATCTTGGAATGATTTGGTAGCTGGGGATAGGCTGCGAGACACCGCATGGCCGACGGTCGTGGGCTTGAAAGAATCGGTGAAGCGTCACGAGCCTATTCAAGATCAAAGAGGTCGTCAGTGGTTGGATCGTCATCACCATCGATGTCGCCGAGATTCAAATCTTCCAGTTGATCTGCGGTCACGGAGATGCCGTTGTATGAGTAAGAACTACGTATGATTTTTGGTGTATAGGATTCGACGTGGCCATCAGCCCAACTCGTGTTACCGTTTTTTGAGTGGCGGCCGTGAAGCGCAGGTGCGCCTGAACCAAGATAGTTGGGAGACTGAAGGAAACCCGCGGTGGCTAATTGAAGATTACCACCCGAAACGTTCGGCTCTGCGGCATCACCAAAGAGGACGGTTTCTGTCGCATTTTTGATCATTGAAGCTTTAATCAATGGATAAACGATAGGTGGGTCACCTTCGTAGAAAGCTGCCGTGGGATGAAACGCACCCATGTAGTAGTGGTTGTAGCCGTAACCTGTTTTATTGGAGCCCGCGCGCGTGCCTTGGGTGGGGTCCTCATCGTTCCATGAAGGACAGGATTGAACGGTGCCATCTTGAAGATAGTCTTTGAAAAAACTGGAATTGGGTTCGGTGTCGTTTGAGCCGGGGATTTGTTCGCCCCACCAGTAACGCCAACCGCCGGGCGTGTTGAGATTGACGTAATCATAGCCAGGCATCACCCAGTCGTTATATTCGGCAACATAAACGGCCCATGAGATGCCCATCTGGCGGAGGTTGGAGCCACATGCGGCGGAGAGTGCGGTTTTTCGGGCAGCACCGAGAGCAGGCAGAAGAATGCCAATAAGCAATGCAATGATTGAAATAACAACTAGCAATTCGATTAGCGTGAAAGCATGATTCTTGCGGCACAAGCGATGGATCATGACGGATCTCCCATTAGGCGTTTGTGTGTGATGGTCGTTTATGTTGTGATCGTACGGAAGCCATACGGTTCGAAGGGGACAACACAGGCTGCTGCCACATTCAGAAAGAAGGCTCTGTAGGAATGAACGCACAGCGCCACAAATTATTGCACTTGCGATTCATTCTCAATTTAACAAACCTCAACGACAAGTCAATCGTATGACTTGCATACGATTTGACGTGGAAAACCAGAAAATATTGATGACTATTGGGGAATTGCGATAGACGCGTAAGAATCCGAATGCGGATTAGCTTGGATTGGGCTTGCAATCGGGGGAAAATTTGGCTGCTGTCTTAGACGGGATAAAACACGTAAAATGAGGTTTATGATGATTTTGCGTGACATTGCATATGGGGTTGGAGGGCTGCTGTCGGCTCCGATTTGGGGCACGGCGATGCTGAAGACGGGGAAGTGGCGGACGGACTGGGCAGGTAAACTGCTGGGTCGTGTGCCTGAGATGAATACAGAGGACGTGGCGGGGGAGAAGCCCACGGTGCTGATTCATGCTGTGTCGGTGGGTGAGGTGATGGCGACGCGAACACTGGTGGATTCCTTGGAGAAGGATGGAGCGCGGGTTGTGTTAGCGACGACGACGAATACGGGGTTTGAGCGGGCAGTGAAGTTGTTCGGGGAACGGCTGATGGTGGTGCGATACCCTTTGGATTTTTCGTTTGCGGTGAAGCGGTTCTTGGGTGAGGTGAAGCCCGATGTGGTGGCGCTCATGGAGTTGGAGGTTTGGCCGAATTTTGTGGGGATGTGCGAAAAAATGGGGATTCCGGTAGCGGTCATCAATGGGCGGCTTACAGAGCGGTCATACGGGCGGTATTTGAAAGTAAGGGGTTTGATTGCGGGAACGTTTGAGAAGCTCAGTGTGGCGGCGGTGCAGACCGATGCGTATGCGGAGCGGTTTAAAGGTTTGGGGGCGCGGGATGAGGTGGTCCAGGTATTGGACACGATGAAGTGGGATACGGCGAAGATTGAAGATGAGGTTGAGGGGAGCGAATCGCTGGCAGAAGAATTTGGGCTAGACCGTGGGAAGTTAACAGTGGTGGCAGGGTCGACAGGGCCAAGCGAAGAGGCGATGTTGATCGAGGCGGTGAAGGGACTTGAGCAAGATGTCAATCTGATTCTGGTGCCTCGTAAACCCGAACGGTTTGATGAAGTTGCGGGGCTAGATGGGGGAATTGTGAGAATGACGCGGATTCGCAAAGGCGAGAAGCATGCTAATCCATCTATCTACCTATTAGACACGATGGGTGAATTGCGGAAAGCTTATGCTTTGGCGGATGTGGTCGTGGTTGGGAGGAGTTTTAATGGGTTAGGCGGATCGGATTTGATTGAGCCGATTGCGCTTGGGAAAGCAACGGTGATGGGTGAGAGTTACTATAATTTTGCGGATGCGGTTGACGCGTTTGTGAATGATGGGGGGATAAAAATAACAGATGAGACGGGGCTAAAGAGTGCATTGACGGAACTGCTTGACGATGAGGGGAAGCGAGAGGCGATGCGGGAGGCGGGACGTGGCGTGATACGGCGCCGGATGGGTTCGACGCGGCGACATGTTGATTTACTGCTGGGGCTTGTGCGTGATGAACGTACAGCGAAGTGATAGACGGAAAGATTTACAATGCCATCGACTGAGTTAAGACAGAGTGTTTTGAGTGGCGCGAAGCGTGTGGTCGTGAAGATCGGTACGCAGTTACTGACGTTGCCTAAAGCGGAAGGAGGTGGGATTAACAAAGCGTTTATTAATGGGTTGGCCAAGCAGATCGCGGGCCTGAGGGAGAAGGGTGTGGAGGTAACGCTGGTCTCAAGTGGTGCGGTGGGTGCTGGGTGTGTGGAATTGGAAATGACGGAGCGGCCAAGTGATGTAGCGGGGCTTCAGGCAGCGGCAGCGATCGGACAAAGACGGCTAATGGATCTGATGCATAAAGCATTTGAGAAGCATGGCATTTCAGTGGCTCAGATCTTGTTAACGCGGACAGATTTTGATGACCGCACACGGTACCTGAATATTCGCAACTGCATTCGTAAACTGCATGAGTACGGGACGCTGCCGATCCTGAATGAGAATGATACGGTGTCGGTGGATGAATTGCGGTTTGGCGATAATGATATGTTGGCGGCGTTAACGTGTAATGCGCTACGGGCGCAGGCGGTGGTGCTGCTAACGTCGGTGGATGGGTTGCTTGACGAACAGATGCAGGTGATTGATTTGGTAGACGATGTGGACAAGTTCATGAATCTGACGAATGATGATGAAAAGACATCATGGGGCTCAGGCGGGATGGGTTCCAAGCTGGAAGCAGCGAGGCTGGTGACTGATGCGGGGGATGTGGCGGTAATTGCATCGGGGCGAGAGAAAAGTATTTTATTGCGGCTGATGGATGGTGAAAAATTGGGAACGGTACTCTTGCCTGCTAAGCGCAAGTTAGCCTCAAAACAGCGATGGATCGCCTTGACCAAACGGCCTGCGGGGACGCTGGTGGTGGATGAGGGGGCAGCGAACGCACTGATCGTGCGTAAGAAATCATTGCTGGCATCAGGGATTGTCAAGGTGAGTGGCCGATTTGAGAAGGGTGATATACTTGCGATTAAAACAGAAGGCGGCGATGAAATCGCACGTGGTCTGACGAACTTTGACCATGAAGATTTGAAGCTCATCGCAGGTAAACGATCGGATCAGTTTGAGAAAATACTGGGTCGGGTGACATATGCGGAGGTGATCCACCGGGATTATCTGGTGATGCGCAATGGTGCGGGGTGATTTGATGTTTTTATCAAAAAGTCTGGGGTTTACCTAAACCGAATAATCGATACAACCGATTCATTTGACGAGGACGTTCTATTTATTGGACGAGGTGAATGAGAGGTTGCGATTTTGAAGGTTCGCAAAAAAACACATGAAGAGCGGCTGAGCCGCATTGGCGAGGATTGCCGAAGCGGTGGTGCTGCACGCGCGGAATTGGAGTTATTCAGTTGGCTGCGAGATGTGGATTGCCCGATCGAGGCCAGAGTACTTTTGGGAGCGATGTGGGCAAAGCGAGGTGAAATTAAGGCGGCGAGAGGCTTATTCAGGCATGTACATGAGAAAGGTGCCGCCCAGTGTGATTCAACATCACTACAGTTATTGATTAGTTTGCTGATGTCATGTGATTTGATGGCGGCAGCGAGAAAATTGGGGCAAGCGATATATGACACATGGGGTGATCGTGCGGAGGTGCTTCAGTGGTTGAAGTTAATGGAAGTGCCGGGCGCTGAAACGTTGGGGATGGTGCATGAGCATGAAGCGGAACAGTTGGCCAATGAATTACGGGTTCAGTTTGCGAATGATGCGGGAATGGTGTGGAGTCTTGTATATGCGCTCAAGCATGAAATGAAAGTGAAGTCGGCGCTGCTGCTTCGTAAAGGGTTATTGCGCGTGGTGGATGGGATTGTGAATGATCAAGCGAAAGTAATTGCGTGCTGGTCGCTGGCTGAGCTCGCGATGCTGATGGGGGATCATGAGGACGTCAGAAAGTGGGCGGAAGCCGGGCTGTCAATTGATCCGTATCATGCGGCGATGGCGATTCTACTATCGCAAACTGGGGAACCTATTGCGACTAATATCGCGCGAGAAAAATTGGAAGTGGTAGCCGAGGCGCATCCTGCGTACCCAGATGTACGGTCGGCTCTGATACGAAGGCAGTTTGCAGATGGGTATATTCATGATGCTAATCGTGCAATAGATGAATGGCTCAAGAATGATCCGGGCAATCGATTGGCAGAGAAACTGCGTGACAATGCATCGGCGACAGAAACACACGAAGGGGTAGCGGCATGAATGTACATTGGATGAGTTTTGATGTGCGAAAAGAAGACGCAATTGAGGCGGCGAGACTACATGCGAAGCGTGGCGCCCATGCTGACGCTGAATATATCTATGGGGCGATGTTGCTCTCATGGCAGGATGATGGGGCGATTTGGCTGGAAGCGGGTGAGATTGCGGCAGCTGTGGGTGATTTGGAATTAGCTTGTGAGCGGTTTCGCCATGCTGTCAATTGCGGGGAAGCTGATATTGCGATGCGTGGATTGAATTTGCTGGGCAAGGCCTTGCTGGAGTCAGGGCAAATGAAAGAAGCGGCGCAAGCCTGGTTTGAGTTAACGCGATACAATCTCAAATCAAAAGAGGCATGGGCAGGATTGACTGTGTGCGGATTTGTCACGGGGCGAAATAGGTTAGCGAAAAAGGCTCAAAAAAGACTCATGAAGTGTGCGAGCCAATCAACACGGCGTAAGCTGTTGGCGGAATTGTGGGCCTATGCGACGGCTCACCGAGCTAGTCAAATCGGTCAATCAATATCGCATTCAAAATCAATACTTGGCGACTTGGTGGCCGATGCATGTAATACACTTGGACGAGCTCGGTCAGAGTACCCAATGCGGGCGGATGTGCATTTTCATTACGCCTCAGCTAACCGTTGGTTAGGTGAAAAAGTGAAGGCAATGCGAGCAATTGAGGATGCAGTGGCAATCAATGAGCGATACAAAGCGTCGCTTGCGTTGAAGGAAGCGTTACAGCTCGCAGCTTAGTGCGTCTTCTATCCAGATCCTTTCGTTGCTATGCGTAAAATCGAGCTGGTTTAGCTCTTTATGGGAGGATATTTGGCGGGGTCCCATTTAAAATCGATGTCTTTGTCTTTGTGGAATGCCTTGGCGGCCTGACGAATATCATCCCAACAAATGTGAGCGTTTTCGTTGAGACCTTCTGAAGACGTGGGATTTGAATGTTGCCAATGCTTAGTGCCTACAGGCTTATTTTGCAAACACATAGCGCAGTCGAATTCTTCTTCGGCTGGTGCTGCGGCATCTAGTGCTGTTTGAAGACAGGACAGACAGATGATTGAGCCGTGGTGGCCTTCGATCATGGGAATCACTTCGTCCCAATCCGTGCCGCAGAAATCACAAGAGATGACGATGTAGCCGTTTTCTTCGCGTTGCATGGAGGAAGGGTAACAGGGAGATCGCTGGTTGTCCATGCGTTGATTAGGCGAGTTAAGAGTCTTTATATACACCGTGTTTATGGGTGAAATGCTGTGAGTTAGACAATGCGATTTAGGTGGGGAGAAAAGATGGGAAGGAAACTAGCCGCGGAGAAGGATGGTCACTTCCATGACGACGGTGTTGTATTTTTTCAGGCCGGGGCCTGATGCTTTCCATGAGTAGAGGCTGGAGAGGACGGGGCCGTCAACATTGGCAAAACCAGCTTTGGAGGTGACTTTGACGCGAACGACTTCACCTTTGGGATTGAATTCGATGATTGCCACGGGGTTACGTGCCGAGCGGAGTGTGGTGAGGATGGCTGCGACACTGAAACGAGGGAGTTTGGTTATCACCTTGACGTCGCCGTAAGCAAAGACGGCTCCGGGCTGAATTCTGAGATTTCGAGCGACAAGTGCGGTGGGAGGCGATTCCATCTCACCCTTTGGTGAGCTGGTAGGACGGGCTTTTGAGTTTGGCGCACCGACTTGCGTTTGGACAGCATTTGTGGTGTCGGGCGAATCTTTCTCGGCATCGCCTTCGGCGGCTTGATCGGATGGTGTGACCATAGCGATCTGCACTTCTGGTGTATCGCTGATGGGTATGTTGTAGGGCTGCTTGGCTGCGGTTGCCTCTTCCTGATCCTGCTGATCCTGCTCAACCATCTCGATCGGTTGGATCGTCTCAGATTGGCTATTTGGCGCGGGTTCGGTGGCGTCGATGATCATGGGGGCGCCGGGAACGGGTGTCACCTTGGTTTGGACAGCGGGTTGTTCGGTGATCGTTTTAGGAGCGATGAGTTCTTTAAAATCTTCGTAGGGGATCCAAGCGACGGAGGTAATGTCCAGACCTTCTTCGCCAACATACACTTCGTTGTCGGGCTTCTCTTTTTCCTGATCTTCAAGCGGTACGACTTCAGCGAGTTCATCAAGCGGTTTGAGAGATGCAGCACGTAGGCCTTGAATAATCACGGGCCAGAGCAGCGCATGAATAAGCAGCGCCCAGATGAGGCCTAAAGCGAGGGGAAAATTGGGATCGCGTTCCTGCATGGTGTGGTGATGGTCGGTTTATTCGGGCGGGCCAGCGAAGCGGAAATCTTTGACGCCTGCGTTTTGTAGTTTCTGAACAAGATTAAGAATGAGCGGGCCACGGTCGACTGCGGTGATATTGCTCGCGTCGATCTGAGTATCACCCTCGACTTCCATTGCGACAACGACAAGGGGTTGTTCCTCGAGTTGGCCGACTTCGCTGAGTTTTAATTTGAATAGCTCGTTGGTGATTGGTTGCTGGTTGATGTAGTACTGCCCTGCCCTGTCGATCGTAATGGCGACAACCTTTACATCGTTGAGTTTCTGTCCGGTATTGACGCCGGCCAGCTTAACAGGGAGGAACTCAACACGAACAACGAGTGTGTAGATGAAGAACGTAAGCAATAGAAAAATCACATCGATCATGGGGGTCATTTCGATGCGTGTCGAGAGGTCAGTTCTTCGAATTTGCCTGATTCGCATGTGACTCATCGTAACGTATTATCCCTATAGTTGCATGGTTAAATTGGAGGCCAAATAACCAAACCAGCCATGCGGATTGCTGAACCGCCATCATCGGGTTTTAGACAGGCTGACAGTAGTATTGAACTCGACAGATCAGTAGACAGACATAAATAATTCACATTTTCAACACACAGAGCTACAATCTGTGATGGGTGTATGCACGTTTATTTTAGACGTCGACCGAGTTGAAACGATATTTCAAACCGGGAGCACGAAGGGATACTTAAGAATGACTGAAGAAAATCAATCAAATGAGCCTCAAGAAGAAAACTCACCAGCAGGGTCTGAAGAGAACAAATCTGAGCTGACCGCTGATGAAAAAACCATGGGTATGCTTTGCCACCTACTCGGTGTTTTTACGTGGTTCTTAGGGCCACTGATCATCTGGCTGATCAAGAAAGACGAATCGGCGTATATCAACGATCAAGGCAAAGAAGCTTTGAACTTTGGGATTACGATGATGATTGGGTGGGTCGTGAGCGTGATTGCCGCCATTGTTAGTTTTGGCATTCTCTTTTTCTTGCCGCCAATTGTGGCAATCGGAGGCTTGGTGTTCTTTATCATCGGCACCGTGAAAGCTAACGATGGGATCAAATACCGATACCCGATCTGCATTCGCCTGGTTCACTGATATACATCAGAACTGAATAAAGAAAAAAGCGCACGTTAAACGTGTGTTTTTTTATATATTGCATCAAACTCATTTACAGGTCATCGAATTCGGACACGTAGTGAACCGTACCGCCCAGATCGGGAAGTGTCGCGGGATCTAATGTCAGGATTTGAAAAGCATCACCGCCACCGAAGGTGTCGGACAAACGATACTTGGAAGCAGGCATGAAGCCGAACCGATTGTAGTAATTGGGATCACCGAGCACGACGATGAAGCCCGCTTTTTTTTCTGTACAAATACGAATGCCTTCATAGATCAGAGCGCTGCCAATACCTTGCTTTTGCAGATCAGGCAGGACAGCGACAGGTGCGAGACCGATGCCGTGTGCGAGTGTTTGCTTGCCGCGGATAATGGTGACGGGCGAGAAAGCGATGTGGCCAACAACACGTCCGCCAACTTCAACAACCAGTGAAATACTCAGCTTATGCTTCTGACGCAAGCGGTTGATCAACAGTGACTCGGAAGTACTACTAAAAGCAGCCTGATTGAGCATAAAGATTTCAGCTTCATCTTTGGTTGTCTCAAGCCGGATCTGCATTTCTCACTCCGTATTCAGCAGGCTAATGATTGATTAGTCGTTCACAGTAATCGCGTTCCATGCAGCAACAATCGCTACGTCTGGCGTATCATCAACAATCGACACCGCCCCAATTCTGTCAGGCAAAACAAGCCGGATCTTGCCATCAGCCACTTTTTTGTCGTGCCGCATGACTTCGATCAGTTTTTCAGCATCAGGCAGCTTTGCTTCGCATGGCAAACCAAGGGCCTTTTGCAATTCGATCAAGCGAGAAAGAACGTCTCCATCGCAACGCCCTGCATCCACCGCAAGCTGAGTCGCAGCAACCATACCAAGTGCGACCGCTTCACCATGCTTGAAGGTGTTGTAGCCGGTTGACGCTTCAATCGCATGAGCAAAGGTGTGCCCAAAATTGAGGTGAGCACGCTCACCAGCTTCTTTTTCATCGTTCATCACAACAGTCGCTTTGATCTGCACATTCCATCGAACAAGTTCGACCATCGTGTTTTTATCTAGCGATTTAATTTTGTCTGCATTGTCGTGAAGCCATTGGAACAGTTCGGGATCACGAATCACCCCGTGCTTAACACACTCTGCCAGACCGCAAAGCAACTCACGCTCTGGAAGTGTGCTGAGCGTTTCAGTATCGATCAGAACAAGGTGCGGCTGATGGAAAGCGCCAACAAGATTTTTGCCCTGCGGCATGTTCACGCCTGTCTTACCGCCCACCGATGCATCAACCATCGCAAGCAACGTCGTCGGACATTGCACGAATGGAACACCGCGCAGATACGAACTCGCCACAAATCCCGTCACATCACCGGTGATACCACCACCGACCGCGACAACCGGGCTTTTGCGTTCGAGCTTTGCATCAAGCAATGCCGAGTGCAGCTTGCTAAATGTTTCTAAATTCTTGTATTCCTCACCCACCAACATCACTGGCGAGGTCATCTCATAGCCAGCCCCAGCCATGGACTCGACCGCCTTCTTGCCCCACGTCTCTTGAACATTTTCGTCAATGATGCAGGCCGCAAGATCGTGCTTGGCCAATTGCATCACGCGCTCCCCCAGCTCACTCAACAAGCCTGGCGCGATGACGATCTGATATCGGGTATGGGGAAGAACAAGGTCAACGATGGCAGGTTGCATGGGATGAGCCTTCCTGTGTCACATTACTGCCGTCAGGCAGGGATTCTCAGCGTTTGACACATGATAACGGGGGCAGATGGAAATGCCGAATATCCTCCTGTGCGGCTATGAATCGAGTCTTTAAAGCCGCCAAGATGCCTGAGGCTGCTATTTCTGCTACAATTTTCCTTTTCCAATCCAGGCTACATGCCCAATGCCCTACCGGGCCTGTCATTGAAAAACGGGTTGTCAAAATGAGCGAAAACCAGACCGATACGTTCCAGGCGATACTTGAAGACATTCCAGCCGCCGCGCGCGATCAGATCATCCCGATCGTCGACTTCGGCTCCCAGTACGTGCAGCTCATCGCTCGCCGCGTACGTGAAGCCGGTGTTTATTCCGTCATGGTCGGCCCGAATATTACCCACGAGCAGCTCAAAGCGCTCCGCCCCAAAGGAATCATCCTCTCCGGCGGCCCTTCTTCTGTCTATGAAGATGGTGCGCCAACCTGCGACCCCGATCTCTTTGATCTCGGCGTCCCCGTTCTCGGCATCTGCTACGGCATGCAGATCGGTACAACGCTTCTCGGTGCGACCGTCAAAAACGCCCCTGCCCGAGAGTATGGCCGTGTGCAGCTCAAAGCTGACAACAAAACTGAACTCATGAAAGGTGTCCCTCAAAGCACCACCGCATGGATGAGCCACGGCGACCAGATCGCTGAACTCCCAGAAGAATTCATCCCGCTCGCCACAACACCCACCTGCCCCTATGCAGCGGTTAGACACGCCGACAAACCTTTCTACGGCGTACAGTTCCACCCGGAAGTCACACACACGCCACACGGCAAAGACATCCTCCACAACTTCCTTTACAACATCTGCGACTGCACCGGCAACTGGCGCATGGCTGACTTCCTCAAATCAGAAACCACTCGTATCCGCGATATTGTCGGCGATAAACGTGTCATCTGCGGCCTCTCCGGCGGCGTCGACTCCTCCGTCGTCGCAGCCATGCTCGCTCAAGCCATCGGCGATCAACTCACTTGCGTCTTCGTCGACAACGGCCTGCTCCGCAAAGGCGAACGTGATATGGTCGAACAAATGTTCAACGGCCACTTCAACATTGACCTGCGTGTCGTCGACGCATCCAAACAATTCCTCGGTGACCTCGCCGGCATCACTGAACCGCAAGAAAAACGCAGACGCATCGGCCACCGCTTCATCGAAGTTTTCAAAGAAGCATCTGCCGACATCGAAGGCGTCGAATTCCTCGCCCAAGGCACACTCTACCCCGACGTCATCGAATCCGGTCACGGTTACTCCGGCGAAGCCGCCAATATCAAACTGCACCACAACGTCGGCGGCCTCCCCGCTGAACTCGGCTTCAAGCTCATCGAACCACTCCGAGCACTCTTCAAAGATGAAGTCCGCCAACTCGGCCAAGTCCTCGGCCTCACCGAAGAAATGGTCTGGCGTCACCCATTCCCCGGCCCCGGCCTCGCCGTCCGCTGCCTGGGTGAAGTAACCGAATCACAGTTAGACATCCTCCGCGATGCGGACGAAATTCTTCTCGAAGAGATTGTTGCCAATAATCTTTACCGCAAAACATCACAAGTATTTGCTGTCATCCTCCCCGTCAAAGCTGTTGGCGTCATGGGTGATGGCCGCACACATGAGCAGGTCATCGCAATCCGTGCGGTGGAAACGCAAGATTTCATGACCGCTGACTGGGCTCGCATCCCCTACGAAGTCCTCGCTACCATCAGCAACCGCATCATCAACGAAGTCCCCGGCATCAACCGCGTATGCTACGACATCTCCTCCAAACCTCCTGCCACCATCGAGTGGGAATAACACCCCTGCTTCACCATCCAGACAAACCCCAAAGCCCGAATCGACGTCGGGCTTTTTTTATTGCCTATTACGACACTATCACACAATATCCGTACACCAATTCATACCCGTTTCAGAACTAACCCAAATCAAACTAGCCCATCATTGCATCCCACGTTATGCTTCTACAGTTTTATGGAGTTATCAGATCCGTCATCACGACAATATATCTTCAAACACTCAACAAACGCATACAAAACGCTCAAACACCTGCAAAATTGCAACCCATAAAAGTCGTTCTGCACGGTTTGTAACATCTATTCGGCTTACCACTCAACCGCCGGTACGATATGGTCGATAGCTCCTCTGTTATGAGGGATCAAATGAAGAGCGTGATGCGGAACAAAACCTACACCTTTACACTTGGCTTATTGGCCGTGCTCAGTCTGATTATCTCTGGCTGCGCAACCAGCCCCGACGTGTCTGATGGCACCCGAGCCAAAACATATGCCAAACGCGCCCAAGCGGCCCGCTCCACATCACCAGCCAAACATACACTCGCCAAACCCGAACACCTGCCTGATCAGGTTACCATCCCATTCCGGACACATGGCGAACACATCTTCGTCTCCACCGACCTCAACGGCCGCGACGCAGGACTCTTCCTCCTCGATACCGGTGCTGCAATCGACGCCGTTGGCATGGGTATTGCCGGCCGCTTAAATCTACCTCGTAACGGCGGCGGCACTGCAATGGGCATCGCAGGCCCTGAAAAATTCGCATTCCGCACCGTCGACTCCGTCAAAATCGGCGACGTCGATCTCAACCGCGAAAAACTCGCTGCCATCAACCTCAACAGATTCAACAAAAGCATGGGCGTCACCATCAACGGCGTCATCGGATACTCATCACTCAAAGCCGCACCATTCACACTCGACTACCCCAACTCGCAGCTTGTCTTCTATCATCCCGGCGAGTTCACACCACCCAACGATGCTTCTCGACATCCGCTACTTGTCAGACGTGGGCTCCCACTCGTCAAAGCTGAAGTCGAAGACGGCACAACCATCTGGCTCATCGTCGACTCCGGCGCAGACCAAGAACTCACACTCCCCATGAGCTACCTAAAACGCAATCCAAGTATCGTTTCCGTCCCTATGTCTGGCACCGGTCAATCCGCAGGCGTTGGCGGTAAAGTCAAAAACGTTCGCACATGGCTAAAACGCATGGAACTCCTCGGCGTTGAACTGAAAAACGTTCCCGTCTCATTCGAATCCTCACCCGCACTACAACACAGCAGCAAAATCGTCGTCGGACGTATCGGTCACCGCCTGCTCGAAAACTTCAGCCTCACCTTCGACACCAACAGCCGTTCCATCTACGCCAAATGGCAACCCAATGCTCGCAACGAACTCGCCATCACACAAGCCGAGCAGACCCCCAACTCAACCATCGGCATCCGTTACCAACCACCTGCCGACAACTAATCGCAGGTTAGACAAAAACCAAACAAACAACCCCCCAGGTGATGCTCAACAGCGTCACCTGTTTTTTTATCACACCCACGCCCACACCTCGCAATCTTCCTCAGCAATCTACCCTACCACCTTTCCACGTTCCCACTCCCGATACAACCTATTGAGCAGCTTCACATCACTTCGCCATACGACCTTGCTCACGCAATTAAAACTCTCTCGGGGACGGTCCACGGAGTCTTGATTATGACGACTCATAAGCCTTACGAAAAACTTCGCCTTTGGCAGCTCGCCATGGATCTGGTCGAAAAATCTTACCGCCTCACACGCGATTTCCCTGTCGAAGAAAAGTCCGGCCTATCCGCACTCATCCGCCGCAATATCATGACCCTACCCTCACGCATCGCCGAAGCCCACAACGCACCCTGCACCCAATCCAGCTCAGCCATTCTCAAATCCGCCCAAGAATCACTCCTTGAGTTCGAAACCGCACTCTTGCTCTGCCGCCGCATGCACATGATCTCTAACTGGTCCACCAGACGCCTACGCAAACGTGCTCAGCATCTCACCAACCTCATCGACCACGAACTCAGCCTCCTCGTTCAAACCGCCCCTGAAACCCCCTCTGCTGCCTCCTAAACACTTTTCTCACAACACTCACCACCGATTCACCCCTATCTCGCCTCACGTATCTCCTCTCAAACAACATTCATTTCTATGCCTAACATTGCCCAATTGAGCTTTTTGTCAGAATCGGCTTGACTTATTTAGAATTATTCTAAATAATAGAGGAATAAACGATTCGAACCTAGGCTAAGCCCACCCAAGGCAGCATTATGGCACTACACCCCGACATCACAGTCCTCTACGACGGCAAATGCCCGCTTTGCAAACGTGAGATCAACTTCATCAAACGCAAAGACAAGCACAACCGCATCACTACGGTCGATATCGCAGCCCCCAATTTCACACCTGCACACTACGGCCGCACTTTCGACCAACTCAACGGTCGCATCCACGCTTTCCTCCCAGACGGTTCCTGTATCACAGGCATGGAAGTTTTCCGCCGCATCTACGCCTCACTCGGCCTCGGCTTTCTTGTCAGCTGGACCCGTCTCCCACTCGCACGCCAAGCCTCCGACCGAGCCTACAACTGGTTCGCACATAACCGCCTCCGCCTCACAGGCCGCCTCCACATCAAACCTAACAACGATAACAACGACTGCGATTCAGGACACTGCAAAACCTGATTCGATTTGATAAACCCAACACATAAAGAACAACACAAGGAATCAGTATCATGGTTACCAACACAAAAACAAATATTTACAAAGCGACACACAAAACACGTCAGCCTCTCAATCACGAAATCCGTGATCAGGTCATCCCCATTCTCTCACACCTCCTCGCCGACACCTCTGATCTCTACTTCCAAGTCAAGGAAGCACACTGGAACGTCAAGGGTGAAAACTTCATCGCCCTGCACAAACTATTCGACGATGTCGCTGACGATATCACCGAATACATCGACGAAATCGCTGAGCGTATCGCCCAGCTCGGCGGCCAAGTCCACGGCACACTACAACACGCATCACGCTCATCTCGCCTCCCAACCTATCCCGAATCAATCACGACCGGACACGATCACGTTGATGCTGTCTCAAAAGCCCTCGCTCAATTTTCAGATAACGCCCGTCAAGGCATCGACGACACCGATGAATTCGGCGACCCCGTCACCGCTGACATGCTCACCAACATCACCGGCGGCATCGACAAGTGGCTCTGGTTCATCGAATCTCACAACCTCTAATCCTCAAACTACCTAACCACTAAATAGACATCCCCCACCCCACGGGCGCTCCTATGTGAGCGCCCCTTTTCATACCACCCACTCACATATAATCCGTGAACATTCACTTGTATGACTCTAAAATATCTATCATGACCACACCACAGCATCACAACACCATCCTCGTCGGCGCAGGCCCCATCGGCCTCGAGCTTGCTGTCAATCTCAAAGACAAAGCCGTCGACTACCTCCACCTCGACGCCGGACAAGTCGGCCAAACCATCTCCTGGTACCCACGCAACGTCCGCTTCTTCTCCTCACCCGAACGCATCGCTATCGCAGGCATCCCCCTTCATACTGAAAATCAGGAAAAAGCCTCCCGCGAACAATATCTCGCCTACCTCCGCTCAATCGTCGAGCACTTCGACCTCCCCATCAACACCCACGAACCCGTCATCGCCGCCACTCGTGATCCCAACACCCATATCTTCACCATCAAAACTCAAAAACACGCCCAAACGCACACCTACACCTGCGAAAACCTCATCCTCGCCATCGGCGACATGCACGCCCCGCAAAAACTAAACATCCCCGGCGAAGACCTCCCCAATGTCTCGCACTACTTCGATGAACCCCACACCTACTTCCGCCAAAATCTTCTCATCATCGGCGGACGCAACTCTGCTGTCGAAGCCGCCATCCGCTGCCAACGCGCTGGCGCCAACGTCACCCTCTCATACCGCCGCCCCAAATTCGATAAATCCATCATCAAGTATTGGCTCTATCCCGAAATCAAATCTCTCATCAAGTCCCACGACATCACCTTCCTCCCCAACACCGCACCCATCCGTATCGCCCTTTCACACACCACCCTCGCTCCAGCTTCCTCCCCCGATTCCGATACAACAATCTCTACTACCTCCCCCACACTCGACACCGATCACAGCAAACTCATTGATATCCCACACGACTTCGTTCTACTCCTCACCGGCTATCTGCAAGACACGTCCCTCTTCAAGCAGCTCGGCGTCCAACTCCACGGTATCAACCGCCAACCCAAATTCAATCCCGATACCATGATGACCAATATCCCAAACCTCTACGTCGCAGGCACCGCCACCGCTGGCACGCAAACTCAATTCCTCGTCTTCATCGAAACATCCCACATCCACACCTACAACATCATTCGCTCCATCACACACACCGAAGCCAACCCCAACCTCATCAACAATCTCGCCAGCAAATTCAATCAACCCGAATCCTGACTCTATAGTCAATCATCACATCTATTGTCCGATTCTTCCTTTCCTTCGCATTCCGCTCTCGCTATCCCTATATCCATCACTTCACATTCAGGTATATCCAAAGCTTTCTCATATAACCCCTCAATTGAATCACAACAAATCATCTCTACTATTCGTCTTCCATTAATAACGCAAGCACAAACGTCTTAACCTTTTTTTAAACTTCCAATCTATCAACCTATTTCAGTATTGGTTCAGCATTGTAACCTCCACCAATGCACCATATTTAAACACACGATTGAGGATTATTTACCTATGAATAAACGTACCATTGCAGTTCTATCCTTACCTGTTGCTCTCTATCCACTTAGCTATGCGACTGCAGATACGGTGACCATCACAGGTACCGCCAACGTCGCAGGCGTCTACATCAACGACGGTCTGCTCGACGGTTATGGCCTCAATGTCGGTGACGAAGTCACATACCAACTCGTTTACAACCTGAATAACGCAACCAATTCCGGCGGCAATTCCACTCAAGGCTACGCCTCCAACGCGATCTCCTCATTTTCACTGACCGTCGACGATTCCGTTCATGAATTCGTTGATCCCAACAACACGACGAATCATATTGGCACACGCAACAACCTCTCCTACGCGGGCCAAAATGCCGACCAATGGCAAGCCTTAATCAATAACGCATACGTTGAAGGCTCACTCGACCCCACACGCATCGGCTTCAGCTTCTATTACGATGGAGAAACCTTCGCCAACGCAAGCAGCAGCCTTGATATCCCACAACTCAATACTGATTCTGACCCCATTAGGCTCTTCGCGCAAATCAGCGCCAACAACGGCGAAGGCCTGCAAGATCAATTCGATGTCTACTTCAACACACTCGATATCACGGTTACACCCGATGCGCCCGCCAATGATACGATTGCCGCTCCCACACCTTCCGCTGCTGCAATGACCCTCTTATCGCTCACCCCCCTACTCTTCCTCCGCCACAGAAAATCTCAACCCGCAACGATACACCTATCATCTGATTAAGTCCTTATTAAAATTGCAAAAAATAAAGACGCGCTAGCAATAAGCCAGCGCGTCCTCTTTCTTTAACTTTCAATCTAAATCACCCCTTAAAGATTTCCCCCTCACCTTCCATCGCAAACAAATTGCCAAGCTCACACTCACCATCTTTCAGTTCATACATCTGACAAACCTTGATCGTGTATCCGCCTGTGACATCCACATCTGCCACAATCGCATCCGTCAGTTCTTCCGTATCTGGATCTTCAACCGATGCCTCATACAGCACGCAACACGCGTTGATCTCGCCTTCCACAGCCTGCGATTGAAACTCACGCTTCAGATGTTCAATCATGTCATGCGAATCGACTTCGCTTTCATCATCTTCACCCAAAATCGCGAGGATCTCTCCTTCACCATTCACAATCCCGCCAAATGGGTAAAACTCACCATGCTCAACTAACTGTTCCTCCGCAAGAGGAATCAATGCATCCAACATGCTTTCAGCAATCTCTTTACCTTCCATGACGCAGCTCCTGCTATATCCCCACGATTCAATTTCCAACCAGTCCCCACAAAATATAATCCCCCATACCCTACCACCGAACACACAAACTGGGTAGTGCTTTTTTACCACATCGAATCTACTGAGCTTACTTAAACAACTTATAAACATACAGCTAATTAAGTTGCGTGATTATCGGGTTCATCTGAAAAATAGCCGTTTCTGACACACCCAATGCTATGGCTGATTTTTCATAAGCCAGCCCGCTGCTCAGCGATCCTCGTCTTCTGCAGCCCACTCTAAAATAAACTACTGGGTAGCAAGATCCTTGCCATCAGATCCCCACAAATCAAATCCAACAAGGACATATACCTCCTGGGAACCTCAAACAGCATCGGCTTGCCAACCCATCCATTCTTCCATTCCGTGCCGTAATTCAACGTGCATATCAAGTCATTCTCAGCAGATTTGTACACGATACGCGTCCCGCGAAAACTAATATTGGTCATCACATGCAGCACCAACTCATTCTCATCTTTGGTAAACCATCGCGTTGATTTTCTCATATACACCGGCGACCCACTACGCATCATCATCCAATCCAAATCGTCGATGTAGCCACGAATCGAGCACTCCGTTCCGTCTAGCCAAACCCACTTCACATATGTACTTGTCCGTCCACCAAAATCAATCAATTGGCCATCGATTTCAATCGCAAATCGTTTTTGCGTTTCACTACCTAAAAGCTTCGGTAATAACGGTATCGTAGGCCAATAAAGCTTGCACTCACAAACCGAATCCTCATCGTGTCGTGGCTCAAAAGCTTCCTTGTTCTGCGTCATTTGATCAGCTCCCGAAAATTCAAAACGATCCGCATAACGACATGATAATTCTAACACACCTACACTTCAGACCATACCGTATTGACACGTTTACTCATAAAATGAGCATGAATTCTGTACGTGCTTTGATAACTCCCAAGCCGATTTTTTATCGCCTATTACAAATTGAATCTATCACCGTGTACTTTTGTGCGCGCGCACAATTGTGAACACTTTTTGTTTTTGTGCGCACGAATTGCTCGCTGTTTTAACGTGATTCACGACAAAAACAGATCATTTGTCATCAAAGTTTGCGATTCTTAAGCATTCTTCGCTATTTTCAGATCAAAATGCGATTCACGCCCTCACGGTTTCCCACAATCTACATCCTCATAGCCTACAAGCAGTTACCACAAAAAATCAGGTCAAATCGTGCCAAATGCGCGCACAAGAGGCCTAGTCATTGATTAGATTTCCATGTGATTGCGAACCCCAGATCCCCTCTTAATGTGTCCTAAAACTCATCGTCTTCATGATGCTCATCGCGGCTCAACCATTCGCTGCTATCACCGTTGTAATCATGTGTAATCTCTTCACCATCCGCAATGTCACGCAGCGCAACCACTTCACCATCATCATAATACGCTGCCGTTGGTTCCGGCGAATGATTGATATATCGCAGATTATTCATGACATGAATCCCCAAGTCATCGGTAATCCATAGCACATGATCACCATCAACAGTCGTTGGCGAACCAATGATCTGCCCAATGACGGTACCCTTTGCAATAAAACACTTTGCAAACAGACCTTTACCGTGGATCTCACTGTCCTTGACGAATGTGAGTTCAAGTAGGTTTTGATAAGCTTCCTGTTCAGAAACAGGGCGTGACGCTAGTACGGTTGATTCAATCATAACTTAGTAATTGGTGACCACGGTTTACATATTGTGGTTTGTGACGTGTGCAAAACCATTAACAGCTTCATAAGTGTAGCCCATCAAACTTAACAGACAAGTCGAAGATGGCAAACAACGCATAATCAACAATATTTATGCATAATGAAGAACAAGTTGCGTGATTACTTGCCGCTTAATCATTGTCGCAATAAGCAGCAGGCCACTTGGAAAAGCATTTATGGCGAGACGACCCACTGGTCAGCGCAGCAAATGTCTTCACAAAACGCTCTAACGTTCATCTTGTTTATCTATCTGAGCATACCGTACCTGCCTACACACAATCATGAACGAAATGAATTGATGGTTCATCCATGCGTTTTACCTGATTTAATGATTGATCATGTTACGAGGTGAATCATTTGCTTCGCACATTGCGTGCAAGAGCGCAAAAAAAAACCCCTGGTCGTCGGGGGGGTCCAGTTAACTAACGACCAGAGGTACGGTTTTCTTGATTGATTTGGATGTCCAGCTGAACTGATATTTTCCTACTGAACATTTATAACATCGGTCTAGTAATGCAAATATCATGAGCGATAATGTGGCATTTTGCCCTCCGTATTTACCGTAATAGGGTGATAACACAGATGATAAGGCTTGTTGTTTAAGGGCGAACGTGTAGTTGTACTGCGGATGATTAGACGTTTGATCCGTTTTAATCTGTATGTGATATCACCCGAGTAATAAGACTTGCATTGACGTTTGATGATAGAAAACACCATCAATCTGAATGATTGATGGTGTCGTTATCTACTTATTTTATAGGGTATTTTGCGTAATGCTGTTATGCTGCGATAGGCGAGGCATTGGTGATCATACGTTTTGCAGCTCGACGTTTGAGGAAAAAGCGAACGATAAGGAAGAGGAGCAAGCCGACAAGTGCAGCCCCGATAGTGATCGGGAGAATGACAAGCAAGAGCGTGATGGCAAGAGACGAAGTTGTTTCAACTGTAGCAACGACGGGGTTACCAAAGCCCGCAGTAGTTACGGATGAGAGGGCTCGCGTCACGACGGTTGCGGCTTGCGTGATACCTGCAACGGAGCCGCCGCCGATGATGGCAACTGACCATTGGATCATGGGATGCACGTCAACTGCAAAGGAAGCTGTGGCGAGGGAGCCTGCAATAATGGCAGCGGGCGTAGCGGCGGTATCGAGCATATTGTCGATCCACGGGACGTAATAGCCTGCGATCTCAAGGCCAGTGGCAACAGAGAAAGCGGCGATAGCGGCGGGTGAGGCGATCCAGTCCATGTTCTGTGCGATGGTGATATGGCCAGTATTGCCGGCAATGGAGAGGATGAGGAGTGGAACGAAGATGCGGAAGCCGCAGGCGGCAGCGAGGCCAAGTCCGACGATACATCCGAGTGCCATATGTGCGAGATCCATAGGAGGGCTCCTTTAATTTACATCGGATATGCGGGGGCATACGCAATGCGTTAGCTGAGAGCATGATACAAGAGGTTTATCGACCATGGCCAGCGGGTTTGGGGTCATTTTTGCATGACGGCATTTTTGAGACGAAAGATTTGCAGATCTGAGGCATATTGAGGTGATTTGGAGTTAGTTTACCCTTAGATCGATGAATATGAGCGGCTAAACAGGGTTTTAACACTTGGCAGATGTGCGGATGTTTTGAACAATACGGGGCAATGCTCGAAATGAAAGGCCTGCTGTGAGTGAATCTGAAACAAAACCGAAGCATATGTCGCTGAAACGCGTGGTGGGTTTGCCGGGTGCGGTGACGCTGGGATTGGGATCAATGGTGGGAACGGGGGTGTATGTATCGCTGGGGTTAGCGGCAGAGCATGCAGGATTGTGGACCGCTTGGGCGGTGCTCTTGGCGGGTGGGTTGGCGATGTGCAATGGATTGTCGGCAGCACAGTTGGCGGCGGCGCATCCGGTAGCGGGCGGGACATATGAGTATGGGCGGGTTTACCTGAGCCCGTTCATTGGGTTGCTGGCGGGGGTTCTGTTTCTGATTGCGAAATCGGCATCGGCTGCAACGGCGGCGATTGCGTTTGCGAACAATCTTGGCCCGCTGCTGCTGGAGTATGGCGGGGTGCATCTGGCCGATGGCTCGGAAAGATACGCGGCGGTGGGGCTTGTTGTGGTCTTGATGGTGCTGACGCTGGCGG
Source organism: Poriferisphaera corsica (assembly GCF_007747445.1). Classification (NCBI taxonomy): domain Bacteria; kingdom Pseudomonadati; phylum Planctomycetota; class Phycisphaerae; order Phycisphaerales; family Phycisphaeraceae; genus Poriferisphaera; species Poriferisphaera corsica. The sequence continues at coordinate 3,157,950 of NZ_CP036425.1, forward strand.
GACTCAAAAAATCGAATCGTGTCAATGGGGCGCTTGTGCTGGCGATCATCGGAACGCTGGTGATGTTTGCGCTGGCGGGTATCTATGCGATAGTTAGTGGTCATGGCGTGGAGCCAGAAATTGTTGAGCAGGAGATGGTGAATGAATGGGGTGGAATGGATGGGTTATTGTTGGCAACGGCTTTGATCTTTGTGGCATATACGGGGTATGGCCGCATTGCGACGATGGGTGAAGAGATTAAGGAGCCACGAAAAAATATTCCGGTGGCAGTGATGTTGACAGTGGGTGTGACGGCAATCATCTATCTGACGATTACGGTGGTTGCGTTACGGCTTGTGTCGGTTGATGTGTTTTACGAGGCGTCGACACAGGGTCGATCCCTTGAAGAGATTGCGCGACTAATGGATAAAGGTTGGTTAGTCACCGTGATTGGGCTAGGTGCACTGCTAGCAACAGTGTCGGTGCTGCTGAATTTGATTTTGGGTTTGTCGCGTGTTGCACTTGCGATGGCCAGGCGGGGGCATTTGCCAAGTCGATTGGCATGGCTAGATAAAAAGCAGCAAACACCTATTTATGCAGTGGTTTTTATCGCGGTGGTGGTGGGACTGCTTGCGGGATTCGCAACAATCAAGACGGCATGGTCATTGTCGGCGCTGACGGTGTTGGTGTATTACGGGTTGACGAATATGGCGGCGTTGCGGTTGCCTCGGAAAAATCGGCTGTATCCACGATTTATTTCGGTGTTGGGCTTGCTTGGTTGTTTTGTGTTGTCCGTGTTTATTGAGCCGGTGTATTGGATGGTGTTTGGTGGGGTGCTGGCTGTGACGGCGGTGTGGTATGGGGTGACGAAGAAAGATCGGGCGGGTTGAGCTCCCCCTAAAAAACCCACACGCAGCGCGAGTGGATTTAGAAATCAAGGTTGTGCTTGCATGCAATTGGCCGTATTTTTTCTACACACCCCCGCACCGGAGGTGCGGGGCTTGATCATAAGATTTATGTTTTGTGGGTAGATCTAAGCTGTCGTCTATACGTATTCAGCGGACGCGGACTTTGACAACAATTTTTTGAACTTCACCTTTGTCGCCCACAGCGATGCAGGGTTTGTGTACGTCCCAAGGCATGAAGACGGCGAAATCACCTTCATTTAAAGTGATTTCTGTGCCAGAACCGAGGCCGGTGTAAAATGCGATGTCGCGATCTGGATCGTACACTTCTTCAATCTGAACGTCTTCGTGGCGGCTGACGCCGATGCGTTCGGTGCCTTTGACGATGTACTGGATGTCGGCGTATTGCTGATGAGATTCCCAGCGAGCATCGGCATGATCTTTGGTGGTATAGGTATCGAAATTGGCAAAGTCGTCGCCATGATCGTCTTCGCCTGAGATTTCGTTGCGCCCGGGGTTGAGGTTGCTGATATCGACTTCACGAAGAAATTTGAAGCCACGGATGAGTCCTTCAAAGAGGAGGCCGTACTTGTTTGCGTTTTTGAGTTTATCAAAGATCATTTTCCACTCCTTGGCTTAAAACGTGATTATGCTTTTATTTTAGCATAATTAGTATCTAACCGCTGAATAGTTGGGGCTAATTGCATATTAGGTTCTTTTGCGTTTACGTTGCGGGCGTGGGCCGGTGGGGCGGATGTCGAACTCGTCGAGTTCGGGAATTTGAGTGAATGATACGCGTGTGGGCGCGGTTTTTTGTGCGCCGAACATGGGTGCGAGATAGACGGTGTGGTGGCCGTATTTGTCGTCGATTTTATCCATGATGGCAGCAAGGGCGTCGAGTTTTTCTTGTTTTTGGAAAAGCGGGAGTGTGGTGCTTTGCTGGTTGGTAAGATCGACGAGCTCGATGGCGACTTTGAAGGGGCGGCCGCCGGTACGTTTGGGCCAGGCCTCGGCGAAGGCACGGACCATGGTGAGGGTGTCACGACATGAGCCGAGGGAAACGCGGTGCTTCCAACGAGGTTCTTCGAGGTAATAGATTTTAATCCACATGTGGTTGGCGGTGTATTTCATGGTGCGAAGACGGGCGGCGGCTTTGTGGATCATGCGGACACAGACGGCGTAGGCGCCTTGATCGGTCCGGAGATCGGGGGGCAGGACGTGAGAGTGGCTGACGGTGCGGCGATGAGTGGGACGTGAGGGGAGGTCTTGGCCGCGGAGTTGGCTCCACCAGATGGAACCGTGGACTTTGGAACCCCATACTTTTGAGAGCAGATGTTCATCACATTCGCAAAGTTGCTTGACGGTGCGGATGTTGTAGGAATGGAGGCGGCGTTCCATGGCTTTACCGATGCCAGTGAGGTCACGGAGTTCGAATTTGTGAAGCTTTTGAGGAAGATCAGAGCAATCGATGACGGTGAGGCCGTCAGGTTTTTTGAATTCGGTAGCGATTTTGGCAAGCCAAATGTTGGGGCCGATGCCGATGGAGCAACGGACGAATGGGCCAATATCTTTGGCAATACGTGCTTTAATGAGGTAGCCGAGATTGATGGCGCTTTTTGTTTCGCGCTCTGTGCCGAGCAGTTTGCCGTACATTTCGTCGATGGAGCAGACTTGATCGACGTGAAGGCAAGATTCGACGGCTTCGACAATGCGGTGGTGATATTCGACGTAGATTTTGGGGCGAGCTAGGACGAATTGGATGTCGGGACAGAGTTGCCGTGCTTCGCGGACACCTGTGCCGGTTTTGATGCCGAAACGTTTGGCTTCGTAACTGGCGGCAATACAGCAGGTGGTTTCGCAATCGGTGGGAATAACACCGATGGGTTTACTGCGGAGGAGCCCCTGCTCTTGCTGCTCGACGGAGGCGAAGAAGCTGTTCATGTCGATGAATATGTATCGGAGGGAGTGGGCCATGCGTGGGGATACCGTTTCATGCAAGCTTTTTGTTTTTTGATAGTTACGTCAGGCATCCGTGCATGGTCAGTAGAAAGGAAAGCGAGTGAAAGCGGATTTGAGGCGGTAAGTTGATGAACCGACCATATACCTAACATTACCCAAATATCGACGTAAATCAAGCTAGGGCTGAACATAAAATGGGTGTGAAGAAGATGTGCAGTGCCAGGGTTGTGTCACTGGTGCGAAAATGAATCGACGAAATTGGCTGAGAGATGATTAACAGAGGGAAGGATGAGGGGGATAAGGGATTTAGTATTCGACGAAGGTGAGGATATTGCCGGAAGGGTCGGAGACGTGGGCCATGTTGCCGCCCCAGTCTTGCTCGGTGGGTTCGGCGACGATGCAATCGGGATCAAAGGCGCGGAGGGTGTCGCAGGTTTGATTGAGGTTTTCGGTGTGAAGAGAGTAGCCGGTGAATCGGCCGACGAGATCGGCTTCTTCGGTGCTGGACATATCGACGGTTTCGAGGATCAGGTTAATGTCGCCGGGACGGTAGACGAGGTAGCCTTGGTCTTCACCGTCGGCAACGCATTCGAGGCCGAGGGCTTTTTCGTAGAAGATGCGAGAGTTGTGGAAGTCTTTGACGAAAATGCGGATGCTGTCGATGCGCATATGGGTGGCTCCTCGGATGGGGTTATGAACAACCGTCTTAGGTTCAATGCATATCAGCGTAACAGAGGAGGCTGGTTATGGATGCGCTGGATTTCAGCAATACATTTATCTCATATAACATTGATTGATAAATTGTATTACTTGATCTAATTTGTCTTGCTCAAAACCTAAACGATTTAAAGATATTTGGTTTTCAATCAAAACTTGTTTAATACCACCCAATATCTCCAAACCCGACCCTCCTAATTTCATTGCATTCTCTAAGTCTTTGGCAATCGTATCGTGCTTCTGAGTCTTGCACACACTGATTGTGTCATTCACATATTGATATACATTATCAGCGGTCCAAATCATAAGTTCACCTACCAATACAAGTGGGTACCAATATATTGAGAATTAGCTCAATCACACAATTTTCAAATTACAAACTATCATTTAGATTTGCCACTATTAATGTGCGCATAAAAAGAGCCTCTCAAGGTTTACCTTAAGAGGCTCATAAAGCCGGCAATGATCTACTTTCGCGCAGTGGCACTATCATCGACGTGGTAGGCTTAACTTCCGAGTTCGGGATGGGATCGGGTGTGGCCCTACCACTATAGTCACCGGCAAAGGGCTGAGTCGCCTTTCGGCGAAACAGTCCACGGTTCTAATGTGGACGGTCAGTCTGTCAAATGTAGACCCTAATTTTTAAGAAAAATCTCAAAGGTGCCTGAATCAGGTGGGTTGGGGGAACCTGACCCAGGCGTTAGGGGTCTGTGCTGTCAAGATGAAATCTGTGAAAAATCTAGAAGATGCATCCTGACCAGTGATCGTGTTAGCGATCGTTGGTCGGAATGAGTAAGCGATCGACCGTTAGTATAGCTCAGCTGAAGATATCTCTATCCTTACACCTGCTACCTATCAACCTTGTCGTCTACAAGGGGTCTCTCGCACACAAAGTGTACATGCAATACTAATCTCGAGGGAGGCTTCCCACTTAGATGCTTTCAGCGGTTATCCCTGCCGTACTTAGCTACCCAGCGGTGGACTTAGCAGTCCAACTGGCTCACCAGGGGTACGTCCTTCCTAATCCTCTCGTACTAAAGAAGAATCCTCTCAATATTGCTACGCCCACAGCAGATAGGGACCGACCTGGCTCACGCCGGTCTGAACCCAGCTCGCGTGCCTCTTTAATGGGCGAACAGCCCAACCCTTGGGACCGCCTTCAGCCCCAGGATGAGACGAGCCGACATCGAGGTGCCAAACCGCTTCGCCGCTATGGACGCTCGGAAGCGATCAGCCTGTTATCCCCGGGGTACCTTTTATCCGTTGAGCGATAGCCCTTCCACTCGGCACTACCGGATCACTAGAGCCTACTTTCGTAACTGCTCGACAAGTACGTCTCGCAGTAAAGCTGGCTTATGCTCTTACACTCTAAAATACGGTTTCCAACCGTATTGAGCCAACCTTTGCACTCCTCCGTTACTCTTTAGGAGGAGACCGCCCCAGTCAAACTGCCCAGCTAACACTGTTCCTCATCCTGATTCAAGGAGAGAGGTTAGGTCAAAATCATAAACAGGGTGGTATTTCAAGGACGGCTCCACTCAAACCAGAGTTCGAGTTTCAAAGCCTCCCACCTATCCTACGCAGTTTAAAACCTTGGCCAATATCAGCCTACAGTAAAGGTCCACGGGGTCTTTCCGTCTTGCTGCGGGTACGCGGTATCTTCACCGCGACTTCTATTTCACCGAGTCGGTTGTTGAGACAGTGCTCCAGTGGTTACGCCATTCATGCGCGTCGGAACTTACCCGACAAGGAACTTCGCTACCTTAGGACCGTCATAGTTACGGCCGCCATTGACCGGTGCTTTAGTCGTAAGCTTCGCCGAAGCTAACCTACTTCCTTAACATTCCGGCATCGAGCAGGCGTCAGACTGTATACTTCCTCTTGCGAGTTTGCACAGTCCTGTGTTTTTGATAAACAGTCCCCAGAGCCTTTTCTCTGCGCCCTTCTCCGAAGAGTGAGGGCCCCCTTATTGCGAACGTACGGGGTGAATTTGCCTAATTCCTTAACAACCGTTCTCTCGAGCGCCTTAGATTATTCATCACGTCTACCTGTGTCAGTTTTAGTACGGACACTATCTTTGTCCACGAACGCTATTTCTGGGAACTCTCTTCGCCATCTTATGGTTCTAAGCCCTCGCCCTTGCGGGAACCTCCACGTCTATTCGGAGGCATGACCACGAGAATTCGTCACGTCGCTTCAATCGCAGATAGTGGTGCAGGAATATTAACCTGCTGCCCATCGACTACGCCTTTCGGCCTCGCCTTAGGATCCGACTAACCCTGGGCGGATTTACCTTCCCCAGGAAACCTTAGACTTTCGGCGAACAGGATTTTCACCTGTTTTATCGTTACTCAAGCCGGCATAATCACTTGTTACCGCTCCACGAAACGTTGCCCGTTTCGCTTCATCGCTGATAACAACGCTCCTCTACCAATATATAATATTCCGCAGCTTCGGTTTCTAACTTATTCCCGATCATTATCGGCGCTAGAGTCCTCGACCAGTGAGCTATTACGCACTCTTTAAATGGTGGCTGCTTCTAAGCCAACATCCTGGCTGTCTTTGCACTCTAACTTCCTTAAGAACTAAGAAAGAATTTGGGACCTTAGCTGGCGGTCTGGGTTGTTTCCCTTTCGACTACGAAGATTATCCCCCGCAGTCTGACTCCCGTGATAGAGGCGTATGGTATTCGGAGTTTGGCTGAAGTGGGTACAGCGATGCCGCCCCATCCTCAATCAGTGTCTCTACCCCCATACGCTATAACACGAGGCTAGCCCTAAAGCTATTTCGAGGAGAACGAGATATCTCCAGGTTTGATTAGACTTTGACTCCTCCCCACAGCTCATCCCACAACTTTTCAACGTTGACGGGTGCGGTCCTCCAGAAGGTTTTACCCTTCCTTCAACCTGGCCATGGGTAGATCACCTGGTTTCGCGTCTAATCCCTGCAACTCAGCGCCCATTTAAGACTCGCTTTCGCTTCGACTACGCCTGGGTAAGGCTTAATCTTGCTACAGAGATTAACTCGCCGGCTCATTATGCAAAAGGCACGCGGTCACCATCCGAAGATGGCTCCCACAGCTTGTAAGTATATGGTTTCAGGTACTTTTAACTTCCCTTATCGGGGAACTTTTCAAATTTCAGTCACCCTACTGTTACGCTATCGGTCATCAAGTAGTATTTAGCCTTGGAGGGTGGACCCTCCAGCTTCACGCCGAGTTTCACGAGCTCGACGCTACTCTGGTGCACCTAGGTCTGTTTCTGTTTTCGTTACAGGACTATCACCTGCTGTGGTTGAACTTTCCAGAACATTCACAAAAACTTTCACAGTACCATGTTGGTGTCCGCAACCCCAGTCCGAAGACTGGTTTGGGCTATTCCGATTTCGCTCGCCGCTACTGACGGAATCGAGGTTTCTTTATTTTCCTCTAGCTACTTAGATGTTTCAGTTCGCTAGGTTCGCCTCGCTATCCTATACATTCAGATAGCGATAACTCCGAAGAGTTGGGTTTCCCCATTCAGAAATCCACAGATCAAAGCTTGTTTGCCAGCTCCCTGTGGCTTATCGCAGGCTACAACGTCTTTCATCGCCTCTTGATGCCAATTCATCCACCATATACTCTTAATAGCTTAATCATTCCGACCAAAGATCGATGTGATCGATCATCAGTCATAAAAAATTAAGATGCATTATCTAAGAATTTTCGACAGATTGTTATTTCTATTTCTCGGTACAGCACAGTTATACATTTGGGTTGTATAACTGACCTATCCACTTTTCAAAGAACTACTAAGCTCGAACCAACTAGGTTGATTCTTACTCTCGCCTGCCGCTGCAGGTGGTTGACACTTAGTGTTTTAAGTGGCTGCCACTCGAAGCGGGGTGAGAATTTTAACTTTGTTTTCAGTTTTGTCAAGCTCTTGTCTTCGTTGTGGAAAACAAGGTTTTGAACGGAAGTGCTTATTTCAGCAGGGGATACTGACTTGTCACTTCGTTTTCAGCGGGCTTGCCAGTCGCGTTTGCGTTTGGTGTTGCTCACTGAGGAGATGCGTAAGTTTACGGATCCCCAGCCCCCTGTCAAACCTGTTGGCTTCTCCGGGAGCTGCAAGTCAATGTTTTTTTTACGTAAAATCGCTAAACAATTAAAAACAATAGACTTAACCATTTTCCACATTTTTCATTAATCCACAGGGACTCGTCCAATAACCTTGTTGGTATGTGAATTACCGGATCATACGCCACATCATTTTGCATGAGCAGCCATTCGGATTATTTGCGATTCATCGAAATATGGAGTGAAACCAGACTTCTCTAGTTGCCACTGCCCTGCCCCACCGACTTTAGATGTCACGAATGTCATGTTCGAAGCTTTGTAAATCTATTTGAGTTACCACGATTGACTGTCGAATCTTCATCGAACAAGCCGTCGCTATGCGCATAACTACCTCGACGATGTCTGTAATGATCATCACCGGCATGCATACCAATCAAAAATTGGAGACTTGATTGATGGCCGACTGCTGAAATTTCTCTTCTACAAGAGACACGAAACGAACTGCATGACAAATGGTTATGCACGAATATCCCCAATACTGATCCGAAAGCATGCGAAAGCGATAGAATTTGCTAAACTATCCTGCGTTCAAGCGAGGCAACAAATTATGTTGCCAGCGAAACCATACAACTAAAGAACGAAAAGTCATTCGACAGAATCCCCACGGTGGGGTGCCAGAGCGGTCGAATGGACCGGTTTTGAAAACCGGCGTACACTTCGGTGTACCGTGGGTTCGAATCCCACCCCCACCGCTTATTAAACCTCTTGCAGAGACTGCTGGAGGTTTTTTAATATCTATATCGGTATCAAACCTAGTTCGACGCATTATGTGACTATATACAGCAAGGGTAAGCATGAGCCGCATTCAGCATCTCATTCTCATGGGTATTAGTGGCTGTTGCAAAACTGAGATCGGTAATCAACTTGCAAGTTACATTAGATACTTATTTGTTGAAGGCGAGCAAATCACTCTACGAGTAATATTGAAAAGATATGCTTGGCCAGCCAACAGTGACTGCAGATCGTACCCATGGCCGCATTGTCTTAATGAATCATTGTTGACATATGAAAGTACGAATACACCAATAATTCTTACGTGATCAGCATAAAAACGTGGCTATCAAAAAATTTTGTCTTCTCGCCTAAAAACCAAGCCGTGATTTGTTTACATCACGATCAATAAGCGAACTGTTCGTACACATTTGAGCAAAGAAAAAAACACTTTATGCCAATCGCATTGATTCGGTCACAAATTCAATCTCTTGAATCGTTCACATCTGAAGAAGCTTTATACACCGACGTTGAGAATACGATTGGTACTATCATCAAGCACATCATTTTCGATCTAAGCTAGAGTATTTCGCTACAGTATGTCATACCTGGATCTTGATCTCTTTTAATTTTGTTGCACAACAAACGATGGGAAGTTGCACGGCATTCACTGCAATTGATAACTTATCTATAGAAAACATTTGTAATAAATAAACGGACTGAATATTCAGCCCGCTGGTATCTTGAATCACAAATCGTAATTTAGCGAGCCATCACGCGACGATAACGCAATCCGGGCTGAGAAGGCTGAATTGGATTGCCTGATGCTGGCGTACATAACACCCAATGTTCGGGCTCGACTTCATAAAGACGTGCATCTTTACCTCCGTAGCCAATCTCAGGATCAGGTGTGGTAACATGCGGCTCGACGTGGTAGCCAGCAGGGAAATCTTCCGGAATTGTTGCGCCATCAACAACAGTCGGTAAGCGATGAACACTTTGGCCAAGTACGGGCATAGATTTGAGCAAGCCACGGGTATATGGGTGGAGCGGACGCTCGAAAATATTCTCGACAGTTGCGAATTCGAGTACGCGGCCTGCATACATCACCGCAACAACGTCTGCGTTTTCAGCTACAACACCAAGGTCATGAGTGATAAGCATGATGGACATATCTTGCGTATCTTGAAGGTGTCGAAGTAATTCGAGGATCTGAGCTTGAATCGTCACATCAAGGGCTGTGGTGGGCTCATCTGCTAGTAGTAGCTTGGGTTCGCAAGCGAGAGCCATAGCGATCATAACACGTTGCCGCATACCGCCTGAGAGCTGGTGCGGGTACTCTTTGAGACGTGACGCGGGGTCAGCAATACCTACATCTGAGAGGGCTTTAATCGCTATCTCTATGGATTGTGCCCGATCAACGGTGCGGTGAAGTCGGACGGCTTCTATGATCTGCTCCCCAATCGTATAGACGGGGTTGAGGCTGGTCATCGGCTCCTGAAAGATCATGGCGATTTGATTACCACGCACTGTCTGCATTTGCTTTTCGTTGTAATCAAGCAAGTTTTCTACGGGCACATTGGGATCAGGTTGCCAAAGGATTTTCCCATGCTCATATTTACCGGGAGGCGTGGGGATGATTTGCAGGATTGACATTGCTGAAACACTCTTACCGCTGCCGGATTCACCGACGACGGCAAGTGTTTGGCGCGGGTAAATCGTAAGATTCACATTGTTCACAGCAAAATTGCGCTTCTTGCCCTGCCCCGGAAAACTGACCGACAGTTGTTCGATCTGCATGATCGGGTCAAGCTGATTTTGATTTTTTGCGGTATCGTTACTCATTCTGAATCCTTTAGCGGATCTGGTTATTGTCTTGCGGTATAGGGATCAATCGTGTCACGCAGCGCTTCGCCGATGAGGTTGTAAGCGAAAACGGTCAAAAAGATCGCTCCGCCAGGGAAAATTGCCATCCACCATAAAAAGCCACCAGTCGCGCCGGTTGCTTGATTGAGCATCTGGCCCCAACTTGGTTTGTCGATCAATCCAAGCCCTAGGAAGCTGAGTGTTGCTTCTGCAAGAATTGCGCTTGCAACGCCAAAACTTGCACTGACAAGAATCGGTGCAATACCGTTTGGTAGCATATGTTTAAATAAGATCGAAGAGAGCGGCAAGCCAGACGCGTGACAGGCCTGGACGTAGTCCATCTTGCGAAGTTTTAAAAATTCCGCTCGAATAAACCGCGCATAACCACTCCAGCTGGTGATCCCAATAATAATCATCATGGCATACAAATTGCGGCCATAGAAGGCGACAAAGGTCAGCAGTAAATATAACTGTGGTATCGCTTCAAGTATCTCGACTAGTCGCATCCCAATCAGGTCAAATATGCCTGAAAAATAACCCATCAAACCACCAACGACGACACCAATGCACAACGATATTCCTGTTGCAATAAAACCAATTGACATTGCAATCCGAGAGGCCCATATCATGCGACTTAGTACATCTGCACCATCCGCTTCCGTCCCTAACCAATGCTTAGTATCTGGTGCTTGATTACGTTCCTGTGGCAGATCTCGCAACCTGTCCGTTGGAGAAAACGGGATCGGCGCGTAATAGGCCCACTCGATTTGGCCTGCCTTATCCATGGTGCGGTATTGATCGTACACCACCGTAATAGGCGGCGTCACGAGCCAGTAACTGCCACCCCATACAACTGCTAGCATGACCGCAAATGCAATCCACCGTATCCCGACATCCAGTTTTTTTAGGAATAGCAAGGCGATAACAAGTACACATGACAAAGGCAGTGCAATATCCACCGCGGACAAATACTCAAGAAACGGCCAAGTAATCTCACCATCAACGGTTTTCATTAAAAATGGGTGTGAATTCGCTAAAATTGGCGCAAACACTGCAAAAACAGCGATCATACCAAGCCACACTAATCCTATTTGTGCGCCTCGTCGTCCGATTGTGTCCAGCACCACACGAGCGATATAGCTTCTGCGTTTGGTCATCACTCGTGAATGCGATTGCGTTTCAACGTTTTGCTTATTCATAGCTCACCCTCGGATCCGCAAAGACGTAACACAAATCTGCAACGAGAATACACAACAAAGAAATGACACTGCTGATCAGTACACCTCCTAATACAAGATCCCGGTCTCGAGCAAAGATTGCTTCAACCATCAACTTCCCCATGCCTTGAATACTAAAAATATTCTCAACAATCACACTTCCTGCAATGAGTCCGGGAATAATTCCGGCTGCCACGGTAATGAGAGGTAACAAGCTATTGCGAAATGCATGTTTCCAAAGTGAATTCTTCGCGTTCACTCCCTTAGCTCGAGCTGTCCGTACAAAATCAGCATTCAGATTCTCCAATACTGATGCACGCATCAGTTTAGAAAGAAATGCAAAACTACCATATGAAAGGCATAACACAGGCAAAAGCAGATGCCATGTGCGATCAAGCAACCATCCACGCTGAAAACCACTCTCACCCCAGCTAGGCAAGAACGCATAGCTAGATGCAAAAGTCGAACTCAAACCACCTGAAGGGAAAAAATGCAGATACTTATCATTGGCTAAATACCCCAGTAATAAAACGCCAACCCAAATCGAAGGCATCGACCAAAGCGCGATAAAGGATGTTCCACTAACTACATCAAAGATCGATCCGCGATGCTTGGCAGCATAAACACCTGAAATGATTGAGATGCCATAGATCATCGGTAAAGCCAACGCATTCAACAACAACGTGATCGGCAATGCTTCAAGATACAAATCTGTAACTGGACGGAACCGTGTAAAGCTCTCGCCCAAATCAGGTACCTTAAACCCAAAATCTCCGAATACACGCTTACCTTCTTTAAAACGGGTCTCCCAACCGACCGGTGAAATCTGATTAAGCCACAAGCCATACTGCACAACGTATGGCTTATCCAAACCATATCGCTCGTTGTAGTACTCCAACTTTGAACGATTCTGTTCTGAACTCAATTCCCCTTGTTCATTGAGCAATCCACCAGCCACCCCACCCGGGGATAGTGCCATCACAAAAAAGACAACCAGCGTGATCCCAAAGATAGTGGGAATCATTAGCAAAAGCCGTCTTATGATATAGGTCAGCATACTTTTCCTATCCACGTGTTAGCATGCGAATATTATTCAGCGGTGTACTTTTGTTCGGCAGTCGGCACGAACCACTCCGTTGGATCGTTAAGCCCTGCAGACACGCGATGAACATTATGAATACGATCATTGATGAGCCTGATCGATTCTCGCGTAAACAGGAATGTGTATGGCTGATCTTCATACAGAATCTGATGTGTTTTATGCCATATTGGCAAGCGTTCACTTTTCGCAACAGTTCTGGCGGCAAGGTCAATGAGCTCATCTAACTCAGGATTAGAGTAGCTCATAAAATTATCGCCTGTTTCGATCATCTCGGTATGAAACGTTTGACGGATATCACCTTCAACGGCACCGCCGCCCCATCCTAATGAAATCGCATCAAAATCTCGGGAATCAAGCCGTTGAAGCATCACAGAGAACTCTAACGGATCTGGTACAAGCACGATACCGACACGGGCATAGGCATCTTTTAGGGCAAGCACTACTTTGTTATATGTATCACTACTCGCAGGATACGTAAGCTTGAAAGAAAATTTCTCACCGTCTGAATTTTCCAATACACCATCCCCATCACGATCCTCCCAACCAGCTTCCGCTAGAAGAGCTTTTCCTTTTTCGACATTGAATGGCCGGGCTTTAATATTGGGATCCTCCTGTGGCCCGCCATTAAAATATGGCCCATCCGCAGGCTTCGCAAAACCGTAATAAATCTGCTTTGCCATCTGCTGACGTGGCGTTAAGAATGTCATTGCCTGACGAACACGCTTATCTGCAAACTTCGTTGACTTCCCATCTCGTTTTTGGTTCCAAGCAATAAATGAATAGCCCGTTGGCCGTGTGTAGTACACAAACTCTTGTGCACCCTTCATCTCTTCTGGGTCTTTCTTCAGCTTCACATACTGCTCAGGCAATAAACTCAGAACATCAACCTCACCGTTTCTAAACATATTCAAACGAGCCACATCATTGGTCACTTCACGCCAAAGCAACTTATCAAAGCCGCTTTGTTCGCCCCAATAACGCTCGTTTCTTACCAACTCTAATGGCTGACCTGGCGTCCATCCCGCAGCATTCTTCATCCGGTACGGGCCACTTCCTAACAATAAGCCTGGCAACTTATTAAATTCATCTGGCGGATATTTTTCATAAAAATGCTTTGGTAAAACATTACGACTCCCGGTCATCCCCAGAGCTAAATAGTGCGGCCGTTTCATCTTGAACACGACTTCATACGGCCCGTTTGCCTCGCAACTCGCGATTGGTTCATAAAAATCTCGCAATGACGGCGCGTTGACATCCGGGTTGTTCAGCAACTCAAACGAAAACACGACATCTTCGCTCGTCAGCGGCTCGCCATCTGAAAAATAAACATCTTCGCGAAGTTGATAGGTAATCGTCAGACCGTCATCGCTGATCTGCCAACTCTTCGCGATTAATGGCACCTCTTCCAATGTTTCCGGATCTCGTGTCAGCAAACCTTCCAGCACATATGTCTGGATTCGCCGACTATACGCGTCACTCGTTACCAAAGGTGTAATCTTTGCCACCGTTGTCCCAAACGCATCAATCATCCAATCCCCTTCAGCAAACCCTTCGCTCGCTCTAGCAATTTTGATCCGTTCAAATGGGTCTGTCATCTGAATGGCCTCAGCGGGCGTATCGCTATCCGCCTCAAGATCCCCTGCCCCCGAGACAATCACGCCTTCATCCAGCTTACTGCGTAAACCGCCAATATCACGCCGCATCGCCGTTTGCGTTTTTGTCAATTGCGACACCTGCCCATTCAGCTCCTGAACTAATTCCCATTGCCGATTGAACATCACCATCGCAAGCCAAATACTGAGAATCACGCCCAACAGTAGCAGCATCACAACAAGGTCTTTCACGCCAAAGCGGTTTTCCATTTGCGCGGTCTTCTTTCTTTATCAATATCTATCTTTTGTATCGCTACACAGTTTTATCTCACATACACATCCAACCAACGGTCTCCCCCAATCATTCCGCTCAACATCATTCTTGTTTCTATGATTTTACATCACGCTTCGGATCAAATTTATCGCGTAGCGCATCCCCCAAAAAGTTCAGCGCCATCAACGTCAACCCAAGCAATGCACACGGGAACAATATTAGCCACCATTGCATTTGCCCCAAGGGCCTCACTAATTGCGTCACACCATCATTTGCCAGATTCCCCCAACTAGGCAATGGCGCCTGCACACCGATTCCAAGAAAGCTCAAGAAACTTTCCTGCAAAATCGCAATCGGAACCGTCAATGTCATATAGACGACGATCACCCCGACAAGGTTCGGCAGCACATGTACTGCTACGATCCGCAATGGACTCACACCCAATGCCCGTGCGGCCTCGATAAACGGCTGGCTTCTCAAACTTAACACCTGCCCTCTCACCACACGCGCCATCGTTAGCCAACTCACGCCACCGATCGCCAACAAAAGTGTGACCACATCTGCCAATAATTTCGCCATATCACCCGCCAACATAATCTCCAACCCTGCGTGCACCGCCGGCTGGAGCGCGATATTCAGCAGCACCACCAGCAGTACATACGGCAAGCTCAACATCACATCCACAACACGCATCATTACTGAATCAACGCGACCCCCCGCATAGCCTGCAATCGCCCCCCAGCTCACCCCAATCAATCCCGCAATCGTTGCTGCGCTCATTCCGATCCCCAAACTGATCACCCCACCCAACAAACTTCGCCAGAGCAAAGATCGCTCCAGTTCATCACTTCCGAAAGGCTCAGCCAAACTCGGCGGCCGCACCACATCCATCACCCCTGTCACACCCCCCTTCACCGGCTCATCAAAATACTGAACTGACCACGGCAACGTCACAAAGCACGGCACAGCAATCAGTAATAACAACACCGCACCAATCCACCCAGAACTCATCCGCGGTTTCCAAATACTCTTTTTAACAATTGTGCTTTCAATCATCCTGACTGATTTTCTTCCTTAGTATCGCATGCAACGAATCGCCAAACCTCGCCTAGCCCGTCACTCGCGACACCATTATGACCGCCACCCACCAAACTGTAAATCATCATTTATCCGACACTTCCGTACCGATCTCTGCTGTCACATCTTCAGCATACCCCACCGCTCCCATCACGTTACAATAATCCCTATGAACGATACGCTACCCGATCAGCCAATCCCACCCTCAAATAACGATCTCGTCACGCTCATGCGTATCCCCAGCAAGACCACCACCGTCCTTCTCCGCATTTACGCAACCCTCGGCTTCCTCCTCACGCTCTACCTCACCTACAACGCGCTCTCCTCCACACCCCTCGCTGGCTGTGCCCCCGGTTCTGCTTGCGATACCGTCCTCTCCTCTCCCTATGCAAAGATCGGCAATCTCCCGGTTGCTCTCCCCGCCGCCGTCCTCTATTTCCTCACACTCTTCACATCTTTCTATCTCTCACCTAAGAATCCGCCCACTGTCCACCGCACCCTCTGGTATATCCTCCTCGTCTTCGCCTACGTCTTTCTCGCTTCTGCACTCTACTTCACAGCCATCCAAATCTTTATCATCCAAGCATTCTGCAAGTACTGCCTCGCTTCACATATCATCGCCCTGCTCACCGCCGTCACTATCTTCGCACGCAACCAATCTCTCCGTGCGATCCGCTCTGGCATGCATCTCACCGACCCTCGACCAACCAAATTCCAAGCCAAATCTCACTTCGCCATCCTCATTATTGCCGCCATACTGTTTGCCCCACTGCCACTCATCCAGAAAATTGCCCCTGTTCAAACGCATGCAGTTACCCAATCTGTACTTTATGTTCAAGGCACCGGCCAAAATCGTACTGTCTCATATCAAGTCTCCCCTGTGGCAACCATCACCTTCCCTATTGCTATCCTCCCACACATCGGCGACATCGATGCTCCAGTCATCCTGACCGAACTTGTCGACTACACCTGCCCCAATTGCCGCGATATGGCCCCCGATCTCAAGGCGCTTACCGAGCAATTCCCCGATCGCTACCTCCTCAACATCCTCCCTGTCCCTCTGAATTCAAAATGCAATCGCCTCGTCACCAACACACAATCGCACGCTGAAGCCGCCTGTGACCTCGCCAATATCGCTATGGCCTTCTGGCTCTCCTACCCTCAGTACTTCCCACAAATCCACAACGATCTCATGACAGGCAAAACACCTCCAACCGCTGAACAAGCCTGTCAATACGCCCTGAAATACATCACACAAGAGCAACTTGATCAAGCCCTCAGCAACCCGCTCATCGAGGCCCAAATCAAAGCTTACGTCGAAGTATACGCTGCCGTCGGCGGATCACTCCCCGCTCTCTTTACCGGCTCAGCCATCATCCAAGGCTATCCCGGCCAGGATCAATTCATCCCACTCTTGCTAAACGAAACCCAAAACCAAGTCCATCTCCCACCACCCAACACCGGACCCGCAACACCCATGACACCTCTCACACCCCCAGCTAAACCAGCCCCCACAACAAACGAACAACCCGACTCTCAAACCAGAGCGATGTCTCCCGACGACTTCTACAACTACTCCAGTCAGTACACACAAGTTACTGGCCCCACCCCTCCCATCACCGGCTGCGACACATGCCCACGCGAAACCATCATGAACCAACAAAAAAACGCACCAGTTCAAAACAACTAACGCGCTTATCTTCAATCTATCGTCAGCAAATATCTGCCTAACGCATAATCATGTCCCAACAGCTACACCCATTTAGCCTTAAACACATCTTCCTTAAACCCCACACTAAAATCCTTCCCATCCGTCACGATTGGCCGCTTCACCAGCTTCCCTTCACTACTTAACAACTTCACAGCTTCCCCTTCATTCATCCCGCCCACTTTCTCCTTCATCTTCATCTCGCGATACAACACACCACTTGTATTAAACAATTGCTTCAACCCATAATCCCCCTTTTTCAACAGCTTCTTCAACACAGCTTCGCTCGGCGGATCCGTTGTGATATCAATAAACTCATATGTGCATCCAGCTTCATCTAACCACTTAATCGCTTTCCGACACGTACTGCATTTCATATAACCATAAACCATCAACATCCGAATTATCTCCTTCATATTCTCGCCCTGACCACCAATATAGTGTACAAAAAAACACGCTACTCATATTGAGTAGCGTGCTAAAACCGTCTTCGTATTCACTCAAAAATTAGGGGTGGCTGTTTCCAGCGACCCCTGATAAAACAATTGAATGGCCCACTCAGGCATCATTCCCTTTGTTACCTAATCATTCCCGCGTAATTCACATCGTCAACGATCAAGCAACACTTAACACCCAATATCCCCAAATCAACACTCAACTCACTCACCATCCTCCCGATAATCACCCACCATACAACTTAAACCACCGTCTAACGACTGGATAGTCCTGTGCATATACGGGTTAATCACCTCCACTTACTTTCTTTTATATCACGACATTCACGCACCAAATACCGACACCATGAGCTTCGCAAACACCGTCATCAGGATCAGCGCCATCGGATATGCCGCGGCATAACTGATCACTGGGACGTCCGAATCTGTCTTCGCAGTAATGGCCCCCAAGCCCGGCGTACTTGTCATCCCACCACACACCGCTCCCAATACTTCCAACATTGGCATCTTCAGCCAAACACGCGCCACTAGATACCCAATCGCCATTGGCACCAGGGTCACGACAACCCCCATTACCAAAAGCATCACGCCTTGCGTTTGGATCACACCCAGCATCTGCCCACCCGCTTTCACACCTGCATTTGCCAAAAAGAATACCAATCCCAATTCCATCAGCACAATCCGTGATGCCCTTGGCATCCGACCCACAATTCGGCCAATCTTTCCAAAATGCCCCAGCAAAAGCGCCACCAACAACGGCCCCCCTGCCAAGCCCAACTTAAACCCACTCCCCGCCTCGGCACCCGGCAACGTAAACGGAATTAGGCCCAATACCACACCCGCCACAATCCCAATCGCCAGTGAAATCAAATCCGTCTCATGCACCGCCGCTTCTCTGTGCCCCGCCGCATCCGCAAACACCTGCAAATCCTTCTCTTCACCCACCACGGTCAACACATCCCCATTCTGAATCACCTCATTCAAGCTCGGCACAAACTCCACATCCACCCGCCCAATTCGCGTCACCGTCACGCCCCATTGCTTCGTCGGCTGCAACTCCCCAATCGCCTTCCCAACAACTTCATGACTCGTCGCCACCACTTGCCGTCGCTCCTTCTCTGTATCCATCACAACCTGCGCATCACTCTTCTTGCCCAGATAATCCACCACATTTCGCACACGGAACCGCCGACCAATCACCAACACATCCACACCTTTCTCAAACCGAAACTCACCACCTACCGGAACCAATTTCCCTTCCCGCAACACCCGCGGCACAGCACACATCATCTCCGCAATCAACCCCACCTCCTCAACATGCTTACCCACAATCCCCTCATTCGTCACCGTGACCAACTGACGCACAATCTGTCGTTCCGGGTCACCCAACCCAACCTCTTCACCCAACGCCCTTAAATCTTTCCCCAATACCCGCGGCAATAGCTGCACAAATAACACAACCCCAATCACACCAAATGCATAAGCAATACCATAACCCACCGCAACATCGCCCTGCCCACTCACACCCCTTATCTGACCCACGGCTTCTGTTGCTGCTGCTAATGCAGGCGTACTCGTCATCGCCCCACTAAAAATCCCCACCGCCAAATCCATCGGCACATCAAACAACTCAGCAAATCCCACCGTCGTCAACGTCCCCACCACCACAATCACGATCCCCAGCTTCACCAAATTTTTCGCACCACTCTTAAACGCTCTGAAAAATGTCGGGCCAGCCGCCAACCCCACACAATACACAAACAGCACCAAACCCACTCTTCCCAAAACATTAAAGCTATCCGTCACACCTTCGGTCCATTCCCCAACTGGCATCATCGCACCGTAAGCCAAACTCGCAAACAAAACACCACTACTCCCCAACGATACGCCCCATCCCTTCACCTGCCCAATCAGCATCCCTACTGCTACCACCAAAAACACTGCAATCACCGGCCTACCCAACAACGTCACCGCAACCCCCGGCTTCACAGCCTCGCTTGCCACCTCAGCACCACTCTCAGCCCCATACCCCACCCCGCCAACACCCCATAAACTCACCATCAAGCCGACAGCAACCACCCACCACCAAACCCGCATCGTACCACGCTTTAACTGAACTTCACTCGACATAACGTCCCTTTACTCACTCCCCTCCCAAACCCAATCTTGGTTGTAATAACAATCGACCAAACGCTCGATTCATCTCAATCCGCGTCTGATCACAAATCCCAACTACGATAGCGCCCACACAGCATTCACCGCGCGCATACATACCGCCCTGTTACATCCTTTTTCCAATAACTTGCCAACCCCGCCCCTCACCACCTGAATATGACCGCCGCCCCAGTTTTTACACCCTCAAGCATACACATCACCTCTCTGCCTGCAAACTCAACCAACAAGCCTCCACACCCTATCCCTAAGGTGAAACACTATTGATCCTGACCCAATCCGCTCTAAAATGCCCGCATCCCAATAACGCTTAAACGCTCGGCAACCAGGAGGTGATTGCCGAGCGTTTTCTTTTTTTACACTCCCACTCCCTATATCCATACCTTCCGTCCCTAAATTCTAATAATATTTTTCCAATTCGTAATCTCATATATAAAAACAGGATGCATTAATTTGTATATACAAGTCGAGCTTATATGTATATACAATCTATTGATTTAATGCCGCCCGCCCTTTATATTTCAACTAGAGGATCACATCAACACAACCCTAAATCTATCCCATGAAAGGCCAACGCATGAAGAGGTACGCTTTTACACTGATCGAATTGCTTGTTGTCATATCTATCATCGCTTTGTTAATTGGCATTCTCCTGCCAGCACTCGGTGCAGCACGTAAAACCGCCCAATCAATCAAATGCGCCACGCAAATGCGGCAATTCTCACAAGCAAACCAAATGTACGCCGCCGACTACGATGGCCACATCGTCCCCGCACGTTCCGGCGGCTCAAACATCGACCAAACCGACTTCTGGGCTCACACGCTCTACCCATACATCGGCCAAGGTGATCTCTCTCAAGATGGCGCAGCTATCGAAATCCAAACCGGCGACTCCAACGTTTTCCTCTGCCCATCCTCAACCAACTCATACCGCTTCGCCGATGAATTCGAACACGAACCCGACATGAGCTCTCCTTGGTTCCGCTACACCTATAGCTACAACCTCCTCGCCCCTCACCACGCACTCAAACGCGCAGGCATCGACGCCACATGGGACTACATCGTAAACGGCGGCGCAAAACTCGTCAGCATTATCAATCCAACCGAAACCGCCTTCCTTTTCGAAGGCTCCGGCTACTACATGAACACGGACCTCTTCTGGCTTGGCGGCGCTTACCCAGCGCTCGCCACGGGACTCGCACCCCACAGCAGCAATTCCGCAAACGTCCCTTTCTTTGACGGCCACGTCGAAACCCTCTCACCCATCAACGACGTCCCCATCAACGGCGGAGCCTCTCTATGGGGCGGCAATGACGACCCAATCTATAAACCTTAGTTTTCCCTCCATACAGTTCACGCAAATGCCTTCTTAGCAACAACGCGTCACAACAACACTCAAACTCATAACGAACAGCAACCTCTCAGAATCACCATTTTGCGGGGTTGTTTTTTGTATTTATTTTTTCATTCACATCTGCCCAATTGCCTTTACCTAAAAACCTTAATTTCAATTCACAAACCCCATCCCCTGCAAACACTTGCCTGAAAGCCTTCTATTCATTTACTTATTTCATCGTTTTTTTTCTGAGCACCAGCTATTGCATCCGCAAATCTATGTGTTAATGATTGATCACATACTGTTCATGCTTAGTAACCTAATTTTTGCCTACAACGCCTCTAGAGATGCAAATATGACCACACGCCTAACCATACTCCTCTTTGCAGCATTGCTACCACTCACCACCACATACGCCACAACCAAACAAGACATCCTCAATGAATCAATCGCGGGCACGCATGGTCGACTCAACTACCGTTATGTAGCTGCTGAAAATGTAACGCAAGACGAAAAACTTCCACTTGTCATCTTTCTTCATGGTTCTGGCGAAGCTGGAACCGACAACAAGAAGCAACTCGCCTCGTATATGCATCCGCTCTATGACACGATTAGAACCAACTCACGTTACAAAGCTCACTTTCTCGCACCCCAAGACCCAACCCCCGGCTACACCCGTCTCCATCACGGCTTCATCGATCACATCCTCAACACCTACGATAACATCGACCCCAACCGCGTCTATATCACAGGGGTCTCCGCAGGCGGTGTCGGCACACTCGAATCTCTCGCTCATTTTCACAACAAAATCGCCGCCGCATTAACACTCGGCGCCCCCATGTCGCTCCCCGCAGCACGAATGATGGCCCAAAACCCCACACCTCTCTGGATGATCGTTGGTAGCAATGACCACATCGTCCCTCTCAACAACATCGCCAAAATGTACAACCAAACCCAATACCATGGCTCTCAACCACGACTTACACTCATCCCAAATCAAGGCCATTGGGACTGGGATCGTATGTACTCTCAAGCCCCCGGCTACACCAACCACTTCATCGGCGGCTCACCCCTCAATAACAACCTCACCGACATTTACGACTGGATGTTTACACAAAAACTCGATCGCCAAACCGTCAACACTCCCCGACCACTCCACACCGGCGAATCCATACGCATCGACTTCGGCCTCGAAGAAAACTTCGCTCAAAACAGTCAATCCATCCAAAACCCCAACAACTACTGGAACGATATCGTACGCAACAATGATTGGCCAACATACGATTCATCCAACCCCGACAACAACATCCTCATCAAAAACGCAATCACCACCACAGGCCACAAAACCAAAATATCTATCACTCTCAACGATGCTTTCCGATTCATCCAATCCAACAATATTCCCAACAACACCGCCTTCGATGACACCATCATGAACGACTCTTGGGTCGTAGGCCACAACTGGCAAAACCGCCAAGGCAAACTTCTCATCACCGGCCTCGAAGTCGACCAAACCTACAACATCAAGATCTTCGCCGCTGCCTCCATCACCGACACACAACAATCACTCCTCGGCACCTATACCCTTGGTGAAGCATCACAAACATGGGATCTACAAAACACAGCCACACCCTTTATCGAATTCGAAAACATCACCACCAATCAGTTCGGGCAACTCCTCCTCACCATCTCCACAACCCCCGGCAACTTCGCCCATATTTCAGCTCTTGAAATAACAGCCATCCCCGAACCTAACACCCTCGCAGCCATCTTTATTCTCACCGCCCTTCCCTACATCCGCCACAGAACACACTAAAGCAACTCAGTCGTTGCTGCACAAAAGTATGCGCCACAATAAACCAAAACCAAACTCATTTCTCATAAATTCATATCTTAATCTTATAACCAAACCAAATCCTACCTCTCTAAGCCTAACTATAAGTTAGGCTTTTTCATACCAATCACACAACCAGTCACACCACACCATTTTTAACAATTACATCTCCGCAATAAAACGATGCAACTTTCCATGCAACTACATCCAATAGCCACACTCTTCACTTACAATCGCTTCAATATTCCCATTCATAAATTCGTTCCCACAGCCTCCACAAAACTCAACCAATTCACTTTTACCATCCAACTCACCTAACAGCCTCTTCCATCTCACTCCTCTTCCTCAACGAGCTTGTCAATTGACCATAGCAAGTGATACTAACTAATGATTAGATATCTATTAATTTCATAACCAACCGTCCATGCCATGACGACGAATTTGGTAACCACAGCCGCAACCAATAACTCTTACATAACCCCAACCCACTCCTTCTCAACATCACCAAACCAATCCGACAAACAACCCCAAAACCGTGTAAAATCAACGAATATCGCTCCAAATCAGCGATATCCCCCCGTCAGACGCATGCACCGCCTCACGGGCCACAACAGAAACCAAACGCCTAAGTTTAGGTACAGGATAGACTTATGTCGGAAACTACAGGCCTCAAAGCCAAGCTCAAAGTCGGAATGGAGATCCACGTCGAACTCGCAACGCGATCGAAGATGTGGACAGCCGCACCCAACGTCGCGCACCCCGACTTCTTCGATGCTGAACCCAACACACTTCTCTCGCCCGTTGTCATTGGCATGCCCGGCACTCTGCCCGTCATGAACAAAGAAGCCGTCCAGATGTCGATCAAGGTCGGCCTCGCCCTCGGCTGCGAAATCGCCAAGAAATGCAAATGGGATCGCAAGTCATACTACTACCCTGACTTGCCGAAAAACTACCAGATCTCGCAATACGACCAACCGATCTGCGGCGAAGGCGAAATCGACATCCCCCTCACCGACGATCCCAACGGCCCAGCCAAAACTATCCGCATCACACGCGCTCACCTCGAAGAAGATGCTGGCAAGCTTGCCCACGAGGGCCCCGGAGGCATCCAAATGGATCACTCCATCGTCGACCTCAATCGCGCCGGCACACCGCTTCTCGAAATCGTGACCGAGCCAGATTTCAGTTCAGCCGATGAAGCCGTCACATTCGGCCAGATGCTTCGCGATATCTGCCGCCACCTCGGCGTCTCCGAAGGCATCATGCAAAAAGGCCACATGCGTTTTGAGCCCAACATCAACGTCGAAATTGAAAAAGACGGCAAAACCTTCAAAACACCCATCGTTGAAATTAAAAACCTCAACAGCTTCCGTGCCGTCCACGGTGCCATCACCCATGAGTACGATCGTCAGATCGAAGAGTGGCTGGAAAACGGCATCGTGATGGGCGCAAGAGCAAAAACCACCAGAGGCTGGGACGATGTCAAAGGCGTTACTGTTCTCCAACGCACCAAAGAAGATGCTGACGAATATCGCTACTTCCCAGACCCGGATCTCGTTGACCTGATCGTTGATGAGCAATGGCTTGTCGAACTAGGCAAAGAGGTCACAGAGCTCCCATTCATCAAACTCCAGCGGTACATGGGCGAATACAAACTGGGCGAGAAAGATGCCCGCGCATTGGTCGATGAACCAGCCACAACACGCTACTACGAAAAAGCTTTAGAACTCGGCATGGAGCCTAAGCGTGCCGCCACCCTACTGCTGAACTACGGCCTCAAACGTGCAAACGAAGCGGGCGTCCGTATCGACGAGATCGGTATCACCCCTGAGCAAGTCGTTGGTATCGAAGCACTTCTCAAAGCTGACAAGATCGGCTCATCAGCAGCTGACGAATTATTCGGCTACTGCTGTGAAAGTGATGACACACCCGAAAAGCTCGCCAATACACACGGATTGATCCAAGTCTCAGACACAAGCGCACTTGAAGGCTTTGTTGATGAAGTGCTCGCCAACGATCGCAACGCCAAGATCGTCGCCGACATCGAAGGCGGCAAAGACGCAGCCATCGGCGCCCTAATCGGCCAAATCATGAAGTTATCCAAAGGCCAGGCGAACCCCAAAATGATCCGCGAGATCATCATCGCCAAAGTCCGCAGCTAGCCAGGACTTCAACCCATCCAACAAACAAAACGGATCTGCAATGCAGATCCGTTTTTCTTTCATGAATCCCAACCAACGACTGCCAGCCTATCGCTTGGTGAGGTCGTTGGGTTCGTCGTCGGATGGATCTTGTGGTTGATCGCCGTTGTGCGTGTCTTCATCCAGATGGTGAGCAGTATCTTTAGATTTGGGAATGACGACGACGGTGTGGGCGAAGATGTCACCAACACGTTGCTTGTGCTGAGTAAAGAGAGGAAAGAGCAGAGCAATCTGGATGAGGAGTTCGATGATTCGGAGCAAGCCACGGAACAGGGATTGATAAGCGGTAGGTGCGTTGCCCTGCAAGTTGGTGACACAGATGCCGGTGAGGATCTTACCCAGCGTGCGGCCTTTGGTGAGGATCTCGGTGATGGTGGTATGCGCAATAAAGCAGGCAATGAGCACAATCGCGGGGATCATCTGAGTAAAAGTGAGGTTGGCATTGGTCGGCCAAGTGCCGAGAAGTTCGGAGAAAGATTTATGGAAGACAAACATGAGCGGAAAAAAGACGATGCCAAAATCGATCGCGGCGGCGAGCATTCGGCGAGGAAAATCGCAATATGTGAGGTGTTTCGGCAACGTCACGATATTAGATTTCGGATCGCGGAACAGGAAAAGAACCAGCAGAAGCGTCGCAAGAGCAATGAGGAAGAGTGAGATGATGGATTGAGTAACCTGTTCAGCAAACTGAGGAATAGAGGCGGTGAGGGTTTGGAAGTTAGCATTGGTTTTGGCAATCGTTAGTGGCTTGCCTTGTAATGTGAGCTGTGCGAGATCAAGCGCGATATTGTGCGAGTCGGGAGGCGTAAAGCCCCACATACTGGTTGTGGTTTGCGGCTTAGTCGGTTTATGCTCAGGACGAGCGGCAAGCAGAGCAAGATTGGCGTT
This sequence comes from Poriferisphaera corsica, assembly GCF_007747445.1. NCBI lineage: Bacteria > Pseudomonadati > Planctomycetota > Phycisphaerae > Phycisphaerales > Phycisphaeraceae > Poriferisphaera > Poriferisphaera corsica. The sequence goes on from NZ_CP036425.1 coordinate 3,184,057, forward strand.
GTAAGGAATAGCCTGCCAATCGGATGTATTCGGTATAGCCAAAGAGAGTGAGCCAACGGGGATCGCATGATCGTCACGGATGATGGTGTAGTCGATGGTTAGATCAGGATGAGACTGATCTTGCCGCGCATGAATGAGTTGATTGCTTTGAGCGAAGAAGGTGCGTGGCGATTGGGCTGTAGAATTGGCTGGAGACGGCAGGGCAATATTGGTCGTGTCCCACGACTCGGCTTTTAAGTTGTAAGAAAAGATGCGGAAATCGTGATCATTGTTGTTGGGCTGCGTAATGATAACGGGGTAGTCGTCCGCAGGGTTCTGAGCCACAAGCCAAACAGGACGGCGATGAGGAAAGTCAGCTGGGAGCGGCGTGAGCTGCCAGCGACCATTCATGAGGATAAACAGATAATCGTTGCCGGGAGCGGTATCAGGCAAGGTAACAGTCGATGACGAATTGGTATCGTCTTGCGATTGCGTATCAGCCTGCTGACTGTCGAATACCTCTTCTCGTTGAAACTCCTCGATAGCAGCCTGCGCGTCGTCTGCAGATTCGAAATTGAGCATCGCGAATGTATGCATATCAGAGGCCGCAAGTGCGCGTAGTGTGCCGTTATGAAGGATGGGCGGCTGAGGAGCAATGTCGTAAGAAAAGAAATCCTGATTGCTCAGACGGATCGGGGTGACCGTCTGAAAAGCGATGCCTTGAGAAAGCTGGTAAGCAAGGGTCAGATTGTTCGGCGACGCGGCAAGACCGTTAGGCAGAAGATAACCCGTGATGTTGGCAGCGTAAGCGATGGTAGCTGTCGGGTCATTGATATTGCGGTGATAAACGGAAACCGCTGGCGTAGGCTTCGCTGATGCCTCTGCTTTCGCTTTTGACTGAGCGGCATCATCTTCTGCTGAAGCGGGAGTTGGGGGGGTGTGGGGGGTGGGGGGAGCGGGGGGTGTTTGATCGTGAGGATAGACATACCAGAGGTTATCGTTAGAAGCCACGGCAGAGAGGTCTTGAGCATAGGCAGCCGACGCGAGCGCGAAGCACAGGCATGGGATTGCAATTAGGCGAAAGAGAGTAGCAATAGTACTAGGGATTGATTTCATGTTACGGATAAGGTTACGTGAAAGTGGTGAGAGGGCAAATACGAGGCGGCAGATTTTGGGGATATAAGTATTTTCGGTAGTGACACGGGTTTTGCTTCATTAATGCGCGAGCGTGTGCGCGATAAGACGCAATAGGGGGGGAATGGTACAATTGCGAGCATGCTGAAATACAGGCTGACATTTGGGCCGCTCATGATCGCGGCATTGCTGGGTTTGATCTGGTTGGATAACCGACTAGATCAGATCGATATTTCAGGCACATGGATGCAGGATTTATTCATGGGACGAGCCTATCTACCCGCCGGATTGGTCATGTTGGGACTCTTCCTGCTGCTGATCACGCTCAGTGTGGGGGAACTCGTGAGGATGTTCCGAGCAAAAGATGCACGCGTCGATTTTCTCATGCTCTGGCTGAGCGGAATGATCGGCTGCACCTTGGTCTACGTGATCCCTTACACCCTGGATAGCCAGACCACGATCGCAATCTACGCTTCGTTCATGGCAGGCTTGTTCATGCTCACGCTACTGAGATTAGCCTTCAAAAAGACGACCAAAGGCGCGCTGCTTATCGGCAGCATCACGATGTTCGGGTTCATCTACATCGGCGTATTACCGGGATTTTACCTCGCCATTCGCCGTTGGCATGAGGCGTGGGTCGTGGCAGCAATCATTCTGATCATCAAATCATGTGATATTGGCGCTTTCTTCACCGGCTGCTCAATCGGGAAACACAAAATGATCCCTTGGCTAAGCCCGAAAAAAACATGGGAAGGGCTTGCAGGTGGGGTCATCTTCGCAGGACTCGTCTCGATGGGGATGGTGGCCTTAGGCAACTGGACAGGGGTACTAGGACGATTCGAGGGCGGCCGGGAGTTTGTAACCCACGAGTACCCGCTTTGGTTTGGTTTTGTCGTAGGGATGGCATTCGGGATTTTGGGGCAAGCAGGCGATCTGACAGCCAGCATGTTCAAGCGAGACGCGAATATCAAAGATTCAGGCAGTGTGATCCCTGGTTTTGGGGGGTTAATCGACGTGCTGGACAGCCCGGTATTGGTCGCCCCGTTTGCCTATTGGGTTTTAGTGATTGCAGAGGTTTTTAGCCGGTAAAAAGGCGATTTAAACGAGCAAATTGCAGGAAGACAGGAGTGAAGTGGAGGGGTGATAGGGCGTGAAAGCATAAAAAGGGGGTTGAATTCGAGAAAAAAAGTTAATTATGGGCGGGAAGTGGACATGCAAGTGGGATTTTTGACGATATGATATAATGTGGCTCGGGAGTATCGAGCCGGGCGTCTTAGCGCAGCTAGGGCGTCGTGTTTGTATACAGAGATTTATGTGTAGTCATTGTTACTGGAGATTTTACCATCGCTAGACGCTTTAAACCGCAGCCGAAGGACACGGGTAAGAGATTACGTGTCAACGATCAGATTCGCATTTCACCAATTCGGCTGATTAGTGAAGACAATGAGCAAATGGGTGTCGTGCAGGTAGAAGATGCGAAACGTCGTGCACGCGATGCCGGTTTAGACTTGGTCGAGGTTTCACCAAACAGTGAGCCGTCGGTTTGTCGTATCATGGATTACGGCAAATGGAAGTACGCTCAGAAAAAGAAAGAGCAAAAAGCCAAAAGCCACGCCAAACAGAGCGAGCTCAAAGGCATCCGCCTCCGTCCAAAGATTGACTCACACGACCTTGAGATCAAATTGAACAAAGCCCGTGGCTTCCTCGAAGAAGGCAACAAGGTTCAGTTCATGATGCTCTTCCGTGGCCGCGAAGTGGCGCACAAGGATATCGGCTACGGCCACATGAACGATATCGTTGAAAAGCTCAGCGACATCGCGAAGATTGAATCTCCTGCACAACTGCAAGGCCGCCGCATGGGCATGGTTCTCGCACCAGACCGTAGCGGCAAGCAAAAGCCTGCCGCCAAGAAGGATGCACCCACACCTCAAAGGCAGCCTGCACAGTCATAATGCAATCAAGCAGATCAAGGCAACCGCCCTGCTCTGTCATGAAATAGATCACAACAACCTCGCTTCACGGCGAGGTTTTTACATGCTCTCAACTTCATAAACCATTGACACCCCACGCCCAACTCAATAGTTTGAACAATCCCCCATACCCAACCCGCATCCAATATCGCATGCAAAAAAGGGGAGAGGGGGGGATGATGAGGAGGAGGCAGAATACATGTCGTGCAAATTGCGAAAAACAATGACTGTAGATCAGTTTGATGGAAATTATTATTACGCAACCAAACTAAAAGATTTTGCCAGAAAGATCGGGATTACGGTTGGTAATTTCCGCAAGATAGAAATCGAAGTATTAATCAGGCAATTCCTCACCACGGGGCAAGTACCGCAAGCGAAACCTGTACAACCTCGAGAATCAAACAGCAAACGGGACACATTAACCGCCACGACAACAGTCGAAAACTATGTCGGCAACAAAGCAACAAAATCGTTCTTACTCGCACTCGTTGAAGCTCAATCGCCAGGTATCCGCAACAAATCAGGACAATGGTATTGGCTGAACGATTGGCGGCGCAAGCAGCAAGCCAAAAAGCTTCAATTCACCTACAACGATCTTGCCAACGAATTACACCGGCTCATGACATGCCCCGAGCGGCTCCCTCAAATCCCATCTGCTCGCATGAACAACTTCATCGCAGATTATCTCGCTGATCCAGCCAACAAAAACCACTCGCGCAAAGACGCGCAAAAAGCGTGGGAAAAAATCAAAACGATTAAAGGCCCCAAAACCCACGAAGCCTATCTCGCACAACAATAAGCAATATTCATTTTTATGCCACCGTATAATATGATAATGACTACCTTACTTTTCCGTAGATGAATCATGATATCTATCAGATTGACCAAGCGTTTTTTTCGAAAGCTCTGCATCAATCCGTTTAATCCCTGAACTAATATCGAAGATCACAACTTTCGGACTGCTTTCTTCAGGGATTTGCTGATTATTAAAAAGCGTTCCCCACAACCAGGCTCGATGCCAATCAAGCTTCAGGTCATCATAATATTCTCGAAAACTATCTCTTTCATATGGATCACAAACAATCTCAGCCAACCGCAATTTTTTCTCATCAAAAAAACCCCAGCTTTCCGCAAGCATTTTTTCTGTCGGGTTTTTAAACACGCGCATCAAGGGTTGCAAATCCGAGTTATGACTTATATCGCCCAAAGGGTCATCGCCCCATTGTACATTCCAGAGCCGTAAATCCACACCATAAGACCATCCTTGTAATTTGGAATTCATCTCATGGCGCCGCCATGAATATGGATCTACGATTCCCGGCTTCTTCTGATACGTTAATTCCCCACCTTTTTCGTAATACCACCCCATTTTGGTTTTCCAAACATCGCGAATTTTCACTTGATAAGAACTCGGTTTTCTTGCCTGTGTATATTCAATCAGAAACTTATACACCCCTTCATCATTCGGCAGCGAAAACTGGAGAGCAACGATCGGTTCAGGCTGTACTTCTTGTTTGATCTTGTACTGCGATGTCAAAATTTCCCACAAATTATCGTTTTGATACACATCCGAATGAATAACGCTTTTCTGCTCTAAATCGACAACTACAAGATAAAAATAAAGGTCATGAGTCAAGTACGACTTCAAATGCTGTGACCATGCACAAAGATACCTACCCTCAAGCAAAATCAACTGATAAGCATCCGCTCCAATAAATGGCACAGGTTCTAATGGATTGCGAAAGTCAAAACCAATCTCGGATACCCCACGCCGGTCATACCAAATCAAACCATGATTTGTTAATACGCCCGTTCCTATCAAGCTTTCCATGCTCGTACCCCAACGATCATCCGACTCGAATCGTGGCTCAAGCGGTAGACTTAAAAGATGTCCCTCAACTTCATATTGATAATATTTGACTTCCCTATCATGAAGCAGACGACGTTCAAGCTTGCCCTCAATTATTTGCAGCCCCCACACCTGTTCACGTAAATAATATTTCTCCCCCTCAGGCTTCACATATACGTGCAGCATTGCAACTACCTCGTTACTATCTAGCCCATCAAACCGAACTACCGGCGTAATATTCGCAATATATTCATTTTCGTTAAGCTCAAGCATATACTTGGGTTCAACAGACACTAATTCATAATCTAAATTCGCCTGCTCATATTCTTCCGCAGAACATATTGCTCCTCCGGAAAACATGCCAATCCATATCGCGAATAGCAATAAGACATGCAACATAATAAGTACTCCATGAAAGTACATTCACAACATAACAGTACATGATGCCTACCCGTATCATAGCAGCACTTAGTTGTTACTCGAAAGAATATTTAAGTCTAAGCCTGCAATAGGAACACAATCAATAGATGTATTTACTACTTCGCCGATGGCGCATTCAGCACAAGAAATGGATGAATCGTTCGACGGCTCGTCAAAAAATAATGCAATACCAACGTCATGAATGAACCGAAGTAAAGACCCGCCACAACGTCCGACACATAGTGTGACAGCGTGAAAACACGCGAGAACGCAATCACCAAACCCACAACAACCCACAACATCCATTGACGTGGATACATCAGCCAGAGCACTGTCGCTAGCGTTGCTGCCGCAGTCGCATGACCAGAAGGAAAGGATGCGTTCGCCGGGCCGATGGTAAAAAAATCAAATCCAAAATGCCCAGCCTGCTGCAACTCCGATGGCCGAAACCTACCAAAAATAATCTTGACGATGTTGACCGACAACCCTGACCACGCAATAGCAAGCATCAAAAACAAGGCCCAAGAGACCAGATCACGCCGCCTATAGATCAACCATGCAACCCCAATCGCTGGAAATATCACAACCCATTCGTAATGGCGATACAGCCTATCTCCCCACCCATAAAAAAAGAGAATCGCCGCCAGCAACAACCAATAATGCAGATTCTTCTTCACTGGCCCGCGGTCAAGAAACAGAGTCGAGAGCAGCGCGACGACCAATGTAATGTAATAAAACTTCGTATCACCAAATTGCGTAATCACATTCGCAATCGGCTTCAGCCAATCTTGCTCCAACGCAAACCACGATACGCGCACATCAATAAACATATACGCAACCACCACCATGATCGCACTCAACACACCCGTAATCGCAAAGTCACGCCGAACAGAGGCTAGATGCCATCCACGGTCTCTCAGATGAGATGTCATACCACCTACATTAGCATTCGATGAGTTTTGCGAGCTATCAGCCATTCGTTGCTCCAAGCAGCTTTTCAACTTCCCATGTTAAGATAGGAGGTTTACACGACTTATGAACTATACACAAGCCTGCATCGGTATCATAACAACTTGAGCGCGAAAAATATCTTCGAAAGTCGCACCTTCCGAGTTACAATTCACACAGCGTCGAAATGCACCCAGCATGCGTTCGTACGATTCTCGTCCGCCATGCGACTCCTACTCATGTGCATCGACCACGATGAGACGACCAAAAAGCAGAGGGAAAGACGATGAACAAGATCCTGAACCGGGCGATGACGTTGTCAGCAATTGCTTTATTAGCTGGTGGTTATGCTAGCCAATCCCAAGCCGCTAGATACGTCCTCGGCGACGCCGCAGGCATTGCCCCAGACCAACCCCGCGTTCTCTTTGGCCTCTACGATGTCCCCGAAGGTGAAGAACCCGATGACTCCCATCTCGTTGGCCCAACCTTCTACAACGCCGGCCTCCTCGACACCGGAGCTAACGGCATCCTCCTCGGCCAACTCGCCTTCTTCAACTTCTCCCTCGACAACCCCAGCGATACCGGCTCCCAATTCGTGCAAGCCACAAACCCCACCACCAACCAACCCGTTTGGTACGATGAACTCGGCGTCGCTGGCACCGACCCCATGAAAGTTTTTAAGTCCTACCTCCTCCACTATAACGGCTACGGCGACACCAATCCCGCCCGTGTTCACGATATGCCCGATATCACCCCATTCGGACGTGAAGACATCAACCTCGGCTCATACGCCGCTATCATCGGCATGCCCGCCATGATGGGCATGCACACCTACGTCAACATGACCCCGCTTCGCTCTTTCCAAAACTCCGGCACACCCGGCACTACCTTCGACGCTATCCACTCATACATCTCACCCACAAAATACCAAACCAATGGCCCGCAATATGACATCGACCTGCGACTCGTTGATGTCCCACACACAGGCCAGCGACACCCCGACGACCCCACACCCACCTACGCACCGCTCCCCGTCATCGATGACATCATCACCACATTCGAAGGCACCTCAACCACCGGCACATTCCTCCTCGATACCGGCGCACAAACCAACATCATCTCCATGCAAATGGCGCTAGACATGGGCCTTAATATGGACCCCGATGACGAAAACACCGATATTCAGGACTACCTCACCGTCGGAGGTATCGGCGGACAAACCGATATGCCCATCGTCCTAATCGACGAACTCACCGTACCACTCGCAGACGGCGATGAAATGGTCTGGAACAATGTCGTCGTCGGCGTTCTCGATATCGATGGCGCCCCATTCGATGCAGTCTTCGGCATGAACATGCTCATCAGCGGCTACGATGCAGCAGACATCTTCGGCGGAACCGCCACACCAGAAACCGGCTTCTTCGACGGATTCAATCTCGATTTCACGACCGGTGACGAACAAGGTATCCTATCCCTCGACTGGAACGACAACCGCATCATCCCCGAACCCGCCAGCGCCGCCATCATCGGCATCGCACTCTTCGTCGCATACACAAGACGACCTAAAAACGCTTAAACAAAACCCATGCAACCAAACAAAAAAGCCGGCTTTCAGTCGGCTTTTTCTATTCACGATAATCATGCTGCGTTTCTGAAATGATCTTAAATACCTTCTCATGCTGCACCATGATCTCAACGATCCTCGGATCAAAATGCGAACCCGATTGCTCCACAATATATTTCACGACCACCTCATGCGGCATCTCATCCTTATACGGCCGCTTCGTCCGCAGCGCATCATAAACATCTGCTACCGCAACAATCCGCGCCGCCAACGGTATCTCTTCCTCCTTCAAACCAAACGGATAACCCGTCCCGTCCCATTTCTCATGATGAGCATACGCAATCTGTGAAGCCGTGATCAAAAACGGATCATCCCCCCACTTCCGCTTGATCATCATCAGCGTATCACCACCCGCCCCCGGATGATCCATTATCTGTTCGCGTTCCTTCTTCGATAGCTTGCCCGGTTTGAGCAAAATCTTATCAGGTACCGCAACCTTACCAATATCATGCAGAGCAGCCGTATTCGCAAATACTTCCAAATCCAAACCGCATATCTTCCCATCCGACTCCATTAAATCCGAAGCCAACACCTTTACGTAACTACATATCCGTTCAAGATGCTGCCCCGTCTCATCGTCCCGCGATTCCGCCAACTTCGCCAAACCAAAAATCACCGCATCACGTGACCTGATCAACGCCTTCGTACGCTCATTCACCTTCTTTTCAAGCGAACTGTTGATCACATCCAAATCATGCTCATACCTCGAAAAAATCAGCAATGTAAAGAACGCAGCCACCGACATAATCACGATCGTCACCACCATCCCAACATTCTTCACCGTACTGGTCAGCAAATCGATCCGCCCCTTCAAATACAACTCATCCTGAAACACAATCAGTAGTGCGTCATACACCGGCATGCGCCGAATCGCAACCACATAATCCGTCTGCATATACTGCATATCCAAACGCGTTGCATACTGCTCCGCCAACTCGCGTATCTCACGTTGTTGGTTACGCGTCATCCCCTCATGATTCAAACCAATCATCTCGCGGCTATCCAACAGATAGACCACCGTATATGTAACACCCGCAACATCCATCCCCTCAATCAGGTCCACTAACACCTCACGATCCTTCGCCCCCGCCGATAGATCCTTGAAATCCAACAACACCAACGCCTTGGACAACTCATCCGCCAGCTTATTTGAGTTCCGCTCAATCCGTTCCTGCACAGCAACAGTAACCTGCCTGGCCAACCAAAGATCCAGCAGGATCAATCCACTCAGCAGCCCAATCAGCTGTATCATCAACACTGAGCTGAGCAGCACACTTCGCCGACTGAATTTAAAACCTTCAAACATACAATATGCCCAACCAAATCTCACCGCAGCTACGCAAGATAACACCATACTATAGCCACCCCATGCGTTCCCATTCTCCATTCCAAATCAATCTAGCCGCCCGGTTATACCAGTGGTATGATGCGTGCGGATTGGTCTCGGTGTGCAAGCGGGTTATCGGATATCAACTACTACATATAGTCAGGGATCGACATGCTTTCACCCATCTATAAAAGCACAAGCTTCGTTCTGCTTTCACTTCTCCTATGCGCCCAACAGCTCATTAGCCAAACCATTACCCTTCAATCCGATCAATACACCTACACCATCGACCCCTCCTCGATGCAGGTCACACAATCTTCACCAACAATCAACCCAATCACACTCTCTAGCCCAAATAGCTTTTTTGACAGTCATCAAATAGAAAATCAGCAACCGCAATCCGCACAATGGCAATACACAGACCCTCAACTCTCAGCACATGCCGAAATCGTCGGCAATGACCTGCGCATCACTTTCTCAGCCAACATCACCAACAACGATCAACTCATCGTCCCCTTCCCCACCATTCAGGAGCATCCCACAGACACCGCCCTCACACTCCCACTTTTTGAAGGTGTCTACATCGACAAAAATGCCACCGCTTGGCGTACAAAATTACAAGAAATCGAGAATGAACGCCTCACCGCCGCATTCAGTTTTCCCGCCATGGGCATCCTCGGCCAAGACAACATGCGCATCATCATCTTCGAGCATCAATACAACAACAAACTCACCGTCACAACCAACCAGCAAAATCAAATCGCTTTCAATTTCGCACGCACCTTCAATCGCCTGCAAAAAGACAACCAAATATATTCAGTGCTTTTCCAAACGCGCCCCAACAACCTGCTCGGCTCCGCCATCGCCTATCGCCAATACATGAAGCAAAACGGACTCTTCGTTTCACTTAAACAAAAAATGGCCGCCAACCCCAACATCAAACGCATGATCGGCGCCATCCAAGCCTACGTCTGGGGCCCCGCCCTCGTCTACGGCAGCGACCTCACCCGCCCCCAAACCAAACAATTCATCAATAAACTCACCACAGCCACACCCGATCATAACCCCGAAGCTTTTTGGCTACGCAACCAACTCACCCCAGAAGAAGCTACGCAACTCAAATCCATGACCAATCAGGAATGGCTGTCTAACTACGACTTAGACCTCATCGCAGTCATGGTAAACCGTATCCTTCAACTCCCGGATTGGCAGAACGCGACTTTCATTTCAAACAAAACCACCGCGCAAACCGCTATCCCCACACGCCTACGCCTCCTCAAAAATCACATCGGAACCATCTTCAACGACCACCATCAATGGGGCAGCGGCATCTCCACACGCATGATCGATATGCTCCAATCCGCAGGTATCAAACGCGCCCACATCTCCACCGGCGGCATCAATAGCACCAACCTCAAACCACAAGTCGCGCTTGCCGCCGACACAGCCGGCTATCTTTTTGGCCCATACGACTCCTACCACTCCGTTCACAACCCCAAGGCTACCGGCGATCATACTTGGGACACCGCACAGTTCGACCTCAACGCCTTCGAAGACGGTGCTATCATCCGCTATGACGGCAAGCCCATTCACGGTTTCAAAAAGATCGGACGTAAACTCTCCCCACTCGTCGCCATGCCTTACGTCAAAAAGCGTGTCAACGCCGTCACCGCCAACGTCCCCCACAACTCTTGGTTCGTCGACTGTGACGCCTTCGGCGAACTCTACGACGATTGGAACCCAAAACACGAAGCATCCGAAAACGACGGATCTAATGCTCGACTAGACCGCCTCCGTTGGCTCAAACAAAACAAAAACCTCATCGTCGGTTCAGAAGGTGGTTCCGCCTATGCCGCCCCCGTCATCGACTTCGCTCACGGCATGCTCACACCCGTCATCGGCTGGGCCGACCCCGCACGCACCGATAAACAAAGCAAATACTACGTCGGCCGTTACTACCCCGAAAACCAGCCCGATGTTTTCTTCAAGCCCGTCCCCCTTCAAGAAAAGTACATCAACCTGTACTACAATCCCGCCGTCCGCCTCCCACTCTTCCAAGCCCTCACCCACGACTCCGTCGTCGCAACCCATCACTGGTCAAACGCGACCCTCAAATACACAAATACAATCAACACCATGATGCTCATCGAGACACTCTACAACACACCCCCGCTCTACCACCTCAATCCAACACAATTCCCCCAAAACAAAGACATCATTATCAAGCACGCCCAGATGTTCAACACCACTCATCAGCAACTCTGGGATCAGCCCATCACGAACATCACATTCCTCAATAATGAACGCACGATCCAGCAAACTCAGTTCAACGACAGCGGTTCTATTACGGCCAACTTCACAGATCAACCCTTTAAGTTCAGCAACACAATCATCCCACCACGATCCGCATACATACAGCTCAATAAAATCGATAAAAACTTCATATACACACCATAATCAACACATGCAACAAACAAAAAAGCGGCCCACTTCAGGCCGCTTTTTCTTTTAACACGCAAACTTCATCATTCCCCCAATTCATGCGACTCTCGAAACGCTTCCGCACGCCCCAACATCGCATTCGTCATGTTTCGGCCAAACACCATAACATCCAATGGCTTTCTATTCGCTGAATAGTTCACTGTCTCATCCTCAAACAACAAATCCAACGGCAACTTCGTGTACTTATCAATCGTCTTATCATAATTCTTCTTAGTCACAATCAAAATCCCCGTTCCCGGCTTACGCGACCATTCATAAATCGCCGCCGTATCGGAACCCGTCTCCTTCACCACCTCACCCGCAGGCCTGCGTATATAAAACACCAGCGAAGGTTCCTCATACCCCGACATAATGATCGGCACATCCTCACCACCCAATATCTCATGAATACCCAACGCAATCTGCTTCGACGGTTTAAAATTCGCTTCAACCTGCGGCATAACCACGTACACCGTCGGCAGCGTGATCACCGGGAATATCAACGCCGTCAACAGCGACGCCCGATACAACCGCCCACTCATCACTGCCTTTGCCGTCATCATCATCACCCATACCGTCGCACCGGCCAACAGCAACGACAGAACATAACTAACACCCACACTTCCACGCTGCAACACCCAAGGCCCGACAATTCCGCCTAGCACCGCCATCCCCAAAAACACCAGATAAATCCACTTGCCCATATCCAACCAACCCACCTCATCCTCAGGTGAATCTTTCCTGACACGCGCCTCAATCGCCGCCGCCATCATCAATGCAATTGCTGGAAATATCGGCGCAATATAATGCGGCAACTTCGTCGCTACCAGCGAAAACATCACAAACGGCCCAACCATCCAACCCCACAACACAGCCCTCGATTTCGCCTTCCCAATATAACCCCTGATCAATCCCGACAAACCCAAAGGCAAAAACAAAACCCACGGCGAAACCCCCACAATCACCACCGGCACATACGCCGGTATCGCCGCTAAATACCCAAATAGTCCCGACCCGCCATGCGATTCAAACGCCGTTGTCGAACGCGCCATCACATGCTTGCCGATCCCTTCGCGATAAAACTCGCCATCAGTCATCTCGTTCGCCGGAATCCCCCATGCCACAAACATGCCCAAACCCACCAACGACGCAATCACCAGCGCAACCCATGTCCGTTTTTTCAGCTTAATCACACCACCACGCCCAAAGAACACCGCGCCCAACATCATCAGCGCCGGCACAGCAAACCCAACCGGCCCCTTCAAAAGCCACGCCGCCCCCAATGCTACCGACAACACCACATAATGCCACCACCTCGCGCAATACATAATCTCGATGACCATCCAAATCGCCAACGTCATCGCCGCAATTAATGACCCATCCGCCGTCGCCGCCGTAAACGAACCGATCACCAGCGGCACCAACATCGTTGGAAAGATAATCATCCCCCACAAGCCTGTCTTAGCGCTGAATAGACGTCGTCCAATGAAAAACGTAAACAGCGAAGTCAACCCGATCCCGATCACCGACGGCAACCGAAACGCCAATTCCGTAAATCCCAACCACTCAATCCCCAAATTCATCAACCAATACACCCCCGCAGGCTTATGCAACCTGAAGTCCCCATTAAAATGCGGCACAACATACTGCCCCGTCTCATACATCTCCCACGCCGATCGCGCAAACCGTGGCTCATCTCGATCCCACAACGTCGAACTATCCGCAAACAGCGCATAGACCAAACATATCCCTACAAACACCGCCCCCACAACCCACCACGGCACGCCACCCGCCTCACGGCCAACTATCTCGTCTTGTCGGACATCCTGATCCAAATTCTTGCTCCATATCATGGCTCTATTCCAAGCCAAATCCTACCGCCCTATCCCCCCCCTGTCACGTTGAATCTAACTTCACAAACCCGCCCTTGATTTGCAGCGTACTCTCATTATACATCCCTCCCCAAATCTCCATTCATACAACCCTCTTCACATTGCCTCGACAAAAACACACATTCCAACCCAAACCCAAGCCCACAGCTTCCAGACGTGGGGATATCTGACTGCAATCTTCAAGCCTGCCACCGCCGGTGGCAGGGTATCGTAGAACAACCGCGCAAAAACAAAAAAGCCCACACATTTCTGCATGGGCTTTCTATTTCATTAATCATTTACAGCATTTAGTATCGATAATGCTCTGGCTTATATGGCCCGTCAACCGGAATGTTCAGGTAATCAGCCTGTTCCTGCGTCAACTTCGTCAGCTTCACGCCAAGCTTATCCAAGTGCAAACGTGCAACCTTCTCATCGAGGAGTTTAGGCAACACATAAACCTTGTTTTCATACTTGTCATTATTCACTGCCAACTCAATCTGAGCGATCGACTGGTTCGTGAATGATGCACTCATCACGAAGGATGGGTGACCCGTCGCACAACCCAAGTTAAGCAACCGGCCTTCAGCCAACACCAACACACTGTGACCATCTTCAAATGTCCACATATCGTACTGAGGCTTAATGTTTGTCTTGCTGACCTTGCCTTCCTCAAGCCACTTATCCATCTGCGCCATCTCGATTTCGTTATCGAAGTGACCGATATTGCCGACGATCGCTTTGTCTTTCATTTTCGACATATGATCAGCGGTAATGATGTTGAAGTTACCTGTCGTCGTCACATAGATATCCGCTTCAGCAAGCGTGTTTTCCAGTGGTACAACTTCATAACCTTCCATTGCAGCCTGCAATGCACAGATCGGATCGATCTCCGTAATAATCACGCGAGCGCCCTGCCCCTTCAATGACTGAGCACAACCCTTACCCACATCGCCGTAGCCGCAGACCACCGCAATCTTGCCAGACATCATCACGTCCGTCGCACGGTTCAAACCGTCGATCAGTGAGTGACGACAACCATAAAGGTTATCAAACTTCGACTTCGTCACTGAGTCATTCACGTTGATCGCTGGGAACAGCAGTTCGCCTGCTTCTTCCATCTGGTAAAGACGATGAACGCCTGTTGTTGTTTCTTCAGATACACCCTGCATCTGCTCAGCAACCGTGTGCCAACGCTTCGGCGAAACTTCAAGAACCTGACCCAACACGCGAAGCACTTCCTTAAACTCTGCATTATCTGTTGTATCAGGTGATGGAACCGCGCCAGCTTTTTCAAACTCAACACCCTTGTGAATCAGCAGCGTTGCATCTCCGCCATCATCAACGATCTGAGTCGGGCCGTTATCATTACCAAAATCTAGCGCACGTTCAGTACACTGCCAGTATTCCTGAAGTGTTTCGTCTTTCCAAGCAAACACAGGCACGCCCTGCGGGTTCGCAATCGTGCCATTCTTACCCGCTACAATCGCCGCAGCCGCTTGATCTTGCGTTGAGAAAATATTACAAGAGACCCAACGGATATCCGCGCCCAGTTCCTTCAGCGTCTCAATCAAAACAGCCGTCTGAACCGTCATATGCAATGAACCCATGATACGCTGACCAGCCAATGGCTTCTGCGCACCAAACTCTTCACGCAAAGACATCAAGCCTGGCATTTCTTGCTCAGCAAGATCCAATTCCTTACGCCCCCAAATCGCAAGAGCTTCCAACTCTTCCAGTCCTGCACCTGGCTTGAGCTTATATTCAAATCCGTCAACTGACGTAATCTCAAGGCCCGGGGTTGTTGTCAATGTCGTCATAAGTTGATTCTCCTTAGCTGTTCAACTCGTGTTTTCTTAATCTCATTACGATCAAACCGTAACAACCTGTTCGTGATTACGTGTCTTCTCGCAGCGTATTCTTGATGATCCAGAATCAATCGCTTGATTCATAACTCTAGCCACATCCGTGACCAATTTATTCCTTATCAACCAACTTCTCCCGTCGCCAGCATCAGTGCCGGCCCCTGCGCTCCCGGCTCAGGCGATAACGCCACCGCACACTCACGCACAAACCCCGCACGCATCAACCCCTCCTTCATCTCCTCCAACCCAAACCCCGCATGATGTTGATCCAACTGCCGCCGAAAATCATCGCGATCATGTTGTAACAAATCCAGCACCACCAATTTCCCACCCGGCTTCAATACCCGCGCCGCTTCAACCAGCGCCGCCTTAATGTTCGGCAGGTACGTCAACACCAACACCAACAACGCCGCATCCACCGCATTGTCCGGCAACGGCAGATTATCCAAATCCCCCTCCAAAAGCGTCACATTATCAAACGCCTTCGTCTGCTGTTTCGCAGCCGTGATCATCGCTGGCGAATTATCAATCCCGTAAACGTGATGCACACTGCCTGCGAGTCGAGCAGTAATATCACCGATCCCGCAACCCAGATCCGCAATGTCATAAGACGATGGCAGCAAAGCCTGAATGGCTTCTTGAGTAAAACTTGAACCATACAGCTTGTGTCGTGTTTCGCCCCACTCCGCAGCTGCGCCCTCGAAGAACGATTGCACCCCTGCCCTGCGCTGCCTAAGTCGTTCTGTGAGGCGGATTTGATCCTGCTGCAACGTTGGCCAACCGTCTGTTTGTTCCTGCGCTAACTTCCAGAGCTGCTGAGCTGAGTCTGTAAGTTCTGCGGGGATCATGCGATACAGGTTTGTCGTGCCGGATCGCCGCGAGACGGTCCAGTGATCTTCGGTGAGGATTTTGAGGTGGCGTGAGACGGTGGACTGAGGCATCTGGAGGATATCGCAGAGTTCCGCGACACCTAACTCTTGTCGTTCTAAGAGTCTAAGGAGGCGTAGACGGGTTTCGTCAGACAGCGTTGCCATCTGCCGCATGAGTGTTTCGGGATTTTGAGGTGTGGTGGCCATAAGCTGCTATCCATCCATTCATCCGGATTAAATGATATATACTATCGGCACACCGTCAAGCATTCCTTCGATCCTCTTCACAAAATTTTCGCTAAGCCATGCTTGTATTGATAGTTACAAATTTCGTATGGTTTGGATTCGTTTTCGATATGATGAGAAGTCAAGTTGCGAGGCAAAGATTAAATCGTTTGTATGATGCTGTACGTCTTTACCCTGAGACTTAATGATCCTTTTGGGTGTATTGACGAGGTGCAAAATGGGTCCTGTCAATAAAGTCTATATGGTTTGAGGATAAGAAGTTAGGGAAATCCTTGAAGTGTTTTTGATTTCGATTATGCTGGTCTTGTGGCGGGCATACGGTGTGTTGGAATCGAGGCAGGTTGGACGAATCAAATTCGAGGTGATGGAGCCGATGACGAGCAGGTTGTTGAATCATAAGTTACTGTTTTTGCTTATGTTGTGTTGCGCATTTCTCAGCACTGGCTGTCAAATGGAGTACCGTGTGGTGCGTGACGGCTGGGAGGAATGGCGAAAGAGTGTGGGTGCTGAGTCGGTGGCGCAAATCGCGGGGCAATCAGACTTTGGAGCGATGGTGGATGAGGATGCCCAATGGGGCATCATGCTCGAAGCATTCAACGGCCCAGATCGAGCCCAGCGGGCGCAAGAGCTGATCTTGAAATTACGTAAACAATTTGACCTCAAGAACTTCTGGCTCAAGCGAGCTTATGGATCACTCATGGTTCTGCATGGCTCCTTCGAAGACCGCAGCACGGATGAAGCGAAGGACACGCTGGTGATGATCCGTAAATTGAAAGTCGGCAGGCTTCAGCCGTATCGGATGGCCATGATGCAAAGTCTTGCTGGTGCGTCACTTGTATCAGACAACCCGCTGGATGCGAAGTCATATGTTGGTTTCTACACACTGCGTGTGGGCCATTACAACGATGATATGGATGGCGATCGACGCGAGATGGCGGAGGAGGCAGCTCGCGTGCTGAGAACAGATGGGCATAATGCATTTTTCTATCACGGGCCTGTCAATTCGTTGGTCACGGTGGGCTTGTTTACGGATGACGATCTTGTCCCGGTAGAGCAGGCAAGTGGTTTTATGGTCGAGGGTTACGGGCCACGGATCCGGGAAATTCAGCAGGAATTCCCGATCCATATGACCAACGGACGCGAGACGATCGTGAAAGAAGCAGGACAAACTAAAGGCAAGATGCCCTGTTCGTTGGTGAGGATTTTTTAGATCTGCGGTAGCACAATGTGGTGGTCTGGTACATGTTCATAAACTGAGCAGAATGCGCGCAAAAAACGGAGCATGGTCGCAAGTGAGAATCATTGCCTGCGGCGTGGCGGTTTTGTGCGCCAATTGCGGCGCGCACAAAATGTTCAGCACTTGAACATGAGATCAGACAAGTCCATGTTGGGCTGCAAGTTACGCCAAATTCCGGGAGGATTCTCAGATTTGAGAAAGTGGCTCAAAATCGTAAGTCTTGCCCAAAAAATGATCCGTTTTGGTCAGAAATGGTTAGAAAATACTGCGTTTCGACGAGTAGAAATTCTTTGGCTGTTCAAAGTTTGAACATTTTGTGTGCCCCCCCGTTTTGCTTATTGTTTTATCCGCTTGTTGGATGTATTGCATGTAACTTTTTTGAAGCTGCCCCGACTCCTGAAGTGGGTCATCGAGTTGTTTGGGGCGATGCTTGAGTTGCAGAAACAACGATGATTGGGATGACACCCCCGCACCGGCGGTACGGGGCTTGAGGGGAGGCTGTTGTGCTAGAACGTATCGTTGGTTGAATGCATGGAATGGGATGAGAAGGCATGAGAAAACCGGCTAGCTGTCAGCCCGCGGCTAGAGCACTTTTCGTGGTTACTGGCTACAAATTAAAAATAAGTCGAATTAAGTATTTGTACATTCACAGGTCTGCATGGTGTTTATTGGCGCGCCGCGAAGTGTCGCGGCGGCTAATATTTATTGTTTGTTGTATCTTAAGTTTCTCTATTGACATCGTGGGTGGTGTAGGTGCAGGGGAAGGGGGGGGGGGGAGGGATAATTATTTTTGTTCTATTTGTCGATTAGATTTTTGCGTAACAGCGTAGATAGTTAAGACACTAATTGCGAGATAGACGGGGAGGTATTCGAGCAGGAGGTAAGGGGTCGGGACGATGTAGCCTTGCGGGTTGGCGTGAGCGGTATAGGCAAGTGTGATCGTGAGGGTGAAAAGCCAAGCGGCTAGGTTGAAGTGGAAGGGGATAAGTGCGAGAAGCCAAAGCACATACCACGGATGGACAGTAGTGGAGAGAAGGAGTGCTGCGAAAATGTACCAGAGTGCGATGGCGAAAATGTTTAGGTTACGTTTGAGGGCCACAACGAGAACTGCTAGCAGAATGGCGGCGATGAGCAGGTTAGTGAGGGTGTTGCTGTTGTTTGTGATTAGCGCGAGGTAAGGATGGAGCGATGCGTTGGCGGCCCATTTGGTGGTGAAGGTTTTGGAAGTTTGGATGAGGCCGGTGATTGAGCCGGGGAGGAAGAGGAAGGGGAGAAAGAGGATGAGGAGGAATTTGGTGGTGGAGAAGAGGAGGAGGAAAATGCGTTTAGGCTGCTTACGAAGTTTAAAGAGGATGGGGAGAAAGAGTGGGAGGGCGATGGGTTTAACGGCGAGAGATAATGCGAAAAGTTTGCCTGTGAAGTAGAGGCGGGTGAGGGGGCGTTTGATGTGTGGGGATTGCAGTGACGCGAAGAGGATGAGTGCGGCAAGAAGAGGGAGAATGCCGAGAACGTCTTGGTGGCCTGAGCCTGCGATCTCTGAGATGGGGAGGGGGTGCCATGCGTAGAGTGCGGCGAGCCAGAGGGAGGAGCCGCGTTTGGCGAGATATCTGAGCATGAGGATGATGATGGCGATATCGAAGAGGACGAAGGCGAGTCTGAAGGTGTCGTCGCCGAGGGATGACCATGTTTGCGGTTTGAGTAGGGAGATAAGAGCGAAGATGTACTGGCTAACCGGGAGATAAATCGTGTTGAGGTGAGGATGGTTGATGCGGTTTTTAACTTCGGGGGGTGAGGGGGATTGTTCGGGTGTGATGTCAGCAGGGGCTGTTTGGTAGGGGTTTTGGCCGGAGGCGAGGGTTGCGCCGTCGTGGATATATCGCCAAATGTCGTCGGATAGCGTGGGTTGGGTCGCGATGGTGGTGGTGAGGCGGGCGAGGATGGCGACGGTGAGGATAAGCCAAAAGGTTGCGCGTGTCGTGAAGGGACTATGCCTAACCGTGAGATAGACGGAAAGTGAGAGGGCGAGAAAGAGTGATGCGTAGGTGATCCAGTATGGGATGAGTTGGGAGGTGGGTACGCCGGTGGGAAGTGGGTGGGGCCATGTGGCGGAGAGGTGAACAAGCGCGGCGACAAAGGCGGCGATGGCGAGGATGGTGAGAGCGATCATTGCGAAAGTGACATGCGTTGTCAGGCGAAGTTTATTCAAGATGGTGTCCCGTTTTCTCGTTCGGCTTATTGTAAAAGACATCTTGAATGGAGGGAATAGGGAGGGAACTTAAAGGGGTGGAATATGGAGGTTGCGATGAATTGAGATAATTGCAGGCGAATGGCTATTGATTGTTACAGACACCCCACGACCGGCGGTCGTGGGCTTGAAAAGGAATATGCAGGGATGGTTTTGTAATGAATTGTTAGAACTCGAATTGATTGTCGTGAGATTTTTGAAGAAGCGTGATGAGGTTATGGGTGAGGATTTGTTTCACTTCGGGCATGGTGGGCGTGTTATTGGGGAGAAGTTTGGCGAGGGAGGTAACGCCGCGATCGGTGAGGCCACAAGGGATGATGGTTTGGAAGTGGGAAAGATCGGTGGTGACGTTGAGGGCGAGGCCATGCATGGTGGTGTTTTTGCGGATACGAACGCCCATGGCGCAGACTTTTTCAGATCCCCCTCCCCCCCCAGAAATCCCGGAAGCCCCGGAAGTTGGGTCTAAGGTGTTGATCGCGTTATTTGATTGATTGCGCGTCGGGTCAAGGGTGGAACTGGAAGATGAGTTTGACGTACAAGGGGGGGATGAAGGCTGAGGGGGGATCCAGACACCGGTGTTGCCGGGTTCGCGTTGGGCGGTGAGGTGGTAGTGTGCGAGGGTGTCGATGACGGTTTGTTCGAGCAGTCGCATGTATTTAGAAAGGTTGAGGTTGAATTCGCTGAGGCGGATGATGGGGTAGACGACGAGTTGGCCGGGGCCGTGATAGGTGATGTCGCCGCCACGATCGGTTTCAGCGGTTTCGATGCCGAGGGATGCGAGATGGTCGGGGGAGGCGACAAGGTTAGCTTGTGCGGATTGCTTGGGAGTGATGGTGATGACGGGATTGTGTTCAACGAGGAAGATGGTGTTGGGAGCAGTGTTCTGTGAAACAGCGAGGTTGGTTTGACGTTGAAGGTCGAAGGCGGGCGCGTAGGACAGGCGATTGAGGTCGGTGACGGTAATGGGGAGGGAGCCGACGTGGTATTCTGAGGATGAGTTACGTTGATGATCCATGTTGGGTATGATATCGGCGGAACGGACTTAATGTGAGGAATACCAGTGAGCAACATCCATTCGAGTGCAGTGATTGATCCAAAGGTAGAGATCGCGGACGATGTATATGTCGGGCCGGGGTGTATATTTGAGGGAAATATTAAGATTGGGAAGGGGAATTATTTTACATCGAGTGTGTATCTGAAGGGGCCGCTGGTGATTGGTGAGGGGAATCGGTTTTACCCGAACAGTTATATTGGTCACGAGCCACAGGACAAGAAGTTTTCTCCGGAGACAGAGGGGGCGGGGACGTTGATCGGAGAGAATAATGTTTTCCGTGAGGGTGCGAGTGTCCATCGCGCGACGGGGGAGAAACCGACGACGGTGGGAAATGACAATTACATGATGGTGAATTCGCATTTAGGTCACGATACGGTGATCGGGAATGAAAATGTACTGGTGAATGGCTCACTAGTGGCAGGGCATGTTGAGATTGCGGACAAGGTGACGATTGGTGGGAATGGTGTGATCCATCAGGGGGTTCGGATTGGGACGATGGCGATGATCTCGGGTGGTATTGGGATGACGCAGGATATACCGCCGTACTGCATTGCGTACTACATGCGGACGATTGGATCGCTGAACATGATTGGTTTGAGGCGAGGCGGGTATCGGGATCATATTAAGCCGCTGCAGAAGGCTTTTGATTTGGTATTCAAGCAGGGATTGCCGAACAAGGTTGCGGTGGCAAAAATTCGTGAGGAGTTGGGGGATGATCCGTTGTGCGAAGAATTTGCGGCGTTTGTTGAGAAGACGAAGCGCGGTATTGCGCAACTGGATGTTGTGACGCGGACGATGAAGACGAGGTGATTACGAGGAGGTTGGGGGAAGTGGGTGATTCCGAAGGAGGCAAAGTTGATGCTACGACTGATATGGCTGATTATTCAGATTTTTTTGACGTGGGGTGTAACGCTCTATTTGGCGATGTTTATCTTGTTTTCATTGGGTTATTTTCGGGATCTCCAAGACTTTCCGGGTGTATTTCTTTGGATGATACTTTGGCCGATTCTGAGCGGAATGGGTACTTGGTGGTGGATAAGCGAATACAAGAATAAGAAAACAAAAAACAGTGTTCCGAGGAATAGTCGAATCAACAATCATCATGATTGGAATATCATGATGATATTACTGACTTGGGTGGTGACGCTTTACGTAGGTGAAATTGTGTTAAATATCCTTCCCGGTACACACCATGATGATGAATATGTCTTTTTCTTTTATTCGATAACTCTTTGGCCGATTCTGGGTGGTTTAGGAACTTGGGGGATCTTGCATTGGCATGCGAAAAGGCATTAAAAAACAAGGTCGTAGTTAACTACGACCTTGTGTTCCCTGCAGTACTCTGAAGTCATTGCATCACACATGCGACTCAATTAGAGAGCACTAGCGAGGCGATTATAACACGGGGAGCAAAAACATGTTGGTGATTTTGTTCGGTGTTAAAGTGCTTGTGCCAGCTGTGCATGTGAGTGACGCGAAAATGTGCGTTGGTGTGATGATGCGGGTGAGAGGCGCGATGAAACTATAAGTTTAGACTTTCAAGTCAGGTGTATAGTTGAGGGTATCTGCGAAGCGAGTGCGGATGGGTGTGATGACGTTTTGGATGAATTGATCGACTTGCTGAGGAGCGCGGCCGACGAATTTGGAGGGGTCGAGGACGGCGTTGAGATCGATGTCTTTGAACATGTCTTCGTTTTCGAGACGTTCGAGCAAGTCGTTTTGTGCGCCTTCGGCTTTGACACGCTGGGCGGCGGCTTGTGAGTGCTCGCGGATGACTTCGTGGACGTCTTGACGGTCAGCGCCTTTTTGGACAGCAGCCATCATGATGTTTTCGGAGGCCATGAATGGGAGTTCGGCGGCGAGGTTTGCTTCGACGGTCTTGTCGTAGACGACGATGCCGGAAGCGACGTTGATGAGGATGTCGAGGGTGCCGTCGAGGGCGAGGAAGGGTTCAGGGAGGGTGAGACGACGACATGAAGAATCGTCGAGGGTGCGTTCGAACCATTGCTCGGCGGAGGTTGTGTAGGCGGTTTGGGTCATGCCGATGACGAAGCGGGAGAGGCCGCAGATGCGCTCGGAACGCATGGGGTTGCGTTTGTAGGCCATGGCGGAGGAGCCGATCTGGTTCTTTTCAAACGGTTCCTCAAGTTCTTTACGGTTGGCGAGGAGGCGCATGTCGGTGGCGAATTTTTGAGCGGCAGCTGCGACGGTTGAGAGGGATGCGAGGACAGTTGCGTCGACGATGCGCGGGTAGGTCTGGCCGGTGACGGCGAAGCGTTTGTCAGGGTCCCAGCCCATTTTTTCGGTGACGAGGCGGTCGAGTTGATCGACTTTGTCGTGTGCTTCTTGTGTTGGGCTGTCGCCGCCGAAGAGGGCGAGGAATGAGGCTTGTGTGCCGGTGGTGCCTTTGACGCCGCGAAATTTGAGTGAGTCGATGCGGTGCTCGATTTCTTCGAGTGCGATGACGAGTTCCTGCATCCAGAGGGTGGCACGCTTGCCGACGGTTGTGGGTTGTGCGGGTTGATAGTGCGTGAAGCCGAGGGTTGGCATGTCGCGGTATTTGTCGGCGAAGATGGCGAGTTTGTCGAGCGCGATGGCGACTTTGTTGGCGATGAGTTTGAGTGCATCGCGGAGCTGGATGAGTTCGGCGTTGCAGCCTACGAACTGGGAGGTGGCGCCGAGGTGGATGATGGCTTTGGCGTTGGGTGCGATTTCGCCGAGGGTATGGACGTGGGCCATGACGTCATGGCGGAGTTTCTTTTCATATGAGGCGGCGATGTCGTAATCGATGGGCTGATCGATAGCGGCGCGGAGTTCTGTGATTTGCTGATCAGTGATGTCGAGGCCGAGCTGCTTTTCGGATTCGGCAAGAGCGAGCCAAAGCTTGCGCCATGTGGTGAATTTACGTTTTGGGGACCAGATTTCCTGCATCTGCGGTGATGCGTTACGGGTAGCGAGTGGTGAGACGTAGGTTGTGTCGTTCTGCATGTTGCTTCTCAGGGGCAGTGTTTTTGGATGTAAGTCAATGGGAGCCGATAGGCCTGACGAGATCATTTTAGTGCGTTTTTTGAGGGAATGCTGGGGGATTGGGCGATGAGAGGCGGGTAGATCATGTTGACCCAGGTCAGGTGAATCGTCATATTACAGAGATGGGCGGCATGATGCGAAAAAGTGGTTGTTAAGTCGGGTTATTTGGGCTAATTACATGGTCTGTAGGCAATAAAAGGGATCCTCCAGGGAGGCTGGCAGGAAGTTCAGTGATTGCAACGGGTTTGTGAACATTGTTTCATGAAAAACCGTAAAATAAGCAGTCGGAACAGTCTCCAGTACTGGAAGAACAACACGATATGACGCAGGTCTCAGAGCGGGAAATAATCTCGCAGATCAAGAAAGGTAATCAGGCGGCGTTGGGATCGCTGCTGAAGAGCCAACAAACACGGCTCTTCAATGTATGCCTGCGCATGGTGGGGAACCGTGATGATGCGGCGGAAGTGACTCAAGAGACATTTCTGAAGGTGATTGCGAATATATCGAAATATCGCGGGGATGCGAAGCTGACGACGTGGATGACGCGGATTGCGATCAATCAGTCGATCAGTTTTTTGCGTAAAAGGAAGTATCGTCTGGTGGTGAGCTTGGACGAACCTCGAGGGACATCGGGGGGTGGTTCGGGTTATGACGATCAGGCAACAGCTCTTCGGGCACAAATTGCGGATGATCGGGAACCGGGGCCAGAGCTGAGCGTCGAAAAGAAAGAGATGCTCGGTAAATTGCAAGAAGCGATGGGTGATCTAGAAGAGGAATTCCGAGCGATTTTGATTCTGCGTGATATCGAGCAGATGGAATATAAGCAGATCGCGGATGTTCTCCATTTACCACAGGGGACCGTGAAAAGTCGATTGTTTAGGGCAAGGCTGGCGTTGCGTGAAGCGATGCAGAAGCGTTGTTCTGATGAAAAGTCAGATCGTGGCGCGATGAGCGGCGCGGCGGGACAAGGCGAGGTGCAGCATGACTGATCGGTATGATCAGGACAAAGTGCTTGGGTACTTAGAGGGTACCTTGGATGAAGCTGAACGGGCTGCGTTTGAAGCGGAGCTTGTGAAGGATGAGCGTCTGCGCCAATTGGTGGAGGGGATGCTGGAAGATATGGCCTTGTTGGGCGAGATGCCGGTGGAGCGGCCGGGGATTGATTTGGTTGAGGAAGTGATGCAGCAGCAGGAAAGAAATATGCTGCTAGGCGAGCCGGATCAGCCGCTGAGTGTGGATGGGGATGAGAAACAGATTGCAGGGCGGATCAAGTTTGCGAGAGTGGTGGGGTACACAGCGATTGCAGCGATACTGATGTTGTGTGGCGGTGTAATGATTGCGACGCTGTTTAATTCAGGTGCCTTGAGTGAGTTGGCAAGCAAATCGCCGAGTAAGAAAGAAATCTTGGCGCTATTGAGCAGCCCTCAGAGCGATGATCTGGAATCACAGATCGCAATGGATTCGATGGCGAAAGGCACCTCAAGTGTTGCAGGCCTGGAGATTGCCGATGCGGTGAAGATGGGTGGCACGGAAACAGCAATGGTGGCTAAAGCAACGCCGCTCGCGAAACAGATCGCGGCTGAAACTCGGCGGAAAAAGGCTGAGGATAAAGTTGATGTGTTGACTGAAGAGAAGACTCGGCTCGCTGAAGAGAATGTGCGATTGAAGCAAGAAATGCTTGCGATGGCTCGGGGTCAGGCAACAGAGAAACTGAGCGGTGCGAAACGCATGAGCATGGCAGCGGGTGTTATGGAAACTGAGCGTGTGAGTACGCCAGATTTATCCGTGGCAGATGCGGGCGATAGAACGATGCGATTGGGTACTTATGGAGTAGCAGATGTTGCCGAAGCGAAAATGGTTGCTCCGACAATGGCTTTACAGCCGGCGAATCAAGTTCGTGCTGAGCCTTTGATTGTGCCCGCAGCGGAAAAGGTGCTGGCTTTGAATGTTGTGACGGACAGTCGATATGCGACTGAACAGCAACTGCTACGCTGGGCATCACGCGAGAATGTGGACGTTTACAAGACGCCTAAGAAAGTGACGGTCGATAGTGATTACTTGAATATGTCGCTGGCGGGTAACTCTGTACCTGCGTCTTCATCAGCTATGGCAACGATGAATGAACGATCTATGATGAGTGAAGAAGTGCAGCTCGGGAACCGCCAAAGCGTAGCGAGGAAGGCATCGAAAAAGAATACTGAGAGTTCCATTGCAGCGAGAATTGAAGGATTAAAATCGTTAAAGCGCGGGGCGAAGGATAAAAACGAGGTGGCTGCAGCTGCAACCCCGGCAGCAACGCAGGCTGAGGCTAACCAACAAGAATTTGTGGTGGAACTCAGCGCGGATCAGATGGGTGAGCTCGTGAAGCGTATGAAGCTTAGACAGGGGCAGACGATTGATCTTGTAACGCAGCGGATGAGTGCGGATGAAGCGGAAAAGATGAAGCAGCAGATGGTAAAAGATGTGCCGCTGAATTTCGTCTGGGTTATGAATCGCGATGCTGATAGCGAAGAGAATAAGCAGGTTTGGGGGCAGAAGATGTTTAGAAATCTCCCGTTAGTACCGAGTCGCCCGATTTTACGTGTTGGTGATACGCAGCAGATTCATTTGCCTGTGACGATTACTGAGAATGACGCGAAGCCATAAATGTGGCGATGGAATTCATTTCTATATTTTATTTAATAAAAGTTGTTGTATTTATTTCACCTAAAGGTGTGATGGTAAGATGAATCATGCCATGCTTTGCGGTGACATAGCGTTGAGTTTTTCCATTCTCTAACAGGGCTGGCCATGGATCATTTTGCAGACGTTTCCTGCCGCTGGATTGAAGAACGACAGAAGGCGCGATAGTCGTTACGAATGATTCTGAAGCAGAGTTATAACTACCGTGATGCGGGAGTTCAAGCACATCGACATCGGAGAGATCATATTGCTGTTGGATATGTTCTATGGCATCCTGGCCAATATCGCCGACTAATAATATGTTTTTGTTTGCAAATGATATTTTCAAGACAATTGAAGTATCGTTATCCTGCTTGGGTGCGTAAGTAACAGGTGGCCAAAGCACTTGAACTTGTAAGTTTGAGTTGCTGAGCTCATTGCGATGAACTGGCAGTGCTCCCCCTTTCGCTACTGATTGAATTGGGATTTGTTTTTGTCTTAGCTGATTGATCAGGTAGGACGTTGCATACTTGAGGTTGTTGCTGTTTTCATAGGCTGATTTTTCTAATAATTGCGGCGAAACGATGACGGCTTCAACTGGTATTAAATCTACTAAATCCAAGACTCCGAGGTAATGATCGATGTCTGCATGGGACACGATAATGTTTTGAATCTTGTTAATGCCTTGCATCTGCATCGAGGGAACGATTGACTTGCTGGCTAATTCATAAAAAGAACTAGATCCACAATCAAAAACAAAGTTTTGATCTCTATGGCGTATCAATATACAGGTGCCGTCACCAACTGAATACATATATAAGTGAAGGTTTTGATCCGAAGCTTGACGAGAAATACTAACCCCCAAAATCGCATTGGTATTGAAGATATACATCAGCAATATTGGGAGAATCAACGCTGGCACAATGATTCGTTTAGGAAAATTCTTCTTGATGATTAGAAGCAATGAAATAACTAATAGAAAAGCTATCCAAGACTGGACGACATGGTTTTTCATTTGTAATGTCGCAAATGGCAACGCGTCTGCCTTCATGATGACATACTGAAATACATCAACTATCAACCTAAGTATATCGGCTAAGAAAACGGAAGCAGATGGCAAAACCGTAAAGCATATAATTTTTGCTAACCCAATAACGATAACAATTGATAAAAATGGTATTGCTAATATCGAAAGAAAAATGGCAACTGGACTTACTATTTGAAAATGATAAATCACAAAAGGCAATGCCACACAGAATGCCATGAGACTAACTGAGAAGTAATCGACTAGCCTCTTTAAAAGTAATTGTTTGATGCTGGGATGACGTGATGAAGACTGATAGATTCTACGAGTTAGGGAATCTGTAAAAATAAGCAATGCGGCTACGATGGCAAAGGATAACTGAAAACCTGGGGTAAAGACATCTATTGGATTAATGATGACTGAGATGATGCCGGCAAATGCCCATGCATTGATTGCGCGGATTGGTCTTCCTGAAATTGTGCCGAAAAGAAAGCATGCAGCCATAATGGATGCGCGAAGAATCGGTACCCGTATGGGCAAAACGGTGAGGTATAAACTTAATACGAATAATACTAGAAATGCTGCATTTCTTGGATGGCTACAACAAGTTATACCAATCAACCAAGTAATACCAAGAAGTATTGCCAAGTGCGCTCCGCTAATCGAGAGAATATGTGAGAGCCCTACCCTGCGATATTGCTCGGTTAAAGTACGGTCAGTTTGAGTCCAATCCCCCAGCAGGATTGGGCGTAAGAGGCTGACCGCTAACGGTGAGTCTGGATCAAATCCTGCGGCTAATGC
The DNA here is from genome assembly GCF_007747445.1 of Poriferisphaera corsica. Taxonomy (NCBI): domain Bacteria; kingdom Pseudomonadati; phylum Planctomycetota; class Phycisphaerae; order Phycisphaerales; family Phycisphaeraceae; genus Poriferisphaera; species Poriferisphaera corsica. The sequence goes on from NZ_CP036425.1 coordinate 3,212,689, forward strand.
ATTCAATGAATAATTGGCTAATGCAAAACGAAACTGCTGGAACCTATTAATGAAAGTGACAGGTTCTTTTCGTGACGCCTGCCAATGCTCTCTGGATTCAAGGGTGATGACACCGTAAACGTCCCCGTTGCGCATCAGTTCCGGAAAATCGACATCGCCGGGATTTGCTCTTGGTGCAAACGATTGAAGCCAACCTGTAAGTTGAACACTTGCATTCTGTTTAATACGGTGTTCACTTTGGTTAATTTTGACATACAGATTGCCTGAGCTTGGCTGATATCGATTGTTAATTTGAATTTGATTGACATGCAAGAAGAAAGATGTGCCGGGCTGTCTGTAAGTGAAGTTCTTGAAGGCACCTTTTGCAGGCTCCGTAATGCGTGGTTTGCTGTCTACGCGTCCGATGATTTGAACTAATTTCGGCGAGCTATTGACATACTTTGAGATGTGCGTATCTGAAACATACTGTGTTCTAACGGTAAAGTAGATTGAGGACAGGATGATAAGAACGAAAAGCAAAAACAAGCTGGTAACGCGATACATGCGATTTAGGTAATGATAGTATGCGGCAACAAACAGCACTAAAGGGATAAAAAACCAATAGATTGAAATGGTGATTAGGTTGGCGAGAAGAATGCCGATCATTAGGCTTATAAAAACGAGAACGACGGGCGTAAAAAACAGAGGCTGTGCATGTTGTAAATGATCTGTAATGTCATCTGCAGAATGAATCATAGCGGATTCATTTTAAGTCATATTGGTCGATATCGAAATCTCTAAAATGTAAATGTTTTTATTGTGTTTGCTCTTGAAGCAAAGTGGAGATGCCGTCGGGCATGATTGATTTCGTGGGTACAATGGTTTTCGCATTCGGATCTAACGATTGCTTATAGTAAAGGAGCATATTGCTCCAGAGTTTACGGGCGTCGCTGATTTCGTAGCCGTTAACACCCCAACGTTTCATACCGAGTGCGCCCAACGTGATATCTTCATGTGTGAAGATGATCGCAGGACGATCATTGATGTAGATTGCTTCGAGGCGAGATTGATTTTTTATACCAATGAACTCTGTTGTGTAATTTCGATACTTGGGACGTACCAACGAATATCCGCCAATGGCTTTGCCATCGAGAATGGGACTTGTATCGGGAATGCGGACAGATGGTTTTTGGAGTGACTGTGTTAATTGCTCTTGAATACTGATTGAAAAATCGCCTAAACCGCCAATGGTTTCGACAAGAATTGTGCCGCCTTGCTCTGTGAATGAAGAGATTGCGTTGAGCTGATCACCAGAAAGTGAAATAGCTTCATTGCCTGAAAGATGTACGAATGCGTTTGGATATGAAGCGATTTTATCGAGCGGCACATTTGCTCTTTGCAGGTTGATGCCTGCATTATTATGAAGAAGACTGGCGATGGCATGAAGCCATAATGGTTCTTGTCCCCAGCTGCCTGAGTAACGTGCACGAATAACGGTGATCTCGCTTGTAGAAGCTGTATTCTTCTTTGAGATCATGGGCATGGTTAAACGGTGAGATAAACGGCCACGATCAGAAACCATTGCATACAGATTAAACATTGCGAGATCTGGTTGGTAATTAAAAGCTGACTTGCCGGTCTGCAAAACATAGCCCCAATCGCGGGGCAGCGTAATCGCGAGATCACGAACGCCGTTCGTCAGAATTCGAATTGGTTTTGAGCTTGGGATTTTAATTTCATGGATCAGATTGAGCATTGGATGCGTCGAGGGCATGTCGATCCATTTGGCTCGCGGGAAGAGTTTGCTGAGTGTAAGCCGCATCGACTCAGAAAATTCTCTACTGTTATTCTCTGGGTTAATGATGAGCAGGCCACCCATTTGTATGTAGGTACGTAGGTTTTCGAGTTCCAATTTTTGTGCGCTGAATTCTTCTCGAGCGCTGATCCAGGCGATGGGCGCGTTAAGCCAATAGAACGGATCAGAGGCGATGTTAATTACTTGCCAATTTTGCTCTTGCTCACGACGTGCGCTAAGACGCCTAGTGAGAAGGTTGATATCGTTGGGCCTGTTGTTCCATTTGATATCGTTGAGCTGAATTTTGTTGATCCAAACAGGAACTCTGCCGCGAGATAGATAGAGAAGCGCGAAGGATGTGTTGACGTTCGAACCCCCTGCCCAGCCTTGTGAGTTGGAAAAACTGCCATCTCTTGACATTTTTTTGAGAATGTATTCTGAGCCAGCCTCAAACCAATCTCGGCCGCCGAACATTTTGGCCCCTGAGGCGAGTGCAACGCGCTCGACGCCGTACATGTCATACATTTTGCTGACACCAACAACACCGTTGTGTTTTCTGGCCATTACATCAAGGTAGACGAGGCCTCTGCTGATTGCGTCTTGAAGTTTTTCGTTGGCGGTGTCACGGCCTCTGTAGAGCATCTCTTGGGCAATCAGAAGTGAAGTCACGCCTGCTGCAGCCATCGCGACATCTGATTGACGCTTGGGTGTATATCCCCAACCACCGTCATCATTCTGGCTGCTTTGAAAATGATCGATCACGCTTGGCCAAACATTTGAGCCAACTGAAATACTACGTTTTGCGCATTCCCATAGCCCTAGGATGCCATATTGCGTATTGGAATGATCAAAGGAATTACTGGGCTGAGCGTAAGTATATCGCCCACCATCTTGATTTTGCGCGAGCCACCGGGCATCGACAGAGAGTTTACCGGCAAATTGTGATGACATTGCGGCAAGGCAATGAGCTCGGAGGGAAACGGCGTAAGTGCCATTCATCTCACAGTTGATGAGATACTTGATCGTTTTTTCAAGACGGGGGTCTTGGGGGCTAATACCGCTGGTGATAAGCGCATATGTGACGATCGCAGTTTCACCACCAACATACTTGGGTGAGCTATATCTGCCTTCCCAGTTACCGTCAGCGTTTTGCGTGCTGAACAAGTAATTTTGAATTCGTTCAATTGCAGCTTGCACATGTTCGTCAGTCACACGTGCTTGTAACCTTGATGGGGTAAGCAGGAGAAGCAAGGCAATGAAATAACAAAGCAAATGCGGCCACTGCTTTTGAAGAGTTTGAAAACAACGCATAGATTCACCCAGAATAGATTGAATACCCTTCACATCATACTTTGCATCGCATTGAAGCAAAGCATCTGCCTATAACATATGGCTATGCTTATCGTACAGATTCTGTTTGTGATAAGGAAGGATTGCAGAAAAAAACCGTCATGAAAATGACGGTTTGAATGACTTGTTATATAGGGTTATGCGATTCAGCTAGCGTCACGTTGCCGTGAATCGGATGAATCCAGAGGATCGATATCATTGATATCAAACTCTACTGCAGTATCGTCCATGGCGGGTTCTGATTTAGCCGCTTCAGGGTTGCCACGTCTCATGATCTGAGCGGTGGCAATATCGATGCGGTCAACTAACTGCTGCATGGTGGAAGGTCGATCTTTAGGATGCTGTTCAACACAGTCCATGATGAGGCTGGAAAGAGCTGGCGGGATATCAGGGTTTAGTTCTGATGGTGGTACGCATTGCTCATCGGTGCGGATATCGACACCGGCTTTGCCCTTGGGGATCATGGTGGGTACGTGGCGTTTGGTAAGCATCCAGTACATGGTTGCACCAAGATTGAACACGTCTGTTTGCGGCGTGATGTTTCGACGCATGACTTGTTCGGGTGCAATATAGTCAGGCGTGCCTTGAATACGTTCTTTGACAGCACCGTTGGGACAGCTTTGTCCGAAGTCGATGACTTTAACCTGGCCACTGGTAGTGACCATCACGTTGTTAGGCTTCATGTCCGCATGGACGATATTTTGCTGATGCATAACACCGAGTCCAGTTGCAACATGCTTGCAGATATGGACGAGCTCAATAATGCCTGAGGACTGATATTGCTCGAGGGTGAGACCATCAACCATTTCCATCAGGACATAAACTTCGCTGGTGCGAAGAAATGATCGCTGTCTATATAGCTTAAGGCTTTTACGAAGGATGGGGTGGTCAAACCGTGCTGCGACTTCGTGCTCAGAGACCGCTTGGTCAATGAAACGTTGGTCGCTAGGACCAGATCTGACTACGCGCTTGAGGGCATAGACTTGGCGGCTTTTCTTGTCACGTACAGCATATATGGTGCTGCGAGCACCATGGCCTAGTGTGGCAATGACTTCAAAGCCGAGAATTTCATGAAACTCAGCCATAATCTGGCTTGCTTGTTTAACCGCAAGGCGTATCGGCTAAACGCGCTCCATTTCCTATCTAACAAAACAACAAACTCGATATCAAACGGATGCACAACAATAGCGATGTTTCATCCGTAACACAACACGACTCCACTGCAGAATCGACCTACACACGCTGTTACTTGATGGTTATTGTTCAATAAGGCACGAAATTCGCGCTTTCAATCACACAACTCATTATAAACGTGCGGATCAGTCGTATTTGAGATTTGTACTGGAGAGGCAATGAAAATGCCCCATATCCTCCCAAACAGGCCATAACCGACAAAAATGCCGGTCATGATTACTTGAGCCATTGTAATCGAAATCCGAGTGATTTCCGCGTAAATTCACAAAGCTGTGGAAAATAATCTTCTCAAAACAAAAACCCCGCCAGTTGCGGGGCTTGTTGTGGATTACTTTATAGGATTCATCATGGAATCAGCTTAAACAACTGCTGGCGAAAATGTACTTCTCTGAATAATGATGTGTTCGAGAATTGGCCGGAGCCTACTTGAACGAACACGCGATCCTGAGGAATACGGTATTGCTTTTGCAATTGACGAACGAGCCAGATGAGCTCGCTCATTTGTTTGTCTGTAAGCGGCTTACGATCAAGATCACCAACGACTGCAATGCCGATGCCGAAATCGTTGAATTCACGATTGTTCACCTTGACTGCTTCGGTCATGGTGTCATCGATATCGAAGTAAGCACCGCTTTCCTGGCGTTGCCAACGGTAGCCAATTTCAATAAGGCCATCTTGCTTTTCGGAGCCGTTATTGACGACGAAATGATACGCAAGGCCACCTTTTCCTAGTTCAGCATCAATTGCGTTCAATGAATCTGCTGAACCGTCGCTGGCACGCGTGTCATGGATAACTATGCGATCCCACTGACGTTCAGCCTCTTTGGAAAAGAGACGTTCTTCAGGCTGCACATCAACTTCGGTGGACATAAGTGTTACGTCACCGAGTGGTGCAAGCGGTCGTGGCTCAAGTACCAATAACAAGCCGCTGATAATTGTCATGCCAATAACCAGCGAAGCCAAAACGGTCAAAGTTCTTTTATCAGGTACGATCAACCCGATTCACCCCAGCTAGTGAGTGTTTAAAATTAGTTGTATCACAACATCTGCAATCGACCAATTAATTTATCGGCCAGATCACAGGGCGACTTTGATAAAACTCATCTAGGGCTGATAAAAAACTATCAATCAGGACTGACCAACGTCTTTTCTAAGCAAAACAAGAAAAATGCAACCCGTACTATCGGAATAACCACTGCAAAAGTAAGTCGGTTGCTCGCTGATTCGTCCCTGAACTAGCAAAAATCATCCTCGATTGAGCAAATTCTCAATAATCACCTAAAGAGCTCAGAAATCATTCAACCTCACCAAGCGGAGCCAAGCGTTGCCTGAGATTTCTCTCAAATTTACCTGGCTGAGTCGGATCTTGTTGCTGGTAACCGCCACGGTCCTTGCCACGCAATTCCGAATAACGTTGATAAGGCGAACGAGTGCCTGTTTTTGGGAATAGAGGATCACGGCAACCACTCAGAAACAGAGCCGTCACCGCTAACATCAAGATTCCGAATCCCAAAGCACTCCTGAACATGGCACAATTCTACTGCTAAATTCCACACCCCACAAGCATTTCAACATATCCACAGATTGCTGCTAATACATGATTTACAAAAAATTAAGTAAAGCTACTAGCCAGAATTTATGACCTCCCCAAGATGACCTTCTATTCCCACTAGCAAAACGGATAAACAAACAGTTTCCCACGTCCGAGAACTCGAAATTCGACAAGAAAAGCACAACACCAGTCAAGCAATTGCTGAATATGAGGTCTTTTCACTCGTAACGCTAAAGAAACCAATAAAGAAAGACGAAATCCACATAAACAGGGTTTACCCTGTATGCCAAAAGGGTTAGTATTTATCTTGTACGAAATTCATACTCTTTCGTCTCAAGAACCGTTTGGCAAGTGTTCTCAGTGGGTTACAGCAATTGCCGGGGCAGATTTGGTTGAAGTTTCAAGCCCCCGTTTTGAGGCTCTTGATGAAGATAAGCTCATTCCCAAAACGCGCGATTACAGTGCCTGTACTACGGTCACAAGCTGACTCGTACACAGCTTGTGGATTGTCTGGTTTTGCGACTGGCATAAGCGATGCAATAAGCCAAATGCGCCGAAACCGAATGCTTAACTTGGATACATGGCAATATCTTCCAACTAAAACCACAACAATTGCAAAAAATACTACTTGGCGTCACGACTATCGTGACACTGTTGATATAGCTAAAACTTGTCACCTCCTCATGTCGCCATTCAATCAATTGGCAACACCGGAGGTTACTCAACCGTTAGACAATTCAAGCTCAATCCAGGGCATGGGTAAATGTCTCGCCTAACAATCAATTAGTTCTTTTCCAGATCAGGATTTAATCATGTTCACCAACAACTTCACAAAATCAACAGCTGCTGCAGTGTTCTCTGCTGGCATGCTCATTGCACCCAACGTGTTTGCTTCTGAAGACCTATCTTTGGTTGATGATGCACTCATGGAATCTATAGTAGAAGTTACAGATAGAGACTTAAATTTAAGTCGAATTTCGATTTTCGGTGGTGTTGATGTTGTTACAGCATACTACAGCCGTGGCTTAAAAGAAGAAGACCGTGGCGTCATCATCCAACCCTGGGGCGGTATCAGCTTCAACCTCTTCGACAAGCCCGAAACAGACGATCTTATCAAAAGTCTTGATGTTTATGGCGCTTGGTGGGGCAGCATCCACAGTAATGAAACAGGCTCAACCCAAACACCTGATTCATTTTACGAATCTGATTACAGCATCGGACTGACAGCAGGTCTGCAAGCAGGCTTCACACTCAATGCGGAATATGCAATCAATACATCACCAAGCGGCTCATGGGACGATAGCCACGATGTGAATTTGAAAGTTTCTTACGATGACGCTGAGTTCTGGGAAGCTGCGGGCGTGGAATTCCCAGGGTTCGCAGGGTTCCAGCCTTACTTCAAAACTTGCATCCGCGTCAAAGCAACCAGCAACGAAACCGGCTACTTCTGGATCGGCGTCAATCCAACATTTGATTTGCTCCAGAGTGAATCTCTGCCAATCACATTCAGCACACCGATGACGATCGGCTTTGGTGATGGTGGCTACTACGACAGCACCGATGGCGGTAGTGATTTTGGGTACGCTGACGCAGGAATCACAGCTTCAATGCCTTTGGAGTTCATCCCTAAGGAATACGGCGACTGGGCAGGCTATGTTGGCTTCAAAGTCATCTACATCGGCGAAGACGCACGTGTAGACCGTACGTGGGAGCCGGTTGCCAGCTTCGGCCTGTCATTCTCCTACTAAAATCTACAATCTCTCTCAATATAAACATGAGTCGTTCAACAGCCCCCATGTCGTTTCGGGGGCTGTTGTTTTATTCTGGCAACCAGATACCCTCGCTATGTAGAGCCAAACCACTGAAAAGGGTATCATGCTCGGATATTTCTTGGCTTCGCAGCCGGATATGCAGTCACACACCACTCCCCAAAACAGGACGATTCATCATGCCCACCATGTGGTCAAATACGCTGATCCCCACCTCTCGTCAGGATCCTTCTGATGCAGAAGTACCATCACATAAACTCATGATCCGTGCAGGCATCCTCCGCCGCCTCGGTTCAGGGTCCTATGACTATCTCCCGCTTGGTGTTCGCTCACTTCATAAAGCGATGAATATCGTCCGGCATGAAATGGATGCGATTGGTGCAGCTGAAGTCTTCCTGCCATCCTTACAACCCATTGAACTTTGGGAAAAAACTGGACGCCGCGAAGCGTATGGCGACAATCTTTTCGTCGTAAAAGATCGTCATGGCCGGGAACAAGCATTGGGTCCGACACACGAGGAAGTGATTACCGAACTCGCTTCAGCATACCTCACGTCTTACAAAGATTTACCCAAGACGCTGTACCAGATCCAGACCAAATTCCGCGATGAATTCCGTCCACGCTTTGGCATACTACGTTCACGCGAATTCCAGATGAAGGACTCGTATTCTTTCCATATCACGATGGATGGCGAAGGCGGTTTAAATGAAGCTTACGACAAACACTATCAAGCATACTGCCGTATCTTCGAATCATGCGGCCTGCCCTACATGCCTGTCGAAGCTGAAGCCGGTCCAATCGGCGGCAACGCATCACATGAATTCATGGCACCTTCACCAACCGGCGAAGACATTATCCTAAAGTCAGACAAGGGCAACTATGCCGCGAACGTAGAGAAAGCTGAAATCGGAACACGAGAAGCTAACTTTACTGCTGAACCAACAGCAACTCTCGAAACCATCAACACGCCTAATTGCCCCGGCATTGCAGAGGTTGTCAGCCTTCTTGGCATCACCGATGCGGACATGCTCAAGACACTCGTATTTGAAGCTTCAGTCAAATCAGAAGAGGATCTTGAAGCTGAGCAACAATACGAGGCGCAGTACACACCTGCCCCACGTGAGTTTGTCCCCGATCGTTTCTTTGTAATCGCTGTCGTTCGCGGCGACCATGAAGTGAACGAAGCAAAACTACTTCAAGCGGTCAAGCAGCAGATCAATCCAAAGATTGAAGCTGTCGCGCTCATCGAAGAACACGAGGCGCAGCGACAAGAGTTCGCGATTGGTTATGTTGGCCCACAACGCGCCGTCAATGCGCCACTCACGCGTCTAATCGTTGATTACGATGCGGCACAACCCAACACCAACCCATCCGGCTGGGTAACAGGTGCAAACCAAAAAGATCATCACGTCAAACATTTTGATTGGCAACGCGATGTAGTTTCACAGCTCAACAAAGAACGCGCACCGATTGCTGCGGACATCCGCAATGCTCGTACTGGCGACCCATCTCCAAAAAACGATGGCGGTGTTCTTGAAGAAACACGTGGTATCGAATTGGGCCATATCTTCAAGCTCGGCACCAAGTATTCGCAAGCACTCGGCGCAACCGTACTTGATGATAAGAACAAGCATATCCCCATGCTGATGGGCTGCTATGGCGTTGGTGTCAACCGAATCCTCGCTGCCGCAATCGAATGTAATCAAGGCCACGACGAAAACGGCATCATTTGGCCTGCAGCTATAGCTCCGTACAAAATCGTCATTACGCCGATCAAATATGCGGGTGAAGCTGCAGAAGCAGCCAACAAACTCGCCAATGATCTCGAGGCGCAAGGGATTGATGTACTGATCGACGACCGCAAGGAGCGCCCCGGCGTCAAGTTCAAAGACGCAGACCTCATCGGCATCCCCGTTCGCATCGTTGTCGGTGACAAAGGTCTTGCCAATGGCGAGATCGAAATCAAGTTACGCAACGGCACAAACGGCCCCAAAGGTGAGAATATCAAGCTTGATACCGCAATCGAAACGATTGCTAAGAAACTCAAATCACTCTAATTTAAATCACATACAAACACAGCAAACCCCGCTTTATGTGGGGTTTTTTATATCCCACGCAAACGATCATCTTGAGCAATATCTGCCGTTTCTTCATGAATGATCTTGCAAGCAAACATCGTCACTAGAGAACTGGCCAATACAAAAACGAAAACAATCACGAGAAAGCAGCAACCGCCCGTCGTAGACGTAAGTAAAAATGGAGCAACAACCATTAATGCCGCTGAAACATAAGCCAAACCTCGCACCCAGCCAGACAAATACTCACACAATAATTGATTTAAGATTACCCTCATTAAACGTCCAAGCATGACAAGTAACAACACACTTCCCAAACCCGCCATCAACAAATAAACATTAATCTGATTCAACTTAACCTGCTGGAAAATAGCCGCAACAAGCACCACAAACACACTACCTGTCACAGCTAGCATAACAAGCCTAATCCCCCAACTCGTCAACATGCCTGCGCCTTTAACCCGTTCACTGGGTGTGGCCAATCTCCATATCCCCAAACCCATAAGAGCAACACCGCAAGCTGCTATTCCATGGATAGGCAGCCAAACAGCAATACTATCCGCACCAATAAATACTCCGAATATAATGCAGAGCGCGATCCATGCGCCAAAAACGATCATCCCCCAATACATTAAGCCTGAACCGCGGTAAACGGCTTTCGTCCATACAGCATCCGTAATCGCACGACCGTAACATCGACTGCAAGAAACATCCAATCCACATTCAGGACATTTCGCCTTCACTTCCATACCGCGTAAGTCATACCCACATCCGATGCAATACAGGCCAACATCCCTCGCATACAACTTTGATCCAGCCATCCAAAACCTCTCCTACGGCCTTATGACTTCTCCAACACTCTCGATCACAATCCCGCAAAATTTCACGGTACGCCACCACAGCCACAGAAGAATCAAACAAACAAAACCCATTAAAACCGGGGCATAAAGCCAGTTGTAATGGCCATACTGTGTGTATATCACATTACCGATGTTCGCCAACAAACCAATCCCAAGTATGCCACCCGCAGCCCCAATCCATTCCCAAGTCACTCGCTTGCAGCCATTGATTAGTTTGTCGTCTGGTATCCGCTCTCCCAATACCCGAACGTTTCGCCATGCTAAAAGTACACCTAAGAGATAAACCGCATGCACACCTAAAAACAGGACATCAAAATACGGCACTTCCGTAAACATCCCCCTCTCCATGGCAAATACCGCCCAACCAATGCTCACCATCACGCCAATAAACCCCATCGCACCGATACTTAAAAGACCCTGAGCCGCCAGCCTGAGATTCCGATCTTTCGTCGGCTCTTCTCGGCCAGATTGCTTCTGTAATAAATGAAAAAAGCCAACTGTTCCAACAACGACGCCAATGTATAACATCGGAAAAGCGAGGATCACACCAAGCCGCAACAACTTCAAACCGCGCACGATCATCATCAACCATGCTGGCGAAGCATCACGAAGCAGATCTTTCCGCAAGCTTACCTTCACACCCATCCCACACTCCGGGCAATCTCCTTCCACCGCAAGTGTGCGTAAGTTATATCCACAATTCAAACACTCAAAATCTTCACCAATATGCCCATCCACGACATGATTCTTCACATGCTCAACAATTTGTTCCTTCTGTACTGCCATGACACTCATCTTCCATTCCTTTCCGCAATTTGTCACCCCTCTCTATCAATATTGGCGGAGCCAACGCCCAATTCTTTCAGTCTAGATGCTTAAACCGGCGATACCGCTTAAAATACTCAGCATCATCACTGCCACATGTGTTGTAATCATCATGACAGATCCAAACGCACAAGCCGATTCCTCTCCCAATCACAATGATGACACGCTCAAGCGTGCCGCCACATCCATCGTCCAGACACTCCAAGACGCCGGCCACACCGCGTACTTCGCCGGCGGATGCGTCCGTGATACCCTCCTCGGTTTTACGCCCAAAGATTACGATATCGCCACCGATGCGAAACCCGAAATCGTTCGCAAACTCTTCTCCCGCTCACGCTATGTCGGCGAATCCTTCGGCGTCGTCCTTGTCTACATCAACCATCAGCCGCTCGAAGTCGCAACCTTCCGCAAGGAGTGGGGCTACACCGATGGCCGCCGCCCAGATGAAGTTGCCTTTACCGATGCCGAGCATGACGCCCAACGTCGCGACTTCACCATCAACGGCCTCTTCTCCAATCCACTTGACCTTGATCAAAATAATCAACCCACCATCATCGACTTCATCGGCGGCATCAAAGATCTCGACAACCAGCTCATCCGCGCCATAGGCAACCCCGACGAACGATTTGCTGAAGATTACCTTCGCATGCTTCGCGCGGTTCGCTTCGCAGCTCGTTTCGATTTTCCACTTGAAATCAACACCGCAAATGCCATTATCACTAACGCTCCAAACCTCAAGGAGATCTCACGCGAACGCATTGGCCAAGAGTTGCGACTCATGCTCACCGGCCAGCGTCCAGCCCTCGCCGCCAAACTGATCCAAGACCTCAAACTCGACAACCCCATCCTTGGCGAACCCCATAAACCCGCCAAGCTCATCACACTCAGCAGCCTCAAAGCCAACCCGCCCTACCCTGTTGCACTCGCAGCTTGGCTGCTTGATCGCCTCGCACCAACACGCTCAACCGACGCCCCAATCTCACTCCAAACCGCAACAATGCTGATCAACAACGAAACGATCCGGCCCATACTCAAACGTATCCGTAAATCACTCTGCCTATCAAATGAAGACCGTGACGTACTCCAAGCAATTCTTCTTGATCTATCTAAGGTCTGGGATTGGGCATCACTCACCCCAGCCCACCGCAAACGATTGCTAGCCACGCCACACTGGAATCTCACACACCAACTCGCCTACGCGATCCAGCCAGATGCATTTATGCAGAACCTCGACAAAGCAGCCGAACAATTGCGTAACGACCCCATCGGACTCACTCCTGACCCACTCATTACCGGCGACGACCTCATTGCAGAAGATTTTACCCCCAGCCCCAGCTTTCGTATCGTGCTGGATAAAGTCTACGACGCACAGCTAGAAGGGCTCATCACAACCCGTGAACAGGCGATCCAACTGGCACACTGTCTTTACTTCTAACTCCGCCACACACACCAACTTATCCACACGATAAACCCAGCCACTAATCCGTACCCCCGCTGCGACGCTCAAACTCACGCTCTCTCCCGCACTTGGCACTGAAGTGACTCTCGGCCTCCCCCCAATTGAGCCGCATCCACCAAAACCGTTACAATCTGCTACCTCATGGAAGAACTGATTCAGCAATTCGCCTCACAGGCACCGTATCTCATCATCATTGGAGTCATCCTCCTCTCGGGATTTGGCGCACCTATCCCCGAAGACCTCCCAATCATGCTCGGCGGCTACCTCTGCGGCAAAACCGACCCCACCGCCTCTGCATACATCATGCTCCCCGCTCTCTTTATCTCCATTGTCGGCGCAGATTGCATCGTCTTCTTCCTCGGCCGTAAATATGGCCACCACGTCCCCAAACTGCCCCTGCTCCGCAGATATCTCACCGAAAAACGCCTCAAAAAAACCGAAGCCTCGCTCAACAAGCACGGCGGCAAATTCATCTTCGTCGCTCGCTTCCTCCCCGGCATGCGTGCACCCGCTTTCTTCACCGCCGGCATATTCAAGCTACCTTATTGGAAATTCCTTTTCTACGATGGCACCGCCGCTCTGCTCTCCGTCCCGTTCTTTTTCTTCGTTGCCTACTTCTTAGCAGATCAATTCGACAAAGCCAAAGCCTGGGCCGCGGAGGTCCAAATCGTCGCCATTTTTGCCATCATCGGACTTATCGCTCTCTTCGTGCTCGCCAAGTGGGGTTTCAAGAAACTCCTCACCCGCTCCGGGGTGTATGATTCCTGATACACAAATTTCGCCTTATTGGACGATGCACACTTAAAGCAGCCGCGCACCACCCCAACAAGAACCCTGCTGCGCTCAGCGTGGATCATTACAATCCCCTTGCAAACCAACACACATAACACATAATCTAAACTATGACGACTGAAAACATGATCACACCGACAAACCTGCGGGATGCATACGACAGCATCAATGAACGGATACATAACGCCGCGGCCAAATCAGGACGACGCGGCAGTGATATCATCATGGTCGCTGTCACTAAGAATGCTACCCCAGACCAAATCCGTACCCTCGTTGAAATGGGGCATGCCGATCTCGGCGAATCTCGCGTTCAACAGCTCGCGCAACGCGCTCCACAACTCAACGAATTCCTCGCACGCAAGAAAACCCTTGCCCGTGCCGCCCCACAATCCGCACTCGGCGTCCCCGATAACGTCCGCTGGCACATGATCGGCCACCTACAACGCAATAAAGTCAAGCAAGTAGCACCACTTGTCACACTTATCCATTCTGTCGATTCACTCCGCCTCGCTGAGGAAGTTCACAACTTCGCAGTACGCACGGATCGCATCATCGACATCCTCATCCAAGTCAACGCCTCCGGTGAAGAGCAAAAATTTGGCGTTGCGGCTCCCGCAGTCAGCCATCTTGCCGAGCAAATCGACACCATGATGCACCTCCGTTTTCGCGGTCTCATGACCATGGCACCCCTTTCTGACAACCCAGAAGATGCTCGCCCCACATTCGCTCGCACCGCTGATATCTTCAACGACCTCCGCAAAGACAAAATCGGCGGCCCAGACTGCAATGTCCTCTCTATGGGTATGTCCAAGGACTTCGAAATTGCCATTGAAGAAGGTGCAAACGTCGTTCGCATCGGAACCGCCCTCTTCGGCTCAAATCCCATGCCTGAAGACGATTAAGCGTCTTGCATACAGGCTGATACTTAGAACCATTACTAGCCCACCATAGATACGGTGGGCTTTTTCATACCTTCTACCATTTCTGACCACCCACCTTCAAACCATCCTCACTTCAAAACCGATATAAATTACAGCCATTCATATTCACTCAACACACGCAGCTTGCCTATCATCAATCACCGCACCAAGGGGATAAATCACAAGCCATGCTCAGTCAAAGCCAAGTCAAAGTCATCCGTCGACCTGACAAATTCCACTCCGACGACGCCCGCGTCATTACACGCTTCTTCGTCATCGGCGGCGAGCATCGCATCCACTCACTCATCGCACGCATACTCCCCCTCAACGAGCCCGAGGTCAAGATCCTCCTCCAACAAACCTTTGATCAATTCGCCGATCGTCATAAAGACATCAAATCCGCATTCCGCAGGCATTTCGGCTATGTTCGCCAATACCTCGATCACCCCGATGAAATCTCAGAAAATAAACAGCTCCTCATCGGCTCGTACTTCACCATGGAGTACTCCATCGAATCAGCTGCCCTCTTCAACCCTTCCATCGTCCTCCACCCCGACCAGTCCGGCATGCTCCCCCATGAAGCTCGCTTCATCATGTCACTCCGCGCCACCGGCGAAGGTCACGTCTCCTCCATCGTCTTTCGAACAGGCAAAATCTGCTGTGATGGACACGTCGAATTCGACCCTCCCGGCCGATTCACCTCAAAACTCCGCACGAACGAAGACCAAACCTTCCAAAAGCACCTCTTCTTCCTCAAGCTCATTGAAATGGCAGCATACTCCGATACCGCTCGCGTCATCCTCGACGAACTTCCCGATTACTTCACACTTCATCACCTTGATCAAAAAATCTCCGAAGTCCGCACCAGACACGACCGCCCCGAGCCTTTCGATGAAACCGCTGAAAACATGCACTGGCTCGCTCGATCCAACTACCACCTCTTCGTTCCACCTGAAACAGATCCTTCCGAGATCGTCATCTTCCCGACCTCAGAAAATGAATCTCGCGGCATCGAAGACGTTCGACTCACACGCTTCATCGATGACGACGGCACACTCACCTACTACGGAACCTATACCGCATACAACGGCTACCGCATCCTCCCCCAACTCCTTGAAACACACAACTTCACGGACATCTCCATCCACACCCTCAACGGCAAGTATGTCCAAAACAAAGGCATGGCCCTCTTCCCCCGACGTATCGACGGCTTCTATCACATGATTAGCCGACTCGACGGCGAAAACATGTTCCTCATGAAATCAGACAACGTCCACTTCTGGAACGAAGCCGTCAAACTCCAAACCCCCCGCTACCCCTGGGAATTTGTCCAAATCGGAAACTGTGGCCCCCCCATCGAAACAGCCGAAGGCTGGCTCCTCCTAACCCACGGTGTAGGCCCCATGCGACGCTACTGCATCGGCGCATCTCTACTTGACCTAGAAAACCCGTCAAAAATCATCGCCCACACCCCACAACCTATCATGGTTCCTGCCGACAACGAACGCGATGGCTACGTCCCCAACGTTGTCTATTCCTGCGGCGCACTCGTACACGACAACCATCTCATCGTCCCGTACGCCATGTCCGACTCCGCCTCCTCCGTCGCCACTATCAAGCTCTCCGAACTGCTCAGCTACATGCGTCAATCCTCTCCCCTCTGCCCTCTCCCCAACAATGGTGAATTCGAACACCACGATTCTGACACACAACTCTAATACTCGAATAGCTAAATAAAAAAAGCCACCCTTTAAGGTGGCTTTTCAATCTAAAATTTAACGGCGATCACTTCCTCTTCATCGCCAAACCAATCATTCCACCCAACAACACCAAGCCAACACCCGGCTCAGGAATCGTCGCAATCCACAAGCTCTTGGCACCACTCGCATCAAAACCCCACCCACTGAAAGTCATCCCATCAGCACTCACTTGCGACGCACTCATCAAATCCCAACCTGCTAATGCATCTGTCAATCCATGCTCTTTCAACAACGTTTCAATTGATCGCATACCATTCACTTCATCCCAAACGAATGGATCCTGCCGGTATGTTGAACCATCATTGACACTACTAGCACCCACAACAAAAGAGCCATCATCAGAAATATCATATGCATAACTGCTGATATTTGATTCGTCTAAACCACCCAGTAGCGTAGCTCCTTCCCCATCAATCCATCTAAATGCCTGCCCACCAAAACCCTCTGCAATCGTCCCTGCAATCATATCCCCCGCATTATTCACAGCCGCCTCACGCTTCCCTGAATAATAATCATACGAATGTCCATAATTTATCCCCAAATCTTCCATGACATCATTCTGTTTCTGGTATCGATAGTAACCGGTTGAACCATCGTCCCGCGTACTCAAACCAACAAGTGTTGCCCCATCACCTGACAGATCCAAACCCACACTATGATTGATTGCCGCATCGTCAGATAGCCATCCCAATCCCTCAAGGCCATCACCTACCGTCCACCGAAAAGCCTGCCTTTTGTCCTGACTATGATCAATACCAGCAATGACATTCCCATCATCACTCACATCAACCGCAACTGAATATTGCCCATCTGCCGCAAGATGCCCCAGCATTGTTACACCCTGATTCTCTACCCATTTCGATGCTTCAGTAATCAATCCTGTGTTCGATTCTCTACTGGTGCTGCCAACGACCACATTACCATCACCAGACACACCATATGCCGTCATCCAATTCCAATCCGCACCATTCAAATAGCCTAGGTACTCAACACCTTTCCCCTGTTCCCATCGGAATCCTTTGCGTAAAAAACCACCTTGATCATCCACATATCCCACCACGACACGCCCATCATCCGACATATCCGTAACACGAACTTTACTGAACGTCGATGTATCATTGATCACACGTTCAAAACTCGCTGCAACACCAATCGAAGACAACCCCATCCCCGCAACAATAGGAACACCACATAACAATACACGCAACTGATTTAGCATTTTGCCTCTCCGGTTAAAATCTGATTTTACACAATATACAATAATAACCAAGCATCGTTAAGAACACATTACACAAACTTTAACACAGGAAATTGCCCCGAAACTACCCAATTTACCCATTCCTACAGCATCACCACCGGATCAACATCCACCGCCGTATGCATATCTGAAAGCAACAACTTATTCCCCCGCATCACACCCATCAACTTCTGCAACTGCCCCGGCTTATCCGCAATCAATTCTATTTCAAACCGGTAATACTCAGCTATCCGTGAAATAGAACATGGCATCTGCTGCAACACATTCACACCAGCCCCAATCGTATCATTACATCTCACCAACTGTTCAAACAGCTCTCTCGCATGCTCCTCACCCTTCCCATGATTTTTGTTCCTCACCACAACCCGCACCATTCGCCTCACCGGCGGATGCCCCACCTCTTCCCTGATCTCTATCTCGCGCTTAGCAAAAGCAACATAATCATGCTCCGCAGCCATCTGAATAATCGGATCATCCCCATTAAACGTCTGCACCACCGCAAACCCTGGCTTCTCACTCCGCCCTGCTCTCCCACAAACCTGCGCAATCAACTGAAACGTCCGTTCCCCCGCACGAAAGTCTGGCATGTTCAACGATGTATCACCACTAATCACACCCACTAATCTCACCTTCGGAAAATCCAAACCCTTCGCAATCATCTGCGTTCCAAGCAAAATATCCACATCCCCTCGCCTGAACCCGTCTAAAGTCTCCTGGTAATCCTGCCCTGTCCGCATCGTGTCCGAATCCATCCGGACCGCTGTAAAGTCTGGAAATTTTTTGCTCAACTCTTCCTCAACCCGCTGCGTTCCAAGCCCAAACGTTGTCACCCGCTTCCCACAATCCGGGCATATCGCCGGGAGTAGCTGCTCTGCCCCACAATGATGGCACTTCACCACTCCCCCAACAACCTGCCTATGCTTGTGATAGACCATCGATACATCACAATACTTGCAACTCATCAGCCAACCGCACTTCTGATCCGGGCACGCGATATAATTCGCATACCCCCTTCGATTCAAAAGCAACATCACCTGCCCCCCATCCCTCACCACCGCTTCAATTCCCTTCTCCAATCGCTGACTCAGCAGATGAATCCCCCGCCGCTCTCTTCGCTCCTCCACCATATCCACAATCTCAACCCGCGGCAGCTTCATCCCTGGAACACGCTCTGCCATACTCACCACACCATACACCCCACGTTTCACCGCATTATAAAAACTCTCAACACTCGGCGTCGCGCTGCCTAATACCACATTAGACCCGCACAATTGCCCCCGTTTCACCGCAACGTCCCGCGCATGGTATCGCGGCACCTGATCCTGCTTGTAACTCCCCTCATGCTCCTCATCTACCAATATCAACTTCAAATCACGCACCGGCGCAAACACCGCACTCCGCGCACCCACCACAATATGAGCCTCTCCCTCATAAATCCGCCGCCACTGCTCATGCCGCTGCGCCGCCGTCAAACCTGAATGCAGCACTGCCACACCATCAAACCGCCCCACAAACCGTCCCACCGTCTGTGGCGTCAGCGCAATCTCTGGCACAAGAATGATGACTCCCGCCCTTTCATCCTTCTTCAAAACTTCTTCAATCAACCGCAAATAAACTTCCGTCTTCCCGCTCCCCGTCACGCCATGCAAAACGTTCACCGCAAACTCATCCAACTTACCCGTCAACTGCTCCAGTGCATCCGACTGACACTGACTAAGCGATGGTTTAACAACACCAAAATTGCCCGCCAGCGCCTCCTCCCTCGCCTGCTGCACCAAATCCCCTCGCGATCTAACCATCGACTGCAATTTAACCTCAAGCACCCCCATCTGCACCAGCTTCTTCACCGGCCCACTCGTCTTCGCCCCCGCCGCATAAGCCAACTCCTTCACCTCAACCCAATCCTCCCCCTGTTGCGTATCATCATCCTTATTACGCTCACCATTTGAATCCGCGCATCGATCAAGCCCACGGGTTCCAACCTGTGGGGTATCTTCTCTGCAACTCAATTCCCCCGCCTTACTCACAATCGCCTTCTGCAATTTCGTTAACTTTTTCTTATGCTGCTCTTCAGGATTAAGCTTCAACCACGCATCACTCAGCCGCACCACCTGCACCTGCTTCGTCCCCGTCTTCTGCTTCACTGCCGCAGGCAGCATCGCCGCAAAAACCATCCCCAAAGGACTGCAATAATAAACACTGATCCACTTCGCCAGCTCCACCAAATCCGCCGTCAACCGTATCCTTCCCTCATCCTTCGCAATCACTCCCTTCACCTTCCCCTTAAGTTTCGCATCCAAATCTTCTTCACCCAGCACGCCCACCACATAACCCCACACCTTCTTATTCGCCCTTCCTAAAGGCACCATCACCCGATCCCCCTCACATAACCCATCACCCTCCTTAAATTCTTTCCCCACTGCATACGTCAGCCCGCCCCCCGCCGCATCACCACCCCGCTCCAGTGCAACCACAACATAACCACCACTCGCATCAACTTTCGCAGCCCGCTTCTTCGTCCCATCACCCAAATCATTGCCAAACAAAGTCTCACTCATTCCCCCAGTATACCGCCCTCACCGCATCCCCGCCCCAACTCTCCCCATCTTCACAACTCCCCCCACTCTTGCCCCAAATTCGCCTTTCATTTCTACTTATAACACTGTCTCTCCACCTTCCCACAACCCTTTCCACATCCCCCAAATCCTCGCCTTTCTCCTGTAAAATAGAAACCCTATGTCCACCACGAAATCGCAAGAAAAACCAAAAAAACTCACGCCCGCCATGCAGCAGTTCTTTCACTTCAAAGAACAATACCCAGGCTGCCTGCTCTTCTTCCGCATGGGCGATTTCTACGAGATGTTCTACGAAGACGCCGAAACCGCACACCGCGTGCTAGGCCTCACCCTCGCGCAGCGTTCCAAAGGTCAACCCATGGCAGGCGTCCCTTTCCACGCCGCCGAAACCTACCTCGCGCGTCTCGTCAAAGCAGGCTACCGCGTCGCCGTTTGTGATCAAGTCGAAGAAGCCTCCCAATCCAAGGGCGTCGTCAAACGTGACGTCACACGCGTCATCACCCCAGGCACCCTCACCGACGAATCGCTCCTCACCGAAGAACAAGTCAATCATCTCGCCGCCGTCTGTTTCCACTCAGACACCGAAGCCTCCATCGCATGGGCCGAGCTCTCCACCGGCTCCCTCCACATCGCCATCCTCCCCATCAGCTCCCTTGCCGATGAACTCGCGCGCGTCAATCCTTCCGAACTCCTCTACGCCGAAACCGCAACAGGCGATACACCCGATCGCATCAAAGCACTCTCCAACTCGCTCGGCTGCCCAACCGCGCCACGCCCCCAATACAACTTCCGCCACGCAGAAGCCATCGAAACCATCAAGCGGCAATACCAAGTTCAAACCCTCGAAGGCTTCGGCCTCGCCCCCGACAACCCCGCACTCGCTCCCGCAGCCGCAATCATTCACTACCTCCTCGAAACACAACGCTCCGAATCAGGCCGCCTCTCTCACCTTCAACCCCCACGCCTATTCGAACGTAAAAACCATCTCGTCATCGACCAAACCTCACTACGCTCACTCGAAGTCGAACAAACCCTTCGCACAGGACAAACCGAAGGCTCACTCCTCTCCACACTACAAAACTGCGTCACCGCAATGGGTAAGCGCATGCTCCGCCATTGGCTCTGCTATCCACTCTGCGAGCAAGCACCCATCGAGCAGCGTCAGCGTGTCGTCGAAGCCCTCGTCTCCGACTCACGTTTCCTCGAACAACTTCGTGAATCACTCGACAACGTCCACGACGTACCTCGCATCATCGCGCGTCTCTCCGTAGGCCGCGCAACCCCACGCGACCTCGTCGGCCTCGGCCGCTCCGCACAGGCTATCCGTGAGATAGAAGACCTGCTCGCCGACCGCCCCACCGTCTCCGACTACCACGCACGCGCCAAAGATCTCCTCGAAGTTCTCACCACACTCGCCGAAAAGATCAATGCCGCCTGCGTCGAAACGCCGCCCGCTCACATGCGTGAAGGCGGCTTAATCAAAGACGGCTACGACGCACAACTCGACGAGTACCGCGTCTTGCAACGTGATTCCCACGCATGGCTCGCCCAATACCAGGCCTCACTCCTCGAAGCCCACGACATCCCCAACCTCAAAGTCGGCTACAACAAAGTCTTCGGCTACTACATCGAACTCACCGCCGTTAACCGCGACAAAGCCCCCGACTCATGGACCCGCAAACAAACCCTCAAAAACGCAGAACGTTTCATCACCCCCGAACTCAAAGAATTTGAAGGCAAAGTCCTCTCCGCCGACTCACACGCCATCTCACGTGAACAGCACCTCTTCGAAACCCTCTGCTCACGTGCCGCGAAACAAATCACACAACTCCAAAACTTCGCCGACCTTGTCGCCGAACTCGACTGCCTCGGCTGCTTCGCGCAACAAGCCATCAAACACCGTTTCATCAAACCCACCATCACACAAGACCCCGTCCTCATCGTCCGTGCAGGTCGTCACCCAGTCCTCGACCAACTCCTCGGCGACCAATTCGTCCCCAACGATAATGACCTCGGCCTCACCAACCTCGCATCTAATTACAAAATAGACTCCGAAAGCTCGCCCCCTGCTCTCGCAACTCTCGGGCTCATCACCGGCCCAAACATGGCTGGTAAATCAACCTACATCAGACAAACCGCCCTCATCGCGCTCCTCGCACACACCGGCTCCTTCGTTCCCGCCGAACATGCAACCGTCGGCATCGCCGACCGTATCTTCACACGCATCGGCGCTTCCGACGAACTCCACACCGGCCAATCAACCTTCATGGTCGAAATGACTGAAACCGCCAACATCTGCCACCATGCAACACCCAAGTCTATCGTCATATTAGACGAAATCGGCCGCGGCACCTCCACGCTCGACGGCCTCTCCCTCGCATGGGCCATCGCCGAACACATCGCACAAACCAAATCACGCTGCCTCTTCGCAACTCACTACCACGAACTCACCACACTCGCCGACCAATACGACAACGTCACCAACCTCAACGTCACCGTCCGTGAATGGCAAGACCAAATCGTCTTCCTCCACCGCATCGCACCCGGCTCAACCAACCGTTCCTACGGCATCCACGTCGCCAAAATCGCAGGCCTCCCCAAATCCGTCCTCGAACGCGCAAACATTCTCCTCTCTCAGCTCGCCGTCTCCCACGAAGGCCCCGCAGCACTCCCAACCCCACCACAAAACCCCACCACCCCAGCAGCCGAACCGCAACCCACCTCAAAACCAAAATCCAAACAACAGCCCGACTCACAGGACTCACAATTCTCCCTCTTCTCAGAGCCAACCTACATCGACCACCCTGCCCTCGACCAACTCAAAAACCTCGATATCCTCAACCTCACCCCCCTCGCTGCCTTCGACCTCCTCCGCAAGCTCCACGAGCAATCCCTCTCCGAGCCAAGCGAATAACACCATCTAACAATCTCATCAACCCTCATTTTCTCGCTTGCCTTGTCGAGACAATTATCACATCGCCCAAAACGATCACAACCCCACTCAATCTTCTTATCATCGTCTATTTCAATTAAACCATCTCCTCGCCATTCATGCTCTCACAACTTCCCTAGAGTCCATAAATTTTCTCACCACATCACTAGACATCCCACGCCACCTCGCCAAATATTTACTGTTGTTCATCCGACCCCCTCCCTCGAGGTTCGTTGGCGAAACCCCACCGTCAACGAACCCATTTTTTTGCCCCCCCCCCCGGAAGTGCTCTTTCTTCTATTTCCTATTTTGTCTTCACCCTTCGCTTCTCTAGCACATCTTTCTCCCCGCCTTTACAATACCTCTCATGACAACTTCCGCTCAGCAGAACAACGATTGCTTCATTGAGACCGCCCTACACGAAGGCCCCGTCTCCATCTCCCCACTCGGTTGGCCCGCCGACTGTGGAGCCGAATGCATCTTTCTTGGCAGAACCCGACTCGAATCACACCCCAAACGCGGCCTCCTCCAGCGCATCATCTATCACACATACCACGAAATGGCCGAAACCAAACTCAACGAAATCGCCATCGCTGCCTCGCAAAAATTCCCCATCCGCGCCATCCGCATCATCCACGCCCACGGCCCAGTCCCCCCCTCACACGCTTCTGTCCTCATCCAAACCGCAACCCCACACCGCTCCGAATCCTTCGCTGCCACAAAGTTCGTCATCGACACCCTCAAACACGCCGTCCCCATCTGGAAACAAGAAATCTGGGCCGACAACTCCTCCACCTGGGTCAAAGGCTGCATTGCACACGACCTCGACGAACACGGTCAATCACAGGACCCCAACCACGACCCCGATCAACATCGCCATCACACACCACCACTTGATCTACCCTACAACCCCTAATCAGCAATTAGACATGATCATCCTTATCAAACCGGGATCATACCTGATCCCAGACCCCACAACCCCACAACCCCACAACCCCACAACCCCACGACCCCACGACCGCCGGCCCCGCGGGGCGTTTGAAACGACACACCCCCAATCGCCTGCAACAACGCAAGCCCAACACACACAACTGCCCCGGGAAGAACCACTTGCGTCATAACTAGCATTAACATCTAGCACTAGCACTAAAAATGACCAAACTCATCCAATCCTTCTACTACCTCTTCCTCGGCTCATGGCTCGGCTCGCTCATCATGCTTGCCCTCACCGCCGCCGCCTCATTCAAAACCCTCCGCACCTACCAAGCCATCCCCGGCATCGAACCCTACAACCTCCCCATCTTCGCCAACAAATACCCCGAAATCCTCGCCGGTGCCGTCGTCGGCCAGTCCGTCGAATACCTCACCCTCTTCCAAATCATCTGCGCCATCGGCACCTTCCTCGCACTCTTCCTCAATTACACCATCAACCGCAAGCAAAACCGCAAACTCCCCTCATTTATCCGCACCACCCTCTACCTCCTCACAGTTGCCACCCTCCTCATCCACATCTTCCTCACCGCTCCCTCCATGAACTCGCTCCGCGACAAAATCTACAACCCCGACATCACCCAAACCGATCGTGACGCCGCCTATACCAAATTCCAATCACTCCACAAATTCTCCGAACGATCCACCGGCTCCGCCGTCTTCCTCCTCGCCGCCATCATCCTCATCTCCCCATTCACCCAAAAACCCAGATCTATCCAACCATTAGATTCACCTCCTACCAACTCATAGTCCCTCCCTCCATCAAGCCCAGCACCGGTGGTGCTGGGGAGTTTAAAGCAAACACACTCAATCATCTGCAACAACTTCATAACCCCGCTTACGACTTGCACAAGCCTACAACACCAACACGACACAAAATGCCAAAGAAAAAAGCTACCAAAAAGAAATCCTCTCGCAGCTACGCACCTCCCACCTACACCCCCGCAGAAAAACGCCGCGCCAAGACCATCTACAACAAACTTCTCGAACTCTACCCCGATGCTCATTGCGCCCTCATCCACAAAAACCCATGGGAACTACTCGTCGCCACCATCCTCTCCGCTCAATGCACCGACGTGCTTGTCAACAAAGTAACCCCAGATCTATTTCGCGCTTACCCCACCCCGCAAGCCACCGCCAAAGCCGACCTTGAAGACATCCGCAACCTCGTCAACAAGGTCAACTTCTGGCAAAACAAAGCCAAGTCCATCCACAACGCCGCCAAGATGGTCGTCACCGACTTCAATGGAGCCGTCCCTACTTCAATGGACGAACTCATCAAACTTCCGGGGGTCGCCCGCAAAACCGCCAACGTCGTTCTTGGCAACGCCTTCAACATCAACCACGGCGTCGTCGTCGACACACACATCGCCCGCCTCTCACACCGCTACAACTTCACAAAGCACAAAGACCCCAAAAAAATCGAACAAGACCTCATGGCCCTCTTCCCCCGCGACACATGGACCATGCTCGCACACCTACTCATCTATCACGGCCGCCAAGTCTGTAAATCTCGACACGCCCTCTGTGACCAATCCCCTCTCTGCACAAAATACTGCTCAAACGCCAAGATAGTCGCCACCGAACGCGCCAACAAAACCAAGAAAAAAGCAGTCAAAAAGAAAGCTACAAAGAAGAAAGCCAAAATCAAAATCTCATAATTAACTATTACCCAATCTCTCAACTCGCTACCATATCATCTGCAATCTCTTTCTACTCCTCACTTCCGGAGGCTCAGATGAAAAAGCAAAGCACCAAAAAATTATTCACACTCATCTACATCCCAGCCCTCATCCTAATACTCGGGCTCCTCATCGTCTCACAAATCAACAAGCAACAAACATTCTACGAACAAGAATTCACCCAAGATCAACCGACAACAACTTCCTTCTCACAGCCCCTCGACCTCACCATCTCACCAGACCAGATCCGCAAAGACATCCAAGTCAACCTCACCCAAGGCCTTTTCAAGTACCAACTCATCGACCCCACCGGTAACTCCGCCGACTCATTCTCCATGGGGCAAGGCTCAATCAACAACCCCCTCTCCTTCAAACCACTCCCGCCCGGCCAATACAAAGTCGACATCTCACTCGAAAACGCAATCGGCTCTGCCTCCATCACAATCACTGGCGCCAATCACATCCCATTCCTCGCCACCGCCTCGCTCTTCCTCCCCGGCCTACTCATGCTTCTCGTCAGCGCAACATTCATCTTCATCGGCATCCACATCTACCCCGCCAAAGCTCGATACTTCTTCATCGGCGCCGCCATCTGGTTCGTCGGCGTCCTCCTCAAATTCGCATGGGCCATCCCAACCAACAACATCATCGTCAAATCCATCTACAACGTCCTCCCCGAAACCTCTGCCCTCATCATCGCCAGCATCTACATCGGCCTCCTCACCGGCATCTTCGAAATCGGCATCACCATCCTCGCCGCTTACCGCTTCAAAAGCCTCTCACTCACCCCATCACGCGCCATCACCATCGGCCTCGGCGCAGGCGTCATCGAAGCCATCCTACTCGGCCTCACCGCACTCATCGCCGCACCATTCGCCGCAGAACAAAACCAAAACCTCACCTTCTTCCTCGTCATCGCTGCCTCCCTCGAACGCACCCTCACCATCCTCTGCCACATCGCCTCCCGCCTCCTCGTCTTCTACGCCGTAGCAACCAAACGCTGGTACCACAACATCACCGGCTTCATGCTCCTCACCATGATCGACATCGCCGCAGGCTACTACCTCCTCGCTCAAATGAACGCATCCCAAGTTTATTGGCTCTACCTCGCCATCGCCCCATTCGCCATCATCAGCCTCATCCTCATCCCCTACCTCGCCACGCGTTGGCCGCAGTCCATCGAAGCAACATCACAATCCGATACCCAACCTGAAACCCCTAGGCAAACCACATGACCTCGCAATCCACCTTGCAAAATGATTGGTTCGCCTCCTACTACAACACTGAATACGCAGATTCAGTCAAAGATTTACTCTCGTCTGAACTAACTAAGCGTGAGATAGATTTCATTCTAAAAACCACCAACCTCCCCACTCGCGCCTCCATCGCCGACCTAGGCTGCGGGCAAGGCCGTCACGCCATCGAACTCGCCAAACGTGGGCACCACCTCACTGCTATCGATCTCAATTCTGATTTTATCCGCGAAGCAAAACAAACCGCCAACCAATCAAATCTTCAAATCAATTTTCTCGCGACCGATATGCGACAATCCATCAAACCCTCAAAACCCTACAACCTCATCCTCTCCCTCTTCAACTCCTTCGGCTTCTTCTCCGATCCCGAAAACCAAAACCTAATCAAAAACTGGACAAACCACCTCGCACCCGAAGGTTTCCTCATCATCGACATCTGGAACCGCGACAACCTCATCCGCAACTTCCAGCCACATCGCACCCATCAACCCAACCCCGATCTCACCGTCACCGAAGACGCAACCCTCGACACCCTCGCCGGCCGCATCAATCGTCAATACACCTATACCTATTCAGACAACCGCACCAAGACTTATCAAACATCATTCAGGCTTTACACCCCCGCAGAATTAAAAGCCATCATCGAGGCCGCCGGACTTTACGTTCATGCCATTCATGGCAACCTGCTCGGTCAAGATTACTCACTCGACACGCCGCGTCTTGTCATGATCGCCCGCAAGCAACCTGTATTTTTCTACGAATAGCCTGAGCACGTTTTGCGCACAATCTGACCAGACATTTTGTGCGCGCGTTTTGAGACCGCTTCAAATCACGACAAAACCCGACAAAATCACGCCGTTTCCGCCCAAATCGCGCAAAATCCCTTCAAAAACCGACATTTTCGCAAATATGCGAATCCGCCGTGCGCACAATCCCCCCCTGTTAAACATTGAACTACTAAGCAGTTGCAGCTTCCACAAAACACATCACACAAATGTTGTGCGCACAAAAAATGTGAGTAATTCGTGTATAAAAACGATCACATCGCACAAAAAAACCGCGACATCTACAAAAATGTCGCGACTCAAAATCATTCATTTTGTGCTAACTGTTGATTAGAGCAGGCCCATTGTTTCAGGCAAATCAAATAGCAGGTTCATGTTCTGAACCGCAGCACCGCTCGCACCCTTAACCATGTTATCAATCGCGCTGAACACAACAATCGTCTGGTTATCGCCTTGTTGAGTCAATCGAACCGTCACATCGCAGAAGTTCGTATTCCGCACATGCTTCACGTTTGGCATCCCTTCCAGCACGCGAACAAACGGCTCATCCTTGTACGTATCTTCAAACGCTTCAAAGAGTTCCGCCTCGGTGACATCATCCGTCGCAGGCTCCAAGTAGATCGTTTCAAGAATCCCGCAATCCAATGGCAACAAATGCGGCACGAATAAAGCAGGCACATCCTTGCCCGCAATACGTTTATAAGTTTGTTCGATCTCACATTGATGGCGGTGACCGCCGATCTTTCCGTAAGCGAAAAAGCTTTCGTTCTGTTCAGGATAATGCAGATGCGGAGCCGCCTTACGCCCTGCCCCGGTGACACCCGAAGCGGCGTTAATGACGATCTTATCAAGCTTTACAAGGCTATGCGTAATCAGAGGCGCAACGCCCAATGCGGCAGCACTCGGGTAGCAACCGGGGTTGGCAACCAGATCCGCGTCTTTGATTTTGTCACGGAACAGTTCCGGCAAACCGTACGCAGCTATTTCAAGATTAGACGGATCACCATGCGGCGTCTCATACACTTCCTCATACAACGACTGACTATCCAAGCGATAGTCAGCGGAGAGGTCAACAACTTTCAGCCCAGCTTCAAGCAGCTTTGGTGCGTACGCCATCGCTGCACGGTGCGGCAGCGCAAGGAATGCGACATCGCACTCCGCGGCAATGGCCTGCGGATCAATCGGGCGACACTGAGCGATCTCATCATCTATGCGTCCACGCAGCTGCGGAAACTCGTCACGGATGTCCGGGAGCTGGTCGCGGTGACTGGCAAGGTATGCCAACTCTGCTTGGGGGTGGCGCAGAAGAATATCGATGAGGTAAACGCCTGTGTAGCCGGTCGGCCCAATAATGGCTGCTTTGATACTGTTCATGCTCCTATTGTTTACGATTTTTGGGTTTAGATCAAAACAGGCCATCTTTGGGGTACTTAAATTGGGCTATTTGAGCTTTAGGGCTGAAAGTTCGGGAGGATCGTGCTGGTCATGACGGATGGGCGGATGGTGTTGCCAATATGACAGCGACAACGGTGCGTCGGATGAGTACGTGGCAGGTACGAATTACGATTAAACCCGTACAAATCGGCGATTTGCGTGTAATAGACGCGGCACGGGAGTTGCGTATTATTTTCACAGAAAGCTCGCGAATAAGACTGTTTTGGCGGGCTGGTCGGTCAAAAGTTGATTGTCTGAAAGGAGAACATCATGTTGCCTTCAATTCGTAGAACGTGGGAAACGCCGTTGGATACTTTGAATCGTGAGCTGAATCGTTTATTTGGCGATGAGCACGATAAGCCGATGTGCTTCCCGGTGGATATTTATGAGAAAGATAATGAGATTGTGATCGAAGCAGAGTTGCCGGGCTTCAAGCGTGATGAGATTGAAGTCACGACGGAACAGAATACGCTGACGATTAAAGCTGAGCATAATGAAGAGAAGCATGAAGACAGCGACAAGAACAAGCATCACATCAGTGAACGCAGATATCAGACGCTGTCGCGCTCTTTCGACTTCCCGAGTACCGTGAATAGCTCGAAGGTTGAGGCGCACTATGAGCGTGGTATTTTGACGCTGAAGCTGCCGAAGCGCGGTGAGGTGCATGCTCGCAAGATTGAAGTCAAATAATGGCTTGTGCGAGTTGCTAGTATGCGACGAGAATTGAAGCAAATGATGCCTCTGCACGTTATCGCGCAGGGGCATTTTCAATGCGGCACTAGAGGATCAGTGCGGTGATCACTCGCTGCGTGTTAAATACAGGGTGGTGCTTGATGTTGAAGTGCATATTTTTGGATGGCATGCGCGACGCCGTGGTTTTGGTTTGAGGGAACGATTTGATCCGCGATTGCTTTGGTGTCGGGCCATGCGTTTTCGACTGCGATACCGAGACCTGCCCAGCGGATCATGCCTTCATCGTTCTGAGCATCGCCGATACACATCACGTTTTCACGGGCGATATTGTAGTACTCTGCGACTTCACGGACTGCGTGTTCTTTGTCGACAGCAGGATCAACGATTTGAATGAGATGATCGTCTGATTGATGGATGGCGATTTGATTGCCAAAGGTTTCTCGTACTTGGGTATGGATTGGCTTGAGGCGGTCAGGCGGCGCGAGGAGCATGAGCTTCGTCACAGGTTCGTGGAAGATCTCATCGAGGTGCGCGACAAGGTCGGGGCCGAACTGCTTCGCGGTTTCTACAAGCAGGTTTTCATCGACACGATCGGTGTACCATTTGTCCTGCACTTCGAGCGAGACACAGACATCAGGGTCGACTTCACGAGCAAGATCGACAATTGCACGGGTGAATTGAGGGTTGAGTGGTAAGTGCTTAGTGAATTGCTGTCTAATCATGTCATAGTGAGCAGCACCGTTGTAGTTGATCTGGATGGTGTCGAGATTGAGCGTTTCGTAATAAGAGCGGACGCCACGCGGGGGGCGAGCGGAGGCGATGACAACAATGATGCCTTGGCTGACGGCTTGCTGTATGGCGGCGATATTCTCAGGGGAAATGGTTTTATCGTCACGGAGGAGCGTGCCGTCGAGATCGGTGGCGATCATTTTAATAATGGGCGAATTGGGTGTTGTGGGCATTGGGATGCTCTGTGAAGACTGGCCTGGCGGGTGTGGTCTATTTTGGGTCACGATGAATAGTTTTGGGTATAGGAGGATTATACCTGTAATCGGGGGAATCGTGCGCCTGCGTAGTTGCGTGGGAGAGCCTATAATCGCGGTAATTGGTGGGAAGCGGGAGCACAACAAATGAATAGCCGATGTGAGACGGGAAATACAACTGGAGTGACTTACATGCCACACACGCAGGGAAGCCATAGCTTGAATGATGCCAACCGATTAGGTTTGGATTATCGGCTTGAAAGTTCGGAGTTGCCATATGAAGAGCCGATTTGGGATGTGCACACACATGTTCAGTCGGTGAAGTCGGCGGAGATGATGCTGGCGGCGATGGATGCCTATGGGGTGGAGAAGATTTGGTCGATGTCGAATCTGGAGATCGTGCCTGATCTGAAGCGCATTTTTGGTGATCGTATTGAGTTTATTGCGGTGCCAAATTTTTCGGAGAAAGATGAGGAAGGGACATTCACGACGGACTGGTATCGCCGAATTGAAAAATTTGCAGAATGCGGCACAAAAATCTGCAAATTCTGGGCAGCGCCGCGTGGGATTGACTTTGATCCATCGTTTGCGATCGACCACCCATCAA
Organism: Poriferisphaera corsica; assembly: GCF_007747445.1. NCBI lineage: Bacteria > Pseudomonadati > Planctomycetota > Phycisphaerae > Phycisphaerales > Phycisphaeraceae > Poriferisphaera > Poriferisphaera corsica. Next base: position 3,244,212 of record NZ_CP036425.1, read on the forward strand.
GAAGAACAGCGATGGATATCGCGCGTGATTGCGGGATGATGTTTATGACGCATGTGGGGGACCCGGACACATGGTTTGCTACGCATTATCGTGACAAGCAGAAATACGGGACGAAGGCAGATCACTTGGCGGCATTGGAGACGATGCTTGATGTTTATGATGATGTCACGTGGATCGCGGCACACATGGCTGCGCAGCCGGAACACTTGGATGTGCTACAAGGTGTCTTGGATCGTCACCCTAACTTGTACTTAGACACGTCGGCAACAAAATGGATGGTTCGAGAATTGTCGCGTCACCCTAAAGAATTTTCGGATTTTTGTGAAAGGAATCAGGGACGCGTGATGTTTGGCTCGGATATCGTGACGAGTGATGAGAATATTGATTTCGATTTGTATGCGTCGCGTTACTGGTCGCTGCGAACGATGTACGAGACGGATTACGATGGGCTGTCTCCGATTGTAGATCCGGATCTGGTGATGCTGAGTCCTGAGAAGGGCGACAAGCAGACGGCGGATCTGCGTGGAGCATCGATGCCTAACGAACTATTAGATGTGGTTTATCATAACGCGGCGAAGGAATTGTTGATGCCGCTATATGAAGCCGCTGTGTAAAATTAGCAAACATCGATAATGGCAAAGGCCTGCAATTGCAGGCCTTTTTTTATAATGTGATCCAATGCCGACGAACGTCTTTATTGTATTCATCAACAAAGAATGAGTTTTCATAGATACCGCCTGCATTGAGAATCAGTTTTTCGGATGCGATGTTTCCTTCTTGGCAGCTGATCATGAGCCGATCCATGCTGCGTGAACGAGCGTACTCGAGGACGTGGTTGAGCATAAAGGTCGCGTAACCTTTATGGCGATGATCGGGGTGGACAGCATAGCCGACGTGACCACCCCAATTGAAGAGTAGTTCGTTGAGTTCATGACGCAGGTCGATGGTGCCGAGCATTTGATTTTGATCGTTGAAAAGCCAGAAGGTGGTCTGCGCGACCCAGCCGGGCTTAACGTTTGATTGAGTACGAGAAAGAAGTGAAAGCTCAACAGCTTTCGCAAAACCTTCGTCGGCGGCGTGACGCATCATGCCGATGCCGTCGATATCTTTGGGTGAGTCGAAGGCGGAGCAAAAATCCCAGAAAGGTTGCTCCATTTCTACGGTTGGTTCGATCATTTTTAGGATTTGCGTGTTCATGATTTGCCCTACTAAAAGCGAGATTTATAGTTCGATCCACCAGCGCATGATTGGAACTGGACGATCGGAGATGGTGGCGGTTTCTTGAAGAATGCCGCCGCAGTTTTTGATGACACCGATAGAGGCGGGGTTATTGCTATCGCAGGTGATGAGCAGCCGGGTGAGGCCGTGTGTTTTGGCGACAGGAAGTGTTTGTTTGAGCATATACGTGGCGTAACCCTTACGGCGGTGGGCGGGGTGTACGTTGTAACCGATATGACCGCCAAATTCGGCGAGTTGTGGCGATAGTTCATGTCGGAAATCGATCGAGCCGAGGATCTGATCATCAAAATTTATGAGCCAATAGACTGAGTGCGGAACAAGTCCTAACTGCGGGTTAGACTTTGCACGAGATTGCTTTAGCAGGTCGACGGCATGTGTAAAGCTATGGGTTTGAGACGAACGAAGTTCGTGCAAGCGCGGCGGCGTATTGGGTGGGTATAGCGCGTTATGGAAATCCCAGTAGGCTTGCTCCATATTCGGTGTTAGTTCGATGAGCTTTAGGTTTGATGTTGTTGTGGCCATCGGCTCACTCCTAGAGATTTCGTCGCAAGATAAACAGATGTAGGACAGAGGGGGGGAGGGAGATATAAAAAAACCCGCGAAACATGCGGGTTTGGTGGTCGTTCGCATGTGTGATTGTTTTATAAATTGATCCAGAATTTTTCGATCAGGTTGCCCGTGATATTGCTGACGTATTCTTCGGCCTTCACACCAGAGGACTTTTCAATCACGCGACGGGCGGCGGCGTTATCTTTATTGCATGTCAGAAGGATCGCGTCAATATTCTTATTTTTGGCAATAAGCTTGAGGGTATGGAGTAGCTGAGTGGCGGCACCGTGATTGCGGCTTTCAGGTTTAATTGCGAAGCCGATGTGGCCCCCTTCGGTGATGAGCGAGTCACTGAGGCGATGACGTAAACAGGCGGTTCCGTGGATGTTCTCGGAATTATCGATGAGCCAATAGGTGCTGCAAGGTACCCAACCTTTGGGAAGATTATCCTCGGAACGAAAATCCAGACAGCGTTTAATGCCATCAAGGAAATCTTCTTTGCAGGTGAGGGTTTCGTCTTCGGTAGAGCGCAGCATAGGCCCGATGCCGTTGATGTACTGCCAGTTATCGTAGTGGAAGTTCTGGCAGAACTGCATGTAGGCTTCATAAAGCGTTTCGTTGGGTTCGATGATGCGCAAACTTCTCACATCCATGTATGGACCTCACTGTGGGTAAAAAAAGAAAAATGGCTCGTACTGATAATACGAGCCATTGTCTCATGTTTCTGCTGATTTGAACAGTCTAGGCCTCGCTTAGAGCAATTCTTTAGCGGCAGCAATGGCGGCATCGTAGTTTGGCTCTTGAGCGATCTCCGGGACGACTTCTACGTATTTCACGGTGTCGTCTTTATCGAGCACGACGATTTGCCGAGCAAGAAGGCCGAGCTCTTTAACACGAACACCGTAGGCTGAGCCGAAAGAGTGATCGTAGTAGTCGGAGAGGCATTCAACCGCATCGATACCTGCTGCACCACACCAACGCTTCTGAGCGGGCGGAAGATCGACACTAATCGTGAGGATGACAACGCCATCGCCAAGCGAAGCTGCATCGGTGTTGAAGTGACGGGTCTGTGCATCACAGACAGGGGTGTCGAGTGATGGAATGATAGAGATGATCTTAACTTTGCCTGCGTAGTCAGCGAGTGACTTAACAGAGAAATCGTTCGCACGGAGCTGGAAATCTGGAGCCTTTTGGCCGACTGTGATTTCATCGCCCACGAGTGTCATCGGGTTGCCCTTAAAGGTAATGGCGCCTGCGCGTTCGGTCATCGGAATGTTCCTTTCGTGTGGCGGCAAGATCAGGATGGCAGCATTCAAACATGCATCCGAGCCGCACGACATTTTTATATATTTTCCCTTTACCCCCTGTTCTCACGTGCTGGCATTGTATGGCGGCAAAGGTCGTGTTGCCAGCTTTGATTAACGAGCGATCGCTCCTGTTTTGTGGAGAAATGTTTCGATGGCAGCCCAGTACGCTTCTTGCGATGGCGGCGTGTTGTGGGACATATCGTCGAAAATCATCAACGTGCCTTGATCAGGTGAAAGAGTGGCAAAATTACGACGAGCATGATGTGGCGGAATGATCTCGTCGCGTCGGCCGTGAATGATCAGAACTGGTTGGTCGTAATTTTGCAGAACCGAATTGACATCAAGTTTGTCGAAAACAAGGAAGCCGGGCAGGAAAAATTTGCGAGCAAGCGGCGTCACGCTCGTAAAAGTGGATTCAAGTATGAGACCAACGGAAGGACGTTTTGCGGCCAAACCCGCTGCGATACCACCCCCAATAGAGCGGCCATGCACGATGACACGATCAGCATCGACGTCAGGTCGCTGCGTGATCATATCGTAAGCTTGTGTAAAATCAGTCAAGATCGCGCGTTCACTGGGTTTACCCGCCGAGCGGCCATAACCTTTGAACTCCACTAATAAAACATGCAGCCCCAGCTGACGATAATCGTCAAATTCAAAAAGCCAATTATCGATCACCTCGCCGTTCCCATGAGCAAAAATGATCACCGGAGCGGGTTGTTCAGGGCTAAGGTTATGAGCCTTGAGAAACCAAGCTTCGGTTCCCTGGCCACGAGCCGCCGAGCCGTTTTCGTCAAACCAGATCACCTCGATATCAGCCTGTAAGGCCTGACTCTCAGTGATCCCCTGCCCTGCATCGTTCATTGCCCAACGCGGCCACAGAATCATTCGTTGCATTGAACAACCAGCGATCACCAAGAAAACTACAGTTATGAGCAGAAACCAGATCAAGGTTTTGCGTACCCCGAAAAAAGTCTTCTTTTTAACAATTAACTGTTCAAACTCAATCAATTCTGGCTGCAAGATCGAAATCCTCCCGAAAGGTTTTCTATAGAACCATTTTAATCTATTGTGAATCCAAACGATACGAAAAATCAAAAGACAACTGTATCTACTATCTAGAATAGATGGCTGCAAACCTGCGACCTATTGTTTGGACACTTGGCGCATCAAATTCGGCTATCTAACATGAAATAAAATCAGTTGCCTTTTGGCTATATTCAGGACAAACACTGATATCATTTGCTTAGTCGATCTATCATGATCCAAGCAAGCACAGGAGACCCCACCCATGGCGCAGACGCAAGAAACGCCCACACTGCATAACAAGACCTATCCCAACGTTCTTCAAACGGTGTACAACACACCCTTGGTTAAGCTGAACAAGCTCTGCCCTGAAGGCGCGACGATTCTGGTCAAGTGTGAGTATTTCAACCCGATGGCCTCGGTGAAGGACCGTATTGGCCGATCAATGATTGAGGACGCCGAAAAACAAGGCATCCTCACCCCTAAAACCCATATTATCGAACCCACTTCAGGCAACACCGGCATCGCGCTCGCGTTCGTTGCCGCAGCAAAAGGCTACAAACTCACCCTCACGATGCCTGAAACCATGTCCGTCGAACGCAGAGCCCTCCTCCGCGCTCTCGGTGCAAACCTCGTCCTTACACCCGGCTCCGAAGGCATGAAAGGCGCTATCGCCAAAGCCGCCGAGCTCGTTGGCACCAATGACAACGCATGGATGCCTCAACAATTCGAAAACCCTGCGAACCCTGCGGTTCACTATGCAACTACAGGCCCCGAAATATGGAACGACACCAACGGCAAAGCCGACATGGTCGTTTCAGGCGTTGGAACCGGAGGCACAATCACCGGCATCACCAAGTTCTTCAAAGAACGCAACCCTGACTTCCGCGCCTACGCAGTCGAGCCCGCTTCCTCCCCGGTCATCGGTGGCGGCAAGCCGGGCCCACACAAAATCCAGGGCATCGGCGCCGGCTTCATCCCCAAAAATCTCGATACCTCGCTCCTCAATGGCACTGAAACCGTCACCGACGACGAAGCGTTTGATTGGGCACGCAAGCTCGCTCAAGAAGAAGGCATCTTTGGCGGCATCTCCACTGGAGCCAATATCTGCGCAGCGGTACGCATCGCTTCTCGGCCTGAAAATCGGGGCAAAACCATCGCCACCATCGCATGTTCATTTGGTGAACGATATCTCTCTACCCCACTCTTTGATGGCCTAATGGGCTAACCCTAAAGACTAACCCGCAATCAAAACCGAAGCACACTATGTGCTTCGGTTTTTTCATACCCTTCATTGTCTCCCCACGCATCCTCCCTATTCAGGATTTTGCCTGAATGCCAACCTCTATAGTCATTTCAGACTTTGCCTGCCTAAAGTTCACTGTCATGAAGAGAATCCATCTTCCACATCCTCACCTCCCCCACATCCCTAGGCCGCACCTGCGTCTCCCCCACTCATGCCCCGTCTCTGGTGAAAGCACACCCACTCGTGATCGCATCCCTGTCACCGCAATTCAGCACAGCGTCATCGACATGATCCACAACGATCACCCGTGCACGCAGACCGCGAAATGGATTTCGCGCGCTATCGTCGATGAATACAACTCTCGCCATGTCCAAAGCATACTTCACGCTGACAAAGGCGAACTCTCAAAACTCGACGAAGAAGTCATGCGCGCAATCCAAGAACAGGATATCCTCTCCACAAATATTCACGAAGAATACGAAGAGGACATGACCTTAGGCTCACGCGCAGCAGATACCGTCGCCACTTTCGGCGGCTCATGGATTTTCGTCATCAGTTTCACCGTCTTCATTATCTTCTGGATGGCGATCAACACATACTGGTTCTTCCATCTTTCCAACTTCGATCCCTACCCCTTCATCTTGCTTAATCTCGTTCTCTCCTGCTTGGCTGCGCTCCAAGCCCCTATCATCATGATGTCTCAAAACCGCCAAGGTGCAAAAGATCGCATCCGTGACGAGAACGAATACAAAGTCTCACTCAAAGCTGAACTTGAAGTGCGAAAACTAAGTGAAAAAATGGATGCGCACATGGAAAAACAATGGGGGCACATGATCGAACTACAGGAAGCACAAATGGAACTGCTCAGACACATCTACGAAAAGCACGATCAACACCCTGATCACCTCTGAATACTTTCAGCTTCATCAAGGTTCTACATTGGTATACAATCCTGACAAGCAATCGTATTAAAGTGGTTTGTTCATCTCAATGGAGTCTACACATGGAATACCGCATTCTCGGCCGCACCGGCATCCGCGTCTCACCGCTCACCCTCGGCACCATGACCTATGGCTCCACGACCTCGCAAGACGAAGCCGACAAAATCGTCGCAACTTCCATTGACGCTGGCATCAACCTGATTGATACCGCTAATGTTTATAACACCGGGATTTCTGAGCAATTTGTCGGCAAAGCCATCGCCAAAACAGGCCTCCGCGAGCACATCGTCCTTGCCACCAAATGTCACGGCAACATGTTCAAAGATCAACCCCTCAACCCAAACCGTTGGGGAAACTCACGCCGCCAAATCATACAGCAATGCGAAGCCTCACTCACACGACTCAACACAGACTACATCGACCTCTATCAGATTCATAGACCCGACCCTCATTGCCCGATTGACGAAACCATGCGCGCACTCGATGACCTCGTCCGTTCTGGCAAAGTACGCTATATCGGCTGCTCCACCTTCGCCGCGTGGCAACTCGTTGAATCACTTTGGGTCAGCGAAAAACTCTCACTTAATCGTTTCGTCACAGAGCAGCCGCCTTACAACCTATTAGACCGTCGCATCGAACGCGAACTTATCCCCGCCTGCCAACACTACGGTCTCGGCATCCTTCCCTGGTCACCACTTGCAGGTGGCTTCCTCACCGGTAAATACACACGCCAAAACACATCACCCAAGGACGCGCGATACACCAACTCTCAGAACCCACGCGTCAATGAACTTATGAGTGAACGCTGCTTTGATGCGATCGAAAAACTACAAGAACTTGCTAGGCAAAAAGACACTTCATTAACCACGCTTTCACTCGCGTGGTGTATGAATCAACCCGGTATCACCTCCCCCATCATCGGCCCACGCACACTCGAACAACTCATCGACAATCTCTCTGCTCTAAATCTGTCTATCACAGATGCCGATCGCGAAGCGATCGACAGCATCATCCCGCCCGGCACATTCCTCTCCCATTATTACGACACCCGCTCCTACGAATACCGAAGCGGACAGTAAGAAACTATTTAAATTTATAAAGTCATTTAGTGACTTAATCCCACTATGAGGTAACATGCGTGTAAGGTTAATTGAAACAAAGGCATCATCAACCTGCAACTATATATTTATACTACTTCAACTCTATCAAGGGATTCTATCCCTCTATTTATTGACATGTTCTGTATACAAATAGCTGAAACACAAGCACAACATTCAAGGCAAATAATTCGAGAATAAAAAATTTAGCTATCCCTAGAATCCAACGTCTCTAATCTAAATCATTTGTCAACATAAGTACTATATATCTCAGGCATATCTTAGACATGCGTAAAACCCCTAACTAATCAATCCAATGTGAAATACTGATTTAATGACAAGCAGCGCCAAATCGCTATGTAACCTTGATTTTATAACTATCCACCAAATACTTATTTCACGAACTTGTGCAAAACTACATGCTTCATCTGTATTTTTACAGGGTAACTTCGTTTACATTAAGCCACTTAAGCACTTTTAATTCTATCAATAAAACAAATTACATTTTACAGAACATTTTTATTGATATGCGACACAATAGTATTGACACAAAGCCAAGCCTAATGTTATATAATTAGATAATGATTAGAATTTCTGGCGGCTAATCATTCTGTATTTTTACGATTTCTAGTCTCATTAAATATTTTTCTTATTTCAGCTTGTTTACTTTTACATAGTTTTTTAGCAATCAAATCTACTGCGCTAATGCCACTCATTCTAGTAAGAGTTAGTGCAGCAATATTTTTGCAGCAGCTATTGTTTACACATCTTCAGGAGAGCAATCATGCCCACATCGCCGCGTTCATATCGACATGCATTCACTTTAATCGAACTTCTTGTTGTCATTTCAATTATAGCATTGCTGATTGGTATTTTACTGCCAGCATTAGGGGCCGCTCGCAAAACTGCCCAAGGCATCCAATGCCTGAGTAATTCCAGGCAACTCGGCACCGCTGCATATGTTTATTCACAAGCATATGATCAACACATGATGCCCGCACAAAGCCATTGGGGCGGAACATCTGTTCCCGACGAACAAAAGTATTGGGGCGGCTTGCTCAGTGCAGATGGCATAATCACATCACCTGAATTCTTCGTTTGCCCATCATTCAACCCAGTACGCGAATTCCTCGTATCTGCAATCGACCCCAATGACCCCACCGACTCTGGTTGGTTTTTCACACATTATGGATATAACGCATATCACTTAGGCTCACTCATCAGGCCATCAATCCTTGGCTACGTCGATTCAGAATGGTGGGTACCTACCACTCGCGAAGTTTACACCTTGAAGTATGTATCCATTCAAAATCCAACCGAAACCGTCATGTTCGCTGACTCGCACTATCCAGAGTGGAACCCAAGCGGTAAAGAAGGTGGCATGTTTGCTTTAAGCGACTCATTCAAACTTGGCGGCACAGGTGATCCGCACCCTAGACACAACAAAAATGTAAACACAACTTTTCTAGATGGCCATGCAGAATCGGTTGCCACAAGGTGGAATCCTGATGAACACGACAATGTGCATGACATCGAATATTCCGCATATGCAGATGATATCTTCGGCGGCATCAACACAACACCCGATGACAATAAATGGGACATGAAATAACTCCCCCCGCAAAATCAGAATTCCCAAACCCGCATCTCGCGGGTTTTTTTATGCGCCAAACAAATTCCAATCACAAATTTAACGTAAATTTAGCACGTACAATTAATATTCATTCATTGACTTATATTTTTGGCATCATTATTATATAAGTAAGATACATTGATTTAATTGCATCAGTACGAAGTTATTTAGCACTTTTTATATTCTATTTCCAGGCAAAATACCGGCATAAAGCAATCTAAACGCTTAGGCCAATAAATACACACATCGGAGCTTTATATGAATCACCCTTCACTTCAATGTAGACCCAAAATAGGCTTTACACTTATCGAACTACTTGTCGTCATATCGATCATCGCTTTGCTTATCGGCATTCTCCTCCCTGCCCTTGGCTCAGCACGCAAAACCGCCCAAGACATCAAATGCCTTAGCAATATCCGCCAAATCAATATCGCACACCTCGCTTACACCATCGAGAATGATGACTTCATTGTCCACGCATCTCGAAACGACAAGGGCTATTTAGATATTTACTCATCAACCTCAAGATGGTGGTCAGCCCTTATCACAATCGGTGGCTACGGCTCAACACGCGAAATGTTTAGCTGCCCACGTTTCGACGTCGCAAAAGATCATACGGGTAGCATCCATTTCGCCGACATGGAAAATGAATCAGACTACAGATGGACAAATGCAGACTACGGCCTGAACGCTTCAGTTCTCGCAAGACGCCGAGTATTCGAAAAACTCGACCCCAAAAGCCCACTTTCATATGACGGCGACAATTCATCGCGCACCAACGACGCCCGCAATCCCGTTGACACACTCATGTTTGCCGACAGTTGGCTTGAACAATACGAAGACACCTCAGACCAACGCGGCCATATGTGGATGGGCTTCTCATTCGCCGGCGGACTACCACACGGCCGTCACAACGGCAAAAGCTGCAACATCGGCTGGCTAGACGGACACGCCTCCTCATTCTCATTCCCAAGCATCTATGTCTCCAAAGACGGATTCGACAACGGCCCATTCGGTGAGGAGCAACTCGGCACCTACGGCGGCCCACTTGGCATCGAAACATCTTCCGATGACAACGTTTGGGACCTCAAATAGCACCAACACACAACTAAACCCTCTACAAGAACCCGCACTTTCGCGGGTTCTTTTTATCCACACCTCCCCCCTTATTACCCAACCTCATCCTTCCTTCCCGACAATCCCCCTCATTTCTTGCTCGAAATTGCACTAAATGCTATGATTTCCCACTCGCATCACCGATGCAACATCTTTATGGCCGTGTACCAAAGTGGACTAATGGGGCTGATTGCAAATCAGTTGTTCGTGGGTTCGAATCCCACCGCGGCCTTTCAAACGCTACAAACCTGCTCACCCGAGCAGGTTTTTTTATTATTTTTCTACAAATACCTTCCATATTTCCTCACTTCACATCACCACACCAACTTTCTAAATCAGAATCCAACCAACCCGCATTATTATTGTTAATCACTTTTATATAAGTACTTACAATCTAAAACAGCAACAATACAACCCACACCAACACACATAAAATGCCTAAAATTGCACCACCAAACAACACCACATACCCCTAATGCTTATTTTTTAAGCACATATACAGCCTCCTTGCATTCAAAATAATCACTCACTAAAATACCTCCCAGATTAAGGGCCAAATCGATCAGCTAAAAATCAATCCGATCGACCTACCCTCTAAACGAAGAACACAACACGGGAAACACAACCCCAGAAACCGAGAACCAAGGAGTCTCAACATGTCTGGCAGCGAATCAAGACTACGCGCAATCGCAGCAGTCAACGAAACTGAAGCCGTCACCGAGCCATTTAACTTTGCAGACGACCCCACCGCCGAACTCTTCGGCAAAAACGTCTTCTCCAAAGCCATCATGGTTGAGCGACTCCCTAAAACCGTTTTCAAATCCCTCATCAAAACCATCGATAACGGCCAGCCTCTCGACCCAACCATCGCCGATGCAGTCGCATCTGCCATGAAGGACTGGGCCATCGAGAAAGGCGCCACCCACTACGCCCACGTCTTCTACCCACTCACCGGCTCAACCGCCGAGAAGCACGACTCACTCCTCTCATTCAACGAAAACGGCCAAGCCATCGCTGAATTCTCTGGTAAGCAGCTCATTCAAGGCGAACCCGATGCCTCCTCATTCCCCAACGGCGGCCTACGCCAAACTTTCGAAGCCCGCGGATACACCGCATGGGACGTCACCTCAAGCGCATACATTCTTGAGAATCCCAACGGCACAACACTCTGCATCCCAACCGCATTCATCTCATGGACAGGCGAAGCACTCGACAAGAAAACGCCTGTCCTCCGCTCAATGAGAGCACTCGACGAGCAAGCGCACCGCATCCTCGCACTCTTCGACAACGACACCGACGGCTTCATCGGCGCAACATGCGGCGCTGAACAAGAATACTTCCTCGTCGACCGCAACTTCTACTACGCTCGCCCTGACCTGCTCACAGCAAACCGCACACTCTTTGGCGCTAAGCCACCAAAAGGCCAGGAATTCGACGACCACTACTTCGGTGCGATCCCTGAACGTGTCCTCGCCTACATGCTTGAAGTCGAACGCGAACTCTTCAAGCTTGGCGTCCCCGTTCAGACCCGCCACAACGAAGTCGCTCCAGGCCAGTTCGAAATTGCACCGCTCTTCGAGTCAGCAAACATCGCAACCGACCACCAGCAAATCACCATGACCGTTCTCGCTTCAACCGCGAAAAAATTCGGCATGAAGTGCCTCATGCACGAAAAACCTTTCGCTGGCGTCAACGGATCCGGCAAGCACGTCAATTGGTCACTCGGCGGCCCCGGCGTTGGCAACCTCTTCAACCCAGGCGACAACCCACACGACAACGTACAGTTCCTCGTCTTCTGTGCCGCGATCATCCGCGCCGTCGATAAGTTCGCACCACTACTCCGTGCCGTCGTCGCTTCTGCAAGCAACGACCACCGTCTCGGTGCAAACGAAGCCCCACCAGCCATCCTTTCGATCTTCCTCGGCGATCAGCTCACCGATGTATTCGAACAAATCAAAGCCGCTGGCACCGCCTCATCATCACTCGACAAATCAACACTCACACTCGGCGTCGACTCGCTCCCACCACTACCAAAAGATGCAGGCGATCGTAACCGCACCTCACCTTTCGCCTTCACTGGCAACCGCTTCGAGTTCCGTGCTGTTGGCTCACATCAATCCGTCGCAGGCCCACTCGCAGCACTCAACACCATTGCCGCTGACTCACTCGACTTCATTGCAACCAAGCTCGAAAAAGCCGTCGCAGCAGGCAAAGATCTCAACGAATCCGTCGCCGAAGTCCTTAAGGAAATCCTCGACAAGCACGGCCGAGTCATCTTCAACGGCGACGGCTACTCCGATGATTGGCACGTTGAAGCTGAAAAACGCGGCCTACCCAATCTCAAGACAACCGTTGACGCACTACCTGCTCTCATTGACCCCGAAGTCATCGAAGCATTCGAAAAATTCAACGTCCTATCCGAACGTGAACTCGAATCTCGTTTCGAGGTTTACACCGAGCAATACATCCTCGCATTACGCGTCGAAGCAAATCTCGTTCTCAAGCTTGGCCGCACCATGATTTTCCCTGCCGCCATCCGCTATCAGAACGAGCTCGCCAAGACTTGCACGAACCTCAAATCCATCGGCATCGACTTCGATACCAACACGCTCGATAAGATCACAACTCTCGTCAAGCAATTACAAGACGCACTCGAAGCCCTCGAAATCGAAAACGCAAAGGAAGATGCAAGCGAAGCAATCGACCACGCCCGCCACTACCTCGAAGTCATCGTGCCACTTATGAACAGAGTGCGTGAGGCATCCGACACACTCGAAGGCTACGTTGCCGACGACATCTGGCCACTCCCGACCTACCAGGAAATGCTCTTCATCAAATAATTACTGGTCGTCTCTACTAACTTATAGACGACCCTTGAGTTGCAGTAACTCAAACTAAAAATCTCAGCACGAGGAACACAAACCCCCTGTGTTACAGGGGGTTTTTTAATGCGCCAACCACCCGAACCAATCAACGCATTAAAACCGATAAGACAAATGCAAGCACAAAGCCAATTGCGATAACAAAACTAACACCAACACCGATCATCACCATCCAATACGTTCCCCCGATCAAAGCTGCCATGATTTCTGACACAACAATAACTCCAACCGCAATTAGTGCCGCCCAAGCAAGCCTCGGCGTTCTTGCATGATAATCAATCATCAAACAACTCCCATAACTCGTTTCAAACTCATACGCCAAATAACAACTCATTAACCAACTGCAAACAATCACACCCAACATGCTCGCCCATCTCTAAACCTAACTCATATATACCTACTCGACAACCAAAAACGCAACAATCAAAAAGTCGACCTAATCATCCATTAGACCCGATAAACATGTATCCCAATAATCACTTCATACGTAATTGAAGCCCCATACTCAAGCAAAACAAATCGATTATCTAACCCACGCCCAAGTCATAATCGATACAACCCCACCCGATAAAATTCAGTAATTGCGCATCAACAGTCAATTTCATCTGATAGTCTGCCGATTTCACAATATCCGCGGCTTTTTATCAGAAGCCGCTACCAGCAAGATCTCGAACACTTGATGCGTAACCTCTCACCTATGCATCACTTAGGCAAGGCAGGCAGATGATGGACACGCCACTTCAACAAATCAATCAAACCTCACGGGATTGCGGCACATGCAATGCGTGCTGCACAGCTCTCTCCATCAGTAGCATTGGAAAAGAAGCTGGTGTGCATTGCCACAATCTATGTACTGCTGGGTGCGTGGTTTATGACGAACGCCCTGAACCCTGCAAAGGGTTTACATGCCTCTGGCTTGCAGACAATAACAACCTGTTTGATCAATTCGATCATCGGCCCGATCGACTGGGCGTGATGTTTTATCCATCCCAGCAGTCATCTAATACCATTACTGCACATGAGTTACGGCCTGACGCTCTGCAAAACGAGCAAGCGAAAATTATCACGAATTTCCTTTCACAGTTCTTCCCAATCGATATCAAAGCTCACAAAAAATCAGCTCAGCAACCACCGAATCTGAGCGATGCTGCGTAATCGATTGATGTAACTAATTGATAAACAATCATTAACAAAGGGCCATCTTTATCAGTGGCCCTTTGTTTTTGATTTACTTGGACGAATCCCCCTACCCCATTCATGAGCGAAATAATCAACTCAATGCTTTGGCAGCATCGAGTGCGAAGTAGGTCAAAATGCCGTCGGCGCCCGCCCGTTTGAATGCTAAAAGGCTTTCTAACATACAGTTATGCTCATCAATCGCGCCATTTTGAGCTGCAAATTTAATCATCGCGTACTCACCTGAAACCTGATAGGCGAAGGTTGGCATCTGAAATTCTGACTTAACTCTTTGCAGAATATCGAGATACGGCATGCCAGGCTTGACCATGACCATGTCCGCGCCTTCCTGAATATCCAGCGCAACCTCGCGTAAAGCCTCGTTGGTGTTGGCAGGATCCATCTGATAAGTCTTTTTATCACCTGCACTTAAGTTACCTGATGAGCCGACGGCATCGCGGAATGGGCCGTAGAACGCGGAGGCATATTTAGCGGCATAGGCCATAATCTGAACATCTGCAAACCCTTTACTATCAAGGGCTTGACGGATAACTCCGACGCGGCCGTCCATCATGTCAGAAGGCGCGATGATGTCACAGCCAGCCTCGGCCTGCACAACTGCCTGTTCGCAGAGTGCTGTAAGTGTTTGGTCGTTAAGGATTTGCCCGTTTTCGACAAGGCCGTCCTGACCGTGAGATGAGTAGGGATCGAGAGCGACATCGCAGATAATGCCGAGATCGAGGTTGAGCTTTTTGATTGCTCTAACTGCTTGGCAAACAAGGTTTTGCGGATTAAACGCTTCGCGGCAGTCGTCGGTTTTCAGTTCCTGCGGGGTCGCGGGAAAGAGTGCGATGGCGGGGATCCCTAAATCGCTGGCTTCACGGGCCTTATCGCAGAGATCGCTGATGGTGTAGCGGAAGGCGCCAGGCATGGAAGGAATGGGCGTGGGAAGAGATGGCGAATTTGAACCGGGTTGGATAAACAGCGGAAGGATGAGATCATCGGCGCGCACGTTGTGCTCACGGACGAGTCTGCGAGACCAGTCGGTGCGGCGGTTACGGCGCATGCGGATGTTGGGATAACCTGCGTGATGATCGTTTGTTAGGTCGCTACTCATGTATTGGATGATATCGGGATTTTAGGTTGGAACCAAGCACGATAGGCGTCGGATGTTGAAATGAACCACGAGCATTCTGTGCGCACACATTCTGATCAACATCTAACCAACGGATAGTCGCACAAAACCGATTGGTGCTGCATATGGCATAGAACGTGATAAAAACGCGCACAAAACCACCAAACCAAGGGTTTACCTGTATACAAAAATGGGCGAAAACTGTGAAAAACAGGCGGATTTGATCGAGTTTTGTCATGAAACGGTGCTGTTTCGGCGTGTTTTGAAAGGCGAAAATCGCGATGTTGCGTTTTTGTGCGCGTCTATGCGGCATGACGAAAGGTTGGCATGAATATTGCCTTCAGTTTCGCGAAAATCCATTCGTACAATATCTACTCATCCATTATGATTTTCTTTGTCCATCCAATCTTATAGAAAATCTGGGGCATGAAATGAGATTACCACACGTTGCGTCTTCGATTGATGCATTGCTTTGCTTACGGTTCATTGCGTTAGGCCGGCATCACCAACATGGATTGGGATGGACATTTTGTGTTGCGATGTTGTTGGCAGTGATGCTTCCCATTGGGTGCACCTCGGTCAATTCTGTTTCGAGTACAGAATTTCCTAATCATCAATTAGACAATCAACCATTTGATATTGACACCCGGAGTATGCCGAACTCATTTAAGACGGAAACCGATAGCGAAGTGATTGCTTCACAGACGGATCGTGGTAAGCGATCTAAGTTTACTTTGGAATCAAATTACAAAGAGATTGCGGCGCGGATGGGTCGTGGTGAGATTTTGTATAAAGACAAGATAGCGTTAGTCAATCGACTACTTGATTTTGGAGAAGACAAGGATACGGCATGGCGAAATGTGTGGTATGACATTCTATGTCAGGCGAATCAGGATGGGCTATTAAACGAAGCGCAAAAGCAGCGATGGGGCAAAATTCTCATTGGTGAATGCAGGCTGCAATTAACGCAAAAAGCCGATCATGGTAAGCGTACATCTGTGGTTGGTTTTGATGAACTATTAGAGATTCAATTTGGTGATCCAAAATTGTTTCGAGGCTGGGTTGACTTTAGGTATCACGTAAATAACATGCGGAAGAATTTTGCATGGCGTTTAACACTCAAGCAGGTTCGTTTTGGTGATATCATCAAAGATTTTCCGCAAAAAAAGATATGGTGGACATGCTCATTGAAGCCGGGATGGGTACAAGACTTACTTGAATATACATTTTATCGGGATTCATATTTCTTGGAATCATTGCGACAACAGTTTAAGGCTCAGGATGTCAAGATGATTGATATGTCGTTGATCTATGAGGTTGTATTCTTTGAAGATCAAGAAGAACTGGGTTTTACATGTACCGGGGAAACGCAATCCATAAGCATCAAGCGGGAGAATGTGAGAAAATAGATTTGCGTGTTGATGTTCGTTTACTTGCTTCAAGGGAGAGGGGATGGGAGGCAAGCGACTGAAGGATGTTGATGGATGACAATACTCACGCCAGTATGGGGTTTGGGAAGGATGAATTGGTTGGGGAGATGGGTTGAGGTATGATGATTGATGTGAAGATGAATGCCTGTGCGATAAATAGTTGTAAACGGATAACAGCATAGGTGCATGACGGATGATCTTTCATTTTTCTTTATATGGGTTTTTGAAAAATCAACGGTATTTTGAGCCGTTTTTGATGTTGGCGCTGTTGGATAAGAGGCTAAGCTTTTTCTGGATTGGTTTGTTGATCGGGATCCGGGAAGTGGCAACGAATGTGATGGAGATTCCGACGGGTGCGTTTGCGGATACGCTAGGGCGGCGGTACGCGATGATTGCTTCACATGTGGCTTATATCGGTGCGTTTATCTGTCTGGGGCTGTTTCGGCAGTTTGGGTTATTGGCAGCGGCGATGCTGATGTTCTCGATTGGGGAAGCATTCAGAACGGGAACGCACAAGGCGATGATCTTTTCGTGGTTGAAGGCTAATAACAAGTTAGACGAAAAGAAACACATCTATGGATATACGCGGTCGTGGTCGAAGATGGGGACGGCGGTAGGCGCGCTGATTGCGGCGGGGTTATTATTGGTGACGCAGCGATATGATTGGGTTTTTTACATGTCGGCGGTGCCGATGGCTTTTGGGATTGTGAACTTCTTGTGTTATCCGAGTTGCGTGGAGTCGCCGACGACAGCGCAATCGAAGTTGTTGAAGCAGGGGGAATGTTCACATGATGAGCCTATGGGTGGGTATGAGAAGATATCGGTGGGGCGCGTGGTGCGGACGCTTTGGAACGGGATTAAGAAGTCGTGGGTGGATCGGAAATTACGAGCGTTATTGATTGAGGATGTGACGTTTGAGGCGATGTTTAAGGCGACGAAGGATTACTTGCAGCCAATTTTGCAGGCGGCGGCGGTGGCAGTGCCGGTGGGGGCGCTAATGGGGATACAGATGACGGAGACGCAGCGGACAGTGGTACTGGTGGCGGTGGTGTATGCGGTGCTATCAGTGATGGCGAGTATAGCGTCGCGGCGATCGGGTAAATTTAGTGAGCGGTTTGAAAATGATGCTTTGGCGACGAAGGCGATCTGGAGTTTGTGTCTGTGTTCGTTTGCAGTGGTCGGGATGGGGGTGCTGATGGGGTGGTATTTTGCGATCGCGCTGGGGTTTGTGGCGGTGGCGGTTTTCCAGAATTTATGGCGGCCGCTGCTGATTTCACGGATCTCGAATTATGCGGATGACGAGACGATGGCGACGGTGCTATCGGTGGAATCACAGGGCAAAACAATGTTGACGGCAGTGATGGCGCCGCTGCTGGGTTTAGCGGTGGATTGGATGATGCGACAAGAGATGGGGAACGAGGCGTGGCAGTACGGGCCGATTGTAGTACTGGGGCTTGGGGTGTGTTTGTGGTTCAGATTTGCGGGGAAGAAGGAAGCGCGAAAAATTGTCTCGCAGAAAGAGATTGCGGCGTGGAAGTAAAAAGATTGGTGAGGTTTCGCGCTTCCTCACAGACTTGAGTTGAGTTTGGAAACGACGGCTCCGCCACCGCGGTGGTAGGCTTGATGCGCGATCGTGTGCAAGATGGGAAACTTTGGGAAGAGAAAAAAGCTCGCAACTAGTGCGAGCTTTTTAGGTTTTTGTTTACATGTCAAGAGGTATGAGAGGATGAGGTCATGCGGGACTAGCTTTGACGGCGCCTTCGACGGCGACGGCCATGCGTACGAGCTCGGCGAGGGAGCCTGCGTTCATTTTTTCCATGACGTGTGCGCGGTGGACTTCGATGGTTTTGTGCGAAAGGTCGAGTTCGGCTGCGATTTGTTTATTGAGGCGGCCTTGCACGACAAGGTCCATGACCTGTCGTTCGCGGGGAGTGAGGCGTTTGAGGCGTGTTTCAATTTCGCCTCGCTGCATCATGGATTCACGTCGTTCGGCATCTTGTTCGAGCGCATCACGGATGCGATCGAGGAGGACTTGATCGGAGAAAGGTTTCTCGATGAAGTCGAGTGCGCCGGCTTTCATAGCTCGGATGGCGACGGGGACGTCGCCGTGACCTGTAATGATGATGACGGGGAGGCGTATCCCGCGTTTTTTGAGCTGATCTTGTAGGTCGAGTCCAGACATGCCTGGCAGACGGACATCGACTACGAGAGCTCCTGCGGTGGCTCCTTCACACTCATTAAGGAAATCCATAGCGGTTTCGTAGTTTTTCACCTGAAGGCCAACGGATTCGATGAGCCACTTTAGTGAGTCACGAACGGCCTTATCATCATCGACAACATATACGGTTGGGTTCTCGTTCATAAGCTTGCTTAGTTGTCGGGAAGCGTCATTAGTGAGGTCACTTTGACCCTTAGTGACGTATCCCCCTGTGCCCTGATATTACTTACATGATAACGTAAATTTTGCGACTTCAACAACAGTAACTATTAAATTCTCCTACCGGGAAAAATCTTAGTCGCCTAGTTCATCGATTTCATCTGGGTCTTCACAAATTGGTAACGTCATGAAGAAGGTGAGGCCGGGTGTATTGGTATTGGGAGAAGCCCAGAGTTTGCCGCCGTGATTTTCTACGATGGATTGGCTAATTGTCAGTCCCATACCCATTCCATCGGATTTTGTACTGAAAAAAGGGTTAAAAATTTGTTTGATCTGTTCTTCAGTGGCTCCGATACCTGAGTCAGATACGGCCAGTTCAACGAGAGTTGAGTCGTCAGGTGAGATGCGAGAGGAAA
Source organism: Poriferisphaera corsica (assembly GCF_007747445.1). Lineage (NCBI taxonomy): Bacteria > Pseudomonadati > Planctomycetota > Phycisphaerae > Phycisphaerales > Phycisphaeraceae > Poriferisphaera > Poriferisphaera corsica. The sequence continues at coordinate 3,263,782 of NZ_CP036425.1, forward strand.
GCGTCAATTGCCTATCCTCCGCGGGGGTTTCCCTCATCGCTTCGCCGGCATTTCGGACGAGATTGAGGACAACTTGTTCAATTTGGATCGCATCGACGCCTATATTTGGAGTGCCCGTATCAAGGTTGTCCCTAACAGTGATACGGTTATCACGGTTTTCGGCGGCACAAAGTTCGAGAACGTCGTGGACGATTTCGTTCACTGAAACAAAATTCTTTTGGGATTCACGTTTACGAACGAAATTTCGCATGCGTCGGATGATTTCCCCGGCTCGCTGCGCCTGGTTGCCGACATTGGCAAGGGCTTCGATGAGGGTATCTTTGTCGATGTTGTCCATTTCGACGCGCTTGCGGCAGCCGAAAACATAGTTGCTGATAGCTGCGAGGGGTTGGTTGAGTTCGTGTGCAAGGCCGGAGGCCATTTCGCCCATTGTTGAGAGGCGGGCAACATGCGCGAGCTCATCACGGCGACGGCGTTCGAGCTCTTCAGCTTGTTTTTGTTCAGAAACGTCACGTTGGATTGAAACGAAGTTTGCGACTTCACCTTTTTCATCGCGAACTGGGGTGATGTGCCACTGGACGGTGTACTCTTTGCCATCTTTGCGGTAGTTAACGGTTTCGCCGGTGCATGGACGGCCTGTTTCGAGAGCGGTGCGGAGTTCGTTGAGTACAGAACGGTCAGTGTTTACGCCTTGAAGCACGCGAGGGGTTTGACCGACGATGTCGGCGGCGGCCCAGCCGGTCATGTGCTCGAAGGATGGGTTAACGTAGATAATCTCTGGGCCGGGGTGGTCGATACGGGCATCGGTGATGATGACGGCTTCGTCAATCTGGTCGATTGCGGTACGAACGAGTTTCCAGACTTGCTCGGCGTTGATGCGATCTGTGATGTCGGCAGAGATACCGCAGACGCCGGTTACTTTGTTATCAGAACCGTAGAGTGGGAATTTGATGGAGAGATTAACGCGAGGCTCGCCGTTAATCATCGCGGCTTCTTCAAACTCGATCGTTTTGCCATTGCTCATGACTTCGATGTCATTCGTCCGGTAGAGATTGGCAAGTTGTGGCCTGAAGATGTCGCTATCGGTTTTACCAACAACATCGGTGATTTTGCGCTGATAGCGTTGCTCGAACATGCGGTTGATGAAGAGGTATTTGCCGTCAGCATCTTTAAGGTAGATTGATGCTGGGGTGTTGTCGAGAATGCCTTGGAGGCGTTGTTCGGATTCTCGGAGACGATCTTCAGCGATTTTACGTTCGGTGATATCACGCGAGACGGCGAGGCCGCCATAGATGTAGCCGTTTTCCTCTCGAAGAGGCGTGAGGATGTATGAGAAGCGTCGCTCGCCTTTGGTGGTCAGCATGTCGACTTCGCCGGATTGTGCTTGGCCACTGGCAAACATCGCTTTGGCTTTTTCAATCACTTGGCTCATACGATCAGGCGTAAATCCGACTTCGTATGGCGTTTTACCAAGGACGTATGACTCTTGGACGCCGTAGTCTTCGAGGATAGAAGCAGAAACCTGTAGCAGACGTGTTTGCGGATCAAATAGCCAAAGGTGGTCTGGCGAGGCGCTCATGATCGTGCTGAGCGTACGGGCCTGGTGCTCGGATTGCTCGGTTATGCGTTCGAGTTCTGCGGTACGCTGCATGACACGGCGTTCGAGTTGTTCGTTGAGCTCACGTAGTTTGATTTCGTAGGACTGGCGTACAATCGCAGCGCCGAGTGTGCCTGCGACGGATCGGAGGAGATCGACTTCACGTTCGGACCAGTCGCGCTCTCGTGAACATTCATCGAGTGCGATGTAACCCCACCATTGGCCGCCAGCAAAAATGGGAACTGCGACAACGGACTTAATACCTTTTGATGCGAGATCTCCGCGTTCTGATTCGGGCAAGTCTTTGACGTTGGCAAAGATGGTTTGATTGGCGATAAGCAGGTCGTGCCAACGCTGGAAGCCAGCTTTATCGTAGGGTATGGCTTCACAACGTGGTTTGACGCGTTCAGGCGGTATGTTGACGTTTTGCCATTCGTGAATTTGCGTGAAGAGGAGGTCGCCGACTTCAACTATGTAGTTTTTGCTGGGGTCGTCGATGGGGCAGACACCGTAATGAATGTCGGCTTTGGTGGCTTCATGGTTTTTGAAGATGAAGACGTAGGAAACGCCGGTGGCAACACCGATGCGATCAAGGACTTCGGGGAGACGAGACTCCCATGCGCCCATGCGGAGGAATTGTTCGACGGCGAAATGAACTGCATCCAGGATGGTATCGCGGGCTTCGAGTTGCTCCTCATGGATTTTGCCTGCGGTGACGTCCCAGATGGCGCCTTTGAGATAGAGTGGCGGGTCGTGATCGGGGTCGGGGACCACTTGGCCGACTTCACGTACCCATCGCCAAGAACCGTTACGGTGTTTAATGCGGTAAGTGAGGCGATATTCTTCTCTAGATTGTGCGGATTGCTGGATAACACTTTTCACACGTCTAGCATCGTCGCCGTGGATGAGTTCGCCGAAGGTTAGACCCTCATCCAGGAATTGAGATTTGTCGTATCCGGTAAGTGCTTCAACAGCCTCGTTGAGGTAGATCATGGTGTAGTGCGGCGGGTCGTTTTTACAGAAGTAGACAACCCCGGGCGCGTATTCGAGGACAGAACGGAATTGGTCGGCAAAATTGGGTATTAGTTGTTCTTGCAATCGGTAGGTATCGAGGCTTTTTTGAAGCTTTGAGACCTGATCTTGCAAATGTTGGACACTTTGGCTGAGGTTGTTCTGATCGTCTGATTTTGTCATTGAGAAGGCTCGATAGCGGCGAGGGGCTCCGATATGAATATGATCGCGTAAGCGGGGCTCAAGACCGTAATTAGCGTGAAATATATGTCACTATAGGCCGTTGTGAGGGTTAAAAGAAAGCGACTGATGTGACAGCACTATGATAATCGGTATCGGACATGAAAAACAGGGTGAAAAGTTTGGGGTCTTGATCAGAAAAATATTGGCGAAAACAAAGGTTAAGTGATTGGAGATAGGGGGTTGAGGGAAAGGAGGATGTGGGATGGGCTAAAGGACTTTACAAGGGGGCTGGGCGCTGCAATACTTTTAGAGTGTCGCTCGTCATTACTCACGCATTGACTGGTTGGTCGATTGCGGAGAACGAAATGTTATTCGTGGGTTGGCTGCTTAAATTACAAATCCAGTCCAGTGAATAATGATGTAAGGCACAGTATTTATTGCCCCCGTATAAGGGAAGTTGCAGGGCCGTCTGAGACTGTCATAGGTTCTTGGAATGGACTGTTTTTCTGGAAAAGGAAAGCGGATGTGGGTTCGAACCCCACACGGCCAATTGCCCGGATCATCGTGCATCGTAGTATTAGCAGCGACATGCATGGTTTCGGCGTTTTAAAAATGTCGCTGCGAAAGATGTAAGGTGTTCGTGATGATCCCACGTGAACCGGCGCGTAATCCGAATTTAGGCTTTCTCTATATTCCCCCGTATCGCATTCAAGGCATCTCGATTGCTGGTGAGCAATCGGTGGTGCAGATCCCTGAGTTAGATTTGGTTTTTGATATTGGTTTGGCGCCGAGGACGGCGTTGACGAGTAACTTTTGTGCGCTAACGCATGGGCACATGGATCATGCGGCTGGGATTGCCTATTACTATTCGCAACGATACTTCCAGGGAATGGGGGCCGGGACGGTGGTCTGCCCGAAGGCGATTGAGCAGGCGATTCATAATGTGATGGGCGCTTGGGTGGATTTGGAAGCGCAGAAGACGCCATACAAGGTGATTGGCCTGGCTCACGAGGAAGAGGTTGAAATCAAAAACAATATCTTCCTGAAGGGATTTGAAACGCAGCATACGGTGCCTTCGCTTGGGTATACGGTGATTGAGAAGCGATCGAAGTTGCGTAGTGATTTGGTGGGCCTGCCACAGGAGCAGTTGCTTGCGATGAAGGAGAAGGGGGAAGAAATCACGCAGACATTGCATATCCCGTTGGTATGTTATACGGGTGACACGATGTGGGGTGATCATTTTGATCGTGAGGATGTACTGAACGCGAAGATCTTGATTACAGAATGTACGTTCTTGGAAGATGATCACAAATCAAGGGCGGGCGTCGGCAAGCATTTACATCTGGACAATGTGATTGAGCTGCTTGAAAAGGCAAAATCGGATGCGGTCGTGCTTGTGCATACTTCGCGACGAACGCACATTGCTCAAGTGAAGAAGACGCTGAATGAACGAATTCCGCGTGAGTATCAGGACAAGCTGTTTGTATTGATGGATAACCGGACGAACAAGCAGCGATATCAGAAGCAGTTGGAAGAGGCTGAAGATTAATAATCACAGCTCAAGAAGCATTTTTAACGCTTTACAACAATTTTAGTGATCATGAAAGCCCTGCGATTGCAGGGCTTTTTCTTGCGTGGGTAGGGTTGGGTATAATGTTTTGATGCAGGAAGATAGTTTCAGATTGGCGGTTACCAAGGGGGCAGCAGATCACTATGCGATGATTAGTGATGTGGGGGAATTGGTTGAGGATCAAGGACAGGCGGTTATCAAGGGGTTTGATGCGGTGGTTGATTGGGATAAAAACGATGAGCGGCTGATCGTTCGGTTTTTAAAGATGGACAAGAAGATGGGGGGGAAACTGGGATCACTGCAATTTGATCTGACAGGCATTGATGTGAAGTCAGGGCATGGACGATCACTAAAGCAGCCGATCGCAAAAGCGGTGGGAATTAAACGGGGAGATGCGTGGCGACCCAAGGTTCTGGACTGCACAGCGGGGCTTGGGGAAGACGGATTCCTGCTGGCTGCATTTGGGTGTGAAGTGACCCTGATCGAACAACATCCACTCGTCTATGCAATGCTTAGAGATGCAATCAATAAAGCGGGTCAAGGGGACGAAGGATTGGCTGAGATTGTTGGGCGGATGGATCTGAGGCCCGGCAATGCGATCACTACAATGCGCGAATTAGAATCCGATGCATATGACGTGGTGTATCTTGATCCGATGTACCCCGAGAAGAAACGTCATGTATCAGCGCGAACAAAAAAATCGATCTGGTTTTTAAGGCAGTTACTGGGACACGATGAAGCGGATTCGGATAACACGGTTGGCCTTTTTGAACAAGCGATTGCGGTCGCAAATAAGCGGGTTGTGGTCAAACGACCAAACCATGCGCCACCACTGATCAATGAAGCGCATAAGAAACCGGAAGCAAGCCACAAGGGCAAGTCGTTCCGGTTTGATGTGTATCCGAGACATTAGTGCAATCATATTACGAACTAGAAGCCAACTCTTTTTCGTGCGTATTTACTTGACTCTTTTTATTTCGATAGAAGAGTTGGGAAAGGCTCAGACGACCTGGGCCTGTAAAACAAAGCGTGAAAGCACCGAACATGTAGAGTAGATTGAGTTCAATTTCAATGCCGCCATGTTCATTCAACGCGAAACCTCCAAGCCCATCGGTTAAATAGACAGCCATGATCATCGTGAAGGCTAAAATTGCGGCAGCTGGTCGAATTAAAAAACCAACTATGATAAGAATAGGCGCAACGGTTTCACCAAGGTGCACACCATAGGCCATGACACCTGGAAGGCCTTGATCAATAAGATCGAGTTTAATATCATCGATACCTCCGGAAATTTTTGAAATACCGTGAAAGAGCATCAGGATGCCAAGTGATAAGCGTAGCATCAACAGTCCAATATCGTTTTGTAGTCGCTTCAAATCGCTTTGATTACAAACAGGCATAATTAAAGTTCCTTTACTGCATGATAAGTTGTTGTTCTATCGATTCTGAATCGTTGGTGTGATTTTGGCCAACAGTTTTAATAGCTGGATTCTTTCTTTTTTAGTTAGAGCATCGAACAATGGATCCACTTGCTTGAAGTGAGTGGGAAGGATCTTTGCGATCAATTTTCTGCCTTTACGCGAAAGTTTTATGAATGAAGATCGGCCATCACTGGGGTTCGATTCACGCTCAATCATTTGCTGATCTTGTAGATTTTTCAACAAGCCGGTAACGGTAGCCCGGCTTGAACTTACGGTTTGGGCAATACGTGCGGGCGTCCATTGTTCATTACTGAGTAGAAAGAGCAGCACCATGATTGCAAAGCGACCTTGCGATAAACCAAATTGGGAAAAATGAGATTCTGCGCCAAGAATGGTGAGATGAGCAAAATCCATCAAAGCTAGCTGTGTTTCAATCAACTCGGTATTAGCAGATGGGTACTGCTCCGCAATTGCAGAGATCAGTTTAGTACGTGTTTTATCCTGCGGGACAACGGTTTGTGTGGTCATCGCTGACTCTCTCTTATACTAGTTAGGTACCTTATTATATAGTTCGGCACCTAACTATCAATAATATTTGTTTAAAAATAGGACGTCCGAATGCGTCAGTATTTGACTTAAAGAACATTCGACGACATACAGACATTAAAAAAGCCCCTGCAGTGCAGAGGCTTTTCATGTTAGCTATGAGGTTGATCAGTCAAGGACTGGTTTGCGATCATAATCGCCGTTACTGCTGCCATCAGATGACATGGGTGAGTTCTTGGATGGCTTTTGAGCACCAAGAATGAGGAGGGTTGGCGAAGCAATCGCGATGGATGAGTAGGTACCGACGACGACACCGATGATCATGGCAAAGGCAAAGCCGTGAACGCCTGAACCGCCGAGCGTGTAGAGGGTAATCACAGCGAGGAGTGTGGTTGAGGAGGTGAGGATCGTACGGCTGATCGTTTGATTGATCGAGTCGTTGATAATCTTCGGTGTGATGTATGAGAGGCGGCCCTTGTTTTCGCGGATACGGTCAAAGACAACAATCGTGTCGTTGAGTGAGTAACCGACGATGGTGAGAAGGGCTGCAATCATCGCAAGATTGATCTTGAACGGGTCAAGTAAGAAGAGTTCAAAGATGTCTGCTTCAGAAGCGTAGAGCCAGCCACAGATAGCGACGAGGCCGAGTGTGATGGCAACGTCATGGACGAGTGCGAAGATGGCTGCGATGCCGTAGCGGAGCGATCCGAAACGGAACCAGATATAAGCGACAACAGCGAGCAGTGAGAGCACCATCGCGACGATCGCCTGCTGTTTCATGGTCGATGAGACCTGAGACGAGAAGTTGGTCACGCCAGTGAGGCTGGTGTCGCGCTGGAGTGCATCACGGATCAGGTTCCATTCAGTGTCAGCGAAGCCGCCTGCATCGTCGAGCGTGTCGGGGTCTTCAGCATAGTTAGGTGAACCTGCGGTGTTGGTGATGACGACGACTTCGTCGTAGACACCTTCCTGAACCGTGCGGCTGCCCTTGGTGACATTCTTAGTGCCAACCTGATTGATGCCGATGACTTCAGCGGCACGGTGGCCGAGTGATTGATAGGCTGGCTGGAAACGCATTCGCGTGATGCGTTGTGCGATTTCTTCAGTCGTTTGCGGCTCGGACATGCCCTTGACGACAGTTGCCACGCCGCCGATGTATTCACTGACGTTAGCTGAGACAGTCGGTTGACCAATATCAGCGCCAAGGTCAGCAGATTTGATGGCGAAGACAGGAGCCAGCGCGACGTTTTCAGCGTTAACACCGTCGAAGTCGATTGGTTTGGTTGTTTCAAGACTGTCTTCAAAAGCAATCTTAGTCAGGTCGCTGACAGCTTGTGAATCCGTCATGAGTGTTGAGATAGAGAAGGCGCTGGCAAGGGTTTGCTTATCGTCTCTTTGAGTTTGACCTTCGGTGACAACGTCGGAGTTAGCGAAGTCTTCGAAATCGAGGCCGTCTGGTTCTGATTTATATTCGCCGGCTGCGATAGCGGCATCATATTCAGCGATCGCGTTTTCGTAGCGTGTTTTTGCTTCAGCTACGATCGGCGAAACTTTGTCTTTCAGCTCGTTGTAGATGCTTTGTTCGTCAGCAGTCGGCTGATCGCCATGCTGTATGAGGGCTGCAACGATACCGAAACTTTCAATACGTTCACGAACGGTTGAGATCGGAAGGGTTTCACCCTCACGGAGATCGAAAGACACTTGTGTACCTGAGCGGAATTCGATGTCGAGCATCTCATTGCCTTGCTCCCAGACCATAAAGAAGCCTGCGACGATGAGGATGCAACTGATTGCGAAGAAAGCATAACGCTTGGCGACCCAATCGACGTTGGGATGGAGAATCTTCTTGAGGCCTGGCACGAGCGTTGGAAGCATCGTGATGGACTTAGCCATACGGAAGTGAAAGATCGTATCGATGATGGTACGTGTGCAGAACAGTGCGGTGAAGAGGGTCGCGATGATACCGATACCGAGTGTCACGGCGAAGCCTTTGACTTCAGCGGATGCGGTATAGCCGAGCACGAGACAGGTAATCAAGGTGGTGATATTAGCGTCAAGAATGGTCGAGAACGCTTTACCGAAACCTTCGCGGACGGCGGCGCCAGTGTCACGACCGCTTTCAAGTTCCTCGCGAATACGTTCGAAGATCAGGACGTTCGCGTCAACAGCCATACCAATCGTGAGGACGATACCTGCGATACCTGGGAGCGTGAAGGTTGCCTGCACCATGGACATGACACCGAGGATGATGACCATGTTCAAAAGTAGTGCGAAGTCAGCGATTGCACCAGCCCAGAAGTAGTAGCAGAGCATGAAGATGGCAACGAGGCCGATGGCCCAGTATGCGGCCTCAAGGCCCTTGGTGAGGTTGTCTTGGCCGAGTGACGGACCGGTCGTTTTGATCGAAATTGGATACTCAGAGAGTTCACCTTCAAGCGAACCGGCTTTGAGCGTTTGAACGAGGTAACGGAGGTAAGAAGGCTGGAAACCGCCCTGACCGCCAGTGATGATGCCGTTGGATGAAATCTTTGATTGCAGCGTTGGAGCGGAGATCACTTGACCGTCGAGAACGATGGCCATCTGCTCGCCTTGGTGAGCACCAGTGAGCGCCCCCATGAGCTGTGCGCCGACTGCGTTGAGCTGGAAGCTGACAGCGGGAAAGCCTTGCTGATCTGCGGTTTGATAAACGCGGGTGAGTGACCAATCGCCTTGCGCTTTGGTCATTGAGTTGTTGTTAGCATTACCAAGCAGAACGTAGTAATCGCCATTGAAGTTGTCGCCGACCAGGCCGCGTGATGCGAAGTATGCACCGGGGTTTTCTTCCGCAGCACGGCGTTCGGCTTCACGTTCGATAAATTTTTCTACGTCCTGAATCTTAAACCAACGGTACGGACGGTTGATGCCGAATCGTGGCCCTTTCTCACGGAGTTGCGTGAGATAATCGTTCGTGTTGACGATCGGGTTGTTGGGTGTTGCAACGATACGGAATTCAAGAATACCTGAGCCGCGAAGAAGTGCGATGAGGTCGTTAGGGTCATCAAGCAAGCCCTTGTTGCCAACGTAGCCATTGAACGCGGTTACGACGTTATCAATTTGTGATGCAAGATTCGGATGCTCAGTCTTGAGCAGATTGACGGCTTCTTGACGTGCAGCGATGCCAACTTCGCCGGGCGCTGCAGTTGTCAGATCAAGAACGCGGTCGAGTTCGCCTGCAGTCAGGTTGGAAGCGAGAACTTCATTTTCCTGCTGGTTATAGGCTTCTTTCGAGTTCACGTAGGCTTCGGTCGCCTCGATCATCTGCTGAAGCATTTCGTCTGCATTAGGCGACGCTTCTTTTTGTGCTTCAGCATAAGCTGCGGTCAGTTCTTTATAGGGGCCTGCCGCTTCATCAAGATTGCGATAGGCCGCGTAAAGGCTTTGGAGCTTTGCGAGATAGGCTTCGTTGCCGCCTGAAAGCTTCTGGAAGTCAGCCTCACGCTCTGCTTGTTGCTTCTTGAGTGCTGCATCGATGGTGCTCTTATTGATATTGAGCGCGAGCACGTCTTCACGTGCTTCGATGTAGTTCTCGCGAGCTTCTTTCACATCGTCCGAAGGCAATGCCATCTGGATCTCGATGCGGTTACCCGCAATCTGTCGCCACACGAGGTTACGCACACCGCTTGGGTCAACACGGCGTTGCAAGACAGCAATCGTTTCGTCGATGACCTGACGTGCATCAGCACCTTGAGGTACTTTCACGTCGTAAACCATCGTCGTACCGCCAGCCAGGTCGATACCGCGTTTGAGTTTGGTCTGAGGTGGCCAGAGCAGCGTTGAACAGGCTGCCAAGACAATGAGGATCAGAATTGGCTTCCAGATAGGATATTTCATAATGACCGTTCGCTTTTTAAAAATCTAAATCAATAACCGGATGTTTTCATCGCATCACGTGAGGTGCTGTACTTGCCGAACCTATCTTTCGATGAGGCCCCTGCCCTTTGAGGCTGATTGCGTAAATGAGCATTTATCAGGCAAAAAAGCCGCAGGGTATGACCCACGGCTTCTGATTGCTGATCAATTTATTCTTTTTCTTTATCGTCGATCACCGTCTGAATCGCAGTGCGGTTGAATCGCATGCGTGTGTTGTTGTTTTCATCAATTTTCACAACAACAACATCGTCACGGATATCAACGATTGTGCCGAGGACGCCACCGATGGTCTGGACTTTGGAGCCCTTTTTCATCGAAGCAACCAATGCGGCCTTTTTCTTTTTATCTTTGCCGTTAGCACGGATCATGAAGAACCAAACGACTGCCAAGACAGCGATCATGACAAACAGGAACTGGTTGCCACCGCCTGTTGGCGCGGGAGCTGTCCCATTGCCGTTACCACCACTCGCATCTGGGCTGCCGTCTGCTTGCGTAGTTGCGGCGCCTTCCTGAGTCACGGTGTTAAGTGTCGGCGGGCCCGACTCTTCAGTTTGTGCGAGTGTGTACGTTGCGAGGAATTTATCAAGCATCTTGTTTCGTCTCTCTTGCTTTGTTATCAGCCCGCATCAGATTCGATGCGAGCCTAATCTTCGATCCATCTATTTTAACGGCCTGTCCAAAAGTTGCTGGATCACACACCCTTTTGTGGATGCCGACCTCATATTTCAGTCAACAACCTCAGGAACGCAGTATTCCTACAGCAACACTTCGGGCGTTTCAGCCAGTATACACAGACCACAAGTGCTTGTCTGACAAAGATATATACCAGCTTCCCTACTCTGCAAAAGCGACAGGCCACTTCGTGCGGATCAAAGACCAGTCATTTTGACGTATCGCAGCACGTATGTCGAGCATAAACCTTTGGAAATGCCGGATGTTATGTGCAGAAACAAGTATCCCACCTAGCATTTCATCCGCCCGAAAGAGATGCCGCAGATACGATCTGGAGAACCCACCCGAACAAGCAGGGCAATCACATCCATCTTCGATTGGATTCGGATCTGTCGCAAATTTCGCGTTCTTCAGCCGAATCTGTCCCGTTGAAGTAAACGCATTCGCATTCCGCCCGTTCCGAGTCGGCAACACACAATCAAACATATCCACACCCGCCTGAACAGCCAGCAGGATATCTCGCTCATAACCCACACCCATCAGATACCGTGGCTTTTCCTCCGGGAGCAGCGGAGCCGTAAACTGCACAACCTTCTTAATCTCCTCCGGCCCTTCCCCCACCGCAACGCCGCCAATCGCATAGCCGGGCAGATCCAATTCGGAGACACGCTTTGCACACCACTCACGCTGCTCATAATCCGTCCCCCCTTGGCAGATCCCAAAGAGCGCCTGCTCCGATTTCCGGGCATGAGCTTTCTTACAACGCTCAAGCCAACGAATGGTTCGCTCATTCGCTTCTTTCACACGCTGAATGTATGCAGCATCATCCATCCCCGCACCAAGCGCAGGATCGACTCCTCCCTTGCTCCAGCGTTTTGATTTATCACCACCCTGTTGTTCTTCTTGCCTTTGAGCTTCCCCCTTTGAACGTAGCTTATTCACATCCCCACGTGTCGGCTTCGCTTTGTTACCACCGCCCACATTCTTGAATTGAGCCGACCGCTGCCGCGCGTGCTCGTTAACGTTCTTAGCAGGCGGACAATCATCAAATGCCATCATGATGTCCGAACCCAAATGATTCTGTACCTGCATCGATCGTTCAGGCGTCATATCAATCAATGAACCGTTCAAGTGATTACGGAACACAACCCCATCCTCAGTCATACGGTTGATGTCAGCCAAACTAAAAACCTGAAACCCACCCGAGTCCGTAAGGATCGGTTTATCCCATCGCATCCACTTATGCAGCCCGCCCATCTGATCAATTAACTCAGATCCTGGACGCAGCATCAAATGATATGTATTTCCCAATATAATTTGTGCGCCAAGCGATTCGACCTGCTCTGGCAGCAAACCTTTCACTGTCGCCTGAGTACCGACATTCATAAACGCCGGTGTATCAAATGAACCATGTAACGTACTCACACGTCCCAAGCGAGCCTGTGTCGTCTGGTCACGTACCTCGATCTCAAATTTAAGCGGGGATTCAGCCATTCGAGAAAGTTTAATGAGAATCACGACTCGAATCCAATCCGGCTCACCCCAACATCTCACCAACCTCGCAAAACAACTTCCATAAAACCCCCTTTAAAAAACTGCGTCTTTCCATTTAAAACAATACAGCCCCACCCCATAGCGGACGATACTACCACCGTTAGGGCATACCAACTTAAGGGGCAAATAAATAGCCGCTTGAGTTTCTTAGGTATGGCACGCCATTTCTCCTGACGAACTCAAACAACAACAGTATTTTCGTTTTCCCTGCATGCTCCCACATGCAACGGAAAGGTTTTGTATCAATCTCTCTATCTATCTATTTATTAGAAGGACATGAACCATGAACTTCAAGTCTGTACGTGCAAAGATCACTTTTTGGTCGGGGCTTGCACTCACACTAACGATCCTTACCTCCACAATTTTCTCCGGCTGGAAAGCTTGGTCTGACGCCAAATCCTATGCCGAACAGGAAGCATTAAAAAACACATTTGATGCCTCGCGTATCATCAAGAGTACACTCGACAAAAACATATCGATGAGTCGCATACTTGCCGGCTATGCAGCGCATAGCCTTGACGAAAACCTCTCTAAAGTTAAAGATCCACAGCAAGTACAAGCCATCCTAGAACAAGCACTTGTCGATAACCCCGAACACGTAGGCGCCTGGATTTATTTCCGCCCCGGCATCACAACCAACAGCGAGCAATACAAACTCGAAGCTTCAAAACACTCGCTCTGGTACAGTGGCCGCATCTCCGGCAACCAATTCGAATGGCAGTTCGGCGCCGACGATGAATCCAACGTCGAAGATTGGGCCCAAGTTTCATACCGTACACGCAAAGCACACATGACCGATCCGTACTACTACAAAATCGGCGGCAAAGATGTCCTCATCGCCACATTCAGTGTCCCAATCATCATTGACAACCAAACCGTCGGTGTTGCTGGCCTAGATTTCCCACTTAAAGGTATGCAGCAACTCGCGGATTCCTACAATCTCTACGACGGCCAAGCCAACATGGTTATTCTCAGCCCCAATGCTTTCGTGATGGGCTATACCAACAAACCTGACAACCTCAATAAAGACGAAGCAAAACTCGATTCGCAATTTGCAAAAAACCGAGACACCATCATCAGCGGAACACCCATGAACTGGTGGAATGATGGAAAACTCAAAGTCTTTCAACCCAATCAAATTGATGCCGGCAGCCAATACGCTACCGTCCTCATGACCGTACCCGAAGATCTCATCCTCGCACCCGCAAAAATTGCATTAATTGAAATGATCGGCCTAGGCTTCATCTGCCTTATCACCGCCGGCCTACTCATCTGGTATATCGCCGGCAAAATTAGCCGCCCCATTATCGAAGTCGTGGACGGCATGAACGATATCTCGCAGGGTGAAGGCGACCTCACCAAACGTCTTGATAGAAAAACAGACGATGAAGTCGGCGACCTTGCAGATGCATTCAACAATTTTGCTGAAAAAGTACATGACATCATCCTGAACGTCTCGTTAACAACACAAGAAGTTGCAGGAGCTGCAACTGAGATCGCCGCATCCAGCGAAGAGATCGCTCAAGGTATGTCAGAACAGAACGCACAGGTTACAGAAGTCTCATCAGCTATTGAGGAAATGTCCGCATCGATTGTCGAAGTTGCCTCTCGCAGCCACGAAGCCAAGGACTACGCTGATAACGCGAAAGATCTCGCAGAATCTGGCGGCAACATCGTCAGCCAAACCGTCAACGGTATCAAACAAATATCCAGTGACTCAACACAAGTCGGTTCACTCATCGGAGAACTTGGCAAACAAGCTGAGAAAATCGGCGAGATCATCAGCGTCATCAACGACATCTCTGACCAAACCAATCTCCTCGCACTCAATGCAGCCATCGAAGCCGCACGAGCCGGTGAACATGGCCGGGGATTCGCCGTTGTCGCCGATGAAGTACGCAAACTTGCCGACCGTACCACCAAAGCGACCGACGACATCACCGAACTCATTGACGCCATTCAAACGCAAACCAATTCCGCGATTGAAAAAATGGATGCGAGTAAATCAAACGTCGAGCAAGGTGTTGACACCGCAACACAAGCCGGCAATTCACTTGGTGAAATTATGGACGGTGCAGATAAAATTGCTGGCATGATCCAAACCATTGCCGCAGCTTCGGAACAGCAATCCGCAGCCTCAGAGCAAATCTCATCCAACATACAGGCGATCTCAGCCGTCACCGCTCAATCACAGCAAGGCACAACACAAGCCGCTCAAGCATCCAATCATCTCTCTGAACGCGCCGAAGAGCTTAAGCAACTCGTTGGCCAGTTCAAAACCCGTGAAGCGGCATAATCCTTAAATCCTTACCTCCCCCCTCCACTCGACACAGGCTCTGATCCAAAGCCTGTGTCGTTTTCTTTGCGCATTTTAAAAACAAAAACACTTCACTCTGCCTTAAGGTTCCCTCAGCTAATCTATCACGCAACTCAAAGATCGAACTGCACCTCGATCTAACCTTTAGAAAGGAAAACATATGAAAACTAAGCTCTCTCTCGTTCTCGCTCTCGGCGCACTGACACTCGGCGGCACAAATCTCTTCGCAGAAACAGTAGCCCCAAGCAAAACCGCTCCACGTGTCGAAAAGAAGGAAGTCAAAGACGCCGACGGCGCTAAGAATCAGGAAGGTGCTACCGACAAGGAAAAAGCACCCGCCGACAAGAAAGAACAAAAAGATTCTAAAAAGCAAACGCCTAAAAAATAAGACCCTTTTGGTCATTTAACGACATTCAATCTTTCACAAGGTGTCATTACGAACTCTCTCACATTTCGTACATCACCCGATCAAACTGCACCTGGCTCCTGCCCGGTGCAGTTTTGATTTAAAAAATAAACCGTTAAAATTAAGCCCGTATCCATTACTTCGGAATCATAAATATGCGCATACTCGTCATCGAAGATGAAACCGATCTCCTGCACGTCATCGCCCAAGCCCTCCGCGAACAAGGCTATGCCATCGATGAAGCACAAGACGGCGAAGAAGGTCTTTACAAAGCACAATCACACACCTACAACGCCATCGTCCTCGACCTCATGCTCCCTCATATCCCCGGCCTCGAAATCCTCAAGCAACTCAGACAATCAGGCTCTAAAACCCCCGTCCTCATTCTCACCGCTCGCGGCTCCATCGAAGATCGTGTCACAGGTCTCGACGCTGGCGCCGACGATTACCTCATCAAACCATTTGAACTCGATGAGCTTTTCGCTCGCATCCGATCACTGATCCGCCGCAATCATGACACCTCACAAAACACCATACATGTCGATGACTTTACCATCGATATCAACAAACACCTTGTCTTACTGAACGACAACCCCATTGACCTCACACCCCGTGAATACGCCATCTTTGAATGCCTCACCCTCAATCGTGGCAAAGTCATCAGCAAAGAAAAACTCTACGACACCCTCGTCGATGAATTCGATGATTCACTTTCGAACGTTATCGAAGTACACATCTCAAATTTACGCAAAAAACTAGATAAAAATATCATCACAACCCGCCGAGGCATGGGATATATTATCGACTAATCCACGAACTTCCCAGCGATCATGAATCACAAAATCCGCATAAAATCTACACGCATCAAACTACTAGGCGGGTATGCCGCATTGCTGATCCTCCTCCTCAGCATCTTCGGCATCACCCTCTTTCAACTCGTCAATCGTACCTCATACAACCTAATCGATGAGGAACTTCTTTACGATGTTGGCAATGCGCTCATCACTTTCCGAAATCAAGAGTTACAAAGCCAGCCACCCTCACATACTGAACCTCTAAACCCAAACACAATACTTGACGACCAGTATTGGGAATCCAACACCAACCCGAACCTACTCAATGACAGGCGTGAGGACAACGAACGCTGGTGGCTCCAATACGAAAACCAAGCCAAATCACAAGCCCAACCACAAATCCCAAATTCATCTAACCCCAAATTAGATAAACCCAACCTTCAAAAACTCGCCACACCACCAAACCGAACGCCAACCCCTAACCCTTGGAAAAGCGAAACCCCGCAGCAACTCAAAAAACCTTACCTTACCATCTGGCAAGACCTCTCCAACGATCAACGCATCATCTACCGTGGCTACTCCGACATCTTCTCACTCCCTAACACAGCAACACTTGACACAAATAAAATCCACTACAGAAACAGAGATTCGTGGCGTGAAATCCTTCTCTTCGACAAGGATGTCTGGGTCCTCGCCGGCCGCCCACTTGATCTCAAACGCGCCGAAATCGTTATCATCAAAAACACATCCATCTTCCTCGGCACAATCATCCTCGCTGCTGGTCTCCTCGGCGGTTGGTGGCTCACAGGACGCGCCATCGAACCAATCAACAAAATTTCCAACACCGCTCGAACCATATCAGCCTCCAATCTTGATCAACGCATCGACCTTGAAAAAACCGAAGACGAACTCGGCCAACTCGCCCTCGTCCTTAACCAAATGTTTGATCGTCTCAAAGGCAGCTTCGATCAGCAAAATCAATTCATCGCTGACGCTTCCCATGAACTCCGCACACCGCTCGCCATCCTCGTTTCACAGATTGATCTCGCACTCCGCCGCGACCGCGACACTGCAGAATACAAAGATGCACTTCAGCGTTGCCAACGGTCTGCACATCGCATGAAACAACTCGTCGACGATCTGCTTATCCTCGCCGCCGCTGATCAGAATCGCCTCAAACTCAATCCTGAAACGTTTGATCTTGCAGACGCTGCGCATTTCTGCATTGAGATGACCACCCCACTCGCTCAACAAAACAACATCACCCTGCACCTCAACACACAACCCGCCACCATCACCGCAGACAAAGTCAAAATCACCCAGGTCATTACCAACCTTATTTCTAACGCGATCACCTACAATTCGCCTAACGGATCGGTCACCATCACGATCACTCAAACTGCGAGAAAAACCACATTAACCGTCTCCGACACGGGCATAGGCATTGCCCCTCAAGATGTAAAACACATCTTCGAGCGTTTTTACCGTGTCGACAAAGCCCGCTCCCGGCAACGCGGTGGTTCGGGCCTCGGCCTCGGTATCTGCAAAAGCATCATCGACGCCCATCAAGGCTTCATCTGGTGCGAAAGCACACCAAACCTTGGCAGCTCCTTCTCTTTCTCTATCTAAACCAATAAAAAAACGCCCCACATTGTAGGGCGTTCAATCATCCATTCATCTATTCGCCTTATCCCGGCAGCGAATCTCCCGGCTGCGGCTGACGGTGATCATAAAATACCTCCGCAACCTGCTTGCCAATCTGTTCAGCCAACTCACGTCGCAATTGAAGCTCAATACTAGGCCCATCAAAGTTCACACCCTGATACGGCAACTCCACTTTCAACATATAGCCCGGCGGCGTCATCGTACGATCCACAATCTTTTTCGCTTCTGGGAACAATCGCTTGCCCGTCTTCGAATCAATCACCTTCACTTCAACCGTCGCGTTCGGCCGGTACACATTCCCCGCATAATGAATCGTAAACGATTTAATGCTCACATACACCACCTGATCCGCATCCAATCGCTTACCTATCCGATTGATAGGCATCTTTGCAAAATCTTCCCCGACCTCATCCTCCAACCCATAAATCTTATCTGATGGAATCAACGTCACATACGATTCAAGCTTTTCAGGGTCCTCGATCTTTTTATTCTTTTCAATCACCGGATCGATCATCTCACGCTGCATGTAATGCTCAATATTCGTGGTGATCGTCCGTAAGATCTGCGAATTTGGCACCGCACCCATCGGATCATCCACCATGACCAGCGTCTTATCCGTTGGCAACACATACGCAGCCTTCACCTTCCCGCCCTGAATAAAATCAGCCACAAACGCAAAACCCGCGCACCCCGATGCGACACCCATCCCACCCAACACCACCAACATCAAACCCAGCATGCATACCTGTCGGTTCATCTCGATTCCCCTATAACCTTGCGTTATCTATCCGTTCGTTAGTCCACCATACACATTATTTCTTGCGAACGATCTCATGATCGTAAAACAGCCCTGCCGCATCCCGTGAAAAGATCGAGAGCATCCCAAGCTGTATTTTTTCATCGCTCGAATCGAGCACACCCACCTTCGAATCTTCTGGAAACTCCGCACGCACCGTCTGTGCAAACACTGCCTCATTACCTTCCGCCACCGTCACATGCCCCGCCACAATCCCCTTCCACTGATACTTGTTCCCAGGCTCGTGTGTCCTGTACTCACTCAAATCCACCACAACAACAGCATCCACATTCAGTGCATCAATCAGATTCTCATAACCCGACGTGCTCCAGAACGGATTATTTCGTTGATAAGCCAATACCGTCGTCGGATCCATCACACGAATCGATGGCATGTTCTCCGCCATCCGCGCCGTGATCGCACGACTCGTCCGCAAAATCGCTTCATTATACTTGTACAAAATCTCATCCGATGCGGCGACCAATACCGCAATCTTCTTCCCTTCAAGCTTCGTGTACTCAGCCTTCACCTCGATCACACTCTCATCCGACCCATACGGCGCAGCCATCCAACCAATAATATTGCAGCCGCCCATCGTCATCAGACCAGCCACCATCAACATCACACCCATCAACTTCGTTCGATTGTTCATCATGCCTGTTCCATAACCTTTATTTCTGTTTCTAGCTCACAGCACTGGTCATACGCCTGCACCACCCCGCATGTTTCCCCTGACGTAAAACTTCTTGCTTTAGATTTACACAACCACCTGCCCCCCTACTTTTGCCACGCCATTGTACCCATTCCCATCACGATGCGGTAACAACTTGTCCACTTTGCCTTATCTGTCACGTATGGAATCCCGACATCGTTGCCACCACGTTGTACAACCAACTCAGCACCAGCAGCACAACCACAGGCACCACCACTCGCGGCCGCCACAAAAATCGCCCCACCGAATCAAGTGACATTCCACTCACAACCGCCCATCCAAACACCCAGCTCAGCCCCGCACACACCACGCTCAACATCATCCCAAACGGCTGGATCAAAAATGCTATCCATAAATCACCCCGCACCGCATGCGTAAACGACGTCGTCATCCCACACGTCAAGCATGGCAACCCCGTACTCAACTTAAAACCACATGGCGGGATATTCATCGTCTGCTGCAACCCATTTTCCGGACTCAACACCAACCAAGCCAACAGCAGCGGAAACAGCACAACCCCTAAAAACACACCACCCATCACCCGATTTCGCCTCGCCACCTCACGCCGCCCCGCCTCATCCCGTGGCAAACCATTCAGACTCCCCGGATGCACACGCCGATGATCATCACAGGCGCTCACCGCCTCCGGTATCTCCGCGCCACCCAATCGGGCCTGCTCACCCTCAAATTGTTCCTCACTTGGCTCTAACATACTCCCATAGCATAGCCCACCCCTTCAACACATGCATCCTCAACCAAACCGCGTACAATAGTCCGCATGTCACCCCTTAATCTCGAAAGCGAACCAGCATTGACCAGCCGTAGAAAAAGACTCACACGCCGCGGCATCTCCGTACTGCCCTCAGCACTCACGCTCGGCAACGCCCTCTGTGGCTTTGCCGCCATCTTCCTCGCCGCCGCCGCTCACCGACCCGACAACGGCTTCCAACTCCCCATGAACTGGTCACCACTCACATTCTCCGCCATCTTCATTTTCGCAGGCATGGTACTCGACGGCCTCGACGGCCACGTCGCAAGACTCACCAAATCAACCTCCGATCTCGGCGAACAACTCGACTCCATGTCCGACATGGTCACCTTCGGCGTCGCCCCCGCTTTCCTCTGCGTACAACTCGTCAACGTCGGCCTCCCCTTCTTCGGCCCGCCTCACGACGACTCCATCTTCAACCGCATCGCACTTCTCGTCGCTTTCATCTACGTCTCCTGCGCCGCTCTCCGTCTCGCTCGCTTTAATATCGAACACGAAGAAGATTCGCCCGACCACACCTCCTTCAAAGGCCTCCCCTCACCCGGCGCCGCAGGCACCGTCGCATCACTCACGCTCCTCCACGAACACTTCCTCCGCCAGAGCGGTATCGAAGGATACTGGACCCTCTCACTAACCGCTGGCATCATGGTCTTTGTCATGCTCGCCGCTGCCATCGGCATGGTCTCAAACTTCCGCTACATCCACGTCCTCAACAAATACGCCAAAGGCCGCGTCCCCTTCCACAACATCGCCTACGGCTCAATCCTCTTCATCCTTCTCATGGTTCGCCCACAACTCACCCTCGCCATCGTCTTTTCAACCTACGCACTCTCCGCACCCTTCATGTATTACTACAACAAATTCTTCCGCCCCGAACACGCTCCCTCCCACATCGTCCCCGATCCTCCTATCGCACCTCAAGACATCGACGATAATCACGACAACGACTAAACAACTTCTCACCACTCAATTATTTTTAAGCCTGCCACCGCCGATAGCAGGGTGTTTTATCATCGCACGCAAACTTCAGATGAACTAATCAACAATTAGCCTAAGCATCCGTTAGCCGCCGCGACGCCTCACTGCTTGCCCTCATTTCATCACGCCTGCAACCCCTGCCAAACTCATTCCCACTAACCTATCCCTCATTCAATTTCTAGCACTAACACTTCTTCCTCCCCCTCGCCTTCCCCCCCACACCACCAATTGCTATCATGTATCAACAGGACTTGGGAGAGTCCTTTCTGTCTTTATATCAAAGACTTATATAAAGACATTGGTGTTGTTTGAGTGCCATTACCGCACTCCTATTTAACGATTCACAATTCATCCGCAGCATTCCCCCCACCCTCCCCTCATGCTCTCATACCTTTCGCCTGCTCATGCGCTGCACTGAATAAAACCGCTATTGCATTGCGAGCGAGAACCATGATCCAGAAACGTAACATCCCCGGAACCGACCTCGACATCAGCCTTCTCGGCTTCGGCAACTTTACCTTCGGTGCTAACTGGTGGGGCGAGTTCACCGACGAGCAGGCCGTCGCCGTCCAGAACTACGCCTTCGATCAAGGCGTTAACTTCTTCGACTCAGCCCCAGCCTACGGCAACGGCACCGCCGAACTGCGTCTCAAAGACACCATCACCTATGCAGGCCGCGATAATATCATCGTCTCCACAAAATTCGGCTACGACCTATCCCCCCCCTCAGGCGCGAGCCGCTCCGAGCAATCACACAGAGAACGTCCACAAGACTTCTCCGAAGCTTTCATCCGAAAAGACCTCGAAAACTCTCTCAAAAACCTCGGCACAGATTTCATCGACCTCTACCAAGCTCACAACATCAAGCTTGAGCACTACAACGATGAACTGCTCGACACCATGAACAAGCTCCAGACCGAAGGCAAAATCCGTCACTGGGGCATTGCCGTCGGCCCCGCCATCGGCTGGCGTGAAGAATGCTGGGACGCATTCAACCGCTACAACGCCGCCACCGTCCAGACTGTTTTCAACATGTACGAACAAGACCCCGGCCGCGAATGCTGCGAAATCGCAGCCGCCCGCGGACGTGGCGGTGTCATCTCTCGCGTGCCCACAAACTCCGGGATGCTCGATGATGAATTTTCATCACCTGACCACAAGTTTGCGCAGAACGATCATCGAAAATTCCGCGACAAAAACTGGCTCATCTATGGCCTCAAAAAGAATGATATGATCCGACCACTTGCCGAAGCACTCGGCCTGTCATTGCGTCAATTCGCATTCCGTTGGCTCGCTTCACAACCCGCTATGGTTTCTGTTGAACCCAACATCCTGACCAATGCTGATATTGACGATTACGCCAAGGTCGCTGATGGACAAGGTTTACCGCAAGACGTGCTTGAAAAAGTACAGGCATGGTATGACACGGATTTCGATCTTGGACAGGAAGCTCATCCATGTGATCACAAATCCTCGATCACCGAAACCGGCGCGATCTCCAGTCAATATATTAAGCCTGAGATTGTCACAGCCTGATCATCGCTTATTAAACAAGACCTTAAAGCCGAGGCTCGATGCCTCGGTTTTTCTTATGCAATGACAACCCGCATGCGCGCACAGAAGTGAACCAAACTCTCTCCCGAGTGATATCCGTCACGATCAATTTCTGACTGTTTTCATGCTGTTTTTAACCATAGTTAAGGCTTCTTTGACGGTTTTTGACCGAAACAGCATCAAGTCGCCAATTTGCGAAAATCCGCCCTGCCCCGCTAAGTACTTGATCTGAATATGGTTGTACAAACAGCGCGCAAAATTCGCGCACAGGTAGTCTAACCGTATGTTAGTCTATTTTCGTTTGATCAGTAAACAAAACACGCGCATGTGCGCACGTTTCAGATAGGCAATTTACATATATTCTAACTGATGATTAGACAGCTAAACGGAGTGCTGATCATTGAACTTAAAAGATAGAGCGTGATTGAAAGCGGGAACTCTATTCTGGGACATAGGGCTGGAGGACGCTGGAGGATGCTGGGGAACGTTGGGGGCGCGGGGGGATGGGGGGGGGGGGGAAGAGACTTATTTTGAAAAACAGGGATTGAGATTGAGGGGATTGGGGGGGGGGGGGGGGAGAGGAACTAAAAACTGTTGAGGAGTGCTAGCCATAAGCCGGTGAGGGCGAGGGTGGTGATGGTAACGGGGATGCCGATTCGGGCGTGGGTGAGCCAGTCGATTTTGATGCCGCCGCGTTCGGCTTGGGTGACGACAATAATGTTGGCGATTGAGCCAACGATAATGAAATTACCCGCAAGGGTGGAGGAAAGAGCAAGAAGCGGCCCGTAGCTCGGCTCGGTGACGACATTGAGGAGCAGAAGAACAGCAGGGACATTTGAGACAAGGTTTGAGAGGATCGCGGTGATCACGTAAAGCGGCGCCTGACTTTCCAAATCTATCTGGTAGTTAGCTAACGTCTTGACAATTTCAGGAAGGGTTTGGGTTTGATAGAGCGCGTCGTTGACGATAAACAATCCAATGAAGAGGAGAAGGAGTTGCCAATCGACTCGGCTTAAGATTGAGGCAGTGTGTTGTTTGCGAGAAAGCAGAAGCAAGGAAGCACCGGCTAACGCAACAATAGGTTTATGAAAGGTTGTGAAGAGGAAGAAGCCAACGATGACAATGAGGATAAGACTGGTGAGGATCGCACGCGGCCAATCTAATGCCTGATTAGCAGCATCGTCTTTCTCAATTTTTTTAGAAATTTTAAAACTGTTTTTTGCTTTAAAATCTGGAGTCAACAGAACAATGATCCCCCAGGTAACAATGAGGGAGAGTGTCACGGGAAGGATGGCCATGGCGAGATACTTGGGAAAGGACAGGCGGAGAACTTCCCCGATGAGGATATTCTGGGGATTGCCGATGAGGGTGGCGGCAGATCCGATATTGGCGGCGCAAGCAAGCGCGATCAGGTAAGGGATGGGGTTGAGTTTCCGCTGCATACATGCGGAAAGAAGAACGGGGGTTGTGGCAAGACAGACGATGTCGTTGGCGAGCAGTGCGGAGAGGAATGCGATGACGAAGATCACGATGAGTAATAGGAATTTGGGTGTGATGTTGGTAACGATAATGTTGCGGGTAATCAGCGCATAGAGGCCGGACTGGGCGAAATTGGCGGAAATGACCATGAGGGCGAAGAGCAGGAAGATGGTGGAGGCGTCGACGGCTTGCCAAGCGCCGGTGACGGTGAGTTCACGGGTGAGGAGCATGGCGACGGCGCCGAGCAAGGCGATGCCGGTGCGATCCACACGTAAGAATGGGATGCGGCCAGCGATCATGCCGAGGTAGACGAGGATGAAGATGATGATGACGGCAGTGGTCATGGTGTGGGGGAGAATAATGCTCGTTGTTAGTGCGAGGAAAGGACGCAAGCGAGGATTGAAAGTGCGATGGCCAATACATGGTGCTGATTGCAGGACACCACGACCAGTGGTCGTGGGCTTGAAGTGTATGGCGTATGATGTCTGTGACATCATGAACTGGTATCGGCTGTAGTACGGCAGATAAGAGAAAAAGAGCAAATAGACGAGTCACGATAATGAGCGAATTACAAGGCGAAAAGGTTTATCAGACGGAGCGATTTGATGTTTATGAAGTGGATCTAAAAAAACGCAGCGGGGGCGCTCTGCGGCGAGGATATATCAAGTCGGCGAATGCGGTGGTGATTTTGCCGCTACTGGAGATGGGGGCAGAGGATGAGGAGGATCGGTGCCAGTCAGCGATGGGCGTGGAAGATAGATCACACGAACAGGGAGAGGTGAAAGTCGTGTTGATACGAAATGAGCGGTTTGCGCTGGGGAAAACGCTTTGGGAGCTGCCTGCGGGGACATTGGAGACGGGCGAGGAGGCGAAACTGGACGAAGCGGCGGGCCGAGAATTGTCGGAAGAAACGGGATATGAGGCGGAACAAATTGAGCGGGTTGCGGGGTTTTATGCATGTCCGGGAATGGTGACGGAGAAATTGCATGGGTATGTGGCGCGAAATTTGAGGTACGTGGGGCAGAAATTAGATGAGACTGAGAAGATTACGACTGAAGCGGTGCCTATGAGTAAGACGATGGAAATGATACAGGCGGGGGAGATTGAGGATGCGAAGAGTATCGCGTTGATACTGTATTACAATACGTTTTTAAGTGGCGGCACGGAAACAGGTGGCGAAGCGTTATGAGTTTTGAAAACCGCGATTATTATCGGGATACAGATGAGCAAGGTGGTATGGGATTTGGCCGCATGGCGAATGCGTCGGTGGTATGGTGGCTGATCGGGATTAATGTGGCGGTTTTTGTGCTGGATCACTTTATTGGGATGGCGGCGGGACGTAAGTGGCTGGAGGCGATTGGGAATTACAATATCGCTCAGGCGATTTATGGTGGGCAGATCTGGCGGTTTGCGAGTTATGAGTTTTTACATGGTGGGTTGGGGCACATTTTCTTCAACATGCTGGGTTTGTACTTTTTCGGGCCGCTGATTGAAAGATGGTGGGGGTCGAGACGGTTTTTGGCGTTTTATCTGATCTGTGGTGTGGGCGGATCGATCTTGATGTCGCTGATGGGATTTGTGGGGATTTTGGATGTTGGGCCTAACACGATTTTAGTCGGTGCGTCGGGATCACTGTTTGGGATCTTGGTGGCGGCTGCGGTGTTGTATCCGGATATGCGTGTTCAGATGCTGTTCCCGCCGATCCCGATCTCAATGCGGGCGATGGCGTTGATCTTTTTGGGGATTGCATTATTCGTGTCGTTTGGTGGCGGCGAGAATGCGGGTGGACAGGCGGCTCATTTGGGCGGAGCGTTATTTGGTTATTTGCTGGTGAAGCGGCCACGGAGTTTGGACTGGGCGGATCGACTATCGATGGGGGGCGTGACGAAGAAAAGCCGCGAGGCGCGGCAGGTCTATCGCAAACAGAAAACTGAGAACTTCGATATCGAAGTGGATCAGATTCTGGACAAAGTGCGGGATCATGGGTTGCAGTCACTAACGAAGAGAGAGAAGAAGATTTTGCAGCAGGCGACGGATCGACAGCGGAAGAATGTGGGGTGACCCCTGTCCCCCCCACTACCCCAGAAGGTGAGATACGAGCGGGAAATGAGGGGCAGGATGAGAGGGGGAGAATTGCAGGCAATTGAATGATTTTGTTACAAACATCCCACGACCGGCGGTCGTGGGCTTGTTTCTATGTTATCTGGTGGAAAGGTGGGCTAGGAATGTGAAGGATTGCGGATTTGGGGTAAGGGAGGGAGAATGAGTGGAGATAAGGATAGGCTGCTAATAGAGGATCGATGCGTGGATATCAAGATGTTACATGTTGTGCGTGAAGGGGGAGGCTTGGGTTATCCGTGCGGATTGATGCGATTGAAGGGGCTTTTGGGTGCTGTGGAAGGGGTAAAGGAGCATGTTCTGTTGCTGGGGAGCCAACTATTGGCTGAGGAATGTGAGTCGGTGGGGATTGAGGGGGCTGAGCGACTGGGCGTGCCGGGCAGCAGCGGGGTGGCGGGATACTTTGGGATCCGGCGGCGGGTGAGAGAGTTGGGCGATATCCAGATCGTGAGTTGTGATGATGTGGGCCTATTGTGGGCGGCTAATCGGGCGGCAAAAAATGCGCGGAAGTTGTTGTGGTTGAATGAGTTGCCTGTGGGCAGACGGCTACTTTGGCTGCGAAAGTTCATGAATGGACGTCGCGGCGATCATTGCAGAGTGGTGGTGAGTGGTGAGGTGATGCGAAATGAGTTGGCGCGGCTGGGAATACCTGCTGGACGCGTGAAGATTGTGGGGCCTGCAGCGGATGAAGGCGAGATTGTGCGGGACGAGGCTGTTTTGGGTCAGAAGCGGGTAAAATGGGGTGCGGTGGGCGAGGATAAGTTTGTGGTGGGTTTGCTGAGTGATCGGCCGTATACGTCGGATACGCGGCTGGTGAGCTTGGCGGGGGGGACGTCGAGTTTGGTGGTGAGCCATAAATTGGGGAGGCCGTGGCAGATGCGGGTGCTGGTGAACGCGATGCATATGCACCGGGACCGATCGGTGGATCTGAATGATGAGTTTGGGCATCTGGGGTTATTGGTGCAAGAAGGCGGGACCAGCCGTGGCTGGGAGATCTTGGAGGCATGCGACGCGGTGGTGGTGACGGGTAAAGGGTCAGGGGAGAGCCTGGCGTGGGCTTGTATGAGTGGGAAGCCGATGCTGGTGGAGGGGAATGCGCGGCTGCGGGGGATGTTAAGTGAGGTTGATGGGGCTGAGGAGATGATTTTCGATGAGGATGATTTGCGTAAGCCAAGCGATGTGCTGACGGTATGGGCGATGGATGAGAAGGCGAAGCGAGAGGCTGGGGAGTTGAGCAAGCGAGTGGGCGAGAAGCTGTTTGGGCGCATGGAACAACGAGCGGTGTATGAGGGGATTGTGCGGGGACTGGTTGGGTGAGAAAAGAGGGGGTTTTCAGGGAGTAAGAGGGGGTATAAATGCGGCTCCTGAGGACAGATAAGACTTGACGAAATATCTGTAATAGGTAGAGTTATGTCAATTCATAGGTTTATGGAAAATCATGAAATCATTGATTTTGTGTTTAGAGCATGTTGCGACAATACCTGCCACGTTGACCGGTCGGTCGCTACGTGAAAAAGACTTCCCGTCTGGGCCTGCTGCTGGTTGCAGCTTCGGAAGGCATGGCAAGTCACCACGCAAACTGCTTTAGTGTCATGAGCCTGTGTGGGCTGATTTGGCGTGATGCGAATCGCGTTGAGTTGGCGATAAAAATTGATAACTATTGCCCCTCTTGGATAGTGTGTGAAAAGGCATGTCATTTGAGAGGATATAACCGGCACGAACCCGGGTAAGACCTGGTCTGCTGCGAACTACGCTAACGATGTTCCGAATGTGAGGGACGAGGTTAGTGTGGACGTCTGGAAGATGCTGCGAAAAAATGCGGCGGACAGACGGGATAAATCAAACGATGTACAACATTGGCCTGCCAAGCAGGCTGAGTAAACGAATTAAACGGCTAACAACCGGATCAGACTAAAAAACCAGCGCCAACGGGTCAGGATTGGGAATTGGGCAGTTGCGGTGTCATAGATGGCGTATGAGCGTATGAAAAAGATGCGCTTGATGCGGTGAATAGCCTGCTTGTAGAGATTGATACTCCCGTCATATTTCAGATATATCGCGGCGGAGAACCGGATCGTTAGTATCGACTGACGATGAGGTAAACCCGCGACCGTGCCCCAGTACCAACTGGTATTGCTATGCAGTGCAGATGCAGCTAGTTGGAGAAAAGGGGTACTTAGAGATGATAGATCTCATGTATGTACTAGCGCAGCCTACGGCAGCCCCAATAGGGCTGTCTGATTTGCTATTTGGCATCAGTGGCTTGGTGGGCGGTGCTGTTGGTGCGTGGCTGACGCTTTGGTTTTTGAGTAATCAGAGTATTGGTAAGGCTCAGAAGGAAGCTCAGGACATTATTGACCGGGCGAAGAGCGAAGGCGAAACGCTGCGCAAGCAGTTGGAGCTGGATTCACGTAATGAGCAGGCGGCGAGACGCGAGACGTTTGAGAAGGAAGTTGAATCCTCACGTAATGAGCAGAAAGAGGTTGAACGCAGGCTTACCAAGCGTGAAGACAATCTGGATCGGAAGCTGGATACGCTGACGACAAAAGAGAAGTATCTGGTTGATCTGGATAACAAGATCAAGAGTCGTGAGGGACAAGTTAATAAGCGCGAAGGCGAGTTGACGGATTTGATCGCGAAGCATGAAAAAGTGCTGGACGAGACTGAGGCTGAGAAGAAGCAGGTGCTGCTACGGATTAGCGGGATGAGCGAAGATGAAGCTCGCAAAGAAGCACTCAAAGCGGTTGAGCGTGAATGCCAGCATGAAGCGGGGCAGATTGTCCAGCGGATTACGGATCGCGCGGAGGAAGAAGCGAAAGAAAATTCACAGAAGATCACGCTCATGGCGATTCAGCGATATGCGTCAGAGCATGTGTCTGATTCGACGGTTAGCGCGATTGCGATCCCGAGTGACGATATGAAGGGTCGCGTGATTGGTCGCGAGGGCAGGAACATTCGTGCGTTTGAAAAAGCGACGGGTGTTGATGTGATTGTGGATGACACGCCGGGCGTTGTGGTGGTAAGTTGTTTTGATCCCGTCAGAAGAGCGATTGCTGCGGAAGCGTTGCAGAAGCTTTTGGATGATGGGCGAATCCACCCGGCTCGCATTGAAGAGATTGTTGAGCAGATCACGAAAGAAACGCAACAGCGGATTATCAAGCTGGGTAAAGATGCTTGCATTGAAGCAAATATCCAAGGCTTGCATCCACGTATTGCTGAGATGATGGGTCGGTTACATTACCGCATGTCATATGGGCAGAACATTCTGCGTCACTCGATTGAAGTTTCTTATCTTTGCCAAACGATTGCTGATGAGCTTGGACTTGATGGTGAGATGGCTCGCCGTTGCGGGTTCCTGCACGATATCGGCAAGGCGATGGACCATGAGATTGAGGGTGGTCACCCTGCGATTGGTATGGACTTCTGTAAGAAGTTTGGCGAGAAGGAAGCGGTGCTCAACGCGATTGGCGGTCACCATAATGATATTCCATCAACGACGCCATACACGCCGATCGTGATGGCAGCGGATGCGATCAGTGGTGCGAGACCTGGCGCAAGACGCGAGACGCTTGAGAAGTACGTGAAGCGCCTCGAGCAGCTGGAAGGCATTGCGACGAGTCACAAGGGTGTGAACACGGCGTATGCGATTCAGGCTGGCCGCGAGGTTCGCGTGATCGTTGATCCGGACAACATCGACGACTCAACGTGTGCATATATTGCTCGTGATATTGCGAAACGCGTTAGCGAAGAGATGACCTTCCCAGGTGAGATTAAAGTCACGGTCATGCGCGAGATGCGAACCGTTGAGTTTGCTCGCTAATTCTTCAAGGCGTTTTGCGAAACGTACTAACAATTGAATAGATAAATACTGCAACTTATATACGCTAGGAGCGTCCAAGGCGTGAGGGCCTTGTGTTCCATTAAACAGCGTATGTGCGGGAAGCCCGGACGTGGCGGCGTCCGGGCTCACTTTTTAGCCCCCCCCCTGTTCGTATCATCTCACTTTCCATGCCCGCCCTTGAACCAGCGCGCAATCCCCCCTGTTCGTATCATCTCACTTTCCAAACCCGCCCTTGAACCAGCGCGCAATCCCCCCTGTTCGTATCATCTCACTTTCCAAACCCGCCCTTGAACCAGCGCGCAATCCCCCCCTGTTCGTATCATCTCACTTTCCAAGCCCGCCCTTGAGCTGCGCGCAAGGCCCCTGCCCTGTTTGTCATTTCTCTTTTTTTACGACTACTTGCTGTGAACTTCCCTTTTCGATTTAAACGCGACCCTTGCAAACACCCTGCCACCGGCGGTGGCAGGCTTGATATTAATATTGCTGGAACGTGGAAATGAAACAACGTAATAGAGGGAGGAGGAGAGAAAAATCTTGCGGGATGGAGGCGTGAGGGGCACAATAGGTTTGATGGGTCATCTGTACGGTTTAGCAGAATATTGGTCGCTTGTTGTGAGAGATAAAGGAAGGTGACGCGATGGCAAAGATGGATGAACGAACGGTAAGATGCCCGGAGTGCCATGGGATAATGGAAGAGGGATGCTTGCCGGTGACGCAGGGATTGACGTGGATTAAAGGGCGAAATGCGGAGGGGAATCATTTTGCAGAAAGTTTGCCTGGAACACATGCGGTAATGCGGCCGAACCATATTATGGGTTGGCGATGCAGAAAATGTCGTGTGATTACGTTTAAGTATGGAAAATCACTGGAGCAGAAACCGAGTTGGCAGCGGCAACAAGAGGCGATGCAATCGGCGAAAACAGATGCTGATGTGGAGGATGCGGTGCAGGAAGCTGAGGTTTGAGTTTGTGTGGGGTTGAGTTTTTAAGTGTAAGATGAGCGTATGAGTAAGCCGGTATTGATTGTTGGCGTGAATGGACGTGCAGCGGCGATGAGTGCGCGAAAAATGGGGTATGAACCTTGGGTGGTAGACTGCATTGGGAGTCGGGATTTGCAACGGGTGGCGCATACGTTGCATGTATTGATGCGTGATTACCCGTCGAAGTTGCCGGGGATGGTGGAGAAGGCACCGAAGAGTGCGGCGGTGATGATGAGTGGGGATTTGGAAAACTATCCAGATATATGGGAAGCGATCACGTTTGGGCGTGAAGTGATGGGTAGCAGCGCGGCGGCGGTGCGATCGGTCAGGGCAGCGGGTTCGTTAAGTGAAGTGGAGCTGGCGAAGGGGCTGAAGCATTGCAAGATAAAGACAGAGGGCGGCTTGCTGCAGCGAATTGCTGTCCAGGTCTTTGGTAATTGGGATCGTCGGAAGTATTTGTTGAAGCCGATGAGCGGAAGTGGCGGGATGGGGATTCGTTTTTGGGAGAAGGGGGCGCCGATTGGCCGGGAATATTATTTGCAAGAGTATGTGGCGGGGATGCCGATCGGGGTGATGTTTCGTGCGGATGGCTGGAGTGTGCAGTATGTGGGGGCGTGCGAAATGATTGTGGGTGATGAAGCGTTTGGAAGTGATGGGTTCAAGTATGTGGGGTCTATCGGCGAGATAGACTTGTCGGAAGAAGCGAGAGCGGGTGTAAGCCAATTAGCGGTCGCGATGACGCAACGGCATGATTTGCGGGGTGTGTTTGGGATTGATTTCGTGATGGACTTCAGTGGGAAGCTCCGGCCATTGGAGATCAATCCGCGGTACACGGCGGGTATGGAAGTCTTAGAGATGTGCACAGGGCAATCGGTATTTGATGAACTTTCTTCGAGCAGTAAGAAACGCAAAGAAGGTGAGGCGACACATCTGAAATGGGGCAAAGCGCTGATTAGAGCGAAGATAGATTGCGAGATGCCAGACTTGTTTGGGGTGTTAGGTGAACGATGGATTGCAAACGTGCCGAATGTTGGCGTGAGGGTGAGTCAAGGGGAGCCGATCTGTTCAGTGTTTGCCGATGGGCGAACAAGGGATGAGGTTTATGATGGCCTTAAGGAGAAGGCGAAAAAAATCTACGATGCGGTGCTGCCGATAAAATGAATGTAAAAAAAAGACGATTCATTAGAATCGTCTTTTTACTTGTTTTATAGGATTATATGATTAGGTTGTGGGGACTGAGCCAAACTTACGTTGCCGATTTGTGTATGCATCGAAAGCCTTATAGAGCTCTGCGAGATCGAATTCTGGCCAACAACAATCGGCGATGTAGAGTTCTGCGTATGAGATCTGCCAAAGTAGATAGTTGGAGATACGCATTTCACCGGCAGTGCGGATAAGGAGATCCGGGTCGGGGAGCCCTGCTGTATAGAGGTGTGAGGCAATGAGTGCTTCATCAATGTCAGCGGCTTTGATGTCGCCCTGCTGAACTTGCTGAGCGATATCACGGACAGCGTCGACGATTTCGGCGCGTGAGCCGTAATTGAGGGCGAGAGAGAGGGTCATGCCGGTGTTTTTGGATGTGAGTTCGACAGTTCGGTCAAGCTCATCTAACACGGAGTTAGGCAAACCTTCACGGCGGCCAAGCTGACGGAACTGCACGTTATTGTCGAGCATGGTCTGGCGTTCGGCGAGGAGATACTCGACGTAGAGTTCCATGAGGAAATTGACTTCGGTTTGCTCGCGGGTCCAGTTTTCGGTTGAGAATGAGTAGAGCGTGAGTGCGTCGAGGTTGAGTTCGGCACATTCGGTGACGATGGGCCGAACGATTTCGGCACCGCGTCGGTGGCCGTGAGTGCGTGACATGCCGCGGGCTTGCGCCCATCGGCCGTTGCCGTCCATGATGATCGCAACGTGACAAGGCAGTTTGGCCGAGTCGACGTTAATGATCTGGTTGGAGACTTCACGCTGTGGCATGCGAACTGATCCTTGGAACAAACGGGTCGGTGTGATACGTGTGGTTAATTGTATCCCGCTTTGGCGTGTGGGTGTGAGGGAATGCGGTCTTAGCGTAAAACTGATTGATCACGACGCGGGCCTACGGAAGCAAAGACAACGGGAACGCCGATTTCCGCTTCAATGCGGGCGATGTATGCCTTTGCATTTTCGGGAAGTTCGTCAAAAGTTCTACAATCCTCGACAGATTCTTCGAAGCCGGGGAGTGATTCCAAGACGGGTTTTGCCTTGGCTAGTACGTCGTTGTCGGCGGGGAAGTTCGTGGTTTTCTTGCCATCGACTTCGTAGGCGGTACAGATCTTGAGCTCTGTAAGGCCAGCTAAAACGTCAAGGAGCATGAGCGCGATGTGCGTTGCACCGGAGACTGAGGCGGTGTACTTAAGCGCAACGAGGTCGAGCCAACCACAACGACGTGGACGGCCTGTGGTGGTGCCGTATTCACGACCGACTTCGCGGATGCGTTCGCCGATTTCATCGTGGAGTTCGGTAGGCATTGGGCCTTCACCAACGCGGGTTTGATAGGCTTTGACGATACCGATGACGTTGTTGAGGTTGCGACCTGGGAAGGCGGCGCCGGTGTGGACGCCGAGGGATGAGCAGTTTGAGGAGGTGACGTATGGGTACGTGCCATGATCGATATCGAGGAGGTTTGCGTTTGCACCTTCGAAGAGGAAGCGATCGCCGGTGCGGAGTTTTTCGTGGATGAGTGATGAAGTATCGGTGACCATTGGGCCGAGAACTTCCATGCACTTACGAAGTGTGGCGATGATTTCTTCTGCGTTTACAGGGGTAAAGTCGACTTTGTGTGCAGAAGCGAGGGCTGAGAGGAGTGTGTTTTTGAATTCTGCGATGCGGTTGACCTTGGCGACAAGTTTTGCATCATCGGTGAGGTCGCCCATACGGATGGCATTTAGGCGGATCGCTTTGTCGGCGTAGCAGGGGCCGATGCCGCGGCCGGTTGTGCCGATGGGGGCTTTGGATGTGACTTCGAGCAGGTTGTCTTCGATTTTGTGCCAAGGCAGGACAACGTGTGCACGGTCCGAGATTTTGAGGTTTTCGGCGTCTACTTGCTTGCCGCGTTCGCGGAGGCCATGGACTTCTTTGACGAGCTGTTCGGGGTCGATGACGACGCCGTTGCCAAGGACATTGGTCTTCCCGGAGTAGAGCATGCCGGAGGGAAGGAGGTGGAGCTTGTATTTTTCGTCACCGACGCAGACGGTGTGGCCGGCGTTTGCGCCGCCGTTGTAGCGGACGACGGTATCGAAGCCCACGGTAAGGAGGTCGACGACCTTGCCTTTGCCCTCATCGCCCCACTGGAGGCCGACAATGGCAGAGTGGCCGTTGGTGAGGCCCATGGATTGGAGGAGCTGTTCGGCGGACGGTACGGTGGTTTGATTGCTCATTGCAGAAGCTACTTCAGACGTCATGGTGTTACTCGGAAGTTTGGGGGTATCGGGGGGCGGCGGTAATGGCTGCTGATGATACACACGATTGGGGGAGGTAGTATTTTCCCTAATCTTGAGACCACGCTGCGGCGCGCAAGTGGCCCAAAAAGTGGGATTTTATCACGATGTGATGCGAAGATACAGCCGGGGGGCTATTGCTGTTAAAAATGGCATAAGATCAAAATATCAGAAGATGGTTGTCAGGGGGGTGTTATTGTTATAAAAAGCGTGTGTATCTGTTGTTTCACGCCAATCAGGCTCATTTTGGATCATATGCGAGAACCAGAAAGATGATTTATTCGAATGCTTGTGCGTATGCCATACGTGCGATGACACGTTTGGCCATGCTGCGACCCGATGGTTATGTGCTTTTAGACGAGCTCTGTGAGGGCTCTGATCTACCACGCCATTTTGTCGCCAAGATTTTCCAGGATCTTGTCCGTAAAGGTTTATTAACCAGCGCGAAAGGACGCGGCGGCGGTTTTGCACTAGCAAGACGTCCCCACGAAATCCGATTACTGGATATTATGGAGGTTGTGGACGGAACACGCGGTTTGGAGAAATGCGTGGTCGGTATGGCCGAATGCAATAGCGAGCAGCCCTGCCCGCTTCATGATAAATGGGCTCCGATCCGTGACGAGCTAAACGAGTTTCTTGAAGGCACGACGCTTGATCAGATGAGCGAAACGCTGCTACGGAAGCTTGAGATGCTTGGGACTCCGGTTCCATCACTCACCCGTGAGAGCAAACCATTCAAACGCGATGAAAATGAAGCTGCGTCGTCAGCGGACACACCGTCCGAGCCGATGCACTAATACAAGGCTTAATGAGAATGAAATATAAGGCGCAGAGCAAGAGCTCTGCGTTTTTTTATGTCTATTGAAAACTTAATTCACACATGATACGTCCAGTACATAAATCCAATCATTGAGCTTCTTTTATGCATGTCAATTGAATTTGATCGAGGCCACTGCAAACAAAATGGGAGCATATCAGATGCGCAGATTGAATATTCTATTCGTCATAATATTTATTGGCTTGATACAGATGGGGTGCATGGCTCCATATATAACGCCGAGTGTTGGTGCGCCAATTGGAGCGTTAACTGAGAGCGATGAGCGGGATTATATTAAAACCATAGGAAAAAATGACTCCTCGCCGCGTATACGCTTTCCAGCAAGTATTGTTTTTGCGCGGATACAAACACGCAAGTACTGCATGAAAGATCGTTATCCATATGAGATTGCGACACCGTCTATGGTGTTGATGGACGCGATCGAATCACAAACAGAAGCCTTGCCTCTAACGAGTAATGTTGGCAATCTCAATTCGATGCTTGTAAAAAAACACGTGAAAGATATTCAAGAGATACGTGAAGCGGCGGCTAAGATGAACGCAAATATTTTGGTGCTCTATACGGTCCAATCCCGCGCGGATGAGCGTACCTACGAAATTGGGCCGCTGAATCTTATTGCTCTGGGTTTTCTTCCAAACCATCACACAAAAGGACAGGCGATCATATCGATGTTGATGCTGGATGTGGACAGTGGGTATGTTTATGGATCAGCAGCGACAACGAGCACGACGAAGCAGCTGACCAATTATTGGCTAATTTCGGATGCATTGGATTCATGTGCTGCGGAAGCGGAGTTACGGGCAGAGGAGAAGATGCTGGCCAAATTTCAGGAACTGTGGACGGGTGTGTGTAACGAATACGTGAATGTCACACAGTCAGCAAGCTGATTATCGATTCGGGGATTTTGGTAAACCATGGTGGAAGAATTGCGACCCAGGAGCTTAAATGTGAAATCAATCCGCAAAGTGGTTATCTTGCTTACATGAGTGCCAAAAACAAAAAAAAGAAAGTCAATGTACTGATCATCGGCAGCGGCGGGCGCGAGCACGCGATTGGGTGGAAGCTCAAGAAGTCCAAGCGGTGCGGTACGCTGCACTTTGCACCGGGTAACGGCGGGACGGCTGTGCTGGGCAAGAATGTCAATACGATCAATCCAGACCGTGTTGATACGAAAACGGTGGACGACATTGACTACTACTGTAGACAGAATGACGTTGATTTGGTGGTGATTGGGCCGGAAGACCCGTTGTCACAGGGCTTGGCTGACAGGCTGGCGAAAGAAGGTCGGATGATCTTTGGGCCGGTAGCAGCGGCAGCGAAGCTAGAAGGGGACAAGGCGTTCGCGAAGCAGCTCATGAAGGCGGTATCGATCCCGACA
The DNA here is from genome assembly GCF_007747445.1 of Poriferisphaera corsica. Lineage (NCBI taxonomy): Bacteria > Pseudomonadati > Planctomycetota > Phycisphaerae > Phycisphaerales > Phycisphaeraceae > Poriferisphaera > Poriferisphaera corsica. Next base: position 3,300,345 of record NZ_CP036425.1, read on the forward strand.
GCGGATGCACGTGTATTCAAGGAATACAGTGTGGCAGCCAATTATGTGCAAAGCCGAGAAACGCCGGTGGTGGTGAAGGCTGCAGGGCTGGCGAAAGGCAAAGGCGTGATCGTATGTGATGATAATGATCAAGCACTTGATGCGTTAGCTCAATGCATGAAGAACAAATCCTTTGGCGATGCTGGTGATACTGTTATCGTTGAAGAGCGGCTGTCTGGTCAGGAAGTCTCGATCCTGGCATTGGTTGATGGCCGCAATATCTATGTGCTTGACCCGTCACAGGACCATAAGCAAGCAAACGAGGGGGATACGGGGCCAAACACAGGTGGCATGGGTGCATACTGCCCAACGCCGCTGGTGAATGAAAAGCTGATGCAGACGATTGAGCGAGAGATCCTCGTACCGACTGTTGATGCGTTGCGTCGTGATGGGATTGAGTACAAGGGCGTGCTGTATGCAGGGCTGATGCTGACCGCAGGCGGGCCGAAGGTACTGGAATATAACTGCCGATTCGGCGATCCGGAGACGCAGCCGTTGATGATGCGTTTGAAGGGCGATCTGCTCGAAATCATGATTGCGACCGCTCAGGGCACATTAGACGAGATCGATCTGTCATGGGATTCACGTTGCTGCTGCTGTGTTGTGATGGCATCAGGCGGATACCCAGGCCGATACAATGCGAATAAGACGATTCGTGGCATTGACGATGCTGAATCCGATCCGGATGTCAAAGTGTTCCATGCAGGCACACGCAAGACAAGAGACGAGTTTGTGACCTCTGGCGGCCGCGTGCTGAATGTCTGTGCGATGGGCAAAGATTTGAAGGAAGCGCAAGAAAAAGCGAATGCGGCTTGTGCAAAGATCAAATTCGATGGTGCGTGGTACCGGAAAGACATTGGCTGGCGTGTGATGTAATGGGGAATAATCCACAAACTAAGCAGAATTAATCGAAACTGGCACGGTTTATGTGCCAGTTTTTTCTTTTTACAGACAGGGTTTACCTTAATTTTTTAAAAATAGATACACGACCTGCATGACAATTCTTAGAATGCTTGTGAGCATCTTGCCTGATTGGAGGGCGAGAGATGTTGAGTGAATAATTTATGCTCAAGGGAATGCTATGAATATTGGGGCTGATTCAAAACCGCATAATCTTAACGGCTTAGCGCTGATTATCGTTGAGGATGATTTTGTTGTCGCACAATCACTGGCAGATTTACTGGAAGCTTTCGGAGCAAAATCTGTCGATATGGCTTCAAACATTGATCAAGCATTGTCTAAAATCAATACCCAGGCATTTGATGCCGCAGTACTGGATGTGAATCTGCTTGGCGGAAATGTTGAGCCTGTGGCGTTGAAGCTCGAAGAAATTGGCGTACCGTTCTTATTTGTAACGGGTTATGCGTCGCGCGACATGCTGCCTGAAGAATTGCAAAAACACCCAGTATTGCTCAAGCCCGTCAATCCCACAGAGATGCTTGATTTGATTTGCGACCTGACAAGCGGTGCTGAAAAATAGCATTACTTTTATATCTATTTCGGGTTGTATTTGATCCATCAATTGTATTTTGAATCTGCATATCTTAAATACGGTATACTTTTTGTATTAAATATATCTCACCTAGGGATTACACGTAATGTTTTTATTTACCTAGATTGACTAGGCAAACTAACAGCGTGTCATCAGCCTTTCCTTATACAAATTAAATATGACGGCGTGTGAATATGCTTGAAAAAAATCCCATTGCCGTTACCTTGGTACGATAACAACCGTGCGCATCAAGTCTCTTTCGGGGGTGGGCTCCGAAAGAAACGAGATTGCCTAGTAGTTTGTACATCCGTGTAACCTCTGTTCCGGTGGATGGATGATCGTACGACGTGGTTTTACATTAATTGAGCTTCTTGTGGTGATTGCCATTATTGGGCTATTGGTGGGTATTCTTTTGCCCGCGCTGTCCTCTGCAAGGCAAGCCGCAATAACCTTGAAATGCCTAACGCAAATCAAGAATGTTGGCACAGCTTTTTCAATGTATTACAACGATTCGGATGATCGCGTCCCATACGCGTATTTTGTAAACCTAAGAGACCGTGAATACATCACTTACGACGATGCGATCTCACAGTATCTTGGGCATTACGTTACGAAAGCTGATCAGAAACTGAATGGCATTCCTGCAAACAAAGCGAATCCAATCCTGATCTGCCCGAATGACGACACAGAAGATCGCCCAGCAAACCTTGCGAAACGCTCCTACTCGATGGTGCAAGGTTGGCAGCGAACACAGGATATGGCAAAAGGTTTACAACCTCCTGGCACGGGAATCACAACATCAACAAGCTACTCTGGGAGAACAGACGCAACACCACAGTTCATCGTTAGCAGCCAAGATATACCCAGCCCAACAGATACGTTATTACTCTCTGAAAAGGTGTTTAATGGCCTGCAATCGAACTATCAGAACACACAAGGTAGACAAACAAATTCACGTTCAGGTGTCTTGAGACGCGCCTACGAGCAAGTGAATTTCAACACAATCGCGTGGGATCTCGTTGTGCCACATGGCTCAAACAAACACCCACTTTACAACTACCTTTACGTAGACGGGCATGCCCGCACAGCAGCACCCATCGATACCATTGGTGCTGACGAAATGGACAAGGTTATTACGCTCGGTGAATGGACCCGAGATAAAAAAGACTGACGACAAAATAAAACAATAACTATCATTTTTGAGGGATGATGAGATGAACAAAATTAAAAGACGTACCTTTGGTGCAGCCGCAATCACGGCTTTCGTCGTGTCCGCAATGCTCGCCCCAACCGCAGGCGCAGCAACTCTGCTCAATGGCAATTACGACGTTCACCATTTGGAGAGAGCACAAGAATCTGAATACAACCACGTTGCCCAAGTCCTCCAGTATGATACAACTGATGGCATTTTGGTTCCGGCCAGAACACGTTCAACCGGTATTGTCATTGCTGACCAATGGCTCCTCACCGCGGCACACAACGTGACCGATCCACAGCTTCCAGACAGCTTGGAAACTGCATACTACGAAATCCGCGTAGGCAACCAAACATACGTTGCGGATCGTTGGTACACCCCGCGCACCTGGTCATATGAGCCTTATTTTGGCGACGATATCGCATTGGTTCATATCGGCGGCAATCAAATATTTGACCCAACGATCACACGTGCCAATCTCAACCAGGGCTCCTTTATTCGCGATGCTTCGGGAAATCTCATCCTCGACTCTGCAGGCAATGCCCAGTTCACCGGATATGCCGAAGTCGATCCGAACGGCCAAACATTTGAAACCGTCGGCTACGGTTTGACAGATTTTGCACAAGAAGGCGACGGCATTACGTTTGATACCGAATTTGGTACCAAGCGGTATTATTCAAACCGTTTTGACCTCAACCATGGCGATGACGCGATCCTTGCACCGTTTGTTGGTATTGGGCAAGCAACCAACATGCTTTACAGTGACATGGATGTGGATGTCGACGCTGAGCATGCAAGTGATATCGTAAATGGTGAAGATTTCGACTGGGACAAAGATTACTGGCAAGTCCTTGAAGGTCTCGGCGCTCCTGGCGATTCAGGTGCTGCAAATTACCGCGGCGGCAAAGTTGTCGGCATCAGCTCACAACGTATACAAGGCGCTAGTGCTCAAAATGACAGCCATTATGTTGACGTCATGGTCTCGACTGACGTCGCTCGCTGGTCAGCATGGATTGATCAGGTCATGAATGGTACGTACGACGATCCGACCAGTGGCTTAGGTGCACGCGAAGGCAGTATTTTCAATGAAATCGCATTTGACACTAATGAAGAGTGGACATTCATCAAGGTTCCAGGCTACAACTCATTTGAAGAATACGCTCAAGATCAATACTACAGCGAAGCAGGCCGCTACTTCGAATCTGCTGAAGAATACGTCTCTTACAAAGGATATGCATCCGTAAGTGACTTCATCGCTGACCGCGGCTTTGATAGCATCGCTGACTACAACCAAGATTACATCAACCAAATGCTGATTGAATCTGGCAACGAAGACCTCATCAAGCTGATCCAAGACATGGATGGCATGTACCTCGCTGGTGATCGTCAAGCAACCGGCGAGAATGGCGGCATCAGCTTCAGCGTTGAAGAACTCAAGAGTCTCTACCCTGACGTTGACTGGGATTCGGTATTCGTTCCAGAGCCAACATCACTCTCACTGCTCTCACTTGCTGGCCTCGCAATGCTGCGTCGTCGCAAATAATCCCATCATGAAAACAAATCAAAAGAGCGGCCTTTACGGTCGCTCTTTTTTTATGCCAATATCATTCCGCTCAATACCCCTCATACGGCAACCACCATCTCGAGCGAGGTTTATCCCACCGCATACCGCGTTTCTCGATAAGCGACACATGCCCATCAAAATACAGCATATTCAGACTCATCCCACCACTTCCAAAGCGATAACCGTGCCTGCCTGTTGCTGACCTGAAATCTTTAACACTCAAATCTTTCACATTCGAATCCGTCATCCGAAACGTCTTACTGGGCTCCTGTAAGTCAGCCAAACGCAAAGGCGTGCGATACCAGCCATACGCCGGCGAGAATTTCATTTCCGGATGCAACTGCAAATACAATTCGCGTTGCCTAACAACACTCCCATCGTACGGCTGCCATGCATTCGAACTTGTAAACGCATTTTGCGCGTACCCCAATTTATTCTTTGCCTTGCTTGTGTTCATATCCGGACACGCAAAATCAATCTCTTTCAAATCGATTTGCTGCTGTGATGCCACACGTGCAACACCCCTATTCTGCATATTGATATAAGAGCTTAATTGAAGTTGCCAATCTTGAATCGAACCATTCTCTGACCGGACGTAATTAAGCGGCAGCAGCCCATCATGATCAATCGCGTAAAGCGTTGCAGCAGTCCCAAGTTTTCCCGTATTTGCAGCACAATGCAACTGCCGCATCGCATTCTTTGAAAGCGATATAGCTGGCACGATCAATGCCAATAACACGACGATGACTACTAAAACAATGATCAGTTCTAAGATTGAAAAACCGCTACGATTCAATCCGACAAAACCATCACGTCGCCAACATAACTGCATAATCCGCCCCTGAAATAATTGATCAACCACCATCCTTTACGTTCCGTCTGCCTAACACAACAGCAACCTGAACGCCTCCCCCCTCCCCATCGAAATTTTCTGACCCGTGATTAACAGCCAAAAGAGTTATTCTCAAAATGATTCCCCCCTCTCTCAACTACAAACTGTCTAATAAACACAACACACACTTTTATGCCCAATAACAACGCGTTTCATCGCACATCAATTGAAAACGCCGCAAGCTATATAGCTCGCGGCGATTCAAAAACCTTCAAATTAATTACGTGCTTATTTTCCCATCCCTGCTATTGCACGCTTTATAAACCCCGGCCGATCCGTTGTAATAGAATCTACCCCCATCCCCGCATATCGCATGGCAACATGCGGGCTATTGATCGTCCACACATGGTAAGCGTATCCAGCCGCTTTGATCTGATCGATAAACGATTGATCCACACGATTAACCACGTTGATATCTACACCATCGGCATCACACGCTTTTAACTTCGAAATCACTTCATCTGCCGTCGGCGACCACCCGCCAGTCGCCGCATCACGCACGAAGTAAAGCAACAAATAGGCCGACACCTCCGGCATCTGCTCTTTCGATGCCTTAATTGCTTCAGCGCTAAACGAAATTATTCGAATCTGTTCCTGTTTAATACCGGACTTATCGATATCGGCCTTCACTAGCGGCACTGCAGACGCTGCATCTTCCCCAGATTTAATCTCAACATAGAACAGCTTGCCTTCAGGCACCGTCTCCAACACCTCGACCAGTGTCGGCATCTGCTCACCCACATATCGATCATCTGGCCACGCACCAACATCCAGCTTACGCAGTTCATCAAAATTCGTTTCGGATATTTTCGCTAGCGATCCCGCCGTCCGTTCTGCATCATCATCATGCATGCAGACCAGCTTCCCATCTTTTGTAATATGGACATCGGTCTCCGCCCCATCCGCACCCTGCTCCCAACCAAGCTTATAAGCTGCAACTGTATTCTCAGGTGCATCGTGTGATGCACCTCGATGCGCGATAATCAAAGGCTCGCCTGACTGCGTACTCATGCCTGCTACTCCAAATCAAAAAGCAAATGAATCACAAGCATATTAGCAGATCCTCAAACAACCTGACAACGCAGCTTCCTTCTTCTAAATTTTTCATATCATCCATTTCATCACAATCATTTCACACGTTCTTGTGATTCCATCTCAGGCACATCTCCCCCCTGCGCGGGCATCGATGGCTCAAGCGGTATCATCTTCGTGGCCTCGCCCTCAATCGCTTGCCGAATAAATGCCGGCCGATCCGTTGTAATCGAATCCACACCCATCTCCGCGTAAATTCTCGCCAAATGCGGGCTGTTTACCGTCCAAATGTGATACGAGTATCCTGCATCCTTAATTCGATCGATATAAGCCTGATCAACACGATGCTTCACACTCATATCAACACCATTCGCATCGCAAGATTTTAGCATTCGAATCGTTTCTTCAGCCGTTGGCCACCACATCCCTGTCTGCTCATTCTGTTTAAAATCGATCAAGAGGTAAGCCTCAACATCAGGCATCTGCTCTTTTGAAGACTTCACCGCAACCGGCTCAAATGAAATCACACGGATCTGATCTGGATCGATCCCCACCTTCTCGATATCCTCTTTCACCAATCTCACAGCACGCACCACATCCTGATCCTTCTTGATCTCCACATACAGCAATTTTCCTTCAGGTACCGTCTCCAACACCTCGACCAACGTCGGCACTTTCTCGCCCCGATATTGCTCACCCTTATATGACCCCACTTCCACCTGCTTAATCGCGTCCAACTCCGCATTTCTCACATCCATCCGCACACCGCCCGTACGATCCAGATTATTGTCATGCAGACACACCAACTGCCCGTCTTTCGTGACGTAGACATCCGTCTCAACCGCGTCCGCGCCCTGCTCCCACGCCTGCTTGTACGACGCCACCGTGTTTTCCGGTGCATCATACGACGCTCCGCGATGCCCCACGATCAACGGCACATGCTTCCCGCCCTGCCCTTCAGCCAAATTGAATGCTACAAAAACAAATGCCACACAAACCGCCAGCATGACAAACAACATCGCGACACGCTTGATTGGATGTTCCATTACTTAATTCACCTTCAATAGTTCAGAGCTCGACCTGTCAACGCCACAACCTGACATTCCACCCCTTACCAGCCATTCTAGGCTCACCTTCATCAACCCCGACGACTGATCCTGCCGAAAATCATGCCCCGCCTACAGGCAATTGCCCAGCTATTCAGCCATCCTCCCCCCTTTTTAACTCACTTTCCAAACTTCACATCGCCAACCCCCAGCCATCCGCCACATTTTCGACCCCACCTACTTTCGGGTATCATTCCTACATCATGATTCAGAAGATTGACGACATTATCCGCGACGCACAAACCGACCTCGACGCTGCCTCATCCCCTGATCAGCTCGAGCAATTCCGCATCAAATACCTCGGCTCCAAGGGTCTCACCAAGCAAATGATGACCTGGATCAAAGAGATCCCCGGCAATCAAAAGCGTGAGTTTGGCCAAAAAGCCAACGCCGCCCGTCAATCCATCGAAACCGCATTCAAAAATAAAAAATCCTCACTCGGCTCTGCCCCATCAACATCTAAAAAAATACAACTCGATATCACCGAGCCCGGCTTCGCCCCAACCCTTGGCCGCAAGCACGTCATCACCCAAACCGTCGATGAACTCCTCGACGTTTTCGGCCGCATGGGCTTTGACGTCGAAACAGGCCCCGAAACCGAAGACGAGTACCACAACTTCGTTGCCCTCAATATTCCCGAGCAGCACCCTGCTCGGGATCCACTCGACAACTTCTACCTCACCGACCCCAACACCGACAACCCATACCTTATGCGTTCGCAAACCTCCACCGTCCAGATCCGCACGATGGAAAAGACCGCTCCCCCCGTCCGCATCGTCTCCACTGGCCGCGTCTATCGCCCCGACGAGCACGACGCCACCCACTACTCCATGTTCCACCAAATCGAAGGCCTCTACGTCGACAAAAACGTCACCATGGCCGACCTCAAAACCACACTCATCCAATTCGCCCACGCCTACTGGGGCCCAGACACCGAAGTTAAACTCGTCCCCTCCTACTTCCCTTTCACCGAACCCTCAGCCGAGCTCTACATCAAAATGGACTTCGGCTCAGGCCCTGAATGGATGGAAGTCGGCGGCTGCGGCATGGTCGACCCAGCAGTCTTCCAACACGTTGGCTACGACCCCGAAGAGTGGACAGGCTTCGCCTTCGGCCTCGGCATCGAGCGACTCGCCATGCGCAAGTACAACATCCAGGACATCCGCTGGCTCTTCGAAAACGACACCCGTTTCCTCCGCCAATTCTAACTTCTAGTTAGACACCCCCAAAAGTAACACAAGCCCGTACGCTCCGCGTGTGGGTTATTTTTATACAACGCATCAATCAAAAGAGTCCTCAATCCGCCATCCTCACCCCCCATAATTCCAGCAACCAAAATCCTCATCCCACATTTCATCACTCGCCGCCACCCCATCCACATCTCCCTCACCTCAACTAGACCCTGACCCCAAACCTCACTACCCTATTCCTAAAAGCGTGACGCAACACACGCAATCTCTCACCCTCTAAACCATCTCATCTCGCACCCCCTCTGTTTAGAAGCGCACTTTCAACAATCAGGAGCAACAAAAATGTCCGCACCTATCATGCAGACCAACCTCGACCTCCCAGGCAAGCGCCAGGGCAAAGTTCGCGACATCTATCAGTGCAAGACCAAAGCCGGTCAAGACGCACTGATGATTGTCGCATCTGACCGCATCTCCGCATTCGACGTCGTCATGCCCAACGGCATTCCCGGCAAAGGCAAAGTCCTCACCCAAATCTCTGCCTTCTGGTTCGACATGATCGCCGACAAATTCAAAGGTGACCTCGAACACCACATCATCTCATACGATCCCAACGACGTTGAAGGCATCACACCCGAGCAAGCCAAAGACCTCGAAGGCCGCATCATGATCGGCCGACGCTGCAACGTCGTCCCTGTCGAATGCATCGTCCGTGGCTACATCACTGGCTCCGGCTGGAAAGAATACAAACGCGACGGCACCATCTGCGGCCTCCCTCTACCCGCCGGCCTCGAAGAATGCCAAAAACTCCCTGAACCAATCTTCACTCCCTCAACCAAAGCCGAGCAAGGACTTCACGACGAAAACGTCTCCTTCCAAGTTGCCTGCGATACCGTCGGTACCGAGCTCATGGAAAAACTCCGTGACCTCTCACTCGCCATCTACAAAATGGCACACGACTACGCAGCCCAGCGCGGCATCATCCTCGCTGATACCAAATTCGAATTCGGCCTCCCACTCGATGACCCATCAGGCACACCCATCCTCATCGACGAAGCACTCACACCCGACTCATCACGCTTTTGGCCAGCATCCGAATACGAAGTCGGCCACGATCAACCTTCATACGACAAACAGTACGTCCGCAACTACCTTCAAACACTCGTCGATGCAGGCGACTGGGCCAAAGAACCTCCCGGCCCTGTTCTCCCCAATGAAATCATCAACAACTCACTCTCAAAATATCTCGAAGCATACGATCGTATCACCGGCAAGAAATTAAACCTTTAACTTCCCATAGCCGATCATTACAATAACAAACAATGCTTCGTGTTTACTTACACCAAGCAAACCACGAGAACCCGCAAGCGCCACGAGCGGGTTCTTTTTTTATGCATCAATCTAATCAAGCATTATCGCCATCACATCTGATGTCCATGGCACAAAATGTATCTGCTATCCGCAATTGCATTTTCCGTAGCTACACTCCAGGCTTGTATGCAAATCTCAAACTACACTTTGCTGAAGCATTCATTAAGCTCTCAGCGTGCTAATACTCGCCAATGCAGCATCTAAAATCCCCACTTGCCTCCCCCCCCTCCACCTCACTACCCTATATATATGCCAGATACGCAAACCCCAAAAGACTACATCACCCCGCACCAGATGAACACCCTCAAGGTTGCCCTCTACGCCCTCATCTTCGGCACGCTCATCACGCTCTTCAAACTCACCGCATACCTCCTCACAGGCTCCGTCGCCATCCTCTCAGACACACTCGAATCCACCATCAACATCGCGGCCGCTGCCGTCATGCTCTACTCCATCTGGTACGCCTCACGCCCAGCCGACAAAACTCATCCCTATGGCCATGGCAAAATCGAGTTCCTCGCCGTCGGCTTCGAAGGCATACTCATCCTCTTTGCCGCCATCTTCATTGCCTTCACCGCCATCAAAAAACTCATCTCAGGCCCCGCATCAATCAACGTCAACATCGGCCTCGGCTTCCTCTTCATCATCGGCCTACTCACCGCCGGCCTCGCCTACTACGTCTCTTCCCGCGGCAAGAAACTCAACAACCAAATCCTCATCGCCGATGGCAAGCACCTCATCACCGATGTCCTCTCAACACTCGGCGTCTTCCTCGGACTCATCCTCGTCAAACTCACAGGCTGGCTCTGGCTTGACCCCATCATCGCCATCATCATCGCCGCCATCATCTTCCCCATGTCATGGCGACTACTCTGGCAATCCCTCTCAGGCCTCATGGATCGCTCCGATCCCGCCGACCTCAAACGCATCCACGAAATCCTCGACCGCGAAGTCAAAGCCGCCAGCATTACCTCCTATCACAAGGTTAGAGTTCGCCACACCGGCTCATATCACTGGGTCGACATGCACCTCCAAGTTGACCCAACACTCACCGTCGCACAATCACACACACTCGCCTCAGCCATTGAATACAAAATCGAACAAGCCCTCACCCCCGCCAACGCCACCGCACACGTCGAACCCAGCGGCGCATACTGCGAACACAACCCCCAATCCCCCCCTCCACCCCCCTATTCGTCAGATGCTCCTTCCAAACCCGCCCTTGAGCCGGCGCGCGACGATAAGGCATCAGCACAACCAATCGATGAATCCGAAAACCTCGAACCCATCGACTTGGCTCCTCCACGCAACGATACACCCCCTCCACCCACAACACCGACGTCCAAACCCTCACCACCCCCCCCACCTGCACCTGCACCTAAGAACCCTGACGAAGCAACTCCCGATGTGTTTACCGTCGAAAACGCAATCACTGGTTCAGGCGATCTCTACGAACTCGCCCACGAAGAAGCATCTCCTCTGCAAGAGGAACAAGAATCCGAAAATGACCCCACAAACAACTATCCCGAAAACATAACCGACGAAGAATCCGACGACGATTTCAACGCCCCAAATCCCAACGCCTAACCTATTTCGCCAACCCACAAAAGCTCTACAACTCCAATAGCCGCAGACCTATGGGCCGCGGAAGCTTCCCCTTCATCTTTTTACTCAAAAAAACTTCCGGATACCCAACCATGCACAAATTCCTCATCGTTATCAACATCCTCGCACTCACCACCCTCACCCTCGCACTAGGCCTCACCGCGCTCAGTTCCCACAACGGCCCCAGAAGCGTCATGGCAATCAATCGCGTCCAAGGCTTCAACACAGAAGCTGTGAAAGAACATTTCCCAGAACTCGTCAACACATCAAGTATTGACGCTTACACTACAGGCCGATGGATCGCCTCATCCGAACGCAACTCCGCCTACCTTAACCTTTTCCTCGCATACGCCATCGTCATCATCAACTTACTCATCGTCATCATTCACAAATTTTTTTTACACCCACAAAGCCGCCGCAAAATTAATAATCTACGATAAATCTTGATTCACAACCCATATCACTGCACTTATCTTTAGCCAACAAGTGAACTATAAAAATGGATGAAGAAATCAGAAAATCATGGGAACGATTTTTAAACCCTGAAATTTTACGTAATAACTTAATTTGTGCATCTGTCTACATAGCTAGTTATGAAATTCTAAAAACTGCCATAATCTCTCAAATCAAATCCTTCTTCACACATAGTTATGATGAATCTGGTGCTAAAATATCTCCAGAATATAAACAACATGTTCTCGATAAAAATCGAAGCACATTGCATGCAAGCTTGTTGTGGCTAAAAGAAATGGATGCCATCGATGATGAGGATATTAGTACATTTAAGAAAATTAAAAATTGCCGCAATGAGCTATCACATTGCCTATATGAAATGGTAAGTACTGACGGTCTACCGGAAAATTTTGTTGAACTATATCAACTCATGATTGTTTTACTTACAAAAATTGACCAATGGTGGGCTACAGAAGTGCTTATTCCATGTGATCCAATTTTTGACAATGAAACCATAAAAAAAGAAGAAATCTTAACCGGCAATATGATGGCTATTCAACTATTATTAGACATCGCTCTTAACGTTGATTCTGATGCACATCGCTATTACGACCACTTTAAGCAAAAAGCAACATCTCCCCCATCTGCATAATCATTCCACCACCAATTACCGCCGCGCCAACTCACTCTGATATGCCCGCCCCAACTCGTCCTTATACTCTTCCGCCCATTCCGTCAGCTTAATCTTCCCGGTCGGCTTATTTTCTACATGCAACAAATCATCCATCAACCCACCAATCTCATCGCGTGTGATCACCACATCCCCCACATACTTCCCAAACAGCCACCCCACCACAAACCCCATCCAGGGCTTCACGTGCATCACACGCTTCTTCACACCAATAATCCCCATCAATTCGCGCGCTAACCTCTCATACGTAAAACTCTCAGGCCCAATCGCATCAACAACCCCATCCCCCCCGCCCTTATCCTTACTCCCCCACTCCACAGCCAACGCAGCCAAATCATCCACATGAATCGGCTGCAGCCGATACTGCCCATCTCCAAACACACCAAATACCGGAAAATGCCTTAAAACATAAGCAATATTGTTAATCAAAATATCACGCCCGCCAAACAAAACTGCAGGCCGAAGTATCGCATAACTGACGCCAAGGTTCATCAACGTATTCTCAAGCTCCGCCTTCCCACGAAAATAACTCCACCGCGAATCAATCGACGGGTTCGTAATACTCACATGTACAATCCGCTCAACTCCCGCCTCCTTTGCAGCTTCAAAAAGCACTTTCGTATTTGCCACCGCCCGCTCATGACTAAAACCATGACGCTTCGAATTGAACCGCACCCAATACGTGTTGTACAAAACCTTCACGCCGCGAAGCGACGCGATCAACTCATCTCTACGATCAAAACGTAATGGTCTAGAATCAACTCGACCTTCTAAGTCATGCCCTTTGCCAGCACGATTGGTCAACGTCACAACCTGCTTGTCCTGTTCCAATAGTCGCCGCGCAATATACCCACCCGAATACCCAAAGGCGCCTGTGACTGCATGCAGTTCTTTCTGTCCATCATTCATGATGCCGCCCATCTTTATTTGATTCACCCCCCAATTAAAAATATACTTTTCAATCAAGCTTCTGATCGCCAGCCATGGGGAACTTTTCAACCACAGTTAATCTAATAGATGATTAGTCAATGCTACCTTTAAACAGTCCCATCACTTTACCGACCGTCGATTGCTGTAGATCATCTAACGCAACAATCGTTGCAACCAACTTATCCAGCATTTTGAAGAACTCCTCCATGTTCTTCATCCGTTCATCACAGAAAGCTTGTCTCTCACGACATTCGCCCTCACACCCATCCATATCCTTCAACATAGCGCGGCTCTCACCGACCGTACGTAACGCTTGATCAAACTCAGGCTTCTCACGCTCTTTCAACACATTACGAACGATCTTCCAAAAATCTGTCTCCGCTGTATAAAAATCCCGCCGATCACCCACAACAATCTTCTTATGCACCAACCCTAAACGATCAAGCGCCCGCACATGGGTACTCACCGCACCTTTCGTGACCCCTGACAGCTCAACTAACTGATTCAAACCCACCGGCCTATCCGACAGATAGACAACCCCATAAACCGCCCCCATCGCTTTCGGGAAGCCCCAGAACTGTGCAATCGTGCACATCCCCTGAATAAAATGCTCTCGCGATTCATTCAACACGCCATCTGCCTCATGCTGTTCATTCTGATTCATCATCCGCTTCGCTCCATTCATCTGCCCACTTTCATTTTCTTAACCATCCAATGGCTACATCTCTCTCCCATCGCACCCTAACACAAACACCTCTCAGATAAATCTCCAATCATCCCCCCTCACTCCCACTCCCACTCCCACTCCCACTCCCACTCCCACTCCCACTCCCACTCTTCAACTCAAATCTCAAATCTCAAATCTCAAACCCGCACCCGCACCCGCCGTGGCTATCAGTTGCAGTTGCACAGCGCCAGCGATAACAACACTGAAAATGACAAGCCTCTATACTTCATGTCGTTTAGTATATCCTAAACATTCTATATAATCAATATGCACTTCAAACTACCCACTACAAATCCCATGCCAAAAACATCAGATTCAGATTGCGCGCACAAACACGCTTTTTGGCTTCGATTTCGTGTGATTTTTTACCTTTTACCGACCCAACCTCGGCCTTTTCTAATCAAAGTTCGCTCCAAACCTGCTTAAACCGAGCCATTTTAGCTACGGGTATATCCCTAAAAACAGTATTCTGTGCGCCAAAACACGTGTATTACACACCTTTTGGTGTCATTTTCAGGCTAATTTAAAAGACCAATTCTCATTCCAGTTTACCCTCCCTAGTAGATGTCCGATCCCAAATAAGACAGGGTTTATCACCAAACACACCGCAGCTCCCTCATCATCCCACATACAACCGCACTTGATCATCAGCGCTCGGGCAACCTCACGCCGCCAAAAACACACAAAAGCATCTCAATCAATCGGCCATAACTAATGAACCCACAACGGTATACATTAAGGGGCATACCATGTCTACATATGATTCATTCCCAAACCGGATCCTCGATCAGGTCAACGATGGCGCATACTTCGTTGACCGCGAGCGACGTATCACTTTCTGGAGCAAAGGCGCCGAAAAAATCACCGGCTACAAAGCCGATCAAGTCATCGGTCGCCACTGCTATGACAACATTCTCATGCACGTAACTGACTGCGGCAAATGTCTTTGCAAATCTGGATGCCCACTTCAGGCTACGATCGATGATGGCATCGTACGTGATGCGGAGATCTTTCTTCATCATAAAGACGGCCACCGCATCCCCGTTCACGCGCACACCAACCCACTCCGAGATGACAAAGGACACATCGTCGGCGGTATCGAAGTCTTTTCTGACGAATCGTCCCAAGCTAATAACATACAAAGACTTAAGGATCTTGAAAAAGCAGCTATGATCGATCCGCTTACCAATATTGCGAACCGTCGTATGCTCTCCAGCACCCTGGAAATGCGATTTGCCGAGTTCAAGCGTAACGATTGGCAATTCGGCGTGATCCTCGTGGATATCGATAAGTTCAAAAATTTCAACGACTTACATGGACACCAAATCGGCGACCGCATCTTACAGCTCATCTCGCGCACCATGAAGCACGCCTGCCGTCGCTACGACCTTGTCGGCCGGTGGGGCGGTGAAGAATTCCTGATCGTAGTCGGACACACCGACACCAAGCAGATCGTCAAAACCGCAGAACGGTTGCGAGTCCTTGTGAATCAATCATTTATACAACACGCCGGTTGTCGGCTAACCGCCAGCATCTCGGCAGGCGTCACACTCGCCCTGCCCCACGATACGATCGAATCGCTTGTCAGCCGTGCAGATCAACTGCTCTACGAGAGCAAGCATCGTGGTCGCAATTGCGTGACATCCGATCTCATCCGTCCGGAATCGCATGAAAACGCCTCAAACGATGTACCGGCATGCTCTGTGGCATAACCGCGAACTACATGCTGTATCATCGGTGTTGGCAACGGGTTATTGCCTGCGGGAGCAAGCTCTATCGCATGATATCTGTCCACAATTGCCGCACATTTTTAACGATTCCCAGGCGCGTCATCACAAGACTTGCCAAGGTGGTGTTGTTCCGTAGAATTGGTGGAACCACTCGCCGGAGTGGCGGAATTGGCAGACGCGCCGGATTCAAAATCCGGTGCCCGTTAAGGGCGTGTGGGTTCGAGTCCCACCTCCGGCACTTAAATATCTCGAATTTTCGAATGACCTGATTTATCAAGTGATTCGAACACGAAAGGCGGCTTTTAGAGCGGCTTTTTTTGTGCGCAAATTTCCCCAATAACACTGTTTATTGTGACATCGAAATTGCTTGTCGATGTTTTGTTTGTACGCGCTTGTGTCGTCCGATATGAGGTTTGCTATGATCACCATTGTTCATTGTTTGCAAGTTCAGTGAAACATCTATCGCGGGGGGAGCGTAGTGAATATGATGCGAGTTGGTTGTGAGTGTTACGCGACCACACTGAACTATTACCAAAAAGTTTGTGAGCTTTATGTCGATCAACGGAACGATTTTGTTTAGTGCGTTTGAGCCTAGTGGTGATGCGCTTGCTTCGAGATTGATTACAGAATTGAAGCGTCGCCAGCCTGATGTAAGAATTATGGCGTTGGGTGGGCCACGGATGAAAGCTGCGGGCGCAGAGTTGATTGAAGTTACAACAGAACATGCGGTGATGCTAGCAGGTGCGTTAAAGCATGCGCATGAACATCATTTACGTTTAAAGCGTGTCGATGCGTGGTTAAAGGCCAACAAGATTGATGCGTTGGTGCCAACGGATTCACCGGCCGCGAACTGGGGGATTTGTAGGAAGGTTAGAAAACGCTGCCCTAATGCGAAGATTGTGCATCTGGCTGCGCCGCAATTATGGGCATGGGCGCCATGGCGGATCCGTAAGTTGCGTAAGTTGACGGATCATGTTTTGTGCCTACTTCCATTTGAAGAAAAGTGGTTTGGTGATCGCGGGGTCGATGCAACGTTTGTCGGGCATCCACTGTTCGAATCGGAACACGCGAAAGTTGAACGCGGCGTTGATGGGAAGAATGAAGATGATGCGGTATTAAATCTTGAGGGCGAGCCGAAGGTTGCGCTTTTGCCGGGCTCACGTCCGAGTGAGATCACGAAGAATTGGCCGACGATGCTAGCGGCGTATGAAGCGCTTAAAGCGAAGCATCCTGGGATGCGTGCGGTGGTTGCGGCATCGGATGAGTTGCGGCAAGCAGCGATCGTTGATTTATGTGGCGGCAAGTTGCCGAATGGGATGACGATTGAGACGTCGCGTGCGGGGCTGGTTTTGGATTGGGCTGATATTGGATTGATCGTTTCAGGCACAGCGACGTTGCAGGGCGTGACGCATCGGTTGCCGATGGTGTCGCTGTATAACGTATCGAAGATGGGTTGGAACATTCTGGGCCGTTGGTTGATTCGTAACAGACCGCTGACACTGCCAAACTTGTTGAGCCAACATGTGATGGGTGAGAATGCCACAACGGAATTGATTCCACACTTCGGCGAGGTTGAGCCGGTGGTTGATGCGTTGGAGCCGTTGATGACTGAGGGTGAGGCAAGGAATCGCCAAGTGAAAATATTTGAAACCGTCTGCGACAGATTTGTTGGCAGACAGTTTAGTGTTGATGCTGCGGATCAGTTCATGAAAGTGATGAGGCGATAGGTCGGTAGAGAAGACCGGCGACTTGTCCCCGGGAAGTGTCGCGGCTATTGGAGCGACAGGGTCAGGGTGAATGTGCGCTGACGAATCTGTGAACTGTTCGCTTGCAAATCAGGGACGATTCAAAATAGCTCAGCCCGATAAGTTGAAGCGATGGTAAGAATATCGGACGATTACTTAGGGCGGGCAAGTAAAACCTGAAAAAATATCAAAAAGATAAGGCGGCTGTCATGACAGCCGCCTTACTTGTAGCTCCGTGGCGAATTGAGAAAATTTTTAATGCATCTGTCGAAAATCGGAGCGACAGATATTTGATTCGTGTTAGAGCGTTTCTTATCTCTGCCGCGTTGGTGTGAATACCTAGGAGATTCATGTGGTTTTTTAAACCTGCTGCCGGGAGATAAGTCCAACAGTTTTATGAGATCTTACGCGGTACGCTCTATTGCCGAGCACAAGCTCGACGGGTTTAATCTACGAAAGATTATTTTTTCTTCTTGGTCACTTTTTTCTTCTTAGCGACTTTTTTCTTAGCTTTTTTCTTGGTTGCTTTCTTTTTAGCTACCTTTTTCTTAGCTTTTTTCTTGGTCGCTTTCTTCTTTGCTACTTTCTTCTTAGCTTTCTTCTTAGTAGCTTTTTTCTTTGAGGCCTTCTTCTTAGAAGCTTTCTTCTTGGAAGCCTTCTTCTTAGTTGCCTTCTTCTTAGTAGTTTTCTTCTTAGCAGCCTTTTTCTTGGTTGCTTTCTTCTTGGAAGCTTTCTTCTTAGCCATGGCTTTAATTCCTTTCAATCAACCTTCGGAGCTAGTTGATTCATCAAATGTAACGAGTATACAAAAAGTAAGTCAACAAAAATATTTGATGCGCCAAATTTATCGGCATGAAAAGTTACATCTCTTGAGTGGAATTTGATCAGTAAAGGTTTGAAAGTGGTTGTTGTCATGGTTTAACGAAGCTGTTTGATGTTGATGTTGCGTGTTGCGTGATGGTTGATTGTGTTGTTGTTACGTTTGTTTGTTGTTGTATGTATACATGTTTGAAATGCGCGATCATATGATCGTCATGATGTGTTTGATTACATGTAAACATGTGATTCATGATGTTGCGTTATGTTTTCTACACTGAAATAAAAGTGCATTTAGAGGCAGCTACGCTGCATTTTGAGTTGTTTGTTCCCATGAATGGGATAAGTCACACATGATATTCCCAAGTCACATATCGTTCGTTGCCTATCGCTATTCAACATACGAATTAAACGAAGAAACACGTTGGATGTGTGCGCGATTCATGAGACATGACGTGCTTGTTTATGCTTGATGGTGATGTGTTGTTGCATGAAACGATGAAGTGAAAAAAAAATTTCGTTTTATGTTTATACGGACGCTTTTGTGTGGTGATTTTGATTGCTAACGATCAAAAATATTTTGAGATGATGTCAATGCTAGCTGATGAATGATGCTGAGATGTTTAAATGTTGATGATATGCGTGCAGTAAACGTTGCATCTCATTGGATAAAGAAACAGGCTGCTGATTAAATTCAGCAGCCTGCACATGTTGGTTATAAGGAGGTTGGATTAGTCTTCTTCATCTTGAGGTTTGTATTCAGACATGACTTGCTGCTGAACATTGGATGGAACTGCATCGTAGTGATCGAATTCCATCGCGAATGAGCCTTGCCCGCCTGTTACAGACTTGAGTTGTGAGTGATAGTTGGTGACTTCGGATAGTGGAACGATGGCTTTGATGAGTGCTTGATCTCCGGGAAGCATGTCGGTGCCTTGGATACGTCCGCGTTTACCGGACAGGTCGCCGGTGATATCGCCCATATATTGGTTGGGAACGGTTACTTCAACATTAACGAGTGGTTCAAGCAGAACAGGTTTAGCGGCATTGATGGCTTGTTTGAAAGCAGTCTTGCCTGCGGAGATGAATGCGATCTCTTTTGAATCGACTGGGTGATATTTGCCATCATAAACGGAGACTTTGATATCTTGCATGGGGTATCCGGCGATGGCGCCGTCTTCGAGCACTTTGCGGATGCCTTTTTCGATCGCGGGGATGAATTGTTGAGGGATAGAACCGCCGAAGGTGTCGTCGACAAATTCAAAACCACTGTCACGTTGTAGAGGTTCGACGCGTAGATATACTTCACCGAACTGCCCTGCACCGCCGGTTTGTTTTTTATGACGGTGGTGGCCTTCGGCTTTGCCGAGGATCGTTTCACGGTAGGCGATTTTTGGTGGCTTGGTATCGACTTCGACGTTGTAACGGTTTTTAAGTTTTTCAAGGATGACACGGAGGTGAAGATCGCCGAGGCCGTTGATGACGGTTTCTTTGGTTGCGGAATCACGCGTGACCTTGAAGCATGGATCTTCTTCCTGGAACTTGGTTATGGCGTCAGCAATCTTTTGTTCGTCGCCTCGTTTCTTGGGCGATATGGCAAGGCCTGAGAGTGGCGTGGGATACATGATTGGTTTGAGGTGGATACCGTCTTCATCATGTGAATCGTGTAGACATGCATCGAAATGAATGTCATCGATTTTAGCCACAGCGACTAGATCGCCGGGGATGGCGTCTTTGATTTCAACGTGTTTAGCACCTTGCAGCTTGAAGAGGTGTCCGATTTTGAATGGCTTCTTGGAAGCGCCGGTGTCGACATCGTCAATATAGAGTTGTGAATCTTTAGAGACGGTGCCTTGATGAATGCGGAAGGAGCAGAGCTTGCCAACGTATGGATCGACTTTGATGTTGAACACGTGTGCGAGTACATGCTTGGAAGGATCAGGCTCAGCGTGCATCTCTTTGTCGTCATTACCAGCTTTGACGAATGGACGAGGATTGCCTTCGGTGGGGTTTGGAGCGAGTTTGACGAGGACGTCAAGGAGTTCGGAGATGCCGATAGGCTCGCTGTTGCCATGCGGGTGTGCGGCGGTGAAACAGATTGGGACGAGATGTCCTTCACGGAGTGCTTTTTCGAATGGGGCATGGAGTTGTTCTGGGGTCACTTCACCTTGCTCAAGGTAGATTTCCATGAGTTCTTCGTCGACTTCAACCACCTGATCAACGATGGCGGTATGTGCGTCGGCTACTGAGCCGAGGTCGGAGTCACCGTCTGGGTTGAAGAAGCAGTCAACGACGGATTTATTGCCATTGGCGGGTAAGTTGATGGGAAGACATTGCTTGCCGAAGGACTTTTGAATTGATTCGAGGAGTTCTTGACAGTTAACGTTGTCGGCGTCGATCTTGTTGACGATGATCATGCGGCAGAGGTTGCGTCGTGCGGCACGATCCATCATACGTCGGGTCATCGGCTCGATCCCGTGTGCTGCGTTAATGACGACGGCGCAGGTGTCTGCGGCGGGCAGCATGGAGAGCGCGAGTCCCATGAAATCTGGTGAACCAGGCGTATCAATGATGTTGATGTGCTTACCGTTGTAATCACAATGAGCAACTGCGGAGGTTAGGCTGTACTTGTGGTGTTTTTCTTCATCGGTGAAGTCACAAACGGTTGTGCCTGCATCGATTGATCCCATTGTTCCGAGCACGCCAGCCTTGTACAAGAGCGCTTCTGCGAGAAGCGTTTTGCCAGAGCTGGCGTGACCTACAAGGACCAAGTTACGGATGTCAGAAGTGGTATAGGAAGGCATAATCAAGAACTCCAAAATATAAATTACCGAACGGTATTAAAGATTGAGGCAAACGATTGTATTGATCATGGTCGATCAATGATTTTGGTACTACTTTTCAAAGTTGAGCCACGGATGTGCGGTTGTGTTGCGTGCTTTTCAATCGATTTAGAAGTAATAAAAAGCGGTTAAAAATCACACGGTTGTTTAGTGCCAGTATAGGCAGCGAAAAAGGGTGAGCCAAGTATTTTGAGTAAGGAAAAATACATGCAAAAACACATAAAAAGACGGGTTTTTTCAGTGTACAAATGAACGACATGAAGGGTCTGAAAAACAAAAGATTTTCCTGTATTTTGGTTTTAGCTAGGGATATAATTAGATTAATATGCGCGCAGCGGCAGAGCTGGCTTGAGAAGCCATCAGGGGGGTTATGTGAAACCGCTTGTTAATACTGAACGTATCTTAGTGATTAAACATTAATCGCTCTTGATGAACATCGTAAGAGATGTGATAGGCATGGGCATGGTTACCGCGCGTGGGTTATCCACTTATGCACAAGCTAGTCGATGAATTTAGACGAATAGTTAGCGGAAGAGATTGTATTTGATGATGCAATGTATCGCTCGGACACCGTCTCGCCAACCGATCTTTTTACCCTCGTCATAGGTACGGCCATCGTAGCTTATCCCGACTTCGTAGATGCGGCAGCCTTGACGAGCAACCTTGGCGGTGATTTCAGGTTCGAAACCAAAACGGTTCTCTTCGATATTGATCGATTGAATGATTTCACGTTTGAAGACTTTGTAGCAGGTCTCCATGTCGGTGAGGTTGATGTTGGTGAACATGTTGGAGAGTGAAGTGAGGAATCTGTTACCCATTGAATGCCAGAAGTAGAGAACACGGTGACACTCACCGCCAGCGAAACGTGAGCCATATACGACATCGGCATCGGACGAATCGAAGGGCTCAAGTAGTTTGTGATAATCTTGAGGATCGTATTCGAGGTCAGCGTCTTGAATGATAACGAGGTCGCCGCGAGCTTCTTTGAAGCCAGTGCGCAATGCTGCACCTTTGCCTTGGTTGTATGTATGGAAAGCGGTGCGAATATTCTCGTGATTATCTTCGAGTTCTTTGAGTTTATCGCGTGTACCATCGGTGGAGTAGTCGTCCACAAGGATGATCTCTTTATCAACCTCAACAGCTTGCACACGCGAGATGATGGATTCGATGGTGCTTGCTTCGTTGTACACGGGGATGACGACGCTGAGTTTCATAATCGGCCTTGAGTTTATAAAGAGAAACAAAGTAGCGGATAGATCGATACGTACATGCCAAGTTGCGATACTGGCCTCATGATACGTAACGCGTGGGTCACTGTCACAACATTGGGCAATTTATTGTTCAATTCGCTTAGCCAGAACTATGTCATCTTTATCGTCAATTTGGGTGAATCCGACTGGCAAGGCCTTTGACTTTTTCAGGAAAAGCCATTTTGCATACAAAGGCGGGCTTGCATTGCTGGAAAGTTGTACGAATCTACGGTCTGTGATGAAGATAAGCGTGTCATTATCGGCACGTGGAAGTGGATACGCGGCGATGAGGTTGGGTTGCGTGAGTTGATTATCGGCACCTGCATCATTTGCAGCGATAATTGGCTGGCGAGTTGCGTCAAGGTGGCGAAACGGGCGTTGGTTTTGCGTGTGTCATTGAAGTGATTGTATGTTCGGCTGCCTGCGGCGATGGAAGTGCTGCGGGCTTGGGTGCGAGCCCAACAATGGATGGCCTATACGATAACGAGTAGGTAGGCGCATTGGATGAGTTGTATGAGGTAGAAGGTGATACTGAATGGGAACCAGAAGGTTGGCGTGATGAGAATGGCGTAGTTGGGAGCTTGATCAAGTTGAGGGTTGCCGTTGTTAAAAAGTTGGCCGTGCGTGGTGAGCTGCCGCGCCATGGAGAGGTAGCTGAGTTGATCGCCGCCGGGTTTCCACCAGTAGCTAGTTGACTTGCAGAAGTATGAGGATGGCGAAGATCACGAACCAGCGAGTCGGGTGATCGCCTTGCGATTTGAGCCAATCTTCAAATATTGGTTTGGATTTTGTTATTACGACAGAGACTTGCGTATCCAATGCTGACACCTTTGATGATTTTCAGAGCGTTTTTCGTAAATACTTTCCGTGTTGACCAGTTGGTCGTTACGTAATGAATGCTTATTTACGTGAACCTGTTGTCGATGATGTTTCTGCTTATACGGCAGGTCAAGATGCAAACTGCTCTAAGATGCAGGTTAGAGAGACTGAGCGATTCGCGAATCGCAATTTTCCTGTATATGAACGTTTATTTATGCATTTTATGAGGGCAATTGGGCGATGATTCTGGTCAAAAGAGTGGTATTTCGCCTTGCATGAGCGTGAATGCTATGCTTAGGGAATGAAGAATTACACAACAGATGAGTGGATTGCTTTGGATCATAAGCATGTGTGGCATCCGTTCACGCCGATGGGGTATTGGCGTGAGCAGAAGCCGTTGGTGATTGAGCGTGGTGAGGGTGATTTTCTGATTGATACAGATGGGAAGCGATACATCGATGGGGTATCGTCGCTGTGGTGTAATGTGCACGGGCATCAGGTCAAAGAGATTGACGATGCGGTGAAGACGCAGCTGGGGAAGATTGCTCACACGACGTTGCTGGGGATGGCCTCGCCGCCGTCGATTGAAGTGGCGAAACGGTTGTCGGAGATGTGTCCGGGACGATTGAACAAAGTGTTTTTCAGTGATGCGGGAGCGACTGCGGTTGAGGTCGCGTTCAAGATGGCGGTTGGATATTGGTTCCATCAAGGGATGCCTGAGAAATGTAAATTTATTGGTTTGGCGGGTGCTTATCATGGGGACACAACGGGGACAATGTCGGTGGGGTATTCAGACCTATTCCATAAGCCGTTTATATCGATGGTGTTTCCGGTGAGTTCGTTTCCGGCACCTGATACATGTCGGCCGCCACACGGCTTTGAGAAGTCAATGCCGAAGTGCTATGCGGAAGGGCATTGGCCGTCGGAAGACAAAGAGCACAATGAGGCGTTGAGTGCTTATTGCTTGGGCAAGCTGGAAGAGATGCTGAAGTCTCACGCTGGCGAGACGGCGGCGATTGTGGTCGAACCCGTGATGCAGGGGGCGGCGGGGATGGTGTGTCAGCCCAAAGGATTCTTGAAGGGGGTTGAGCAACTAGCAAAGAAGTATGATGTGCTTTTGATTGCGGATGAGGTTGCGGTTGGTTTTGGGAGGACGGGTCATCTGTTTGCGGTGGATGGAGAGCATGTTGAGCCAGACATTCTGTGCTTAGCGAAAGGGATTTCGGGTGGGTATTTGCCGTTGGCTGCGACGGTGGTGAGTGATGAGATTGACCGTGTTTTCGCGGGTGATGATGTGATGGAGCGGCGAACGCTATACCACGGACATACCTATACGGGGAATCCATTGGCGTGTGCGGCGGCATTGGCAACGTTTGATTTGTTTGAGAAAAACGATGTGATTAATCATGCGAGGAAATCTGCGGAGATGATTCACGAACGGTTGCGTGAGCTGCTGGATCATCCGAATATTCTGGATGTACGGCAACGCGGCACGATGGTTGGGATTGAGTTGTGTCGATCAAGAGATGATGCTGAGCCGTTTGATTTCTCGAAACGAACGGCTGCAGAAGTGTGCATGTCGATGCGCGAGGAAGGACTGATTATACGGCCACTGGGCGACATCATTGTGTTGATGCCGATGCCGGGAATGAAGCATGAAAATCTGAGCAGGATGTTGGATGTGGTCGTTAAAGCGATCAAGCAGTGGTCGTTTGAAAAATAATGAGTTTATAAGCCGATGATCAAAGCGACTAACCGTATATTAGTCGCTTTTTTTATGGAAACATTGAATATAGTTGAGGATATTGGCAATAAAGAAGGCCGCCTCATGATCAGTGAGGCGACCTATGGAGTGTGTTTCTGTATTAGTAATCGTTATGTGTTTTGGGATTGTGAGTTGGCTGCACCGATCTGGTTGACGAACTCTTTCCAGTCACGGCTGCCGAGATGCTGCTCAACTTTTTGAATCACTTCGATAGTTTTCATGAGCTCTTCTTCGGTAACGACGAGGTCGATATTCTCGAAGATGTCAGACTCACGTTTATTCATAGCGGAAAGTTCGGAGCGGCCAAAATCAGTAAGATCGAGGAGCTGTGAGGTGTTGTGGGCGGGGTTGGCTTTTTGCTCGATGTAGCCTTTGTCGATGAGTGATTTGACCTGTTTTTGGATGACTTGCCGAGAGACAGGCTTTTCGCGTGCGATTTGCGGGACAGTCATCGGGCCCATTTCGTGGATGACACGCATGATGAGCCGCATGGCGGGGGAGATGCCGGTGTCTTCATGGAGCTGCTCGCCAACGTTTCGCATACGCTGGAATGTGGTGACGATTGAGTCGAGGAATGCTCGGATGAGCTGAGGTTGTTTGTTTGTCGTGGACATGCGTCATCCCTGAGTTGCGGCTGATCATTCGAGTTCGGATTTGGTTGCTAAGCGGGCGGCGGTGCAGAGCCGCCCGGCAACCTTGTTGTCATTATGCAAACAATGACGTCATGCTGTCAACTATGTTGTCACAAAAACAGGACTGAGATGGCTCAAAGCACATTATTCGATAGACAGCAGCCTGCCAAAGCGGCACCCAGAAGATGGTACATGTGGGGTGACGGCAGAGAAACGATCACCTGAAACCTGGGCGATATGTTGTAAGTTATTTAGCCACAGCAATTAAGCGTCTCTTAACACGGCATTCGATTTGGCACATGTGTTGCAGTATTGCATGTTGATGATCAATCCGCGCATACATCTTGATACAGGAAAGCGATTTGGGCATGGTGGCATGTTTGATCGCGATGAACCGGATCAGGTTGATGCGGACAAGCATCGTTCTGAGCGTGGAAAGTTCAATGTGCTGCTGACGGAGGATCGTGAGCATGCGATCGAGCATTGGACCCATCAGTTGCCTAGACTGCTCGGGCCACAGGGCGTTGAAGCGGTTGTGGCGAAGAATGGGCGGGAAGCGATCGACATCTCCAATGAACTGGAGGTTCATGCGGCGGTGATTGATCTGGCAACACCACAGGATGCGGCGAATCGTGCGTACACATCATCAGGCATGCCGGGCGGGATTTGGCTGCTTGAGGTGTTGTCGAGGTTGCCGAAGCATCCGCCGATTGTGATTGTAAATTCAAGAACGTACACACCAAGGCAGATTCATCGGTTCCTGCATGATGCTCTGCGGCTGGGCGCATTTTCGGTTATTAATCAGCCGGTACAGTTGGAACAGTTATTGGGTGTGATTCAGCGGATCATGCAACGACAATACAACGGTTACTGGCCGGGGAGTATGGTGGATGATGAACCGGGGTTGGATGACGCATTGAACAATTAAATAATAAACAGAAATCAAGCCCAGACGGAGCGTATCCTTGGGCTGCTGGAAGAACAACAAACCGGCTACGGCTGGATAAAACAGACAACACCATCTAAGGAGAACGTATAGATGAAAGTTAGACCACTCGGCGACAAGATCCTCGTCAAGCGTCTGGAAGCTGAAGAGAAAACAGCATCAGGCATTTTCCTCCCTGAATCAGCAAAAGAAAAACCACAACAGGCCACTGTGATCGCAGTTGGTGATGGCAAGCTGCTCAAGAACGGCGAGCGTGCATCATTCTCAGTCAAAGTCGGCGACACCATCATCCTCAACAAGTGGGGCGGTACGGAAGTCAAGATTGACGGCGAAGAATACATGGTCATGGCTGAGGACGAAGTCCTGGCAACCGTCGGCTAATCATTCCCCCCCGGAATTTCGACAATTTCCAACCGGGCGTATATGGCTAACCATTGATTAGCCCACTTAAATTAAGAATCAAAAACTCAAATAATCGGAGTTCAATAACATGGCTGCAAAGTCAATCAAATTTGATAACGAAGCACGCGAAGCGATTCGTCGCGGCGTGTCTAAGCTTGCAAAGGCTGTTAAAACAACACTCGGCCCATCTGGCCGCGTGGTTGTCTTGGAAAAATCCTTCGGCTCACCAACCGTCACCAAGGACGGCGTAACCGTAGCGAAGGAAATCGAACTCGAAGACGCGCTAGAAAATATCGGCGCTCAGATGGTTAAGGAAGTTGCTTCCAAGTCATCGAAAGATGCTGGCGACGGTACAACGACTGCGACCGTTTATGCTGAAGCGATCTTCACCGAAGGCCTGAAGAATATCACTGCTGGTGCGAATGCAAACCAGATCAAACGCGGCATCGACAAAGCTGTTGACGCTTTGGTCGAAAACCTTCAGAAACAATCCAAGAAGGTTGCGAACTCTGAAGAAGTCGCACAGGTTGGTACATGTTCTGCGAACCAAGATGCTGCTATCGGCCAGATTATTGCTGACGCGATGGACAAGGTTGGTAAAGATGGCGTGATCACAGTTGAAGAAGGCAAGAGCCTTGAAACTTACGTTGATCTCGTTGAAGGTATGCAGTTCGACAAGGGTTACCTGTCGCCACACTTCGTGACTGATCCGAAGTCGATGGAAGTGGAGATGGAAGATGCTTTCGTGATCATTCACGAGAAGAAGATTTCTTCTGCTAAAGATCTCGTCCCAATTCTCGGCAAGATCGCTGAAGCTGGCAAGCCAGTTTTGATCATTGCTGAAGACATTGATGGCGAAGCGCTCGCAACATTGGTCGTGAACCGTTTGCGTGGCGTATTGCGTGCGGCTGCAGTTAAAGCTCCGGGCTTTGGTGATCGTCGTAAGGAAATGTTGAATGACATTGCGACGCTAACAGGCGGCCGCGCGATTATGGAAGAGCTTGGCATTGATATTGAAAAGCTTGAGCTTTCAGATCTTGGCCGTGTAAAGAAGGTCATCATCACGAAGGATGAGACGACTTTGATCGAAGGTGCTGGCAAGTCTTCGGACATAAAGGGCCGCATCGAAATGATCAAATCGCAGATTGATGCGACTAGCTCTGACTATGATCGTGAGAAACTGCAAGAACGTTTGGCGAAGCTGTCAGGCGGCGTGGCTCAGATCAATGTTGGTGCTGCGACTGAGTCTGAAATGAAAGAGAAGAAGGCGCGCGTTGAAGATGCGATGCATGCTTGCCGCGCTGCGGTTCAGGAAGGCATCTTGCCGGGCGGTGGTACCGCGATTCTGCGTGCACGCAAAGCACTCGATACGATCGAAGGTTTGATCGGTGACGAAGCGATCGGCGTTGACATCGTGCGTCGTGCGGTTGTTGCTCCTGTGAAACAGATTGCAGAAAACGCTGGCCATGACGGTTCAGTGATCTGTGAGAAGGTTATTGCGGGCAAGCAGAAGGAAGGGTTTAATGCTCTGACCGGCGAGTTCGGCGATATGATCAAGATGGGTGTTCTCGTTCCAACCAAGGTTGAGCGTGCAGCACTTCAGAATGCTGCCTCAATCGCAGGTCTGCTACTGACCACCGACGCGGTGATCACAGAGATCAAGGACGACAAGGCTGCGGCTGGCGCACCAGGCATGGATGACATGGGTTACTAAATCGAACGATTTTAGTTAGATACTCATTGATTCGACCATCTGAATTGTGACGATTGATTTGGATGTAAAACAAAAATTTTCATTAAGGCAAAAACTAACGGCTATGGCGCGAAAGCGCGATAGCCGTTTTTTCATTTGAGCAATGCTTTCGTAAATAACACCCTTTGAGTAACGACATGGGGCTTGATTTTGGTGGGGAATATCATATTTTCTAATTATGAATTGCGGGCAAAATCATCATCTCTTCCATGTTATTCTTCATACTTATGGCTCATGGTTGCCGGGAGATCCGAAAGGGTTCCGAGCGGTTAAACATAAAAAGCACTGTGAGGGGGATTGGAAAAATCCGCCGCCGAATGGTTTACATAATGGACTGCTGAACTATAGCCAATCTATCAGTAATCCTGTCGTCTCACTGAATATAGCGCAAAGGCGAATTGTTGCTGAAGCTATTGCGGATAATTTAAATCATCAAGGCGCTAAAATATCAATCTGTTCAGTTTCAGAACAGCATGCACATCTATTGGGTGAATTTCCAATCGACGAAGTACATTACAAACCACAAATCAATCAATACATGCAACGCTGCAAAACATGGGCGGCAAAACGATTGAGAGATGCAGACGAATGGGGCGGTGGTACATTGTGGGCACAGGGGAGCAAGGTCGTCAGAATTAATGATCGGCGGCATTGGGACAATGTTTATGCGTACATCAAGCGCCACGTCAATGAGCATGCGTATATTTATCAGTGTTTGTAGTAAGTTCTTCAAGCCTGCCACCGCCGGTGGCAGGGTATCATCACAACCAACGCTCAAATTCTAAACACCCCCTGACCGGCGGTCAGGGGCTTGATGATTGGGTTATTTGATTGCTTTTGATAACTGTTTGATTGCGGCGGCGGGGTCGATGTTGCAGGCGCGGCACCAGTAGATGAGTTCGATGGGGTCGATGCGACGATCGCCGGTTTCGCATTTGTGAACGTAACTGTGGGGTTTGCCAAATATTGCACCGAGTTCACGTTGTGTTAAATCAGCATCCTCTCGCCATTGCCGAAGTCGCTTGCATAACTTTCTATACGCTAAATTTTGCTGAGCACTTGTTCCCATAACAGAAACAAGCTATATTGATCTTAGCTTGTACCCATTTTAGGCACAAGCTAAGGGCGTTCCATTCACCGTTTAAAACAAATTTCCCGAAGTGCCTCACGCCCTCTATACCCTACCCCGCGATACGGGCCTGAGAGTTAGCTTGCTTCTCAGGCTCATCTTTTCATTTATCACCACTGTCCGGATAACCGTGGGGTTAAGTGCTGGGTGCATCTCTATCCGCGTAATAGGGTACTGGCGAGCGATGAGGTGAGGGATCGTAAAACCCACGTCGAAAGTGCTTAACTTTGAGACATAACATGATGTGTTGACAAATGAATCTCTGAAGGGCTAGCAGGTTTGCCGGCTTATCAGACTGAAGCATGCGTCGACAGGGAAAAAGAGCTGGTACGTGCCAGCACGGTATGAGCAATGTTGCTCAGATATGTTTCATCGTTAGGAGATCTCTTATGAAGTTTAGTCTTTTAGCAGCGGTAGCACTTGTGTTTAGCATGTCGATGCTGGGTTGTGGCAAAGAAGAGCCGCAGACCGGTGGGTATGGTGTTCCGGAGCAGAATGCTGCACCACGCATGGACGACAAAGACATGAAGGAAAATCGCGACTGGACAGATGACAAGCAGCGCGAAATGAACGATCGCATGGACAAGGAACAAGATCGCATGAACGACCGCATGGATGATCGTCAGAGCTCAAGTATTTATCACAGCAAAAAGCAGCGTGATATGTACGACAGCCAGTACACTCGCTAAGCGAGGGTACGTGTGACACGCTTTGATGACAAGGTTGGGTTGTTACTATCGGAAGCATGATTAGATGCGAATCGATAATGACACTAACCCGTCAATAGATAGAGCATGTGCACTTTTGAAAGCCCTCGCTTAATCGTGAGGGTTTTTATTTTCTAAGGAAGAATGAGAGGGGGAGGGGAAGATGTGGAGGGCGGCGTACTCACAGGAAGGTCGATAGATGGGTAGCGGTCATGACACATCTATGAGGGGCTAAGGGGAGCGGGGTCAGTGATTGGGAATGGTGGTTAGTTATGCGGAATCAGTGGTATATTGTGGCCTTGCTGGCGTTGGTGATGGTGGGATTGGACGTGGTGCTGTACAGTGTCGCGTGGCGTGGGGTGGACGGCACATGGGGACAAGGCGGGATCCATGAGCAGCCGGGCGAGGCGCGTGATTCGATGCCGATCATGCCGGGGGAGGGAGAAGATGGGATGTTCAGGGATGTGGAGCAGATCTGGCAGAATGGGGAAGGGAGCGATCGAGAAGCGTGAATGAAAGATGAGGATTGAATTAAGATGCATGAATGTCAGGATGGAAATTGGCTGGATGTACAGGGGCTTGGCGAGAGGCTGCCGAAAGAACTGTTTGAAACTATCTGCAAAGGCTCCAAAGGATTTCGCTTGGAGCGAATTGTGTCAGAGGGGCAGGCTTCGCCGGAGGGGTTCTGGTACGAGCAGGAGCAGGCAGAATGGGTGATGATCGTTCAGGGTGAGGCGGGATTATTATTTGCGGATGCAGATCAAGAGCGCGTAATGAGGGCGGGCGATTATGTTTATATTGAGCCTTGCAGACGGCACCGGGTGACGTGGACTAGCCCGACAGAGAAGACGATCTGGTTGGCAATATTCTTTGACACTTAAGCTCTGTCCAACACTTGCGGCAATACGTCTTGAAACGAAGATTATCTAATCATTGGATGGGGATTGCATTGACATGCGAATGTTCTGAGCTAATATACTGGCTGATGCAAACAACCCTCTGATACAACACGGCTGACTTTCTGTGACTTACCACTATAAACGATGGCAATGTTATAGAGAGTTATTCTGCGCTTAGATAGCAGAGCACTTCTTATCGTTAGGCCGTGGCGATACTGAAACATAAAAGTAAATGAATTGAGATAAGTCTAAGAGATTGGCTGCGCGATTGGTTTAATTGCGCGGCGGTATCGCATGAGAGGGCTGAAGCTGAGGCTTCGCAGCGATTTGTATGTCGAGAAAACAACGTAAAAACAAGCAGTTTTATTGTATTCATTGCAGGCAACCGATCAGTGCAGACGCGTATGGAACGAAGCACCGAAACCATTGCCCGTTTTGTTTGTGGTCAAAGCATGTCGACGAGTTGCCGGGCGATCGAAATTGCGCCTGTCAGAGCGCGATGCGCCCGATCGCAGTAGAAACGCGAGGTGATGGAGAATGGGCGATCGTCCACCGATGTGAAGGGTGCGGGGAGATGAAGGCGAATCGCATTGCAGGCGATGATGATGAATTACAGCTATTGGGATTGATTTTAAGGCCGCTCACGGCTGCACCATTCCCAATCGATCACTTACCTATGAGAGGGCCAATGATCCCCTATAAATAATGGCTAACTAACAGATAGGTTCTATGAAATAGAATAATTATTTTTGTAAAACTAATACTGACGTGTGCAATCACTGCATAGTAAAAGCGGTGTGGTGATTGCATGCGCTTTTACTTGCTCTGATCAATATCGGAGGCAGGCGGCTCTTTTACTTTATCTCTATAGCAACCACGGAATTCGACATTACCAACCGCGACGGCAACCACGACTGCGAGTAACACACAGAAGATTCCAAAAAGAAGGATAAGGATATCCATGCTTACTTCCTCGTTTTGCCTAGAAGATAGAAATTGCCGAAGCTAAGGATGGACGGCACCCAGAGTCCGACGAAGATTGCTTCAATACGGTTGTGTGAAAACCAGAGACTGATTGAGAACAAAAAGGAAACAGCAACTGCGATGTAGATATAGCACTTAGCGGTTTTTAAGTAGTTCATATGGCACTCCGATAGCTGCGAATCACGAGGATCAGCGATCGTATGAGGCAGAAGATTGATCCCTAGAAGCGTATCGGTTGAAGAAGGTATAGAAGGTTAGATGCAACGCTGCGATCCCAACAAGGGCATGGCTGAGGAAACCTAATACTGGGTACGAATCAAGAATCGCAGACAAAATATCGATACCGTAAAGGCCGAATAGCCCGGTATTAATGCCGACGATGATTAGAAGAAATGCTGGAATCGAATTAAGAACACGAGGCACGTTTTTATTAGAAATCATGCGAAAGTATAGACACGAAAGGTCCTGGAATCACGCATCCAGACACTGTGCCACTTTGGGGAGGCCCAACGAGCTTTGAGTGATGAGTTCGGACAGACCGGAGCACAGAATAATCAGTGCCAAAGATGGGGTTTTCAGCATAAATCGAAAATTTTATGCTAATTCGGGCAGTTTACATGAGGGTAGGACGTCCCCGAGGGCAAATCCGGTTATAATTTGCGTCTCAAGCTGCGGCTTTTGCCAGATTCAAGCGACGCCAGAACGCGGCATGATGCTAAGGTGAATTCGGTCACATCAGCTTGAGCAACCGTGTTCATGATTACAAGTGGATTCAATCATTTTTAGCGAGAACGAATATGCAACTCCAAGAAGCACTCAACCTCATTCATCAGAAATTCGTCAACGAATCACAGGGCAAAGAAGAAGAAAGCGTCAGCGCGAAATACTTCGAAGCTTTTGAAAAATTCCCAGCCGTGATGGAAACCGCATCACAGATCTTTGCAGCTCAGATCATTGCTCAAAATATCCAACAGCAGCAAGCTGCGGGCCAAGGCGAAGCTCCAAGCCCAATCCAGACACCATAAGTGCCTGAACAGATCAAATAAAAAAGCCCGCACAAGTGTGTGGGCTTTTTTTATGATTGACTATAACTTTTCGGTTAGCCTCGGATTGCTCGAATGGCAGCATTCACATTCTTACCTTCAACAGCATGCTCAGCTACTTTGAGATGCTTCATTGCTACGCCCATGGCTTGACCATCATTGCCTGCAGCAACCACATTATCCTTCACGGATTCGAGCTCAGCAACGATTTCATCAACGGTTAAAGTCTTGGGCAGAAGCGTTTCTAAAATCACGATCTCGGCTTTGCATCTCTCTGCCATCGCCTTGTCTTTTGTAAGACTAATCGTTTCGTTAGATGACTTCACCATCTTACGGATGATTTTTTCGCAACGCTCGTTGGTCATCGGATCGACAGAACGACTAGCTTCGGTTTCCAAATCACCCAGTGCGACTTTGAGGATACTTTTTTCGAGTTCGTTTCGTTCCAGCATGGCTTTGCGGACACGTTGTTTGATCACTGCGATCATGCTCATGATTAACTCCTGAGATTATTGGTGTGTGGGTGATTCTATGATTAAGCAGCATATTGTAGCGTTTTTTTCGACGAAATCATTGCCGGTCAACGCTCAATCATTCGGTAATCGATAGAACCCCTTGCCCTCCTGAAGCAATTGCCTTCGCTTAACCAGCTCCTCCCAAACAGCTTGCGGGTAGGTTGCCGGCGGCTGAATGGCAAACATTTGCTCCGCCTCACGGCTCGTCGCTGCATCTAACTTTAGCTTGAGCCGCCGCCTAAATGCCCGCATGGCCTGCTTGAGCATTACATCGGACAGCCAATCAATTTCTTCGTCTTCTCCCTCATCTTCATCTTCCTCAATCGGGGCCAAAGGTGGCAGATCCGTTTCGGTTAATGCTGTGGGTATACCCATTGAAATGGGTTCCGGTTTTGAAGGAAGTTTTATCTGTTCGAGCAGATCGTTGAACTCATCTATATCACGATCTCGCACTATCTGAAGATGACGCATGACATCCGTATCGATCTCTCTCAATTTCTTAGCCACATCCTGCCACAAGATCGCCAGCTTCGACTCATCGTCTTCCAAAAATACTTCAACAGCCAAACGCTCCAGCTGCTCAACACTCTTTTTACGATCACACATCTTCAAAACCCAATAGCATGGTTATAACGATTACGTCAATGACATAACATAAACATAACAGGAAGTTTGGGTAAACACTTGTGGAATATGTCAATTGTCGCCACAATGATGAAGTGTCCAAGCCCTGTACTTGTTCCATAATTATAGTGGAGATGAGCAAATAAGATGCAAGACAAGATCAGCAAATCTGAACAGGAATGGAAAGAAAAACTTACACCTGAGCAATACCACGTTCTCCGTGAAAAGGGCACAGAGCGTGCTTTCACCGGAACTTACAACAATAGTAAGAAACATGGCACTTACTGTTGTGCGGGATGCGGGACAGAGCTATTTGAGTCAAATACCAAATTTGACTCAGGCTCAGGCTGGCCGAGCTTCTTCGAAGCCATATCTCCCGAAAATGTCGAGCTTGAAACAGACATGTCGCATGGCATGGTTCGCGTCGAAGTGATGTGCGCGAAATGCGGAGGACATCTCGGACATGTCTTCAATGACGGCCCTGCTCCATCAGGAAAACGATTTTGCATCAACTCTGCTTCGCTCAATCTCAACGAAAACAATGATTAGAACAAGGTGCGACATCATACCTCGTTCAACTGCAAACCTTTTATAAAATATTATTCCATCAGGTATGCCCGCATTGCCTTGCGTGTAATATCCGATTTTCTTTTTCCTAACTCCAAGTCATTCTAGTAGTAACAAAACAGACGACGGATTTGCTGCTGCATATCAAATTTCTTTATTCATTTCGTCGCCTTCGTGTCTCATCAATGAACACACATCGATAACATCGCACTACATGTTTCTAGTTGCGATGACCCTTGGGGATGACCATGATAGCAGAGTGCTTAAGACAATTACTTGATAGAAAAATGATCACTGTTAAAGAGATCGAAGAAGCGACCGGCCGCGGAAATTCAACAATATATCGCTGGCTCGAGAACAAATCTCACCCAGACATCAACGATTACATCACGCTCATCCACCGGATTGAAGATCAACGTGTTCGTGCCGCTTTGCTTGACGCCATCACTTCCAATCTACCGGTTTCGATACATTGGGTCGAAGAAGATGAAGAAGTCAATCATCACAATATCTTTGGCAACTTTATCCTTGAGGCGAAACAGCAAACCATCCAAGCCATTCAAGTTCTCCTCGACATTCTCAACAAACTAGAAAACAACGACGTCAACGAACGTCTATCAACACAAGACTGTGCTGATATTAATGAAGCAATCAACACCAATATCAGCATCCACACACACCTCAAACAAGGCCTATCTCGTCACGCTGGACGTCGGCGCAAGGCGCGGCCGCTACAGTACGTCAGCACATAACCACCTGCAAGAACATCGTAATTCCTCCAAATATCCATCCGCACCAACTCCATCTTTCATATTCTGCCAAATAATTCTTTTCCCATTTTTCGAGTAACGGTTAATAGCTAATAGATTCATCATCTCCAAGACTGGCTTCCCATATTTTCAGTGTAAACTGCTCAGTGGAATGCCTCCACATACTCAAAATTTCGACATCACCCGTATCAATACGCTATCTAATACAAGGTCGCACCTACAAAATACCGGAGGGTGTCGATCTTGCCTGCATTCGGCCAAATATATTATTCGCGTCATTCTCACACGTTTTCG
The DNA here is from genome assembly GCF_007747445.1 of Poriferisphaera corsica. NCBI lineage: Bacteria > Pseudomonadati > Planctomycetota > Phycisphaerae > Phycisphaerales > Phycisphaeraceae > Poriferisphaera > Poriferisphaera corsica. The sequence continues at coordinate 3,336,862 of NZ_CP036425.1, forward strand.
GCCGCCAATATCCTGTCATTATTTCAGCATATCGCTACCACAAAGCCCCGAATCGCAAACACTTAAAGCCTGAAAAGACCAAAATACAGCAAACACTCTTTTCCAGAATCTGCTACAATAGCCCACAGTATTCAGCTCGGGTATTGTCAGGTTTTGGTCTACCTCTCGCTTGCACTGACAATTTCTTTGACAGCAGGTTTCGCGAAACATTTTCTTTACCGACCATTAGGCGGCATATGCCATCCCGATTCCTGACTTTGAGCTGGTGATTTTTCATCACACCAACATTGATCCATTCCTGAGAGCAGTCTGGATTACAAGCGTCATCATGCAAATGCAACGATTCATTTCGCTAATCCTGTTATTCGCCACATTGTTGTGTACACACGCGCACGCTCAGATTAATGATGATTTTCAGCAAATCTTTGGCAGCAAGTACGTAGGTGATGGAGCGTATCTCAAAAAAGCCGAATGGGATGACCATTTTTACCCCATTAATATCAACAATAAATGGGGATATATTAATCAACGCGGTGAAATCACCATCTTCCCACAATTCGATTGGGCTGACGTCCAATACGCAGGCATCATGCGCATCGTTGTCGGTGGCCGAACGGGATTTATCACTTACAACTCCGGCAGTGGCCAAATTGAATGGCTCGTTCAACCCATCTACGCATGGGCCGACCATTTTGCAGAGGGCGTTGCCATTATCTCCGATGGCAACAAATACGGCTTCATCAATAGAATCGGCATCCAAACAGTTCCACTCGAACTAGATGGTGCATTAAGATACAGAGAAGGATTAGCCGCTTTCCAAAAAGGCAATCTCATCGGTTACATGAACCGTGTCGGCAAAGTAATGATCCCTGCTAAATTTGACCTCGCGCATTCATTCTCAGAAAACGTTGCGGTTGCACGCACATCAACGAGATCTAGCAAAACACTTGGCTACATCGATCGCAAAGGTGAATTCGTTTACACAGTCAAGAACAATCAATTCGATACGCTTTCGAGCTTCTCAGATGGCTTGGCTGCCATTGAAAAAAATGGCTTATGGGGTTTCATTAACCGTAAATACGAGTTAGTCACAGAACCTCAATTCGAGCAAGTTCGCCCATATTTCAGCGACTTTGCAGCCGTCAGGAAAAACGGTAAATGGGGTTACATCAACAAAGAAGGCAAGACAGTCATCGAGCCACAATACGACGAAGCTTATGACTTCCAAGAAGTTCTTGCCATGATTAAGGTCAATAACAAATACGGCTTCATCAACCGTGAAGGTGAAAATATCATCCCACCACAGTTTGCTGATGCCCTGCCCTATTACTTTGACACCGCACGCATTTCACAATTCCCCAATTTCGGTTACATCGATATCGAAGGCAGCATCATTTGGGATCCACGATCACCTCATGACGGTATCTACAATCTCAACGACAACAAAAAGCGAATGAAGGCACCGACTAAACGTAGCCAAGCCAGTATTCCTTACAAGCAAGACCACATCTACCAAGACAAATTGCCTAAAGAACGAGACAATTCAAAAAGCCGTTCACGTTCTCGCAGAAATCGAAGACGATAACCGCATACCGCCATCATCAACCTAAAACACGGACACCCACATCATAAATGTGGGTGTTATTTATCTGAATTCAATTCTGTATAACTGCCGCGTCAGCATAATTTGTCGCATCCCATTCATGGCATTTTTCGCAAAAACCCTTTTTCCATAGGGGTTTAGCATATCTCATTTTATAATCACAACCTCTCCTGTTCTTGGCATCAAATACATGAAAACGCATAAAACAATCACAACTCTATGCATCGTCGTGATGTGTATACTTTTGCCCGCTACTGGCACCACAGCAAGTGATCAAACTGCGCAAGAAACTTACTCATGGATGCCTACCAACTCAAATAACATGCAATCATGCATCAAAGCAGAAAAACGATATGCTAAACAAGTAAATGAACAACTTAACATCAACCTCACACTATACGAGACAGATTACTTTCTCCTCTACACCGATCTACCGAAAAACAATGCCACGCATTGGCGTAATCAACTTGATTCAATGTATAAAAAGCTGATTCGCTTACTTAAATTACCTCATAACTACAACATTTGGGCTGGCAAAGCATCAATCTATCTGTTCAATAAAAAGCAGCAATTTATAGAGTTCGAAAAAACCTTCTATAAAAACAAGATCACATTTGAAGCCGCCCTTTGCCACCAACACTACACAGGCGAAGTACGCCTTGCTTTATATTCGCTCAAAGACCAGCTTTTCATGCAGCAACTTTTCATACATGAAACCATGCATGGCATCATTCACCGCTACAAAACATCCGTCCGTATCCCAACATGGTTAAACGAAGGCATCTCTGAATGGGCTGCGAACCAAATCTTAGGCGATGCACCTTCTTTCCGTACAAAAAAACTGCTCAGTAAAAACTATCTACAAAAAATTGGCTATTTACCATCTGATTTTTTCAGTGACTACCGCTTCAAGCCAGAATTCTATGGTATCGCATTAGAGCTCACGCGTTCTCTCATGTCTCGCAGTCAGGACAACTTCATTTATCTTCTTACGCAAATCAAAAACAAAAAACCTTGGCATAAAGCTCTTAAATCAACAAATGATATCACACCCGAGGAACTCATCCTTTCATATGCTCACTCAATAGGCCTTGAAGACCTACCAATTGAAATTCCCTCATCAAACGAAACTCATCAACCACCAAAAAACCTGCCTCAGTCTGCTATACCAAAATGATAAGGCAGCCTGAGGCAGTTCACATCTCTATTCCCCCTAAACCTATCTCGTGATTAGTAGCACCTAAACCTTACGCACATCTAAAAAGTAATGGCAAAACTACTTCTTCAAAAGATATCGCCACCGCCCTCCCATTGGCAGCAGCATCTCTCCCTCCTCTTCATCATCTTCCTCCCAATCCACATCTAACTCTTCCGCCATATCCATAGCACATTCCCCCGCCATTTCCAACTGAGCCAGCTTCTCCTTCCGTCTCAGTTCTTTCTCAATCTCCCATTCCTGGACTATGTCTAGCCCGTTAACAATCTCCATCCGCCCCGTCGAATCCTCGACTATCGCAGTACAACTCTCCACCCAATCTCCGCAATTCAGGTAAACCACATCCTCATCCTCAATCCGATCGCTATGATGAATATGCCCACAAATCACACCATCCAACTCCTGCCTTCTAGCCTCAGCAATCAACCTTTCTTCAAAACGACTAATAAAAGTGCAAGCATGCTTTACCTTTAACTTCATGTAAGCTGACACTGACCAGTATTTATACCCCAATAATGCACGACATTTGTTGTACCAAGTATTGATTCGTATCAACCACTCGTATGCCACGCTCCCCAGCACCGATAAAAATCTTGAGTGCTTGACCACCAGATCATACTGATCTCCGTGTGTCACCAAGTATCTCTTTCCATCTCCACCATCGTGCACCACAAACGGCTCAACCTTCACACCACCAAACTCCAAACCATAATACTGCCTTGCCGCCTCATCATGATTCCCCGGCACAAATACCACTTCTGTCCCCCGCTTAATCATCTTCAAGATTCGCCGCACAACTTCGTTATGCTCAGCAGGCCAATACCACCGCTGCTTCAGCCGCCACATATCGATAATGTCACCCACCAAATACAGTTTCTCACAATCAACACATTTCAAAAACTTGGCTGCCTCTTTCGCTTGGCTTCCATTACTACCCAAATGAATGTCCGAGATAAAAACCGTTCGGTATTTCAGCTTCATCTTTGACTGCCGACACTTTGTCAGCCTCCTGTGTGTTCGCTCATGAGTCCGCCCGACACCCCATACGCTCACAACCTAATCTCATCTCACGCACATAAGTTTACTCCTCCAAACACCCCCTAGCACCCAGCCTTATCTATTTCTAACCATGCAAACCCCACGTTATCTATTTGTAAAAACAATGTTAAACACAACCCTGATTCCGATTATTTTCACATCCATCTAACACGTCATTAGCCAAACAAAAAAAGCAGCGATGAATCGCTGCTCTTAAAAATTCTAATCATTATCATGCTTTTTATTCAGTCGAAGCTTTTTTCACATCATGCAACTGAACTTTGAATATCAAAGCAGCATTCGCAGGGATGTTCGGCGGAGCACCGCGTTCACCATAACCAAGATCCGACGGAATATACAACATATACGTCGCACCCGGCTTCATGTATTGTAAGCCCTCAGTCCAACCTTTGATGACGCCATTCAGTGGAAACTCAATCGGCTCACCACGTGCAAATGAACTGTCAAACACAGTCCCATCAACCAGCTTGCCTTCATAATCTACCTTCACCGTGTCTGCTTCAGTCGGCGAATCGCCTTCACCTTCTTCAATTACTTCATACTGCAAACCACTAGGCAACACGACAACACCTTCACGCTCAGCATTTTTCTTCAAGAAATCTGAACTAGCATCAACGCCTGCCGTTTTCCCTAATTCAGCCTGCTTCTTCTCCGCTTCAGCCATCTGCTTCAGCATCGCCTGCTGGAAGTAAGCCTGCAATGCAGTCTGAGCCTCGTCCTTCGTCATCGCCCAATCTTCTTCGTCGGCACTCAACCCAGCTTGAACACCTTTGAGGACTTCATCAATATTGATCCCCATACCCAATTGCTCAAGCTGATCCTTTTGGCTCTGAAGTTGATACGCAAGATTCAAACCAATCGCATAGCTTGCCTTCGCTTCATCAACCTCTGCCGGCATCGCAGCAACCAAGTCCTGCATATTAACCTCAGGCTTCGCAGCTTCATCACCGTCTTGAGCCCATACAAGCAGTGGAGCGCTCGCCATCACGAGTCCAAGCAACCCACTTACTGCTAACTTCTTCATGTCCATGCTGGTTTCTCCAGTTAGTATTGTTCATTCATCAGCAATATCTATGCTGATCATTATCCTAGCAACACCACCCATCAACATCTCCCTCACTCACTTATACCTCCCCATTTTACCGCCTATCATACCCGAACCCTCCGACTTTCGCCCCGTAATTGCCTTAGTCCAACCACCCATTCAACCATTTTATCCAAATCATTTGCTTCTTCCTGTCATATTAGCCTTCACCATCTAACCAAATTGATTAAAATCCCCCAATGCACACTTACTTTGCATACGGCTCAAACCTCGATCCTGTTCAGCTTCAAACACGCTGTCCACAATCTAAACCCATTCACGCTGCATATATCGACGATTATTACCTGACATTCCCCCTCGCAAAAATCCCCGTCACCCGCGGCGGTGTCGCCTCAATCTCGCTAACCTCACTCCCCTTTAAACTCCTATCGCTCACACCACCTACCCGCATCCACGGCTTCCTCTACGCTCTCTCGGACTCAGATCTACTCAAACTCGACCAATGCGAGCACACACACATCCCCCGCTACCTTCGCCAACTCATTCACGTAAAGATCCCCACCCCTAGCGCACCCACTCCATATAAATACACTTCCGCATGGACCTACTTTGCAATCCCTCAAACACTCGCTCCTCACGAGCACTTCGCACCATCAACCGAGTACCTCCAAACCATCATTCGAGGCGCAACACACCACAACCTCCCCGCCGATTACATCAATTGGCTCTCCACAATCCAAACCTGCGATTAGCCTAATTATCTCGGTTATTTCCCCAAAGACATCACCAACAAGCCAACATAAAGTGTCATGTACCCACAGCAACCAATGACTCAATAAAAGAATCATCCTGCAAAACACACGATCGCATAATTCTAGCTTTTTTCCACATCGCCATCCCGCTGAAATACATTCACCGATCAAACCGTTAGGCAGGCACAACCCCAACCCACAAACACGATCGAGAGATTCCCATGATCATCATCACAACCCTATTCGCCGCCCTTTATCTTGCCCTGGGACTAACCTTCTACACTATCATCAACTTCGCCACACCCACCGCCCTCATCCCACCCCTCGTCATCGCCATACTCTTCGCGATCATCGCCTTCCTTGCCAGCAAGCCTAAACTCCGCATGCACACCATGCACGCTGCCGCACTGCTATCGCTCATCCTCTTCTTCGCTTTCCTTTCCAATTACGGCCCCGCCTTCGACTACCTCACCGCAGCACCCGGCCACGAAACCCTCCAACGCCCACTTGCCGCCGTGGAAAAAGCCGCAATCTCCATCCTCGCGCTCATCTACTTCCTCATCACTTTCGCGTCTTTCTTCAAAGCCCGTGTCCTCAAAAAATAAACGCAAAAACGCGCCATTTCACCCCTTTAAAGCCAACTAACACCATTTAATCTTCACACAATCAACCTCATAAACTCAACATCCACACAACCTGCAATTCAAACCACACCCTCAACCTGACAACGACCTCAAACTGTGCAATAATACTCCCGTTCTCATATTTCCGGCGAGGGAGAAAATTGCCCCGATGAGCGTTCCAAGCCATACCCCACAACCCATGCACTGTCGGCTCGAAGCCTACGAGTTTCTTGCCGACCAACTCGCGAATATCGATTGCACACAGAATCTTCTCCGTGCCGCAATTGCTGTGTCTATGCATGAGTTAGAAGAGGTACGCATCGCAGCCATCGAACGCGATCTCATGGAACTCACCAATAAAATCGCCGCTCGACTTAATTCCTCTCACCACCGTGCCATCATCGCCCATGCCCACGAAGTCCTCTTCACCGAAGAACGCTTCAAAGGCTGCCGACACGACTACTACAACCCCAAACACTCCTATATCCCATACGTCATCAAAACCCGGCGCGGCCTCCCCAACACCCTCTCCATCGTCTACAAATACATCCTCGAACAACTCGGTCTACAAGTCGATGGCATCGGCGTCCCCGGACACTTCATCGTCCAAGTCACTGTCTCCGAAATGGAGAACGCCCCCCCTTCCGTCCAGCTCATCGACCCATTCTTCTCTGGCCGCATGATGACCGGTAACGAAGTCACACGACGCGCCCACAAAATGACCGGCCAACTCTTCGACCCTTCCGATATCTTCCAGCCCGTCACCCATCACCAATGGCTACGCCGGATCATCCTAAACCTCATCAAATCTTTCGATCAACGCGGCCGTACCGAAGATTTCAACGCAATGCACGAAATGCTCAACCTCGTTGACGCACACTGATCCCTTCTCCCCTTCATACATCCCATTTTCGCATATCCGATCCGACACAGATCCATTACAATCTGCCCATGCCTATCACACAGATCATCCTCGTCGGACACTGCGGCTTCGACACCGCCAACCTCACACGTTTCATCAAAAAACACACCGACCTCCCCATACATGCCGCTCAATCACCCAAAGAACTCACCCCCTATCTCTCCCCAGACGCACTCCTACTTATCAACCGCGTTATCCCGCGAGCATTCAAACTCCCCACTGGCATCGAACTCATTGCTCAGCTCAACCAGCAACCCAACCCGCCCCGCTCTCTACTCATCTCAAATTTCCCCGAATCACAACAACAAGCCATCACCGCAGGTGCCCTCCCCGGCTTCGGCAAATCCCATCTCACAGACCAAAAATCCATCAAGCTCCTCACCGATGCCCTCCAATAAAGACCCCATCCATCGCGCACCTCAACACAGTAAAACCGCATAAACATTTCTACATCACGCCGCAATATTTAAGCTTGTCTTTCACCTCGCCGATACCCTAAACTGAACCTCCACAATACAACTTCAACCACACAACTATTCACTGGTTAGACATGGCAACCAACGGCCGAAAATCTCGCTGCATCACACACACCTCTCCAACGTCCCCTGCACCCTGCTGGGCCCGTTATACCGATTCCGATCTTCTTGACCTCCGCTTCTGTGACCTCAAAATCACACTTAATTCACCCGCCGCCGCACCTTTACGCCACCGCATTGATCGTCTGTACAACGAGCTCGATCGCAAAGGCTTCACCAACTTCAAACCCCACTGCTGGCTCTCAACCGAATGGTTCTCCCCCGACGGTGTCCCCGGCATCGCCATCCCCTTCTATCTCGCACATCCCAGGCTCGCAAAACTCGAAAAGAAGCAAATGCTTCAAGCCGAAGGTAATTCCGAATCCGAATGCCTCAAAATCCTCCGTCACGAAGCCGGCCACGCCATTAACACCGCCTACCGCCTACACTATCGCAAAGCCTACCGCGACCTCTTCGGCTCATACGCCACCCCCTACCCCGAAACCTATAAACCCAAACCCAACTCTCAAAAATTCGTCCACCACCTCGACTATTGGTATGCGCAAGCCCATCCCGCCGAAGATTTCGCTGAAACCTTCGCCGTCTGGATGACCCCAAAATCCAACTGGCGAAACCACTACAAAAATTGGCCTGCCCTCCGCAAGCTCGATTACATCGACACCCTCATGACCGAAGTCGCCGGCTCCCCTACTAAAATCCGTTCTAAGCAATTCATTGAACCCATCACACACAACCAACAAACCCTCCGCGAATACTACCGCACACGCAAACTCACTCTCGCCGACGAATTCCCATCCTTCTTCGACACCGATCTCACCAAACTCTTTTCAAACGAGGCCAAATACACGCGACGCAAAACTGCCGCTGCCTTCCTCCGTGATTACGCACCCGAACTCCGCAGCACTGTCGCCCACTGGACCGCCGCCCACCCCTACACCATTGACCAGGTCCTCCGTGACATGATCGACCGTTGCAAAGAACTCCGTCTTCGCTGCAAGCACACCGATCACCTCACCCTTCCCCAAGCCTACATCATGCTCACCGTCCAGACCATGAACTACATCCACTCCGGCCATTTCCGCCTCCCACTCTAACTTTCAATTAGACCGATAAACAACCGCATCACAACCTATCTACTGATTAGCCCATATCTAACCGATGATTTGACCTCATCGTCAGTACTTCTAAACAACTCAACACACGCCTCTAGTCACAGCAAACCCCCATCAAACCTCAACTTATAACCCTCTCCCCTTTTACCGATATTTAAGCTAAAATAGTACATCTGTCGTAGCCAAGTCCGCTATGCACATATTGTTATGAATAAGAAACGTATTATCATCCTCATGCATTCCGACCTCATCCCCCCCGACTCCATTGAGGGGCTTACCGATGAGGAAGTACTCCCCTATAAAACCGAATTCGATGTCACCGCCACACTCCGCGAGATGGGCCACGACATCCAACCCCTCGGCGTCACCTCCAACCTCGAACGCATCAAAGACGCTGTCGATGAATTCAACCCCCACATCGTCTTTAACCTTCTCGAAGAATTTCACGGCATCGGCGTCTACGACGCACACGTCGTCTCATTCCTCGAACTCCTCAAAACCCCATACACCGGCTGCAACCCACGCGGACTCATGCTCGCCCATAACAAAGCGCTCTCCAAAATGATCTGCCGCTATCACCGCATCCGCGTCCCTCAATTCCACGTCTTCCCCATCTACAAAAAAGTACGCCGCCCTTCCAAGCTCCAATTCCCACTCATCGTCAAATCACTCACCGAAGAAGGCTCCGTCGGTATCTCCCAAGCATCCATTGTCTACAACGACGAAGCACTCGCCGAACGCGTCGACTTCATCCACCGCACACTCACCACCGATGCCATCGCCGAACAATACATCGAAGGCCGCGAACTCTACGTCGCCGTCTCTGGCAATGATCGCCTAGAAACCTACCCTATCTGGGAGTTAGAATTTAAAAAGCTCCGCGAAGATGCACCACGTATCGCCACCGGCCGCATTAAATGGGATCTCAAATACCGCAAACAGGTCGGCATCGACTCCTCACTCGCCAAGGAACTTCCCGAAAATCTGCTCACCGAAATCCCCCGCTTCTGCAAGCGAGCCTATAAAGCCCTCATGCTCTCAGGCTACGCACGCATGGACCTCCGCCTTACGCCAGAAGGCAAAATCTATCTTCTCGAAGCAAACCCCAACCCCGAGCTCGCCTATGGGGAGGACTTCGCCGAGTCCGCAGAAGCCGCAAACATCTCCTACGAAAAACTCCTTACACGCATCATCAACCTCGGCTTACGCTACAGGCTCAAGGGTCAAGCCTAATCTCCCTTACCCATCTTCACACCTAATCATCGAATAGCCTCATGATAGATCACTAAAAGGCTATACCCTAACCTTTACCTTCACTTCATTTTATAGCATTACCACTTGACCAGCCTCCAATTCCCCGTAACACTTATCACATGGCAGATCACCCACACAAACTCCGATATGGCATCCTCTCCACCGGCAACATCGCCCGCCAATTCGCCCACGGCGTACAGGAAGGCGCCTCCCTTTCCACCATCCATGCCGTCGCCTCACGTGACCCCCGCAATGCCCTCACCTTTGCAAATACCTACAACATCCCCAAACCTCACAACTCTTACGACGATCTCATCAACGACCCGAATATCGACGCCATCTACGTAGCCCTCCCCAACAACTATCACCACGAATGGACTATCCGCGCCCTCAATGCTGGCAAGCATGTCCTCTGCGAAAAACCTCTTGCCGTCACCACGCAACAAGCTACCGAAATGTTCCAAGCCGCTGAGCAAAATGACCGCCACCTCGCTGAAGCCTTCATGTACCTCACCCATCCACTCACTAAAACCTACATCCAATCCATCAAAAACGGTGACATCGGCACACCCAAACTACTCCGCACTTCGTTTTCCTTTTCCGTTGCCTACCCCGAAAACAACTCACGTTTCTCAACCGCACTCGCAGGCGGCTCCATCATGGACATCGGCTGCTACTGCGTCACACTTGCACTCCTCGTCGCCGACGCTACCACCTCCCCCGGCTCATACCCCTCACAAATCCATGCCATCGCCCACCTCCACGAATCAGGCATCGACGACTATGCCGCCGTCACACTCCGATTCCCAAACAACCTCATCGTCTCCTTCGTCTCCGGCATGACCGCACAAATGGACAACACCACCTACATCTCAGGCGACAATGGCTACATCCAAATCCCAGTCCCCTGGAAACCTCCCGTCCAAAACGCAACCTTCCACATCGACCACAACATCCCTTCTAAACAAGACAAACTCGCCAAACCCACCGGCAGCTCTCCAAACCAAAAGCAATCTTTCAACATCAACACACCCAACGACAAGCCCCTCTACGCACTTGAAGCCGACGCTTTCGCCGATACCATCCTCAACGATGCTCCCCCCTTCATCACCCCCGAATTCTCACTCCGAACTGCCCGCATCCTTGACGAAATTCGTTCTCAAATAAACCTCCCCTTCTAATTTTCTTGTTTATGTGCACAAACCCGTACGAAATTCGTCCAAAATTTTCTCACATTCACTCGCCCCTTCACCTGACATTCCCACACTTTCCCCCGTAAAATACAAGTCGTTTGTTCTTCCAAGTACACACCGACTTCATCCATCCGCCCATGAGTACACCTGCCTACAACATCGACGGCTTCTACTTCCGCTCAGGACCAAACATCCAAATCAACCTCGTCTCCGCAAAAGAAATCCTCCCGCTCCGACACCACGTCCTACGCCCCAACCGTCCCCTCGAATCCGCCGACTTCCTTGGCGACGATGATCCCTCAACCTCCCACTTCGCCGCTTACGACACCGAAGGCAACCTCGTCGCTTGCGCCACACTCCTCGACAAACCCTTCATCATCAACCCCGATATACCCACCACCAAAGACTTCCAGGAATTCCACCCCGAACTCCTCTCAACCATCGGCATGCGCGCCCGACAACTCCGAGGCATGGCCGTCCACCCCGATCACCACAAAAAAGGTATCGGCTCACTCCTGCTCAACTACATCGAAACCCATCAATCCATCCCCATGCAAACCACCGACCTCTGGTGCAATGCACGCACCCACGCCGCATCCTTCTACCAAAACCATGGCTGGATCACCGTCACTCCTCCCTTCGACATCCCCAACGTCGGCCCGCATGTCCAGATGTACCGCAAAATTCGACAATACTGACCCCAACACAACGCATACAATCAAACATGAAGCCCAAGCAACTCGTCCAACAATGGATCCAAGCCTTCAATCAAGCTGACCCAGAACGCTTAGCCAGCTTCTACGCAGACAACGCCATCAATCACCAAGCACCCGAGCCGCCTCTTCATGGCAAGCAAGCCATCAAACACTTCTTTATCAAAGAATTCGCACTCGCCAACATGACGTGCATCGTCGAAAACCTCTTCGAAGACGGCGAATGGGCCATCCTCGAATGGAAAGACCCCTCTGGCCTTCGCGGCTGCGGCTTCTTCCATATCCAAAACGATAAAATCATCACCCAACGCGGCTACTGGGATAAGCTCTCATTCCTCAGACTCAACAACCTCCCATTACCCACCAACTAACCTTCGATTAGAGCAAAACGACCTAACCCCTACCCCCAATAATACGACCCATCCTTTCCAAGCTGCCGTTCAATCTCAAGCAGCCGGTTATACTTCGCAATCCGCTCACTGCGGCACGCCGATCCGCTCTTCAAATGCCCACCATCCATCGCCACCGTAAAGTCCGCCAAAAACGTATCTTCCGTCTCTCCCGATCGGTGAGACAAGAAGTACCGCCACCCCGCCTGCCGACACTTCTTCACCGCCGCAATCGTTTCCGTCACCGTCCCGATCTGATTTAATTTAATCAGCGCAGCATTCGCCGTTTTCTCCGCAATCCCTCGCTCTATAAACTGCACATTCGTCACAAAGTTATCATCCCCCACGACTTCGATCCGATCGCCGAAACGCTCTGTAAACAACCTGAAACCTTCCCAGTCATGTTCACCAAACGGATCTTCCCAAAGCACGATCGGAAACTCATCTAAAAGCCGTTCATACACCGACATCATCCCCTCACGATCCTTCACTCCGCCCCCCGACCACTTCATCACATACTGCCCCTCCTCTTGCGGCATCGCAAACGAAGTCGCCGCCGAATCCACTGCCAACGCAATCTGTTCTCCCGCCTTATAACCCGCCTTCTCGATCGCCTCCACAATCAACTCCAACGCCTCCTCGTTACTCTTCAAGTTCGGCGCAAACCCGCCCTCATCCCCAACACTCGTCGCAAGCCCACGCTCTTTCAAAATACTCTTTAAAACATGGAAAACCTCAACGTTCCACCGCAGTCCTTCCGAGTAACACGCAGCACCCACCGGCACGATCATGAACTCCTGAAAATCCACACTGTTATCCGCATGCACCCCGCCATTCAATATATTCATACAAGGCACTGGCATACGCGTCGCCCCCACACCTCCCAGATAAGCATACAGCGGCAAGTTAGACATCACCGCTCCCGCCTTCGCGACCGCCATTGATACGCCCAATATCGCATTCGCTCCAAGCCGCTCTTTGTTCGCCGTTCCATCCAATTCAATCATCATCCGGTCAATCCGCCTCTGATCCCGCACGTCCACCCCTACCAGCGCGTTTCGAAGCTCACCCCGCACATGACTCACCGCTTCCTGCACCCCTCTGCCGCCATACCGTTTACGGTCACCATCCCTCAGTTCCACCGCCTCATACTCACCCGTCGACGCGCCTGAAGGCACGGTCGCGCTCACGCGCACACCATGCCTCGCTCCCCCCCCTGCTCCACCGTGCCCAGCTTGCAAGAACACTCTCACCGTTGGATTTCCTCTTGAATCCAGCACTTCAAGCGCATCAATTCCGGTAATCTGCATCTCATCACGCTGACCCATAACCACAACCTTTCCTACAAACCCATATCACTCGCCGCAATCTTGCCCCTCAACCAGTCTGAATGCTATCGACCTATTCACCAATATCCGCGCAGCAATCGCGGCCCAATCACTCATTCATGTCCAAATACATATTATCACCCCCCCCTCCACACACACATATCCCCATCATTACCAATCCGTCACCGCATGTCGGCCGGTGTACCAGCTCATCTCACAATCCAGCTGATACAGCGACACCATCTCATCCGCCTCAAGCGCCCGTCGCCCACCGCCCAATCCTTCCCACCACGTCAACAATGAATGATAAAAATCATCCATCGCCTCATCACTCATTTCGCGCAGCAACCGCCCCGCTTTATCCTCAATACCTACAGGCTTCTTAACTGCCCCCCTCACCTGCGTCATCAACTGCTTATGACATTCAAATACAATATCATTCTCAACCAATATCACACGCATCCCAAACAGCACCACTTCCATCGCCGCCTTACTCTTCAAATACACTTCCCCCATCCGCTTACCTTCTTCCCAAAAACAATACCGATTCCCCTGCAACTGCGCCCAGAAAGACGCCATCTTTTCTTCATGCCTATCTCTCGCATAGACACCTGTCACCTCACCCAAAACATCCTGACCCCAAACACACATCACCCCGTCCACCCCATTCATCGCTGGCTCACTCCCCTCCGCCATGACCCGCTCTACATACCCCACTGGCACATACCGCCCCTCCGCATAATTCTCCCAGCCCGGCAAGATATCAAACCAAATAAATGAAACATCTCGCGCCACGCGCCTCCGCTCCCAGCTCGCCTCATCCAACACCACCATCAGGTCAACATCCGAGTCTACGCGCTCGCGACCCTTTGCAATCGACCCTCCCAAATAAACCGCCACAACCTGCTCGCCAACACCCTCCGCAATCGCCAACACCCGTCTCACGCCCGCCGCCAATGCAAGCCGATGATGCTCATACTGAACCCGCGATTCCACCTTTGCCCACATCTTCGTATCAAACACATCGCAAAGCTCATCCCGCATCACATCAAAATCAATACCGCTCATCGCCCGTAGCTTTCTATCCCTCAAACCCGCCACGTCTAATCATACGCTGCATGTATGCAACAACAATATCAACACGGGCGCAGGACACAATGTATCATTGAGATACTAAGTTATAGAAGACTCAACCACCAGTTTTTTACACCCGATTCTTTGACATTTTATGACCATTTCTCACCAAAGTTTGCCCACAACTGATCAAAGTTTTCGATTCTTGAGCATAATTATTTTCCAGCCCAAATAGCACATCACCGCTTTTTCTATAACCAAAATTCATAACTCTTTGATGCAGACAGAGAATATTATAAAAGCTGCGAAAAAGTCTTATTTTTTCGCAGCTTTTGGAATTTGTCTTTGTGCGCAAAGAGACGCATTCGTGCGCCCAAACGCGCTTATTTACGCCGTCTCAGCAAGGCCAAACCACCCAACAACATAAGACTTCCGCTCAATGGTTCTGGAATAACCGTCGCCACAAAGCTGTCATAAACACTCTGCTGCGCCGCATCAAACGTCACATCCTGATACTGACTAAACATCAAAAGGTCATCCGCATCCACATCCCAATCGCCATCCCAATCACCCATCGCCCAACCCTTCATACCCTCATGGTAAGCAAGCTCACCTGTGAAGTTATTCATAAGTGCTGTGAAATCAAGATAATCCACATCACCATCCAGATCCGCATCACCATATTCCGTGCTTAAAATATCTCGCACCAGAAAATCAACATCCTTCTGTGTCACCAGCGTGCTGGTTGCAGCCAGATTAAAGATTTCCGCGTCCCCGCCAATGTTCTTGTACAGCAGATCAATATCAGACGCATTCACATCACCATCGATATTAAAATCGCCTGCCGCATCCGCGGTCATCGCAACCCGACCTGTCGAACGTAAATCGATGTGTACGTGGTTGATATGAACACCCGACGAATCGCCGACCGCGTAGGCATTCAAACCAAGCACATCCATACGGTCATTAAACGCATCACGGATATCCGTATTACTGATAATCATCTTGTATGCTTCAACACCAGTCGCCGCATTAACTACGAAGGCTTCCATCGTATCAACAACCCATTTCTCACTACTGCTGAGCGTGCCGTTACCCCAGTTCATCGCACTACCAGGAATATTCAGATCAACATCCATGCCCCCTTGATGGGTTTGATGCCACGCCGATGAACCGTAACCGTCATCCGTTGAAAGCGCGTTGTAGGTTTGCGTGCCTGATGCCGCTGCCGACGCCGCCACAATCGTGTCGACCGTCCAGCTTGTTGCCCATCGCTCTGGCTGCGGGGTTGCACCAGAGCGAGCCCCTGTTCCGGGATCGCGGCCGGGAAGAATATCGAAGTTGCCGTTGCCGTTATTGATACTGAAATAGCCGGTTTGCGGATCTGGATCAATGAGTTCAACCCAAGACGGTGCGTTGGCTGCGTTGAGCCATGCGGTGGTGTTGGGGCCGACAACGCCGTCCATGTTGGCTGGCTTGCTGTTGCTAAATGAGGCTTGGAATAGTTTGACCGCTGAAGTGGAGGATGGGCCATAATCGCCGTCAACAACAAGTGAATCGCCGCCCTGACGTGGGTAACCGAAATAGTTGAGACGATGCTGCTGACCGGCGACGGAGACTTTGTCATCCGCATCAACGACCGCGCCGCGCCCCGCACCCGTATATCCTTCACGTACCGTCACTTCGAACGATTTCTGCACACCGTCTACGAGCACATTGCCGGTGAGCGTGCCTTGAAAACCTTTTGCATTGAGATTGAGGTCGTTGCTGGTGGTGCCGACGGCATCCGGAACGATGAAAAACTTGCCGGTGTTAGTGAAGCTAGCGCCAGTCCAGTTGGTGGTGCTGGGTACATCGAAACCTGGCGCATTATTGAAAGTGAGGCCGGTGAAGTTGCTGCCGCTACCGAAAGCTGCGGCCAGATCAATGGCTATGACATCACCCGTGCGGCCATAAAAATCGGCATCTGTATCGTAAACATTTGCTGTTGCTGCAGTTGAAGCTCCCAAAACCGCACATAACGCTGCAATACCTAAAGGTTTATTCAAACTCATCGTTCTTGATCCTTATCCGGTAGTCATGGTCAATTCTCTGATGTCGCGCAAACAAAACGATCGCGCATCAGTGCCTCCTGTCGTTTCCGGGGGGGGGAGGAGGCGCTGATCTTTTCTACGAAGCCACACATATACGATGAGATTGCGGATGCTCTCTCAACCCATCCACAACTAAATATATCTCCTGATCGCTTAACCACAAGAAAATTTCGCGCGATTGTTCTATAAAACCATCCTGCAACATAGGCCACCCATTCTCGCCTTCCCCACCCCCCATGCCCCCCTAATTTACCATATCAGACTGATTCGATGTCCTTCTAAAACACACAGGCTTATGCAACTTCGTGCTCACCATGCAATCGAAAAGAAAACACATCAAGCGATTGAAAATAAATACAAAAAAGTCCTCAAAACAATACGGATACATGTTGATGATTATTGCGATATATTGTTAAGTTTTTTCTGTAATGAATCAATGAAACGCTCGTATTTACCCGTATTATTCGCATTAAATGCATAATTTTTATTGGCGCGATCTATAACTCGGGTTAAACTTACCGCGCTTGTTAATCGAGTTCGTCTGTGTTGTATCATTTCATTTTTACGAACTTGTAAGCTGTTTTGTGTGAATCATCTTTTTAACCCTCTGCGCATTGTTTTCACAATCAATCACTTGATCAATATCAAGGTTTATTGCTTTGTTTTGTGTGACATTCAGGTTACACAAGATTGACTTGGCTAATTTCTTCATAGCTGAGATTGATTGATATATCAGTACATTCAAAGTGTATTTTAATTTGATATATAACAAATACAGACGTACATGAGGCATTTATTTATTAGTTTTATATTCGCTCATTGCGATATGGATAAATTTGAGGGCAGAATAATTGTATGGCATGCAGCGCACTCCTACATAGACGGTGCATGCCTGGGAGATAGCGGAGACACATTTAATTTTGATCCAAGAGAGGAACGAAAAGTATGAAGACGAAAACACTAGGATTATGCGCCGGTATAGCGGCGGGTTTGGGATTTGCAGCTAGCGTTGATGCGGCGGTACTGTTTGAGGAATCATTTGATTCTGAGGCCGCAGCAAAAGTCAACGCAACGAATTTGGGCCAAAATTCGATCGATTATGTCGACTATTCAAACTTTAGCGTAGACGGCACTGCGTTCTCGATCGGCTCAGCTCAAACAGGTATGGGAACGAACGGTGTGCTCATCCGTAGCAATTATGATGAGGGCGTGAATTCCGGCGTCCAGTTTTATGCACTTGAAGGATTGGCATCAGATGCTGCAGCTTTGAAATCGTTCAATGGCAATTACATTATGAAATGGGACACATGGCAAAACATGGGTGTACCCCTGGCAGCCACTGGCTCGACTGAATGGTCAACCTATGGTGTTGGCCGTGATGCGGATACATACAACGGTTATGCAAATGCATCATTCCAAGGTACCTGGGGTGTTAACCTGACCGGTGGTGATTTTAATACATGGGATTATCGAATTGCTGTAGACGGCACCGTGGAAGCGGAAATAAACAATGAGTCGGCTGAGGCGACGGCGGCGTTCCCAAGCAACGATATTGTGGGTACACCTATCAACGCATGGACTCACTGGGAATTAGTTGTTGACGGTGACAGTGACAATGTGAAGCTATACGCAAACGGTGAAATGCTGTTTGACATTACGTCGGCTGTAACTGATGGCTATGCGTACATTGGCTATTCAGACCGTTATAGTTCGGTCAATAGTGATCCTGTCAATACATGGGCCATTTTGGATAACTTAAAGATTACTGACATTCCTGAGCCTGCTTCATTGGCATTGTTTGGCTTAGGCGGGTTGGCGATGCTTCGTCGTCGTAAGTAATGACTGAGAATTGCTGCATGATTATCACAAAACACAATCATCTTGTGTATGCGGCTTAAAAATAGACCACTCAACCCAATGGCCGTCGAGCGTACATGCGTTCGGCGGTTTTTTTTGATATCGCATATGATGATATTTATGAGCCATGTGGATCACGATAATTAAGCATTTCGAAGCCTTGCAACAGCGTCAAAGTGAATCCATTCTGGATTGTGATCTATAAGAGGTATAAAAAAAATGAACATTACTGCCTAATTTAACCTTCGTACGATTTCACGGCGATTGGCAGCCCCATGGCGCATGTGATGCGTGTTTTGATCACGTTAATTCTTCATAATCAACTGGTTACACATGTATTCACATGAGTGTGGTAAAAACGACATTCGTACACTTTTTAATTCGCGCTTATGCGCTCATTATGTTAGAATTTTTCGACCTTAATTCTATAACTTTTTGCTTGGCAACGATTAATTTCAGGTGTAACATTCATATCGACTAAGACACTTACCTAGATTTTTCTACTTATTTTTTTCAATTAATTCTGGCGTTTCAGCTATCAAGCTTTAAATGATATTTATTGTTCGCAAAGTCATTTCGTGCGAGCACACTCGGAGACTTTTTAAGAGAGAGGCATATTAATCATGAAATCTATGTTTACTACAGGCGCGCTTTTAGCAGCAACATTGGCTTTTGCAGGCTCAGCATCGGCAGCGGTTTTGTTTGAATCTGATCTAAGTTCAGCAGAAGCTTCCAAGTTTGCAGTTGCAGGTACGGCAGACAGTGCTGCACAATTTGGTTTTGATTACAGCGCATTAGGTATTGAAGCTGCACCTAACGGTAGCGGCGACACGGTTGGCCTTCGTTTGGCAGCAAACATGAGTGCTGGCGCTGCGCATGAAGTCGCAGTTGTCACAAACCAATCATTCAGCGGCAAATACATCGTCAAATTTGACGCATGGGCGAACGTGAACGGCCCATTCCCCGGCGGCGGCGGCGGCTCAACTGAATTCTTCGGTGGTGTTGTTGGTCACGATGGCGTGACAGCTGGCCGTAATGGTGCAGGCTTATTGATCACTGGTGATGCTGGTTCAGCACGTGATATTCGCGGTTACAAAGATGCGGGCGAGCAAGACATTGCTAGCGGGCAGTACGCTGTAACAAGTCAGAACCAAGACGCTTTGGTTCCGATCTTCGGTCACGGCGACCAAGGTTATGCCGCTCCAATTTGGCAGCAGGAAAACTACACACAACAGAACGGCTCAGCTATCAAAGATAGCGAGGGTATCCCAACTGGTGAGTTTAACGACCCGAATTTGTATGCCGGTGCCGCGGGTTTTGCATGGCACGCATTTGAAGCAGTCGTAGATTCGGAAGCTGGTACCGTGAAGTGGGCTCTTGATGGTGTAGATATCATCACGATCGACAGCAATATAGGCAGTGCGGTTGCGACTGACGGTAAAGCTGGCTTGCTCTATATGGACCTATTCGGTTCAGTGTCAGATAATGCTGATTTGAGCTTCGGCGTGTTTGATAACTTTGTTATCACAGACGTGCCAGAACCTGCATCACTGGCACTGTTCGGTCTTGGTGGTTTGGCAATGCTGCGTCGTCGTAAATAATGACGCACTAAGCAAGGGTTTGCTTACCAATACAATTTGACCACTCAACCCAATGGCCGTCGAACCTCTTGGTTCGGCGGTTTTTCATTTGTATAGATGTGCAAAACTTAGCTTTACCGCGTGTATCGCGAATAAAGGGTGAAAATTGGAGAAAAAGATTGCCTTATCGGTTGTTTTAACTTTAAATGTGTATAGATGTGATCCCAATTCTTAGCGCTATGTGTTGTGTATTAGTCTTTGAACGGTCTATCTGAAGTAGCACTGCTTTGCATTTCTATTAGAGCAGTGTTTTAGGTTGTATTGATTGAATGAAAAATCATACATTGTCCTGCACGCGACAGGTTTTGGTGCAACTTTGAATTTTGATGTGTACGTAACAAATCAGTGGCGGCTTCTCATTTGGTATTAATGTGCAATGTGCGGCGAAGCCATTTGATAAGACGGGCACATCACAATCAAAATCTGCTGAAACCATGCGATGGGTTAGCGTTTGGTGGCGAAATCGTGTGCTGTTCGTGTAACACTTGGTTATTGCGTGGAGGCTACCTGTGACATTTCGAGCAATATTTACAGCGGTTATCGTTGCAAGCGCATTATTGTTGGTCGTTTTGATGGTCAACTCGAGACGGCCTGAGATTGAGGTGGCACAGCCAACGGTTGATCTTGTACGTGCATCTGGGAAGTGTGCGGAATGCCATTCGCGCGAGACGCATGCGATTGTATTTGAGTATTCGTTGTCTGGGCATGCGAAGGCGAAGGTGAATTGTTTGGAATGCCACCAGGCTTTGCCGGGCCAGCAGAAGATGGAACATCGTGGGTTCATTATTGCGAACCGATTGACTTCTAAAAATTGTTCGCAATGTCATGCACAGCAATATGACCAATTTTTGAGATCCAGACATGCGGCACCGGCATGGGCAGCAGTGAAAGGGCCGGATGACTTTACGGCTGAACAGATTTTGTTTGCTGAAAAATATCACAAAGGGGCGGTTAAACGGCCTGCGAACAAGTTGGCGGCTTTAGAGGGCGGACCTGCGATCGAAGTGGGGTGCGCGAAGTGTCATAACATTGGGAAGCCGAACCTGGACGGATCCATTGGGACGTGTACAGCATGTCATGCTCGTCATGCATCGTCGGTTGAGTTGGCGAGATTGCCGCAAACGTGTGGGCAGTGCCATATGGGGCCGGATCACTCGCAGATTGAGATTTACAACGAATCTAAGCACGGCGTGCTGTTTAACCAACAGCGAGGGATCATGGATTTGAAGGCGAAGCCGGGAACGCTGACAACGAATGATATGCCGGTACCGACGTGCGCAACGTGCCACATGTCGGGGCTTAACGGGTTGAAATCGACGCATGACACGTCGGAGCGTTTGTCATATTGGCTGTTTGCGCCAGTATCAGAAAAACGACCTAACTACACGTTAGCTCAGGCGAATATGCAAGATGTCTGTAAACAGTGCCACACTGCACCATATGTTGAACGTTTTTACCAAGAAGCAGAATCGGTTGTTGATGCAACAAACGTGAAGATTGGTAAGGCTCGCGATCAGATGCTGAAATTAAAAGCGGATGGCTTACTGGAACATGCGCCTTTCTCGCAGGAAATTGATTTTGTGTATTTTGATATGTGGCATTACTTCGGCCGCACAGCAAAACATGGTGCATTTATGGGCGGTGCTGACTTTGTGCAATGGCATGGGAATTATGAATTGCTGCACTCGCAGGTCATGCTTGACGAATTGGCGAAGAAGTTAGAAGAAGAGCATGAGAAATGAATCAGAAGCATGCAATGATTAATCGCGTGGTGAGTGCGGTAGAAGTCGGGCCTTGCGGCTTGATTGAGTTGTTCTGTTTTTCGAATTTGGCGTTCTTAACGATCGATATCTATTTCGCACACTCAATCAATGCTTTCGCAATGTCAACAGAATGGATTCCGTTCTATTTTTCGATCGTTGGATCGGTGGCGCTGATTGTGAGCATGATCAAGGGGAAGCTAGAGCCTAACGAGAAATGGTCGAAAGTACTTGGGCTCATTGTGGGATGGGGAGCGGTCATAACGGGTGTGCTGGGAATGATCTACCACTTGGAATCGCGATTTTTTAAGGAATACACACTGGCGTCATTGGTGTATGCGGCTCCGTTTGCTGCCCCATTATCCTATACAGGTATCGGGCTGCTTCTGATCATGAATCGTACAGTGAAGTACGGAACACGGAACTGGTGGCAGTGGGTCATCGTTTTAGGATTAGGTGGGTTTGCGGGGAATTTTGTGCTTTCTGTTTTAGACCATGCACAGAACGGGTTTTATGAGTGGACAGAATGGATTCCTGTTATCGCCAGCGCAGTGGCTGTAGGCGTACTGATTCCATTGATTTGGGAACGAGTAACCAAAGCGTTTTTGCTGGTTGTGGTTTGGGTGATGGTCACACAAATGCTGGTGGGCGGACTTGGATTTTACTTCCACGGGATCGCTGATCTTCAGGGATCATCGGAAAGCATGTGGGAAAACTTAGTTTTTGGAGCACCGATTTTTGCACCCCTGCTGTTTGCAAATATCGCTTTGCTTGTACTGATTGGGCTCTGGGGTGGGTATATTTGGATGATGACGCAGGAAAATGAATCAGATCACTGATCATTCCAATGAATATTTGGGCAAAAGTGATGGGGGAAGCATGTGTGTGGATTGGTACGAGGGTTATGTGTCGGGGAGATGACTATATAATAGATGCAGGTATTGAGTTGTAGTAGCCGAGAGTAAAAGTGGCTATGGCTGTGGCTGAAGTATGACGATACGGCCAGCTAGAATGAATGCCAACGGAGCGTAAGAATGAAAGTAGCGATAGCGTGTGATCATGGTGGATTTCCACTGAAGCAGGATTTGATTGGTGTGATCAAGTCGATGGGCCATGAAATTGTGGATCTTGGGGCACATCAGTACGACAAAGATGATGATTACCCGGATTTCGCACGCTATCTTGGGCAAGCGATCCAACATGGGCAGGCAGATCGTGGGGTATTGCTATGCGGATCGGGCGTTGGGGCATCCGTTGCAGCGAATAAATTGACGGGGGTTCGAGCGGCAATTTGCCACGACTCCTATTCTGCACACCAGGGTGTAGAGCATGATGACATGAATGTCTTGTGTATGGGTGCGAGGATCGTGGGTGCGGCCTTGGCGAACGAGCTAGTACGAGCATTTTTAAGTGCAAATTTTTCACAGGAAGATCGGCACGTACGCAGACTAGAGAAGGTCATCGGGATGGAAGCTGGGGGCTGATCGGCTTTTAGAGCCCATCCGAGGGATATTAAATTGATAACAAACCGTCCACAGCAGAAGCCTCTGGGCGGTTTTTTGATGCGAAAAGTGCGATATTTTCCCAAGTATTGAAATCTGGACACCGATAATCGAAATCTATGTTAGGCAGCTTGCCGCGGGCGTGAAGTTGTCTATCATGCTTGTATCTGAATTCAGACAATTTCACCCTTTATTATTGAAGGATCGGATCCATGCCAAAACGCGCAAAGATTTCTATCATCGGTGGTGGTAACGTCGGTGCATCATGTGCAATGTGGGCAGCAGCGAAAGAGCTGGGCGACATTGTTGTTCTCGACATCCCACAGGCTGAAAACATGGTTAAGGGCAAGATGCTCGACCTGTTCCAGTGTGCTCCACTCGAGCGTTTCGACGCGAAGATCACCGGCACTGCTGACTACAAAGATATTGCTGACTCTGACGTGATCATTGTTACAGCTGGTCTACCACGTAAGCCTGGAATGAGCCGCGATGACCTGATTGAAACAAACGCGAAAATCGTGAAGAGCGTTTCCGAAAACATCAAAGAACACTCACCTGAAGCAAAGGTTATCCTTGTTTCTAACCCACTCGACGCAATGGTCTACACAGCTTGGAAAGCAACTGGCTTCCCAACAAACCAGATCATGGGTCAAGCTGGCTGCTTGGACGTTGCACGCTACAAAGCTTTCATCGCAATGGAAACTGGTTTCTCAGTTGAAGACGTTAATGCTCTTCTCCTCGGTGGCCACGGCGACACAATGGTTCCACTGCCACGCTTCACGAATATTTCTGGCATCCCAATCACCAACTTCATCAGCGAAGAACGCCTCAACGAAATCGTTGATCGTGCTAAAGTTGGCGGCGGCGAAATCGTCAAGTTGATGGGTACTTCTGCTTACTACGCACCAGCATCCGGTTCTGTCCAGATGGCTGAAGCAATCATCAAAGACAAGAAGCGCATCCTTCCATGTGCTGCCTTCTGTGGTAACAATGAATACGGTGCACAAGACCTGTTCGTCGGCGTACCTGCGGTACTCGGCGCGAACGGTGTCGAGAAGGTTCTTGACCTTGACCTCAATGCGGAAGAAAAAGGCTACATGGACACATCCATCGAAGCCGTCAAGGAACTCGTTGGCATCGTCAACAAAATGTTCCCTGAGCTCGCAAAATAATTATCTAATATTATTTAGATATTCAAACCCAAGGCGATTTGCCTTGGGTTTTTTTATGCGACCAGCAACAAGTCTTAGCGCATAAAAAGACCGGCCTGCCGTTGCAGCAAGCCGGTCTGATCAAGTGCGGCGAAGATGACAAATTGAATACTGGTTACTTCGCGTGTAATTGCAGATTTTCACTACTTAAACAACATCTTGAGAGACTTTTAAGAGAGAAACTACTTAAGGGCGGCCTTTCGGCCATTCAGCTATCTTTCTCCTCCCAGGCACGCACAAATGTGCCGGGTACTACAAAACTACATCTTTCTTTCTGACGACTAAATCTTTCTACTCCAAAATGGAGGGATGAGAGGTTCTCCTTTCAAAAGAACAAACTTCGCATCTTTGAATCAAACTACATCTTTCAACTCCGGGAGAACGGCTAAAAACATTATGCTTTTATCTCCCGCGCTTGATCTCTTTCTCTACCTACTTCATCTTCGTCACTACTTAGTATCTTTCTCTTTTCCTACACATCTTCAACACTTGATCGTATCTTTCTACTCCAAATCTGCAATTGCGGCTACGCAAGGCTCCTACCTCCTGCGTCGCACGAAGGACAGTATTCACATGATTCGAATCAAAACTTCGCTATTGATTCGAAACAATTCTATTGTTAGCAGTTAAGCACTGCTTGACATTATTTTGCGGACGATCACCTGACGCAGAACAGGTTTTATTAACCTGAGCTACAGCTTGCCCATAACAAGATGGCTTGTCGACAGTGGGTATCGTCGTGTATTGATGACAACTGTAAGGTATATCTGCTGCTGATCTTTTGCATGTAAAGATCGAAGCATTGACCCGTTACGGCCGCAGTATATCTGCTACGCTTAATCATCTTTTCCTCCAAGAAAAGCGCGAGTATAGCGTTCTTTTACACAAACTAAGATTCAGTTGTCTAGATGGGATTCATCTTCGCCAAAAGATGTCCTCACCTCCGTACTGCTTTGCCTAGCAGGATCAGTGCTAGAACGGGAGCGATACTAGCACATGATTTTCAGGCCACAACAGGGGGGTTTCCCGTACTTCTAAAAAAATAATCGATACTTAACAATGACTTTTCGAATATCAAAACAGCATAGAAATTGCAGGAACGTCGTTTGCTACTCTGCATGCGATACAAATCACGCAACGAAGAACAACCAATAGCCAATCGCAAATACCGCAACATCAACAATTGCATGGCTTACATATCCCGGCCAAATTGACTCGTATTTCATGTACATAACAGACCAGATGGCCCCGCCGCTCGCGATGCCGACACAGCAAAGTAGATTGATTGGTAACGAGAAATATATACTAAGCGCGAGATAGTGATGAATTGTAAACGCGATCGCACTCAATATCACAGCTACAATTGGATTAAAAATCACTTCAAATTTCTTGTAGACAAACCATCGCCACACATACTCTTCCACGAGCGAATTGAATGAAATCCAATATATTGCACCAATCAAATATTTCGTCTGGCTATCTAAACCGATCTTCTCTGCCATTAATTGTATGCGGGATATATCAATCCAATTTGTACTAAGCCACCAGTAGATCACAGCAATAAGGATACTTATACCCACTCCCCAAACAGCTCCAACAAATAGCTTACTTTCTTTAACAGGCGAGAAGCTCACTGGTTGTCTATCTAGAAGCAGATGCCATGTCGCGGGCAGTAGTAATATCCAGACTTTAGTCACTACAAACATGAGCTGGCCAATCGTTGTGCCGGGCATCATCATCATTGCGATATATACGCCCAGTGATGGCACGGGTACAAGCAAACACAAAGCTAATATCGCTTTAAATTTTAGTTGCGTGTTTGTAGACATTTTAGAGTTACCTCGAACAAATCTATTGTAATTCGCGTATTTTAAATGAATCCATTAACAAATAACACATCCGAGGTTTGCTATGGCAACATCGTTGCGTAGTTATCGTAAATTCGGCCTGATCGCATCGGCCGGGGCCGCTGTAGCATTGGCGGATTTCTTATTTTACAAACATTCAATTGGATGGACATCTGGAATATATGCAATATTCCTATCTATGCTTATCTATTTTCATGGCAAACAAAGATGTCTTCAATGGCAAAACATCATTATTTTCTCATGCCTAATTTACTTGGCGATCTCTTTAGTTTTACTGCCTTCAATAATGACGCTTTCATTGTTCTCAATCACAATCATCACATACTGCATTTCAAGTCGAAGCTATTGGCCAAAAACACTACCCCAAATCGTTCGATCTTGGCTCATATTCATCAACATAACATTCAATACTTGGCTTTGCTCGATACCAATATTGAAGACTCCTATGCGACGAGGAATTTTTCAGTATAAACCACACATAAAACTCATCCCTTGGCTTATTCCAATCTTTTTTGGTGCAATGTTTATAGCATTATTTATCAATGCGAATCCAATATATGAAAAAATGTACGATATCATTGAAGGATATATCTATGGCTTTTTTATTGATGCGATCCAATATATAACGCCCATACGAATACTGTTTTGGATCATGGTTTGGATGATTACTTATCCACTTTTTTCTGTTCGTATTTTGAAGCGAAAGAACATCGCCAAAGCCAAAGATCAAGGGGAAATAACTGATGGGAAAAATTCATTCTTACTAAAAACAAACGTATTGTTGGTTTGCCTTGTACTCTTTAATCTAATCTTTTTATTACAAACGATATGTGATATCCAATACCTGTGGAATAGTAACGAATTGCCAGAAGGAATGACGTATGCCAATTATGCACATAGAGGAGCATATCCACTTGTTTTCACAGCGTTATTGGCTGGTCTTTTTGTTATGTTTTCATATCGACGAGGTTTACAATCCCAACAAATTACGACACACAAAATCATTCTACTGTTCTTGTACCTTTGGATATTTCAGAATGTTTTTCTAATAATTAATGCTGGTTACAGATTGGCTTTATATGTAAATGCATATTCGCTCACAAGATGGCGTATTGCAGCAGCTCTATGGATGCTTCTAGTAACACTTGGGCTTATTACACTCATTTACAAAATCATGAATAACAAAAGTAATTACTGGCTAACAGGAAAATGCGTCTGGTATTTTTACTTCTTATTATTGCTGATATCACCCGTAAATATTGATCGTTATATTGCAATGTACAATGTCAATACATGCAGTGAGATCACGGGTAAAAACGCAAATATTGATATTGGGTATTTGACATCTTTAGGGATACATGCGCTGCCTGCGATGCAATGGCTAGCAAACCAATCAAGTGACCCAAAGATACGCGTAACGTTGCAAGCCAGCATTAATAAGCAAAGTGAAAATTTAATCAATTCATTAGCGGATTGGCGTACATGGTCTTACTATAAACAGCAGATTCTTAATACTACTCGCATTCAATTACCTAGCGATATCGACAGGATGACTACGGCTGATTACGATGGAATAGTAAATTCAGAGCAAGCTATGCATAGGCATGAAGGTGACTAAAAAGTACGACCCGGGCAGAGGATACGCCGGGTCGCACTCGATCAGGGGTCTAAATATATCTATTCTAACGGCCAGATGACTTGACCATTTTTTGTTTGATTTCTACGTAATTTCTAGGAGTTTTCCGTTTTTTGTGATGCTTGCCTGGAATAGGTTTATGAATGATCGCTTCCGGGGAGAACATCTCATATACTCCAGATTCCTGCTGAATATGACCATTGAATTCAGTAAAAACGCGCGGCTGGTTATTGAGTGTATTGAAGAGCCGTTGTGATTGTCGAAGTGAGTGGTTGTAGTCAATGCCGCCTGTCTTGTTCCAAACTCGCTTGCCGAGCAAAACATCTGTTGGATCCACAAAAACTGTAATACTGCCTTGCCTAACTTCAACTAAATTAGGCCATGTTGGTTGTTTAGCAATGCCGTTGCTGACAAGGGAAGAACGATCGACGATCTTTCTTTGCACAACGCGCGTCGTCTGAACAGGTTGATTCGTTGAATAATACTTGGGGTAATACTCAACCGCACGGCTAGGCACAGTTTGTACTTGTGGCTGGGACAATTCATTACGAAACGTGAAAACACGTGACGCATCGGTTGAGAGCTGCGCGTAAAGATTGCCTGCGGATAATCCAACAGCCATGATTGCAATACAAATTATTTTAGACCATGCCATAACGCTTCTCCTTTGCCGACAATCAATGGCGGTGTTGCCAGATACATCCCTGGTACCTGTTAGAGATCGTTTGATCCCTACCCTTGGTGCTGCGGATCAGGCAGCGGCGTATGAGTCCATGAGCAATGAGGCGAAGAATGCGCTGGCTCGGCTCCACATGGCGTCTCACTTCCTCGCGGGCGACAGTTGAACCAGCTCATCTTCAAGTCCTGGCGCTCTAATTTTGGATTAGAGCAAATCGGGTCTCAATCAAATACTAGGCGGCTCACAGATCGAACAAGGCGTCTCACTTCCTTCGGGCGACGGCTGCATGCCAACGAGTATTTGATCCTACTTGTCAATCCCCTACCCTTGCCTCTTCTAGGCCCCTAACGCCTCTCTCTTACCCCTCCCCGATCTCTTTTCCATTTTTATCAGGCGTCTCACTTCCTGATTTTCACTTAACCGCGTCTCAAGTCAGTTAAGTTCCGGGCGATGATTCATGTATTGGCAACTGCCGTGCCACATGCCAAAACCATCAAACATTAACCACAAACACATTAGCATCAGCCACTTATGAATCGCCCCACGTTTTCGATTGCTATTTCACCCTGCGCCCGGATGATGCATCCCTGCAACATACGCCAACGTGATGATGTATGAATTACGCAACACGTACATTTTTTTCAACATTCTTACCGATTACCCCCTTGTGCATGAGATAGAGCGAACGATAATGCCCTGCTTTACAGTTGGATAATTCGAGGTTTAGCCTCAAGGAAGTGCGTTGTGCCCCTCCAGACGATTAACACGGCTGATCATACGCTTCGACGTGGTGAGCTACGGGAAAAACTTGTTCGGATTAACTATGCATGGATCCCTGGCTCATTGTGGCTTTGGACGATTACCGGTGCTGCGCTTGTTCGCTATGCTCAGGGATTAGGAATGCCGGCAAGCTACTTCGGCATACTTGCGGCTCTGCCTTTCATTGGCAATATCATGCAGTTGCCAGCTTCATATTTTCTTGAGCAGCATTCATTAAGACAAAAAACAACGCTCTACGGCATCTTCCTGTCGCGGATTTGCTGGATATTGATCGGACTCGTGCCTTGGATCTTGCCTAAGGAAATGACATGGCCCGCGATGCTGATACTCGTTGGCGTCTCATGGCTTACACTGCATTTTGGCGTGCCTGGTTGGATCTCATGGATGGCGGATCTGATGCCCAGCCGAATTCGTGGACGTTTCATCGGTAAACGCCGATTGCTTTCACAAATTGTTGGTGTTGCATCTTCATTGATGGTCGGGGAAATGCTTGACCTTGTAGAGCGGGCCAATAATGAACCGCAAATATTGCTGAAGGTTCTTTCTGCTGTTTTTGTAATCGCAGGTCTGTGTGGCGTTCTAGAAGCAATTGGGTACCTACGTCAGTTTACGCCGGACCGCCCTAAGCCCATCACACAAACAAGTTGGTTAAAATCTCTGCATAAGCCATTAACAACGAGAGGATTCAGGCCATATATTCTGTTTAATGTTGTTCATACGCTTGGATTCGCTTCGGTTTCTCAGTACATCTGGCTTTATGTTTTTGATCGCCTCGAATTCAGTAACCGTGGTGCAAACTTCCTTTTAGTAACAATTCCTTTGCTTTTAGGTTCTGTTGGGTTTGTGTATTGGGGGCGTATGATCGATCGCGTGGGCAAAAAGCCTGTACTTTTGGTCACAGGCATTATTGCGACGTTGACCACAATCGGCTGGCTCTTCTGTGATAGAACGGGATATGGACTTGGCTATGCGCTTGTGATCATTAGCGTCATCACATGGCCAGGCGTTGATCTATCAAACTTCAACATCCTCATTGGCATTGCCGGTAATCCAAAGGACGGTTCAGTATTCGTAGCAGTTAACTCTGTGTCGGTAGCAATCGCCGGGGCTATTTCAGGCGTCAGTGCTGCGATAATCGCATGGCAATTTAAGGATTTCACATTTACGATCCCGCAGATTTCTGATCAACCTTACGATTACATCGCCGTGCTACTGATACTTTCAACTGCTCTTAGACTTGTCTCGTTTGTATTCGTTTTCTTTATTGAAGAGCCAAAAGCCAGTCCAACTCGCGATGCAATCCGGTTCATGACAACCTCGATTTATTCCAATATCAGGCAAGCAGCACTCATGCCTACAAGAGCTGTAGGCTCCTTATCAAAACGCACATATATCCTGACTCAAAAACATGATAAACCCTGAGTTATAGATACGTCCGATTGACTTATCGCGGTTTTATTCAGCAATTTCAATTCAAATTCACGACGATACACATGGTGTTTCGCTGTGGTTTTACATCACGAATTTGATGATGACAAGAAAAGCAGGAGTCTGTATATGCGTAGGACAAAATCATGTGGCCGAGCCTTGTGTACATTTATGGCAGTTATCACACTCAGCGCGTGCGCCTCGACAGATTCGATGGATGAAGATCCAAAAGAGCAAACAACGCGCGATCCAAATCAAATCCATCCTGTGGTTTTCAAACAGTTCACGGATGAAGTCGCTGAAGAGTTAAAGACACAAATCAACGAAGCGCCGCTAGTTACAGACTCAGAGAATAGTTTTGTAATCGTATTCGAACAATTCATCAATAAAACTGAAACAATTCCGCTAAACGATTTTGAATATTTCACAAAAAGATTACGGACAGATCTAGATGACCCGTTCTCTAAAAACAAGGTCACGTTCGCAGATAAAATGCCCACATCAGTTCAGATAAAAGATACAACCATTTACTCACTCAATTGCGAGCTATCTCGAACACGTTATGTGAAAACCAATCTTTACTTTTTAAAGTATCAGCTTGTTGACCCTCAAACCAAAGAAACTGTTTTCACTGGACAAACCATAAACCAGAAAATCAATACTCGGTAACCAATAATTAGCGATTCGCAAACTTTCTCAATATATGATTCATACTTAATCATGAAGAAACACATCTACATCATCATTGCTGCCTTTACTTTGCTAACAATTCTTGTGTTAGCCAGTGCTTGTGAATCACAACAAAACCATCAGAGCGCGTCGTTGCAACAACTTTCAGAACAGTCATATCCGAAAATTGAATTACAAGGTGATTTTCCAGTTAAGGTTGTCTATGGCATGCCATCGGTCCAATCATCACCCTATAAAATGATGAAAGTGTCTGTGCCAATACGTTTAACCACTGACAAGCAGCTCGCGGTTAAGTATCGTTACATTTTTTATGATAGTGCTAATTCACGAATCGAACCTGTAAGCGATTGGCGAGAACGAACACTTTTTAATAATAACACCTATCTTTCAGGATCAACTGAAAACCCGACCGCTTCCGATTGGCGACTTGAAATCAAACCTACTGATCTGACTTATGCTCGCTAATTTCGCATAACCCGATTCAGGTCAATCGAATTACAAACAGATACGCGACATGTTTGGCTCACAGCCAACCGCATCTGTATTCACACGAAATACTGCCCCCGCATTCACACCAGCCCAATCATCTAAATGACCACCTGCACTGGTCACGAACATATCTTTGTACCCTTGCCCGCCAAAGCACACACTGGATACCTGAGCTGCGGGCAATTCGACCTTCTCTTTCATTTGCCCATCCGGCCCATACCGATACACCCCCCAACCATCCCACCGCGCACTCCAAACATCACCCGACTTATCAACCGTCAACCCATCTGGAACACCTTCTCCTTCAGGCACCTCCACAAAAACCCCCCGCCCATGTAAACCGCCATGGCTTTGATCATATTGATATGACCAAATTGTTCGCATCTCGCTATCTGTGTAATACATCATCTTCTGATCTAACGTCAGATCCATGCCATTTGAACACGCGACCCCGCCTAACACTTCGTGCCAATCCCCGCCCACATCAAGCCGAATCAGCCGCCCCATCAGCCCACTACCACAGACAGTCCCTGCATAGACACGCCCCATCGGATCAGCACACACATCATTAAACCGTTCATTTGCATGTCCCGGAATCTGATCGATCACCGTTCCGCTTTCATGACCATCCTGCCACACCACCACATTCCCATTATCACGAAACAGTAACAACGAGCCATCCGCCTGAACCGTGAATCCGCCCACCTTGCGGCCTTCATATACCACTTCGGCTTCACAACCTTCCACCCATCGCCACAACCGTCCTAACTCAATATCCGTCCAGTACAATGCTTGCTCGTGTGGGTGCCACACCGGCCCTTCACCCAAGACACACCTCACATCAGCAATAATATCGTATCGTTCCGCTTGCATGCGACGCACACCCTTGATTAGCATAAATCATTCAATACAATAAAGTTACAGTTAATACCATACATACATTCCCCCAACCTCTCCCCAGCTTCTATCGGCAACCTGTACTTGATTTGGAAAATACTTCATTTCCAGCTACACTATCCGACTCGAAACGCAACAATATATGCGTCTAAACACAATAATCCACAACCAGAGGTTGAAGATGTACGCAATCATCGAAGACAGCGGCACACAGATCAAAGTTTCCGAAGGCACAGTCATCAAGATCGACAAGCGCGAGCTTGCTGATGATGCTTCCTCCGTCACTTTCGACAAGGTTATCTTCGTCGGCGGCGAAGGCGAAGCTAAAATCGGTGCTCCTCTTCTCGAAGGTGCTTCAGTTGAAGCTGACATCCTCGAAGAAGGCCGCGACGATAAAATTAACATCGTTAAATTCAAGCGTCGTAAGGGCTATCACCGTAACAACGGCCACCGTCAGTCCTACATCAAGGTACGCGTCACTAAAATTAGTGCGTAAGACGGCCCTCGGAAGTGTGACCACTTCCAATCGAATGTACGAAGTACATTCTTAGAATTGCCAAACGAACGGCAGCCTTCTTGGTTGCCGTTTTCTCATGCGCATATATTGCCCAATACTCTACCCCCCCACAAACCCCGCCAAATCTAGATTACGTCACCACCAAAACAAGTCACAGCCAAGCCCCCTCATCATCATCATACTCATCATCCACACCGCCCTGCTCCATGGCACTTACACCATATGTCAGTGGGACGCGCATCATATCGCTTAAGCCAATGGCCATCTTATTGGCTTTTTCTCTCACTTCTTCCCAATTACCAGCTTCCCCCTCTTCAAATCGCTGTACCTCGACATACCTCCCATTAAGCATCACCGCCACAGCCCAACGCTCAGTCCGATCAGCCCCCTTCCCAAATCCATCATCAATCAGCTTCACACCATCCACACATTCAAACCCCATCTTCTTCGTCCACAAAACTAGCAGCCCAAACAACAACCACTTCCATCTCACCTCCCGATTCACGCGATCAATCTCAATCTGCTGATACACCGCACTGATCACTAGCATCGCGCTCACGACCAACCATGCCACGACTAATTCCCCATCACTGATGTAAATCCATCTCGCCCATAATCCAAACCCCGCCCCGATCGCAATACACAGCAAAACCATTCTCCCCCACCATCGCCCAACTCTGACCTTCAAGCAGTCCGTTTCTTCTTGCTCCACGCTCATTCCCCAATAATTTTCACAAGTACGCGTTTACGTCTTTTGCCGTCAAATTCACCATAAAAAATTTGTTCCCATGGCCCAAAATCCAATCGACCATCTGTAATCGCCACAACGACTTCACGCCCCATAATCTGTCGCTTCATGTGCGCATCCGCATTATCCTCGCCCGTTCTGTTGTGATGATACACATCTCCACTCGCATTAAACGGAGCCAACTTCTCCAGCCATTCCTCATAATCATGAAGAAGCCCACCTTCATCATCGTTTATAAACACACTCGCGGTAATGTGCATCGCGTTCACAAGCACAAGTCCATTCATCACGCCTGATTGCTGAATTAAATCCTCAACCTCACCCGTGATATTCACAAATCCTCTACGGCCAGGAATGTTAAACCACAATTCTTTTCGCAAATGTTTCATACTTTGCTCATCCTAATTGCTGATTAGCTCTGCATCATCTTCCTCCCACATCATACCCGACCCGACCATTCACTTCATCAATATCAGAGCAAAAAAGCGATCCACTCTCGTGGACCGCTTGCCAATCTCTAGCTTGTCAATATCGTTTTAGTTCAAGAAATCAAACGGCGATGAACTCACCTCTTCCTTTTCCTTTTCGACAGCTTCAACACCAAACTCGATCGAAGGCTCACCCACCGTTTCCGGATAACGCATACGATGCTTTATGCCATGCTGGATGGGTGCCCCCAGCCAATCACGCATCTGCACATAATGGGCTTCGGTAAACAAATCTGGCTTTTCATCTGTGATCATCCGCATTTCCATCACACTTCGCCATTTGAATAGCTGCCAGTCAACACCCTCCATAAAGCCGTCATCCACCCACTCCCAGGCCTGCTCATCAGCATCAATGAACATCCGCATCATGTCAGCTGTCGCTTCACCTGAAGGGAAATGCGTCTTTCTAAACGACCGTTGATTCATCCGCTTAATTGTCTCTGGATCCTTCTCATACATCAAAATCAGAATCGCATTTTGCACAGGCACATGGTCAGCTGCCACCGCACCTGCCCTACCCAAATTACGCTGAACGAATGTGCAAATACGAGCAACATTCTTCACGTACTCTACTGCCTCACGATGCCCCATGCCGAATAGTTTTCTTGCTGCGACATATTTTGCAAAACTCGGTGGACGTTTAATCTTACGAGGCAAAGTACCAAAACGACCTCGGTCAACACCGTGCACAACACCCTTCAAAAACTCAAGCGATATTTGTTCATCAACACGCCCCCAGGCTTCTCCTGCTGCATACGGTGCCGCTTCGAAATCTTTGCTTAATTGCGTGAAGTAATCCAGCCCTGAACCTTCTCCCTGATACCCCGGCAAAACCGTTGTCAAAACAATATCACGCTCACTCTGACGCGGCGAACCTCGCAACTTCATTCTACTATCAATCTCAATCAATTGGCCTCTTACATAAACACGCCCCAAATCTTCATCCGATTTCAAGCGGTCAATTAGTGTCTGATACCCCATCTGGAAACCTTTGAAGTCAGCCTCGACGTACGACGCGTACTTCGCCACCCAATCGTCCAGCAGCAAACTACACTCACCGCCAACAAACGGCTTCACACGTAACAATGGATCGTTCTCATCACGCACACCAAGCGCCTGTTGGCACGATAACGCCGCCGGCCGCTCTGCACCCAATCCAATAAATTCGCCAACATAAACCTCGCCATCCAACCCCATTGGAATCTGCACACCCCCCATTTGCGCCCATACCTGATGCAGACGCCCCATCATTTTCTCTTTACCTATCAGCACCGAATCTTCTCGATCACGAGTCTGCTTACTCACCTGCAACCCACGGACCCATTCACCCAACACATTCATTGCCCCCTCATCGATCACATTAATACGTTTCTCGCCGATCACCTCACCCGTCGAGACATCGATGCCTCGCATCGTGATACCAGCTTCTCCCGCATCATCCAACCATACACGCCCTGTCAGCATCAGCGTACCCTGCCCCGGCAACCCTGTAGATTCACGAAGGTTACTCACGTTCACACCATCCAACACTTCAAATAGCTTGCCTTCTAACTCAGCAGCCAAACGATCCGCACCATAGTATTTACGCATCTGGTCAGCCATCACAATCGGCCCAACCAACGCGTGCACAGGCCGACCTTTCGCATCGGCCACCCCACTAAACGCGCCACTACGCTTCAATGGACTCACATACTTCTTCACCGCCAAAGCCAACTCGGTTAAGGATAATTCGCCGACCTTCGCCTCATATAGCTTTCGCTTCCCGCCGCTCATAAAATCCTTCACCCATAGCGCTACGCGTGTTCCATCGACACGTGATTCATCAACAAACACAAATTCCAAATGTGCAGGCAACCCCTGCCATTCATCCCGCTCCTTCACACCATTGCGTGACATCGCATCATAGAACAAACCAACCCGTGTGCGATCTAAAATCTGAACATTGCCTTCTTTACGAAGCACTTCAGAGATCGCATCTAAACCATTGATTGTTTCCATGGATGAGCCGGAATACACCAACTCTGATTGACCAAGCACAATATTAAGCGCCGCCAATCCTTGCTCTGCTTTCACCCAATCGCTTTCAACCCTCGGCCTGTACGCAACCAACACCGGCAACTCACCAACATCTGCCACCCAAGCATTCGATTTCACCAACCCATCATCATTCGGCGAGCCAATCGGAACAACCACAACCTCATATCGATAACGACCATTCACTTCGACCTGTGTATCGCGATACTCGCTCACATTTATGTTCAATACATCCAGTAATTTTCGCTCGCCCCGACCACTTACGCGATACACCGCATAACCCATCGGATCAGCATATGCACTTGCAGTTGCCGCAACCGATGCTCCATCCCAACTTAATTTCACTTCATCCTCATAAGGCACCACCGTCATATCCGTCGGCTGTCCCGCATACGCAATACTCACCTCATGCAAATCACCCGAAACTTTTGGCTTAAACATAATCCCGCGACTCAACAAGTTACCTCGCATATCGCGGCGTTGCTCAACCGTAAGGTTCTCAAACTCACGTACGTTTGGCACCATATCCACCACATCATCACCGTCACCATATACAGGCAACAAACCGACCGGCGACAAGTCACTCTCCCCATCAACCCGCCTGATCAATTCCTCATTCGACGCAACCTGCCAATTTACCAAACCCGTATCCGTGATATCAGCCCCAACAGGCATCACGCACGACATCATCACACGCATCGGTGCACCCAATTTCGTATCGGGCAACATCTCACTGATCCCCTCTCGGCTTGCCACACGGTGAATCAACACATGATCCCAGCCCGGCATATCCAAATACACCTTCACCGTCATTTCACCAGACTCAACGCCTTCTGCCATCGGATTCCACTTCACACGTCCGGCCTTCACCAAAGGCATACGCACGACAGGAAATTCACCCACAGGCGAATCGATCACGCGCTTACCCTCACGGTCCAATACCACCAACCGGTAGTAAACAAAGTTACCGACCTTTTCCTCGTCCATAAACGAGTTGTCTTTCATTTCAAAGACCAGCTCGCCCGTAACATGATTCATCTTTCCCACTGGCCGCTTATCAACCTGTACATAATCACCGTCTTTCGTCAGTGACCGATACAACACACCACGTATATTCCCTTTAAAAGCCTCACGATCTGACTTTGATGGTGTCACGCGCATCTCAAAACCATACTGCCTGCCGCGATCCTGCCATTTCGCAAAAACTTCACCACCAGCCACAGACAACTCGCTCAACATCGCGTCTTCCGCTACCTCCCATTTCTCATCTTCATCGCTAATCGTTTTCCCAATAATGTCGATCGGCTGCGCATCCTTCGGCCCATCCGCAACCGTACCACCAACATCACTACTATCCCCCAATGTCTGCCATACCAAATAACCGCCGCCAACAACACCGATACAAATCACAGCCAGAGCAACCCCCAACCCCAAAGTAAATTTCCCCTTCTTACCCTTCTGTAGTTCCTCACCCGCATACATCCCATACAACCGCTCCATGCGCGATTGCATCTCATCGTGCGTTTGCCCAGCACCTTGCACACCCAAATCCTCAGCCTTCAGTCCGCGACGCGCACCAATACCGCTGCTACCTGTCCCGCCTGCACCCGGGAACCCTTCCTGTCCCTGCCCTTGATCTTGACTCGGCTGGCCACCAGCCATACCACCCGGCATCAAACCGCTGGCTTCACCACCGATCTGTCCCTGATTATCTTGATTTGCATTCGGACTAAACAAATCCCCACCTAATAGCGCACCATTGCCTATCCCCGCGGCTCCTGATGAATCATCAGCCTTCATAGGCTCCGCCTTCAAAGCCTCACCACACGAACGACACTTGACTGTTTGGCCCTGCAATACAGCTGGCAAATCAAAAATTGTCAAACAATGCTCACATTGAACTTTAATCTTCATTATTATCTCACCCGCAGAATTAATCCTCGGTATCCGTACACATCACACGCCTGAAACAATAGCTTTCCCGGCATCAAAACGATTCATTGCTGTCTTTTCACAAGGCCCAGCCACACGTTTAGACGTACCTAACTCAGAATATGTTCAACAAATTCTCAGATATATCGCTCAAGCGACGCGCTGACCTATCAAATATCACAGCAGCATTAACCGCATCATATCAATGCGGTCCCCCTCGAAACACACCTCCATACCCCCAAAACTTCTCGTCATATCCTACCTGATTCAAACTACTTTGGGCAGTCACGATCACCGCTTTCTCCTATCTTTGCACTTTTCACTTGCATATTCCTCAATCGAGCTTCTCCTAACTAACGCTAAACAAACAAACTGCTACATTAAACATCATTTACGCAATCAGTTACGCCACTCAATTCTTAAAATCACCTCACAACAACGCACACCTCAACATAAATTATTCACACTCATGTTCAATACATAATTACCAATTGTGCAAACATCCAACCCGCATTTCGCACTTTCTGGAGCGATAAATGTCTATTAACACCTTCACGCCAACCCCTGCAGACAAATTCACCTTCGGCCTCTGGACACTCGGCAACACCGGCCGGGATCCTTTCGGCGAACCCACACGCTCGCCCCTCACTCCCGCCCAAATCGTCGATGCCATCGGCCAAGCCGGCGGCGCCTTTGGCGTCAATTTCCACGACAACGACCTCATCCCCTTGGATGCATCCGATCAAGCATCTGCACAAATCAAATCTGATTTCCGCAAAGCGCTCCGCCGCAACAAACTAAAAATACCCATGGCCACCACCAACCTCTTCTCTGACCCTGTTTTCAAAGACGGCGCGTTCACCTCCAACGATGCCGACATCCGCGCATACGCCATCCAAAAAACGATGCGTGCCATGCAACTCGGCGCTGAGTTCGGCGCAAAAATCTACGTCATGTGGGGCGGACGTGAAGGCACCGAATCCGATGCCACCAAAGACCCTATCCTCGCCGTCAAACGCTACCGCAAGGCCATCAACTTCCTCTGTAAATACAACCTCGACCAAAACTTTGGCTTCAAGTTCGCCCTCGAAGCCAAAGCAAACGAACCCCGCGGCCACATCTATTTCGCCGTCACCGGTTCATACCTCGGCTTCATCGAAACACTCGACCATCCCAAAATGGTCGGCGTCAACCCAGAGTTCGCACACGAAAACATGGTCGGCTTAAATTTCGTCCACCACGTCGCACAAGCCATCGAACACAAGAAACTCTTCCATATCGATCTCAATGACCAGGTCATGTGCCGTTACGACCAAGATTTCCGCTTCGCAAGCAACAGCTACAAACAAGCCTTTTTCCTCGTCAAACTGCTCACCGACACACAATACCGCGGCTTCAAACACTTTGACTCACACGCATACCGACAATCCGATCATCAAGACGTCATCGAATTCGCCAAAGGCTCCATGCGTTCATACAAAATACTTGAATACAAAACCGACCAATTCAACAAAGACAAGCAAATCCAAAAATTAGTAAAACTCATCAACCGTGACAACCGCAAACTCACCTCGCTAACGAATAAATTTACTAAAAAGAACGCAGCACAACTCCTCGCCACAAACTTCAACCGCCACAAACTCGCAGAACGCCGCCTTCCTTACGAAGAACTCGACCAGCTCACATTCGACCTCCTCATGGGCGTTCGTTAAGAAAGGCCACAATGCCATATCCCTACTTAGAGCAGTTCGTATAATGATTTGCTGTATAAGCAGAAACACCATCAACAGTAGATTCACTTCAATAAGCATTCAATTACGTTACGACCAACTGGTCAACACGGAAAGTATTTACGAAAAACGCTCTAAACTATACGAATTTATCATTTTTATTTATACTAGCCCTCAATATCGAGACATAGGCAATTCAAATCTCAGCCATTCATCATCTCGGATTTAACCAAACGTTAAAGCGAAACAACTTATCTTGTAAGCAGTCTCGCATGTATTCACAATTTTTTTCTGGTAAGGCATCAAATCATGATAAACAATCGCATCTTTAATTGGCTCGCTATCTGCTTCTGTGCAGCCATCCTTCTTTTACAAACAGGATGTGCAACCATCATCAGTGGCACAACCCAAGACATTACCATCTCCACCGAGCCAAGCGGCGCAATTCTTAACGTCAACGGCATGACACTCGAATCCCCCGCAACCGTCACGCTCAGCAGGAAAAACAACCACGTTGTTGAAGTCACAAAACCCGGCTACCAAACCACACAAGTAAACATCGAAAAAGGACTCAACGGTTGGGTCTTCGGTA
The DNA here is from genome assembly GCF_007747445.1 of Poriferisphaera corsica. Taxonomy (NCBI): domain Bacteria; kingdom Pseudomonadati; phylum Planctomycetota; class Phycisphaerae; order Phycisphaerales; family Phycisphaeraceae; genus Poriferisphaera; species Poriferisphaera corsica. The sequence continues at coordinate 3,378,252 of NZ_CP036425.1, forward strand.
ACATCGTCTTCGGCGGCATTATCGGCGGCGTCGTAGATATCGCCACCGGCAGCATCAACAACCTCAACCCCGGTGATATCCATCTCAATCTCGCCAAATCAGGCATGAACAGCGAGGTCATGGTCTGGGACGCAAAGTCACTCAAGGCAGAAGCCAAAAAGCAAAAAGATCTATCAAAAGAATAGACGCTCTCAAATAATTCGGATTCCAACCAAGGCTTCCTGGCAAAGGAAGCCTTTTTATATACATACATCGCCGATTTCATCTAAGTAAAAACGCTACAAAACCACGTCATACCATCTCATGTCATATCTCGATTCCTTGCCTAGAATTGCCTGTCAATTTGAAGCGAACATGTGTCATATTCACTAAAAACTAAATCACTTAGAGAGTGCTCACTCGCTCTTCACAACGGAGAATGACACCCCGCAACGCTTCTGACAATAGGTCTGGCAGAGGTATGAGTATTGAAATCTGATTCTAATCAATTCATCGATTTGAAGCGGCAATCTCGCTCGCACACTCCTCGTCCGCGCTCACGCCACATCGCCTTTATCCACTGCGAATGCATCTTCCGTATCCTTCTTCTAGCACTGTTTATTCTTGTCGGATACATGATCTACAACATGCTCTATACCATTCAAAAGGATACGGGCAGTATCGCACTCTCATATCTCAATGACCTCGGCGTCAACCTGCGAGATCAAATCCACGACGAAATCGATCCCGCTTTACTCCGCACCCGCATGTTTGCCATCGACGACGTTATCATCAACGGCCTTCGTCAAGATAACATGGGCGAACTTGTTATGCGTGCAAACAAGCTCATCCAAATGACAATGGACATCGACGCACTCACCATCTTCAACCGACAAGGCAAACTCATTGCGATCAATACTGTGGATCACATGGGCAATCCATACCCAAATCAAGAAGAAATCAATCGCCTCTACTCACTCATGCAAGAACCAGCAGACAACATTAAAGGCTGCTTGCAAAACGATCTTGTTAAAGAGCAAATCGAATTCCAATTCTCTTGTCGCGTCGTCCCAGCACTATTCGACACCCAAGGACTCTCCATCGCCATTAGTGTTCCTGTGATAGACCCTGAAACCAATCAACGCATCGGCGTCATCTCCACACGCTTACGCTTTGAACGTATCAACAAAAAAGTGCTCGCCGAAAACTTTCTCCGTGAAGGCAACTCCGTCTATTTCGTCACCGACGACGGACGTTATTTCTCTGACTCCATCCAATCCGGCAAATCAATCCCGCCTGTCTCCGGCAAGCAACTCAAAGAAATGATCCAACCCCTCGTACAGGGTGATGCCAACGACCTGCTCGCTAAAACTGATAAATACTACCTCAACATTTTCTCTCTCAGCAGCCCTGGCGAAACCATCGGCTCAAACATGCATGTCATGCTCGTTGCTCAAGATCGCTGGCTCGATCAAGAACGCTCGCGCGTCGCACTCCTCAACCTCATCATGACACTCACCCTCCTTCTCCTCGCCGGCCTCGTCGCGCTCCAACTCTGGAACCGCGCCAAACAAAAGCGTACAGAATTACAACTCATTGATGCCCGCAACCAGGCCGAGGGAGCCTCCGACGCTAAATCTGAATTCCTCGCCAACATGTCACACGAAATCCGCACACCCATGACCGCCATCCTTGGCTACGCGGACACCCTCGAAGAGGAACAAGACCGCAACAATACGCTCAACGCAATCTCTGCCATCCACCGCAACGGCGAACATCTACTCCGCATCATCAACGACATTCTCGACCTCTCGAAAATCGAGGTCGGCAAACTCGGCCTTCTCGAAGAATCCATGTCCCCCGTCATGATTCTCGGTGAAATCCTTTCGCTGATGCGTCCCCGCGCGACTGAAAAAAATCTCACCCTTGAAGCAAACGTCATCGGCAGAGTCCCCGAACGTATCAACTCCGATGCCACACGCATCCGACAAATCCTCATCAACCTGGTCTCAAATGCCATCAAATTTACCCATGAGGGCAACATCACCATCACCTGCCAATACACCGATTGGCAACCATGGAAAACAAACGAATCTGCTGGCGGTATGCTCCAATATCAAGTCACAGACACCGGTATCGGCATCGATGACCTCACCAAAGAACGAATCTTCGAACCCTTCAATCAGGGCGATAACTCCCCAACCAGACTCGTCGGTGGCACAGGCCTTGGACTCACCATCACCAAACGCCTCTGTGAACTCCTCGGCGGTTCGCTACAACTCACCAGTGAAAAAGGCCGCGGTTCCACCTTCTCCGTCAATATCCCACTCCAAGGCAAAGGCTATCGCCTCGTCGAATGGCCCAGCATCTCACAACTCGCCGACACGCACACTGAAGCCTCTCAGCCACCTCCACCAAACGCCAATATCTCCCTCCAAAAACGCCACATCCTCCTCGCAGAGGATGCCACCGATAACCGTAAACTCATCTCATACCTACTCGAAAAAGCAGGCGCCACCGTCACGACCGTCGAAAACGGACAAGAAGCCCTCGACACAATTAAAAACCTCAGCAGCACAACACACCACTACGACCTTATCATCATGGACATGCAAATGCCCGTGATGGATGGCTTCACCGCAACCCGTGAAATCCGTAATCTCGGCTACAAATTCCCCATCCTCGGCCTCACCGCACATGCGCTCGAAGGCGACCGTGAACAATGTATCGCCTCCGGCTGCGATGAATACGCCACCAAGCCCATCGATCGACACGGCCTCATCGAACTTTGCGCTCATATCATCAATCTACACAATCAAAACGATTCGCCATAAGCCCACCCTTTCTTCGCTCTCACTCCTCACTCCAAGCAAAAAAAAACACCCCCTTAACGCTCTCACATCTCATTTCCCGTCTCAATAACCAAACCACACACAACATAACCAAAAATTAGTACGATAAATTGAGCCATACTCCCCTCAATGCGCGATAGATATTCATATATCCCGACTACCACGCCTCTCATGCGCCTCTTCCTCAGAAATACCTCAAAAAAATAGGCAAGGCGGGTGAGCTGGGGGGTGTGAGATCCGTCCATGTGGATTATCATGGGTGCATAATTTCAGGCACACCGTTTTACTTCCGATGTGGGTATGGATTGGGTGTATTAAATCGACTCCCCCAAACACTTTTCCCAACGCTCTTCGCAGCGATCCTCATGCCCCGCAGACGCTCTCAATCGTGTTCACAGCCTGGTCAGTGGTTTAACGGAACACTGCGGAAAAGTACAAAACGGGGAAAAGTAAATGGTTCGGGAGAGGGTTTACGTGCAGACGCCGACACGCGCGACTGCTTAATTAGTGATGGATAACAGCTACACAATGCGAACTGCAGGGATGTGACTGATGAAAAAACCAATTGTTTTAAGCGCAACCGCTTTCTTGACCGCAATCGCGACTAGCCAGCTCCTATATGCCCAGGCCTCACCAACCGTCGGCACAATCGACCCCGAAACCGGCGCCCTCCCAACATTCCAACAAATGTTCATGTTCTCGCCATACATCAACGGCGCCATCGCGGCTCTCTCCGTCATTGCCGTTCTCCTCTTCGTGGTCTACCTCCTCTCCATCAGCCAACGAACCATGGCCCCCACCGACTTCCTCGAAGAAGTCAAAAAACTCGTACTCGCCAAAAAGTATGAAGCAGCCACCGACCTCTGCCGCGCCAATCGCAACCTCTTCGTCGCGACTGTCATCCAACGTTGCTGTGAACACGCCGGTAAAGACCAGGGCGTCATCATGGACATGATCGAAACCGAAGGCAAACGCCGCGCTGACATGCTTTGGAATCGCATCAGCTACCTCGCTGACATCGCCAACGTCGCACCCATGCTCGGTCTCCTCGGCACAGTCGTCGGCATGATCACCGCATTCTTCGGCCTCGAAGAGCAAACCGGCTCCATCAACTCAACCATCCTCGCAGCCGGTGTCGGCCAAGCCATGGCAACCACCATGTTCGGCCTCGTCGTCGGCATCGCCGCCACCATCTTCTACACCATCGTCAAGGGCCGCGCAACCCGCACACTCGCCGAAGCCGAACAAGCAATCCACACCGTCGCAGACCACATCAAGCCTGAACTTCAAACAGCATCAGCCTCATCAACTCCGAAGAAATCGCCTCGTCGTAAATCAAACGAGGAGGATGCCTAATGGGATTCGCTTCAGAAAGCCGCGAACGCGCTAAACCCGTCGTGCCACTTGCTGGCATGGTCGACATCCTCTTCCTGCTGCTCATCTTCTTCATGACCGCAAGCACACTCCGCGATCAAGAACTCCAGATGCAAATCGCCCTACCCGGCTCAGAAAACTCACAACTCACCGCAAATCTCGACGCCATGCAGACCAGCATCACCGTCGATAAATTCAACAACATCTTCCTCGGTCAGCGCCAAGTCACCATGCCCGAGCTACGTGATGTCCTCTCGCAACTCGCCAAAGACTACCCCAACGAAACGCTCGTCATCCGTGGCGATCGCGAATCTTCCTATGGCACCGCAATCGAAATTATCGACCTCGCCCAAGCACTTGGCATCAACGACGTCCGCGCCGCAGAAGTCAAAAAAGCCTCAGCAATCTCAAGCCTCGAATAACGCACCCAACCACCTATTCACTGATTAATACAAAAACTCAACAACGCATCAACAACGGAATGTAAGTAACCCTCAACAGGGGGGGGATGATACGGGAGTCGATGTGAATAATCGAAGCACACAACCTGGGATAACAATGATGAGCGGTTCTCACCGTGAGCGCTCTGCCGCTAACTTCTGTTACAGGCTACGAACCATTTTGCGCACCTCTCTCATCGCAACCTGCCTCTCCGCAACACTCTTCGCAACCCCTGCCCTACTCCATGCGCAAAGCAGTGCCGAACTACAACAATTCCGCTTCGCCTATAAACTCATGCAACGCGGCGAAACCGATCTCGCCGAAGAAGCATTTGACCAATACATCGACGAATTCCCCCAAGGCGACAAACTCGGCGACGCCATGTACTACCGCGCCGTCCTCTTCCAACACGAAGGTAAATCCGCCGAAGCCGCACGCGTACTCTCACGCATCGAAACGACAAAACTTGTCCCAGAAGGCGCCGTCAATCTCCTCAAAGGCCAAGTCATGCTCGATCAAAAGTGGTATGACGATGCACTCGCCACACTCGAAAAAGTCAATGTCGCAAAACTAAAACCCGGCGCAGCCGCAGCTGCCCTCTACCTCAAAGGCCGCGCCTACCGCGGCGCCGGCAACATGCAGGCCGCAGCCGAAGCACTCCGCCAATGCGCCAACCTCGAATCTAAAGTTCAAGTCCGCGCCATGATCGAGCTCTCACGTGTCCTCGTGAAACTCGACCAAACCCCCGAAGCAATTACCACACTCGAACAATCACTCGCGCTCAACTCAATGGAATACGAAGCCGAAGCCGCACGCATGGCCGGCGACCTCTCCTACCGCATCGGTAACTACGACCAAGCTGTCGGCTTCTACGATCTCGTACTCAAAGAACACCAAACCTCCGACCAGTTCGGCCCATCCGTTCTCGGCATGCTCTGGTCTCACCACGCCGCAGGACGATACGAACTCGTACTTAAAAAACTAGAATCCACCAAAGACCTGCTCTCCGAAGCAGACCTCGGTGAAGCCTACTATGTCGCAGGCGCATCCTCCGCCGCCGCCGACCATCACGAGCAAGCCGTCCAACTTCTCGACCATGCCCTCACCCTCGTCGGCAAAGGCATCATGGAAGAAAAAGTCCTCTACCGACTTGCCGTCAGTCAATTCGAACTCGGTTGGCTCGGCGAAATGAAAACGACCGTCGCCAAACTCAAAGCCTCCTACAAAGACTCCGACCTACTCACCGATGCCATGTACCTCATCGCCGTCGCTGAAGCCGAGCAAGGCGACGCCGCCGCAGGTGCCGCCAAACTGACCGAAATGATCGATAAGGGCGACACCAACCCCTACTACCATCAAGCCGTCCTTCGTCGCGCTCGCCTCTACGAAACCAACAACGAACTCGATGCCGCCTCCGCCGACTACAAACGCTACGTCCAAGCCGGCAGCCTCGACAACCCCGCCGTCATGCGAGCCGCCCTCAAATACGTTGACCTGCGTTATCAACTCGAAGACTACGCCGAAGCCGAAGCCGTCACTCAATCCATGCTCGACCTCCGCTTCACCGACGACACCACCCCCGCCATGACCCTCGAACCCGCCATTGAGCAAGAAGCCATGTTCCGCCTCATGCTCGCTCAAATCAAACTCAGCAAACTCCAAGACGCCATCAACACACTCAACAATCTCGAGTCTAACCATCCGCTGCACGCCTACCGAACCTACGGCACATACTACCGCGGCCTCCTTCTCATGAGCACTGGCCAAAAAACCGAAGCCATCGAACCACTCAAAAAAGCTTCCAGCTTCGAAACGCTCCCTACAGAACTCCGCACCAATGCCCTGCGACTCCTCGGCGTCTACTACCGGCAACTCGAAGAAACCGACGCCGCCACCCAAACACTCGCTTCCATCGAATCTCTCACAGGCAAAGATTCTCTTCAGGAAGATGAGCTCCTATTCCTTGCTGAAGAACTCCAAGATGCCGCACGACAAGACACCAACAAACGCGAACGCGCACTCAGCTACCTCAATCTCCTAATCACCTCTGGCGAATCAGACCAATCACAAATCTCTGGAGGCGCCATGGCCCGTGCCCTCTACATGCGTGGGCAAATCCACCAAGACGCCGGCGAACTCAACGAAGCCAAAGACTCCTTCGCCTACGTCATCGCACTCGGCAAAGGCTATGACCTCGACGCACAAATTGATCTTGCCGTTGTCACCGCCGAACAAGGCCAATGGGAAAAAGCACTCTCTGAACTCAAAGATCTACGCTCCAGCGAAGCCTCACACATCGCCGCTAAATCACTCCTCGAATCCGCACGCATTTGGCGTAAAATCGCCCAACAAAGACTCCTCGACGACCAACCCGTCTCAGCACGCGATGCCCGCCGTGAAGCCGAAAAACTCCTCAAACGCATGGTTCTTCTCTACCCATATCAAGAACTCAATCCACTCCCACAACAAGGCTACATCGAACTCGCTTCCGTCGTCAGGATGCTCGAAAACCCAGACGGCGAACGCGAATTACTATCTGAAGTCGCTGAAAAATATCCCGAATCTGAATACGCAACCTACGCCAAAGCGCTCCTCGCCGAACGCCTCGGCAAGCTCGGCGACGCGCAAGTCTTCACCGCAAGAATTGCAAACACATCCGACCCATACCTCGCCGCTAGAGTCCAACTTCTCACAGGTCGACTGGGGGCACTACGATGAGAAAACACAAACCCTACAACCCATCACTCCTCACACGCCTACCCGCACTCGCACTCATCATCGGCATCATCGCCACACTCACACTTCACCTCGGCGCAGCGCTCTACTACTTCGACAGCCCACTCGGCTTCGTCGACCCCGCACTCCTCAACTCCGTCAACGGCCCCGTCCGCATCAAACGCGCATCCTTCGACAAACTCATCGACGACTACACCGCTGGCGGTCAATCCAACAACCCCGGCCTAAACGACGCGCCAACCGACCTCTCCTCGCAAGGCCAAGAACTCCTCGACAACGCGCAAATCAAAATCAACGAAACCATCGAACAGCTCGACATGCAGCTCCGCACCCCCGACGATGACAACCTCCGCATCGACGAGCAACCCATCGAACTACCCACCTTCGAACTTCCTAATGATGTATTAGAAATCAACGATCAACTCATCGCCGATGCTGGCTTCACCGATATCGAAGACACCCAATTCGGCGCCGAAGATATCAATACACAATCCTCGCAGTCATACGCACAATCCATGCTCTCCTCCATCTCCGGCGACGGCGCACTTGGCATCGGGCCCGGCAACGGCGGCATCGGCGACAACACCGGTTACAAACGTATCGGCCCTGCAAAACAAGTCACCGCCGAACGCAACACCGCCATTGATTCCGTCGCAGACTCATTCTCCGATCGCTCCTCAAACGCAACCGACATCCCCATCGATATGCTCATCGAAGCTCCCTTCGAGATCGACGACCCCAACGAACTCGCCATCTTCCAAAACGCCAAAGCGCTCGACACCGACTTCGATTACCTCCTCACCCGCTACGATGGCAAAAACGAAAAATCATACTTCCAAGTCGAAGTCTCAGCTCTTCGCACACTCAAAAAACTCCCCACGATGAAGAAAGACCTCGTCTTCCTCGTCGACACCTCATCCTCAATAGACCAAGAATGGGTCAACCAGGTCATGCGTGGCATCAAGCCCTCACTCCGCATGATGAACCCCGGCGACCGCTTCAATATCGTTCTCTTCAACGAACGCATCCGCTTCTTCTCACGTACCGGCACAGTCGACGCCACGCCCCAAAACATCGAACGTGCAGAAAAATTCCTCTGGAAAACCGAATCCAAAGGCGCAACCGATGTCAACGCAGCGCTCAGCCAAATGCTCGCCCGTGACACCGAACCCGACCGCGTCTATAACATCGTCCTCGTCTCCGATGGCATGCCAACCCGAGGTGTCATGGACACCCGCAAACTCATCAACCTCATCACCAAGGACAATGACCTCAACGCATCTATCTACTGCATAGGCATTGGCAACAAACAAAACCGCGAACTGCTCAACTTCCTCGCCTATCGCAACAAAGGCTACTGCCTCTTCGTCGAGCAACGCGGCCTCACCATGGACACCGTACTCGACCTCACCTCACGCCTCCGCTTCCCCATCATCAAAGACCTCAAAGTCAACGTTGCCGGCAAGTCCGTCTCCGAAGTCTACCCCATCAACCTCGCAAACATCCATCAAAACGAGCGATTCTCAATCCTTGGCCGCTTCGCCAAACCAGACAACTTCACCATCCAAGTCCTCGGCTACAACAACGGCCAACCCGTTGATTTCACACTCAACCGCGACCTCCGCAACGCTCGCTATGGCGAAGGACAAATCGCCTACGACTGGGCCTTCTGGAAGCTCCACCATCTCTACTCTGAAATCCTCCGCCAAGGCATGACCAACGACCTCAAACTCCAGATCAACAAACTCCGCAACCGCTTCAAAATGAAGACTGTCTACTAGTTTCCACCCCTCCAAAAAGGCAATCATTAATAGGCTGCTAACATCGATGACTATTTATCGATTAGATGCTATCTATTTGCTTATCAACACAACAGGCTACCCCGTCAAAAAAGCATTAACATTTCTGCTTTATGATCTACAATTCAAGTTCGCCTATATTAACTTTGAGCCAATTTACTTCGACGCATAGAACATGATTCTGCTGACGGGGCAGATATAAACTTTCATTTCAAAGGAGTCTCACTGTGATTAAATCACGGCATTTTAACATGCAAACTTTGCTCACTGCATTCTGTACCTTAGCCCTAACACAAGGCGCGTACGCAGGGTTTAAAACAACCAACAACATTAACTGGACTTACGACAATAGCAACGATACCCACTATCTCGATACCCCAAATGCCTACCTAACAATAGAAGGTTTAATATCTGGCAACCCCAGCCTAGCCATACCAGATAAAAACTTCTGGCTTAATAATTCATACACCAATAACACACACCTCACATACACTGGCACGACATCAATCAGCACCAGTAAAAAGAACTTTACCGCGATCAAATACAACACTGCCGCTGACAAAAAAGCAACAAACAATATCAATGGCAAAATTGTTGTTGAATCATCAAATAGCGGCACAAAACTTATCAGTAATGAAATAGGTAACCTAGAGTTCAGCAACGCAAAAGGTAGTTGGTACGTCAATTCAACTTCTAGCAATGCGTATGGAGTCTATTCAACAAACGATGTCATCTTCAACAACGATTATGACGCAGGCATACATGTCGCCGGTAACGGATACTACATTAATGGTATCTATTCGAACAAAGAACTGATCATGAATGGTAATTTCGATGGAACAATCTCAATCGAAAGCCCATCTGGCGCATACAATTACGCCCTATATGGCAAGGACGGCATCACAATCGACGGCTATATAGGTAGTGGTTTCGCCGTCACAGGATACGCCGCCAACAAAGGCATGTACTCATTACAAGATATCTATATCGGTGGTCATTTCGTGGGATTTGCAGAAGTAACCTCAACGAATGGTTCAGCATACTCAATACATGCAGGCAACGATTTCACATTAGATGCCCAATTAGCTGCTCTCATAAATACAAGAGGTTCTTCACAGGTCGTTGGGATCAGAGCAAATCGTTATCTTAAAATTAACGAGGGCATGAACGCAGAAGTCATATCTAACAGTGCAGGCAACCATACAGGCGGTCTTTATGTAGACAACGGTGATATCACCATCGGCTCTGCCGCTACCCCTGAAGGTATCCGCGGTTACATACATACAAACGTGCAAGGTAACTACGAATCCGACGAAGACTATGCCGCTCGTTTTGGTACAACATCATATTCCTATGGCATTAACGCGCAAGACCAAACCAGCAACAGCTTCAATGTTGGCAATATCACAATCTATGGCAATGTCTCAGGCGATATCGATGTACGTTCCGGCGGTAAACAAGCCTATGGCATGATCGCCGACCGAAACATCCACATCGTCGGCGACCTTTCCGGTAAGCTCAACGCAAGCTCAAATAACAACGAAGCCTACGGCCTCTACGCGTTAAACGATATCACCATCGATGGCAGCCATACCGGCCAAACCACGGTCAGCGCGGCAGGCAGTAACGCTTCCGCTTTCTATACCAAATCCGGCGACATCAATGTGCAAGGTTCGCTAGGCGGAACCATCTCAACCACCAGTGGCGGACAAGCAACACACAGCGTTTATTCCGGTTCCGACATCAACATCAATCAAAACCTATCTGCCAACATCACAACCACATCTCAAAGCCACAACACCAGCGGCCTATACGCATCCGACATCCTCACTATCGGCGGCGACGTCACCGGTAATATCGTCACCACCAGCACCAACGGCCACCGCAGCCGCAGCCTCTACGGCGGCAAAGGCATCTCAATTGCTGGCAACGTCTCAGGCGACATCACCTCCAAAGGTGGCGGCGGCGAGATGCGCGGCATCATGACCAACAACACCGGCAGCATCTCAATCGGCGGCGACCTCACCAGTGACTTCCTCATCGAATCAGGCGGCTCCGCCCACGCCCTCTCATCCGGCATCGACATCATCGTCGACGGTGAATATGGCGGCTCAATCAACACTTCCGGATCAGCCGACACACACGGCTTCCGCGCTGGTCAACACATCAACATTAAAAAAGGCATCACAGGCAGCATCACCGCCAACAGTGCCGGCGATAAAACCAGCGGTCTCTACACGACCAACGGTGACATCACCATCGGCTCAACCGTCGCCAACGGCATCACCGGCAACATCTACGTCAACACCAAAAAGGAAAGTGAAACCGAAGAACAATACACCACTCGACTAGCCAGCACGGTGAACGCCTATGGCATCAACGCCGAAGATCAAACCAGCAATAGCTTCAACGTCGGCAACGTCACAATCCACGGCCCCTTCTCCGGTAACATCGACGTCCGCACAGGCGGTAAACAAGCCTACGGCATCCGCGCCGAACGTGACATCAACATCAACGGCAACATCACAGGCACGATCAATACCGATGCAGGCAGTGAAAAATCTTACGCAATTTCCGCTGACGGCGACCTGAATATTAATGGAAAGTACATGGGCACCATCACGTCCAAATCTGGAGCCGCTCATGCATACGGGTTCTATGCCGGCAACGAACTTCTTTTCAATCAGTCAGTACTAGGTTCAATTACGGCAACCAGCGGCACAACTAATGCATACGGCATCTACGCTGATTCGGATCTTACAATTCAAGGCGATTTACGTTCCGAAATCACAACGCAATCTAGTGGCTACTATACAGGCGCTGTTTATAGCAAGGGCAATCTGAATATTCACGGCGAAGTCTCCGAGAATATTCAAACTACCAGCACAAATGGCGCATACGCTTATGGACTACATGGTAATCAATCACTATCAGTTCACAGTGTTATAGATGGCGAAATTATTGTTAACTCAAACACTGCAGCGAGAGGACTATCCACCTATGGTGATCTCTTGGTAAATGGTGGAATTGAAGGTGATTTAATCATTACATCGCAAGGATCCGTTGAAGCAATTAGTGCAGGCCAGAAGCTCACCTTAGGAAGATTAAGTGGTGAAATTCATGCAGTAGGCACCCAAAGCGTCTACGCAATCAAAGCAGGTTATTTTGATAATCTTATTGTTGACAATGAAGTCAATGCATCTGCAAGCAACGGCCAAGCCTACGCAATCCACACCGCCTCCTCTTACAACCACAACGAAACCGTTAATATCAACTATGGCGTCGATGTTTACGGTGACATCCACCTTGGCAATCACAACGGCACCGGCTCACGCGATACAATCAATTTCAAAGGGTATGGCCAATATAATGATGACCTGTACGGCGTCGAAACCATCAACATCAATCAAGGTTCTTTAACGAGTACAAATCATACTTGGAAACTCAACCTAGAAAATTCGGAAACATCGACCCGCAACAAGTTTGTTGATGTGAACGTCAACCACGGCAAACTTGCTTCAAACGCCAACATGACAACACAAAACCTAACAATCGCAAACGACGGCGGTCTCTCCTTCGCACTCACCAACCCTACCGACGATATCGCCATCACTGTCACACAAAACACATCACTCGACGGCAGCCTCGCGCTTGAACTCACTCAAACCGTAACAGATTACGATCTCGGCGACTCATTCAAACTCATCAACGGCAGCAACCTCTCCGGCATCTTCGATACCATTGAAAACGCAATGGTCACTGAAACCACCGGCTTGGCTGTACTCTACAATCACTTCAGCGGCAACGATCTCATCGCCCGCTTCTCAATCCTCGGCGATGCCAATCTCGATAACGTCGTTGACATGGCAGACGTCAATCTTGTCCAAGCAAACACTGGAGCCACTACCACCCAAACCTGGGTCAACGGCGACTTCAATGGCGACGGGATCATCAACGATGTCGATATGAATATCGTGACTGCCAACTACGGTGTAGACGCAACCAACATCGTCTACAATCCAAACGGCGCCGCTACCGCACTTAGCGCAATCCCAGAACCTTCTTCACTCCTCCTCCTCGGCTCCGCCGGCATACTTCTCATTCGTCGTAAACAATCCGCATAGTACGCAATCTCAAAACACAATCATCTCAAAGGATCAAGGCATCAGCCTTGATCCTTTTAATTTATCCCTATGACTCACTTGTCACTACACCAAAAGAGCTAGGAACGTTGTACTGCGCATCATCAATGCTCTTGTTAAGAAGTTTTACTACTTTCAACAACGAAAACATATGTCCTAATTATCAACACAACAGGCTAGCCTTATCATTAATTACACAATTTCCTTTACATAGAATAATCTCAATACTTACAATCACGTCCGATAACACCTATCATTTTCGCCTTAGCACATCGCCTTACCAAGGTTTTCAAGGATATTTTTCAATACCAAATCCATAAATATGGGGCAAACAAATGCATCGTAAATATCACTATTTCTGCCGTCTCGGATTAGCTGTATTGTGTTCAATGAATACGAGTACTCTGGCATTTGGCTATTTCCAAGGTTCATATGGCAATTGGACTTACACATCAGCAGATACTGGAGATAAGACAAAGGGCGTTTTCCCATACGATTCAGTCAGGGTTCATGGCCAGATAGCCAACGTATCAAATCGCGTGTTCATAGATTCAAACAGTATGTATTGGATGACCAACAGCGGCAATGGGGCTGGCAATAATACGATTACTTGCACCGGCAATACATATCTTCAAACACAAATTAAATCAGGCCTTCCTTTCTACGCCCTAAACTTTGGCAACAATGAACATCACACCCCAAATCTCACTATAAAAACTCAATTCGGCAATAAATCCGCAGAAATGTTTCACGTCAGATTTCAACCAAATTCTGTACCAATCAAAAATCGTGAAGTGGGTTTAATACGAAATGCAGGTGGCAACATCACATTCGACCAAGACTTTATTGGTAATTATGAGTTGCTTAACTTCTTCGGTTACGCTTACAGCGTTAGAGCTTTGAAATCTAGCAACAGTGACCCGAATAATTCGGGAAACATCACAATTAACAATGATTTACTCGCCACAATCTCTACCAAAGGCTACGGCTTTAGTAAAAGTTTCTACAGCCAATCCAACTTTACTGTTGGAAACAATTTTTCTGGATCAATATTTACCGAATCTGACCATAGCAGTGCATACAGCATTCACGCCTCCGGCAACGTAGATATCGGAAATCAATTAACTAGCCAGATCACATCTGATGGCGATACAGACGCATGTGGGATTTATGCAGGCAACAACATGAGCATCGCCAATGGCATCTCGGGCACAATCAATGCGCTGGGTGGTGATAAAGCACATGGTATTTACGGTGGTAACATCAACATCAATGGAATTTTTTCGGGCACTATTAGCGCACAATCTGGAAATAAACAAGCATATGGTGCTTATGCAAACAATAATTTTTACGCGAAAAACATCACAGGCATTATTCAAACTACTGCAAGCAATAACTCTGCTTATGGCATATACGCCAAATCATTACAAATTGACAACATTAGCGGGACAATCAAAGCCATTTCAAATAGTTCTAATGCAAATAATACTGCTTATGCCATTCAATCATACGGTAACGACAATGATTACATCGTTCTAAATACAGGCGCAAACATCATAGGCGACATTGATCTAGGAAATGACAAAGGTACAACGCGAGGTGATATACTCCACCTCCTAGGCTCTGGATCAATGAATTATGATTTACACAACATTGAGACATTACATGTATACGATGAAAAATACTCAGATCCAGAACTATGGACTCTTAATCTTGCAAATACTGCAACCAGTTCACGAAATTCTTTTGTACATACCGAGATTGACGGTGGCATACTTCGTGCTAATTCTAACTTTCAAACGCAAAATTTGAGAATTATGAATGAAGGCGGGCTTTCTTTCAACCTATATGACCCTAACCAAGATATCGCTTTAAATGTAACTAAGAGTACTAGAATAGCCGGCCGCTTAATATTAGATAAGGAATTTTCTGTAAACGAATGTGCAATAAATGATCAATACACACTTGTTGATGGCGACCTCATTCAAGGAAATAATATTGATGGCATGTTCGATATTATTTATGGTACTATAATATCTGACGAACTAGGTTTGGCAGTATTATACAATCACTATGGTAATGAAGATATTATTGCAAGAGTTACTCTGTTAGGCGATGCTAATCTCGATAATGTCGTGGATATGACCGACCTTCAAATTGTCCAAACGAAAATGAGTGAACCTTACCCTGTCGCAGGTGTTTGGACAGAAGGAGATTTTAATGGTGATACCATAGTCAATGACCTAGATTTAAATATAGTTACTGCAAATATGAACTTAAATGCAAATGACTCGTATTCCGCACTAACACTCCGTGCAATCCCAGAACCATCTTCACTCTTCCTCCTCGGCTCCGCCGGCTTACTCTGCTTCCGTCGTAAACGTATCGCATAAACACAACACATATCACCTAACCACACAAAGGATCAAGGCATTCGCCTTGGTCCTTTTCTTTTATCCCAGCTTTCTATTTGCTCCCCTGCCCTGCCCCTGCAACAATATTGAGTACCTCACATCGCAACAGGAGTTTTAACACATGCGCGTCGTCTTACAGCGAGTTTCCAAAGGTTCCGTTACCGTCGAAAACCAAATCGTCGGTCAAATATCCCGCGGCTACGTCATCCTTCTCGGTATCGGACACGCCGACACAAAGCAAACCGCTGACAAAATGGCGGACAAGATCATAAACCTCCGAATCTTCAATAACGACGACGGCAAGTTCGATCTCTCCCTCCTCGATATCAACGGCGAAGCGCTCGTTGTCTCGCAGTTCACCCTATTCGCCGACTGCAAGAAAGGGCGCCGGCCCAACTTCACCAATGCCGGCAAACCCGATGAAGCCTCTCCACTCTGCGACTACTTCATGGATAAACTTAAAACACTCGGCATCAAAAACGTTCAGGGCGGTATCTTCGGCGCACACATGGATGTCGACATCCACAACGACGGCCCCGTCACCATCATCCTTGACTCTGAACAATTCGGGTTTTAAGCAATCCACCACCTTCCATAACAATAAAAAAACGGTGCATAATCGCACCGTTTTTTTATTGAAACTTCACATTGAAGTATTTTAGACACGGCGTTGAACAAGCAATAACGAACCAACGCAAAGTAAAACAGAAAACAACGCAGGTTCCGGTACAATCATAAAGTCTGGCGATGTCTGAAATACAACATGATCAATCATCATCGACCCTGTTCCTGAGATCATTGAACCTGAGCCATCACCGATCACCAGGGTATTACTGAACGTCGTAGGATACGCATCCCCATGATATAAAACCGTCGAACCATCTAATCGATACGTCACCAATCCATCCTTCAACAACAGTTCGTACTGATGATATTCTGTCGTATCAACCGCAATAAGCTGCGTTTCAAGATTCCCTGTGGGCGTATGATATTTTGTAATTTCAATCGTATGATTGTCAATCAACCCAAGCCCAGCAAAATGCGCACCATCATAAAAATACATACTCCATTCCGTCGCCAACGGCGCGAGTTTTGCGGTCACACTTAAATAATTACCATCACTACTCGGAGCCAAATTCCAAGGTACAGCAAAACTAGGATGGTTATATTTACCAAACCATATTCCTTCAGCCGGCGCTGTCGTTAATGTAAGTTCGCCACCACTTACGCTCCCACTTGTACTACTAAATTCAACATATGAAAACGGATCCGTATGATTGTTCGGCATCACCGATGCGTCATAATCAATGTATATCGCATTCACAGGCGTAGCACTACAACATAAAACCAATGCAAAGCAATGGTACAACACATATCTGATATGTCTCATAATCTCCTCCTATCGAGATAATGACATGAATATTCGCACGCATTCTAACGTGAACATTAAACACTCATAACAGGAGATACCCGCGATAACAATCGGGGTTACAGTCGAGAATGCGCATAAAAAATTGGCAGTATCTGTTGTGATGCTGCCAATGAAATAATTCTATTTAATGTTGAGCAATGAAGACAATCACTCAACAAACATGGCTTCGACAAATGACGGTGGATCGAACGGTTGCACATCATCCGGCGTCTCGCCCACACCAATAAACTTCACCGGTAAATTCAGTTCCTCACGAATCGCAATCACGATACCACCGCGAGCGGAGCCGTCGAGTTTCGAGAGGAAGATGCCAGACACATCGGATGCTTGCGTGAAAATTTTCGCTTGGTTGATTCCGTTTTGACCTGTGGTCGCATCGATCACAAGAATCGTTTCATGCGGCGCTCCCGGAATTTTTTTGCCGACGACGTTTTTGATTTTCGTGAGTTGGCGCATCAGGTGTTCTTGTGTGTGCAAACGGCCTGCGGTATCGATCACCAAACAGTCAACACCACGAGCAACAGCGGCGTCGGCTGCATCAAATGCAACGGCAGCGGGATCCCCGCCCTGCTTACCTTTTACGACTTCAACACCGAGACGGTCGGACCAGATTTCGAGTTGTTCAACAGCAGCAGCGCGGAATGTGTCACAGGCAGCGAGCAGAACAGTTTTGCCTTCATCTCGGAGTGATTTGGTGATCTTAGCAATGGAGGTGGTTTTGCCTGCACCGTTGATGCCGGCAACAAGAATGACTGTTGGGCCGGATTCAGCGAAATGGATCTGCCGATCTTCATCGGGGAAATAAGCGATGAGCTGGGATTTAAGGAATTCCCACGCGTCGGTGCCTGTGGTGATTTCTGAGCGCTCCCAGCCGGCTTGGATGTCCTTACGGAGTTCGATAGCGGTTTTGACGCCGACGTCGGCTTGGATGAGGAGTTTTTCGATTTCACGGATAAGTTCAGCGGAAAGTGCCTTGCCGACAAGGATATTGCGCAATTGCGCGGTGGGGCCTGCCTCACGGGTTTTGGAGAGGCCGTCTTTGATTTTGGTGAATACGGATTTAAATAATCCCATGCTGGTTTGACCGTTGGGTTGGGGGTTTGGGGTGTTGAATGTTAAGTCGCTTGGTGAGCCATGATAGCAGGTTGGGCGGGTGTGGGCATGTTTGAGCGGGATGGGATTTGGGAGGCCCGGCGCGCACAAAAATACTGGAAATCAGATTTTAAAGGGTTTGAAAATGGCTGATTTCAGAAAGTCCAGTTGCGCGTTATTGTTTAATTTTCGATCGGTAATGCTTAATTCCATTTATAGAACACGGTTATACGGGCCAGAAGCCGGGTTGAGTTCATGAGGTGGCTGAATTCGGGCGGTTTTTTGCGCCTAATGTGCGCGATGAGGGTGGTTATCCAGAATTTTTGATGCGAAACGAGCCATTTTCGAGTCTTTTTGGGTCATTTTTGGCCATAAATGAGGCAAAACCGATAGTTTTCGGGTCGTTTTTGGATGTGAACTACGCTTTTGTGCGCGCAGATTGTTGAAACATCGGATGCGATAGCTATTACGTACGTGCAACCGGGCAGCCATAATCAGAGGTATCAAGTAAGAATGGATAGCGGGGGAGAAGGATGCAAGGCTATAAGGCGTAAGATGACCGGGGAGAGGATGGGGGAGAGGATTGGGGGGAGGGATGGGGATATTTTAGGCAATGGATGTTGTACAACAAAAAAGGAACGAAGAAAGGGATGAGAGAGGAGAGGAGGGAGGATTAGTTGTTGATGTGGGAGAGGGAAGGCGGCGCGGCGTGATTGAGTGTGTTGCGCTGCTTGCGGAAAACAATCGCGAGTAGGCAGCTAGAGATGGTGAGCAAAAGTGCGTAGATACTGTAGAGGACATAGGTGATGATAAAGAAGAACGTATAGATCATATAGGCACGCAATGATTGAACCTGCCAAATAGAGGAGCCACACCAGAAGAGAACGGTTACCAACGTGTATAGCAATGCGGCCAAGGCGGTGATCTGAAAAGCTGATTTGAGTTTTGGAGCATGAGTGATGCTGGCTAATCGACGGCCCCACCATGCAGTCGCGAACGGGATCAAAAGTGATGGGAACGCGGCAACGTAATAGATTGCTGTGATGATTTGATGGATATTAAAAGACCCGAATGATAAATTCGGATACGAACGGGATATCCAGAATCGAAAGAGCATAAAAATCATTGCGACATAAATGAGGGGGATGGCGATGGCCATGATTATGCTATAAACACGTCTATCTCGTGAATAGTGGTCAAATCTTTGTATCTTTGGTGTATAGAGGAAGAATGCGATTGCGATGAGAAGATAATTAATGAAGTTACTTCCCTCTAGTACATACTGATAAGCTTTAAGGAATGGATCTAAATTACGATTATACTGTTCCGTCATGGCATAAGAGATCATGCTGGCAGCTTGCACCAAGATGAAAGGCAACAGAACGATAAGGCAGATGGTGTTTGTGATTGCGTTGAGGATGAGGCCAGAGAAGAATCGTTTGTTTAAGCGGGAGTTTTTGAGGGGGTACGTAGCGATATCGAGTGATTGTTCGACGGGCGTGCCGCACTCGGGACAAGCGGCGTCGATATGGGCGGAGTAGAGGTTGTAGCCACAATGATGGCATGGAATTTCGGAGTCAACTTCACGATCGGACGTGAGCTGAGTGGTCGGAATGGTTGGATTATTCATGGGTATTGGACGTTTGTGAAAATATTCGAGCATGAGACGTAGGCCATCGTACAACTTGCATATTTATATGATAAGTGAGTTTTGCGTGATAAGACAAGGTTATTATTGCGGCGTGGGTGCGAGCTTAGCAGAAGAATTTGGGAGTGATACCAAACTTGTACGCGGCTATGGTACGGAGCTTTAAAGATCATTGAGAGGCTACAGCGTCAATTGCTTACGGGCATGAGGGGATCGCGTTAACGATGCAGGATTTAATCTGTGCGATTGTTCCATGTCAGCACATACGATGATCAGCAGAATATTGGCGCGATGTTTTTTGAACAATAAAGAAGTAGGGAGATCAAATTATTGAATAGATGATATGACTAGGATTGAGGCATATGATGTATTGCAAGTATTATGGAAAGGACAAATGATGTTGAGATATCATCACCTAGGATTACCTACGGATGAGAAGAAGGACGGGATGCGACGACTGGATGATTTGAAGATGTGGGTGTGCGGTTATGAGGAAAGTGAGTACAAGATCGAATGGATGTATTTCGAGGAGGAGTGTGAGTTGCCTGAGTTGGTGAAGAGTGTGCCACACGTTGCGTTTGAGGTTGAGAGTGTGGCGGAGGCGATACAGGGGAAGCATGTGATTATCGAGCCGACGTCGCCGAGCGATGGATTGATAGTCGCTTTTATCGAAGAGAATGGGGCACCGATCGAGTTTATCGAAACGCGATCGTATTAAGGGAATTCGCGAGTGGAAATGTAATGAATATCTGAAAATCATCCGATATTGGAAATGATTTAGATCAAACTAAAAAGCTAAGCGTCTTAACGATCGAATCACTTTCATTGGATCATCTCTCTTATACGATTTCGGAAGACTATTATGAAATTCAAACTGTCATTATTTTTAATGATTACGCTTATGCTTTTAACTGGGATGGCTGATCGGGCTGATGCTGCGGTCATTCATTATCGTGCGCAGGGGCATTTCATTTCATCATTCAATCCTCACGGGATGTTGGATCACATCTTGCCGTTGGTTTCGTTTGATACGAATGATGCGAACAACAAAGTAACCGTAGATATTATGGTTGATTACGAGGGGGTTTCACCTGAGCAAGGGGCGTCGCCAGGCACGGGGTGGTTTTATAAGGACGTGGTGGAGAGCTATGTGTATACGATTGATGGGACGCAGTATCAGTTTAACACGAATTACACGACTACGATGATCAATGTGAAAGATGGCGGCTCGCCTACAGAGATAGATATCTGGTCGGTGTCGCTGTTGAATGAGGCAACGCTGCAAACAGATGCGATTGGGTTTGGGTTTGAGCCATCGACGTATACGTCTGATATTAACCCGGCGGATTTTCCGAGCGGCGCGACGATGACGAACGCTGAGGGCGGGATCGCGTATTTCAGTACGGCGTTTAATACGTTGGTGTATGCGATTGATTCGTGGGAGATTGTAGAAGTACCTGAGCCGGGGAGTGTTGCGATGGTAGCGATGGGGTTGGTTCTACTACGAAAACGACGATCCACACGATAAGTGATAAGAAAACTGAATGAAATGAATAGTAAAAAAGCCTCGCGTTGTACGAGGCTTTTTGTTTGGTTGTTTATGTGTGTTGGCTGATTATGAGCAGCAACCAGTACCGCCGATGCCCTGCCCTGATGCGGCAGCTGCGGCGGCGAGGCCTGCAGCGGATCGGTTGATGGGCTCTTTGGGCATTTCGCCGGAGTTTAGGACAGAGAGGGCCATAATGGAACCGTCACGGCGTGACATCATTTCGGGCTTGCCGGGTGCAGAATCTGCACCGGGGGCAAGAACTGTGGCGTTAATGGGGTCTGGTTCGTAGACGTTGCCTGTGTCGTCGGTGTATTTGAGGCCGAGATCTTTGAGGAGTTGGTGGTCGGCTTGTGGGGTGCGGCCGAAGGTCGTGAGGTAGTTACCGATGAGGAATGACGAGGCGCCGCAGAAGAATGCGAGTGCTTGTGTGTCGCGAAGGATTTTTTCGCGGCCGCCAGCGAGCTTGATGGAAGCGTCGTGGAGGAGGAAGCGATAGATGGCGATGATCTTGAGACACTCCATGGGCGGAAGTTCTTCGATTGTGCCGTGGAGCTTTGTGCCGGGGATTGCGTAGAGGAAGTTGACGGGGACGGTGTCGACTTTGAGGTCACGGAGTTCGATGGCCATGTCGATGCGGTCTTCCCACTGCTCGCCCATGCCGAAGATGCCGCCGGCACAGATGTGCATGCCAGCGTCTTTGTAGGTTTTGATGGCGTCAACACGGTCTTGGTAAGAGTGGGTTGAGGTGACTTTGTGGAACTGGCGACGAGAGGTTTCGAGATTGTGATTGATGCGTTTTACGCCCATGTCGTGAAGGCGTTCGGCTTGTTCTTTGGTGGCGATGCCAAGGGTTGCACAAGGGTTGATCTTGCCGTTCTTGCCTTCTGATGTATTGCGGAAGAAGGGTTCCATCCAATCGAGTTCGGCGTCGGTTGGACCACGACCGGAGTTGACGATGCCGAATGCGTTGGCGCCGTTCTTGGCGGCTTCGCGGGCAGCCTCTTCCATATCCTCGACGGACATTTTGTCGGGCGTTACGTGTGTTTGATAAAGCTTGGATTGTGAGCAGTAGGTGCAGTCTTCAGGGCAGGCGCCAACTTTGCCTGCAACGATGGAGCAGAATTTGACGTGCGGGCCGACGAATTTCTGTTTGATCTTGTTTGCCCAGAAGAAGAGATCGTGGAGATCTGTATCAGGGATTTGTGTGAGTTGCATGGCTTGTTCTCTGGTGGCGGGTGTGCCGGAGAGGACTTGCAATGCGGTGTCCATGATGAATTGATTGAGACCCGTATCTGATTGGCGAATCATTGTGGGTGGCTCGCTTTCTTTGGTAATAAAAAAGGGTTTGTGTTGAGGTTCAGTCGGCGCGGCTGCATCACTAATGCGGCGGCGAAACAAGCGGGGCATGAGTTATTGAGCGATGAGAGGTGTGAGCGGGGTGCGTGCTTGCTTGGAATCTGAAACTATCAAACAAAACCCGGGGGATTTATAGATTGTTCGTGCATGGGGCATGAAGCGTAGGTACAGCGATGGATACCGATGCTGTTCCAATAGATTCATGCGATGCAAGACAACACAGGACGAATGATTCGGCGAATAATCTTAGCGTGAACGACGACGACGTGGGGTGTCGGCATCATCGGTAGACTCGCGGCCTTGCATGGCTTGTGCGAAGAGTTCGTTGACGTCTTCACGGTGCAAGAGCTCGATGTTTTTACGTTGCGAATCGGTGCGGTAGATGGCGAGTTTACCGGTGGGCCCGTCGAGGACAAAAAGGCCGTCTTCACCGTTGCGGATTTGAGCGGTGAGGTATGTGACGTTGCGCTTGGTGATTGAGACATCTGCTTCGGCTGTGTTTTGGAAAGCTGAAGAATTGGTGAGCACAACGACGAGGATCGCGGTGAGGATGAATGTGGAGGCGAGGAGTGTGTAGCATGCAAGTTGCGTGCGGTTCATATTGAATCTCCCATGAAGGGGTTATATTTTTTAAATAATTAGCGGCGAGTTTCTTCTTTTCGAAGGTCAGCAGGAACGTTGGTGCCCTTGATGACGACGAATTTCTTGCTTGAACCGTCGAAGTAAGCGGCGATGACGTTGCCTTTTTGAACGTCGATAATGTAGATACCGTCGTTTTGTGAGCGGCCTTGAATGGGTCCTGAAAGCATGGTGTAGTTTTCGCCGTCAGATCCAAAGGATTGGGCAACGGTTGGTTGAGCGGTGAACGAAGCCATGACGATGGCGACGATGAGTAGTGTGTTCAGGATGATCAGGGCAGCCAAAGATCGTCTATTCATCAGACTCTCCCTTGGTAATGAAGTTAGGGATTCGGACAGGCATGGCCGATCCGGATTTCGTTAATGTATGTCTTATCGGTCAGCGGCGAGGGATTGCGGTAGGTGGAGTTGTGGTGCGCGTGTGGGTTGCTGAGGGGGTAGTGAGGGGGGGGGATTAATCGTGGTGACCGCGTTTTGACCAGAGGAAGGATCCCGCGACGATGAGGCCGGTCATGAAGAGGGCGATGAGGATGTAGAGCCACATCTGTCCTTGCGGGGCTTTGCCGAGCTTAACGCTTTGAGCGAGCGCGGGTGAGGCGGTCATGAAAAGTGCGGCAAACAACGTCATGATTTTAGTGAGATTCATAGGTGCCATGATAAAGTTTGAGAGGGGCTGTGTAAACGCAAGATGGGGTACAAGTGGCGGAAAGATTGCGTGAGCGAGGGGGCGATGAGACGAATGGGGGTTAAAGCGCGTTAAGAATAGGTCAAGAAGGGGGATATGAGGGCGTGAGAGGGGATTGCGGGCTATCGGGTTCGCTAGAAAGGGGGTAGGATGTGGGGATGATGAGTGAAGAAACGATGTACTGGATTATTTGGCTGATCGGCGGTTATTTGTGCGGCTCTGTGCCGTTTGGGCTGCTGATTGGGCGGCTGAAGGGTGTGGACGTGCGCGAGCATGGGTCGAAGAACATTGGCGCGACAAATACAGGACGGGTGCTGGGTAAAAAATGGGGGATTCTATGTTTTCTGCTGGATGTGCTGAAGGGGTGCGTTCCGGTGCTGGGCTATGGCATTTGGAGTGGATTGAGCGGCGGTGAGGATTTGAGTGTGTTAGCACAGCTGATGTGGCTTGGCATCGCGGTCGTGGCGGTATGCGGACATATGTTCCCGGTGTGGCTTCGATTCAAAGGCGGCAAGGGCGTGGCAACGGGCTTGGGCGTGCTATTGGGATTCTGGCCGATACTCACAGTGGCTGGTCTGATTGCTGCAATCACGTGGTTAGTTGTGGTGAATATGACGGCGTATGTCTCACTTGCCTCTGTGTTGGCTGCGGGTCTACTGCCTGCGGTGAGTATTGGGCTGACCTTTGCGTTTGGTGGCAGTTGGCAAAACGCGATGGTGTTCGGGTTGCTGACTGGCGCGTTGGCAGGGGCAGTGATCATCAAGCATCGAAGCAACATCACGCGACTCAAAGCGGGGGAAGAGAACAAAGTGGGCTGGGGACTGAAGGGGAAGAAATTAAAAACTCTCTCCGACAATTAGTCTGGTTTTAAATGACCATAAAAAAGGCAACCGTCATTTGCGGCTGCTTTTTTTGTTGATGATATTGCGCGCCGGCTCAAGGGCTGGTTTGAATGTGCAACCTTACGAATTAAAAATGCCCTGCCCGAGTGTTAACTCAGACAGGGCGTGGAGCATGGCACGGTGTCTTCCCGAAAAAATTGTTCATCCGTGAACGAGGGTGCAAACAGAGCAAGCCTTGGATCTGTTTGCGTATCTGTCGTTGCTCCCGAGCTGCATTCCTTAATCCGTTAAGTCAAGCAACTCGTGACAGACAGGCCACCTTTCCCGCACTAAATTCATAGTGATTACATCGATTTTTGGATTGTGTCGTAGAGTTCGATGCTTTTCGTTTCGTTACCAAACGCGCCGTAATGGATCTCAAGTTTGGAAACGTTGTTACCATGTTTGGTAATTGTAATATCGATCTTGGTATCGTCTTGGTTGCGTGCAACCATGCGGACAGCGTTATCTGTTTCTGTCTTCTTGATTTCGCTGTAACCCTTTTCCTGTAAGGCTTTGGTGGTTGCGTCTGCGACATCGCTTGGGTCGGCATCTACGAAACCAGAAATTGTGCCAAAGGAATTAGTGACATTGGGTTGTTCGGTCTGACATGCGACCAACGCTGAGAACAAACCAACGACGAGTGTGAGATAGAATGCTGTTCTAATTGTTTTCATATTGATTACTCCTTTAAAAACAGCTCGGCTTTTTGATACATATTCCAGCCAACTCACAGGGATCATATCGACCTGAAGTGAGGTGTCCTGTACCTAATGTTGAAAAAAATTTTCCATCTTTTCCGCATTGCCTAAAAAGCGGGAGTCGAATAGTTGCGGCCAGATAGAAGGTCCGATTATTTCGCTGTTTTTTCGCTCAGAAATGAGAGTACCGTCGCGAGCAGAAAGACGAATGCGATGATACCGGACACGAACAAGGGAATGCCCGGGGTAGGGGAATTAAAGGAGAGGATGACCCCGATAAGCATGATGATAACTGCGATGGACGCGAGCGCGATGGTGCGAGCGCGGAGCATGAGCCGGTCGAATTTTTGCACGCTATTGCGTTTGGAATTTGCGATACCTTTGCCTGTGAGTTTGTTATAGAAGTGGCCACATTCAGGACAAGAGCCCTGAGCGGGGAGGCCTAGTAATTCGTAATCGCAGTTTTCACAGTTTTCCGTAGAGCTGTCAGTCATGGCATAAACAAAGGAAAAAGGTTAAGGATGTCTAAGAGGTTAGACGGTGTGGATCGGGAAAAATTTCAAAATGGCGAGGGATTAAGCGAAAGCATAGTAGAGAAACATGAAGACCAAGACGATCAAGAAGAGCGCAAGGATACAGAATGTGGCGATGCGATCGATCCGGTTGAGTTTGGTGCGAGTTTCAGAACGCTCATCGTTTTCATAGCCAACGAACAGGTCGTTAGTGAAAGGTTTACCACACTCGGGGCACTTGCCGGGGAAAGCGAGGCCTCTGAGGCGATATTTGCACTGGGGGCAACTGGCATTTACAGGGAGGGGCTTGGACATAGACAGAATCGTAAATGGAGGCGAGAACAGGTACAAGTGGAAAGTGCGGATGTGGAGGCGTGAGGGATAGGACGAAACATAGCAGTGGGTATGACAGTACCAGTTCAATCAACTACAATATTTGCGGTCAGAGTTGTCCTTTTAGGGCGATTTTGAACGGTGAGCCCGCATAAAATGTGTCGATCAATAGTTTGATAAACCCAATCACTCATATGGTTTATGACAGCATTGATCTGTATTGCAACCCCGTAAAAATGGCAAAAAATATAATTTACAGCTGGGCGATTATCGCCCTGTGAGAAAGGAATAAAACCGTGTCAGATAGTCCGAAACCGGTTGTGGTAATTGTTCGTGATGGCTGGGGAGACAACCCAAATCCTGAGCATGATGCATTTAATGCGATCAAGCTAGCGAAGACGCCGCGTGGTGCTGAGCTTTTGAACAAGTATCCGTGGACGCTAATTCATACGAGCGGCGAGATGGTCGGGCTAAACGACGGCACCATGGGCAACAGTGAAGTCGGGCATCAAAATATTGGTGCTGGACGCATTGTGAACCAAGAGAGTGTGCGAATCACAAAGTCGATCCGTGACGGTGATTTCTTTGATAACGAAGCGATGGTGAAGGCGGTTAAATCTGCTAAAGCTAAGGGCGGCTATGTTCACCTGCTCGGCATTGCATCAGATGCTGGTGTTCACGGCATGCTGACTCACCTGTACGCTTGCATTGAACTTTGTAAAAAACTTGGGCAAGAGAAAGTTGCGATCCACCTCTTCTGTGATGGCCGCGACACTGGTCCGTACACTGGCAAGGGCTACATTGAACAGATTGTTGCAAAATGTGCGGAGCTTGGTGTCGGCAGCATCGCCAGCATCATTGGCCGCTACTATGCGATGGATAGAGATAATCGCTGGGAACGTGTCAAAATGGCTTACGATCTGCTGACAACCGGCGAGGTTGACGGCAAGGTTGTGCCTAACTTTGATGATGCCATCTCTGCTGCTCAAAACTACTACGACAATCCAACGAACGACTCACAGAATGGTGATGAATTCATCATGCCTCGCACCGTAGGCGATGCGTCTGCAACACGTATCAAAGACGGCGATAGCGTGATCTTCTACAACTATCGTGGCGATAGACCTCGTGAAATCACACGAGCATTCATGCAACCAGACTTCTTTGGTAACGTATTGCCTTCACCTGAAAGTGGAGCAAAAGGTTTCGAACGCAAGCAACTGGATATTCAGTATGTTTGCATGACTGCTTACGACGAAAGCTTCATTGGATGGCCTAACCTAGGTGTCGCTTACCTGAAGCCACCAAAGATGATCAACATCGGCGGCGAATACTTGTCGAAACTCGGCAAAACTCAGTTCCGCTGCGCTGAAACTGAAAAATTCCCACACGTCACGTTCTTCGCAAATGATTACCGCGAAGAGCCATTCCCCGGCGAGGGCCGCCAGATGGCACAATCTCCAAAGGTTGCAACCTATGACTTGCAGCCTGAGATGTCAGCCTATGAAATCAGGGACATCGTGCTCGGCCGTGTGAATGCTGAAGACTGTGAAGACTTTATCCTCGTAAACTTTGCGAACGGTGATATGGTCGGCCACACCGGCAAGCTTGATGCAGCAATCAAAGCTGTTGAAACTGTTGATCAATGTGTCGGCGAGATTGTTGATGCGGTCCTCGCACGCGGTGGCAAGCTGATCGTCACTGCTGACCACGGAAATGCTGAGCAAATGTTCAACCCTGATACCGATGCTCCGCACACAGCTCACACGCTATATGACGTTGAGTGTATCTTGGTTGATCCAGACTTAACCAAAAACACGAAACTTGTTGACGATGGCAAACTCGCTGACATCTTCCCGACTGTACTGAAGATGATGAAGCTTGATCAGCCAGCCGAGATGACGGGCGTAAGTTTGTTCTAATTTGGCAATAGAATCGAATATCAAAGCCCATGCTTCATGTGTGGGCTTTTTTTATTACATGAGAATCAAACTAGCTGCGTGTAGGAAAATCGTCATCAAGATCATCAGTTGGCGGCAGCTCTGTCGAAGATGATGGAGAGTCGGGCGTATCATCGGTCGTGTTTTGGGATGCGTTCTCGCCTAAATCGTTTTCGCCTAGCAGCGTGAACAAACGTTTGCGAAGAAAGTGTGTTGCGAAAGTGATGTCATCGGTATGGATCACGATCGCAGGGCAATTGCGAGGACGCACGAGAAGCGGGTAAGCATATTGAATATTGACCTCAGCAGTAAGCAATGCGTTACAAATATCCTGTAGTGTCGTATTATTTGAAAGCTCAACAACAAGAACATCATGATGTGAAAATGCGAGATCATTCTGTTCAAGGATGCGTTTTGCGAGAGTTGCTCGTGAGGTCAAGATTCGGACAACCGCATGATCCGCCGCATCAACCACTGAAAAACCAGCAAGCGTGAGAGCCGGGGCTTTCATAATACCTATAAGATGATTGAGCTTGCCGACTTTGTTGTCGAGAAAGACGGAGAACTGCGTATTTTGTGGGGGCTCATAATTCTGAGCTGATTGTGTGGAGGTCGGTGTTGAAGCCATCATTGAATGATATGCCTTTTAGGTGCAAAGAAAAGCATAGCAAGGGTTTACGCATAGTCCTTGAGCGATGTTAAGTATCGGATGGTTATTGCTCACCGTACAGCAAAAGCTGCAATTTGGCGAGGATAATGACGAATTGAATAACCTCACAGTGGGTCTGTAGGGGTTATGTAAGTGGGAAACATACATAAAAAAGCCTCGCGATACGCGAGGCTTGATAAGTCATTCTATGTATTACTCTCAGACCGCTGATTGAGTGAGGTCTTCGATATACCAATCAACCGTGGGCTTAAGGCCGGTCTCAAAATCGATGAGCGACGTATAGTTGATCGCGTCCTCAATCGCTGTGAGATCAGCGAGCGAATGCTTCACATCACCAGCTCTTTCGGGAAGATGCTCAGGTGTCAGATTCGGCTTACCCATCATCTCAGCCATGTGTACTGCAAGCTCATTGACTGTAATACGCTTACCACATGCCACGTTAAAGACTTTACCACCGACCGTTTTCTCTGAACGAGCAGCAAGCAGGTTGGCATGAACCGCGTTGTCAACAAAAGTAAAGTCGCGTGACTGTTCGCCATCGCCGAAGATTTTAGGCGTTTCGTTTGCGATGATTGATTTTGCGAATGCAGCAATAACAGCAGCGTACGCAGAGTTCGCATTCTGGCGTGGGCCGAAGATATTGAAGTAGCGTAATGATGCGGTATCGAGGCCGTAGGAATCGGCATAGGCCCGCATCAATGCTTCACAAGCCGCCTTATTCGCTGCATAAGGTGATTTTGCCCAGACAGGCATCGATTCGATTTTCGGCAAAGTTTCAGAGTCACCGTAAGCAGATGATGATGCCGCAAAGGTTACACGTTCAACACCTGCATGGCGTGCCGCTTCAAGCACGTTCAACGTGCCTGTCGTATTGACCTGGTGATAGAGAACAGGTTGTTCAATTGATCGTGGTACAGATCCAAGCGCAGCCTGGTGCATCACATAACGAGCTCCATCAACCGCTTTAGTAAGTGCGTCATTGTCGAGAATAGACGCTTCCACAAAGGTGAGCCGAGTCCCAGCACGATCTTTGAATGTATCAAAGTTAGCAACATCACCACCCGAGAGATCGTCAATAACGGTGACGCTTGCGCCCAGGTCAATCAGCGCCTCAGTAATATGCGAGCCAATAAACCCTGCCCCGCCTGTCACGACGACTTTTGAACCTTTAAAGAAATCGCCGTGCTGTTCCTGCCAGTTGATGATTGCCATACGTGGATCGCTCCGTGTGTTGTTTGATCTTGAAGCCTATATGATCGCACATCACCGAAATATGTCCAATGAAGCCGCATGCAAGTCAAAACTGAATGGTTATAAGGACGTCATAATCGTTAAAAACGGCAAAAAAGTCGCATTCTCATGAGCCTTCGGTTAACTGCGAACGCAACGGACGCTCCGGGGCAGCAATCAGATCCACCACCATGTATTCCAACGCCTCACTCGCCGTCATCGTATGAAAGACTTGCCCCTGCAGAGGAAACCATTCCCGAGGTAGATTCATCGTAGTAAGCATTTCACGTTCATAAATCGCAAGCGCTTTTTGCTTGTACTGGAGTGGCGTGCCAGAAGAAGCAACGCCTCCATGAACGGTAAAGAGCGAAGACGGATAGGCGATACGCCTGCCTGTCCCCGCCGCCACAAGCAACACACCACCCGACTTCACATCCACTAACGCATGCGTATTCACCGGAGCCTTAATTTGTCGATAGGTCTGAATAATCGCAAGCGCAACATCAAGATCCCCACCGTTGGTGTTGATAAAAAAATCGATAGGTTTCGATGAATCCAACTGATCAAGATAAATCAGCTTCGTGATAACATCACGTGCCGATGTCGCATTAAGATCGGTCGTTAAGATGATCTTTCTGTTTTTCAGCAGCGGTGAATTCAGGTCGACATCAACATTGGGATAACCTGCCTCAATCATCTGATCAATGTTCGAGTAGTTAACAGCTCGTGAGGTTGTTTCACACCCCAAGGCCAATAACAATCCCACAATCACAACGATAACACGTATAAAACCTGACAAGGCGGATGTAAACAACTGCATATCCCCAAGACGTTGTTATCAGCCAAATCAAATACCAACCACCATAGCAGGTATTTGGGCATATAGACGCAACACAACATATACGCGCCTATAAACACTGATCGTTAATCAAGCACAAGGTACTTGAGGTTCTGCATCGGAATAATCACGGCCGCACTTTTATTCGGGCTCTTTGTGATCTTCACAAAATCCTTATACACCGCAACCCGCCAAGCCCCGCCAAAATCGCCCGGCCGATACTCCTTGTCATCAATCACCAAATACTCCAACTCACCCGTCGTGATCGTGTCTGCATCTACCGACCGTCGATCCACTTTTTCTTTATCAAAATCGCCCCATTGAGCGACTGAAACCGCGGTTAAAACTAATACAATCGCAGATGCGAGCAGACTGATGCTTATTTTTTGCATGGTATTTCGTCCTGATAAATATTTGCCACTTGCTGATTATTGAGACGTCAATCAGCCAGGAAAGATTTATCTGATTGTAATTGATTTGAGACGATCAGTAACGAGGAATTGATGGATCAATTGCAAGCGACCAAAGATCAATCCCACCAGCCAGAGATTTCACATCCTCAAAACCCTGCTGACGAAGGTAATCTGTCACCATCAATGATCGTTGGCCCGCATGACACATAACCACAACACACGCATCTTCGTAGTCTCGAATTTCTTCGACCCGAGCCGCCAACTCTTGCATCGGAATAAGCGTTGTGTTCAGTACATGCGCCGCTTCATATTCATGCGGCAATCGGCAATCAAGAAACAAAAACTCTGCTGCCCCATCAATCATCTCCTTCACCGCGCGCGGCGTCACTTCCCATTCACTCTGAAATGGGTAGCCAATTGGCAAACCATCATTATCTAGCTCAATTGATCGCGACATAACACAGGCAACACGATGATCATCCCCTCGTTCATTCATTTCTGAGGGTGTGGGATGGGAGGGGAGGGAAAGAGGGATTCGATTTTATTTAACTTCGACACGCGTGAACTGATCAAGATTACAGACCACAATTTCACCATCATCTTTACGAATCACCAGACGATCCAACCAAAGCCTATCATCCTTCGCACCTGCATACCATGACCCGGTCTTGCGCTGCTCGAAACTCTCAACAGTCCCTTCTACGGTCGTATTCCAAGTTGCCTGCAGACGTGGGATCTGCTGGGTAACTGCGACACGTTGGCCGACTTTGTATGCGGTAGCGGTTTGACTCATGGTGCAGCTCCGATGTCTTGGAAGGGGAAAGAATTGGCTTAACATAGCTGAAAAATGAGGGGTTGGAAAGTTAACACTAGCCAGATATGGCGAATTAGCCCGTTAATCCCCAATCACAGCGTTTGGCAGCGGATTGAGTTGCCTGACCAAGGGGAATAATCTACACTCAAAGGCTACAAATTGGCTGATTTAGCCGCAGGAGAGGTGACCGAGCGGCTGAAGGTGCTGGTTTCGAAAACCAGTGTAGGACTTGTGCCTACCGAGGGTTCGAATCCCTCCCTCTCCGCTTCCCAAGCTCGTAAGTTCTTGATCTGCAAGACTTAAACGGGCTTTTTTAATGCGCGGTTCAGGCTCCTCACTGGAACCTGATTTTCGCATATTATCGCCAGAATGGTCATGTTTTCGTACCGATTCCGGACAACTAGGCGGACAACAGATTTGTTGTCCGTCGAGCGGCCTGTTTTGCGGCACTGGTTTTACGCTCTCAAACTGCAGATCCGGAAATGCTCGAATCGCAGACATTTGATCCTCTGAAAAGCCAGTTGTGTACTTACCTGTTAAGGTTGGTGTTGAATGCCTCGCAAGATCTTGCGTTGTTTTCAGATGTGCGCCACCTCGTCCGACATGCGTGATAAACGAATACCGAAGCGCATGAAAATCTGCGTATCTGCCTTGCGCGTCTTTGTATTCAATCCCCGCCGCTTTAAGATCTGGCTTCAACAGGAAACGAACCACATGTTCGGATCTCGGCATATCAAACAACGGTTCATCGTCTAATCGTGTACTCGCATACTCACGAAGTAACCCCGCAGTTTCCGGTTTTAGAGGCTGGCGATCTTCTCGCCTTCGCTTACTGTAACCAGCTTCTACAACCACATGAGCTTCATCGTCATCGAAAACAATCGAATTCTTCGTCAGACTACGTAACTCCGATGAACGAAAACCCGTTTCCATCGCTAAGCGGTATAGAATTGCACGCTCTACGCCTGTCATTCTCCAAGCTGGCCTTCCTCTAAACATTCGGCCTTGCTTTGTTTCACCTCTTAGTGTTGCATTCAGTAAGTTCTGCATTTCCTCAACACTCAATGCACGCCGTTTACGCCTGCAATCGATATCTGCATTCAGCGTGGCTAGATGCTCAACCGGCGATTGATTTGCTCGGTTATTCTGCGCCATCCAATTACAAAATTGCTTGATAGCTTGCACGTAAAAATTTGAAGTTCGAATGCTTATCCCTTGCCTCTTATTTTTACCTTGCCGCTGCTCATATAAAAAGGCTTCGATCTTCGTCGCTGAAATATCACCCCATGTCGTGAACCTGCAACCTCGAACCAAAATCTTTATCCGATTTACTTTCGTCACAACATAATCTTCAGTGTTACCCTTTGCTTTCAACGAAGTCTCAAAGTCATCAACATGATTGAGAAGTAAATCTGTATGAGCCATATATTTCGACTCAAGTAGATCTAGCTCCATCATCTTCTCACGCAATGGCTTCGGAGCAGTTTCCAACCATTCATGCAAAGTCGGATCTAACGGCATACCCGTTATCCTGCAATTAATAATCTTCTGCAGCTTACGCATGATCTCATTTGCAACCGCTTTATCTGAATCAACCGCCCATCGCCTCACGATCTGATTATGATCGTTGAACTCCACATACCACTTACGGGTTTCTTGAGTTTCACCCGTTACTTTATCTTTATACTTACGTTTAAATAATCTCATCTAAATCCACTAAACCCTTTTCCGGAAATACTAAAAACCAGTTTTCTCGAAACCGAAACCGGTTTCTAAAACACTTTCTATTTCCTGTTTTGCTTTACTGTTTACTTAAAACCGGTTTTAGAAACTGGTTTAAGGGTTTTAAAAGGGGTATTAACTAGTATTTCAGCTTAATAACCCGTTTCTAAACCTGTTTATTATCCCAGAAACCGAAACTATCAGCCAGTATTTACTAACCGTATTTCGAAACTGTTTCTGGTTTAAAACCGCCTAAACTAACTCTAAAACCTACAAACTTACGCCTTAACCTCTACTGACACTGACACAACCTATCCCCCCTCCCCCGGAACTAAATTATTGGTGTTATTCACGCTGGACCTCACCCGTTTCGTCAGTGTCAGTATCGCCTTTCAACACGAATTGCTGTGTCGGTCTGCCGCCTTGCTGGGTGGTGGGTGAACTCGCCCATTCACCGATTCCAGCTAATACCAACGCATCAAGTTTCTGCTTGGCTTCGTCCACACTTTTGTAACAAGGCCCCGACCGCATTAGATCGCGCGGCGTTATTCTGCCGCCTTTCTTCTGCACCAACTCGATAATCTGCCGATACTCGCGGCTCGATTCATCCTCTCGCAACATGCCATAAACACGCTTTGTTTCTTCGCAGAACCAACCAATCAACTCAATCGCCTGAATCATACTGAGCGAGTCAATACATTCCGGATTTGCAGAGCAATCACCATCAGTAAGACGGATCATATGAACCAATAAAGCCAACCTCGCCGCATATGCTTCGAGTTTCGACCATGCAGCAGCAAGATCACCCGCCAAGTTTGCTTGTTGCTGATTGTGATCGTTGTAGAAGTTAATCCAGATCTGCTGCGTTTCAGCATCTAATGGCCAATTGATCGGTTCATCATCTGCAGCAAACTGCAAACTAAGTAATCCCTCAAAGATCCGATCTATACGCTGCTGCAATATTGGATCTACATTTGTATCTGTCCAACTCTTCGCTTTACGTGGCGGGTTCGCCATCAAAAATCTTGCCGCTAAGCCGTTCTCGATATTCTTTCTACCTAATGCACGACGCATTGCATCGGGTTGAATCCCGCCTGTAATACAGATCGAAGCTCTGGGGACATAAACCACTGGCGTGTTGCCTGATTTACGATCCACCTGCAAAGGATTCCCTTGAAACATCTCAAGATATTGCGCAACATCGCCGCTACCCTGTTTATACGCATTCATGGATTCAAAGAACCCTGCAAGCTCATCGCGCGTAACTAAAATCCCGCGTGGGTTGTCTTGCAACCTGCTTGCCAATGCTTCAATTGTGATATCGTTACACAAGAAGCGGCGCAGTTGCGGAGCTTGCGGCTTTGTAGGCTGCTCACTGTTCTTGCTTTTGCGCCACGCTTTATAACGATCTTCATAATCAAGCAGCTCCGCTTCATGTGTTTCCTGCTGGATCTCGAATTCTTCGTTAGCTGTGCGCTGCATCTTTTGCAGGTATTGCAGCGCGATACGCTGCGCTGGCGTTTTATGCGTACCTGATTCGCCAATCACTGCCGTCCAGATAATGCAAGGCTCACGCCAATCGCTTTTTAGCTGTATACGCTGCGTATTACCGACAGCAGCAGCCAAAGCGCTGATTAGAGGCATGGCTACGTAAGCATCATCACAGCCTATAGACTGCGCCGCTTGCTCTACGTACTGCGCTACAGATTCAGACAGCGCGTAGGTAGGAAACGCCTTGTACTGTTGCGGTATTGCTACGCTTACGCTAGGTAAATACAGCTGGCTCATGCTGCACCACCTAGCGCTACAGCAACGCGCTGCATAGGCTTAACGCTGATTAGATTAGCTAAATCGCTAGCTGCAGCCCCCGCGCGTAGCCATGCACGCATATCTTTATGCCCTGCTGGCGGCTGAATCACAAGTGTAGCATAGCCATGGCTAGCTAGTTGCTTAGCTAGGGCTGCTGCCCCTAGCTGCCCCGGCTCATCCTGATCACTCGCAATCACAAGCTGAGCTGGCTTTAGCTCCTTTATATAAGTAAAAAGCTGCTTTTCGCAGCCACGGCAGCTTGGCCTGCCTATTGCGTTAGCCCCCATATCAAGCAATGCGGCGGTATCGCTTGGCCCCTCAGCTATAAGCAGCGTTTGCACTGGCTCTTCTGCACTGCGTAGCTGCTTAGGAATAAACAATCCCTGCTTGCTGCCTTTGATAGCCCATTTTTTACCGTGATCGTTACGCAGCCGAATACCACTATATGAAGCTGAATCGTGCATCATCGGAAACGTCCACGCTACCTGCTTAGTGTTCCAGCCAGCTTCTAGCTGCTCCAAGCTCTGTACGCTTACGCCTAGATTATCGCTCAACTTATAAAGCCCGATCTCTTTGGCTTTTAGGTGATAAAGCTGAGTGAAGTTTTTCCATTGAATCGGATCAATCTCAGATATAGGCTCAACGTATGGCTTCACATATCGCCGACTTGCAAAGCTACAGGAGGGGGTTGTGTCAGTGTCAGTGCGGGGGGTGAGCTTATGTAGGAAACCGTTGTTTCTTGTTTCCAGCACGCAGCCTTCACTAACACGCATGCAAATACAAACTTGCCCATCATTGCTAACGCTACACCAATCCGGCTTGCCGCAGATCGGGCAAGGATGACCTCGCCCAACCCGCACCAGATCCGATCCACTTGAAGGGAATTGCTGATAACTCACGCAGCACCTCCCCGCATCTGATTCCAACGAAGCATGTTTGGCATACCTGCCGCAACCCATTGCTTCAACTCATCTAGCCGCCAACGTACAACACCCCCCAACTTAACAGGCTTCGGTAACTTGCCAGCATTACGCATGCGATAAACATGCGCCACACTGATATTCAGAAATTCAGCCACCTGCTCTGCCCTAAGAAGTAAAGCAAGTGATTTTGAAGTGTTTTGAGAACCATTTCCAGTGGAGTAAACATCGCGGTTCTCAACCGATGCTTCACCCTCTACGTTATTACATGAAGTACTATTATCTTTCATGTACTAACGCGAAATCGGTGTATCTGCGCAAGTTAAACTACCCCCTCAAAACTCATATACACCTACTAAATAAACACTTATACTTACATAAGAAAAGTATGGGGGTACCCCGTTTACTACCACCACGCTACCCCCGAAAAACACCCCTTTTTAATCCCAATCTTCACTAGTATCCGAATCCCAATCAGAATCTGATTCTGAATCAGGTGATCGTTCGTCTCTATATGCACCAATATTATTCTTAGGCCCTGTATAGGCTGGCCCCAAATCATTAGAGGCAATCATTGCTTGCCCTCTTTGATCATGCGGCAAATTTTGCTTCTCTATATGGCTGACGGCCTTCTTACCTAATATCTCACATGCTCTCTTGTAATGCTGTTCAATCGTTTTTCGATCTTTACCTAATCTTCTTGCTGCTTCGGCAATATTTCCATTGCAGTCCTGAACCATCCAAAATGCTTCTGCTTGTTTTTCTGTAAGATTAGCGTCAACAACCCCTTTACGCTGGCTGCGTTTCCTACGTTTCTTTGGTTTTGTTTCTTCACATTCTGCGTGTAGTTGTTGTAGTAACCACTTCGAAGCAAGCAACGGCATTTTGACAACACCCGTTGCATAACCACCATATTTACTAGGTTCTACAACAATCATTGGACTGTTACGTTCCATCAATTCAGATATCAAGAATGTAGTCCACAGCACAACTACAGGCGGCTCCTCGACATACCGAACTGAATCTACCTCTACATCACCAACCGCTTTCACAGCCTTCGCACTCAATGCGATATACTGCTCCCAGAAATTTGGTGATTTCCCGCTTAATCTAAACCTGCAGTAACTTGTTTTACCAACGCCATCACGCCCTTCAAACGGCTCGATATGATGCGAAAACAATTTATGTTCTTCCATCAATCGCATTTCATAGTAGATATTGAATTTTTCATCTAATGAGCCTGTAAAAATGAAACCTAACTCGGTTTCACGCCCACCCCATATGCGATCTGCATCATCAAATGCACCGATCATTTCACTTAAATCCATCTCACTGCCTTACATCTATAGAGTTGATATATTTCACCGTTGTATCTCTAATGTACACATTTGTTTACCGCTTTGCTCGGCTTATCCACTTATTACTCCGCATTAACTGGTGATTCATTTTCAACTTCCCGCTCAGCTAATTGCCTGCTATTTTATAAACCTACACGGTTCATCCAAACTGTATATCTATACATTCCGCAGGCAATTTTCATATGAATCATTTGACCTTGGCTACTAAATATGCAATGCATGGCAACGCTGCTCTGATATTTGGCATGCTCACAGTCATAGCAACAACTTGGGCAATGACCATGACTTACCACAAAGAAACACTTAAAGAAAATCGCCAACACAGACGTTACGTTCACCGCTGGGTAGATATCTTTCTTCTGAGTTGCGTCGCAGCAAGCATTTGCATCTTTACGCTCCCGCATCTTGAACGGCTTTCTGTTGGTTTCATATTGCACACTCAATTTTTGCACCACGCCATTGGCATTAGCATCCTTACATGGGCAGATATTTTCGCAATACCAATCATTACACTAGCAATTCTCTATCTACATCATCACGGTGCATTTCGTAAGTTTGGTAATTTCGGCCAGTATCCCAGTATAATATTTGCAATCATTTTGGTTCTCATTGTCGTGTTAATCGCCCGGCAATCCCGACTAGCCGGCCCTCAGTATCACGCATTCGTGCATATTGATTGGATTGTTCTTTCCATATTAATTGCACTACCAGCTACTTTCATGGCAGGTATTTGGCACAACCGTTACCTACATTCAAAAAACAACGAAGATCCACATGATCAGGATCATGATTTAACTAACATCTCGCCACACGAACTACTCGCCCAACTCACAGTTAACGATAAGGCATGGCAAGAAATGAAATCGTGGTTCAATGATACTCGTCCCATCACAATACCCGAAAACGACAAATTCGGTGCACGACGTACTGCCAAACAAATAGCCAATGTATTCGCTCAACCAATTAATCTCTCAAACAAACAAGGAGCAGCTATCGGCCTCATTGGCCCTTTTGGTTCTGGCAAAAGTTCGGTAATCGAAATGGCGAAAAATGTTTACAAACGTAAATACGACAAACTCAAGGATACGGAACAATACACTGATAACCCTACACATTATCCTCTCGCATTTTATATTCCAATTAAAACATGGGGTATTGAGCCTGAAACTCTCACGCATCACATGCTTGATGCGGCAATAAGCAAACTTCGAATGCATATGGATACGATTGGATTTTCACGTTTAGCAGAGCATTACGTCCAAGCTGTCAACGCTACTAGTGTTAGCTGGCTACAATCGCTCGCGGCATTGCTTCGCACTCACAAAGATCCTGAAAATATATTAAAAAACATCAATCATGCATTACAAGCAATTAACCGACAAATTATCTTTGTCATTGAAGATATTGATCGCGCCGAATTATCTGATTCACAACTCAGAAAACAGCATCTTGACTTACAAGCTATGATGGATCATCTAAACGAATGCTCTCATTTCAATTTTATTATATCAATCAGTCAGTCTGCATTTGATGTAAATCGCCTTTGTAAAACAAGAATCAAGCTATTGAGTATTGATGCTGAATTAACTGGAGCCATATTGCAAGCATTTCGTTATCGTTGCCTGCAAACTGCATTAACAAACAATATCCTGTTTCCAGATATAACGGAAAATGAAATCAACAGAATAAAGAATCTAGTCCCATCTCAATCCCATCACATGACAGAAGAAAATTCTAGCAAATACGATTATGATTCCGTATGGACGCATGTAATCCCCTTACTATGCAATCCAAGACGACTTACAAATACGCTCAACCAAACACTCTCTGCTTGGGGGAAAGACAAAGAGTTAAAGAAACTACGCGGTGAAGTTAATTTTGATGAATTACTTATAGTAGAAACCTTGCGAACTACTTATCCGCAAGCCGTAGATTTTATTGATCGTATAAAATGTAATAATTATTCGCCTGCGGAACACATGAAAAATAAAGAAGAAGAAAAAGAAACCTCTAACAAAATTAATAAAAGCAAGACTGAGCTTAATCTTCTTTTAAAAACAATCGATCAAAATGACCGCACTCATGTAATTGAGATCATATCTCACTTTACTGGATTGTATAGCAATCGAGGGGAAATACGAAGTAACGGATTAGATTCTACAGCGCAAAAAACTAAATGCGGACGACAAACTGATATCTATTGGCATCGCCTTTTTGAGTCATATCCAACACAAGATAAGCATCTAACAGATCAAGAGATTCTTCACGGCGTTTCAAACTGGCAAAACGACAAAGAACATCAAGAACTACCTGAAAAATTATTTAGCGACAACCATTATTTATCTAAATTCATACATCTGCACAAACATGCACATAATCCAAATCCTGAATGCATACTCGGGTGTAAAAAATTGCGTAAACTTCTAAAAAGTATCTACAAATATGCACTGACAAAGAAAGATCATGGCATACACTTCAATCAATCTACTAGCATTTATCAAATCCTTGAAATTGCTTTGAAGGATAAACAACGATCTGTAGATGATGTATTCACCTGGTATATTACCTCTGTAAATAAAGAAAAGAGCAGCAACTTATCACTTGCAGTACACCTATTATGGATCAATGAGCATGAGGATATTTTAAATCCAACAGATGTTGATTCTGTTGTCAACACCGCCATCAATTCATGGGCATCCAGTATGCTTACCGACGGTAAGCATGGTTACGACATACTATTCGATGCTCTACCGAAGAATACTCTGATAAATATTTTTTGTCTAAAAAGCTTTGTTCAATATTCTCAAACCATTAATTACTCTGAACTATATCAAGCCCTTCAATTGCTTATCGACAATCATCCAAAAGAATCGGCACCATATATAGCAGCGATGTTATTCGATACAAAAACTGCTGAGCATAATATGTACAACCGCGGGATACATGATAACTATTTAAGTTACACAATTGACTTTAACTTTGTCACACAATTAATACCGCAAGTAAATGACCGTTTAGCAATTCTCGATATAATTATTGCCAGATTAAATTATCAACTCACTCATACTCAGTTTAGTGACAAAGAACTGAAGCGTTTTTATGAGAATGCGATATCTGAGCTTAGCCTATGGCGAAGCAAGGGTGCGTTATAATTTTCCGATTCAATCACTCTCGATTATTTACACCCTCAATAATTGCCAATACCCCCATCCTCACACTTGGCGGCAACTCATCCCACTTCTCCGCAATCCTCGCTAAATCTGGGTGTTCGAAAAGCGCACAAATAGCCTCCGGACAAACATCCGGACAACCGTTATCGTCATTGCTTTTATCTTCTGCTAATAAAGCACTTACGATTTTTGGTTCGAGGTTTCGAAAACCAGTGTAGGTCTTGTGCCTACCGAGGGTTCGAATCCCTCCCTCTCAGCTTTCCAAGCTCGTAAGTTTTTAACCACAAAACTGAAGCGAGCTTTTCTAATTCACGTAACGGTCAAGAAACGGCAAGTTGGATTGTCAAAAATGAGGACTTATGAGCCTTCGAACAGTTTT
This sequence comes from Poriferisphaera corsica, assembly GCF_007747445.1. NCBI lineage: Bacteria > Pseudomonadati > Planctomycetota > Phycisphaerae > Phycisphaerales > Phycisphaeraceae > Poriferisphaera > Poriferisphaera corsica. Next base: position 3,420,079 of record NZ_CP036425.1, read on the forward strand.
GTGCGTGCAACACCAAAACACGGTCATCACCTAATCTTTTTAATGCAATTTGCTTACATGTCAGTCAACTAACTCGCATAGTATTCTTTGATCAAACGAATTGCCTCACACAGTTACCGCCACTCACTGCCAAACTTATGATCCCTGCCCCTTCTCTTAAAATGATTTTATGTAATCCCCGAAAAAAGTTCCCAACACCATTTCTTCTCCTTCTCCTTCATCCCCTCTTCCTCTTTTTTTTACTTCGTATCATTTGTATTAAACCAACTAATGTAATAATGCATCCTGATATTAAAATTGGTGTTAAAAAATATGTAGAAGCAAGATTATTTGCCTTTTCATCTACATACAGAATCAAAAAACAACCAATTATTAATAATACAATTCCACATATTGTTGTTTTTATGCCTGCCATCTATGCTAACCCTTATTTTGATCTACCAACCATCTTTTGCGTATTCTTGTAAATTTTTCAGCTGTTCTAAGTGTTGCATGTACCATCCCGAAACCTTCGCATCTGAAGTTGTTCCTAAATCAACCGCATGCATCTCTCTAATATGTGCATAGCTAACATGCGGTCACTATGATCGTACGTCCATATTGATCTCTCACCATCAAGATCACCACCAGGTATAAAAAGTTTGCAAAAAATGTCCGTTGGGTGAGCTATTCCCAATAGGCTCAATATTTTTGTTTTTTGACACCCATTCCCCTCCAAGCCATATAGATCTATTAAATACTTGTTACAACTTCACGTGGATTATTTAAAGTAAAATCATTAATCACTGCCCCGGCGGTAAACTCTCTATTAATAACCCATGGCATTACCGATTTAAATAATTACCATTAGCACCTATAATTCCTTTAAAACTTGCCCAAAAATCGTCTTTAGACCGGTAGTTATATACATTTCCTCTAACATCTGACTGTATAGAAGATAGTTTGTTGAACTTTTTATATTTACCGAAATGAGTAATATCATATGGACTACCCATCATTATAAAGTTATCGATTTTAGCCTTCGTTGGCGTCGCAGGTACTATCGAATTATTATTAATGCCATATTCTGGTATATAGCTACTATCCATCGCAAACATCGCAATTTCAGTACCTTGGCTATGGGCCATAATAGATATATTTTCTTCGCTGCCTGTGCGTTTTTTTAAACCATCAAGTTCCGCGATTAAAATAGATAATCTTTCTGCTGCCGCCTTATTGTAACCATGAAATTTCGTTGTATCATCGGTTGCCTTCAAAGAGCTGCCTCCTTGGACCCCATCCTCATCCCACCATTTAAACTCGATAATTTCTTCTTCCGGCATACCGTGAGCTTTCCAATATGCTCTTAGACCTGCTTTCGCATGCTCAAACCAAGCGGCATCAGTATTAACACCATGAATTAGAATCATTACCAGTCCTAACGGATCTACCCCATCGACACCCTTGTATGCGCCGTAGAGGTTTAGGCCGTCTTTGTAACCGGCGGAGTCGGGGCTTAGCCAACGGTCGTGGACTGGGTCGAAATCACGGTAGTGGGTATGGTGGAAGCCAGTGAAACGGTCACGGTACATGCCGGTCCAGCTGAAGGGGATGAGTTTGGATTGAGCGACATTTGCTATCTCATGCGTTATGCTGTCACCGTGGGTAATCTCGTTGCCGTTCGCATCGTAAACCTTGGTGAGGTCTGAGATGTCGTGTTTGAGTTATTCGAGGACGTTGCCATTTTCGCCAGTAACACCCATGAGCGTGCCACGATCGTTGATCGCAGCAACATAGGCTTCGGGGCCGTCGTTGCCGGTGCAATCTTCGACGGGGGCGATGCGGTTGATGGCACTCTGAATAGGTGTAGCGCCGGAGGAGCTTGCCGTTGTCAGGGTCATTCTGATCGGAGCTTTGGCGTTCTTCGATTTAACCGGTGAATGGCCAATCGAGATTATTATGACCATGCGTAATTATCATTCCCCGCATGTAAACCTACTCAAGAACCGCACGCTGCTCACCGTCACGGGAAACCACACGCGACATTCATACCTTCCCCCTTCCACGCACCAAATACACGCCCATCACATATCCGCCACTTCACAGCAACCCACCCCGAACATAAACCATACTTTCATCAGATCGAAATATCTCAATTCAGAACCGCAAACGATCTGTATATGAAAGTGATTTTCTGTTAAACTGATGCCATCTCTCGTGTATGCCGCTGACGGGTGGGCTGTCTCGGCAAGTGGTATTTTTACGTTTTTACAACGTTTTCAGTTAGGTTCCCAAGTGATATCCGAATCAATCGGATGGTAGCGAAAGGTGTGCACATTGGCAGAGGTCATTATTAAAGATGTAGAGAAGGTCTATCCCGGCGGCTTCAAAGCGGTTAAGGGTATCAATCTCGACATTCATGATTCAGAATTTATCGTGCTTGTCGGGCCTTCAGGCTGCGGCAAGTCGACAACACTCCGCATGGTGGCGGGTCTGGAAGAGATCAGCGGCGGAACCGTTTCGATCGGCGATCGCGTCGTCAATGACGTCCCACCAAAAGATCGCGATATCGCGATGGTGTTCCAGAACTACGCGTTGTATCCGCATATGTCGGTTTACAAAAACATGGCTTTCGGCCTGAAACTGCGTGGTATGAAGAAACCTGATATTGATGAGCGTGTCCGTTGGGCATCATCCATTCTTGGCTTGGACACATTACTCGAACGTAAACCCAAAGCACTCTCAGGTGGTCAAAGACAGCGTGTCGCTGTCGGCCGTGCGATTGTTCGCCAACCGGCTGCATTCCTGTTCGACGAACCCCTGTCGAACCTTGATGCAAAGCTGCGTGTTGAAACGCGTGCAGAGCTCAAGCGTTTGCACCACAAATTGCAAACAACCACGATTTACGTGACCCACGACCAGGAAGAAGCGATGACACTTGGTGACCGCGTTGTGGTCATGAGTGAAGGGCTGATCCAGCAAGTCGATGCACCTTTAACCGTATACGAACGACCTGTGAACCGCTTTGTGGCAGGTTTCCTCGGCACGCCGCCGATGAACTTCCTCAGCGGCGCACTGACCAGCAAAAATGGTGGTGTGTTCTTTGAAGGTGAAGGCGTTTCGCTGAAGCTGAATGAAGAGCAGGCAGACAATGTTGCGAGCCATATCGGTCAAGATGTTACTTTGGGTTTGCGTCCTGAAGGTGTTTACATGCACGCGAATGAGCATGCGAACGACGAAGACCGTACGGCAGAATTGGAAGTAAACGTCATCGAGCCGTTGGGCGACACGATGGACTTGTTCCTGGATACCAGCACGGGTGCGAGATTGGTTGCCCGCGTGAAAGCTGAGCATCTGGATCTCGGCACGAAGGTTAAGATGTATGTTGACCCCACGAAGATTCATATTTTCGAACCGGGCGAGTATGGCAACAACATCAGCTTGACGGAAGTTAAAGAAGCTGTCACGGCATAAGGCCAATTCAAATTGTATAGCACACAAAAACCTCACGATTTTCGTGAGGTTTTTTTTGTTTGATTAGATGAATGGCCACAACGTGAAGTAATGTGTTTTGGTTTGGTGCGCACGTTTTGATCTGAAGTTGGTTTTGTAATGCATATAAATGGATGGATTTTAAAAGCGGCTGTGCGTGTATTTGATCAATCTATGATTGCTATTGAACAATTAAAATGAAAACAAAGGGGTTATGTGATTTTCTCTGCGCGATTGTGCGCACACTTGTCGTGGATGATGTGTTTTCGATGACTTTCCCTTAGTCGAAAGTAGCCAAGAATGCTTTCTAAAAGCTTAAAACAACGTGAAAAGGGTGAGAAATCGTTAGAAATGATCTGTGTTTTTGAGCGTCAATGCGCTTCCGTGCGCGCGATTTGATACGGGAGTTGGTGTGGCATGCGATTTGCGTCAGAGTGAAATACAGGTCGGTATGCGTGAGCGTAAATGAACAGATACGCGTGTGTGCGGAGGGGGAGGTGTGTGCGTGGGGGGGGATGGTGTTTATTAAAAAAGAGAGTTGCACAGACATGGTGCGACTCCCTCTATTCCCTCGCACTCCCCGAGTCCTCGCGAAGTTTTGGGATAGCCTGCATGCTATTGATGAGATGAGCAGGCAATTAATTTCTGTGATGCTTTCGCAGCCAATCGACAACACATTTCTGACATGCACACTTATTGGCCGAATAAACCTAATTGATAATTGCATACAACTCGCAATTATTCCTCCAGACAATACGTTTTTAGTAAATTATTTAATTTTAATTGCTCGTATTAGTATTATTGCCGATGTGGCTATTGTTAAGACTGTTTTCTTTTATATATCGAATAAATGTATTGTTTTATGGTAACGGTGCGCGAAGAAGTGGGAAATGAGAAATTGGCGGCCCATGAAGAAAAAGACTCGAAAAGAATGACCAAATACTGATTTTTAGCTATGCCTTTAGCGGTTCGAAGAATTTTGATGTGCATGCGTACAGAAAAAAGAGATATGGAAACGGACTGGCGTGGTGCGTGCGAAGAGTGTTTAGGGAAGAGAGAGAGAGAGAGAGAGAGAGAGAGAGAGAGAGAGAGAGAGAGAGAGGGGGGGGGGGGGAGAGCGGGATGGCGATTTGTTTGGGAGTTGCATCGCAGCGCATTTTTGCAAAGGTGATTGATCTTCAGCGACAAATACTTCCGCATCAACACGTTGACCAATAGATCGTTGAGGTAAATTGACTTCATATCAAGCATCTGCTGATGAACGGTCTCATTGAGACTGTCCAAGTCATGATGCAACTTGCTTTAGCGCGTCTTTCGAAATTACTTGCTTCGTTGACCAATAGGTCGTTACGTAAAAATGGTTTCCCATATGAGCCTGCTTCCGATTGTTTCGCTGAACATATGGCACGTAAGGATGCAACCTGCTCTAGAGCGTCTTTCGAAGTTATTTACTACAAATCTTAAATAAGCTGGATTAAGCATTTTACACATTTACAGGTTTGCTGTGAGCTTATTGGCTCGCCGCGAGGTGTCGCGGCGGCTAGAGCAGTTTGCATCAATATTTGTCGAATAAGCAGAAGCATCATCGGCAGTAGGTTCACGTAAAAAAGCATTCAAAGCGTAACGACCAATTGGTCAACACGGAAAATATTTACACAAGACGCCCTAGTGATTGTTGTAAGTAATGATGCAAATTGCTCTAGTGTTGAGTTTTACAGGAACGTTGGATCTCATCTTGCGCAATTGCTTCAAATACCCCCGCACCGGCGGTGCGGGGCTTGATTCTGTGTGTGCGGCTGAGTGGGAGAGGGGGATGGTGGAGGGGGGAGGGGGGAGGGGGGAGGGGGGAGGGGGGAGGAGGAGGATGGGATAAAAGAAAACCCCGCGTGTGTAACGTGGGGCTATCTCTCGTGTATGCCATAAACGGCATGGTGGGTTGTTAAATTATGTGAGAGAATTGAAATGCTAATCAATCATCGTTCGCTACTTCTTCAAACACCCCACCACCGGCGGTGGTGGGCTTGTGGGGATTGAGGGGGCGAGGGAAATAACGGTGTGTGTGCGGGGGAATGGGGGGAGGATTTTATCCCTTCATGCCGGAGGAGGCTGCGTTATCCATGAAGTATCTCTGGGCAGCGAAGAAGAGGACGATACATGGGAGCATGGTGAGGAAAGAGGCGGCCATGAGAAGTTCACGGTTTTGAACGCCGTATTGGCCGTTGAAGGTGTTGAGTTCGAGGGCGAGGGTTCGCATCTCGGGTGAGTTGAGGTAGATGAGGGGCGACATGAAGTCGTTCCATGCGAACATGAAGGTGTAGATGGCAACGATGGCGATGACGGGGGCTGAGAGCGGGAGCATGATGGTGAAGTAGATGCGGAGGTTGGAGGCGCCGTCGATGCGTGCGGCTTCGAGGAGGGATTCGGGGATTTGCGAGAAGAACTGCCGGAACATGAAGATGAAGAATGGTGTTCCGAACCATGCGGGGATGATGAGTGGGAGGAGTGAGTCGATCCAGCCAACGGAGCGGAAGAGGAGGAAGACGGGGATCATGGTGACCTGTGCGGGGAGCATCATGGTTGAGAGCATGATCATGAAGAGGATGTTGCGGCCTCGGAAGTTGTAACGGGCGAAGCCGTAACCGACGAGTGACGAAGAGAGGACTTGGCCGATGACACAGAGGACTGTGATGACGGTGGTGTTGGCGAGGGCTGGGAAGCGGGGGATGCCGTTCTCGACGACCATGCCCATTTTTGCGAGGGCTTTGGGGTAGTTTTCCCATTGGATGACCTTTGGGAAGAACTGGTTGATGATGCTGATTTCCTGATCGGTTTTCAGTGAGTTACTGACGAGCCAAAGGAAAGGGAGCATGAGGAGGGTTGCGCCGCCGATGAGGAGTGTGTAGATGAAGATGTTGTAGAAGAGCTTTTGGCGCTTCAAGGATTTGGCGCTGAGAATGAGCGCGGGCTTTTGGGTTGGTTTTTGTTTTAGTTCGGGTTGTGGTGTGGTGAGTGTGCTCATGATTTAAGGCCTTCGTAATGCACCATGTTCTTCGAGCCGCGGAAGACGAGGAGGGTCATGACTAGGATGATGATGAAAAGGATCCAAGCGAGAGCGCTTGCGTAACCCATACGGTGTTGGTTGAATGCGGCGTCGTAGAGATTGAGGACGTAGAACATGAGGTTCTCGTTTGTGCCACCGGATGAGCCGCGGATGACGTAGGCTTGTGTGAAGATTTGGAATGAGCCGATGATGCCCATGACGAGGTTGAAGAAGATGAGTGGTGAGAGCATGGGCATGGTGACAGCGAAGAATTTCTTCACGGGCCCTGCCCCGTCGATGGTCGCGGCTTCGTAGAGAGATTGTGGGATGCCTTTGAGGCCTGCGAGGTAGATGACCATGCCGCCGCCGACGCCCCAGAGGGACATGATGACGAGTGCGGGCATGGCGAACCATTTGGCATCTTCGCCGAACCAGTCGGGTGCTTCGAGGCCGAGAGGGATGAGGATTTTGTTGAGGTATGCGTTGAGCATGCCTGAATCGTTGTTGAAGATGGTGATCCAGAGTGTGACGAGCGCGACGCCGGTAACGACTGAGGGGACAAAGTAGGCGGTGCGGAAGAAGGCGATGCCTTTCGCGGAGACGTTCATGAGCAGCGCAACGAGGAGTGCTGCGACTTGGATAACGGGGACACAGATGATTGTGAAGTAGGCTGTGACCCAGAGTGATTGGGTGAAGTCTTTGTCGAAGTTGAAGATGTGGACGAAGTTGTCGAAGCCAACGAACTTAGCGCTGGATAGAGGTGACATGGCGGACCACTGGGTGAAGGCGAGTATGAAAGAGAGGATCATCGGGCCGAGGACTAGGAGGACGAAGCCAAGCACCCAAGGCGAGACGAAGAGGTAGCCGGTACGTTCTTGGGCGTGGTCGAGTGAGCCGAGCTTTTCTTTGCGTGCAATCCACCAGAGAACGGCGATGGCAGCGGCGATGAGAATGGCGGCGGTGGTCACAACGGGCATCCACGGCATGCGTGAGTATTGTTTATTGTTGAGTGGTGATGCAAGTTCCTTTCGCCAATTTTCGCTGACATCATTGGCGGCTTGCATGGGTGTTTTTTCGTTGAGTTGTAGTGTTTTTTGGAGTTCACGGTCAACGATGGTGGTGAACTTTTTAATGCGCGGGTTTTGAGGGAGCTTACTCTTGGCGATCATGTCGATGAAGAGTTGAGCGTTCTTTGGTTTCTGGCCGGGCGAGAGGAAAGCGTCGGATTCGGCGACGGCTTTCATACAGGGCATGGCAAGGCCGAGCTCGGATGTGAGCGTTTGACCTTTTTTGCCGGTGAGGAATTTGAGGAGTGTGTAGGCTTTGTCGGGGTTTTGCGTTGCAGAAGCCATGGCCCATGAGACGGTTGCGATATCGCTGACGGGCTTGGTTTTGTAGGGCATGGGGACGATGTCCCAGTCGAACTCGGTAATCTTGCGGTATTGCGGAGTCATCCAGCGGCCTAATGGACCGATAGACCCGATCTTGCCGCGACGGAACATGTCGTCTTCAGACTGAGAGATGCCGGTGGGGTTGTAGACGCTGTCGTCATCCATACGCATGGTGCGGATGAGGTTGAGCATGTGCTGAGCGTTGGGCTGATCGAGTGTGACGAGGTTGAAGTCGTTGTTGTTTTCGCCGCCGAAGTAGTCAGCATCGTTTGTCCAGAGGATGTTGCGGACGACGGTAGGCCAGGTTTTGAGGACGCCGCCGAAGTATTGCTTGTTGGGGTCTTGTGGGTCGGAGAGTGCGCGGATCTTTTTCATAGCTGCGCGGTATTCATCCCATGTCCAGCCGTCGTATGGGATTTCGATGCCTGCTTGTTTGAAGAGGTCAAGGTTGACGTACATGATCCATGTGGTGAAGTCTTTGGCGATGCCGTAGAGATCGCCTTGGCCTTGGACTTGCTTGTCTTTATCGAATCGGAAGGCATCGATGAGGATGGGGTAGAACTCATCGGTCATGGCGTAGCCGTTGTTATTGGCGCGGTCCTTGGCGATGAAGGGTTCGAGATTTTTGATCATCTCGGTGTCGGCGAAGTCGATCACGTCTTCGTATCGGAGATAGAAGAGATCGGGGGGCGTGCCGGCGGCGAGCATGGTTTTGAGTTTGGTGTCGTAGTCGTTGGCGTGAAGCCTGTTGACTTTGATGTCGGGGTTCTCGGCTTCGAACTCGCGGACGAGTTCTTTAACGATATCGGTTTCCTCTGTATTACCCCAATGGAGGATGGTGAGCACGGTTTTACCGGGCTGATTGAGTTTCGCGTTCTTGTTGACGATTCGAACACCGACGTCGATGAAGGCCCATATCACGATGAGGATCGTGGCCAAAACGAGTAGTGAACGAAGTGCTTTTCCCACAGTCATCTGCACCTCTTTTCTTGAGTGAACCACCACGCCAGAAAAACTAAAATACCTGAATCTATTAGTCCAACTAACTAGCGATTAGATTTTAAATCGCTGCTAGTCGTGTGATTATTTCATATTGTTGATGTCAACGAGTACTGCAGTTTCATATGCGGGGACTGAGATGATGAGGGAGCCGTTAGTCGGTTTTTGAGATTTGGCTGCTTTAGTGAGTGCTAACTCGGGGCGAGCGTCGGGGGTGTTACCGGTGGTAAGTGTTGTTTGGTTTTGGCCTAGAACGTTGACGAAATTAATGTTTGCATCGCGTAAGTCGACGGGGACCTCGATGGTGTAATCGGTGTTGCTGCGGTTGATGAGGATATAGACGCGGCCTTGCTCGTTTTCACGGATGAAGCTGAAGATGTTGCGATCGTCATCGGCGATGAGTTGGCGGTAGAGGCCGGTTTGCAAAGCTGGGAGTTTGCGACGGACAGCGATGAGTTTTTGTGTTGATGCGAAGATTTCGGGGTTGAAGCCGACTTCGGGGTCATCGAACTTCATGCCAGGCCAAGTCATGGGTTGACGGTTTGATGGGTCGTCAGGTGAGTACATGCCGGCTTCGTTGCCGTAGTAGATCATGGGTGCGCCGACGAAGGTCATCTGGAAGGCAAAGGCCTGGATCATGCGTTTGTATTCGAGGGCGCTAGGTTTGCGTGGATTGTAGTCGGGGCCGTTATCCTGGAGGCGGTTTGCGCCGTCGTAGGAGATGTCAGGGTTGACGAACATGGATGAGAAACGATCGGTGTCGTGTGAATCGAAAAGGTTTTGCTGTGCGAGTGAGACCTGGAGAGGGTAGTTGTAGATGATGCGGTTAAGGCGAGTTGCGAGCTCGGTGGGTTTGATTTGTGTTTCAACGTCAACGAAGAAATCTTGTGCGGCTTGCGCGAATAGATAGTTCATGACGGCGTCGAATTCGTCGCCTTGAAGATAGTCTTGTGCCCAATGCCAGATCTCGCCGGAGATGTAGGCATCGGGATTGATGTCTTTAACGACCTTGCGCCAGCGTTTCCAGAAAGCGTGGGGGACGTCGTTTGGTGCATCGAGTCGCCAGCCGTCGATGCCTCGAGAGACGTCGCCGTTGGGTGCCATCCAGCGACGGGTGATGTCGAAGATGTGTTGCGACGGCGCATCGGCGAGGCCGAGGACGGGATCTTTTTTCCATGCGGGTAGGCCGGAGTTTTTGCCGCCCCAGCCGTTCCATTGAAGACCGCCGGGTTTGCCGGGTTCGCCGCCTGTCCCCCAGTCGGTGATGTCGAACCATTCGGCGTATATAGAGTCTTTACCGTTCTTGAGGACGTCTTGGAAGGCGAAGTGTTTGGGGCCAACGTGGTTGAAAACGCCATCGATGATGACCTTGAAGCCTTGCTTGTGGGCTTCGTCGATGAATTCGAGGAACATTTTGTCGGTTTCAGACCATTGCCATGTGGATGGCTCGAGTGACTCGCCTTTGAGTTTTTCGATATCACCTTTGACGCCGAAGTTATCGTCGATGTGACGGTAATCGGTGGCGTCGTACTTGTGCATGGATTCGGCTTCGAAGACGGGGTTGAGGTAGATGGCGTTCACGCCGAGTTTGCGGAGGTATGGGAGTGCTTCGCGGAGGCCTTGGATGTCGCCGCCGTATTTGCGCCACCAGACATTTCCGACGCCGGTGTAGAAATCGTCCATCGTTCCTTTTTCACCGGGAAGCATGGAGAACCATTCGGACGTCCAGCGTTTAGTGAGCTTAGGATCGTTTGAGGGGTCGCCGTTACGGAAGCGTTCAGGGAAGATCTGGTACCAGATGGCTTTGTGCGTCCATTCGGGAACGAAAAAATCGAACGCCATGCTGCGTTTGAAGGCAGCGGCTTTTGCCTTGACAAGCGATTGATGAATACCACTATTCGAGAGATAGATGGATTGGTTGCCATCAATAATTTCGAAGATGAATTGGATTTCATCGGATGCACTGTCAGCATCGACGCTGTAGACATCGAAGCCCATTGCACTTTCGGAGAGGTTCATGGGGAGGGATTGCCACACGTCGTTGAATTGCGCAGGTGCGTAGTACAGATTTGCGGCGGTTGCGTCTTTGGCTTGCACACGGATACGGATGAGCGCGTGATTGGATCTGAAGATGCTGAAGCCATCGATGGCAACTGCTGCGGTGTTGATGTGGTTAGGTTTTGGTTTAGAGAGTTTACGGCCATCTGGTCCGATGAAGACAGCGCTGTTGACGCCTGTATTGCCGTCGGACATTTCAAATTCTTTGTCACTGGCAGGGTCGTTCATCCAACGGTTGTTGTTGACGACGAATTTGTAGAAGTGGACGCCTTTTTCGAGTGGCAATTCGATCTGGTAGACGCCGTTACCGATGTCTTGCATGGGGGTTTTGTCTTTGCTCCAGCCGTTCATTGAACCGGCGAGTACGACGGTGTTGATTTTCTCTTTGATGAATTTGCTGGGGATGTAGACGAATTTGTGAAGATATTTGCCGTCTGGGAGGAGAATATCCTTGCCGGTGAGTGCGGAAACTTCGCCAAGGACGTTTTCGAATTGCGAATCGGAGAGTTGTACTTTTTCAGCGGCGATGCCGATGGCGATACCGGAGTTGCGGCCGCCGTGGCCGTCTCCTTCGGTTAGCTTCGCGTCGGCGGTTGGGTCTTCGAAGTATTTGGTGTTATTGACAACGAATTTGTAGTGATGAACACCTTCGGAGACTGGGAGGGTCACTGACCAGATATCCTGCCCTTCGTCGATCATGACGCCGGCGTCGGGATCCCAGTTGTTAAATGAGCCAATGACAGAAACGACTTGAGCGTCATGTGGAGCTACAAATCGAAACGTGTGCTGGACGACATTTTGCGCTGCAGATGCAAGTGAAGCGATACTAAAAAGTACAGCTAAGAACACGACACATCTGACTTGATCTCTACCTAGATGCATAAGCTTGGGAACCCTGTCTGATTATCAACACTGTGACAACTAACACTTTTACTAATATCTAAAGATACATTTAGTGCTATGTATTAGTTAGAGACTTAATCACACCAATTAAGCCTTGCAGGCAACTGCCTGCTTATTCAAGCTCAACTCAACCCACACCTGGCGAGAAACTTGCTGCGAGGGAAGTGGATTCACGCAACACAAGGTGTGTTGGTAAAACTTCTCGAACGCGTTCTGATTTACCACGGATACGTTCAACGAGTCGTTCACAAGCGAGTACGCCCAGCTCATAGAGGGGCAGATGGACGGTTGTGAGCGTTGGGTTGACGAACGCGGTGTATTGAATGTCATCAAAGCCAACAATAGAGAGGTCATTGGGGACGGATCTGCCGTGCCTGTTGGCGTAGTGGATGGCACCCAAAGCCATTTTGTCGTTGCTGGCAAAGATTGCGGTCATGTCTGGATGTGCTTCAAGTAATTTCGCGGTCGCTTCGGCACCGTGTTCTTCGGTGAAGCGGCCGTCAGCCATCCAGGAGTCTTCGAATTCGTTTGAGGCGATAGACATTCGTCGCTTAAAGACCTCAATGATCTCGCGGGCTGTGTAGACTTCGGGCGCACCGTGGACGAGGCCGATTTTGCGGTGGCCGAGCTGCTGAAGGTAGGTCATGACCTGTTCAGCGCCGGATCTATAGTCACAGACAACGTGATCGAGTCCCCATTGAGGGAACATATTATTTACGACGACCATGGGGTGATCGTTCTCGACAAAATCCTTCATAAAGGCATGTCGATCATTAAAACCGATGCAAAGTACGCCATCGACGAAGCGGCGTTCGAAAAGTTCGATATGCCGACGTTCACGGATGAAGTCTGGTTTGGCGTGCTCGAGCATGACTTTGTGGCCTAGTCGAGCGGCTCGGTCGCAGATGCCACTGATGAGTTCGCCGAAATAGGGGTCGGCCATTGCGTGGCGAAGCGTAGGCATGAGGATACTGATAACGCGTGTATAGCGGCCTGAGAGGCTTTGTGCGAGCCTGTTTGGGCGATATCCAACGCGTTCGATGACTTTATTCACTTTTTGACGGGTTGCTTCGGTGATCTTGGGGTTGTTGTTTAACACCATAGATACAGTTGCGACGGAAACGCCGGCTTGCCGTGCGATTTCGCGAATTCCCACCCGCTTCCCGGACCCGGTTGTGCCCTTATTACTCACAGAAACCCCTTTTTTACGTTTAGAGCGTTTCTTTTTTGCCTGACGCACAGTCGCTGTACCGACATCTGTCGATTTACCCGATTGGTCAGCCATGATCTGAGCCATGATCTCAGATCCAGCCTTTACTTTTACCACATATTCGTTTGATGCGTCCGACATTATGGTTAAACAGTTTACCACAGCATTTAACATCTTCAAGTAATCGTTAAACAATTTTACCAAACATTTTGGATATTTTGGTCGTTTAGTAGAAATAGCAGGAAAGTCTTATGGCTGTGAGAACAAATTTACGAGCTAAAATACAATCGGTAAACCCCAGTCAAATCGGTGTATTTACTTATATATGATTCGCTATAAGAAAAGTGAATGCATGTGTGTGCTGAGCATCCGGATGAACAAAATATCTCAAAATACCAAAAAAAAACCGTTGACTCGTGTTAATTAGCAGTTATATTTGGGATCAATGGGTCTTCGTTGTCTGGCAATCATTTGCACTTTTTCAGGCATTTCTTTCGGGTTCTGTTTTTAAGCACAACGGAATTTTGAAAAATTTAAGCATGTTGCGTAGTTCGCAACTCCTTTCAACGAAACAACGGTAAACCGTTTAACCCGCTAAGGCAGCTAAGTCAAGAAAACTTGGAGGTTCCCATGACTAAAGCAGACTTTAATTTAACCAGGATGGCACGCCGAGGCGCGTTCACCCTTATTGAGCTTCTTGTCGTTATCAGCATCATTGCATTGCTGATTGGCATCCTTCTTCCAGCCTTGGGTGCTGCTCGACGCACCGCTCAGAATATCAAATGCTTGTCTAATATTCGCTCGATGGGTATTGCGGCATTTACGTCTTCGGCAGACTTCGATGGGTTCATCCAGACCACATCGTCTGATAGTGGTTGGCCAAACAAAACCCCACCAGTGAATGCAGACAAATATCAGTATTTCACTGATTCGGGCCAGAAGCGTACGAAGGACTGGGTTTCTTCTCTGGTTCCATACATGAGTGGCGGAAATGATGCAGCTTTTGATCAAGCAGATCCGCAGGTTACAGAAGCATTTATGTGCCCAAGCGATCCATCAATCGATGCGCAAGATCCAGGCTGGCTGATCTATAACAACGTGAGTTCACAAAGCTTCAGAAACCCTGTTTCATACGCAACCAATGCTGACCTGACGGCCCTACCCAATCCATCGAACGATCCACAGGGTGCGGCAAAAGGTGGTTCTTGGGCAGACAACTGGGGCGGCGATAATGTATGCCCAATGTATGGTCCAGCACTTGGCGGTTTTCTTGAAGGTGTAAAGTCACCGTCTAACACTGCGATGATGCTTGAAGGCGGCACAGAGCTCAATCCGACAGGCAATCCGAACAACAACTCTCTTGTACTGATGTACACGGGCTCATGGTATGTCGGTAATGGGGAAGGGACATTAAAAGATGTTTACACATCTGGTTGGGCAAATGTCAAAATGCCAATCACACAAGAGTGGAATGGCACCGAAGATTCGAGCGGTGATCGTCATAACAGTGCTGTAAATGTTGCATTCTCTGACGGTCACGGTGCGTCAACGAACGAAGGCAACTGGGAAGACGTTTACCTGAGCCCACATAAATAAACAACAATCGTTATCTGATGTTTAACGGCATCAGATAGCTTTTAGATTCATATTTAATATCTAGTTTTAGTTCTTAACGACAATACAACTCTCTATTTCATATTTGGAGGAACTTATGAAGACGCTTTCACTAACCGCATTGACTGCTGCCGCATTGATTGGTTTCAGCACATCAGCAAACGCTGATTTTAATATCGCTGGTGCAATGCAAGGCTGGAATCCCGCTGCTGGCGACACGATGACGGACGTAGATGGCGATGGTACCTATGAGTACACATTTGTCGGTTTAAATGCAGGAGAAACATACAATTTTAAGATTATCGACGGAGACGCTTGGGGCGACCCTGAGATCACACCAAGCGATACGCCTGCAATCGCTGATGCAAGTGGTGAGATCACGATTTCATACAACACCAGCTTGGTACAGCCATTTGTACAGCCATTTGCAGGCTGGGATTCAGGCTACACCGACGAAAGCACTCCAGTGATCCTCTATACAGGTCAAATACTTGATTGGACAGCTCCAGAATTGCTAGCTGCTCCAGATACGCTTCCAACAACTTGGAATGTTGCAGGTAGCTTCGAAGGCTGGAACAACGCAGATGCTGAAACTGAAATGACGGATGTCGGTGGTGGCATCTTCGAATTCAGCACAACTTTGGCTGCTGGCGATTACGAGTGGAAAGCTGCTGCTGATGGCGCATGGGATACAAACATCGGCGCATTCGGATACAAGATTGACGACTCAACAGAATACGGCAATCTTAAGTTCTCCGTTGCTGAAGATAATACGGATGTAACGTTCCGCATCGATGCAAACACTGGCACTGCAGTTGCTGTTATTCCAGAACCAGCAAGCTTGGCATTGCTCAGTCTTGGTGGTCTTGCGATGCTTCGTCGCCGCAAATAATAGATCTGCTTGACGCGGAAGCTAATACTTAATTAGACCCCGGTAGCGGGACGCGTCGGCAAACTTGCTGACGCGTCCCGTATTTTATTACCCACTTATTTTTTATAAGCAATGCACACATCCCGCCTTGTCATCACGACACCTACGCATTGCCGAGCTTAACATCAATAACCACGTCATTTAACGATGTCGTCTTGCAAAAGGGCTTTTGCCGGTTACTTTTAACTCATACAACTCACTTATGGCTTGTTGATAAAAAGCGTTCCCAAATACCGAGGTTATGTTTGCCAATGCATTGATATGCGGAGGTGAATAAAACAACGCAATTCTAGATTCAACGTCATTCCCTCAATTAGCTTCACGGCTAACAGCGAAGTACTACTGCACTTTGCTCTACACACGTTTTGAAAATTTAATAACCTCAGTTTTTACTTTTGGGAGAAAAGGACGATGACTCGATTTATGAAGTCAGGCAGCAAGCTCACACGGACAATCTGTCCGATGCTAGCAGCATCCGGAATGCTGGCGTGCGCAAACTCTGCCTTTGCTTACGATGACGTCTCTGCTCCAACCATTTTACAATGGTTTGATGGTTCTTATGACTCTATGGAGAGACGCGCTAGTGACATCTTCATGGCAGGGTATGGCAATCTCTGGACACCGCCGCCAGGACGCGCGGACAGTGGCAATCATTCCGTGGGCTACGATCAATACAACCGATTTGATTTAGGTTCTGCAGGCAACTACACGCTTTATGGTTCTGAGACAGGACTTAAAAAGCTGGCAAGCACGTTGGATATGATTGGTGCCAACCTTCATATCGACTTAGTTTGGAACCACAACGGTTTTTCAGACCGCAGCAATAATGATTTCATCAAATCTGGTGGCTATCCTGGTTTTTGGATGGGCGAAGGTAGTAATGATGGCGATTTTCACGGGCCATATGAAGGTGGCGATCTAAACGGACGGCTATCCGGCTTGATTGATATCAATCATGAAGTGTCGAATTGGTATGTCCGTAATCCAGTCCCGGGTTACAACAACCTTCCCAATGCTGGAACGCAAGATTACTGGGGCAAACTGGCGAATGTTCCGACCGAAGAAAACCGCCGCTTCTACATGGATACGGGGACAACGAAAAAAACTTTCTATGAACCACGCACTGGATTAACGTTTGAATTCTATGAATTCAATTCTGACGACCCCACTGCTGGTGATCCTATTGAGGAAGATGCTCGCGGCTATTTGATGCGAAACGCAAGATGGCTCGTTGAGGAAATCGGTGTCGATGGTTTCCGAATTGATGCGGCTAAGCATTTCCAAGGTCAAAATCTTGATTACTTCGATGCTGCTGTATTTGATGCGAATCCACGTAAGCTGCTTGATGGTTCAACTCAAGATGTCTTCAGCTATCTCGAGGTCTTTGATTACAACCCATATACGTTGGGTGGCTATGTCCGCAAGGATATTGATCCTAACAATCGTGGCACTGCTGGCGGCAACCGTGACGTACTGGACTTCTCGTTGTTTGGTGCGATGAGAGGTAATCTCAGCAAGAACGGATACAACAACAGCTTCTACAATATGGTCTATGAAAGCATGGACTATATTGATGACCACATGATGAACGGGTCATCTGGTGTTAAATTTGTAAACAGTCACGATGAACATGGGGCGGAGCTAAATAATGTTGCGCATGCATACACACTGATGATGCCTGGCAATTCGATTGTTTACTTTAATGCGAAAGAATTCGGTGATGGTCGCGATTTCCCGAAGGATGGCCGCGGTGATGCACTTGGTGGTGTATGGGGCAACACGATCACAACACTGAATAACATTCGTAACACCCATGGACGTGGTGATTATCGCGAACGCTGGATTGAAAAAGAACTGTTTGCTTTTGAACGTGCTGGCTCATCTGTTGTTTTGCTGAGCAACCGCATGGATGAGGGTGTTGATGCTCGAACACTTCGTGTTGACTTTAAGCCAGGGACACGGCTTGTAGAACTCACGGGGAACCATGACAAAAACGGTAATGTGCAGGAAGTTGTCACCGTACGTAAAGGTGATGATGGCAATTCATACATCGACATTAACTTCCTACGTAATGATGGCGACGACCAAGGCTATCTGATCTACGGCTTGGCGAAACCAAAATCTGAAAATGGTGTTGAGTTATCGAACGTCGCAAGTGTGCTTGAAGGCGGTAACGACGTCGAAAAGAATTGGGAAAACGCAACCAAGCGTTTGACTGACCTGAACGTTATTACGGCTGATAATTTCGAGCTTTCAATCAATACTCAAAAGGTTGTTCTGGCTGATGGTTTTCATGATAAGGATGCTGACAGCGATTATTCTATCTTCAAGTTTGATGGCGGCCTCGACATGAACGGCAACGGTAAAGTCGATTATGTTACACCTAACTCGACTTCATATGGTTTTGAAGAATTCGACGTCAAGAATGACGGCTACAGTGCGGCTGATGGCAATGGTCACTACTCACAAGATATCGATGCAACCAAGCTGTCTGAAGGTGAGCACTTCATTACGATTCGTTCATATCGTCATAACGATGATGCGAACTCTCCTGAGATCTACGAAGACTTCAAGAAGGTTATCTATATTGACCGTCTCCCACCTGAATCCAAGATTGAATCGTTTGCACCTGTCACTGAAGGTGCAAATGAAAACCGCAAGCTTGTTATGAAATCCGTTGATATGACGGCTGACAATATGCATATCTTCATGGATATTGGCGCAAACATGACGGATTCTGAAATTCTCGCAATGCTTGATGGCAACTCACAGACCAATGGCACAGACCGCGACCAATGGGAGAAGAGCTTCAACAGTGTGAGCAAGGGCAATCATGCATTTACGCTTGTCACTTTTGAGCAAACAGGTAACTACAACATCCAGCGTTTCTCCGGCTTCTTCACTGATTCATACATTGGTGCTGGCCTTGGCGATCTTGATCTAGACAAGAGCTATGATGTTGACGATGTGAATGCTTTCATCGCTTTATACAACGCTGATAACACACTGTTCAATGCTGCAGCAGACTTTAATGCTGATGGCTTGATCGACCTTGCAGACGTTACACTTTTTGGCGACAAGCTTGATGAAGTGAATGCTGACGTGGTTACGATCAGTGCGTATGACGATTTTGCTTCGACATTGATACCTGAACCTTCAGCATTGCTGATCTTGACCGGATCGCTTTCGATACTCGGTCTTCGACGCCGCAAGGCATGTTAATGCGTCATGTGTTTTATGTTCTTGGTGATCTGTTAGCCGTTGCATTGGATCAACGATGACGTACCGTAAGCATAAGTTAAAGCACATGAAACGCTTAAATTTTTGACAACACTTATTCCACTATTAGTAAGGCCTCGCAGATCATTGATCCGCGAGGCCTTCTTTGTTTTACATCTGTTGATTGTTTACATGTGAATGGCGCGATCTTCGACAGCTAAGGCTGCTTCCTTGACCGCTTCACTCAAAGTTGGGTGGGCGTGACAAGTTCTCGCGATGTCTTCGGCACTTGCCCCGAACTCCATGGCAGCTGTACATTCAGCGATCAGATCACCGGCATGCGGGCCAATGATGTGAACGCCTAAAACGCGATCAGTTTTGGCATGTGTCAAGATCTTCACAAACCCTTCTGCGTATTCGATGGCCTTAGCGCGGCCGTTGGCGATAAAGGGGAACTTGCCTTTGCGGTATTCAACCGCTTCATCTTTCAGTTCATCTTCTGTTTTACCAACGGCTGCGATTTCAGGGTGCGTATACACAACGGCTGGTATTGCTTTGTAGTTCACGTGGCCGAAACCAGTTACGATCTTTTCAACACATGCCATGCCTTCTTCTTCAGCTTTGTGAGCTAGCATTGGGCCGGGGATAACATCACCGATTGCATAGACGCCCTCGATGTTGGTTTTGTAATCGTCATCGACAATGATCCAACCACGATCATCACGTTTCACGCCAACATCCTCTAACCCAAGGTTAGCAGTAAACGGAGCGCGACCGACCGCAACGAGAACACGGTCGGCTTCGATTGGATCGCCATTGCGTCTTTCAATGGTGATCTTGTTATTTTCAATATTTGCGCCCTGCACGCGGCTACGAAGCTCAAACTTCATACCCTGTTTTTCAAGCAGTTTATGCGCTTCTTTCGCAACTTCAGAGTCAATTCCGGGCAGAATACGGTCAAGGTATTCGACAATGGTTACTTCTGCACCGAGGCGGCGCCAAACAGAACCGAGTTCAATACCAATGTACCCTCCACCGATGACAGCTAAATGCTTGGGAACTTCTTTGTAATTCAATGCTTCGGTTGAGGTGTCGACACGTTCACTATCAAGTTCAACGCCAGCGATGGTCGCGGAGCGTGAACCTGTTGCGATAATGATGTTGTCAGCTTCAAGTTCTTCAACCTGAACACCACCCGATTCAACGATCACTGTGCGGTCTTTCGTAAACTTGGCATTGCCTTCATATCGTGTGATTTTGTTTTTCTTAAGTAATGCTTCAATCCCCTTGGTCAGCCCTTGAACGATTTTGTCTTTTCGTTTAAGCATTTTTCCAAGATCTAGCGAAACACCTTTTACATTGATGCCATGCACACCGATCTGCTTTTTGATCTCTTCGTACTTTTCAGACGATTCGAGCAATGCTTTTGATGGGATACAGCCAACACGTAAGCAGGTACCGCCCATTACCTTGTTTTTGTCCACTATCGCAACGTCTAATCCAAGTTGTGCAGCACGGATCGCTGCAACATATCCCCCGGGGCCTGCACCAATCACAATCATCTGATGTTTCTTCGTACTCATATCACTTCCATTCTCAGTCATGAAATCTCTTCCGCCGCCCTGAATCGATGCCCAATAACCTGTATGCTGCGCATGATTTGATCATTTTATTTCATACGCATTACTAATTTATAATTAGATTTCCATCAGCATGCGAGAGGGATCTTCGAGTGCATCTTTAATGCGGATTAAGAAACTGACCGCTTCACGACCATCAACGATGCGATGATCATATGTCAGGGCGATATACATCATGGGTCGTACTTCAACCGTTTCCTTACCGGGCTGACCGACAGCGATTGGACGACGAATGATGTTGTGCATCCCCAAAACCCCCGATTGCGGCGGGTTGATAATCGGCGTGGACATCATTGAGCCGTAGACACCCCCATTGGTGATGGTGAAAGTGCCGCCGGTTAATTCTTCGAGTTTGATTTTATTATCCCGCGCCGCTTTGCCGTATTGAGTGATTGCTTGTTCAATCTCAGCGAAGCTAAGTCGCTCTGCATTACGGATGATTGGCACAACCAAACCCTTGCCGCCGCCAACAGCGATGCCGATGTCGTAGTAGTTTTTGTAAAGAACATCGGTGCCAACAATTTCAGCATTAATTGCAGGGAATTGCTTCAATGCATCGACAACTGCTTTAACAAAGAATGACATAAAACCAAGCTTGATATCGTAGCGTTTGAGGAAAGCGTCTTTGTACTTGCTTCTGATTGCCATGACGTTGGTCATGTCGATTTCGTTGAAGGTCGTGAGCAATGCTGCTGAGTGCTGCGCTTGCACTAACCGTTCTGCAATTCGGCGACGCATTGGCGTCATTGGCACGAGTTCTTCTTCTCGACCGGGTTCAGTGCTGACTTCACGTTTTTCCGCTGCAGGTTGCAAGGTTGGAGCAGGAGCACTCGGCTGTGGGATAATTTGAGTTGCACCGTTACCTTGCATGGGGCGTTTCCACGCAACATGTCGCTCTACATCTTCTTTTAGCAATCTGCCCCCGGGGCCACTGGCTTCAACATCAGCCGCCTGTATGCCATAGAGATCTAACAGACGCTGGGCGGCGGGCATGACTCGTGGGTCCTGCCGACCTGGTATCTGTTTGGAGACGCCAACCGGTGATGGCTTGGCATCATCAGTTTCTGTCTCCTGTTTTTTCTCAGCAATTGCAGCAACTTTCTCGGCAACTGCTTCTGTTGCCTCTTCTTTTTCCTCAACAACAGGACTTGTCTCAGGTGATGTTTTAACTGCAGCAACCTCACCCTCCTCCATATATCCAATCACATCCCCAACTTTCGCCTCTGCGCCCTGCTCAAGCAATAGCTTCGTGATCGTACCTGATGCTGGTGCGGGCAACTCAAGTGTCACCTTATCGGTTTCGATTTCCACAATAGGATCATCTTTTTGAACACCGTCACCGGTTTTCTTGATCCATTGACCGATCTGCACTTCCGTGATCGATTCACCTACCTCAGGTACGATTAATTCGACTGCCATCTCGTTTACCTGCTTTCCATGACTTCCTTCAAAGCCATTGATCTCGTTAACGCGAGCTTCACATTAGCTCGCACGTTCTCTCCCACGTTTGCTCCATCCCACTGAAACAAAGCATATTTTAGTGCAGCCCTTTACAGAACGCTTCACTAATCAATTCATCTTGTTCGAGCAGATGAGCTGCGCGTGAACCCGTTGCAGGGCTTGCCGATGCAGCTCGTGTTGACGCAAGGAATCGCTGACGATCATAAATCCGATCGCCGAACTTCATCCTTAAAAACGGCCATGCGCCCATATTTTCTGGCTCATCCTGTACCCAGATAACGGGTACATCATCTGAGTGCCGCATCAACAACATTCGCAATTCATCATCGGGGAATGGATAAAACTGTTCAATCCTTGCAATCGCAATATCATCACGACCCAACTGTTCTCTACGTTCAATCAGGTCATAATAAACGCGACCAGAACAAAGCAACACACGTGTCACCTTCTTCGTATCCGCTTTCTCATCACGGATCACACGTTTAAAAGTACCTGTGGTCAGATCATCTAGATCCGAGACGCATTTGGGATTACGTAGCAAGCTTTTTGGTGTCATGACGACTAAAGGCTTTCGCCACCTTCTCACCATCTGCCTCCTCAGCAGGTGGAACACCTGAGCTGGGGTGCTGGGCTGAACAACTTGGAAGTTATCTTGCGCGGCAAGCGCCAAGAATCTTTCCAATCTTGCTGATGAGTGTTCGGGCCCCTGCCCTTCAAAACCGTGCGGCAATAACATCACCAAACCGCTCAACCTGCGCCATTTATCTTCTGCACTGGCAATAAACTGGTCGATAATCACCTGTGCGACATTCGCAAAATCGCCGAACTGGGCTTCCCAAATCACTAATGAATTAGGTGTTTCCAAACTGTAGCCATAATCAAAACCCAGCACACCTGATTCCGACAACGGGCTATTGTAAACTTCCACGGTTGCTTGCTCTTCCGCAACATGCTGCAACACGTTATATTCATGACCATCACTGTAGTCACTTAACACCGCATGCCTATGGCTAAACGTACCTCGTTGCGCATCTTGGCCTGAAATTCTGATCCGATGACCCGCAACCGCCAGTGCGGCATAAGCAAGCGACTCGCCGGCTGACCAATCTAATGGGCGTTTACCTTCTGCCATCTCCAAACGATTATTCATAAACCGCTTCAGTTTCGGATGTAGCTTGAAAGTATCAGGCGTCTGCGTCATGCGTGTCAGGTATTTGCAGAGTGTTTCTTTTTCAATCCCCGTCATGACTTCATCAGCGTCATGTTCAGATCCGCCATAATAGCCCGACCACTTACCTTCAAGAACCCACATTTTATCGTGCACAAAATGATCACTGCGTGCAGCAGTCAGGTCCTTCTCAAGGAGCTCTGTTCTTCGCAGGGCAATTCGGTCAGCATCACCGCGAGTCACACCACCAAGCTTCAACAGATGATCGAGATAGTTCTCGCGCACCGGTTTACGTTTGGCAATCTTGCTGTACATGTATGGCTGTGTGTATGACGGTTCATCACTTTCGTTGTGTCCACGCTTGCGGTAACAATACATGTCGATCACAACATCACGCTTGAATTCCATGCGGAATTCCATTGCTAATCGCACAACCTGTGCGACCGCTTCAGGTTCTTCACCGTTTACATGGAAAATCGGAATTTGCAGCATCTTTGCGACGTCAGTCGCGTAACGACAGCTTCTAGCCTGCTTTGCACCAGTCGTGAAACCGATCTGGTTATTGACCACGATATGTAGCGTACCGCCAACCGTGTAACCGGGCAGGTTAGATAAGTTCAATGTTTCTTGGATGATCCCTTCGCCGGCAAAAGCAGCATCCCCGTGAATGAGCATCACCATGCCCTTTTCACCGCGTGTACCTAAACCGCTCTTATCCTGCTTCGCTCGCATACGGCCCATTGCCACCGTGTTGACATATTCGAGGTGACTTGGATTAAAGCAAAGCGAAAGGTGCAAATTGTGGCCATGCCTTGTCCGCCAATCGCTGGAATAACCCAAATGATACTTCACATCCCCGCCGCCCCAATATCGCCGCGGATCGACATCTTCAAACTCACGGAAGATTTTTTGTGGGCTTTTACCCATGATATTCGCAAGCACATTCAATCGACCGCGGTGTGCCATGCCAATGACAATCTCACGCACACCTTGATCGCCTGCAGTCTCAAGCGCCAAGTCAAGCAGCGGGATAACACTTTCCGCGCCTTCAAGACTAAAGCTTTTCGCTCCGATGAATTTACGTTGAATAAATTCTTCGAAAATAACCGCATCGGTTAAGCGAGTCAGAATACGAATCTGCTCTTTACGCGTGAGCTTTGTCCTGTTCCGCGTTGACTCCATCTTTCGTTGCAGCCATTCACGAACCTGCAGATTATCAATGTGCATAAACTGCACACCAATATTTCGACAGTAAGTCTCTTCAAGGTTGGAGATCACTTCGCTCAATGTCTCACCTGGTACGTTCGTCGTGAACACCGGACAGTTCATGTCCTCAGGCGTAAATCCATAATATCGTGGCTCCAACTCCGTCGGCGATTCGTTCACAATCCCAAGCGGATCAATATTGGCAACAATATGACCACGCACGCGATAGTTTCTGATGAGTTGATCAAGTCTGTGCTGCAACGACGACATATCGCTGATGGAGACATGTCCACTCGGCACCGGCACTGAGCCAGGCGGCATCGCACCATTGCCATTTGCAATGACAGCATGACCGTTTCCATTACCATTCGTTGGCACCGGATTAAACAAACTCCTCGCCTTAAAGCGAGGGCCCAGACGCTCATTCACCTGTAGTCGCGGCCCCCCCTGCCATTGCTCAAACTGTTTCCGCCACCCCTCATCAACAGCATGAGGGTCGTTCAGATACAACTCGTAGAGGTGCTCAACGTAGGCAAGGTTCGTTCCGTTCGGCCAGTTAGGTTGCCCAGCCATGATGTGTTTCCAAGTTGCGAACCATAAATCTATTTTCTATCCGCCGCAGCAGATTTCACTGAAGGATCAATCCCATCAATCTCGTTATCAAGGCTTACTCGCACTCGATCACAAAAGTTCCAAAACTGATCCGAAACTTGGCGGAAGAGCATACCAGATAATCACTCGTTATCCAGACACTTATCCACCACCAAGTCATTTAATTTTTCCACGCATAGCGCGGCCGCAAAACTGCCACACCTCCCGGCCAATTTCGGCAAGGATAACTAACACACTATAATCCGTAAACATTATCGGGTCGCTTTTCGCAACCTTTTTTATATTCACTGACCAACATACGAATTTCGCATCATGATTGACCAGCTCTTCCAACCCACCTCTCTCATCGCAATCGCACTCATAGGCTCCCTTGCTGGAATTTTAGGCGGACTTCTCGGTGTCGGCGGCTCAGTGATCATCATCCCAAGTCTCTATTTCGTACTTGGCTCGGAACAGCAACTTTTCCAGGCCGCTGCCATGATTGTTAACGTTTTTATCGCCATCCCCGCCGCTTATAAACACTACAAGAAGCATGGCATGGTTCCGCGGTACATCGCTTGGATGCTCCCAGCATCAATTACCTTCATCGTCATCGGCGTCAGCATTTCCAACCTTTTTACAGGACAAGCTGGGAATATCCTCCTAGGCCGCATACTCGCTGCATTCCTTGCCTACGTCCTCGCAATAAACATCAAAAGACTTTTGACTCCCCGCAAAATCCCGCATCCAGACGACCCAGAGACGCCTGACCCCACCAAGCATATCCTCAAAACACGAGCCATTTCTGTTGGCTCGCTGCACGGCTTCACGGCCGGTCTCATGGGTATCGGCGGCGGAGCCGTCACAGTCCCGATGCAACAAATCATGCTCAAACTCCCACTTAAAAACTGCATCGCCAACTCATCTGCACTCATCATTATCTCTTCAATCGTCGGCGCTGCTTACAAAAACCTTTCGCTTCCATCACTTGGCTACAAAATTCAAGATTCCATCACCATTGCCGCGGTACTAATCCCAACAGCCTTTATTGCCTCCCGAATGGGCGCTCAACTCACACACATCCTTCCGACAAAAGTCATACGTATCCTTTTTATGATTCTCATCACAATTGCTGCGATTAAACTCGCGAATCTCCCTTCCCCCTTCTAAATCATTCCCACACGCCTTCAATTCTGCGAATACCAGGCAGCAGATCCTCAACTCTGCAAAATATCGAAAGATAAAATCGCATCTCGGAAACAATTCATCCGAAATGCGCGTATATCATTCATGCGTAACTACTGAGCCAAATCGCTCATGACCTAAGTTTTTCAGGACATAAACAATGACTGCCTTTTGGAACAACACGAAAACCGCCATCCTCCTAGGAGCTATGTTTGCCCTCATTTTGGGGATTGGTGCCATCCTAGGCCAAGGCTCTGCCGGTGGGTTGATTATCGCCTTTATTATCGCACTGATCATGAACGTGGGAGCCTTCTTTTTCTCCGATAAGATCGCTATCGCTTCCATGCGAGGCAAGCCCGCTGATCCAACCCAAGATGCCGACTTGATCACGATGGTCGAGCGACTCGCAAAAAATGCCGGGCTCCCCAAAACCCCTGATATATACGTCTGCCCGCAACAAGCACCCAATGCTTTCGCCACCGGACGTTCACCCGCTAAAGCTGCAGTTGCCGTCACCCAAGGCGCTCGCCAACTGCTCACTTTCGACGAGCTCGAAGGCGTCATGGCTCACGAACTCGCACACGTCAAAAACCGAGACACATTGACTTCCACCATCGCAGCCACCATCGCAGGTGCCATCTCCTTTCTTTCTTGGATGATTATCTGGGATCGTGATATACACCCACTCGTAAAGATCGGACTATGGCTCCTCGCCCCCATTGCTGCTGGAATCATCCAGATGGCCATCTCACGCTCTCGCGAGTTCGTTGCCGATCATGACGGCGCCCTCATCGCAGGCTCCCCACACGGCCTCATCTCCGCATTACGCAAGCTTGAAGCCACCGCCAAACGAATCCCTCTCGAAAACGAAACCCCAGCTCAAAACCACATGTTCATCATCCAACCGCTTTCACCCTCCAAAGCACTCGCATCACTTTTCTCTACACACCCCTCGACTGATGACCGCATTGCCAAACTCTCTCAGATGGCATAACTATCAACCACCCACCAATCAATAAACACCCACACAGACTCCGTAACGAGTCTGTTTTTACATGACATTTACTTAAGTCCGAATAATAACGCTATCCTCAATATCCAAACTGTTACCCGCATACATTGCCCACCTCACATTCATTCAGCCGATCTAACGCATATTATTGTTCATCGCATCATGCCAGCATCACGACATCCATACTGATCAGCAACAACATGAATCCCGGTGATCTCTTCCTACTATTCTGGCTTCTCATCTCAATACTCATCGCAGTATGGGTTTATCAGGATCTAGGTAAACGCTCACCCACACTCAACCTCATGAAGCCAGCCTGGATCCTCATCTGCATCTACACCGGTCTTTTCGGCCTGCTCATCTACGAACTTACCTGCCGCTCGACCAAACCCCTCATCCCACATTCCACGCGCTATTCAGCATCCTCGTACCGCAAAGCCTCCTCTTCAACCGTCCAAAGCACCGCCGGAGCCGCCACCGGCATCATTATCGCCGCTTCACTTTCTTCAATCCTCAACCTTCCAACGATGATCGAGTATCTCCTCGAATACCTCCTAGCCTACATCTTCGCCATCTTTGTCTTTCATGGCCTATACCACGCCAACACCTATTACTCATACCCAAATGCCATCAAAGAAATAATCCTACCCGAAACCATCTCTATCAATTTTATTCTCGCCGCAATCTTTCCCACCAATGCACTCTGTTTCCAATATATCCCTATGGCCGACCACCCTACACTCATTCGATTCTGGTTTGTCATGCAGCTTGCCACAATCGTTGGTTTCGGAATCGCATACCCCCTGATCCATTGGTTGATCCTCAACAACTTAAAACCCTGCTACATCATCATTCAGCCAAAAAGAAATGCGTACCCCACGCCCAAACATATGAAACCTATTAAAGAAATTGCATCCAATTCAAAAACCAATGATCCCACCCCCGAAGCGATATATAAAAGTAAAATCAAAACACAACTGATCATCGCCCTTCTTCTATCATTCCTTCTTCTAGCTGCCGGCTTCACACTCGCTATCTACATCACGCCAATCTTACCTCACATTGACCTTAGCCACTTCATCTATTGATCTCATACAGCCCCCTGTTATTAACTTGGTTCAATATCAAAAACCGTTGCCTTTTCATATCGCATCTCGTAAGATGTTTCCTGTAAATACATGTCGAACGATGACATGAACCGGGCATGCAGATCAATGTATTAACAGAATTTCCGGGCGGTCTTTCTTTCCTATCACACACATTTATCACATAAAATCCAACCGCTCCTTTCTTGTTACGATCCGACATGCAACTTAGAACTATCTCCAGGGAGCTTTAACATGCGCTATACTCTCGCCAGTCTTTTGGCCGCCACGACAATATGCACAGCGGTACACGCTCAATCCGACTTTCTTTCCGACTACACCAATGCCTATAAAACGAAACCCAAATCAGCCATAGATGATGTCGACTATAAAAACTACCAAGAAAAAGACGACTTCAAGATTACACCTTACATCCAAGGTTTTGGAACATTCGCACTCACCAACGAAACAGACTATGTCGGCAACGGCTCCACCATTGCCGAAGATATAGAACAAGATAACGCCTTCGGCGCAGGCGTCGCACTCGGTTTCGAAACCGGCAATTGGCGTACCGAAGCTGAATTCTCATACCAGCGTTTCGGCTTCTCAGAAACCATCAACAACGGTTCAAACATACTCGGCTACGACACCGAAATCTCCAACTACAACATTTTCATCAACGGTTACTACGACATCCCCGTCCAAGACAAACTTGAATTCTTTCTCGGCGGCGGCGCAGGCATCTCTATCTACCGCGGCAATTTTGACCTCTCAGCAACAGCACCCCTCGGCGACCAAAACGACGTCACACATGACGTTGTCTTCGGTTATCACTTTGACGCAGGCATAAACTATCTCGTAGATGATCATTTGGAAGTCTTCTCAGCCTACCGCATATTCTCTTCTGAAGGGCCTTCCTTCGAAGATCATGGTGAAATCGAAATCGACAGCCCCATCTTCCACACCATCATGCTCGGCATGAGATATAAATTCTAAGCCCACACCCAATCATTCAGCATATAAAAAGGCAGCACATGCTGCCTTTTTATATTACAACCCCATGAGCCGTATGAACGCTTCACCACGCTCCTCATAATTCAAATACTGATCCCACGACGCGCATCCCGGCGACAATAGGACAACATCACCATCTCTAACATGCGATTTGATCGCCAGCGCCGCTTGCTCCATCTCGCCCCAATCTTTCACTTCACAACCTTCCGCAACACCATTCGCTCCGCTGACAATACGCTCTGCGACATCGCCAATCGCATAAACTTCCGAACACCAACGCGCAGCCTCTTGACCTAAAGCGCCATAATCATCGCCTTTGTCATACCCGCCGCACACCAAATGCACCCGCCCTTTTTCAAAACTTTTCATCCCCATCAGAGCGCCCCCAACCGTTGTACACTTTGAATCATTGTAAACCCGCGCAACCCCTGCCTTTGATTCTGCCTCCCCCTGCTCTTGCCTGCACGTCAACGTCCCGACATATTGCATCCGATGCGGCAACCCACCAAAACCCTCCACTCGCCGTCTAGCCTCATCACACCAAACCCCCAACTCCTCACATACCGTTTTCACAATCGCCCCATTCATCGCATGATGCTCCCCAGGCAACGCCATCACCAATCCTCCCCCATCTCCCACTTCAACACACCTAACCCCTGCCCTCATTTCAAAACCAGCATCGCCAACCCCTTTCCCCATTACCACCACTCCACCCTCACAAACACCATCTAACAACACCCGTTTTGCATCACGATAAGCATCAACACAACCGTGCCAATCTAAATGGTTCTCACTAAAATTTGTCACCACCGCAACACGCTGACCGCCCCACTCATGCTCTTTCCCTTGCATCCCCGCCAGCATAAAACTCGAAAGCTCTAGCACCACCCAATCATCTTCACCAATCTCATCCAAGCACCCAAGCAGCGATCCTCCAATATTTCCACCCACCCAAACACAATCACCTTTCGCCTGCATCGCCTCGCCCAACATCGCACACACGGTCGATTTCCCAGCCGTCCCAGTCACCCCGATCACACGATCATGTCGGGGCAGCGCCTCAAGTAAAATCTCAATCTCACTCGTTAGCTCCACACCACCCGCCTCTGCAGCCCTTAGATAACGATTCCCCTCACGCTTGACTGCCGGATTCACAACAACCATATCCGCCTTTGTAAAATCGCTCACATTATGCTCGCCCAAACGATAGGCAATCTCCAACCCTTTCAAAGCCATTAAACTTTTTTGCAAATCTTCCTCTCGCCCCATATCCGTCACCATCACATCCGCACCCCGCTCAACCAGCCATCGGCTCACACCCACGCCACCACCAAATCGCCCCAAACCCATGACAAGTACTTTTTTCCCTGCATATTCCATTACAACAGCATACCACTCACCATCACCTTCTTCATCCCCATCCACCTCAACATGCGCACAAAAAAAGTGGCGACTCAAGCCGCCACTTTTATCATTCTCATTTTAAACAGTCACTTATTTACCTGATGCCGGTATCACAACATTCATATCCTGTGAAGATCCACCCACGATCAATTCCTTAATCGTACGGTCACGATTCACTTTAAAGTAAACATAAAGCTTATCGCCTTCTTCCATCTGATTCACCGGCAGCTCTTTCGCAGAACGAATTCGCTTCGCCGCGATCGTCACATGACTGCCTCTTTGCAGCACAAAACCAACTGCGGGCATCGTACTACCCTTATCATCCTTCACCCCAACCATACCCAATGCACTCGCTGACGCCATGGCCTGACCAAAGAATGAATTCGCTCGATCTGGTGTCATCTCGATTCGAATCATCGCCTGATGGCTTGGCACATAGAAGGTGTCAATCTTGGTTCGTGAACTAACTGAACCCTTCTGATCAACCTCTGCATACCCACTGGTAATCGCACTGCCCTGTACAGATAAGTTACGAGCAAAATTCTTACTCACAGATCTTGGCAACTTGTTCGTCACCTCAACCCAATTACCTGACGCATTCGAACGAGTACCTTCACGGTCACCAACTTCGTTACTGCTCTCCTCTGCAGCGGCATCCGCAGCAGCCTTCGCATCCGCCTCAGACAACACGCCAACCGCCTCAGCGACCACATCCACATCCTCTTCCCATGCGTTCTGTTTAGGCAATTCAAAACGCAGATTTCTAACCTGCATAAACTTCACCGCTTCATTCGTCGGCACAACAAACACCCAAGCAATCGTGTCCTCAGCATCTGAGCCCCATGCCTGGTCAGTACGACGTGCAAACTTCGTCATGATCCGCTGATCGCCCTGAGCTTTCGAAAACGCCTTCGGCCCATACAAGCCCTTCGACGTGATCAATCTCACCTGCGACGCAGACACGCGGAACGTATCGTCACCATCATAAGCACCACCCGACCTCTCTTGTGTCCATTTCGTATCCACCACAACCAAACGATGACCCGTTGCATTCAACGATTCACCAATCGCCAACTCAACAGCCGTGCTCAGCCCGGTATTGTCTGCCGGACGTTCATAAACCTTACCAACTCGAACTTCCTGTGGCCTAGCAACCAATGACGCACGCTCATCAGCACTCTGACGATTGATAACAATCATCTTCGGCAACTCTGGCCGTGCAGTCGACAAGTTCACACCACGATTAAGCGTCGGTGCAAACGAACCGCGTGACAAAAAGCTAAATACGTTATACGCATATTCGTCTACCCCAACCCACAACTTCGCATCATCTTCGACAACCTTACCGCCACTCGTAGCCGTCCAAGCCTGGTATCCCAGCGTTGTATAGCCCGTTGGCAACAACCCCAAGCCCATGACCAAAATACCTGCAGTCAAAACGCCACTCACCAAACCACATGCTCCACCACCTATACCACTTATCATCTGCTGAAACTGCATGTTTTTCTTGATCAGTTTATCCATCACCATTCGCAGCACGAGCAGCAGCACACCAAACGGCACCAGCAAGCCCACACTCATCGCAATCGCAGGCTTCCACGCCATCAGCAATCCCGACACCGGCTCCCACATCGCAAATGCCAGCGTTCCCGCCACAATCGTCACACTCAAGTGGATCAACGCTGAGAAAAATCCCTGCACAGCCCACATATAAACCATCCCGATGATAAAGATGATCAAAAGTATGTTCAATACAAGTAGCATAGTCTATTCACCAATTAGAGGTTCTTATGCCGCTCTCGTCTGAGCAGCCTCTTTGTTCAATTCACTCGTTTCACAAATCCTGTCAATCCTCAGATCGATCAGCCACTCACTTTTGCCTTCGCTCGTGCCGCACGTTTCACGCCGCCACTCTTTTCAGACAACGCTCGCGTCACTTCCTTAATGTCTGTCACGCCTTCAACAACCTTCGCCAATGCCGCTTCTTGCAGATACAGCATCTTCTGTTTACGCAAATGGCTCTTCAGCTTGTCCATCTCGCCCTTCGCGATATGGTGCCTCGCAACATCATCAATCGGCATCACTTCAAACACAGCAATCCGACCACGATAACCAATACCGTGACACATTGGACATGTCTGCGCTTTATCCTTGATCACAACCTGACCAGATGCTTTATACAATTTACCAACGCGATTCGATGGCAAATTCATCTTCTTAAGAACCGCCGGATCCGGCGTGTACGCCGTCCGACATGTTTCACACAACTTACGCATCAAACGCTGCGTCACCACACCACCAATCGCATCCGCCGCTTTACGCTTGTTGCCAACCTGATCAATCCAGCTATTCAGTGACGAGAACGTATCCGTCCCAGCCATGCCCAGATAGAACCGAATATCTTCTGTCAGATCGACAATCTCGCCCAATGTTGATGCCGCAGGAATACGGTTGATCATCACAACATTCGGGTCACTACGCAGAATCGCACGCAGCTTGTGGTTGAATTCTTCAACCGTCATCTCTGCCGGAATCTCCGTATGTGACACACCTTCCATCTCGTAGATCTCTTGATCCTCCATCGTCACAACCATCTGGATGTACGGATCGTGTATCTGAGTCAAGCTGTAAAGAGTCGTCGTCGATCCCATCTTCGGCGGCGTTGACACCACGATCACGCGACCTTCCTGGTCAATCGCATCATGCAACTGCTTCGCCTGCGTGTCGATCAAGCCCAGTTCATCCAACGGCAACGTCGCCCGGCTATCGTCCAACGTCATCGTCAAACTCACACCACGCGTCGAACCCATCGTCAGCAGCTGAACTTCATGCATGCCGCTATCTTCTAAACTAAACCGCAAAGTTCCCTGCTGTTTCTTACGACGTTCTTCAACGTCCATGCCAGCAGCTTCCTTCACATAATCAATCAATTTCAACGCCACCTGTGGCTCAAGCGCCGGCTGCGGATACTTCACGCCGTCAATCCGCGCCACCATCGCAGCTTTATTCGCATCAACCACCAAATCAACCTGCGTCGCACGACGTGGCACCGCAAAATCCAACACATTCTCAAGCGCCTCATGCGCCTCAAGCCTCGGATCACTACGGCTCGGCACTTCAATATGCCCCCCGTCCTTTTCAATTAGTGACAACGTCGCAGACTTCTGTGCCTTCGCATGCGCCCGCTCTTCAAAATGCATCCGGATCGTATCCATCGACAACGACCACTTATCCTTCTCAGGCACCTTGGTGTTGCGGTAATACGCATAACCCATAACCCCGCCAGCCATCGGGCAAAGACCTAAAATAAAGCCCAAAATAAAGAACGGAATCAGCAGCATTAAGCCAAGACCAATCGCACCTGTCACTATCAAAAACAGGTTCGTCCAAGGCCGTGGCAAGTAATAAAACTCCGCGTCCTTATCCAAGCTTGATACGACCCACGCCCAGCAACCCAACGCCACTAAAAATAGCACCGGGTTCACCAAGCTCATCAAAAAGACATTATCCGCTTGCAGTAATGTGTTGATCATCTGGTTTGTCTTCTTCTTTTACACAGTTAGTATTCGCCAGCCGTAGCTGCCTTCATCCCCTCACCACCAACAACACCCACATCACATCCCAGCCTATATTCCCACACCCCTTTTTTTATTTCGAGTTAATGCCACGCAAACGCATCTTCACCTCTTCCGGTGACGGTGCGACTTCCTGTGCCACACGTGGATGGATCTTTTCCATCTCAACAAGGTCAATCAAGCTGTCCGTAAACGTCTGCATACCCGCTTCACGGAACTCCTTCATCACCTGTGGCAACTCGTCTTCGCGGCCATCAATAATATACTTCCTCGTCGGCGGACTCTGCAGCAAAATCTCAACCGCCGGCACACGCTGCACATCTTCCAGCAACGTCGGCAACAGCTTCTGATAAATGAAGCCCTGCATCTGATAAGCCAACAAGTTTCGGATCGCCTCACGCTCTTCCTGTGGGAACAGGTCATAAATACGACCAAACGCTTGAGCTGCACTCGAAGCGTGAATCGTTCCAAACACCAAGTGACCCGTTTCAGCCGCACGTAACGCCGACTCAAACGTTTCTTTATCACGCATCTCACCGATCAGCACAACATCCGGATTCTCACGAACCAAAGCTCTCAGACCCGTATCAAAGTCCGGCAAGTCAATCCCAACTTCACGCTGGTTAACAATCGACTTCTTATCCGTAAACAAATACTCAATCGGGTCTTCGATCGTCAAGATGTGGCAAGAACGCTCTTTATTGATCTGATCCAACATCGCCGCAATCGTCGTACTCTTACCCGAACCCGTAACACCTGCAAGCAACACCAAACCTTGGTGCAACTTACACATATCACCAACTGATTCTGGCAAATGCAGCTCTTCGAAATTTAAAATCGTGTTATTCACGCGACGAGCAGCCAAACCGCTCAAGCCACGTGTTCTGAATATGTTGATTCGGAAACGGTGAACCTCAAATTCACTCGTCTTCGGATTCTTAATATCAAAGTCAACACCAAGGTCAATCGAACCAGCATCAGCATAATGCTTCCATTGCTTCGCGCTCAAAGAAGCCTCAACCTGTCGCTCAAAATCACCGATCGCGATTGGCGGAGAATCCAGATTCTTCAACGATCCTCTTAACCGCAGCTTGGGCACCTGCCCCGCGCGCATAATCAGGTCACTTGCTTCGAAGCGGACAGCCGCCTCAAAGAACTTAAAGAACTCTGTATCCGCCATCGAACGACGATCATCTACGTGATCCGCGCCCACCGCTTCTTCGGCATGCATGACTTCGCTCAAAAGCATCACCTCTCATCTACTTTGGTGTCTCATCAATTGTCAGGGCGATTGCAGCCCGATCGACTGACGCCGTCGGCTATACGCTGCGCTGTTTGCTCATCCCACTCCCCTAATGCCCCCTCATACGCAGTGGCCTGCGTTACGTTAGCTTACCATAACCTCCACTCATTGTTTAGCTTACTATTTAGAATCCCAACCTTTTTTTCTCTTCCTAACCCATATTTACACCCGATTTTCTCCGTCATCACACACCGAAGTTCATGATTTTAATGACTTAACAGCAATTTAACACTATTTTATCTTTTACCCTTGCCTTCCCGCCCATCAAACACCGCCAGCATTCCCGAAATCCCACCACACATCACCCATTCCCTCTATCCACCCCACATTAAAATACCGCCACCTCACCACAACTAAAAAGCCTACAAAAATGCTCGATTTGCACCTAACGGTCTCGTAATCGCCTAATTAGCATGCTAAATTGACTAACGCAACAGCGATCTATCCAACTGCCACTGCCGCAAATTTCGATAAGGCAAGCAAGACGACCCTGTCGCTGTTAAACATAAATAATCAGTACCAATTCCATTCCGGAGGCAAAATGAATACCCATCCCAGCTATCGTACATCAACCCTTCTCGCAGCTTTTGCATCACTCACCCTCACAACCCCCTCATTCGCCGGCTTCGATCAAATGCCCAACGGCCATCACGTCTTCTTCTACAACGACAACGGCTCAATGACCCTCAACCTCGACTCACCCGATGACCTACCCACTATCGACATCCCTGTATACGCCAATTCAGCACCATTCGATATTGTCCTCCCAACCAACGCGACTTCTTGGATCAAATCCACCCATGCCACCACACTCAACTTCGACGGCAAAATAAATACCCATGCAGGTAACGGAAACAGTGCCGACACCTGTAACGCCATCTCACTCGGCAACGCCAGCACCCACGCCACACATCAACTCAATTTCTCTCATAACAGCTCACTCAAAGTCAACACGCAATCAAATAACAGCTACGCAATCCTTGGCATAAAAGACACGCTCGACTTCAACGACTTCCACGGCCAAATCAGCCTGACAAACAGCCTCCCTAACAGCAACACCATACACAATGCTGCTATTGGTGGCCGGATCATCAAATTCAACACGATCAGTCAAGATGCTTCAATAACAACTCAATCCATCAGTTCTCAACCCAGCACCTACTCCATCTTTGCCCAAGCAAATGCACAAACTGATGCCATCACCATCAACTCACTCGCTGGCACAATCAGCTCAACCTCAGTAAACACACAACAATTTGGCTACACACATGCTTTAGGCGCGGCGCAAGGCAATATCAAAATTCAATCCATCGAAGAAACTGGCAGCATTTCCGCATCTGGCTCGGGCGTCTCGACCTATACCATCCTCGCCTTCCACAACGATATCAACATCGACAACATTCACGGCCAAATAGCCGCCGAAAACACCAACCAAAGCCACCTCTCTAACACAACCGCAATTCACGCATCACGTGGCGGCATCAACATCGGCTCTATCTCACAAACAGCCGTCATTTCCGCCAATGCCAGCAACGCCATCCGCACCGCAGGCCTACGCACCGCAACCAGCTACACCAACGGCAGCATCAACATCAACAACAACTTCGCCGGCACAATCAATGTCAACACCACACCAAACGATGGCAAAACCTCAATCGCATCTGCTATCGAATCTGTAAACAAGATCTACATCAACAAATTCGATTCCACCGGCTCCATCAACGTTGCAGGCAACAATCTCAATGCCTATGGCCTGCTTGCCGCTAATTCATTCGAATCCAATCAATTCGCCGGCACCATCAACACACTCGGACAAAACAACAGTATCGGCATCAAAGCCTCCCAGATTGACATGTTCAAAAACACCGGCACGATCGACGTTCAAGGCGATAACTTCGTCTGCGGAATCCTCGCCGACACCGTTCAGCTCTGGGAAGTCTCCGGCATCATCTCCGCCACATCCACAAACCCCAATCTCCAAGCCGCCGCGATCTCAACCTCACAATGGGATTCCAACACAAAAACATGGTCAAATGAAGACGATCTCAGCGATCTCGTCCACCTCCAAACCGGCGCCAACATCATCGGCGACATCCGCCTCGGCACACGCGGTCTAAACGACTACGGCCTCGATCAACTCATCCTCGAAGGCTCCGGCTCCTTCAACCATAACCTCTACGGCATAGACGAACTCCAAATCGAAAGCGATCCAAACAATCCCGGCTCAATCCCTCGCTGGAATCTCGACCTCGCACTCACTCCCGACGCAGCTGATCAGCAACGCAACATTGTCAACATACTCTACATCGGCGGCAGCGCCTTCAGTGCCACCAACCTCACTGTCAACACACTCAAAATGAACACCTTCGGCGAACTCGCCATCGATCTCGACAACCTGTCCGCACTCACCATCAAAAACGCCGAACTTGATGGCATACTCACCCTCGATAACAAACCCACCGACTACCAGCTCGGCGACACCTTAACCGTCTTCACCGCCGACAGCATCACCGGCAAATTCGATCGTCACGATGCATGTCTCGACAGCAAACATTCTATCGCACTCGACTACACCTCAACCGAAATCATCGGCACCATCGCACTCAACGGCGACACCGACTTCTCAGGCACAATCGATAACACCGACTTCAACAACATGGCCGCCGCATACCTCAGCAACGATCGCACATTCTCATGGACATATGGCGACTTCAATCAAGACGGCCGCGTCAACGACACCGACCTCTACATGATGCAATACAACACCGATCTCACCTTCGATCAGATCAAAGCCCGCCTCATCCCCGAGCCCACAACCCTCACCCTCTTCTCCCTCACTGCTCTCCCACTTCTTCGCCGCAAACGACGCGTCTAATACTCAATTAGACATCTACAAAAAGCAAAAGCTCGAACATCTGTTCGAGCTTTTTTAATCCACAGCAATCACACCTTCACCCCTCGATACGGCATCACACATACCTGCACCTCATCCTCATACAACACCATCCCCACTTGCTTACTCCGCAACACCTCCGTCTTCACGCCACCCCGCTCAAGCAAACGGCAAAGCTCATACCCCTTCTCAATACAATCATGCGCATCCTTCTTAAACCAGCTCACCCCCTTAGGCTCAGCCGTCACTTTCTTCGATTTCGACAACCGTTCAGGCATCTCCAAATGCAAATCAAACCATCTCAATACATCCCGCAACAACTCTCGCACCTGTGCTTCCGTCTCTACCGCGTCCCTCATCTCATACGCAGCCTGAAAAACTCCCATCTTCTCATGCGAATACTCATCAATCTGATCAACAACAAACCTGATAAACATTGAATAAAACCTTTATTTTTAAAACACCTCACACATTACTCTGCTTCACACATCTCACCCTTATCAAACAGATACATTTCCACGCCTGCCTGATTACCCTCTCGCATACCACCAACCGGTACCCCCGGCCCCACCATCGAGTAACTCGCCCATAATCGTCCACGCTCTGGATCACCACACAACTCTACAAACATATCATTCACAACAACATCATCCCGCACAGCCAAACCCATAAACTTCACACCAGCTTCAGACCGCCTCGATAACTGAACGACAATCTTACTCAATAAATCATCTCGCCTTGCATCCGTTCTCTTCAATACATCTTCTTCCCGACACGTAACCACACGATCCCACCCCGGCAAGACCTCCCAAGCATTCCGTTGCCATCTCCCCGTCACACGATTCCAATACACACAATTCTTCTCGAACCGCTTAAAATCCAGCCTTTTCCCATCAACCCCCTCCCAAACATATGGCTGAACATCACCCTCCTTAAACCGATGTTTCAAATCCATCACCGATAGCGGATCCAACTGCCCGCCTTCCTGCGACCTAATCCTCATCTTCTTCACAACAACCCTGTCATCACGCTCATACTCAAACCCCTTCATCTTCGTCCATTCCCAATCCACACCTCTATCATTAAGATAGATTGGCCAATCCGCCACCACACGCTTCTCGTACAGATCCACCATCATCACATGATCAAACGGCATCACTTCAATCCCCCAACCTCCAATCTTCGGCATCATCTCTCGCGGAACAACTCCCCTTTCATACCGCCCAACCAACATCACAAAACCTTCACCAATCTCATACCCCTCACATGCCAACTGCATCCCCCAATTCATCTCACCACCCGCCTCTCTAACAATCTGTTCAATCTCTTCAACCTCACCACCGTCCTTCTCATACCAAAGCAAATCATCCTGCAAACCAACAAGATAACCTTCCCCGCAATCAATCAACAGGTAATCACCCATTCTTCCCATATGAAACGTAACCCCATCACCCGGTACCCGTTTTAACATAGACATTGTCGGCTTAGCTTTCGCGATCACCCGGCTCACGACCTCACCCCGCTTCGCATCAAAGCGTAAACCCCGCAGCTCATGCTCCTGCGCACCACATACCGCCGAAGCCAAAAGTCGAAACCGATCCGGAAACCGCGAACAAAAATCAAACCCCCAATCGCTTGGCCAATCCACCCAATCACTCGCCCAACGATGATCCATCCACTTCCCTAACTTCCACTCCCCATACATCATCCCCTGCCCTTGATAACCCGACACCGCTCTCCAAACCATAAACCCCAACCCACCAGCACTCCCCCAAAATAAAACCACCCCTGCAAGCAAACTCACAAAACTACCTCGCCACCGACCTCTCACCTTCCCCATACTCTTTGCCCCACACTCAGCACACGCCGCCTTCTTATTCTCCAACACATACCCACATCGTTTGCAATACCGCTCTCCCACCTTCACCTCACTCACTTTCTTACGATACCGCAACCATCGCCAAACAAAAATCAACCCCAATATAGCCAACCCAATAATTGAAATCTCAATCCAGAAAAATATCACCAAATCCCACAAATCAACACGCGTCACTTCCACCCACATCAACAACTCATCCCGCCCCCCATCAATCGGCAACATCTCTTTGACGTGATCCCCTTTATTCATCACCAACCGCCCTGCTGATTCCACCACTTCTAAATTTGCCTGTTCAGTTGCCATGCATTTTGCCCTCAATCATGTATTACGAATACTCAATGATAAGACGAAATGACCCGTTAACAATTTCAGTCAATCCCTTCCCCATCAACCAACCTGCCCATTCAAATCTAGTGCGCTCACATCACGCTGATCTTCAACCAAAATTTCCAGCCACCTCTAAATCTCCAAAATTGAAACTGAATCGCATTCATACATGCGCGACGGATTTTGGCGCACAAGAATTTTCTAAAGCGCGCATCCGTGCGCAAAATCACTTGCGGATAAGCACTTGTTTTTTCCAATCACTTCCCAAAACGGACAAAAATTCATTCATTTTCATTCCAAACGTGCGCTTTCTAGCTGATTTCTGACCTTTTCTGATTTCTATGTTAACTATCTATTGATGAGTTAGTTGCGCTAATAACCAACTCTCAGAGATGCTTTTGTGCGCTCTTGGAAGTTTTATCATTTTTGCTTAACCGCTGAACAAACCGCGCGCACGCGCTCTTCCAACTGCTGAACATTTCGCGCGCACAATCCCATCACCCCCCCCATTCCCCGCCCACGTCGCTCCCCCCTACCTCATCCCCCCACTACCTCGCCCACTCCTTACCTCGCCCACTCCTTACCTCGCTCCCCCTTACTTGCTCCCCAACAAAATTTATCCCACATGATCGGCTATCAACCGAGTTGAAATTGAGTCACATTCACATAAAAAGCCCGTCGCTAATTGCCACGGGCTTTCGTTCGTCTCTAGTTTTCGTTCAGATCTTAAGCCCCTGCCGACTGATCTGAAAATCACTTGTAACAATCCCGCTTAAGCTAGACTTCCAATCAATCCACCCACCAATGATCTGATGAAAAGCTGATAGCCCGAAAAGCGACGACTCAATGTGCTGAACGTGTCAGCTAAAAGCTTAATTCGCAACAGGTTCGAGCATTCGCATCGGCAAGCCGGCTTTCGCCAAATATTCTTTGGTTTCTTGAATCGTGTACTCGCCGTAGTGGAAGATGCTCGCTGCAAGTGCAGCATCTGCACGGGTTTCCGT
This sequence comes from Poriferisphaera corsica, assembly GCF_007747445.1. NCBI lineage: Bacteria > Pseudomonadati > Planctomycetota > Phycisphaerae > Phycisphaerales > Phycisphaeraceae > Poriferisphaera > Poriferisphaera corsica. The sequence goes on from NZ_CP036425.1 coordinate 3,461,662, forward strand.
CAACACCTGACGCATATGCTCTGGGCTGCCGCAGCCGCCCGAGGCAACGACCGGCACATTCACCGCGTCCGCGATGAGCTTCGTAATCTCAATGTCATACCCGTCCTTCGTGCCGTCACCGTCCATACTCGTGAGGATGATTTCACCCGCACCAAGCTCGACGACCTGCTTTGCAAACGCCACTGGGTCCAGGCCGGTCGGCTTGCGCCCGCCGTGGGTGTGGATTTCAAACCCATATCCGGGCTTGATTGTGGACTCAACAGGGCTGTCCGTATTTTTGCATCGCGCACGTAACTCGTTCATTGGAACGCGTTTAGGATCGATGTTAACGACCGTTGCACAGCGGCCGAAACGCTGAGCGGTTAATTTGACGATATTGGGATCGAAGACCGCTGCTGTATTGATGCTGACCTTTTCTGCGCCGGCCTGAATCAGGCGGGTCACATCGTCGATCGTACGAATACCGCCGCCAACAGTGAAAGGCATAAAGCATTGCTCAGCAACACGTTGCACCATATCTAGCGTGATATCCCGTCCCTCATGAGTGGCCGTGATATCCAAAAAAACCAGCTCATCGGCGCCCTGTTCATCGTACTTCTTAGCCACTTCCACAGGATCACCCGCGTCACGCAACTGCACGAAGTTGACGCCCTTTACAACTCGCCCTTCATTCACATCCAGGCACGGAATAATTCGGTTCGTAATCATAAGACTCACCATTTTACCTCACTCAAGCACAATCACAATCATCCCCCCCTGTTTCTCCCCCGATCATTCCTGTCACCTCCATTACCCCCAACTTCCGTCCCCTATCAAGTCATTTCGCAAAACGCTCTAGAAAGATTGATAAAAATTGATTTGCTCCTGCCCGTGATCTGGACAAGACGAAAAGTAAATCTGCAACTTGATCTGAATCAGGAAAACTGGAAAAAAGAGTTCGCCTATTTAACAAGCCTATGCGCTGATTAGATTGGCTACTAATAAAATATTAGGTACGTAAAGATTCTGCTAAAAATGAAAAAGAATTGAGGAGCTAAAGAATTTTTATCGCTGTTATTGCCCTGTTAACAGCGATTATTTCGCATTTGATATTTTATACACTTCTTTGTGAAAATTAGTATCGGATACGTGTTGAATGAAACGATAAATCTGATAAATTCTTAGTGCACCTCTTGGGAGGGGTGACATCGTCAGTTCTGCGATGTACTTCTGAAAAGACTAAATTAACTTTTTAAGCCAAAGCGAACTCCTACCAAATGCTAAGGCTTATTGACTTTCCGTAACGGACTACTCTTACACGAGGGAGATACGAGATGCTTCGTACTAAGGCCATTTGTGCAGCAATTGCCTGTGCTGCACTGACCGGGGCAACAGCTTCGGCGGCAACTATTTCTGACACGGCAAGCTTTACTTACCCATTAACCAACTCAACGCATGGCGTTACGTTGCAACAGTTCGATAGTTCCCTGGGAACATTGACAGATGTGGCTTTAACGTTCAATACAACCATTATGGCTGATTTGAGCTTGGAAAATGATTCAATCGCAACCGCAAGTATCATTGCATGGTTGATGGCTCAATTCGAAATTGCTGTGCCTAGCAACGGCACATCGACAATCTCATTTAATGAGATGTATAACGCAACATTGGATCCAACTGATGGCGTAGCGGGCTCTGGATCGGACTACGCTGTATTTGAAGACATCAGTAAATCCAGCGGGATCCAAGATATTTCACCCGTCGATTTCACACCCTTTATTGGGCTGGGAACAATTAATATCAATATGACCGATCAGGTTGGTTTCGGAGCGTTTGGCGCTTCAGAAGCAACACTGAAGTATGTTGATTTGATGGCACAGGGTGCAGTCAATGTGACCTATACATACACGGCCCCAGTGCCAGAGCCAGCATCATTGGCATTGATGGGATTGGGTGGCCTGCTGGTTCTTCGCCGCAGAAAATAACTTCAGGTTATATAATTTAAATTCAATTTCTATAAGCCAACATCCTGTGATGTTGGCTTATTTTTTACGTATTTTCAGGTTATTCCGATTATATGATTATAAAGAAACGTTGCTAATACGCCTCTAAAAGACATCTTAATACATAAGCATCTTTTAATAAAATACTTATCACATCTTTCTTGACATTATTCTCGCCTGTGGTACATTTGTCGCACACTTCTCTTGGAGGAGAAGTCCATTTGTAAAAAGATAAGACTGGGTGGGAACACCTAATTTCAGACGAGAGCCTGTCAGCTTGTTGTTGTATTTATGCACCAAGTTGTGGGCGCACGAGGAGAAACACGATGCAAAAAATGACTTCAATAGTTGCCGCTTTGGCATTGACCGGTTTGGGTGCGAGTGCTGCGAATGCTGCACAGATCAGCGACATGGACACGTTCTCAATGGCGTTGTCACCCAACAGCACGACTGTCTCACTCGATCAGTTCGATGCTTCTTTGGGTACGCTGAACTGGGTCAAGATTGAGATTGATGCGACGGTTAACGCTAACGTGACGGCAGAAAACAACTCAACTTTGAACGCTCCTTTGTATCAAATCAGCTTGACTGCAAACTTTGATGCAACAGCGCCAACGACTTCAGTCAGCACGGTCAACAATGGTGTTTGGGCTGCAGCTCTTCTGGCCACTGACGGTGTAGCGGGTTCTGGTCCTGACTTCAATGACTTCGGTACATTGACACAGTCGGACAGCGCATCACAGACATTGATTAGCGGCTTTGCTGCATATATTGGTGCTGGTACATTTGACGTAGACGTTGATGGCAGTGCTGGTTTCGCATTCAGCGGTTCAACTGATTCAACTTTGGATGTGAGTGACTTGCTTGGCGATGGTACTGTCAAAGTTACTTACGATTACACCGAGGTTCCAGAGCCTGCATCACTTGCCCTGATGGGTCTTGGTGGTCTCGCGATGCTTCGCCGCAAGAAGTAAAACCGATCGATATTTAGATATCAAACGACAAAGGCTGGTCATTTGCACCGGCCTTTGTTATGCGCGCATGGCGAGAAGCTGCACAAATGAACGGCCCATCACAATGCATTTTCAATGGGCGTAGGGGTATTAACGTACGTCTAAGGGCAAACGGTTAAAACATATTGCCCGCGGATAACGTGTGGTGGTAGAAGTATGGACGTAAAAAGTGATTGGTGCGGTCGAAAAGTAGGTGGCATGTGGTCTAAAGTTACTCACCGCTTCAGCGTGTCGTATCACGCGATAGCGTTTGGCAATTTAAAGATGCTGCATTGTATTGGGGGCGTATGGCTTATTGACTGAATGGTCGACAAGCCGAAGTCTATCTGGTGCGATGCGTTAAAAGGTTGGACACTGGTATGGTGAGATTGGTTCCACACAAATCATGCGACATACGATGGCGGGATTCGGATTGTTCGAATTTCAGATTGAAGTTGCCATGGCTGGAGATGGATGTTGAGGTAGGCCCGGAGGATCGGCCTTGGATACGCAAAGCGATCGAGGACATCAGCACCAATCAGTTAGAGACGAAATCAGCACAGCGATTTTTAAAACGCTTTGATGGACATCATGTTTCATTTGCGGCGCCTGACCCAGAGAAATTAGATAGTTATGAGCGTGAGCTAGTGTATTTAACACCTTTTCATAGGCGGATGGACGACCCGGGAAGTTTGATTGAGATTGCATTGGGATGTGAATCAACGGAACATTTTTTGCCGGCCATGTGGATGTGGGATGATGAGAGCGTGCTATCACAATCACGAATCAAGGGATCAGATTTGCATGACCCGGCGACACTGGTGAGTGGGCTGACAGGTTGCAGGCTAGGGAATGAGGCGACAACACGGGGTGACCGCGAGGCACTGTGGCAAAAACTACGAATGATGCGAGAGCGAAGCAATGCTCGGCACATAGAGGGAATAGCTGTTGTTTGCAGACAGTTATTATATGTGACGGACCACATTAAACATGTGACGAAACCGGCATGGCGGATGTTTCCGGAGAGTATTGAGACGTGTGAAAGGCTGATTGAACGGCACAATGCGGTGAGCATGCGCGTCATTGGCGCCTGTGACGAGTCTTTACTCTTGAAGATACAGTCTAAGCATATATTAGAACCGCTGACTTTATTGATGCGTTTGTTTTCATATTCAGCGCATTATTCGCCGGTGGCGTTCACGTGGTTCGTAGATATGTTTTGGGATTATGTCCATCCATCGTTGGCGTGCGTCATGGGTGAGGGGATAGAGAGCGAGATGGACACGAGGCGGATGGGGGTGAAGGTCAGCGAGGGTGAGATATTATCGAGCAGGTTGCCGCTGGTTCAGAGGCCAACAGCTCATTTTGCAGCACAAATTTGTGAAACGGCGGGGCATCTTGCGGTCGCGATTGATCGAGAAATGCACCGTCTGATTGAAACAATGATTGTAGGTGAGGCGTAGATTGGGATGGATGTATTGTTCATGGTTAACTAATGAGGTAAGAGCATCATGAGAGCATCAAGACAAGCGCAAAAGCAGACAGGAGAAATACTGAAGCCGCTTCGATCACGGACACATAATGCGGCTCCACATCGGTTTTCTGAATTTTTAGGCGTTGAGAAGAATGGTGTTTCGGGGAGGCCCACTTCAACGTTGTACGATACGAAGGTGGTGTTATCGACGGGTGAGTTTAATTTACGTCCGCAGTCACACCAGGACTTGCCGGAGATGATCGAGTTTGAACGTGATCCGATTTTGATGAAGTATTTTGGAGGTGTTGTTACGCCTGAAAGGGCGACGCTTCGATTTAATTTGGCGAGATGGCATTACCATGCGTTTGGATATACGGTGTTTACCGCGCTCCGGCGGCCCAAGAATCAGTTTGCAGGATTTGCGGGGTTATCGCATTTGAATTTTGATTTTTCATCGGAACATACAGAATTGATTGTGTGCCTGACGAAGCCGAATTGGGATCATCATATCGCGATGGATTTATCGAAATCGCTGTTGAATTATGCGTTTAAGAAATTGGGTAAAAAAGCGGTGTATATGCGGTTTGAGAAGCGGAACTATCCCGCATGGAAAGCTGTCGTGAGAGATTTCGAATTTACTGATGTGCCAGAAACACTGTATAGGACGTTTAATAACAGAACATATGAGTTATTACGGATTACGCCGGAATTACTGACGAGATAGACTGAGATATCGCAAAAAAAACGGGCGTACTATAGAGTACGCCCGTTGTTTTTTGGTAGAAACTGCATGCAAGCATGACAAGGAGCTGATCGATATGACCTTTGAACGAATCATGCGCTGCACATAGGTGCAGTTGTATACGAAGCATTGCCCTGCATCGAATTCCCGGATGCCTAATGCATGATTAGTTACAGCTCTGCCATAGCTTCTACCATCACCCTGCCCTAAGCCTCGGAATTTGCCCTGCGAAAGCCCTGTAAAGCATGTTCAATCTACATGCTTAAAGCAATGGATGATTTGTAAAAACCTCGATGTGTTCTCGCGGTGCTGTGTTTTCTTTGCGACGGGTATCCTGAGATTAAGTCCCGGATTCTGATGATTACGGGTTGCACCTGGAAATGCATGAAACGGGATACCTTAAAGAGTGTGACATTCTCTGCCCGTCAAAATGTCTGTGTCACTTGCGAAAACGCGGCATGGAAAGTGCGAGAACATCGCTATCATCGAGGTTGGATCACTGAGATTGTCAAAGAACGGTGCGAAGGCGTATCAAAGAGTTGTGAACTGCCTTTTGTATTTAAAGTGTCTTAAGGCATAAACATCATTATCGTCTAAAGATTCTTTTATCTTAATATGAACCGGCTTTTCTACGACATTGATGAGTTACCGGACAGGTTCGTAAGTGATATGGGCGAGCAGTTAGTGCAAGCAAACCGTAAGATTTGTTAGCTTCTTGAGTTTTGTTTATTCGCTCACTGGGTTTTTAATGCGATAACGCAAGATTACTCAAGAATAAATCAGCAGAACGTTCATTCGAACGCTGGGGGATTGCGGCATGGCGTTGCATGTCTTGCCAGAAAAAACTCACGAATCAATCAGGAAGTGAGGAACATTCTGATGGATGAGTACGTCATATCTATGGGCGGCTGTACGGTCGATCGGTATTCGTGACACATATATATGAGATCAGGAGCACGTGATGAGGCAGAAACCGGAACGTTATGTTTTGGGTACAGGTGTGTTGATGCTGTCCTTGGTAATGGGGATGACGGGTAGCGTTTGGGGGCAAACAGAAGGTAAAAGCGAGAAGGATGTCGTCAAGCAGCGGATGAATCACCTGCAAAAGCGGGTATATCAGCTGGAAGATGAAGTCGATGAACTGCAGATGCAACTGACCATGATGGAAGAGCTGGAATCGAAACTGGCTAACCTACAGGCAGAGATGGCGCATCTACAACTGAGCGTGCATGATCGCGGTGACTTGGTGAAAGGTGAAGGGGCGGATGGAAAAAAGAATGCCAAGAGCGGAGCCAATCTGGTTGAGGAACCCACGTACCGGTACAAATATGATCTGGTGTTTGATCGACAGCGAGAAAAAGTTCGGTATCGGGACGATGATGGGGATCTGCATGAACGCTGGCGAACGGTGACGGATCGAAGCAAAGTAGGCGTGCGGATGTTTGTGATTAATGATGAAGATTTCCCAATACGGCTCGAGCTTGAGGTTCAGGTATTACGGAATTCTCGAACGAATGTAAATCCTGATTCAAGAAGGGTGTTGGGAACGGGTGTGGTGAGTACGCCGCTGCTGGAGCCGGGCGAGATTCATGAGGTCACGAAGTGGATACATGTGGATGACGCGTTGCGTGTAAAGCAAGCTGATGTGGTTGGTGCGAAGGGATATCGTACGCCTCAGTTGCAACGGTAGGCTGAGGTTAACTGAACGAAGAACGAATACGGATGTGATTCCTATATCCGAAGGGCCTGCGTTGATTAACGCGGGCCTTTTTGATGCGCAGCGGTATGAAACTATTTCTGGATGTATCCGTCAATAAAGATGAAGATAGCATGGATATTGTGCGCACTTCACTGTATTTAAAAAAGCGATAGCGAGGCAATGATGCGAGCGAAACAACTTCTGATTGTGGTCTTGAGCGTGATTTTGGGTTTTGGTGGCGTGCAGATGTTTGAATTGGACAATGTGGCGGAGGGGCAATTCGTCTCAAAAACATACAAAACAAAAAAAACATCTGATCAATCGAAGAGCAAAAATGAATCCGAGAAGAAACCTGGGTATGACAAGGACACGATTGTTATGCCGATGGGGAAACGGAGCAGCGGCGATGATTACGATCGAAGACGTGCGGAGCGTTTAGAAGATGAGTTAGATGATCTAGAGGACGAGAACGATCGTTTAAAACGGCAGATGTTGGAAATGCAGGGGGAATTGCAGAAGCTGGGGAATGCGAATCAGTCGGCAAAAGAAGATTTGGCGCGACGGGAACGCGAGTTAGAAGAAGCAGGCAAAACGCAGGGGCGCGAGATTGCGTGGCTACGTGAAGAATTTGGGAAGATTAAAAATGAGCGTACCCAGAAGACGGATATCGTGCGTAAAGCGAATGAACTGGTGCTGCAATACGCGACGGAGAGCGAGTGGGAATGGAAGCCTGAGTTGATTTGGGATGAGCAACGGGGTGATATCTATTTCACACATGAAAATGGGGCGCAAGAAAAGCAATCGTTCTGGAGTATGAATCCGAAGAAGGTGGGTGTGCGGGCGATTTTTCTGAATACAAGCCAAAAGGCGGGCTCGTACTATTTGCGATTTCGTGTGCTGAAAAAGCCGTTTGATGAGAGCGGGGAAGTAAAAGATGGCAAGGCGATCGTGATGGGGTACGCGGTTTATACGACGCCGTTTTTGGCGGCAGGCGAGGCGTGTGAACTTGAGCGTTGGATTCCGGTACGTGAGGCAGAGATGGCAGGTGAGATCGAGATGATGGAAGTGATGCGGCGGGTGGAACGATAAACGCCAAGAGATGGGGAATATACTGAGACGGTGATGTGATGATGTGAAAATATGCTGAACGTCATGTGATGTATGTTGTTGCTATCAAGAGAGATGGAAGCCGATTTGTGTGTATGGTGATTGGGGCTGTGGTTCATGGTTGAAATAGTTGGCTGATGAGTGGTGTTATCGAGAGGTAGAAAAAATGAGGGAAGTGGGGAGGTGAAGGTGGATAATTACCCAAACCCGGACGGATTTGGCTACAATGTCGATCCAAAGGGAGGGTGAAGTAAAGGGGATGAGTGAGGGGATCGGGGATGAAGTCAGGCTGAGGCGTATTGGCCTGTCGCTCGAAAAACTCAAAGCGCAAGTAAGATGGTGGGTGAGAGGGTGTGGGAAGCGACTTGAGTGAGCGAAAAGACGAAACAGCGAAAAGCGCGGCGCGTTTGAAGCTGGTGACTATGATTGCAGAGAAATCGACGCTGAGATGGATCGGCGAAACAGGTGAGCTATGAGTAGACGCGTTGTCATAACAGGTCTTGGCCCGGTGAGTGGTTTGGGATTGGGGATTAAAGAAAACTGGGCGGCTGTCAGTGAAGGCCGAAGCGCGGTCAAGCGGATTGGCATGTTCGATCCGAGCGGTTTTGATTGTCATGTTGGCGGTGAGATCGCGGAGTTGAAAGTTAAGAAGTTCGTGCCCAAGAGTTACCGTAAGGCAACGAAAGTGATGGCGCGTGATATTGAGATGGCGGTGGTAGCAGCAGATTTTGCAGCCAAGGATGCGGCGTTGAATACGCCGGGGACAATGGATAATGGGGACCAGATCTCATACTCAGGCGAACGTATCAGCGCACAGATTGGTGCAGGGCTGATTGCTGCGGATATTAATGAATTGACGATGGCGTTGGCGGATTCGAAAGATGAGGCTGGCGAATTTGACATTCATAAATGGGGTCAAGAGGGGATGCAGAGTTTGACGCCGCTATGGTTATTGAAGTACTTGCCGAATATGTTGGCGAGTCATGTGGCGATCATTCATGACACACAGGGGCCAAGCAATACGATTACATGTGGCGATTCGTCGAGCGGTTTGAGCATCGGCGAGAGCCTGCGTGTGATTCAACGCGGGAGTGCGGATGCGGGGTTCTGTGGTGGGGCTGAGTCGAAGTTGAATTTGATGGCGTACATGCGTCAGGAATTGAATGGCCGACTGACGAAGGATTTGAATGGTGTGGGCGAAGCGGGCGGCGTGGTCAAGGTGTTTGATGAGGATTCAAGCGGAACGGTTTTGGGTGAAGGCGGCGGGATTGTGGTGCTTGAGGCGCTCGAGATGTATGAGGCGCGGGAAAAAAATGCAGGGCATGAGCCTTACGCGGAGGTTGTTGGTTTTGGTGCATCGCAGACGGTGCATAAGGAAAGCCGCAACTTAAAGACGGATCCAGAAGGTCGAGCGATCGCCAGTGCGATCCGAGCGGCTTTGAATGAAGGTGATGTCAGTGCGGATGAGATTGATGTGGTGTATGCATATGGGAGCGGGATTAAGGCATACGATGTAGGGGAAGCGGCGGCACTGAAAAAAGTGTTTGGCGAACGGCTGAGCGGGATGCCGATCGTGACGACCAAGGCATTGGTGGGTAATTGCGGCGCAGGTGGCGGCGGCTTTGACGTGTGTATCGCGGCAAAGAGCGTCAAAGAAGGACTAATACCAGCGGTCGTAGGCCGCGAGAAGCCAATCGAAGGTATGCAGGGTAACAGCGATAGTGAATCAAAAGAGATTCGTTATGCGCTAGTTCTCAGTACGGGCGTTGGCGGACAGAACACAGCAATTTTACTCAAAAACCACAGAGCCTAGTTAGGCTAACGAAAGGAGCTTTCCATTGGGCAGAGACCATCGCAAACTAAGAGCATTCGAGGCAGCAGACACACTCGCTCAGGTCGTGTACAAGGAAACAGCTGACTATCCGGAAGAAGGTATTAAAGATATCCTGCGTCACGCAGCGATTCGTGTTCCGACGAACATTGTTGACGGCTGTGCACGTTCAACAATGCGTGAATACATTAACTGTCTGACGGTCGCGTTTGGCGCGCTTCGTGAAGTTGGTTACTTGGTCGAGCTTTCCGAGAAATTGGAATATATCGATGAAGATCGTTTTGATGTGATGAATGATGCATATGATGAATCTGCGAAACTGCTGGCAGGTTTGATCCGTTCTTTGAAGGAACGCAAGAGTGAGTAGAAGAGAAGCGAGTGATCGCGTGGTCGTGACGGGGGTGGGATGGATCACGCCACTCGGTCATGATGTCGAAGAAGTTTGGGGGAACTTGCTTGCGGGCAAGTGCGGTATCGGTGAAACAGCTCACTTTGATGCGAGCACGTTCCCGACGAAGTTCTGCGCGCAAGTGAAGGACTATGATTATCGCAAGTACGTGAAGCAACCTGAGCTTCATGAAGGCATTGGCCTGAACACGGCATATGCACTTGGGGCAGCGTCCCAGGCGTGGTCACGTTCCGGGCTTGATGCTTATGACGCGTCAGGTGATCTGAATCACGAACGGCTTGGGATTTATCTCGGGTCGGGCGAGGGTTCGTTAGATTTTGACAACTATGTCGGAGCGAACCTGCACGCTTGGTCGGCGGATGATCGCGAGATCGAGTCGGTGAAGTGGGCGGAGATCGCGAAGCAGCGATTTGAAGCGACGCGAGAAGTTGAGCAGGAACCCAACATGCCACTGACCCATCTAGCGATGGAGTTTGAGGCTATGGGACCAGCCTACAACTGCTTGACGGCGTGCGCTGCGTCGACACAGGCGATTGGCGAAGCGACGGAGATTTTACGTCGCAATGATGCTGATGTGATGATCACGGGTGGCGCACACACGATGATTCATCCGTTTGGTGTGACTGGGTTCAATCGCTTGACGGCATTGTCGAACCGAAATGATGATTTCATGACAGCAAGTCGTCCGTTTAGTGCTGACCGTGATGGTTTTGTGCTGGGCGAGGGTGCTGGGATCATGATTCTTGAGCGTTATGAGCATGCAAAAGCTCGCGGCGCGAAGATCTTGGCTGAGATTACGGGCTTTGGTTCGACGGCTGATGCGTATCGTATTACGGATATGCATCCTGAAGGCCGCGGTGCTGCTGGCGCGATGAATAAAGCGTTGGCTGATGCGGAGCGTGGCGTTGATGATGTGGATTACATCTCAGCACACGGGACGGGCACGAAGGAGAACGATTCGATTGAAACGAAAGGTATTAAGGCTGTGTTTGGTGAAGAAGCACCAAACGTGCCAATCAGTTCGGTGAAATCGATGATGGGTCACTTGATTGCTGCGGCTGGCGTATGTGAAGCGATCGTTTGTGTTCTGGGCATTCGTGACCAGAAGCTGCCACCTACAATCAACCTAAACAATCCTGACCCAGAGTGTAATCTTGATTACATTCCGAACGTGGCTAGAGAACGTAAGGTTGAGGTCTGTTTGTCGAACAGTTTTGGTTTTGGCGGACAGAACGACACGCTGATCATTGAAAAAGTTTGATTGACTCGAACTTAAGATGAAAAGATGATAGAAGCAGTCGTTCACCGGCTGCTTCTTTTTTATTACTCATCATACCGTGATTGAAATTAATAAAATGAGCTGCTTGTTTTGCAGATGACTTAGAGCATTTGTCGTCAAGAGACATTCGTTGATCAGTGCATTAACGAGGTCGTGAATAATGGAGCAACTTGCTCTAGCTCGATAGAAACGGAATTGATTGAAATGACATGGGAAGCCTGGTTTGTTGTCGGAGTCATTATTGCGGTGTTAATTGCACTGGTTAGGAATTTTGCGCCTGCCGATTTACTCTTGCTGAGTGGATTGACATTGGTCATGGTCATGGGAGGTTTGAGTGGCAGCGAGATGTTGCCGAGCGTTCAACAGGCGGTATCGGGATTCGGAAACCCGGGGATGCTGACGGTAGGTGTGCTGTTTGTGGTCGTTGAAGGATTGGCGCAGACGGGAGCGATGGCGAGGATCACGGGCCCGCTGCTGGGTTTGCCGAAGAGCGCGATTAGCGCACAAGCGAGATTAATTTTTCCTGTGGCGGGAATGAGCGCGTTTTTAAATAACACGCCGATCGTTGCGATGTTTATGCCGGTGATTGATGAATGGTGCAAGAAAGTCAAGATCAATCCTTCGAAGCTATATATCCCGCTTAGTTATGCGTCGATTTTTGGTGGGGCTTGCACACTGATCGGCACGAGTACGAATCTGATTGTGTATGGGATGATGACCGAACATGAGGGACTGCCAACATTAGGTATGTTTGATTTGGCTTGGGTAGGCGTGCCATGCGCCGTATTGGGGCTGGGGTATATTTTGTTGACGGGACGATGGATGTTGCCTGACCGCGTGCCTGCGGTTTCGCTGAACGATGACCCGAGACAATATACGGCTGAGATGATCGTGGAAGATGGTGGTGCGATGATCGGCAAGACGATCATGCAGGCTGGATTGCGACATCTTTCAGGTTTGTACCTCGCTGAGATTGATCGCGGGAATCGATTGATGTGCGCGGTATCATCTAATGTGGTATTAGAAGCGAACGATCGACTGATTTTTGTGGGAGTAGTGGAGTCGGTCGTAGAATTGCGGAAGATGCGGGGGCTTGTGCCTGCCACAGATCAGGTTTTTAAGCTCGGGCATGAGGTGAGTGAACGGAAGCTGATCGAGGCGGTGGTGTCGAATCAATGCCCGATGATCGGCAAGACGATTCGTGATGCGAAATTTAGGACAAATTATGGGGCGGCGGTAATTGCGGTGGGGCGTAGCGGCGAGCGCATCGAGCAGAAAATCGGTGATATTAAGTTGCAACCGGGCGATACGCTTTTGCTGGAAGGAACGCAGGCGTTTGTTGATTTACAGCGCAATTCAAGAGACTTTTTCCTAGTCAGTGCATTGGAAGGATCTACGCCAGTACGGCATCATCGGGCATGGGTTGCGATCGGGATTTTAGGCGGAATGATCGCGATGGTGACGATGGGGTGGTTGAGTATGCTAACGAGCGCGCTGCTTGCGGCGGGGTTAATGATTGCGACTCGCTGCTGCACAGGAAGTGAGGCGAGGCGGAGCGTGAACTGGCAAGTGCTTTTGACGATTGGTGCGGCGTTAGGTCTTGGCATGGCGTTGCGCGAAAGTGGAGCGGCAGCAGTGATCTCAAATAAGATCATTGGCCTTGTCGGTGAAAATCCGGTGCTTGTGCTTGGGGCTGTCTATTTTGTAACAATGCTGTTTACGGAAGTGATTACGAATAACGCTGCGGCAGTTTTGGTGTTTCCGATTGCATATGCAGCGGCGGGAACATTAGGGGTGAGCTTCATGCCGTTTGCGATTGTGATCATGTTGGCGGCGAGCGCCAGTTTCGCAACACCAATCGGATATCAAACGAATCTAATGGTTTATGGGCCGGGCGGATATCGATTTACAGACTACATGCGGTATGGGATTCCATTGAATCTACTGTTCATGACGACATCAATCGTTATAACACCGATTGTGTGGCCGTTCTAATAGTTGATTAGCTTTTTCCGGTACGCATACTTGTTGCTGAACCACTGCTGGACCCGAGGTCGACAAGAACTGCGAAGATAATGACCACGAGATAAATACCAGAGATGTGGCCGGAGGTTTGGTTGTATGCAAAAGCATAAGCGATCGTTGTGTAAGGGAAAAAGATGAAGCCAAGAACTGGCCACAGAATTGTTTCGTAAGCTCGCGACAAGTAACTGGTGAATAAGATAAGTATCACCATTAGTAGGCGAGGAAATGCAAGTGCGAGGCAGCCGAGTAAACATCCCATGCGATGATGATAGCCAATGATTGTTACCGCTACAACAGTACTACAAATAAAAGAGCTGCAGATCGGATCTGCAGCTCTTTGTTAATATTTAGTTTCGATTAATCGTATAACGGACTGACCGTTGTCGGAGGAACTTCTTCCAGTTGGAGTGTGGTATCGATACGGAAGTTCGATTCGTCAGTGTGACGCTCGGCCATAAACACGTCCAATGTATATTCATTGCCTGGTTCGAGCCCGAGTTGTTCTGCTTTTTGATCAATATTAATTGACCCAGAAGCTTGGGGATGTATTGAACCAAGGTCAACAGCGAGCTTGCCATTGATGAAGACCCAGACATCGTCGTCACCTGTAAACTTAAATGCGAGTGCGTAGTCGCGTTCGGTAGGATCGGTGTATGTGAATTTTGTTCGGACTTCGAATGTCCAATGGAAGTTGTGCATCTTCCCATCTTTCGCGCGACCTGAATTGCCGTAGCCTTGATTATCGATGGGGAAAAAGTAGTTGGGACGCTCACGAGCAAAGGTGTAGACTCCGCCGGGCTCGTCACGGTTATTGTCAAGCGTGATGGCAACGGGTATTGCAATGTTAACATTGGGTACATTGCGGTACCACTGATCAAAGTTAGCTTTGGAACTGAAGGGTACTTTACGCCTACGATCATTGAAATAGGACATATTCAGTTTGGGGATACCATCTTCGCTCAGTTCGGATTCGACCAGTTTCTTATAAACATATTTCGAAGGGCCATAAGTCACGTACCATTGTGAGAATTGCCAGTGGCCGAATGATTCGAAGTCTGGGTGCGAGGATTTAAAATCTCGTACAACGCCATGAAGTGTGATCTGATCCGCATTGACCAAGTTAGGTGTCATAAAGCATGTTGCCATAACGGCGCAAGCTGGGAATAATTTTTTCAAAGTTTAACCCTTTCGGTGCCTCCGAATGGGTGAAGAAACAAAAAACGGTGAAGAATTGGCTAGTGCCTGAATCCAGCCAATGTTGTTGATTGAAAGGTACTTTATGCTTGAGACGTATGCCAGTGATTTTAGAGAAGATAGGTCGAGTTGATTTTGCCTAACCGGAAAAGGTCGTAGAGATTAACAAAGACAGGCAGCGGAATCGCTTAGTAGTCAATGCGTCTGGGCATTGTTGAGGCGATCACACGTATTGTGGATTGTGAAGCAGACTCGATGGCCAGTGTGTTGTCACGATCAGGTACAACAGACAGATCTATTGAACCTCGCTCGAGTTGATAGATACCCTCATCGTTAATCCGATGCTTTGTATAGAATGCAGCTTTTTCTACACCTGAAAGCAATGGCTGCGCGAGTTCGCTATTGTCGTATGTAAAGTTGCCATTTTGGTCGACTCGCAGATAGAGCGTATTTTCTGAGGCATTATGTTCAATACGGATAAGCCGCCCCTTGGGATCGATCATTTCTAGAAAATTGGACGTTATTGTGCTTTCTTCCTGAGTTGCATTCGTATCAAAATCTTTCGCTTCAGTAAGAGTGAGCGGGCCGTGCGCGGTTGAATTTCGAATCATCATCAACAGACGATTGATCACCATACGCGTTGATGCTTGTGTTGAAGCAGATTCTGCTGCGGAGGCATATGCTCGGAACGAGGTGTCGATAGCGACCATCGTCGCAGTTAATAACATTGCTGTAATCGCAAGCGAGACGAGCATTTCAACAAGCGAAAGTCCTCGTTGTTGATGGTATCGACGTTGAATATAAGGATTCGAATTTACCATGTTGTTGCACCGGCCTCGGTATATGTTGCCATATAAGGCTGAAGTTCAATTGGCCCATTGATACCATCTGGAAGTGGGATCGTCGGGTCGTATGTCACTTGTATCACGCCAACACCATTAGGTGGCACTTCGGCTTCGAGATCACCATCGTCTGATGAGAAGTAGCCGATGGTTGTGTTGAACTGAGGGGATGTATTTCCGAGAACAGGGCCGGTATTGGATTTGGGTTCAAAGGTTGTGAGGATGGAGCCACGGACTTTGACTTGGCCACGCATATCGATGAGACCTGCCACGATTGTTCCGGTCAGATTGACGGTTTCATTGGAATCGGATGGCGCGACGAAAGTACCCATTTCTATCGAATAGTTAGGCGCCAGAATAGCGGAACGCTCATAGAGCTGCTTTTCATCATCCGAGAGATGGGCGGAATCCTGTATTTTGAATTGTGTTTGACCAGTAAAAGCGATTTTATTGCGTGTATGTGTGTATTCTTTAGGAGAATCAGTCACGATGGCGCCCTCAAAGGTGCAATCTTCAAAACGCAGATTATTTGATGTCGTTTTAGATCCCAAATCGCTTGGCACTTCGTTGCCATCAACGGTCACGGATTTATCCGGATGCTTGTAGTCCTTGTTGCTTTCCTGCATACCTGCGTAGTTGTAGTTTGGATCGATATTATCGACTGCAGATTCAACAAATGTCACGCCAATAAATGTGCAATTGACAAATAGTGCGTTGGTCCCTTTGGGTATCCTGGTATTCGTAAAGGTCATGTTTTTATAAACAGGCCGTTCATAGTAGTCGTATGGGTGAGCTGCACCATAAGGCACTTCTTCAACAGCGCCATCCGAATTGTATAACGGTTTATTCGGATCATTGCTTGGATTTGAAGAAGCCTGCGCGAGCATTTGAAACTGGAGATCACCGGTAGCTTTGTTTCGAAACGTGGTTACGTCGAAATCACTGGCCTTAAAGTTGTAACTACTATTCTGGGAAGCATTGAACGTAAGTGGTGACTGCCTAAAATCTGGCGTGATCGAACCTTGGAAGTAGTCTTGATACTTGGTTCCGCTGTTATCGAAATCAGCGGCACCATTGTTCCAATCATTTCGGCTAGCGGTGATGTAGATTTCGCCTCGGATCTTTGTATACCGGTCTAATGCATCAATCACACCATCGTTGTAACCAGGTCTTTTTGATGAGCCGAATGTATCAATCAGTTCGAGGAGTTGCTCTGCATCGGTATCGTTCACGCCTGCGGTACGTAAATCCGAACTGCTTACGGTTATGAGGTTGGTATCAGTATCGATACTGCCATAGTGATCCAGAAACAGATCAAACTCATCGATGAAGCCATCATTGTTAACATCAAGGTTTTTATGCAGTGTTCCGAGTTCTGTTGGATTATTGATATTAATGCGGTTATCACCATCAGTATCGTGATATTGGCTATTACCAATGAGTGAGCCAACAAGTGCATCCAGCTTTGCATCAAGCCCGGAGGACAAGCCACGGAAGTCTGAGAGCATCTGGATAGGATGTCCGTGTTCAAGATTCGTTTCGTTAAAGTTTGAACCGACGGGGCCATCAATCATGACGTTGCGACCAACCATCACACGAGAACGTGACAAAATCGCATAACGGATTTTTTTACCTAATTTCAAATCCATCTTAATGGTGCGGGTCACACGATTGGGACCAGCAGGGCCATCGTGCGCTTTCACCGTAAGCCTGATCCATGTACTGTCGAGTGGATTGGTAGCGGAAACGGGAATGTCCATATCACGATAAGGTGGGCGTTGATAGTAAGAAGAGCTGTAGCTTTCCCCAGAGATTGGGTGCTGCTGCAAAGACGCTTGGAACGTCGGGGAACCAGGCGCAGTTGCAATCTCATCAAAGAAAACACTGGTTGGGCTGGATGTACCTTCACCATCTGGCGGAGCGTTATACCAACTATCGGAAGTGTAATGAAAATCATCTGTGATATCGCTGATGAGTTGATCACGTATTTTTAGCCACAAACTCGGAGCATTGCTTTCATTGATTAGACCATCACTTGTTCTGACAGTTTCAGCAGCATGCTTGATGCGATAGAGCATAAAGTTGACGCCGGTCTCTGCTGCAGCAAGCGAACGGTTGATCTTCAAGTGAGAATCTGCAGTCGCGAGATTACCTTGAGAAAGAATGGCCATTGCAGCAGATAGTGATCCAAATATCACAAGAAACATCATGGCAAGAACGATCGCTGCACCGCGTTGACGTGGTGATGATTGATTGACTCTGATGATTGATTCGTTAGTACTCATGGCTAATCAGCGTGTTACGATCCAGCTAAGGCTAGTCACATGCTCCTCTTGGTTGTTATTTGGATCTGTATACGCAATATCGACAGTGACACGTATGATGTCAGAGTCTGTGGTCATCGGCAGCGTGACGGATGAACTGATATTATCTTCAGGCACTTTCTCGACAGTGACGTACTGTGCCCATAAATTCATATCCGGAACGGTTTTTCGTAAGGCGTTAACTGGCGGTGAAAAGACAGTGCCCTGCCCTTTATTGTTGCTCTGCATGATGCCTGCGAAATCATCAAGGTCATCTAAAAATTTAATGTTCGGCAGACCGTCAGACTTCAATTCATTCGGCTCTGGCCCAAAGTTTTGGTCGCCAGTGATCGGATCATGGAACGGTAAACTCAACGTCAATTCACGGATCTCATTGGCAAGCAACATTGCGGTGCCTGTACGGGCGGCCCAATCGTTCTTCTTGTGATAAGCCTGCTGGGCAGCAACGATCGCAAGTACACCTGTCCCGACAATGACAGTCGTCAACGCTGCTTCAATCAGCGTGAAGCCCGCATTGCGAGCATGACGTTTTCTTATGTCAGGATGAATGTTTTGCTTTTTCACGTTACGACTCATGTTTGGCCATGTACTTAATGAGTAATATGAGCTTGGCCGAGTTATTTAACGAGGGTAGAGAGTTTAAAGATTGGAAGAATAATCGCCATCGCGATGAAGCCAACAACTGAACCCATCACGATAATCATGATTGGTTCAATCATACTTGTCACAGTTTTAATCACTTCCTTCAATTGACGTGCGTAATAAGATGAAATCTCATCCAACACTTCACCGAGCTTACCCGATTCCTCACCTGCAGAGACCATCTGCACGACAGATTTAGGTAGATAAGGATTGCGTTGCAATGGCTGGGCAATTTTCTTGCCTTGCTTCACTGAGTTATGAACTGCATTCCAAAGTTTATGGAAGTGTCGATTACCTGAAATTTCACCCGTAATCGCAAGTGTATCAAGCATCGGAACACCCGCATTGACAAGCTCGCCCATCGTTTGCAATGAACGAGAAATATAAAGTGCACGGAACATTTTCTTAAAAATGGGGATTCGTAACTTCATCGTATCCCACCACCAACCACCAGGATCTGTCTTTACGAAAAAGAATGCTGCAATCAATACCCCCATCATGCCAACACCGACAGCCCACCACCATTCCACCATAAACTCTGAAAGATTCATGAGGAATATTGTTGGCCAGGGCATCGCTGCTTCTTTACCCTCAAACACTGTAGCGAATCGCGGCAGCACAAAGGTTAGGAGGAAAATAGTCACCGCAATCGCCAGGCCGCCGATCACCACGGGGTAAATCATCGCGCCGATCACCATCGCACGGGTTTCAATTTGTTGCTGCAGGTAAGCTGCGATACGTTCTAGCATCTTTGAGAAAGAGCCCGACATTTCCGAAGCACGAACCATGTTGATATACAGAGGATTAAATAATTTAGGATGCTTTGCCAATGCTTCGGAAAACTGCTTACCTGATTCTACATCCTGTTTAATCTCTAAGAGAATCGTCTTAAATTTTTGGTTTTCAACTTGATCTGCAATACCATCCAGAGCAGCTCGAATTGAGATGCCAGCACGAATCATCACGGCAAGTTGTGTCGTAAAATTAAGTACATCCCGTTGTGTCGGCCCTGACTGATAATTAAGTGCACTCAGCTTTTGACCAAGCGATGCGGTAGATCTTTCGCTGACCGGCGTCAACTGCAGAACAACATTGCCTTGGCTGCGCAATTGTTTGGCTGCAGCCAGTGCGTTTTCTGATTTCAGAAAGCCGTTTGATTTCTCACCGGCCGATGTCCGCATTTGGTATTTATAAGTTGGCATCTATCAGCGATTCCATTAACTATGCTTAATCATGTCGTTTAATACCCGACTCGAGTTTTAGGCCGCTAACGCTCGCTCAATCTTTTCAGGAAACGCAGCTTGCGCAATCGCATCTTCACGGGAAATCATCCCATTGAAGTACAACTCAGAAATCGCACTATCTAACGAGTTCATCCCAAGCGATCGATTTGTATCAATCACGTTTGGAATCTCAAACGCACGGTTTTCACGAATTAAGTTTCGTACAGCAGGTGTACAGAGCATAATCTCAACCGCTGGCACCATGCCTTTGGTATCGAGACGTTTAAAAAGTGTTTGGGAAACAACAGCCTGCAGAGTATTCGCAAGCATTGATCTAATCTGGTTCTGCTCATCAGCAGGATACATATCGATGATACGCTCAATTGTTTGCGACGCGTTGACAGTGTGGAGAGTTGAGAAAACTAGATGGCCTGTTTCAGCGGCAGTAATTGCAGCAGCGGTCGTTTCAAGATCACGCATCTCACCAACAAGAATAATGTCTGGGTCTTGACGCAAAACATGTCGCAAACCTGAAGCAAATGATGGCGTATCTTCGCCAAGCTCACGCTGCTCGATAATGCACTTAGCTGAAGACATCGTATACTCAATTGGATCTTCAAGCGTGATGATATGCTTTTGATAGCGATAATTCATCTGATCAATCATCGCTGCCAATGTTGTTGATTTACCCGAACCTGTATCACCCGTCACAAGCACAAGACCGCGTGGCAAGTATGTCAAACGGCTAATCACTTCCGGTAGATTCAAACTCTCTAATTCAGGTATGACTGTTTTAATAGAACGTAGCGAGATACCTACAGTGCCACGTTGCATGTGAGCATTCACGCGAAATCGGCCTATATCTTTGATCGCATATGAAAAATCAACATCTTTTACCTTGTTAAAAACCTTCATATGCTCTGGCGTTGCCATATGCTCAAGCATTGCCGTCGTCGACTCTTTCGTGAGCATCGGATAATCCATCGGCATCATTACCGTATGAACTCGCGCCATGGGCTTATGACCGGTGACAAGATGAATGTCGGACGCGTCATGCTGAAGGGCAGTCGTCAGAATAGTATCCAGATCCATTTATTCGTTCTCATGCCTAAAGGTAATGTAACGCAATGAACCAATTGACACAGTGTCTGCAGGCGATTGCGTTATCGAATATCGGCCTTTGATAAAGAACGAATAAGATGTTTCTCTAGTCAAGCTGTATTACCTGAATAAGCTAATATGTATAGAAGTGATCTCCGGCAAACTCGTCACAACCGCTACAATCCGAATCACGATAATACTCCAACACCCATAAAAAAAGCAGCCTATAAGAGCTGCTTTAATACTTTATATAACATACCTAATTTGCTAATTAATCATCTCGCATGTCTTCCTCTACGGCTCATGACCGCGAAAATGGCAAGCGTTAAGATTGAAGACGATGCTGGTTCTGGTATTTCATTCGGCTGAAGAGGAAACGGGAAATTAAACCCCCGCCTAGCTTCAGGCGTCGGGTACAAGTCTACTGGCCCACCTACATTTACCTTACGAACATCTGGGCCATTCTGCCTCAAATAATTCTGATTTAAATTTAATGGCGTCTCATTGTAAGCCAACAAAGTGGTTGTACGTACTGCTCCAAGCTTATCAAAAATCGCAAACACCTCTGCCGCACCATACGAGAGTTCGTCAATACGCACGATTTGGCCTAACGGAGTCTGGGTTTCTGATGCGCTACCTACAAAACCTTTTGCAGCACCCATCGTGACCGCTTCAATATAATTTCTCGGTGTTGATCCAAGTAAATCTTGCACCGATTGGAATTGGTAGGAAGTTCCATTCGCCGTAGCGTTATGGAATGGTGCAGCCTGAATACTTCCTGTCATACTCATTGATGCCAAACCAATGGCAATACCCATTACACAAGCGTGTATCAATCTCATAGCTTCTCTCCTGTTTGACTCCCATAAAAAACGTCGGACTCAAAGCTCATAAGACTCAAGTATTCGGCATTTTCTATACTAGTCGGTGCGTTATCGGCACCTGCGATGATGTGACCCCACTCCCCGCACTTCAATGGGCATGGCTCATAGAAGCAACTAAACACGATTCTATTTCATTAACAAGTTCGTTCAACAATTTATTCATCAATCGTGCGATAAATTGCACTATAATCCGTATAGCAAGCACAGACTATCTATTTATTAGAAATATAAGACCATCCATTTCTATTTTTATGCTTTCATGTTGCGACTATTCTATTCATTGACTACATGGGTATAGAAAAAGAGATGACCTACAAGCCATCTCTTTTATCTAAATTACCTAAACGCTATAAACTGAACTATCGTATCTGCTCAGCCTTCAAACCTCGACTCATCAACTTCGATATGCCTTCTAATGGATCGAGCCCTTGGAAGAGCACCATATTCAGTGCTTCTGTAATCGGCATTTCAATCTTAAATTTCTCCGACAGTTGTAATACCGATTTGGTAGTTGGCACACCTTCCACAATTCCTGGAATCGCATCCAACACATCGTCTAACTTTCTTCCACGACCAAGCTGCTCGCCGCATGTACGGTTTCGACCTGTTGGCGAAAAACAAGTCGTCGCCAAGTCGCCGACACCTGAAATCCCAAAAAAGGTTTCCTGACTTGCTCCCATAGCCAACCCCAAACGGGTGATCTCTGCCAATCCGCGTGAAAGCAATGCTGATTTAGCATTGATGCCAGCCTGCAATCCGTCCAGCATCCCAGCCGCCAACGCAATCACATTCTTCGTCGCACCAGCAAGCTCCACACCCAATAGATCCGAGTTCGTATAGACGCGGAACCAATGTGTGTTGAAAGTTTCTTGAAGTTCTTTTGCAAAATCCGCATCATCCGATGCTGCACAAACCGTTGCAGGTAAACATTTTGCCAATTCATCTGCCACCGATGGCCCAGAAATGCACGCCAATGATCGCTCCTGCTTACCTAACGGCGAGAGTACATCCGTAATGATCTGTGTTGGTCGCAGCAAAGTATCTGTTTCAATACCCTTTGAAAGCGACGCAATCGGCAAACCTGCTGGCAAAGCATCCGCCAAACGAGACCAGACGGTTCGGACATATTGCGTTGGTACAGCATTGATCACGAAATCCACATCACGAAATGCTCGATCTGACTCTGAAGTCAACTTGATCGCGTCCGGCAACTTGTACCCAGGCAGGTAACGTGAATTTTCACGTGTCTGAATCATTTCGGCGGTGTAATCGGCAAACGCCCCCCAAATCGTGACGCTATATCCTTTATTTTCAAGGAGTAACGCGGAAACGGTTGCCATGGCACCGTCACCAATAATGGTTATTTTTTTTGACATGCTCTCTCTTTTGCTTTGTGGCTATCGATTATCTCTATTTCTCTTCGATGATCCGCATCAGCGATCTTACCTCTTGTTAAGAATGGGCTTACAGTAGCAACCTCATTTTAAGCAGAGACAAGGAAACAATATTCTGGTCAGTAATCAGCACGCTGGCAAGTCATAGCCCCCAGAATTTTGAACCTCGAACATGCAACTCACTCTCAACAATATGCCAAATATAGATACGACGCATGGATTGCCTATCTCCCCTAATCCATGCGAATTGCTAAACATATGTTAGAAATGGCCTTAAATTCACATGAATAGTCACATTTCCCGGAACACGGGTGGTTTACAACTCGTAGATATGGATAATAGTTATCATAGTTAAGTGTGTGAGTCCTATCTGTCATTGGGATGCTTAATCACCCTCAGTAAAAGTTTAAATTAGAATTAGAGCAACCGCTTTTATTTGCCGAGAAAGTCAGGGACAGCAGACATCCTGCTGGGCAGACTTGTAAGTGAATGGCATGCTCAAGAGCAGAGAAATCTCTTTTGGTCATTAAATCTTAAACATTTTTTACTTACTTGGTCACAAGATTCATGTGCGTTAATCTGGGTTATTTATTAAGATAGACGCACATATCCAAGGGGTGTTTCAGTTACCCACGTGGACGCACAGAGTCAGGAACAGCCGATTCAGGAGCATGACGTTGACGAATAGCCGAGACTTGAGGATCCGGAGAGGTGTGCAGATCGCACTCTTGGGGGTTGTGGCCCTTGTGACTCTCCTGAGTGGATGTGAAACCGATTCATTCTTTAACCCAGCGGTGGTTGGGCGTTGGGAACATACGCCTGTCACCTTGCCAATCCTTGAACGATTGGAAGTTATTGAAGGTGAAGATACCTCTTCATTAGCAGTCACCTCTGTTCGACCAGAAGATCTTATCCCCGATGTGCGTGAATACGTCATCGGTCCCGGTGACCTTCTTACCGTCACCGTATTCGAACTCGTATCTCCAGGTCTTGAATCTGTACAAACCAGACGTGTCGATGAAACAGGCCTTATCCGCCTCCCAATCATCGGCCCAGTCCGTGCAGCAAATCTAAGCTCCAGCGAACTCGAAAAAGAAATCGCAATCGTCTTAGAGAATAAGAACATCCTGCGTAACGCTACTGTCAGCGTCATTCTGCAGGAATCACGCCAAAATACATTCAGCGTCGTCGGTGAACCCCTTCAAGGTGGTACCGCCATCGGCACTTATGTCATCCCTAAACCTGACTTCCGTCTTCTCGACGCAATCGCACTCGCAAGAGGTGCCCCAGGTCGTACCAAGCGTCTACGTATCTTCCGTCAAACACCTTTGACAGCAGAAGTTGCAGGCGAAATCCAACCAGCACAAACATCTCCAGAAAATCAGCCTGTGGCGCCTGCACCAAGCAATCCATCAAAACTGATTGACGAATTGCTTGAAGGCATCGACGAAAGTGATGCCCAAGCACCTTCAGCACCCGTTAGTTCAAAAGCACCTGCCGCAATCGAAGGCGGGCTTGATAGCAGCACCAACAGTCCACAATGGGTATTCGCTGGTGGCAAATGGGTCAAAGTCAATCAGCCAGTCGCTGGTGGTGCAACTGGCGACCAGATCGCTGAAACCGATGAACTCGGTGAACTCATCACCCAGCGTATCATCGAAATCCCATACGATCGTCTCCTCGATGGCGACCTGCGTTACAACATCGTCATCCGTCGCGGCGACATCATCCGCGTCCCCGACCCAACTGCTGGCTTCGTCTATATCATGGGCGAGATCGCTCGTCCCGGTGCCTACACCGTGCCCGGTGAACGCGACCTCACGATCAAACAGCTCGTCGCTTCTGCTGGCGGCCTCTCACAGCTCGCAATTCCTGAACGCGTCGACCTAACCCGCCGCATCGAAGACAGTGAAGAAGCAACGATCCGCATTAACGTTCGTTCCATCTTCGAGGGCTCCGAACCAGACTTGTACCTCAAGCCAAACGATCTGATCAATGTCGGCACCAACTTCGTTGCCACGCCACTTGCGATCTTCCGTAACGGCTTCCGCATGACCTACGGCTTCGGCTTCATCCTTGACCGTAACTTCGGTCCTGATGTCTTCGGCCCAGTCGACACGACAAGTAACTAATAACAGGCCAACAGTCTTTCAAGCTGGCCTCAAGATATTCGAGCGGCAAAGCCTAACAGCTCTGCCGTCTCATTCGAAAATTGATATGTCTTCGAGCTGTCGTTTAAGTGGGAAAGGGCTTGCAAAAGCTAGTTTAAACGGCAACAGGGCACGGATCGCCCAGTGCGGGGCAGGATGCTTTCTTTTCCGCACCTAAAAGACACAATCCAAGGATGGTTTACGACTGCAGTTTCTGCAGCCGAGGGTTATTGTTGAACCCAACTGGCATGCAAGTCGTAATGTTTAACATGTATAACTGCCGTTTTACAGGCCGACATACATGACATCAAAAGGCTCTTCATGACAAGATTCGTAGATGCGAGTGCTCTCAGAGGATGAACAACTCCGTGCAAACTAAAAACACCACAAAGATCTCTTTGGGTGCGTCCAAGCTGATTCCACAAGAGTTTTGGCCGTGGACAGTTTTGCTGTTTGCCAGCTTCGTCCTCATCCACTGGGCCTTCTTCCTTCGCATGTACTGGATCGCGCTTGACGACAGTAACTGGTCACACGCCTTCATCGTCCCAGTCATCTCTTTCTATTACATCTATCAACACCGCTACCGCCTCATGACCATTCAGGCTCAAACCTGTATCTGGGGCCTGCCCTTCATGGTGCTTGGCATCTTCAGTTACATGTTTGGCGTTAACCCAATCAGCAATCTCATGCTACAAGGCTACGGCATGATCCTCGCCTTATTCGGCCTCGTCTTGTTTCTCCTTGGCCCTCGCATGATAGCCATCCTCTGGTTCCCAATCATTTACCTCGCCTTCGGCGTCAAAGTATCACAACGCATCTGGGATTGGATCGCCGTACAACTCCAGTGGATCGCCGCAAACTGCTCCACCGTTACACTCAAGTTTTTCAGTTTCTTTATGGACTTTGATGTCGACAACAGCGGCTCCACCATCAACCTGACACAAAACAAATTCAATGCCGCCACCGGCATGATCAAACCCGTCACCGACAGCCTCAATGTCGCTGAAGCCTGTGCCGGCCTACGTATGCTCATGGCCTTCCTCGCACTCGGTGTCGCCACCGCGTTCCTTTGGAAACGTCCCGTTTGGCAACGCATCATCATGGTTCTCATGACGCTGCCAATCGCTGTCGCTGTCAACGTCGGCCGAGTTACATCCCTTGGCCTACTCACGCTCATCAACCCCGACTATGCCAAAGGTGATTTCCACCTCTTCATCGGTATGATGATGCTTGCTCCCGCCCTCGGCCTATTCCTTCTTATGGGATGGATCATGGACCGTGTTGTCATCACCGACAAACCCAAAATGGACGAGGAAGAAGTTCTCAAACGCGATGCCGCTCGCCTCACCGCTGAACGAATCAAAGAACCACTTCTTAATCCAATCAAACTCGCACTCTGGTTTTTTGCCGGTGCAATCGCAATGGGTTTCGCCAGCGTACTCTACGCCGTACTTGTCGAAAACCCAATCGGACTTCTTGAGCTAACCGGTATCAACGGCCTCGCCGTCAACAGCCTCATCAAACTCAGCTACACACTCATCCCCCCAACCATCATTATTTTCGCGGCAGTGATCATCCTCTCGAAAATATCTCCCATCGAATCACGCAGCGTGAAACTCCAAAGCTTCTCAGCATTCGCGTTAGCCATCTTACTCATTGGCTTCCCCAGCATGCAGATCAATAACGCACGTACAAACACCGTGCTATTTAAGAAAGCTGTCCCCACTCGCTACGAACTCGTCCTCATTCCCCGACAAATCTCAAGCTGGAAACTCAAGCAAGAAGATCCGCCTTTAAGTCAAGCGATTCTCGATGAACTCGGCACAACAAACTACGTCAGCCGAACCTACGAAGATACTGACCGCCCAGTTGACGACCCATTACGCTACATCCGTTTCCACTCTGCATACTACACCGGCACCGTCGACACCGTTCCACACGTCCCTGAACGTTGCTACGTCGCTGGCGGCGCGACATCACTCAACCAAGGCACATCAACCATCTCAGTCGGCGGAACCGAATACTTCGAAGACGACGAAACCGAAAATGGACACATCGCATACAGCACGCTCATGCGTGGCGATGTTCGAATACCGAAAATCAAAGACATCCCCGTTTCTTATATGTCCTTCCAGCCGCCCTCGCAGCAGCAAGGCAAGGAAATCAAAGCCACGGTAATGTACTTCTTCATCGCAAACGGAAAATTCCTTGCCACACCCGACGCCGTACGTCTTAAAGGCACTGAAACCAGCGATGAATACAGCTACTACAGTAAAGTTGAAGTGAGCATTCAAACAGGTGATTTAGATGAAGCGAAAAACATCGCTCAATCATTCCTGTCCGCTTACTTACCAGAAGTGATGGCCTGTCTCCCTGACTGGGTAGACGTCGAATCAGGTAAATGGCCAGAACAATAAAATCCAAGGATTGAGATTACTTTCAACTAATACAACATTAGATTGAATTTTGATACAGAGGAGTCGGTTAATGGCCGGTCGCGTAAACACTAAATTCGTATTCATGCTCAGCGCAATCATCATCTTCCTCGTCGTCGGACTCGCCGGCGTCTACATGGTATTTATGCGCAATAACCCACAAGAACTCATGCGCAACGGCGACAAGTTCGTCAGTGAAAAGGAATATTTCCTCGCGATCGAATCCTACGCCAAAGCGGTTGCAAAAGATCCAACGAACACGGACTATCTCGAAAAATACATCACCCTCTTCCCTGAGCTGAAAATCGAAGGCATTGTCGATGCGCGCCGCTATCTCGGCCAAAAACGCACCGCATATAAAATGCTCTCAGAACTCGCCACTGACGATCTTGCCAAACAATCCGCCTACTACGAGCTGATTCTCGATTCTACAAAACGACTTAGCCGCACCTATGCCGACTCACTTTATAACGAAGCTGATGAATGGCTCTCCAACTACCCCGACAACGTCATCGCTCGCAAATACCGCGGTATCGCCCGTGTCATCACTATTCACGGAAACATGACCGACGCCGATCGTGAACAAGCTTTCAACGACCTCGAAACTGCTGGCAAAACACTTGAGAACGATCCCGACATCCCATACTACATCGCACAGTACCTGCTTTTTGAAGGCTCCCGTCTCGACACAGAACAAGGCGACCGTCAACTCGCAGCCGAACTTCGTGACGCCGCCGCACAATACGCGGAACAATACGCAACACGACTTAATAACGAGCCTGAACACCTCATTAACTATGCTCGCCTCATGATCAGCCCTCAGCTGTCCCCTCGCATACCCATTGGCGCTTCCGAAGAATACAAGCAACAGGTACTCAACAACGCCAATGCTCGCGTAGCATCCATGAAACCCATCATCGATCAACTCGAGCAAATCACGCTAACAGACCAGTCACTCGATCCATATTATTGTGCGCAGATCGCGGACTTACTCCTCCGTACAGACACCAGAATCATTAAACGTGAAAATCGGAATCCAACGACCAGTGGCGTACAGCGCGCGATTGCAATCCTTGATTCATCATTCCAAAGCAAAACAAACAGCGTTTTCCTCATGCGTGAACTCGGCAAATACTACCGCCTCCAAGGCGATGTCGAACTCGCCCTGCCCTTCTACCAAAAGGCTATGAATACGCCCAACATCACAAACGCTGCAGAATTCCTGATCAACCGCATGATTCAATTCGATGCCGCTAAAAGTTGTGGCGAAATCATGATCGTTCAGGCAGCTCGTGAAAAAGATGTAGACAAAAAAGCAAAACTCCTCGCCGGTGTCGACAAAACCATCGACTACATTACAAAGCGTGATGACGCACCGATCATTGCCGAAACTTTACGAGCCAAGAAGCTGGTCGCAGAAGAAAAACTCAACGAAGCAATGCCTCTTCTTGAAAAATGCCTCAAGCAGCTTGGTAATTCAGACCCACAACTTATGCAGCTTGCCGCTGAAGCCCGCCTCAAACAAGGCAACTGGGGTTCAGCAATCTCACTCTTCGAAGAGTACCTCCAAGTCCGCCCAACAGACACACGCACCATGCGCCGTATCGCAGCCTTGTATATCCAACACAAGCAGCACGCAAAAGCGCGCCCAATCATCAACAAACTCCTCGCCATTGACGATACAGACAAATCCGTCCTCGCTCTCCACGCTGTGATCCTCGCGTACGAAAGCAACATCGATGAAGCCATCAATGTCTATCTCGGCCTTAATCCCGATGAAAACCCATCCTACTACCAGATGCTCACACAGCTCTACCTCGCCAAAAAGGATGTAGATAGTGCCCGCGAATCAGCACTGAAATATTTCGAAGCTGATCCTTCAAATATCCAGGCTCTTCAGTCCGCACTTAACCTCATCGAGGCCCCCGAACAACGTCAGCAGCTCATGCAGATCGCATCCGATGCGGGTGCTGATGCACGTACCATCCGCCTGATGTCAGAAAAGCAAGCCGGCAATCTAGAAGACCTTGCACCTGAAGAACTCGCGAACCTCATCAATGAAGGTGTCGATGATCCATTCCAAAAACTCCTCAATGAAATCACCGTCTACGCTCGTTCAAAACAAAAAGAAGCTCTCAAAACCGCAATCGACAAAGCCTCCGAAATGAAGCCCAACGATCCAAGAGTTCTTGAGCTCCAATACAACTACGCTGTCTCGGAAAAACAATTCGAAGAAGCCGAAAAACTACTTCCAAAAATCTCTGAACTCGACATCGATAAAGCGCAAGGCAACATCTTCCGTGGAAAACTCTATGCCGTTCAAGGCCAATACGATCTCGCCGAAGCTTCCTACAGCCGCGCACTCGCACTCACAGACGTCAACTCAAGCCTCTGGACTCAATACGCTCAAGTTTTGCTCATCAACAAAAAACTCCCCGAAGCTGAAGACGCTTACAAAAAATCAATTCAACAAAAACCCGACAACGTCTCCGCACATCGCGGCCTCGCCCAA
The DNA here is from genome assembly GCF_007747445.1 of Poriferisphaera corsica. Taxonomy (NCBI): domain Bacteria; kingdom Pseudomonadati; phylum Planctomycetota; class Phycisphaerae; order Phycisphaerales; family Phycisphaeraceae; genus Poriferisphaera; species Poriferisphaera corsica. The sequence goes on from NZ_CP036425.1 coordinate 3,491,903, forward strand.
CTTTTCCACCAGACTGGTCGTGGCATTGATGCACTTAACCAAATCAAACTCGCTAGAAAATTCGAGCCTCGCAACGCCGAAATCCTCAACATCTATCTCCAGCTCGAACAACAATATGGCAACAAAGAAGCCGTAAAATCCATCCGCGAGCAAATCGCAACCGCAATGCCTCAAGACTTCAACAACCGTCGCATCCTTGCAGGCCTCTACGCAGACCTCGAAGATTTCGACAAAGCCATCACCACCATGCAAGCGATCGTCAAAGAAGAAGGCGAAAACAGCTTCAATATCCTCGCTCTCGCAAACATCTTTGCCGTCAGTGGCAAAGCGAATGATGGCGAAACCGTCATACGTCAGTACATTGCTGGCCGCATCGACGAGGTCACCGTTCAGGATCATCTCATCCTCGCTCGCTACCTCGCACAATACAGCCGCGATCGGGACAGCATCCTCAAAGCCTTCCAGGTTGCCATGGATGCCGAAGATCCCAAAGCAAGACTCGCCAGCCGTGAATTCGCTGACCTGCTCTTCAACCGTAAGCTCCTTGCTGAAGCTTCCGAAGTTTACAAGAGTATCCTCGAATCCGATCCTGCCGACGTTCGCGTCGTGCTCCGCCTAGCTGAAACTTACATCAAAAACGATCAATTCGATGATGCAGCCAAACTCCTCGAAGGTTTCGACACCGAAGCCGCCGAATTCGGCACATCCGAAAGTCTCGTACTCCGTGCTCTGATCGCTATGAATCAAAAGGACTACGACGAAGCAATCAAGCTCACCAACCAAGCAATCCGCAACGACCGTGAAAACGGCCGACTCTACTACCAACGCGCTCGTATGCTCAGCATGCAACCCGACCGCCTCGAAGACGCGCTCAAAGACTACAACCGCACCCTCGAACTTGAGCCAAGCATGATCACGCCTCGTCGTGAACTCGCACAAATTCATGTCCGTCGCGGCTACATCGACGACGCAATCCGCGAACTCGAAAACCTCCTCTCAATCAACGACCGTGACCTCATCGGCCGCTTGCAGCTCATCCAGGTTCTTCAAACAAACAACATGATCCTTGATGCCAAAGCACGCATCCAAGAAGGGGCCGACATCTTCCCGGATGATCCTCGTTGGCCACTCATGCTCGGCGACCTTGAATTAAAACAAGGCAACTTCAAAGAAGCTGTCAACGCTAAAATCGCCGCGATGAACATCGCACCAAACGACAACACACTCACACAGATCGGCAACCTTGTCATTCAAGCAAACCGACCCGATAAACTCATCGAAATCTACGACATGTATCCCACCAACGCCAACAACGGCTACGCCCGCGCTCAAAGAGGTCGCGCTCTAATTATGCTCGGCCAACAAGATGCCGGCGAGGATATGCTCAAAAAAGCTTTTGATGACACCAACAACTACTCACAATTCACCACCGTGGCTCAACAAGTCAAGCTCGCACTGGATGAAGATTATCTCCGAACACTCATGAGCAGCCAGACCATCGCTGAAAGACAACTCTGGTCAGAACTACTCACCGCCGAGTTAGCACTCAGCAATAACGATCACGCAGCCGTTGCTGAGATCGTTAAAAAAGCACTGCCTCTCCTACAAGGCGACCTCAAAACACGCGCTCTCCGCTTACTCGCAAGCTCCAGCTACGTGATCGATGACATCACCGCCGCAAAGGATGCTTACGAAACCATCCTCACAATCAACCCCAAGGACATCGGCACACTCAACAACCTCGCTTACCTCCTCTCCGAGGATCTCAAATCACCGCAACAAGCCGTTGCTCTTGCCGAAGACGCTTACACCGCTGCTCCAAACAACCCTCAAATTCTCGACACCTATGGCTGGATCCTCTACCGTCTCGAAGACTACAGCAAAGCAAGAACAATCCTCGAACAAAGTGTCCAAATCAAACCTCTACCCACAACACTCATCCACCTAGGCACCGTCTATCAAGAACTCAACATGCTCAGCCAGGCCATCAGCGCTCTCGAAGAAGGCCTCAAGCTCGCTCAAAACTCAAATGACGAAGAAAACATACTACAAGCCCAAAATCTTCTGAAGGAATTGGGCCAGTAAAGAACAAAACTCGATAAAATAGCTCGTTTGCATGATCACTGAAGGCTTATGGGAATCAATGCCGTGATGAACAACAATAACACTAACGTTCCGGCCTCGGCCGCAAATCCTCTGGGGAACAAATTTAAACCGGTTGATCCGGTTAAGATTTTGCGTCAGTACCTCTGGCTCATCATCCCCGTTTGCTTACTTAGCCCCATCTTCGCTGGCGGTGTCTGGTTCATCTGGAACAAAACCGCTCCGAAATGGCAAAGTAAACAGGTCTTCCAAGTTCAAGCAGGCAACGTCGACGTACGTAAAGCCAGCATGGATGACCTCTCCACCGGCCAGATCAACATGATCGAAGCCTACATGCAAACACAATCCATGCGCATGCAATCTGAAGACGTCTTCGCTAGCGCTCTCAACAACCCAGACCTCAAGAAAACCGATTGGTACCTCAGCTTCAACGACAAGAAGCCCCAAATGGTTAAGTCGCTCAAAAACGAAGTCATCGGCACATACATCCCACGTGATTCCCTCCTCATTGTGCTGAGCGCTTCCACCAAAAACGGTGATGACAGCAAAGAAATCGTCGCCGCCGTCCGTGACGCCTACCTCAGAAGCCTTCAAACCTCCAGTGTTGGCGATCGCCGCCTCGCTGAAGCCGCATTGGTTGAAGAGCTGAAGCGCGCGGAACAAGCCATCGAACGTCTCAACCGCAACATCCAGACCTACGCTTCTGAAAAGAACGTGGTTCTTCAACGTCAATCCAGCATCGATCTTCAAGTCAAAGAATACACCGAGCAACTCGTTCAACTCGAAGCCAGTCTCATTATGACCAAAAAGACCTACGACATCCTCGTAGCTCAACAGTCAAGCGGCGACCTCAACAACTTCCCTCCCGAAGACGAGCAAGCCGTCGATCAACTCCCAATCATCCTGGGCATGCAACAGCAGCTCAACTCCCTCGAAAGTGATCTCAAAGCTCACCTTCGCATGTATCCAAAAAATCACCAAACCTCTATCTATAAGCAAAATCTTTACGAAGAGGCACTCGACAAACTCAGCCGTGAACGCAACCAAAGACTTCGCGACATTCAGGCCGCGAAAATCTCAGAAGCTCAAAACGGTATCGAAACCTTCACAAATCAAATCTCGGGAGTCAGACCAAATCTTGACAGAGCACAAAAAGAGCTCACAGATCTCAGCTCTAACATCCAGTTCTACCAGAACCTCATCGCTCAGCGTGATGCCGAAATGCTCAACAAAGAGAAAACCCAACAAGCGCTCAACGACTTGCGTCTCTCACTCAACCGCTCTGACCTCGACCGCGTCCAAGCCATTGGACGCGTCACCGCACCAATCCTAGTTTCACCTAAAATCACAGTCATCGTCCCCGTCATCACTTTCTTACTCGTTGGTACGGCCATTGGACTCATTTTCCTCAAAGAAGTTCTCAACCAATACATCTCCTCACCCGGCGATGTCAAACTCATCAACGGAGCAGAACTTCTTAGCGTCATTCCTTCTTCCACCGAAGACAAACAATCTAAATCACCGATTGAGCGCATCGTACTCAACCACCCAACCAGCCTCATCGCGGAAAGTTACCGACAAACGCGTACCGCAATCCTCCGTAAAATGGAACGCAGTGGCTACAAAACGCTCATGATCGTTGCCGCTCAGCCCGGCAGTGGCGCTTCCGTTAACATTCACAACATCGCAACCAGCCTCTCTGTGAACGGTAAAAACGTCGTCATCCTCGACGCAAACATCCGTAAACCCAACCAACACATCCTCTGCAACACAAACTCAAACCTCGGCTGGACTGATCTCATCACAGGTCACGGCGACCTCTCAAACATCATCTGTGACAGCAACAACAGTGAGCCCGCCCTCGTCCCCGTCGGCAACACCACTGTCGCACCAGAAGCCTTTGAATCTAAAGACTTCCGCGAATTGCTCACAAATCTCGAAGCACGTTACGACTACGTCATCATCGATGCACCACCACTACTCCTCACATCTGACAGCCAGATCCTCAGCAAGATCGTTGACGCAGTTGCGATCGTCGTACACGCCGCTCAAGACAAACGTGGCATGGTCGAACGACTCCAAAACAAAATGCGTGGCAACCGTGCAGAACTCCTCGGCCTCATCCTCAATGGCGTCCAATCTAGCGCTGGCGGTTACTTCAAAAAGAACTACGAAGCTTTCCACCGCTACAGCGCCTCCGCAAACGAACGCGGCAACGCCTCTCGCGCCGCCGCTGTCTCCGCGATGCAGGACCAAACCGACAGCAACGCTTAACCTATCCATTAGTTAGTAAGCAAGGATATGATTTTGAACTCGAAAACGATCATCACGGGTGGAGCTGGGTTTATTGGATCGCACCTCACCGAACGCCTCAAAGCCGAAGGTAGGCACCTGATCCTCATCGACAACCTCTCCACCGGCCGACGCTCAAATGTCGAGTATCTGCTTGATGATCGTTGTCAATTAATCGTTCAGGACGTCGCCGATGCCTTCCAAGATCTTTCAATCATGGATGGTGTCTGCGAAGTCTATCATCTCGCCGCTTCCGTTGGCGTAAAACGTGTCGTCGATGACCCCACTGGCATGATCCAGACCAACATCCACGACACAACGCTCGTACTCGAAGCCGCCGCTGCAACCGATGCCGCCGTACTCGTCACCTCATCCTCCGAAGTCTATGGCAAATGCCCTGTCCTCCCACTACGTGAAGACATGGAACTCGTCTACGGCCCCACCACCGCCTCACGCTGGGCTTACGGCATGAGCAAAGCCATCGACGAACACCTCGCCATCGACCTACATCGCAGCAAAAATCTCAAATCCGTCATCGTCCGCCTCTTCAACACCATCGGCCCCAGACAAGTCGGCATGTACGGCATGGTCGTACCCAACTTCGTCCAACGCGCCGTCCGCAAACAAACCATCAACGTCTTCGGTGACGGCTCACAAACCCGAGCTTTCTGCGATGTCCGCGACATCACACGCGCCATGACCGAACTCATGGCCACCAAATCTTGCTACGGCAAAGTCTACAACCTCGGCTCAACGCACGAAATCACAATCAATGATCTCGCTGACCTCACCAACCAAATCGCAAGCAGCGATCAAGGCAAAACACATATCCCCTACGAAGACATCTACGGCAAGAACTTCGAAGACCCCATGCACCGTCTTCCCGACAACTCAAAAGTCAAAGCCGCAATCAACTTCAACCCGAAATACACACTCACTCAAACCATCACCGAACTCGTCAAACTCGAGCAACAAGCACTCGAATCCGAACTCGTCGACGCAAAGGATAACTGTTGAGCCTACTCCAATTGGCACAATCCGATCTTAATGTGGGGACCACACAAACCGTGCTCACCACAATTAAGCCCTTCATGGGCGTTTTCTTCATCGCCTTTATCGGCGCATTTATTGCAACGCCCATCATGCGCATGCTCGCCATCAAAAACGGCATCGTTGATTGGCCCGATCTACACCGCAAAAACCACATCGAACCCATCGCATACCTCGGCGGCATCGGCATCTTCTTCGGATGGTTCGCCGGCATCGCCTATTGCTATATCGCCAGCGGACACGACGGCAACAACCACCTCGACTTCTTCATGCTCATCAGCATCGTACTCGGCGCACTCGCCATCACACTCACCGGCCTCTTCGACGATGTCTACGGTATCTCGCCTCGCGTTAAAGTCGGCGGACAACTCTTCGCCGCCGCCGCACTCGCTCACCAGAAAATCGGCATCGAGCTCATCGAAAACATCAGCAAAATCTTCGAAATCCCCGCCTTCCCAGGCTCCGATCTCCTCTACTACATCCTCGGCACCGCCGTCATCGCCATCTTCGTCGTTGGCGGTTGCAACGCGCTCAACCTCATCGACGGTCTCGACGGCCTCGCTGGTGGCGTCACCGCCATCGCCTCACTCGGCTTCCTCGTCCTCGCCGCTCTCGCCGCCAACGATTCATTCGAATTCTCTCTCATCCTCGTCATGTGTCTCGCCATCCTCGGCGCAACACTCGGCTACCTACCCTACAACTTCAACCCCGCATCCATCTTCATGGGCGACGCCGGCTCACTCCTCCTCGGCTTCCTCTGCATCTCAACCATACTCCTATTCTCAAAAACCGGCACAGAATCCCTCAAGCTCGTCACCGCCGCACTCATCATCTTCGCACTACCCATCACAGACACATCACTCGCCATCTTCCGACGTAAAATGCGTGGCAAGCCCATCATGTCTCCTGACAACGAACACATGCACCACCTCTTCCGTCGCTCAGGCCTCTCCGTCAAAAAATCAGTCTTCTGCATGTACGCCATCGCCATCCTCTTCGCCGTCATCGGTTGCACGATGGTCGCTCTAGAATTCCCTTGGCGATTCATGCTCGCCGTCGCTTTCTTCATCTACGGCTTCATCCTCGTCACCTCCTACAAACACGGCCACAAACTCGCACTACTCGACAAAATCAAACAAGAACAAGACGCCGCACAACCCGACGAAGAACCCATCCCCGCACAAGCCGACGCCTAAATCCCCTCCATATTTCAAACCAAGCGAAACAAGCCCATGACCGCCGGTCATGGGGTGTCTTACAATTCATTCCCCTCTGCCTGCAACCAATCTTCACGATCCGCTCAAATCCGCATACCGTAATCCTTATTACCCCCCGCATAAAGACCCATGCTGCTCGCAACATGACCCCTTCCTCTTTCATCTTGAAAATCAGCCTGTCGCAATAGTCATACTCCAATCATTAAGACGCCCCTTTACGCCTCAATATCCCATCATTCACTTTGGCACACCGTTTGTACTATCTCATTCTGTGAGATGACTTCTATGTATCCCACACCTAGGATTTAGCAGTATCGAAAACGGTACAAAAGTAGATTACGTAATGCATCGCAAGGCTTGATACAACATCAGCCGCAGTAGGCGTACAACAACGCGTTAACCAAACGCCAACAACCTACTATTCAACGCATAGGCATTCACGTAATCGCTTTTAGAAACTTGAAATTCCAGCAGGCTCGCAGCCCTTTTTCTGATAGCGGACGAAGCTAGCACGCTCGCAGTCAGCCGCTACGTACACCACGCGAGTGTACCTAACGGGCTAGATAACTGGCTACTTCAACCTGCTGTGTAGATAGATCAAACAGGCTCGTTGTATCCAAACAGTACACCGAGCCTGTTTTTTCTTGCGCCCTTCCCCCCCTGTTTCGTCTCATCAAATTTCCAAACCCACCCCTGACATCCCGCGCAACAATCATCCGAACGAACGACTCAATGTATATCAATCCCCACAAGCTCACGACCGTCGGTTGTGGGGTGTACTACAACCCAACAATCCCTCGCCCTCAATCTCAATATTGACTTCATATCTAACCAGCCAATAGGCGGGATCACACCACAATCACCGTATATCTTTCCCCCCTCAAAATTCCCCAGCCATCAAACCGCCATTCCCACGCATTTCCAACACTAGAGCAAGTTGCGTGATTATCTGGAACATCCGATTATTCAGAATTCAGCAGCCAACTCTTGTAATAGGTACCCTTTACGAAACGACCCTTTGGTCAACGATTCAGGTAATTTCGCAAAACGCTCTAACCACTCGCACTTTCCTTCTTTTCTCCCCACACCGGCGGATTCAAAATCTGCAACACCAACAACGCAATCACAACAAACGGCAACGACAGCAAATACGTAATCGAAATCACACCACTAAAAAACCCCGTCACAAAAACCAACAACACCAAATACAACAACACACTCCCCAACACCACCAGCCACAACTTGCCCATAAACTGAATCCGCGGCGCCCACACCAATCCACACTCACTACACTCCCTCACACCCAATGGATGATTATGGTTGTATTGCTTCTTCGTATGCATCGCCGTCTTCGTTCCGCATTTCGGACAAAGCTCACCCGTATGCCGATCCCGTCTTGGCCCATCATTCATTTCATTCATAACAACACAAGCTCCATATTCCCTACCCCCTTCTACTTATCCCAACACAGTATCCACCTCGTGCAACAAATTGCCATACTGATACAACTCCCTTCATCATATAATCATTTCATGCCTGTTCACTTTCAACAACAATCTGCACAACTCCTCGCCATCTTCGTCGGCAAACCCACCACCAAAGGCTCCAACTCCGCAACCATATGGCACGATAAACCTTGGACCTCCGCCATCCACAAGCAGCCCGTCAACCAAACCATCCAACTCAACGAAAACAACCTCCTCGGCGACGCGCAAGCCGACCTCAAAAACCACGGCGGCCCCCATCGCGCACTCCTAATCTACCCCGCCGATCACTACCCATACTGGCGCAAACAACTCAACCTCCCCACACTCCCCTACGGCGCCTTCGGCGAAAACCTCACCATCCCCCACTTCACCGAATCACGCGTCCACATCGGCGACACCTTCACCCTCGGCTCAACCATCATCCAAGCATCTCAACCCCGACCACCCTGCTGGAAACTCGCTCGCCGCTGGAAAATCAAAAACCTCGCCATACAAGTCCAAAACACCGGCTTCGCCGGCTGGTACGCCCGCGTCCTACAAACCGGAACCATCTCCCCATCCGACACTCTCACACTCATCGATCGCCCCTGCCCCGACTGGTCAATCGACACCATCGCCCGCCTCAAATACGACTCCACCCCCAACCGCCCCGAATACGCCCAGCTCGCCGACTGCCCCCATCTCCCCCCATACCTTCGTGATCGCTTCGCAAAAAAGCACACATCCCCCGCACACTCTCTCCACCACAACCACGACACCACCCCTCGCACCCACGGCCCAAACATCGACTAACCTCCCCATCCCCATCCGCCTTCATTCCCCCCCTAATCCTCCCAATGATTCGCCCCATACCACTTTCCATCGAATACATCCCATCTCCCAATTCTTTCTCCGATCAGCCACCTTCTCACGCCAATCCGCGCGCACAAAACCAAAAATCTCACCAATTTACCCCCAATTTCTCACCATTTTTCATCCAAAGCTGCCCGATTCGTGTCCAAAACGCGCGAATTCCACCCCATAATTGACCTCATTGACACCCGCAAACACCCATTTCACCAAAAACGCGCGCACAAACGCACCGCTCATCCACTTCAAACCCGCCTCATCTCCGATCAAGCAAAACATTTTTAACATTAACAACCTCTTATTTAACTATTTCAATCATTTAGCCTTTTGATTTTCTAACCCATTTTCACTTTTTGATTTTTCATTTTGTGCGCGTTCATCACGCCCCCCTCCTCTTCAATTCGCCCCCCCTCAAGTTGCAGCCCACGTCCTGACTGCTACAATTAGCGTTCGGCCAATGCCTCGCGGCAGCGGCTGTCATTGCTGTTAATAGGCATGGATTGCATATTAACCGGCTCAATAACATTGTTTTGGATGATCGGCAGACCGATTCAAACCCTTCTTTAGGACGTGCATGATGCCATCCCAAGGGTACTCGGCCGCGATCTTTTAACCTTATAACGCCCTTATTTACCCGGTAGCACAGGTTAATCAGCTCCATATAAGTAAGCTGATTGCGAGGGCCCCTACCAAGGAGTTTTTTAGATGGCATCACTCGTCAAGGATCTCGTCGAAGCAGGCGTCCATTTCGGACACCGTGCAACGCACTGGAACCCAAAAATGGCGCCGTACATCTACGGCAAGCGTAACAAGATCCATATCATCGACGTCAAGGAAACCATCAAAGGTCTTCTTCTCGCTCGTAAATTCATCACCAAAACCGTTTCCTCCGGCAGAGACGTCCTCTTCGTAGGTACCAAGCGTCAAGCTCGCGGTTCACTTCAGAAGCACGTCAGCGATGTCGAAATGCACTGGGTCACTGAACGTTGGCTCGGCGGCACGCTCACCAACTTCCGTACCATCCGTGAGCGTCTGAAACGTCTCGAAGAACTCGAGCGTATCGAAGAGTCAGGCGACATCGCGAACTACTCCAAGAAAATGGAGTCACAGCTTCGCCGTGAGAAATCAAAGATCCTTCGCAACCTCGAAGGTATCCGTAACATGAACAAGCTGCCCGGCGCGATGATCGTCATCGACCCAAGCACCGAGCACAACGCAGTCAAGGAAGCCCGCAAACTTGGCATCCCAACGATCTGCCTCATCGACACCGACAGCGATCCAGATTACGCAGACATCCCCATCCCGGGTAACGATGATGCGATGCGTGCGATCGAAGTGGTTGTCACTTCACTTTGTGCAGCAGTCGCGGAAGGCAAGAGCAACCGCGTCGCTCAGAAGGAAGGCAAAGATTCGGGCGATGCTCCGAAGCCACGCCGCCGCTCAAACCGTGCACAGTTCTCAGCATCTGCTTCTGGCGACAAGCCTGCTGAAGCAAAGCCAGTTGAGGCAAAGCCGGTCGAAGAGAAGCCAGTTGAAGCGAAGCCTGCGGAAGCAGCACCTGCACCAGCTGAAAAAGCTGAATAATCAACGACACATACAATCCGGTTGCCCAATGGCAGCCGGATTTGTTTACCCCACCCCCCCTATTTTCCACTCACCCCCTCCTATCATCCCCACACCCACATCTCCGCATCCTCTGAAAAACTCAGTTGATTGCGAGCATCAGCTTTAATGACACGATGCGGGCAAGCTCACAAACTCATCACAACAACACCGTACAATCAATTCGGCCATTGCATTCTGCAAGGCCGATGACATGAACAAGAATCCAACCTCGTTTTCTCCAAGGAGATTACCATGGCGACAATCACCGCCAAGGACGTAATGGCACTCCGCAAGGCTTCTGGCCTGGGTATGATGGAAGCCAAGAAAGCCCTCACCGAAACCAACGGCGACATGGAAGCAGCCAAAGAACTGCTCCGTAAAAAGGGTTTAGCCAAGATGGACGGTCGTACCGACCGCGAGTCTGCTGAAGGCAAAATCGCAATCGCTGTCGAAGGCAGCAAGGGCGCGATCGTCCTCGTGAACACTGAAACCGACTTCACCGCAAACAACGATATGTTCATCGAAAAAGTGCAGATCATTGCGAATGAAGCACTCAAGAACGACGCTGGCGAAGTGGTCGTTAACGATTCAATGCAAACATTGATCGACGACATCCGCGTCACGACCAAAGAGAACGCACAGTTCGGCAAAGGCAAAGTCCTTGGCGGCGGCAACGCAACCATCGGCTCATACCTTCACTTCACCGGCAAGATCGGCGTCCTCGTCGAACTTGAAGGCGAAGCATCCGACGATTTGCTCAAAGATCTCTGCATGCACATCTCCGCGATCAGCCCTGCCCCGCTTGGCGTGAACGAAGACGAGATTCCTGCGGACATCATCGAGAAGGAACGCGAAATTGCGAAGGCACAAGCGATTGAGTCTGGCAAGCCAGAAGCGATTGCTGAGAAAATGGTCGAAGGCAAGATCCGCAAGTACTTGGACGAAGTCACACTGACACGTCAGAAGTTCGTCAAAGACGACAAGAAGCAGATCAAGGATATCCTTCCTGCTGGCGTGAGCATCAAGCAGTTCGTTCGCTACCAGATCGGCGGCTAAGACCGACTGATATGACATAAAATTAACAGCCCGTGCATGTTTGCACGGGCTTTTTTAGTTGTAAGCTAGAAAATGTAAAAATGTGCATTTATATCGCGACAATTCATTAAATCGTATTGCATTCTTCTGAAATTTAAGCAAGATTCCTGTATGCCAGAGACCGTTGCCGCGACCCCGGCCAATATCCCAACAACCAGCACAGCGACCAAGTCACTCACGATCAATATCGTCCGAGCGATTGGCGCGTTGGTTGTCTTGATACACCATGCGAATGGGTATTTTCTGCGAGCTGAGCCAACTTACGATACTGCATGGCAAGGGATTTCGCGCGTAACAACGACTTATGGTTGGACTGGCGTGACTTTGTTTTTTGTGATTAGTGGACTGTGCATTCATTTACCCCAAGCCAGGTCACAAGCTACAAAATTGAATCTAAAAAAGTACACGATCCGTAGACTGGTCCGGCTGTATCCGACATATTTCATCGTGTGTTTCGGTTTGATTGGTATGTTGATGTTGAATAACCAATTCCAAGGCGGAATCAAATCGATCATCGGCCATGTGTTTTTGTGGTACAACGAGTTTAATCCGGTGAAAGGTGAATCGTATAGTGTTGGGCCGTTCTGGTCATTGGCGGCGGAGATTCATCTATATTTTCTTTATGCGATTTGTTACCCATTGATCGTACGGCTTGGTGTTAAGCGGGTCACTCAGGTGACATTGGGTGTAACGATTATCTACTATGTCGCGCATCATTTTCTTTTTCTGTCTGGTTCTGAATTACCAAGCTATATACAGCCGCGTGATTTTGCGGTGGCGCGTTTCGGGGAATGGATGCTGGGCGCATATCTTGCGGAATTATGGTGTACGAAGAAGCTGAGTTACCAAACGCTGCCTTTGATCAAAAACAGTAAACAATTATTAATCCTATCTATTGGTTTGATTGCTGTTCCGATCGCATTGAGTGAGATATGGCGTGATCAATTTTATGTCTATATCATCAATATTCCGATTGCGATAGCCTCGTTTTATTTAATCGCTTATTTGCTGATCCGAGAAGACGAGAATCGCGGGGCAAGCAGAAAGGGGCTGAAGCATTTCACGGTACATCTCTTAGATAAGATTGGTGATCGTTCTTACAGTTTGTATTTAATCCATCTTGCAGTGATCTCCATTGTGGGCCGCATTATTTTTACAAAGGTTTTGAAGATCCAGGACATTGATGCGTATGCGGGTTCATTTTCATTATTTGCGGTCACCATATTGGGTATTGCGGTCTCGTTTTTGTTAACTGAATTGCTCTACCAATTGGTTGAGAAACCATCGCACAAACTGGCTCGCCGTTTAACTCGGCCTACGAAATAGAGACCGCTCTCGGTATTTACATTTTTTGATGCATTCCTTATAACTATTACAGCATACGATCAGGAGTGCATGATGAGATTAAATCTAATTCTGGTGATCATTCTTATCGCTTTTGCAGGTGCGGGTTGTACGACATCGCATGGGATTGCGAAAAATGATGTGAAGTTTACGCAGGTGATGGCGGAAAATAAGACAAGTATCGGCTTGGTTAGCTATAGCGTAGCGCATGATGGGAATTATGAAGAGAAGCAGATGCTGCAGGCAAACGCGCGGACTGCTGAGCAAAATGGGGTGATTGGTTTGTTGGTTGGCATGGGCGTAGAAGCGACTATGAAGTGGAATATTCCTACGGAAGAACAGAGGCATGCGGTACGGATACTGGACGAGAAAGTGAGACGGCAGCTTGTATCTAACCTAGGGATAGAGGTGCCGCCACTGCTTACGTATCAAGCAATCGCTCCGGCAAAGGGTTTGCATCAACGCAAAAAAATTAAGTATGCGATCACGGGACATCGGCTTGCGTCGGGGTTGGTGGTGGATTTCAGTTTCACACAGAAATATGTGAGCATGTTTGATTACGAATCGGTCGTGCGTGGCAAGTGGACGATTTATGATACGGACGGGAAAGCGAAGTTAGTGATTCATACAGAGAACATGTTGCCTGAAATGCATCGGGTGGAGGATACGCGGGAGATAGAGCATCATACGTACTACCTGAATACGATCCGTGAGGCGACGGAGGATTTTGCGATTTTCCTTTATGAGGCGCTGCAAGAGCAAAAAGAGTAGGGTAAGTAAAGATGTGTGCGTTGAGGTGTGTGGAGAGGGGAGAGGGAGTGGTTGCATGCAAGTGACGAGAGATTGCAAGACACCCTGCAACCGGCGGGCGCGGGCTTGAAGAATATATGGATATTGGTGTGTGTGGGGGGGATACTTATATCATGAAGGGATGGGGGGACGTACACTGATCTTGATTCTAGATCAGGAGATATCATGTTGAAATCATGTCTATGGGTGTGCATTTGCTTGATGATGATTGGTATTGCTGGCTGCACGATGCCGCATGGGATTGCGGAGAACGATACGCAGTTTACGAGGCCGCTATTGACGAAAAAGTCGCCGATATCGTTGGCGAATGTGACGATTCTGCATGCGGGCGATCCGGAGACGAATGATATTTATGGTGTGCATACATCAAGACAGGCGAAGAAGTTGGCGGCGGGGGGGGCATCAAATTTAGTGGATATGAATGACAATCGGCCGACGTCTGGACAGGCCGAGGCGATGGGCGTGCTGGATGATCGGATGGTGATGCAGATGCGTGAAGAATTGTCGACTCAGCTTGGGCCAATGGTGACGTATCGGCAAGCGATCCCGACGGTGCATGATGAGAATCCGCAGCATGTGCAGCAATTTATCCAGCGACATCGGCTGGCAGCTGCGATTGATGTGAAGATTACGATGATGTTCCAAGCATTATTAGGAGGCGAAGCAAAGCCTGCGATACGGACTGAATGGCGGCTGATTGATCCTGAGAGTGAGGTCAGGCTGGCGATCAATACGCTGACGATGTTGCGGGTTGATGAGAAAGTTGGGGATACACGCGATGAGTCGCATCATGCGGCATATTTGGCAGCGGTAAGCGAAGCGACGGAAGATTTTGCGGTATATTTTTACCAGGCGATGACACCGCCAAGAGTGAAGTAGGCGAAGCGTGATTATTGGGACAGAGAAAGACCCCACCAGTACAATATTCGTACAGCCATACCGGTACAGTTAAAATTATATAATGATTATAGGTATAATTGTTCCCTTTAAAGCTAGTTTTGAGCTTGTTGCGAAGTATTTTCATCTCTTTTTGAATTATACTGCTTTTACGTGTTTCGCATTATGCTGCATTTAAACAGGCGTATGTTGGGCAAGTTACGGCGAGTTATCAAAGATTGGGATTGCTCGAAAAACAGATTTCAGCCTGACAAACGTCTATTAGATGCGGCAAATAGCCGAAACATGCCAATAACATCAGTTTGAATCAGAAGAAGAGGTGGATCAGATGATCACACAATCCCCCCCGGAAGTGGCTTGCTCGGCGCCGGAGCTTGGCGGTGTACAAAGCCGTGAGGCGGTTTCGGCCGATACGTGTAACGTGACACGACAGATTTGGCTAAATGGGAAGCTTGTGCCGGCGGATCAGGCGACTGTATCGGTTTACGATCATGGTCTGCTATATGGGGATGGCGTGTTTGAAGGAATACGGCTATACAACGGGCGGGTATTCAAGGCGGGGACGCATTTGAAGCGGCTGTATGAGTCGGCGCACTCGATCCGGCTGGAGATCCCGTACACGCTAGAAGAGTTGGACGCAGCGACGCGACAGACAGCTGATGCGAATGGGCAGCGGGATGGGTACGTGCGGCTGTGCGTGACGAGAGGTGCGGGGACGCTTGGGATTCATCCGTTTAAGGAATGCAAGCCGAACGTGTTTATTATCGTTGATAAGATTTCGGTGTATCCGGCGGAGTTGTATGAAACTGGGTTGGAGATCATCACGGCATCAACGATTCGGAATCATCCATGCGCGCTGTCGCCACGCATTAAGTCGATGAACTATCTAAATAATGTACTGGCAAAGATTGAGGCGATTGATGCGGGTGTATTGGAAGCGGTGATGCTAAATCATGAGGGGTTTGTGGCGGAATGCACTGCGGACAACTTGTTTGTGGTGCGAGAGTATTTGGGCGAGTTAACGCTGATCACGCCGCCTTCGAGTGCTGGGATCTTAGAAGGGGTGACGCGGAACGAGATCATCAAGCTTGCGAAGAAGTTGGGGATTGCGTTTCGTGAGGAGAACCTGACGAAGCATGATTTGTACACGTCAGGGGAAATTTTCTTAACGGGTACGGCGGCAGAAGTCATACCGGTCACGAAAATCGATAACCGAGTGATTGGGGGAGGTGAGCCGGGCGAGATGACGTTGCGGTTGCGTGAGGCGTTTCAGTCGCTTGTGGCTGAAGATGCCCCTGAGGATTAAATCAGGGAAAAACAAGTATAAATACCTCTAAGCGCCCACACTCTACGCGTGTGGGTTCTTTTTATACAATGTGTGCATGAATGAGTCATACAAGAAAAGTCCGTTGCCTGAACCGTGTTATCTGACGGCTGATATTGAGGGGACAGGGGGCGTGATTAAGCAGCGGCCAGAGGATTTTTTGGTTGAGGAGTTGCCGCTGTATGAGGCAGGTGGCGAGGGGGAGCATGTGTATTTGTTTATTGAGAAGCGCGAGATGACGACGCTGGATGTGGCGAGGCGGATTGCGCGGGCGTTTCATGTGCGGAAGTCGGATGTGGGGTATGCGGGGTTGAAGGATAAGTATGCGATCACACGCCAACACTTTTCTGTGTATCTGCCTAAGACGGGGACGGAGGATGAGGGGTTACAAAATTTACTGCTGCATAAGAATATGACACTGCTTTGGCATGATCGGCATTTGAATAAACTGCGGAGAGGACATCATGGGGGGAACCGGTTTGTGGTGCGGATTAGAGATATTGAGATTTCGGCGATCATGCGGGCTAAGAAAGCGTTGGATGTGCTATTGAAGCAAGGCGTGCCGAACCGGTTTGGGATGCAGCGGTTTGGGTACCGGAACAATTCGCATACGCTGGGGTACCTGCTTTTGACGAAGCAGTATGAGGCGTTTATGGATGAGATGCTGGGGTATGGGACGGAGCTGGATACGGAGCAGTTGCGTGTGGCGAGAGGGCATTATCGGGACGGGGATTTGGATGCGGCGATTGAGGCGTGGCCGAAGGCGCTACGGTTCGATCGGCAATTGGTAGATAATCTGCGGCAAGGGAAGTCGGCGGAACGTGCGGTGTTGGCGGTGGATTCGACACAACTCAATTTGCTGATATCGGCGGTGCAGTCGGCGGCGTTTAATGATGTGGTGGAGCGACGTGTAGGTGATGGCACGTTTAATCGGTTGATGGCTGGTGATTTGGCGTTTATTCATGGGAACCGCGCGGTATTTGCGGTGGATGAAGCAACGGCGGCACTAGAAAATGGTGAAGGTGGCCGAATTAGCTCGTTTGAGATTTCGCCGTCCGGGCCAATGTGGGGGGCCAATATGACTCAGGCGGAAGGTGTGGTTGGGGAATTAGAACTCGAAGCGCTGAATAGACAGCAATTGACGCCGGAACAGATGGTGGCGCATGACCGGAAGATTTCAATTGATGGGGCGAGAAGGCCGCTGCGTATTGAGATGAAAAATCTGGATATGGATGGCGGTTGCGATGAGCATGGGAATTATATTCGTTTGGCTTTTGACTTGCCGCGTGGCGCGTTTGCGACGAATATTTTAGATGAGATTATGAAAATATAACTCATCATATTGATCCGGAGTCTTTGACATGGCAAAAACGAATGAAGTGCCAGCATACTGTGCGCATGAGGGGGTGTATCGACAGATTGAGGCGAAGGAATCCAAGACGTGGAATGAGCATATTGGGCAGCCTGCGATCGAGAAGGCGTATGTTCGATTTCTGGATGATCTTTGTGAGGACGGAGTGATTCATGAGCCTAAGCGTCTATTAGAGCTTGGGTGCGGTACGGGGCAATTACTGCGATATTTATGCGGGCGGTTTGGAAGTTTGGGGCATGGGATTGATGTGAGCAAGACAGCGATTAAGCTGGCGAAAGCGCAGACGGACGTTAAGGGGATTACGTTTCAGACGGGGGACGTGACGGATTTAGCGGCGAAACATGCGGGGAAATATGATCTGGTGGTAGATGGGCTATGCTTGCACTGCTTGACGGATGAGGAGGATCGGGACGCTTTTATTGAGTCTGTTCATGAGGCACTTACTAAGGAGGGGATTGGGATTATTTATACGATGGCAACGCCGATATTGCGGAAAGAATTCCAAGAGCAGTTTGGGAAGCTGTATGGGAAACGGACTTATTTTGTGACGGCGGATGCGGACAAGTATTCGGATGCGGAAGTGATTGATGGACAACTACAGATTCCGACTCGTTATTTCGAGCATTACAAGAACATCATGAAGAGTTTGGTAGATCATGGTTTGCTGCCGATGGCGTTTCGTGTGAAATTGCCAACAGAGAGCAAACCGCTGACACATTTAGCGGTGGCGGTGAAGAAGGTTGAGTTGTAGTCGATTGACTGTGCGTGTGTATACAGAAGAAAAAGAAAAAGAGGGGAAGTGAAGGCGGCTGAGGGGGAAGGAGGGGGGGATTAAGCGTGGATCTGAATTTGTGTTTCGAGGGGCATGGCGGGGAGAGATGCATCGCGGGCGTTGATGAGTGTGACGGACTGAAGGTTACGGATAGCCTCGGGGAACTTGCCATCAACGAGGCCGATGGCGGCGGCAGCTTCGGGGCAGCCGAGCGGTTCGTCGGGGAGCGTTGATTTGAGGAGGGTGAGACGCGGGGCATTTAGTTGAGCTGCGATATGAGCTGAGATGGAATCGCTGGTGAATTGCCAACAATGTTCGACAGGGAAGCCGTGGATTTCTTCGTACTCTAACCAAGCAATAGGCTCAACGATGGCGAGACGATTGTTCTGCCAAACAGGGGCGCATTCATTGATGTTGTGAACAAGGATGGCGTTATTCAGGATTTCTGCGAGCAGGTAGGCGTTGAGGGACATGCCTCGGACAGCAAGCCAGTGGGCACGTTGCTCGTCGAGGCCGAAGTTTTTGTCGATGATTCGGACTGCGTCTGCGGAACGCGCGCCGCCAACGACGAGAAGGAAGTTCGTATCGTTCGTCGTTGCGATGAATTGTTCGAGCACATGGAGTAGTTGGGGAAAATCAAGAAGACTTCCGCCGACTTTGAGAACGTGTACATCTTTACAACTCATGGAACTGCCTAACTGAAAACTTCTAAGTTTGATCGTTTAACTATCGCGCATTTTCAAACTTGTTGTTTGTGATTTCTGATCGCATCTATTCCAAACACCCTGTCACCGGCGGTGGCAGGCTTGAAGAAAAACGTGCATCTCAATGTGACTTGTATAACTGCTGATTAGCCACAAAAGCGAAAGGGCGCGTGATTGATACGGTTGGTGAGGTGTTGTGGTTCGATGGGGAGGGATGAGAGTGGGGTGGGGTATGGGGGGGGGATTATGTTTCTTCCCAAAGGTTGTCTTCATCGATGGCGACTTCATCGCGTTGATAGAGCGCGTTTTCGGTGATGACGAGATCAACGACGCAGTCATGATCGTTGCCGGGAAGGTCGGCGAGGATTTGGCATTCAAAGGCCAATGCGATGCGGATGGTAAGCGGATTTTTGTCGAAGTATTTATCGTAGTATCCGCCACCCTGTCCGAGGCGAGCGCCGAATTGTGTGGCGGCGATGCATGGCGTGATGGTGACATCGGGGCTGCCGAGGAATTGCTTACCTTTGCGGGGCTCGAGGATGCCTTGATCGGAGGGTTTGAGAACGTCGGTGGATTCGAGTTCAACGACTTTCATGGGCGCGTCTGGTTTGACGATCCCTTTTGCGTTGCCGAGTTTGGGGACACAGACTTTCTTACCGAGAGTGAGGAGTTGCTCGATGAGGGGGAGCGTGTCGACCTCACTGCCGTAACCGATGTAGCAGAAAATGACCTCGGCACGCTGGATCGCGTTTTGCTCAAGAACAGCTTCGTTGATCTTGCTGCTGGCGGCCTGGCGGACGGAATCGCTTAATTCTTTACGAACCTCACGTACGGCTGCACGAACCTGATCTTTGGTGTGGCTGACGGCGTTGGCCAAAATATCATCTCTTTCACTCATCACCCTATTTTACCGCATTGAGCGAGATCTCTCATCCTGGAGGGCTGAAATGTGGCAATGATAGGGAGAAAATCGAGCATATCATTTGAATCTATATCGGCTGAGATCATTTACGTGGGCTGTGAGAAGCCCCCCGCATCGGTGGTACTGGGGTTGTAGCAATGGGCTATGAGTAATGAGGTCTGAGAGGACAGGGGCGGATTGATATCAGGGGCAATTCCTGCAACAATACCGCATCCCATCCCCCCGGAAGCCCCGGGAGGTGGACAGCTTGCATGCTGGCCATGAATGGAGATTGATGGGATGTGGTGGTCTTCATTATGGAGACGGGTGGGTGAAATTATTTTTAAGACTGACAATGAGGGCCGATGCCCGCGAAATACACTCAGGAGTTTATGACCTCATGAAAGCAAACGACATCCGCCCCGGCATGGCACTGATCGTCGATGGCCAACTCTGGCAGATCATCAAAATCGATCATGTTAAACCTGGCAAAGGCCCAGCTTTTGTTCAGACCAAGATGAAGAACCTGCAGACGGGTTCAAATATTGAGAAACGTTTCCGTACTGCGGAAGACGTTGAGGGTGTAAACCTTGATCGCCGCTCGATGGAGTATTTATATTCCGAATCGGCGGGTGCGGTGTTTATGGATCTTGAGTCATACGATCAGACGACAATCCCGAAGGATGTGCTTGGCGATTCGTTGCTGTACACGAAGCCAAATCAGGAGATTTTGGGTCTTGTGTATAACGGCAATGTTCTGTCGATCGAGCTGCCTGCGGCGGTTGATCTTGAAATCACCGATACACCTCCGGGCGTGAAGAATGCGACCGTGACCAATGTGATGAAAGAAGCAACATTGGAGACGGGTTTGAAAACACGCGTGCCTGACTTTGTGAACACGGGTGAGGTGGTTCGTGTGTCCACGACAACAGGTGAATACATGTCACGGGTCACACAGAAGTAACCCCCTTTATTAGGGGCGTGTTGACTGTTTCGATGGTTGACATAAACCTTTAAAACGAAAAACCTAAAAGAAAGCGGCCTACAGTGCGTAGACCGCTTTTTTTATCGCTACCTGAAATATGAGCGTCTTCATGTTGGTGAGGAAATAACCGATAAAAACGGGGTACGACGATCCAGAATTGCATACGAGGCCCATCATGAAACGCGCACTGATCTTCATCACGTTCCTGCTTACGCTTTTAACGACTGCGGCTGCGCAAGAAAACGAAGTGGCTGATAGCTCTGCGTCGAAGCCTGAGAAGCCAATGATCTCACCGTATTCTGCGGCAGAGCAGCATTTGCAGGCGGTGTATGATTCACTTACCTATTTGGATAACCAGTTGCCGGTGATCGCGGTGGCGGCGGAGGAGACGGCGTTGAGGTTAGCGGCGGATCGTAAGGCAAAGCTGCATTATGTTGCGCCGTCGACATCGTTCACGACACCATCGCCATATTTTCTGGAGTACACATCGCGGCCAGGATCGTTATTGGCATCAAGGACGACTAATCCGACCCACAACATGCCTGTGACATCGGGGGATGTCACGTTGCTGTTTTTATCGCCGGACACACCGACGTTCCGTTCGGATAGCAATGCGAAGGACTATGATTTTGATGGTGATACGGCGGTAAATATACAGATGCTTGCAGACTTTGCGTTGCTGATTAAACAAGCGAGCGCACACCAGACGGCAGGATCATTTATCGTGACGTTCGCGCCGATTTCGCTAATTGAATCAATGGGAATGGATATTGACGCAATTCCTCATGACTTGTTGATTGATACATCAGCGAATCCGGATTCGCCATCACCATTGAAGACGTATCACACGACATTGCCTGCGGGATGGACGTTTTATTCGGAGCTATTTTGTGCTGCGACCCGGCATTTTCGTGACAACATTCCGGTGGTGAAAAAATCGTTTGAGTTGGATTCACGACAAGTCAGGTTCTTGGATTACATACACACGCCATACCATAGCGATCGACCTGCACCTGATCCGATCAAGCCAATGGCATTGGGTGGGAAATATTTAAAGACGTTGCAAAATGTTGTGCGTGACTTACAGACAGCATCGTTTGGTGCGATTGAAAATACGATTGATCGGATGCGGATTGCGGTGGCAGAGGAGTCGAGAATTTATGTTAAACCATCAGGGCCGTTTATTCAGTATTTAACGCCAGTCTATTCTCTGAATAGTTCGGTTACGACATTGCCGAAGTTCCCTGGGATCTTTACACCATGGCGCAATCAGGATCCGACCAATTCTGATTTCATGATTGTGATTGGGGATCATGAGCCGGCTTATTCGGAATTTTTCGGTTCATGGGAAGAGCTGGATCGTATTAAGCAGTTGCCACTGGCGGCGGCGTGGGTGCTAGAAGGTTATAACACGCGGCAGTCGGAATTGAAGATGCCTGCAAAACGGCCAACCAATTTCCCACATGAATATTTTGGTGATATTTTGATTGATAAGTGTGGGAATGTGGGGGATGCGCTGATTAATATTCCGGACTATGATACGAATCTTGGGCCTTCGTCATCGTTCACGTCGCTGACGATCTATCAGACGATTAGTATGCCGTTTGTTATGGATGATTAGTTTTTTATGCAGGCCGTGAGGGGCAATCATTCCGATACACTTTCATTCATCGTCGGATTGGTCGTTGCATTTTGATGCTCGGAATTAGGCGATTGCGTTGGTTGGATGGGTTGTACTTTGTTCGTCGTGATATTGACTGGCGGCGGAACGGTCTGAATTGTCTGAGTTTTGACAACAGTAAACGTTAATAAGAAGAATAAGATCAGTGAAAAAATGATCATTACGATGCCGCCCCAGATGAGTCCGGTGCGACGTTTCTTTTCGCTGCCGACTTTGACGATACCGACTTTGCGGAGGTCGTTGCCGCATTCGGGGCATATCATGTGTTCAATGCCGAGGACGATGTAGCCGCAATGGCCGCAGATAGATTCGCCTTCCCTGCCTTCATGCTTGAGGTTGGTACGCTTCCATGTGAAACCGAGAATAACGAGGATAACGCCGCCCATCAGTATGAGCAGTAATGAGAGGATGATCATTCCGCCCCAAGAAAAATTGATCGTCATAGCTGGTCTCTCCATTGCGTGAGGTTACATAACATCTTACATAAGATAGACGATGTAGAACGCATATATTTTCATGTTTCACATGCTACTGAGGATTATGCGATGATAGAATTCACCATATCAGAGAACATGTATCATTCGAAGAAAACCGATGATAATCAGAATTGATAGAATCGCAGTTAGCACAAGTGCTGTTATGAGGTAGCAATGCCGCTTTTGTGTTAAAACCTCCCCATTCAATGTGGTCTCGTAGGTACAACTGCCCCACATATCGAAAAGCAGGAAGATTGCCAACAACACTAGGCCAAGCAATGCGGGCAGCCAAATAAAAATTCCAAATATCAAGAAAAACCACATTCGTCTACCACAATCATTGTTGGATTAATTTTCATGACACTTGTGGATATGATTCCATATCTTGATTGATTTATCAATACATTCAACAGTTTCTTAGATCACATCGCCAATCAGCTTCATCAATACTACAATCTGCTTTATGTGCAGCAACCCAGAACATCACCAACAGCGCGATAAACCGACGCATAATCGGTTGTACCATGATTTGGCTTATTTGTGGCCGCTACTGTCGCCGCCGGATAATTACATTGCGGAAACGTCGATCTTACAGCAAGTTATTGAGGACAAGCTGAGTGGGCAAGTGAAGGCGGCAGATGAAGCTGGTGAACAATTGCTGATTACAGAGCTTGGGGCTGGGGGCGGGCATGCGCTGTTTCACTTGCGTGATCATTTCAAATGCACGGCTGTCGATATTTCTGAGGATATGCTGCATCACTGCAAGCATTTAAATCCGGGCGTGATTTGTGTTGCGACAGACATGCGGAATGTATCGCTTGAGGAAAAACAGGACGTGATTTTGATTCACGATTCGATAGACTACCTCACCACCGAAGAAGATATTCTGTTGACGTTTGAGAATGCACGCAAAAATTTGAAACCGCATGGGTTATTGATTGTTGCGCCGACGTATACGACTGAAACATTTGAATCAGGTGAGTCAGCAACGGATCACCAGTCTAGCCGTGAGTTAGACGTGACGTATACTACCCGTGTGATTGATCCTGATACTGATGACGATCTATTTGAGATGCATCTCGAATATCACATCACGGATTTACGCACAAACTTCGCCACGGTCGAGCACGACATCCATCTCTGTGGACTCTTCTCCATTGCAGCCTGGGCATCGCTGCTCAGTCGAAGCGGCTTCGACCCTGAGCTTTTTGAACAAACCGAGGAGACGGCTTGGACGCTGTTTGCGGCCACGCTCACCTAACTCCTGCATTGCTTTCATCATTGCATGTGCTTCGGTAACACCCGAAAAGCCATTACTACCTATAAACATACTATTTCTCCTATTCCATGTTTGTATCGTTTGACGAGCCGCGTACCAATCGCGCAGGTTTTATGCTACTGATGTAAAACATCACAACCTTTCAAACGAAAAGACCGATAGCTTAGCCAAGCTTTTCGCTGCTCTTCATCAATACGAACGGCTCTTTAATTTTCATTGGAAACCATCCACCATCTCCCCCCACCGCTTACCCTTACCCCCCATCAACTCACTCCCCATCCTTTCCCAATCCTTGCCTAACGCCTTACCCATCAACCATATCGACGAGAAGCATACTGCTGCTTTATGAGCATTCAGTTCGCATTTTGCAAGTCAAATATGAAATATGGGGTTTTATTCAGCCTGGGCACTGATCTTGCATAATGCTAACACATATTTCATGTTTTACGTGATCAATCGATCGATGACTGTTCATGTTGAATAAAAAAAGGATCACTAATTATCGATTAGCGATCCTTAACAATCTCAATATTTCTATTTCTTCAACTAAGCAAAGGCTAGCCTAGGCGATCGGTGGCAACGTGGTAATGTGGGTCATTTGAGACATCCACATCGACAAGATCACCGGCTTTACTGAGGAGCGCCTGACATTCATCACTGAGGTGACGCAGGTGAAGGACTTTACCTTCTGAACGATAGCGTTCGGCGAGTTTGTGGATTGCTTCCATACCGGATTGGTCGTAGACGCGCGAGTAATAGAAGTCGATGATGGTAACACGGGGATCGTCTTTGGGATCGAACATGGTTCGGAATGAGTGAACTGAGCCGAAGAAAACGGGGCCGTGCATTTGGTAGATTTTTTGTCCCACTTCATCAAACTTCACATCGGCTCCAACGTTGGTTGCGTGCTTCCATGCGAAGACGAGGGCTGAGACGACAACACCTAAAATGACGGCGGTGGCGAGGTCGTGCATGATGGCGGTATAGCCCGCAACAAGAATGATGACAAAGAGATCTTCATGCGGGATTTTCTTGAACATCTTGAGCGATGCCCATTCGAAAGTTCCGACAACGACCATGAACATGACACCGACGAGAGCTGCGATCGGGATCATTTCAATCCATGGGCCAAGGAAAAGAACAATACAGAGGAGTCCGACGGCGGCAACGACGCCGGAAAGACGACCTTTACCACCGGAGTTTACGTTGATAAGGCTCTGGCCGATCATGGCACAACCGCCCATACCGCCGAAGAATCCGCAGACAACGTTGGCGAGCCCCTGCCCGACGCATTCCTTATTACCGCGGCCACGCGTTTCGGTGATCTCATCGATGAGTGATAAGGTCATGAGCGATTCGATGAGGCCGACACCTGCGAGGATGAGTGAGTACGGGAGGATGATGAGGATTGCAGCCCAAAGGCCGGCAAAGGTAAAGATACCGTCAGGCAAAATTTTTGGGATGACAAGTGTGGGGAGCCCGCCTTTGATTTTCTGTTCTGGGGTACTGGCAATCGCGGCGGCGATATGTTCTTGAGTCAAAACGTCCTTGCCTTCAGCGGCTTGATGCCCTTGCTCGTAGGCAATCTGTTCAGCTTCTTCTTTGATTTCGCGTTGCGCGAGGACTACAGATTGTGCTTTGACCGAATCGTTGAGTACATCATAGACGGTATTGGCTTTGATATCGTTACCGAATGGCTGGAAAGTGTTGATGCCAATACCGATGCCGGTCACGACGAGGATCGCGACAAGCGAGGCGGGAACTGCTCGGGTGAGCTTGGGAAGGAAGAAGATAATGCCCATCGTGAGCGCGACCAAGCCCAGCATGATGCCGAGGTTCGGGCCGGTGATCCAGTGTTTGAATCCATCGGAGCCGAGGATTTTGAAGGATTCGAACTGAGCCATGAAGATAACAATGGCAAGACCATTCACGAATCCAAGCATGACAGGGTGCGGCACGATTCGGATGAACTTACCGAGACGCAATAGCCCAACAAGCACTTGAATTAGACCTGCGAGAATGACCGCAGCAAAGAGATATTGCTCGCCATGCATAGCGACCAGAGCGACAACAACCACAGCCATGGCACCGGTGGCGCCAGAGATCATGCCAGGGCGGCCACCGAAAATGGCAGTGATGAGGCCAATCATGAATGCGGAATAGAGGCCCATGATTGGCGAGACACCCGCGACAAAAGCAAATGCCACAGCCTCAGGCACGAGCGCCAGTGCGACGGTGATGCCAGAGAGGATGTCGTCTTTGTAGGACGCTGGTTGTTTAAAGAATAAACTGAACATACGGATTGTTTCTCCAGCGCGATTCGTGCGCATAATTGGGAAATCTTATTGATCTATCAGCCACCAAACACCCATAAAAACAGCAATATCAGCCATTTACGAATATAAATATCGCTTCGATCGGCATCGGTCAAGAGTGATACCGTCCGCGTTCGCATGCGGCTGTGGATGTCATAAACACAGATACCTTGGGATTTGTGCTCCCCACACAGGCGTCAGGGAATAGGTATGGGGGGGGGCCAAAATATACCCTTGCAGGAGGCTCGGGTCAAAGGTGTGACGCACTGATTCGCAGGACAAATCATCGCGCAAATGGCTGATTTGTAGGCTGTTTACTCTCGATGTGGGCAAATCATGAACTGAGGCATGACACGAATGTCTACCCAACACATAAAGGATATTGACCTCATTCACAATGAAATCCATCTATTCGAGAAGCAAATGCATCATTTTTTGGGAAACAAGTCATTGAAGAGTGTATTTGAAACAGGTTCAAAACCACTCCTATGTATTAAAATAGCATCGTTAAGTTCATCATTTATTAATGATCACATCGACAAAATATGATCCTTTCACATGAGGTCAACGGATTACTGATGCGGAAATACTTTATTGCTTTTGTGTTGTCATTGTCTGGGGTGGGTATCGTCCAAGGTAAGAGTACGGATACCTTGGCGTATTGGCGATTTGAGGATGGCAAGCCATTAACGAATCTCAATAATGAGCCAAACGCTCAACCAGCCACTGGCCAGACGGTGAGTGATGTCACGGGTAACAACAATAGGTTGCGTACATTTAACACGGATGTACGCCGCTACCCACCTGACACTTCGCCCACATTCTCACAGCGTGTCGGAGCGATCAAGCTCCAGAAAAATATCAGCAACAATCAGTCCATGCATTTCACTGGGATGCAGGATCTTTACACCTTCGGCGGGCCACTGGAAAAAACCAAACTCAAAGCGTTCACACTTGAAGTCGCAGTTCGCATTCAGAGCATCGGAGTGACCAATGACGAGTTCCAAGTCATTGTTGGCAAAGATGGGCAGCCGGTGAAAAAGATGGGAAATGCGCCGCTTCAGCTCACGATTGCGGGACGAACCGAAGAAGATACGGTCAAGCATGCTCCTGCGATACAGATCTTTGACCGTGAAGGTAATTTTCATAATGCAGCGAGCCAAACACCACTGCCCAAAGACGCGTGGGTCTGGTTGGCTGCGGTATGTGATGGCGAAACACTCAAGCTGTTTGTCGATCGCGGCAAGGGCTACCGTATGGAAGCCAATGTTGACGGTATTAAAGGCGGGCTGATCGAAAGCAAAGGCGGCTGGACGATTGGCCGAGGCATGTTTCGTTTGGCACCAGGTCAATGGGTACAGCAAGGATGGATTGATGAGGTTCGAATCACAAGCCGCGCACTGAACGTCCGCGAGTTTGTCGGCTACAAAAGATCCAAACAAGAGCGTGACCTAGACGAATCTCAAGCAGAGCGGATGTCCAGCGACATCGAAATCCGTGAACTCGTTAAAGACATCGCGGATCCGTGCATGATCAAGGCTGGCGATACGTTCTATATCTCAGGCACAGGCGCCCCGAATGGTTTTGATGCCTACTCATCTAAAGATCTCAAGAACTGGAAGAAGCACACAGGGATCTTTAAGAAAACCAAAGATTCATGGGGCACACATTGGTTCTGGGCACCCTCAATTATCCCCAATGGCGAAAAGTTTGATCTGTTCTACACAAGCAAAGGCCCGATTCCACACTCAGGCGGCCGCGAATCAATGCGGATTTGTCGCGCTGTAGGCGACAGCCCGTTGGGCCCTTTCAAAGAAGTTTCTTCTGCGATCAAAGACCCGCTGATCAATATCGGCCTGGCTACAATCGATATCGAAGGCTTCGTCGACGATGATGGGCGACGATACATCTATTACGTTTTGGATTATTTAGATGTTGGCAAGAGCCGCATCCTCGTTGCCGAGCTTGGCGATGATGGCCGCGTGATCGGTGAATCTAGTTTCTGTATGGAACCCGATCTGCCTTGGGAAGGCGGCAACTGGGTCGAAGCCCCCTCGGTCATCAAACATGACGGCTGGTACATCATGTTTTATTCAGGCAATCCGTTTTTCAGCAACAAATATGCTGTCGGGTATGCCGTTTCACGATCGCCGCGAGGCCCGTGGGTCAAACCGCCAGGCAATCGAATACTGGGCGAAGAGATCGGTATGCCCGGCCCCGGACATGCTGGCCTACTCAAGCATTCTGACGGATTGTATTACTTCCCCTTCCATGCCTTGATCGGCGAAAACGCGAGACGCGCCACCTTCATGGTCGGCTTAGAACTCAAACCGACAGGCAATCAGTATGGGTATCGCCCCGTGTTCACCGACATACCCACTCCATAAGCAGGTTGATACGCACTGTTACATGCGTGAAAGAGGTGTTAACAAAGCACCTCTTTTTTTATGCGCGATATTTGCAATAAGTCTTGCGATGCCGCTGATAGATGAAACTTCATTTCAAACCTCTTCAGTGACGATCACATTAATTTAGCGCACCCGTACAAGAAGAGCCTGCTCCAGCCGTACACCCAAAACAGTGCGATGCTGTTCGGATGTGCCTGCCCAACAACTCATCTGGTGTGAATTGCCAAATCTTTTTACTGTTGCGCTCCGTGAAATGCTCCGCATCCAGCTTCTCAGTCTTCGCCGCATTCTGCGGCGGCACAACCGGCGGCGGGCCATCAAGCGGCATCTGGATCATCTGATTGAAATCGCAATCATAAACCGCCCCCTCATAACCAATCGACACTAACGATCGGCACATCACCGCCGCAACATTGTCTTTATTATGTGCGCCCTTCAGCTTCTCCATATACGCTTCATATTGCCCATCTCGAATCAATGAATGCTCAAACCGCTTAATCGGCATATTTGTGATCGTAAACAAACTGTTAAAATGAATGTTATAGTTCTTCGCAAGCTGATCCTTATAAGCAGCTTCAAGCCCCGGCTGAGCAGGCGGCAAACCATAACCAACCGGGTTATAGACCAAATCTAACCGCAAACTAGACTGCGGCATACCATAGCCAAGTGCATTAAGAAGATGCAGCGCTTGAATAGATTCATCAAACACGCCAAGCCCGCGTTGCTTATCCACGTTCTCTTGCAGATAACACGGCATGGACGCAACAATCTCCACATGATTGTCAACCAAAAATGCAGGCAAATGTTCATACCCCGGCTGCAATAAGATCGACAGGTTACAACGATCAAGAATGTGCAACCCTCTG
Source organism: Poriferisphaera corsica (assembly GCF_007747445.1). Classification (NCBI taxonomy): domain Bacteria; kingdom Pseudomonadati; phylum Planctomycetota; class Phycisphaerae; order Phycisphaerales; family Phycisphaeraceae; genus Poriferisphaera; species Poriferisphaera corsica. Next base: position 3,521,735 of record NZ_CP036425.1, read on the forward strand.
TTTTTAAGTTCAGTAACCAGATATGAAAAATGCGGGTTCATCTCCGGTGCGCCTCCAGTCAGATCCGCAACCGATATCTGCAATTGATCGTTGTAAAGATCTAGCCACGTCAAAATATGGTCCATGGTCTGACGAGACATAATTTCAGTTCGGCCAGGCCCAGCCTCAACATGGCAATGATGACACGCAAGGTTACACATCTTGCCCAGGTTAAGCTGCAACGTCGTCAATTGATCACGCACAAGCTGCTGCCCATCGGCTGCGAGTCTTGATGCAAATTGATCCGGTTGTTCATGAAGGGGAAGGTGAATCGAATGGGTCATAATGAATCGGCTCGCTGTTTGTGGTGTCGAATATATCGACCAGGCGTAATCGTGTCGTATCTCTTACGCTCCTATGGGAGCTGCTGCGTCATGTGCTTGGCGAAGGCTTAACCGCTTATGTGTATCGTCTTATTCCTGACAGTTTTTGCACGATGGGAGATCCCCTAAATTGGGTACATAACACTGCGGAGAGTCAGGATTCCATGAATTACACCATCCAATCAACTCGGGATTGGGGATGAAGGTCGATTACTGGTAAGATACGGGACTGAATTGATACTTGGGGAAGTCTTGCGGGCACACGCCACTGTCTGTAACTCCCTCACTAATGAAGGATTAGAAAAATGTCTACTGTCATTGCCCCCGAACAGAAATCGATGGAAGAAATTGTCTCGCTCTGCAAGAGACGCGGCTTCGTCTACCCCGCCTCCGAAATCTATGGCGGCATCAACGGTTTCTGGGACTACGGCCCACTCGGCACTCAACTCAAAAACAATATCCGCGATTGGTGGTGGAAGTGCATGGTCGAATGCCCACCCATCGGCCCGGACGGCGACCCCGTCTCCATCGTCGGCCTCGACTCTTCCATCATCCAGAACCCCAAAACATGGGAAGCCTCCGGCCACGTCGGCGGTTTCTCCGACCCCATGGTCGACTGCACCGAATCCAAAAAACGCTACCGTGCTGACCACCTCGTCTGCGCCGTAGCCAAAGCTGAAAAAGGCGGTGAAGTCCGTGACCTTGGCTTCCTCGCAGTCATGGACGGCGACACATCCGTAGCCGACTTCGAGAAACGGGCAGGCAAACTCTGCAAAAAAACTGGCGGCGGCGAACTACTCCCCATCACCCACGATGACCTCGTCGAGTACAACCTGCTCTCTTCAGACCAGCAAACGCTCGTATGGGGTCCAGACGCCGCCCAACCCGGCACACTCACTGAACCTCGCGAATTCAATCTCATGTTTGAAACCTTCGTCGGCGCCATCCGCAACGAAGATGCAAAAGCATACCTTCGCCCTGAAACAGCGCAAGGTATCTTCCTCAACTATAAAAACGTCGTCGACACCATGCGTGTCAAAATGCCCTTCGGCATCGCACAGATCGGCAAGTCATTCCGCAACGAAGTGACGCCCCGTAACTTCATCTTCCGCTCTCGCGAATTCGAGCAGATGGAAATGGAATGGTTCTGCCCACCCGAAGACTCCCTCAAGTGGTACGACTTCTGGAAGAACGAACGCATGAAGTGGTGGGAATCACTCGGCATCAACACCGACAACCTCATTTTCCGTGATCATGATGATGACGAGCTTGCCCATTACTCCAAAGCTTGTGTCGACGTTGAATACAAGTACCCCTTCACCGCTCCCAAATACGGCGAACTCGAAGGCGTCGCACACCGCGGCTGCTTCGATCTCACGCAACACGAAACCCACTCAAAAACCAAAATGCAGTACTTCGATCAAGACCTTCAAGTCCGCCTCCAGAAAGAAGGACTCGACAAGGAAGAGATCAAAAAGCGCACCAAGTACATCCCCAACGTCATTGAACCTGCAAGCGGCCTGACCCGCGCTGTCCTCGTCCTGCTCTGCGAAGCTTTCACACCAGACGACACACGCGCTTCAAAAGTCTACATGAAGTTCAAGCCGAAATTTGCTCCCGTCAAAGCCGGCATATTCCCGCTCGTCAACAAAGACGGCATGCCCGAGATCGCACAGAACCTTTACATGAAGCTCCGTGAAAAATACACATGCCAATACGACGCCAAGCAGTCCATCGGCAAACGTTACGCACGCATGGACGAAGCCGGCGCCCCATACTGCTTCACCATTGATGGCGACACACTCAAAGACCAAACCGTCACCGTCCGCGATCGTGACACGCAAGAACAAACGCGCATCAACATCGACCAAGTCGAAAAATTCATGGCCGACAAGATGGGCGACTAATCACTCACTCCTCCAATAAACCACACACAAGCCTCCTCTCACAGGAGGCTTTTTTTATCCTCATTCTGCCCTGTCTGTCACAAAATGAATACCTCTCCAAGCATCTCCCCAATTCATGAGGGTATAAATCACCAACCGCCATAATGTTCCAAATATAAAACACTTCATCGCATAACCGACTGACGACTGCACAAAGAACACATCTGTCATGTAAAAAACACGTCAATAAGACAGTTAGCTCGCATATACAATCCAACACACACGAAAAGTTTAGGCAACTTCAAATCATCGGGTATAATTTAATTGGCAGCATCGTAAGAATATTATTGCGTTTATTTTGTGGCCTCTCTTGTTTGCTTGGTCGCTATGCATCGGTTTTAGCATCAACATCCACTGACCGCATTGCATGCCATTTGGGACAACGATTTTGCCCCAGTGAGCAGTATCAGTGCCGACTCATCAACTAAGGAAACTTCAGCACATGAAAATGCAAAACCTGATTGTGACAGGGACAGGATTAATATGCACATTGCTCGCAGGCACCCTCGCCTTCGCTCAAAGCAATGAGCATCATGTCATCCATTTCGAAAACCTTGAAAACGGTCAAATTGTCGATCAACCGTTCAAAAATGTCTCCGTCTCAAACGTCAACATGAACAACGGTTACGCTGTCCAAGCATTCGACACACGCGTCAGTTCGCATAACTACGACGGCCTCTTAGGCGCAGACGGCATCGAACGTAAATGGGCCGGTGGAAATCTCAAAAACACCATCGTCATGGGCAACTCGCTCGCTGCTTTACCAACCAACCAAACCTCCACATCTTCCAACACACCCGGCGCCACCGTTAGCTTCGAATTCGCGCACCCCATCGATGAGTTTGGCTTCGATATGCTCAACGTACAGCCAACGGATAGACAATCCAAAGCTGTCTTTTACAACGGCAACGATCAAGTCGCAGAAGTCAAACTTCGAGACTTCACAAACCCCGCAAAAGATCTCTACGACCCCACAATCGAGTTCGGCAGCCGAACCGCAAACCGCATCCGCCCCATCACCGCTGACGACCTCAAAACCTCCGAGTTCACACGCGTTGAGTTGCATCTTGCTGAAAACGCAACCGCAATCGACAACATCACATACAAACAATCCAAACCACTTTCCGCAATCTACCTCAATTTTGCCGCACCACCCGCCTCCACGGAAAGCACCACCACCACCGGCAGCATCGCTACTTCTGCCACGCCTCCTCTGCAGCCCTCAAATCGACTCGTTTCGATCCCATCCATCTCAAACCCGCCCACCACTACCAGCGACCCCCAAGAGCCACAGAACCCCGAAGACCCTAAAAAACCTGAACCTCCTGTTAATCCACCCATCGTCCCAACCCCAAGTGCCATCGCAGCAGGACTCATCATGCTCAGCACACTCGGCCTAAGACGCAATCGCAAATAGCAATAGCCACACATCTGTCGCAAGAGTCGGCTTCATGCCGGCTCTTTTTTGTGCCGATAAAACACGCCCTCAATTCCTTAGGCGGCAACACAACCCCCTGACCGATAATGATCACGTGCAATGCGCGTTTTATGTTCTTGCGCGCAGACAGCCTCCCTAACTCATACACCGGCCAACCTCGTGAACCAATCAATCAACACAACACATACACCATCAAACACCGCACAATCCTGCTGCGCCATGACCATCGATGTCGAAGAATACTTCCAAATCGAAGCCGCTCACCGCATCGTTAAAATCGAAGACTGGGATCGCCACGAATCACGCGTCGAACAACAAATGGATCTCCTCCTCGGCCTCTTCGCCGAACACAACATCCAAGCCACACTCTTCACCCTCGGCTGGATCGCCAAAAAACACCCACTCATGGTTCGCCGCTTCACAGAACTCGGCCACGAAGTCGCTTGCCACGGCAACATGCACCAACGCATCCATCGACTCTCCAAACAAACCTTCGCGCTCGACCTCCAAACCTCTAAGTCTCGATTAGAAGATGTTACCGGTCAACCGATCCTCGGATACCGCGCCCCCACCTGGTCACTCACACAACAAACCGCATGGGCCGCTGACGTCATCGCAAACGCAGGCTTCGTCTACGACGCATCCATCTTCCCCACCAAGCACCCACAATACGGTATCCCACACGCGCCCACCACGCCATACACACTCAACACACCCGCCAACAAACAACTCACCGAAATCCCACCACTCGTCTGGCGAATCACAAACAACCGCAACCTCCCCGTCGCAGGCGGCGGTTATTTCCGTCAATTTCCACTAGCCATGATGAAGATGGGCATGCGTCAAGCAATCAAATCTCGCCGCCCCGCCGTCCTCTACTTCCACCCTTGGGAATTCGACAAGCAACAACCCAAACTCCCCCTCGGCAAGCTCGGCAAAATACGTACCTATCGTGGTATTAGATCCGCATACAACAAACTAGATCGCATCTGTCGCTTCGGCAACCACATCAGCCATTGGCAACTCATGCGCGATATCGCCGCCGCCACAACCACAACAACCACCCCTCATTTCAACTTCGAGTCCACAACCTAACCTCCACCCCCCCCCTACTTCATCTCCACACACATACCATATTAGCGATTGCAAACCGTGCTAACTAATTATTAGACAGCATAAAATCAAACGATTAGCACAATTATCGTAATACACCAAATCACTAGATAATTGGAATTACCCCATCTATTCCTTCGACTTCTCAATCAAATTCGTCGTTGACTTTCCCTCAACCAATTCTATCCGCTGAATAGATCCGCCGTTTTTCTCGACAATATCCCAACCTACAATATCTTCCTTACGCTTGTAATCTGCGCCCTTCGTTAAGATATCCGGGTTCACCGACTTAATCAGATCGTATGGCGTGTCTTCATCAAACAACACCACACCATCCACACACGCCTGCGACGCAATAATCCGCGCCCGATCATGTTCCTTCTGCACCGGCCGCCCCGGCCCCTTCAGTCGCTTGACCGAATCATCCGTATTAATCCCCACAATCATCGCATCACCCGTCCGCCGTGATTTCTCCAGATACGTCACATGCCCCAAATGCAAAATATCAAAGCAGCCATTGGTAAACACAACCTTCTTACCCTGCTTCTGCATCTTCTTCGCAAACGCAGCCGCCTCCTTCAGCGTCATCACCTTCCGTTCATAATCCAGCTCACGCGCCACCGCCGTTGTCTGCGAATCAATCGCATCCAAAATCTCCTGCCCCGTCACCGTCGCCGCGCCAAATTTCTGAACCTTGATCCCCGCCGCTACATTCGCCAGCCATGTCGCAGTCCCCGTATCCGCGCCCGCCGCTAAAAGTGCCGCCAACACCGAAATCACCACATCCCCAGCACCCGTCACATCAAACACTTCATGCTGCTCCGCTTTAAACGTCGTCAGCCCCTGAGCTTTCCCCTTCCCGGCAAGCAGTGACATCCCCGCCGAACCGCGCGTCACCAAAACACTCTGCGCCTTCAATTTCTTCGCCAGTTGCTTCGCCGCTTCCTCAGCCGTCACATCATTCGTGATCGCAAACCCCACATACTGCTCCGTCTCCTTACGGTTCGGCTTCAAAACCGTCGCACCCTTATACTTCGCCCACGGCCGCACCTTCGGATCAACCAACACCGGCACACCTATCTCCCCCACTCCCTTCGCCGCCTCAATCACTGCTTGGCACACTCTCTCCGTCAACACGCCTTTGTCATAATCCGACAAGATCACCGCATCCGCCCATTTCGCCGCAGCCTTAACCTGAGTAATCAATTTTTTCTCAATCCCAGCCGCTGGTTCATGTGTCACCTCATGATCCAACCTTACCACCTGCTGCTGCTTCGCAATCACGCGCGTCTTCCGCGTCGTCGGTCGGCTCGCATCCGCAATCACACCCACCGGATCAATCGTCAGATTTTTCAGTTCATCCGCAAACAACCGCCCATCCGGATCATCTCCCGTAATGCAGCACATCCGCACATCACAACCCAACGCCACCAGACACTGCGCCACATTCGCCGCCCCGCCTAATTTCCAATCCTCTTTTTCCACCTCAAGTACCGGCACCGGCGCCTCCGGCGAGATCCGATCAATCCGACCAATGATATAGCCATCCAGCATCGCATCCCCTACGACCGCAATCTTCTTACCCAGCGCCCCGCGAAGAAGCGTTTCAACCTGCTCATTTGATGGCTGCTCAAAGCTCATATCTGTGTCCCTGTGGCCTGAAATCTCAATACAAAACCATATTCTACCGTATGTTACCCCCTCCCCGCCACATGCGACACCATCACCTTTAATTCAATCTCACGCCCCCTCTCCCCCCATACGCTAACCCTCACATCACTCACCCTGCCCCACTGACCAATCTCCATCCCATTCGCACCCATGTCACTCACCAACCAACATCTCAGGCTCCACCCTCATATTCTCACCCATACCGATAAACACACACCCTCAACTTCACCCATCAATCATCCTCACACTGCCATACACCATGACACAATCACACATAAAAACATACACACGCTCTAAAGACATGCATACAAAAGTGCATGCTTGTAAAAATCACACACACCAAGCTGTATGCAAGTTGCTGGATACCACCCATCAATCTATCTTTCGCATTGACTCTATCTCATACATATTAAGAATATTAACTTGAAGCATGCTGACATTCTCACCTTCTAACCTACTGCCTCAATTACATAATAACCTGGCAGCCTAATGGCTTTATTGCCTGCCTTCTGACCTACTGACCTGTAATCTGCTGATCCTATTGCCTACTAACTGGCTTACTGACCTGCTGATCTTTTGGCCTACAAATAATCAGACATTCTAAAACACACCACACGCTCTAACCCATCGCGCAAGTAAAAGCCGCAACCTTCACAGACCGCGGCCATCAGTCATCACGATAAGTGTACACGTTAATCAAAACGTGCCATCAACGCGCCACGACCCAATAAGCAGCGCGCGTCTCTTCCCCTATTGGCCAGTACATGACCACTTAAAACCGATATAGAGCAGTTCGCAAAATGACTTGCCGTATAAGCAGAAACATCATCGACAGCAGGTTCACTTCTACAAGCAATCAATACGTAACGACCAACTGGCCAACACGGAGAGTATTTACGAAAAACGCTCTAATTGTTATACAACGGCGTATCACCACCGTTTGAACTGACATAATCTTCCATCAAATCCGCACAGATCTGATCGGCCTGATCCGCAGTCAAATCATCCGTCACCGCGACAACATCCGTAAACTGTTGATCTGTCTCAACATGTGTTTTACGCGCCCCATCAATATCTTCAGTAATACCGATGTACACAATATCTTCATTATTCTTCACAATGTAAACGCAAGTATCTCGTAATTGAAGCATCAGAAAGCTCCTGTATCAAAATAGAAATGAACACGTAGCCATCATCAAACGTGCCAGCCATGCTCACAGCAAACCCACAAATCAATGCTGCTCAACTCACAACCAGCAGACGTGCGTAATCACCCATCCAAAGGTGCATCCGAAAAAGTACACACGCCTTGATCGCTCAATCTGACCCTGATTCTTATATCATTCGCTCTTCACCAAAATCCAAAAGAGCGCATTACACTTCAAATATCGACTTAAAATCACAAAATCACAAACAAAACAAGCTTCTCAATATTCTCAAGCCAAATAGATCGGCATATCAATCACAAGATTTCAGAACTGCACTCACATTTTAGAGAACTCACCCCGCCATGAAAAGACTTTTTTGTACGGTTTCTGAACGGCTACCCTATCCCGTTTCCACCACTACCACTTCAACGCACCAATCCCCCCTCTATTGCGGCCACCACAAAAAAAACGGCCAACATCACTGCATGCCGTCTCGTTTCAACTCTCTAGAACCCAATGTGTGATTACTTTCCATCCAAACCAATGGAATCAATAACTGCTAATCGACATGGAAAGTATATATCACGTATCGGCCCAATGATTCGCACGGAAGGTCATTATAAAAACCCTTTACAACGGTTGCCTGTCCATTCAATGCCAGAGACCGTATCCGTCTTGGCCATTAAAATATCCTGTTAATCATTCAGCTCATCCAAATAAGCCACATACTTCTTAACCCCATCTTCTATCTCGTGAATAGGCTCCTCATACCCCGTTCCTAAAAGCCGCTGCATCGTTGCCTGTGTGAAATACTGGTATTTCCCCCTCAAATCTTCAGGCATCGGAATAATCTCAATCTTCGGCTCCAACCCCATTGCCACAAACACAGCCTTCGCAAAATCCAAAAACGTCCGCGCACTCCCTGTTCCCACATTGTACAAACCATTCGCCGCAACCGATGACACCGGCGTATCCAGAAAGTGCAACGTCATCCCCACCACATCATCCACAAACACAAAGTCGCGCCGCTGGCATCCATCATCAACCCCCTCCTTATGCGACATAAACAACTTCATCTTCCCCGTTTCTTTTATCTGGTTGTACGTATGGTACGCCACACTCGCCATCCGCCCCTTATGCTGCTCCCGCTGTCCGTACACATTAAAAAACTTCAACCCAGCCCAACGCGGCGGTGTCTTCTCTTGCTTCAAAGCCCACAAGTCAAACAAATGCTTCGATTCCCCATAATAATTCAGCGGCTTATACACCACCGGATCAACCTCATCCGAATACCCATGCCCACCATCACCATACGTCGCCGCACTCGACGCATACACAAACGCCACGCCCTCCCTCGTACACCATTCCCACAACTTCGTCGTGTATTTCAAATTAATCCCCATCACATAATCACGATCCGCCACCGTCGTATCACTACACGCCCCCATATGAATCACCCCATCAATCCCCCCTTTCGCCTCATCCGTTTCCAGCCACGCATGCAGATCATGCAAATCCAACCATCGACTGACCTGCATGTCCTTCGTGTACCGATCCTTCTCAGGCACATTCTTGCTCGCCATCCCACCACGTAACTCCGGGTAATCATCCACAACCACCAAATCGCTCACACCCCGCTCGTTCAGCGTCTTCACAATATTCGAACCAATAAACCCGTTTGTTCCTGTCACGACGATCATGCTTACTTCCCTTGCTGTAAAATCATCCAATCCCAACATTCTACCACGCCACGCCCACATCACCCACTTCCCACCTCCCCATGCCTCCCTTTCAAAGCTAACCACACCCGCCGTTTATCCAACATCCCCACGCACTTCCGATTCTAAACGTTTCTAGCACTAGCAACTAGCACTAGCACCCTCCCATACATTTGTGCAAAACGCGCATATCACTGCATTTAACCTCCCATTTTCCTCACCACAAAACTATCTCCTCATCCCATATCCGTTACAATGCTCCCATTCTTATGAACCCCGAATCCCCCACCACATCCACAACCACCGATGCCGCACTCGCACCGCCGAGCTCGCCCCCTCACAATCTTTTCCAGCGATTCGACCTCCTCATCACTCGCCACGCCCGACTCCTCCTCCCCATCTATTGGCTCCTCCTCGCCATCAGCACCCACATCCCCAAACTCCACCTCATCAAACCCGATCCATACGCACCACCCTCAATCTTCCAACTCGATAAATTCCTACACGTCTTCGCCTTCGCCATCCTCACCTACCTCATCATCCGCGCCCGCCCCCTCACCTCCCGCGCCTCCTTCGCCACCACATCCCTCTTCTCCCTCATCCTCGCCTCCGCCTACGCATTCATCGACGAATACACACAAGCTTTCGCCGATCGCACCGTCTCCGACGCCGACCTCATCGCCTCACTCTTCGGCATCCTCTCCGTCTACCTCATCACCGTCTCTCCCCTCCCCTACCCCGGTCAATCCAATTGGCGTATCTGGCCCGCCCGCGCAAGCTGGCTCGTCTTCGCACCCACCCTCCTCATCCTCACTTTCCAAATGTCTGGCAACAAAATCCTCACTTGGCTCTACTCCTTCTACGCTCAACCCCATCGCGGACAAGACAAAGACATGCACCTCTTCGCGGGCTTCGCCCTCACCACTCTCCTCGCAGCTTCCGCGCCCCTCGGCCGATCACGTCCCAAACGCTCCATCCTCATCACCCTCGCCATCATGGCTCTCTCCGCACCCATCATCGAAGTCATCCAAAAATACACAGGTCGCGGCGTCGAAATCGCCGACGTCTTCAAACACTTCCAAGGCATGATCGCAATCACCGTTCTCTGGGCCATCTATGCCGCCGTTAGATCATTCTCACTCCCACACCTCAAACAACCCGCCGCCGCATACCTCCTCACATCCCCAGCATCCCAACCTCACACCTCAAACACAAACACACCCACCTCATCACACACCGAACCCAAACACTTCATCAACTACGCGCTCATCGTCTCATCCCTCACATTCCTCTCCCGCATCTTCGGCCTAGTCCGCGACGCCATCCTCGCATGGGCACTCGGACTCACCTGGATCTCCGACGCATTCTACGTCGCCTTCATCATCCCCAACCTCTTCCGCCGTCTCTTCGGCGAAGGCGCCCTCACCGCCGCTTTCATCCCCCACTACACCCGCCTCAATGAATCCGACCCCGTCATCGCACGACGCTTCGCATACCTCATCCTCGCTCTCCTCACATCCTTCCTCGCCGCCATCACAATCCTCGGCGAAGCCTCCCTCTACCTCGCAAACACCTTCTTCACACACTCCGACAAAACCCACCTCATCCTCAAACTCACCATGATCATGCTCCCCTACATGCCGCTCGTCTGCGCCGTCGCCATGATCGGAGGCATCCTCCAAGTACACCACCGCTTCGGCCCGCCCGCCGCCGCACCCGTCATCCTCAACCTCACCATGATCGGCTTCGCCGTCTGCGGCGGACTCATCTTCGCAAACCAACCCAGCGCCTTCGCACCACGCATCGCCACCATCATCGCCTTCGGCGTTCTCACCGCCGGCATCATCCAAATCCTCTTCCTACTCCCAACACTCACACACCTCGTCAAACCCACACTCAACTTCCGCTCCACTGCCGAACACCTCCGCTCCATGCTCATCATGATGCTCCCCATGCTCATCGGCCTCGCCGTCCTTCAAATCAACACACTTCTCGACACCTTCATCGCGCTCATCTTCTCCACCCCCGACTTCCTCAAAAACCCCTCCGCCGCCACCACCCTCTTCAACACATCCATCGACTACCCCATGCAGCAAAACTCCGTCTCAGCCCTCTACTACGCACAGCGACTCTACCAATTCCCACTCGCAATCTTTGGCATCGCCATCGCCACCGCCATCTTCCCCGCCTTCGCCAAAACCGCCGCCGCCGTCATCCAAGCCTCGCGCACCGGCGACCCCACCGAACCACATCGCAATCAATTCCAAACTCAACTCCATCACGGCATCCGTCTCACACTCTTCCTCGGACTCCCCGCAGGCATCGGCCTCATCCTCGTCCGTGAGCCGCTCACCCGACTTCTCTTCGAACGCGGCGAGTTCTCTCCACAAGACACCGCTCGCGTCGCGCACATCCTCATCGGCTACGCCATCGCCATCTGGGCTTACTCACTCTCCCACGTCCTCACCCGCGCCTACTACGCCCACAAAGACTCACTCACCCCACTCAAAATCTCCGTCTCCATGATCGCCTTCAACCTACTGCTCAACCTCACCCTCATCTTCCCCTTCGGCACAGCAGGCCTCGCATACTCCACCGCTATCTCCGCCATCTTCCAAGTCGGCCTACTCATCAAAAACATCACCCAATACACACCACTCCCCATCGGCAAAACAGTCATCATCGGCATCACACAAACCCTCACCCTCACCTTCCTCATGGCCGTCATCGTCTACGGCCTCATCCTCTACCTCGACCCCATCTCCCGATCCGCCACCCAATCCGCCATCATCCTCTTCACCACCATCGCCATCGGCGCCGCCACCTACCTCGCCGCCGCCCTCATCATCGGCGTCGACGAACTCAAATGGCTCCGCAAAAAATCCGTCTAACCCCATCCCCCCCCTGTTGCGTCACACATCACTTCCAACCCCGCCCCTGACCTGCAGCACACTCATCACATTCACTTACCATCAAGCCCCGCACCGCCGGTGCGGAGGTGTCCTACAACCAATCCTCAATTGCCTGCAACCTTGTTACGTCACACCCATCTTCCAACCCCGCCCCTGACCTGCAGCGCACTCATCGCATGTACTCAACATCAAGCCCCGCACCGCCGGTGCGGGGGTGTCCTACAACCACACCTCAATTGCCTGCAACCTTGTTACGTCACACCCATCTTCCAACCCCGTCCCCGACCTGCAGCGCATTGATCACATGTACTCAACATCAAGCCCCGCACCGCCGGTGCGGGGGTGTCCTACAATCAATCCTCAATTGCCTGCAACCACCCCATACCCCAACATCAACACCAAAAACCACAACCTCTTTCACTCCTCCTCACTCCTCGCCCCAAACCTCCTTCGTCCTTTCAACATACGCCTCAAAATCTCTCGGCTTCCTTCCCGTCACAATCTCCACCTCACGTGACAAATAATCTTCCGACCCATGCGAGATATCCGTCTCCATCCCCGCCAATACGCGCGCATATGCCTCCGCCATCCCCAACACCTCAAACCGCTTCGCCATCTCTCCCTCGCTCAGCCGCACATGCTCAATCCGCTTCCCAATCGCACCACCAATCAACCCCGCAACCTCATCCAAACTCAAACATTTAGGCCCATTCAAAATCAACTCTCGATTCATCGCCGCCTCACCTATTAACGCCTCACACCCCACCGCCGCAATATCTTCCACGTCAATATAACCCACCTTCCCATCACCCATCGCGCTATAAATCCGTCCCTCCTCAACAATCGTTTGGCAATAATGTTGCTCCGAAAAATTTTGCATAAACCACGTCGGCCGCAACACCGCCCACTCCTCCACATACTTCTCTAAAAACGCATGCACGCCCCCCATCATCGGCCCACCCTTCACGATCGGCGACGCGCTCACCAACACAAACCGCTTCACCCCTTCCTCCACCGCCCGCTCAACAAACGGCCCCACCAAATCCAGCGGCTCTGCCACTTCCTCCGGCCCAACCAAATACGCCGCATCCACCCCTTCAATCACCTCCCCAAACGTCCCCTCATCATGCCAATCAAACCTTATCCCCTTCACATGATCACCACATCCTTCCACCCCTACCCCACTTCGCGACGCAACCCGCACACTATACCCACGTTCTGATAACTGCCGCGCTAATCGCCGCCCAATCTTACCCGTACCACCTGTCAGCAAAATATCGCCCATGACATAATCTCCATTCACAAAACCGCCCCTACTTCATTCGTCACAACCGTCCACTCAATATTAAAACCCACCTCCTCACGATTCCACCCTATGCCCGATCAGCCAGCAAGCACGCAAGTCTTTTTACACCCTCCAACACAACCCTCTTTCAAGCCCGCACCAATCGCCTGCAACCCTACCTTTCCTCAACAAACGGCTCACTCCAAGCCCGCCACCGCTGGTGGCGGGTTGTCCTGCAGCCCAACACTTAATCGCCTACAACTTCCCCTCCACCTCCCAACATCTCCCTCAACAACCCGCAGCAAAAAAAAACATACCGCGCGCACAAAACCAAAAACTCCCTCAAAAACCGCCTCGTTTTTCATCATTCACGAAGCGTTTTTCACCAAAACTTACCCTTTCTCACACATAACGCGCCCATTTTCTGAAAAAACGCATACGGGTAAATCACTAATTCGCCACATCTGTGCGCACAAACCCGCCACACCATTTTCATAACTTCTTACTTTTCACATCCAACTTCACAATTTCAATCATCCACTCGACTAACCCGCGAATAGAACCATCTAAAAACCAACCTTAAATCAAAATTTTAAAACCAACTTTCAAACAAAACGTGCGCGCCATCAACAAAAAAACACCCGCAAACATTCGTTCACGGGTGCGTTCATTCAAATCAAATTTCACAGCCAACAATTACTTCTCGTCAGCCACGATCCCCTTCTCACCGTCTGCCGCATGATCTTCAACATCCGCCGTCGTTTCCGCAACATCCGAAACATCAGTTTCAGAGGCCTCAGCATTGATCGCCGCATGATTCTCTTGATCTTTCACCGCCTCAGCATCATCTGCTTCATGCTTGATCGATTCTGGCTCAGGCTGACGCATGATCTTAATCGGCAACTGGGTTGAAAACACCGCGCCGGTATCTGCTTGCCGCAATGTGACCCGCAGCGTTCCATCAAACGTGCCCATCGGCATATCCGATGGCAAATCGGCCCGCAATGTGTAATGCGTCCCAGTAAAATTCGAGCGATACGATTCGCGCCACTCTTTCGCATTAATACGCTTCTCAACGATCATCCGCGGCTCACCATCATCGGGAATCAGAACAACTTGCATCGTTCCAACACCCGCGACCGGCAACATCCGACCAAACTGATCTTCCGTCTGCACATACGCAACAACCTGCGTATCGCCGACCGCACCATCATCGCTGATCGAACCGCTGTACCTGCCAAGTTTAATACGGCTCAGAACCGGCGGCTCAGCGCCGGGAATCGGCTCCTTGCCCGCATTGATCTGCTGTCGAAGCGCTTTCGCTTCCGATATACGCAGTTCCAACTGCTCGTCCAGTTCCTTCACCTGCTTACGCAGTTCAAGGTTCTCTTCGATGACTTCGCTGACTTTCTTGTCACCGCCGCCGATCTTCACGCTACAGCCGGACAATATCACCGCGGCACACAACAGCATCAGCACACTCATCATCGATCGATGACTGAAAATCATACGTTGATCATGTTGCGTATTCACGCTGGTCATGCGTCGTCCCTTTATTCAGCTGCATCGCAACTGATGATCGCTTTATAGCCTAATGACGCCTATTCGCGTCTTTTGGCAATTAGTCGTTGTCAGTTGGCAAGTGCTTGAGAACATCGTCAGCACAACCATACTCAACAGCGGCTTGAGCGTCGAGCCATTTGTCGCGTTCACAATCACGCGCGATGGTGTCGAAGTCCTGGCCGGTGTGATCGCACATCACGTTGTACAGGCGTTCACGTGTCTTGAGCATTTCAGCGGCCTGAATCGACAGGTCGGTCGCTTGTCCTTCACTTACGCCGCCGAGTAGTGGCTGGTGAAGCAGCACGCGGCTGTTGGGGAGCATGTGCCGAGAACCCTTGGCGCCAGCCATGAATAGGACGGAGCCCATTGAGGCGGCGAGGCCGATGCAGTAGGTCTGGACTTTGGGTCGGATGAACTGCATGGTGTCATAGACACCCATACCAGCGGTCACAGACCCACCGGGACTGTTGACGTAGAAGTGGATGTCGCTGTTGGGGTCTTCGTTGGAAAGGAACAAAAGCTGGGCGACAACAAGGTTCGCGGTTTCATCGGTCACGGCGCCGCCGAGGAAAATAATTCGGTCTTTGAGCAGACGTGAATAGATGTCGTAAACCCGCTCGCCGCGGCCGGTCTTTTCGATAACTGTGGGTACCAGAGGCATTCTCGTTCCTTTTATGCGATTTTTGGTATCAGCTTCTTTGTGTATTTATCCATTTAAATTGGATGCGGCCCGATATTATTGGCCATTGATCCAAGACTGTCGTGATTATCGATTGCGTTCTTGCGGACTATCAACAAGTGATGCGGGCGCATGATCGCCGAAAATCTCCAAACAGATATTGATATATCGGCCAGTATGATACACCGTCCCAATATTATCTGCCGGATCAGGCAAGGTCCTGATAATTTAACAACATCCCTGTCTACTAATCTATTTCTTGCGGATGCGAAAGTGGCTTCAATCTAAATATGAAAAAACCTGCATATGGCAGGTTTTTGTGCTTTATTTTCCTCATTCAGCAGGAGAAGCGTTCATTGGATTCGCTGGTGAGTGATTGCATATTCTTTTGACGCTTATTCGCTTTAAGGTTTTGGGTTGCGATTGGCCTCGATGCAGTCCTGCCAAGTCATGCCGGATTGTGTTTTGATGTTTTCGAGTTCCTGTATGAAATCATCGGGATCAAATTTTTCGACATGGCCATCAACAAATAAATTTGAAATATTTTGATTCTTATTGTTGGTTCATCGTAACGGATTGAGATCTGAGTGGGAATCATCAATGCGTGGAATCTTATGAAAGAAGATATGTGGTGAACGGCGATTGATGCTGGGATCGATATAAAAAGTAAGGTGACCGGCACAGGGTGGATATGCCGATCACCTACTTTATTTATGGTTTAGGATAAAGCTCGCGACAGCTCGTATTGCTGAGCTTTTCTTGAGTTAGTTCTTGAGCAGTTTTGATTGTTCTGCTTTAGGGAACTCAGCTTTTTGCTGCGGAGTCATGTTGTTGATGAACTCCTGCAACGGTGCGCGATTGTCTTTGAGATCGACGGGGCGACCGGTTTGGTTGCTCCACCATTTTTCGATGGCGTCAAGGTAGTCGAAGCCAAACTCGCGGGAGGGCTCGATGGCGGTAGCTTCTTCCCAATCGTTCCAAGTCATGAGTTGGATGAGTTCGGGGTTGCCTTCACTTGCGCGGGACATGGTGTATTCGAGGATATCGTTGCCATTGCGTTCGAGAACACGGGGACCACCACCCCAACCCCAGACGTTGGTTGTATCGAAGCCGGGACAAATGACGGTCATGAAGAAATCAAGTTTGTTTTGAGCTTTGAGGTTGTTAGCGGTTTGACTGAAATGCTTGAAGTCCTGATCCCAATGATCGCGGTTTGGCTTGAACCACATGAATGCAGATTGAAGCGGGCCGTGAAGGTCGGGGCGGTCGAGGTTTTGACGGCAGAAGTAGAGGTTGTTATTGAGTGAGGTGTAGATCTGTTGCCATTCATCGGCGAGGATCTGTCGCGGGCCGAGGTCATCTTCGCCCCAGTAATTGAATTGCATGACGAAGGGCTTGTTGTTTCGTTTGAGGTAAGCGGGGTGGGTGCCGTAATTGGTGAGGATGTAGTCGAGGTCGGCAGTTGCGGTCTTGACGATCTCGCTGCGAGATTTGGGGTCACGGTATGGAGCCCAATTGATTTTCTCTTCGTAACAGATGGCGATTTTGAAATCGAGGTTTTCTGCTTCTTCGAGGAGAATTGGGATGATGCGATCGGAGTCGGGGGTATCGGGGCCGTACCAGATGACGACGAAAGCTTTTACGCCGATAGCTTGTGCGGTTTTGATGTGGTAACGGATGACAGAGCGATCGTACGAACTGTAGGGGCCGATGGCGGGGTAGTAGACGGATGAGATTTGGCGTTGGCCGTTATCTAACTTGGTGTTAGGGTCACGGCGATGAGCGGGATCATCCCAGCGCCAGTGTTGCCAAATTTTGTTGCTGGGCTGATTTTCGGGGGTTACTGCGAACCAGGGCATGTAGTGAGCGATGAGATGCGGGCCGTTGCCGGCGACATTCCACTCTGCCTTGTTTTGTAGGGTTTGTGCGTGTAGTGAGGTTGTGAGGAGCGTGAGGGCGAGGCTGATGATGATTGTCAGAGAGGGGATTGGGTACTGCTTCAATGTGGGCCTCATTTCCATTTCCAGTGATCGCCGGTGTCGTTGTTGTATGGGGTGTCGCCACGGAACTTGTCGACTTCATCGAATTGGAGGAATTCGACGTGGACATCGGAGAAGCCGTAGTTGCCGCCGCGATCGGGGTGGACTTTACCGGGGAGGAAATCCATGCCTTCGTTCTCGGCGATGCCGACTTTGGTTGCTGAGCCTTCGATGCCGGGACGGTCGTAGATTTCACCGATCATGAAGACGTGAAGCGGAATGTTCTCGAATTTTTCTGTACCGAGATCGTTGTAGGTCACGCCGACTGCGGTGTAGTTAGGCCAAGGTGTTTTGTAGCCATTGTCGGAGAGCCAGACGTGGTTCCACTTCATGGAGTTGACGCCGTAGGACCGGTTTTGAATGTCGATGAGATTGTCACGACGGTTGACATCATCACTGGGGCATTCAAAAACTTCGCCGCTGCCGAGTAGGTCTTGATCGAGCATAAATTTTGACCAGTCGATGTAATCGCCGTCATCGATCAGGTTCATAGGAGGGAGGTGTCCCTCGTGATTTTCGCTGTAGATGAACAGAGCAGTCATGACGTTGCGGATGTTTGAGCCACAGGCGATTTGCTGGGCGGTTCTACGTGCGGCGCCGAGGGCGGGCAAAAGGATACCGATCAGCAATGCAATGATTGATATAACTACGAGAAGTTCAATTAGGGTGAAGCCTTTGTTACGGCGGATAAATTTCATCGACGCACTCCCTGCATTAGATAGGACATATTGTCATGTAAAAAAGACGCGTGGTCACGGCTCTTTCGAGCGAAGATCGAAAAAAATCGATAAGGCTCTGTGTTGAATCTCAAAGCCGCAACCACCCGTCCAGGCTGCAAAATAAGGTGTGAAATGATGGTGTGATACAAATGAATGTTGGCTATATCACGTTAGTCATATCACGAACTGCGACGTCGCAGCATCAACAACCCGCCAGCACCGAGAAGCAGCATGGAAGCAGGCTCGGGTACGGCTTGCGCAGAAATTTGATCGAAGGTGTATGAGGCTTCGGCGGCGGCCCAAGGCAAGATACGGATCTGCAGGACGTAGCTTGCGGCGTTTGCGGGAAGAGTGCCGATGGCGACATCGAAATTGATGGGCGTTTCGGCGTTTGTATCGGGTAGGACGAGTGATTGACCGACATAATCACCGGCGGCATCGAAGTAGATGGCGTTGATGTTGATGTAGTCGTTGTCTGCGGGCTCGTGAGCGGTGATGGTGACGAGTGAATCGGTGAGTGAGATTTTAGCGCCGCCAAGATCGCTCCATGTGATGCCTGAATCTGTGGATGCACCAGCAGATTTACTGAAGACAACTTGGCCGGAGCCGTTGTCAGCAGCGGATGCGGCACCAAAAGCGGCGCTGAACATATCCGCATTATCCATGTTGTCGATGACTGCGGCGTTTACACCTGTTGTCATCAACGCTCCGATTGATAAAACACCCATTAATTTTTTACTATTCTTCAACATCAACCAATCCTCCGTTTTCGTGTTTGGTTTTTTGAAATGATCCTTAATTCGCTTCGTTAAATAGACAGATTTACGACTGAATCACGCTCGATGAGTTGCGTTTCGAGCTTGATATCTATGACTTGAGTAGAATCTTTATCTTCGACTTGTTTGATGATGTTATCGACGGCGATTTTGGCCATTTCGGCGAGCGGCTGGCGGACGACGGTTTGCGGTGGGGTGAGGTATTGATAGATGGGGACATCTTCGAGTGAGATGGTTGAGATGTCGCGGCCGATTTGTTTGCTAAGTACGTTGCTGAGAATGTGAATGGCTTCGAGGCTGACATCTTCGGAGAAATTGAGGATGCCAGTGACGCCGCGTTGACACCATCGAGAGAGGATGTCGTAGACGGGTTGTTCGATGGTGTAGCAGATGCGCGAGGGATCGACGATGAGGCCGGCTTCGTTCATAACGTCGCAGAAGGCGGCGGTGCGTTCACATGAGCCCCATTCGCCGCGTTCGATTTCCATGAATGCGATCTCGCGGTGACCCTGCTGGAGGAGGTATTTGCAGGCCATTTCGGCTTGCTGGTAGTGATCGGCGTAAACGGAGCCGATGCCGTGCTCGACCATGGGTTTGTTGATGGAGACGATGGGGAGGTTGGGGATTGAGGTGAGTTCGGTGAGGCGTTGATCGAAGACGATGCCGATGACACCGTCGATGTGAGCTTCGTATGCAAGTTCGATATTGCCGATGTCGATGAGTTCGACGGCCATGCCACGGCTGGCGAGTTCCTGCGAGACGAGAGAGGTCATGGCGGAGACGTAGCCGATGGGCATGGCGGGTGAGTATCGTCCGGTGATGACGGCAACGCAGCGGTGTGAGACTTTGGGGACGAAGCCGAGGGAGCGGCTGCTTGCGAGGACTTTTTTCCGTAGATCGCTGCCGACGGATGGGTGACGGTTCAATACACGCGAGACTGTGCCGAGGGAGACGTTGGCGTGCTTGGCGACATCTGAGATTGAGATCGTACCGTTGGCGGAAGCGCGGCGTGCGGTTTTGCGTTTGGTCTTTTTAGATGTGGTGGCACGACTCATTACAAACTCCATTAACTTCATCCCCCCCCTTTTTATCACTTTTGAGTCATCCCAATGACCCAAAAGATTTCCCTGCCCTATCAACCACTGCGGCCCGACTCTTTGATCGACCTGACAGCATATTTCCAAGTCTTATGAAATATTTCACCGTATTATAACAGCACATAAATATGATGCAATGAAATATTTCATTATATTAAGTTTCTTGTATCTCTTTACGCCACAGCGGTTTACCCTGCCTGCTTATCCAAATTAGGTTATTTTAGCGCAAATTGCGTGGTTATTTGCTACAAATTTCCAATAAGCTGGATTAAGCATTTGCACATTTACAGGTTTGCTGTGAGCTTATTGGCGCGCCGCGAGGTGTCGCGGCGGCTAGTGATTGTTGTCAGTAATGATGCAAACAGCTCTAGAGATAAAAAAACTGGCCACTCGAGGTGGCCAGTTGGGTCGTTTTTTCTATTAAAAGCTCATTTGAGCGTCTTATTTTGTGAGCTTGCTTTTGTGTTTTTTATGCTCTTCTTCGCTCCAAGGCTTTGGATTGCGTGTGGCTTCGATGCAGTCCTGCCAAGTCATGCCGCCGGTTTGGTCTTCGATTTTTTCGAGTTCTTTCATGAAGTTCTCTCCGTTATGCCACTCAACGTGGTTGTCGTTGTAGACGATGCTGCCGCCGTTGAAGCCGGTGACTTCAGGGTCAAGGAAGCCTGCGACACGGAGCGTATTGAGATCTTCTTTAAGGTTGGGGACGAAGATGAAGTCTGTGTTGGCGAGTACCCAAGCACGTTGCTGATCACTTGACCAGACGTCGAAATCTTTGGGCGGGGTTTTGCCTGCGATTGGCGAGAGGATGTATTCAATCGTGAAGTAGTTACCATCGACGAGGTCGTAGAGGTCGTTGGTATACCGGCCACGATTAGATTGAGCATACATGACGAGCGATTGGTGCAGGCCACGCATTTGTGTGTTGGTTTGCATTTGGCGAGCGGTACGACGAGAGGCGCCGAGAGCGGGGAGCATGATACCTGCTCCCATGGCTGCGCCGGGAAGACCACCCATCATGGCGCCGTGCGGGCTCATGAATTCTGCGGTTGGGAATGGTGTGACAGAGCGTGAAAAGTAGCCTTGCTCATTGGTCCAGCTTGCGCCGCCCATTGGCTTCATGAAACGCATGATGCGGTTAAGTGGGGGGATGAGGCCGACGACATCATTGCCATTCCCCATGCCGCTGAAGGTCATGGCCATCTGGCTGAGCTGAAGGTATTGCTGATACATGCCGGGAGCGGTTTGCTGCAGGTCGGCATACATGATGCTGCTGAGAGGCTGGCCGGCAAACTGTTTGCGGATCATGTCGAATTGCGCGTTGTCGACGATCGTGCCGTTGTCGGAGCTGATCTGATCACCGGCAACCATGACGGCTTGAGGGTTGAGTGCGAAGATGAGGCAGTCATTTTTCACAGCGATTGCAGGGGAAAGAATCATGACCGGGAGGGTATGGATGGTCATGCCTTCTTCTTGGATTTGACGGATGGTGAATTGCATTGGGCCGTCATTGTTTTTTGTGATTTGCTGATTGGCAAACGCAACGAGTTTGTCGATGGTGGCGGCGAGTTTAGAGCCGTCTTTGACTTTGTTCGTGACACATATGCCGAGGATGTTGGGGACGCCGACGCCGGGATCGGTGTACATGGCCCAGGTGTTGCCGAGCTGCTTGATGACATCGGATTCGACATCAACACCGGTCATGGCTCGAGCCATGGCGATGCCTTGATTGAATTGCGATTCAGCTTCGGGTTCCATTTTGAAGGCGAATTGTTTGATGCCTTCAACAAGCTTGGCAATATCGAATTTGACGACCTGCATGTAGGTGGCGGTCATGGGGACGACGGCGAGATCCTCGTCGGAGATGGGGTCGGTTTCAAGGTTTTTAAGCAGACCTTTGCGCTCACCTTCAGTGAAGATGGCCGTGACGTGTTCCCAGTCTTTGCCGAGGATACCGGCTCGGAAGCCGACGCTGTCGATGCCGAGGATGCCGAGTTCATCAAGGATGATGATGGGATCTGGGCCGCCTTGCATTTGAGAGATTTCGAAGACGCCTTGTTCGCCGAGTAAAGCGAGGAGGCCTTGAACGTCGAGCATGCCGACGATCATGGCTTTGCTTTGTCCGGCGGCGATGAGTTTCTTAAAGCTGTCGTTATTGGTGATGGCGTCGTGCGAGCCGTAATCTTGTAGTCCTGCATCGGCTTGTCCACCGACGATCATGCCGAAGATTTCATCGTTGTCGATGATTTGAACAATGCCTTGGTCTGAGCCACCGCTCATCATGTTGAACATCTGCATGCTGCCGAGGAGTTGCGCTTTTTCGGTTTCGCTTTTACAGATGAGGCCGACTTCGATGGGGATATCCATGCGGAGACCGCCACGGACGTAGATGGCGACATCGGTTTTGCTGAGAGATTTGATGAGGCCAACGACCATGTTGACTTGCATCGCGGCTTGGGGGTTGCCGTTTTCTTCAGCGACGATCTTGCCAATCAGTTCAGCGACTTGATCGATCTGCTTTTCGAGGCCGATTTTTTCGGCAATCTTGGCGGCATTGGAGTTGGTGTAGACATCGCCCATGGAGGTGCCACATTCCCATCCAAAATAGGCAACGGAATCGGCGGGGACGAAGCGACGCAGATCGTCGGCATGCACATTCAATACGCATGCAAACAACATCATCAAAATAACGAGAATACGTTTCATTTGGGATCTCCCAGAAGCTATTAGCGTAGCCAGCAAATGGTGAAAACTGGCGGAAAATTAAAAATGACTATTGGCCTATGATACCTAATCAAGGGCGGTTGCACCTGAATACTGCTCTTCTATGACATGAGACGGATGCATGACTCTGGTTTTTCTCATATTTTTCAATTTCTTGAAGATTTGTAAAGATTGCTGCTGAAATGTGTATGTGATGGGTACGTCATATCTATACCGTTGGTGGGCGGTGAGAGGGGGATTTTGTTGAATCAATTTTCCGGAGTGATTACATGTCAAAAACATCAAGATTGGTCACTGTAGAAGATGATCAAAGGGAGCCGTTCCCGAAGTACCGCGATTTATGGATATATCGTATGACGACGAAGCGGAAGCAGACGTTGGCAATCCTGCTTGCGGGGCCGCTACTTGTCGCGATTTATTTGTTGGTCTGGTTTGGGTTGTATGTACGAGCGGAGATGGCGTTCAACAATATGCCGATGTATCGGAGTGGTGATGAGATCAATGCGTATTACGATATGCATGGGGATGTTGATTTGGGAAGGGTGTTTGGTGAGAAGTTGGGGAAGTTAAAATTGCCACAGGAGATGACGGAGAAGATTTCGATATTTAATCGTAAAGCGGAGTACCCTTTTGATGTGCCGTTGTATGTTCGTGGTGGGGTGAAGCCGATAGGTGAGGTTGAGTCGATAGGTGAGGTTGAGGCGATGCCGGGGGATGTGCGCGCGGCGGCGGAGGGATTGCTGAAAGTGAATGGGGAGGTGTTGGATTATTTGGATCAGTTGCCGGATGATGTGGGAGCGGCGCGGTTTCCGAGTGATTTCAATGAGGTGCTTGGGCCACTGATGCCACACTTAAGGAGAATGCGAAGTTTAACGAGATTGATCAAGGTGCGGATCGTTTTAAATTATCATGATGAGGATCATGAAACGATTTTTCAGGATTTAAAGAATCTGGTGAAGCTGTCGCGGATGCTTGAGGCGGAGCCGCATCAGATCAGTCAGTTGGTGCGGGTTTCGATCAATGCGAAGGGAACCTATCCGATGATTAGTGTGACAATGGGGCATGAGATTTTGGATCAATCGCAATTAGAGAAATTGCTTCAAATGATTCGAAATGAAGGGTTTGATTTAAATTTAATGATGACGGATGCGATTTTGTCGGATGCATTTACGATGATGCAATTGTTTGATGAGTTGGGTGAGGTTCAGGAATATGTGTTGCCAGAAGGGTATTTGTTTCATGGGTTTGATCCGGTGCCGTTTTGGCAATACACGCACGTGAAACAGATTGATCGGTATAAGACGGTTCAGCTTTATGCGGGTTTATTGGATGAGACCCAAAACCAGACGTACCAATACAGCAAGATGGAGGATCAGTTTTTGGATTCGTTAGGCGATTTGGAGCTAGTACTCCGTTCGACAAGTCTGGCTGGGCCGGCGTACCGAACGCTGTGCAAGGCAGAACAAGGGCGGGAGGGGATGTTGAAATCATTGAAAGATAATATTTATTATTTTAAGCATGGGAAGTATCCAGAGGATGAGATGGAGGGTCGTGAAAACAGTCCGAAACATTTAGAATAGATGCATGCAAACGGAGTTTGAATTAAAAGGCGAGGCATTGCGGGATGGTATTCCAATGACGAGCCAGCGTGGAGATGCAATCTATTACATCTATCGCACGATTAGGCGTCATCCAGTCGTATATCCGGAATGCAGAAAATGCGGATATGCTGCGGTTCATTTGAGGGCGGGCAAAGATGGGGACGTGCATTGCCCGGAGTGTGGGGCAAATTTATCGAAGACGGGGTGCTTACCATCTCAGTCTGAATTTCCGCTTGCGATAACGTATGGGTTTAATTTGATATATTTTTACGGTGATCGTGGTAGCAGTCTTTGGAGCAATCGGGTTTGATTCATGGGTGTATGACACTTACAGGCAGCGGATTGGTGATCGCTTTACGGTTTATCGTGAATATACGCGCGGGCCTGTACACTATCGAGATCAGAAAATTCGCCGTGAGATTGTTTTACAGATTGATACGATAAGTGAACCATTTAATCGGTTTCCGAAACCGGCAAAGGTAATGACATGGCTTGACCACCCGCCGGTGCTGACGGCTGTTGATTTTTATGTTCGTGAGCAGTCGATCATAGAACAAAGATGGCGTGGGGAGATGCGATTTGCAGCACCAAAAGAATTTCTATTGTTTAATCATGTGGATGATACGGTGGCGATTGTACCGCATGAAGTGTTTGATTTTTACCATGAATTGACGGTGAATCCTGAGCCGCGGCCGTATCACATTCATTCGGGTGAGACGAACTGTTTGCTATTGCTGAGTGGGATGCGGCCTCGGGTGAATGATTACTTTATTCGGTATGCGACGGATCGGAGCCAGTTGCCGGAGGTGGGATGGGTACCGCTTAGCAAGGAGGCGGTGTTGGGGTATCTGAAGCGAGTTGAATTGTTTGAGGGGGCGATGGCACATGAGAAACTGGCGGAGGACTTGATGAGGTATGCGACGATTGGGAAGACGCAGCGACTCGCGTTTATGGATGCGACATTTAGTGCGGATTATTTGGGAGACTTTAAAGGTGGCTCAAGTGGGCGGAGCAAAGGCGGACAGAATTTGAAGGGATGTGATGCGGCGGATAATTGGCGAATTTCACCGACTTTTTATGCGGTTTGTGTTTGTATTACTCTGTTGCCATTGTTTATGCTGCATCTATATCGTCGAAGACTAACGAGACAATTCTATTCCGCTCGTGTTGACGCGATGATATAAATGAGTGAATCGTTTTGTATACTCTAACTTATTATTAGACTTGTTTTGCGTAAGATGCGGCTTGCTTGCCGGCTTCGCGGCCGGTGACGGCACCTTTGATGAGGCCGGAACCGGTGGGGTAGGCGTAGTAGAAATAGTCGCCGGTGGCTTCACCGCAGCCAAAGAGACCGGGGATTGGGTGCATGTTGCTGGCGAGGATTTGGCAATGGGTATTTGAGGCGAGCCCGCCGAAGGTAAAGGTGACACCGGGAACGACGGGGTAGATGGAAAATGGTTTTTCTTTAATAGGCAAGGCCCAGTTGGTTTTGGGGAGATCCAGTCCCTTGGTTGACTGGCTATCGAGCTGGGTCGGGTCATACATGTGGGTGTTGTGTTTCGCGGCTTTATTAAATGCTTCGATGGTTTTCATGAATGCATCGGGTGCGATACCTGCTTGTTCGGCCAGGGTTTTGAGATCGTTGCCTTGAAAGAATTGTTTTTGTTCGGCATAGAGAGGTTCGCGATACGTTGCGCCACGGGCGTCGAAAACCTGGTAGCCGATTTGATCGGGCTGATCGAGAAGTGCGCGGCCGACGTCGACATAGATTTGATTGTTCCAGTGCGAGCCTTCATCGATGAAACGATGGCCCTGCTTGTTAACGGTGATACCCCATGAAAAGGCGAGTCGGTTGGTACGTTCGCAGGTGTTGAGGCCGCCGGTGAATGGGGAATCGGGGTCGATGGGTGTGATGTGTGCGCCGGCGTAGTGGCCAACCATTGCGGCTCCGGCGTTGACGGCTGCGAAGATCATTTCGCCGGTGTTGAATTTCACGCATCGTTGCCTGAGGTCACACCAACGTGATCCGAGGAATTGCGAACGTCTGGCAGAGGAAGCTTCGAATCCGCCTGATCCGATGACGACTGTGCCGTGGAATTTACAAAGTGTGCCGGATTGATCACGAGCAACGACGCCAACGACGTGACCTTTGTCGTTGGTGATGAGGTCTTCAGCGGGCATCTCATAGTGTACTTCGGCACCTTTGGATTTGGCGTATGCAAGTTCTGGCTGAACCATGCCGGCACCGCCTTTGACGGCTTGAATGACGACCCCGCCGCGATAGGTACGCTTTTGCGAGCCATGCTGTTTTGTGAGATCGAATTGCGAAAGATATTCGGCGAGTTCGAAGCGTACACCGCGGTCTTTGAGCCAATGAATGATGTCGAGTGATTGATTGGTAAACCATTCGACTAACTCGGGGTTAGGTCGGCCATGACCGGTTTTGTGGATGACTTCGTATATAAATTTATCATTGGGATACGGTTCAATCTCAATACTTGACCATTCATTATCCGTATAGCTTTGATCGAGTATCTCACGGATTTGATTGGGGTCGGTGAAGGAGACGCGGAGTGCTGCGGTAGTGAGACGGGTGTTGCCACCGAACTCAGGTTTTGGCGCTTTTTCAAGGATCGTGACAGACGCTCCGTGGTCGAGTGCTGACATCGCGGCGGAGAGTGCTGCATTACCTGTCCCCAGAACGATAACTTTATTTTTGTGCTTGTTTTGCATTGCTTTGCCATTATCGTCATGGTTCATCGCGATCATAAATGGGTGTTCTCATGATCTGAAAGCGAAATAACTACGACATTCCCACAATAAGACAGTTCGGTCTCTTGGTTACAGATTGATACTCAACTTGGAACCGCTGACCTGCTAACATATCTAGCACACGAGAAACACGAGATCAGCATCATGAACACGCCCGCACACTCCCGAGATACAGCAGGCTCGAATTTATCCACCACATCGGATGAGCTTCAGGCTGCTAATCAGCGCGCACCTAAGAGCGCGTCTTATATAGATCACTCTGATTTGGCTCATTCATCGAATTCCAGGTTAGCGATCATGACGCTTTGGAAGCGGGAAATGGTCACATTTTTCCGGGCGAAATCGCGGCTGGCGACGGCGCTTGCGTTCCCGGTGATGTTGTGGCTTATGCTGGGATTTGGGTTGAATAGCTCATTTGCTCCCCCGGCCTCTGAGGAAGCTGCTATAGGTGTCGCGGGAGGGATTGGGTATTTAGCCTATTTCTTCCCGGGGATCATTGTGATGGTGCTGCTGTTCACGGCGATTTTCTCAACAATCAGTGTCATTGATGATCGTAAATCTGGGTTTTTGCAGGGGGTTATGGTCGCCCCGGTTTCGAGGACGGCGATTGTGTTGGGCAAGATTCTTGGGGGCGCGACTGTAGCGGTGGTTCAAGCTTTTATCCTGACTGCATTGATCTGGCCGTTTATGGATGCGCCGCAGGCGAGTGTTTGGGGATTGATCCCAGCGGCAGCGGCGATGATCGTGGTGGCCATTTCGTTGACTGCATTAGGGCTGGCCATTGCCTGGCCTATGGATTCGACAGCTGCGTTTCATGGGATCATGAATGTGCTACTGATGCCGATGTGGTTTTTATGCGGGGCGCTCTTTCCACTGGCTGGCGCACCGATCGGATTGAAAATTTTGATGCTGATCAATCCATTAACCTACGGATACACAATCGTTTGCGCACATTTGATTGGGGTTGAATCGGGGACGATTCCGTTGTGGCTAGCCTGGGTGGTCACGATCGTGTTTACTGCGGTATTAATCGGGTTGTGTGCTAAAGTGGCGAATAAGCGGGCTTGAGTCGCGGTTGAGATACGGGGAAAGGTGAGAGGGAAGTGGGGACAAACAGATTGAGCGCCTGTAAGTTCGAGGCTATGAATATGCAAACATCAGACAACAATGAAGAGATTGATCACAGTCGGTCTTTGGGACGGATACGTGGGCTGCAACGTTTTACGGTTTGGGTGGTCGCGTTGCTTGCGCTTGCGGGAACGGCGGTGATGACTTTGAGTGTGCTGCGTGACGGGGCGCCGGGGGCGAGGAATCGGATTTCAGATGTGAGTCCTGAGGGGAAGGTGCCGCTGCTTTTGGACGCACCGAATTGGGAGCTCACGGATGCTTTCAATCAAACTGTAAGTCAGGATGATTACAGAGGTAAGGTGGTGATTTATGATTTTATATTTACAGAGTGCGCGTTGGTGTGCCCCATCATGTCGATGCGGATGGCGGAAGTACAAGACACGCTAAAGAAAGCGGGTGTACAGGATCAGGTGCGGTTTGTGAGTATGTCGGTGGATGGGAAGAACGATACGCCGGAGGTGCTGAACCGGTATGGGTATGATGACGAAGTGGGCGTGGGAGCGGATCCGGCAATGTGGCATTTCGTAACTGGTGACCAGCAAAAGGTTTGGGAGATCGTTGAGAAACAATTTTTGTTGCCACTTGAGAATCAGCCTGAGGTGACGGGGATGCCGATTGCACATAGTGCGAAGTTTGTGTTGGTGGATAAACAGGGGCGGATCTACAACTATTATGACCTTGATCACAGTGAGGAGCGGAGTGCGCTGCTGGCTGATATTGAGCGGTTAATGCGCGAATAGCTGCTTTTGATGGGTAGCTGTGCGAGCGGTGTGAGGAGTTTTTGCGCGCGAATTTGGCTGAGAGCTTGAAGATTTTCAGAGGCGATTGGATAAGGGAAAGGACGATAAGTGTATAGTGGGGCGGGTGATTAAAACGCGCTGCACTAAAAAACGCTTCACTAACGCGTTGGCCAATCACATGATTGCGGATATGCATGGCGTGGTGGCTGCGTTTGAATACATGATGACCTAATGCAGTATCTAGAGCGTCTTGCGTCATTATTTACTCGGTGGCAGTATGCCGTTATATGAAAAGGCTATTTTCGTAGGCTGCTGCCGATTGTGGCTTTGAGTTGATATGGCAATTAATGACGCAAACGGCTCTAGACGAACTGTGGTGAAAGATTGTGATATGAAGAAGGATGCCAAGAATTTGGAATTTACGCCGCCCCGGTTAGACCAGGTCAGGGATTTGTTTGAGCGAAATCGGCCAGAACAGGATTCGTTGTGGCTGGTGAGGTTACCGCTATTTGTTGGTGTGGGTGTGATTGTACTGCTGATGTTGACGAACAATTTGGCTTTGACCATCTTGTTGTGGGGTGTGTTTTTGGGGGTGTTTGGTGTGGCGATGTGGCGGGTGAGATGGATGCGAAAGCTAGAACGCGAAGGAATGAGGGTGGATGAACTGGCGATGCGACGGAAATATGTGGAGGCGTTACGGGGTGCATGGACACTGCTTCCGCAGGCAAGACGGCGGCATGGGTTGTATATGCGGATGGCTAATGTGATTGCGCATTGTTTGGGTGAATTAAAGTGTTATGAAGCCAGTGCGGAGGCATATGACCAATTAATAGAGCGGCTGCCGTTGGAGGGTGATGGGGTGAAACAATTGCGCGTGTTCCGAGCGATTGCGTGGCTCATGGAGGATCGATTGGCAGATGCTGATAGTGCGCTACGGGCGATGCGGGGGGTGAAAGATGATTACAAAGGAACCATCTTGGGGGCAACGGTCGCGTATGCGGAACTGCTACAATGCGTGAAGACATTTCACTTTGAAGAAGGATTTTTATTATCTAATCGATTGTTAGATGACATCCGGCCAATGGGAATTGAGGCGGGGTACGGACATGCCCTGATGGCGACATGCTGTTACGAGATGTCAAAACGCGCGACCGGTGATGAAGAGAGAGCGGGGTTAATGGAGAAAGCCAAGACCTGGTGGAGAAATGCGGTGTGTCTGATGCGTGAAGAGCATTTATTAAGCCGATTGCCTGCTGAAGTAAAGAGCGGGAAGGAGATGTTTCGTTCTGGGGCTTAGTGGCGATTGAATTGGGTTTAAACAATTCGAAATGCCCCATGATATACACATCGAATGAAGCGCGTTTGAGGTAAGATGAAACAAGGTATGGATCATAAACAACAGAACAAGCAAGTGATAAGCCGGGTCGATTTTTCGGAAGAAGAATTGGCAAAACAGCTCAAGGTAGATGGGCTATTACGCTGGGGATCGTTGGCGATTCTGGGCGGCGTGTTTGTATGGTTTTTACTGTTTGGCCCAAGCGGTCAAGGTGAAAATGGGGGAAGCGGTTTTGAAGGGAGTGGGCTGCTGATGGTGCTTCTGATTGTGGGCTGGTTCATGTTGAATTCGGTGAACGCACGAACGGGACGAGAACTGGGTCAGATATCGGGGCTGGTGGATCGCGACCCGGGAAGAGTGATGGTGTGGGCGGGGATGGCGTTAAAAAGGAAGCCGCTTTTGAAGTGGGTTCGGCTGATGATATATCACCGGCTGGCAATGGTGCGTCACAGACAAGGTCATTACGTGGAATCCGCGGCGATCTGTCGCGGGGTACTGAAGCATGGATTGGGGCCGGCTGAGGGATCCAGAGGGCATCTGCTGCTGATCTGGGCTGAGGCGTCAATAGAATTAAGAGACATGACTGGTGCCTATGAGGCGCTTAGGCAATTGCATGGGATGCGGTTATCTTTATTGGAAGGGCTACAGCGGCTGTGCTTGCAGATTCGGTATGAAGTTATTGTGGGAAATGATGCGGCAGCGGTGGGTAATCTGGATAACAAACTGGAAATGCTGGAGTTGTTGCCGGCAGCTCAGTGCGGCGTGGTGCATCGATTGCTTGCAGTCGCTGCGGAGCGGATTGGCGAAGCTGAGATGGCGGAGTATTTGAACAAACGTGCGAGACTGCTGTGTACTGAAAAGCAGTTAGAGGGATTGGGAATGTCGGTGGTGAATCGGCCACTGAGCAGGGAGGCTAGTTTATAAAAAATGCAGGTGTGTGGATGAAAGTAGGTGGGATTGGCAGATGTGTGGCGGCGGGTGTGTTATGATTTGCGGATGCTATTTCTAGGAAATCTATTGCCTGAGGTTTGGTTTGCGGATACGCATGGTTTGCTGTTAATGGCGATCGTGGTGTTTGCGATGTTCTGCGTGATCAAAGGGGCGGATTGGCTGGTCGAAGGGGCGGCAGGGATCGCGAAGAGATTGGGGATGCCTGAAGTCATTATTGGGGCAACGATTGTAAGTTTGGGAACGACAACGCCTGAGGCTGCGGTGAGTGTATTAGCGGCTTGGTCTGGGGATGCGGGGCTGGCATTAGGGAACGGCGTTGGCTCAATCATTGCAGATACAGGGCTGATCTTCGGGGTTGGATGTTTGATGTGCGCTTTACCGGCTGATCGCTTTGTGCTCAGTAGACAAGGGTGGGTACAGTTCGGGGCCGGTTTGTTGCTAGCGTTACTATGTGTGGGGGCTTATATGATCATGGGGGATGAGGCGGTATTAGGGCGATGGGTGGGCGTATTGCTAGTCGGGCTATTGGTAGGCTATCTTGTGATTAGCGTGAAGTGGTCACGGATGCACCCGCATGGCGAACCGAGGCTTGTCTCAGAGGAAGAGACAGTTGAAGCGAGAGGATATGAAGAACGGAGCAAAGAGGATCGTGGCGTGGGGGTATTGCTGGGAATGGGTCTGGCGGGGCTGGTTTTGGTCATATTTTCAGGTGATGGCTTGGTACAAGCGGTGACAGTGCTGGCAGAGAAAGCGGGGATTCCGCAGGTGGTAATCGCGTCTACATTGGTTGCTTTTGGTACAAGCTTGCCTGAGCTTGTTGTGGGCGTAACAGCGATCCGAAAGGGGCATGCTGAACTGCTGGTGGGGAATGTGATTGGTGCAGATATTTTGAATGTACTGTTTGTGATTGGCGTAAGTGCGATGGCTGCGCCATTGGGTATTGTGGACATGAAGGCGAATGTACCAGAGATCTTCTTGTATATGCATCTGCCGGTGATGGTAGGAATGCTGGTGCTGATGCGCATATTTATAGCAGGCAGCGTAAAGACAGGCGCGTTCAAGCGTTGGATGGGTGTTCCGTTGGTGGCGGGGTATGTGTTCTTTGTTGGCCTTCAGTATTGGCTGTCTGCTTAAGTTTACGTTGACGTCGGATGTGGGATGTGAGTGAAGTAAAGCCGAGAGGCGCAATGTATTGTTGCGGCTGCTGGTTGGGTTGTCGATCGGATTGTTTTTCATCTTCTGGCATGATGCATCCTTTCTGTTTACGTATCTATTTTGCAGATAGAACAAAAGGGAAACAGATGCAGATATTGCAAATGTTGTGGAGTACAGTGCGATTTCTACGGGGTGTACTGGTTGATTCTTAAAGAAAGTGTGCTGGTTTGCGCCTGAGGGGGTATCAGCCTTCTAGAAAAAACATTTTCAGGTACAGATACAGTGTGATATAATTGATACCAGTACAGTTTATATAAAAATAAACTGTACCGGTCACTTCACAGGCAAGGTGTGCCTGTTGGGCAATAAACGTATGACTTAGGATATACATATCCTCTTTGAGGCTGAATTTGTGCCGAATGGTTCTGATCGAAAGGCGAAACGATGAGCCCGATTGAAACGTTAAAGAAGAACAGCCCGTTGACGCGCGGGGAAGGCGGGGCGCTGTATGAACAATTGGCGGATCGGATTGAGGGAATGATTGTTGAGGGGGTGTTGCTGCCGGGCGATCGTGTGCCTTCAGTGAGAAAATTGAAACAGCAGTTTGGTGTAAGTATGTCGACGGTATTAGAGGCGTGCCGCTTACTGGAAGATCGGGGGCTGGTCAGTGCGCGGCCACAGAGTGGGCATTATGTCCGAGAGAATGTAACGGGAAAAAAACTGGACGAGCCAAGCGATAGTCGACCAAAGGCAAGAGCGGTGAAGGTCGACCGTGCGATGTCGTTGAAATTAAAATTATCCATTGAAGATGAATCAATACTTCATTTTGGCGCAGCAGTGCCGAACACAAATTGCTTTCCTCAAAAAACAATGAATCGATTAATTGGCCAAGCATTGCGTGAAGAAAGTGAATTAGTTCATAAGTACAACACACCGCGCGGTGTGGAAGAATTTCGCAAAGCGGTATGTAAGCGCATGATGTACGGTGGTATTTCGGTTGGGCCTGAAGATGTGTTAGTCACTAATGGCACCAAAGAAAGTGTATATTTAGCGCTTAAGGCAGTAACGAAACCTGGAGATACAGTTGCGGTAGAAAGCCCTACATACTTCGATTTGATTGTAACGTTAGAAAGTTTACACCTTAAGATTTTACCATTGGCGACAAGCCCAAGAGATGGGGTCAATTTTGATAGCTTAGGCAAAGCACTGCAAATGAAGCAGATTCAAGCAGTCGTGCTGATCACTAATTTCAGCAATCCGCTTGGCGTGTGCATGAGCGACTCAAGGAAGAAGGCGTTAGCAGGAATGCTGGAGCGATACGATGTGCCTTTAATTGAGGATGATATTTACGGTGATCTGTGTTTCGGTGAAGAACGGCCTAAGACTGTGAAGGCTTATGACAAATGCGATCATGTGATTTATTGTTCGTCGTTTAGTAAAACAATTTCCCCTGGGATGCGTGTCGGGTGGATCGTGCCGGGCAAATATCAGGCGAAGGTTGAGCAGATTAAATTAGCGATCAATCAGGCTGCTCCGACATTAGGGCAGATCGCGATGGCTAAATACTTGAATGGAGGAGGGTATGAGCGGCATCTGCGCAAATTAAGAAAAGTATATCAACAGCAAACAGGGTTAATGCTGCAATACTTATCACAATATTTCCCAGAAGGAACCAAAGTGAGTCAGCCAACGGGCGGACATGTGCTCTGGGTGGAGATGCCTGTGGGTGTGGATTCAGTACGGCTGCATGATGAGGCGATTAAAGAAGGAATTGCGATTGCACCGGGCCCGATTTTCAGCCCACGTGAAGAAGATTTTTTGAACTGCATGCGGATCAACACAGGCCTGCCATGGAGCGAACGGATTGAGCCGGCTATCAAGCGATTAGGCGAATTAGCTGTCGAACAATTGTGGCGAAGTGGCGTGAGAAAGAAAGCAGTACCACGAAAAGGGAAACTGAGCGGATTGGTGTAATTCCTACGGGGTCTTTTGTGATTCAAAAAGAGGGTAGGCTTGGGAAGGTGCGGCGAATTGGTTGAAGAAAACGATTTGGAAATGGCCGTCTTTGTCGGTATTGATGATGTAGCCGGCGGGGACAGCTCCGTAGCGGTATGGCAAAGAAGATGAGTTGGGGTCGTGATGCGGATTGATGAGCTGAAGCATGTCTAGATCTGCATGCAAATCTTGATGATAGTCAACTAAATGAGCAATGGGATGGGCGATGATTTCTTCGACGCATTGCTTGACGGATTCGAGAGTTGGAGGGGTGTCGGGTTTGATTGAAGTTTTGACGTTTGATTTTTGGAACTGAGAAGCCACGTGTTGTAATAGTTGGTGGTTGAGGTGTTGGGGCTCATTATCATGTGAGTTGAGAAGTTGCCAGAGGCCTGAGTAGAAATAGCGTTGCTCGCTGGCGAGTTGAAATGGGTGCAAGCGAGTCGATGAGGAGGGGATTGAATCGGTGCTGTTGTATTTAACGATGTATACGGCGAAGGCAATGATCGCGAGGGATAAAATATATTTGAGCTTTGCGGTCGTGATGGGTTTGTCGCCGATGAAAAGTATGAGAATGAAGGGTATTGCGAAGACGAGGGTAGCGAGATTGATTGCCTTGATCGATGCGGCAGCGGTGGAATGATATTTTGGCAGATAAGGTGAAGCGATTATATTTGTCAGATACGCATCGTCTTTCATTTCGCCGGGCTGGAAAGTGCGGCTTAGCTTGGTGAGCATAACAAGCGGCTTGGCGCGGTCTTCGGCGATGACATAAAAAGTGTGATCATCCTCGGAAGATCGCGTTTGAGCCAGAACTTGTTTGATCGTATCGATGTAAGGCGGATAAAAAAGTTGGATTTCTGATTCGGTTGTATGTGAGTCATGAAAGTAGCCATAATTTTCAAACGGCTCAAAATTAATGGCGGCGGCGCGTTGAGGCTGAAAGCCATCGGCGGACATTTTTTGGTGAGCGAAGATATAAAGGTCGATGGCACAAGCTTCATTTTCGACGGCGGTGAGTGCGAGGGGGTAAACGGGAGTTGCGGTTTTGAAGGTAAAATTGAGCGGTGTGGGTGAAAAAGCGAATTGGTTTTTATATTGAGGTTTGAGTGTGATGCATGCAAAGTTCCAGTTTTGACTGACATATTTTTCGATGACGGGCTGAGCTTCGGAAGGTATGCGGTAGTTGTTATCGTTTAGATAGTCGATAAGGGCGGCAGAGGTTTGGGAGGTGATTGTGGTGATGTTGTATGGGCCGACGGATTGACGTGAAGTGATGTCGATATTGGGGGGTATGACGGAAAGAGAACGGCGAGCAGCACCTAATGCGGGCAAAAATATGGTGATCAACACAAACACGCAAACGCAAACGAAAAGCGCGTTCCAGAACACCACTTTTCGAGCGGCGGCTTTTGAATCATGCTGACGCTTGAGGGCTTGATATCGGTAGATACCGATGATGTAGAATAGTGTTAGAAATGCGATGCCGATGTAATAATGCGTGATTTCTGATTCAGAGATGACGTATGGTCTTGTTTTAATTTGCAGTGATTCAAAAAAGTTGGGGTCGGCTACGGTGATGGTCGGTGTGGCGGGAAGGGGAACAACCCATGTGAATTCAGCGGGGATATCTTGAGGTTGTTTTTCGGTGATGAAATGCGTCTGGATGATGAGGGATTGAGTTTGGGTTTGATCGTTGTAGATGATGATGGCTTGCTGCTCGGGGACGGGGAGTTTCGCGAAATTGGGGCGTGCGAAAATTTTGCCATCTGCATGAACAACCTGCGGTGATAGGCAAAGTGAAATCAAAACGAGAATCATGAATGTGATTAGGTGACGCATTGCACTGCTCCGGAAAAGTGGTTGGCGATGCGTTCATGATATGCTATACGCAATGTACTACAAAGTCATATTAATTCTAATCTTCCAGTGCGAATAGATCTGCGGGGTTTTGTGACGTGCTGATCCGAAGGCCAAGATGCTGTGCCGCGGCTGTGGTAAGTTGGCGGCCTTTGCGTGTGCGAGCAAGGAAACCGATTTGCAAAAGGTACGGCTCAACAACTTCCTCAAGTGTACCAGCGTCTTCGCCAAGTGTTGCGGCGATCGCCTCGAGTCCGACAGGACCGCCGTCATAAACATCGGCGATAACCTGCATATATTTACGGTCGAGATCGTCAATACCAAGGCTATCAATACCCTCAAGGCTAAGCGCCGCATCGACAACAGCCGGGGTGAGTTCGCCACCAGCTTTAACCTGTGTAAAGTCACGAACACGCCGAAGTAAGCGATTTGCAATACGAGGTGTACCTCGTGAACGAGAGGCAATCGCGCATAATGCGTTCAGAATATCAGATGAAAGGTTAGAAGTATCGCCAATAGATTCTAAGTCACTATTAGACGGTATAAGATTCATGAGGCGAGCCGAGCGCGTGAGGATGGCAAGAAGGTCAGACTCAGAATAGAACTCAAGATTATGCGTGATACCAAAGCGAGAACGCATGGGGCCCGAGATCATACCAGCTCGAGTGGTTGCACCGATGAGCGTAAAAGGTTTGATGGGCAAAGTTATGGTTTTAGCGTGCATCCCCTGATCGATCTGAACATCGATTTTGAAATCTTCCATCGCTGAATAGAGGTATTCTTCCAATGAAATCTGGAGGCGATGAATTTCGTCAACAAAGAGAACATCGTGTGGTTGAAGTTTGGTGAGGATGCCGACAAGATCACCGGGCTTGGTAAGAGCGGGGCCTGCGGTGACGGTGACGTGGGTGTCCATTTCGTTGGCAATGATATGAGCCAGAGTGGTCTTTCCGAGCCCGGGAGGGCCATGAAGCAGAACATGCTCCATTGGCTCTTTGCGCTGCTTGACGGCAGCGAGTGTAATTGAAAGTTTTTCGACAAGCTTGGGTTGGCCGACATAATCATGGAGCGATTCCGGCCGCAGTGAGAGGTTAAAGGTTTCCTCTTGTTGCGTGGTGGTCGCGGCGGAGATGATACGTTCTTTGGCCATGCGTACTCGCGGGTAAAATGATCGTTGGTGTTAATGAACAAAGACTATTTTAGCAAAAAGTTAGGGTTGCTGCCCCTCGAAAAAGCCGCAAATTGCTGATGTAAATCACGTAACAAGGAAACTGAACTGATTAGTTCGCAACTGCAATCAATGTGCAAAGTTCGACGAGAACAAGAGGATTATCCGATGAGGTTTTTGCCTTTGTCCTCATCATCTTCAGACACTTGGTTGCCGTGGACGATGATTGGGTCGATTTCGCCTTCGATATTAACGTTACCGTTGGGATCGATAACACAAACTGGAATCTTATTCGCTTTCCAGTCTGCAAGCGGAAGGAGGGGCCAACGCTGGGGCGTGCTGCGGTTCGGCTCAACAGTAATATAAGCACCACCAGGAGCAAGGCGGTCAATAATTAAACGTGGGCCTGATAACAGATAGCCCATTGCTACCGCACCGCGCGGGTAGAAAGCAAGCTGATTATTGACGTAAGTGTCAATGTAGCCGAACGATTGGTATCGCGTATTGGACATGATCTGCATGTCCCAATAGCACTGGGCATGACCGGCTGGAATCCGCAGATAAACAGCAAGATGATCACGCCACATATTTTGCGAAACCCAAACATTATCAGGTTCAGCAGAAGTGTGTCCATTACCGTACTGAGAGTTATTCTCTCGGATCGCAGCAACGATGTCGGTTTTAACACGCTTGAGATCGAGAATATCAGGCTGCCCAATGATGTGCGGAAGGAAAGTACCGTTCGCAGAATAGATGGAATAGGCATCCCAGCCAGAATCTTGATTAAAGGTTACCATCTCGCCGGTTGCATCATCGATCATACCGAATGAATTTTTTTCAAGGCAGACCGCATAATGATCAACCAGCCAAGCAGAGCGTTCAATTTTCGTAATCGCATCTTCCGCGATTTCTTCACACTCTTTGGCTAACTCCTTGTTAGGCGTTTGCTGAAGAATCGTTGAGACCGCACGAAGTGCAGCAACGCGCTTGACTGCAAGATAAGTCTGCTTTTTCGCGAACTGAGTTGCGTGATTCGCATCATCAATCGTGTTCGCATTGCCTTCAGAAGTGAATCCAGATCCATCCCGATCCACATATTTGAGATATGTCGCAAGTCGTTCGATGAGGCCTTGATGACGATGCGCGACAGAGCGGTCGGCCGTCCAGTGCATATATGCCTGCAAAACAAGGAGGAATGAAGTCGCTTCCTCAACAGGCATGTCGTGCGGATAAGCTTGGCCAGTGATTTGAGTCCCAACCCCAAGATCGTGTGGCATATACGAACCACCTGAGGGTTCGTGTGGAATTTCAAAAGCTGCCCATTGATCAATCTGCATCGCAAGCAACCGCGGCCAAAGCGTGAGATACCAAAGCGAAACATTATACTCAACATCCAGCGCCGAATGATAGGTACAGTTACCTTCCCAAACAGAGAACCACTGCTTCATCGGCCCTTTCTGGTCACGGATATCACACCAGAATGTGCTGCCAAGGAACGAGTGGAAAGACTGATTGATCAGATGACGACGAGCCCCACGTAGCGGGGCCTGTTCCATGATTTTTTCAAAACGTCGTGAATGCGCAAGCCAATCATCGCGATTAGCCACAGCGTCAGCCATAACCTCGTTGACGTCTAACCAATGGCTGCAATAGCGGTAGGTTGCGTCACGCATTTCAGAACCGTCTTGAACTTTCAGAATCGGATCACGTGTGTAGGCTGCCCAGATCAATCGCCACTTAATACCTGATCCCGATTCGGAGATCGGAATTTCATACTCAAGCCCTACCCCATCATCGCCCGCAAACGCTTCATCCATGACCTCGCACCCCGGATTGAGGGATAGGATGCGTTCCTGAACATGAACCGGATCCAGTTCTGCACCTTCTTTTGAAGAAGGACCATCCTGCGGGATCAAGTCATTTTCATAAGCAAGGTTGATCTGACCATTCTTACCACCCTCACCCACCTTGACCGAAAGCTCGGTGTCGGGACGTTTGATACGGATAAAGAGTTTAACGCGCTCCGGACGTTCACCGCGATGCTCGCGCCAACGCCAACGATCGATTGGGTGGACACGCATTTCAAGATAAAACGCGGGAAGCAAACACAATTTTTCATCTTGCGGGTAGAAGATACTGTGAACATTAAACTCGAAGCGAAGACGATAATCTTCTGAGTAACCGCGGTAGGTGATGGAATTAACGCGTTCGAATTGTTCACAGTTACAGAGCTCTTTACCATCAACTGTAAATGGGAGCACGCGACGTGTACCGTCAGGCTCAACAAGGCCAACCTGCAAGTCAAGAGGCTTATCAAGTAAACGCCCCATCGCGCTATGCAACACCCGCTTCTTATAAGGTTCAAATAAGAACCCGAAGCGGCTACCCAACCTTGCCATTGTCCACGTCATTAATTGCATAGGTTTAAATTCCCAGAGCCCTGAACGAT
Organism: Poriferisphaera corsica; assembly: GCF_007747445.1. Taxonomy (NCBI): domain Bacteria; kingdom Pseudomonadati; phylum Planctomycetota; class Phycisphaerae; order Phycisphaerales; family Phycisphaeraceae; genus Poriferisphaera; species Poriferisphaera corsica. The sequence goes on from NZ_CP036425.1 coordinate 3,562,077, forward strand.
CACAGGTATTTTACCAATTCGCGATAAGTATGCTGTGAATTGTGCCAGCGAACCAGAACAGATGAAAGGGGGCGAGTCATCTACGTCATCGTGGGAAGACATGCCAAGTGATCAACCATCTGTGAGGTACTCATGTTTCTCCTCTAAAGATTACTCAATTGAGAGCGAATCGTCACGTTTGTGCAAGCATAAACACAATACTCATACCCACACCGGTCAATCATCGTCCGAATAACTGCGGTACTGCAGTATATCTCACGCATTGAGAAAAATCGCAAAAAGCCCGCTACTTCCCTCAATTCACACATGTCCTCAAATCGGCATCGTACGCTGCAACCGCGTCACCACTGCCACAACGGTCTCAATTGCATCCTCAATTTCTGCCTCGGTCGTATACCGGCTAAGCGAGAAGCGAACCGACCCGTGAGCCAAGGGTTCAGCAATTCCCATTGCGCGTAACACAGGACTAGCTTCTAAACTCCCACTACTGCACGCCGCCCCCGCACTGGCACACACACCTTTCTCACTCAACCCCACCAAAATTGCCTCCGCTTCAAGTCCTCGAAACGCGATGTTTGTCGTGTTCCACAAACGCTCTGCCCCCACGCAATTAACCACAGCCAACGGCTCTGTGCTCACGTCATTCAACTTCTCCAGCACCGATCGCTCAAAATGATCTCGCAAACCACGTAAGCGCTCAATACCATCAGCATCACCCACAAACGCACGCGCCAAATCTGCCGCTACACCCATTCCCACAATACCAATCGTGTTCTCAGTCCCAGCCCGTCGCTCACGTTCCTGCGGGCCACCTTTCTGCTGAGCCTTTAACCGAATCCCCGTCCGCAACCACAACACCCCCACACCCTTGGGCCCGTGAAACTTATGGCTCGCCAACGTCAGCATATCCAGGTTCATCGCCTGCACATCCACTAACAACTTGCCCACGGCTTGTGTCGCATCCACATGAAAAACAATCTTCGTCCTGATCTGCTGACGATCCGTCCAATCACGGGCTCGCTGTATCGCATCTGAAATCCCCTCCATATCCTGAATCGTACCCGTCTCATTATTGGCCCACTGGATCGTTATCAGGATATTCGCCGGCAACGCCTCTGCTCCAGCCACATCCTTGATCGCCTGCTCTAGTTGATTCGAATCGACCAAACCATCGATATCAGTTGGCAATTTAACAACCACACAACCTTGCCTATCTAGAAAATCGACAGGCCCATGCACCGCAGAATGCTCGACCTGCGTCGTAATGATCGCCGACGGGGCTCCTGCAGGATTGATCAACCCCAGCACCGCTAAATTATTCGCTTCAGTACCACCAGATGTGAAAATGAGTTCCGCAGGGCGACCACCAATAAGCCTTGCAACCTGCGTTCGCGCCAATTCCAAACGCTGACGTACAGATTGCCCAAACCGGTGTACTGACGATGGGTTCGCCCAACCACTCTGGCTCATTTCTAACATCGCTTGCGTCACAGGCTCCGCAGGCATCGTTGTCGCATTATTATCGAGGTAGATCCAATCCATCACCTTATTGTAGCCACGAGTTTCATAACCCCCTAATCCGCAGCAATCCGGAGCGGAATCACCGTCAAAACAAACCACCCCAATCAACCATTCAGAGCATTTAGCATAGTAACTCGCCACAGAAACAGAACCATCAGCAGGTTCGCAACACATATGCAGGAAATAGGCAACAGCCTGCTAATCAGCGCAAAAATATTTACGATAAATGCTCTACAGCTCTATATAAAACTACCTGCAAATGTACCCGGATCAACCGTTTCAATCTCCAGTGGAAACTCAAGAATATGATGATTGATATTGCCGTTCACAAACAGTTCACACTTTCCGCCTAGCTCATATTCCACAAAACCACGCACGAGTTCTTCTGCCAATTTCGCGTAGTCATGCCTCCCACGCTCTCCATCCTTAATATGGCTGAAATTCTGCCGCCACGTCAACCGCAGAGTATGCCGATCTGGCTCACGCAGTACCTCCCAGATCAATTTCAATGTCCCTTTCACCCGGTGAATCGGAATGGCCTGCCCCTCAATATTATAAACCTCAAGCAGCGCCAAAATCAGCGGCATCACCTGCCTCGGCTTCAACATCACCGCCGGCCCATCAATCACCACATTCAGCTTCCGTGAAATCATGTAATCCCGCGGCACAGCCAACCCACGAAGCAAATCTCGAAAATCAATATCACCCCATCCCGTCTGAGCCAGCGCATCATGCACCATGCTCATCACCTGAATACGTCGTTGCATCGCATTCGCAAAACCATCCACCGTCTTACTCCGTTGGCTGGTCAGCTTCAACAAACTCAGCAAACCTGCCAAGTTGTTCCTCACACGATGATTCACTTCCATAACCAACTGACGGTTAGAGTTCGCCAAACGCTGATAATGTTCTTTCGATTCACGCAGCGATTGCTCCGAACCCATCCGCTCTGTGATATCTCGACAAACTCCCACCGTAAACGTGTGCGTCCCATCATCATTAAAAATCGGTGTCGATCGGCAACGAAACCAAACAATATCACCACGTGCATTAATAATGCGATAATTAATGTCCGTTGGCTCAGCATTCCTCACATCCGCGTAAAGCTGCTGAAAAATATCAATATCGTGTGGATGCACCATATTTCGAAACTTGTTGAAATCATCAAGTATCGTTGAGCTGTCGTAGCCCGTAATCTTCTGATACGCCGGCGACACATACACCGATCGCTGATTGATGACATCAAATACCCAAAACAAGTCATCAATATTCTCAATGAGCATCTCGAAATACTTATTCTTATTCGCAAGCACATCGCTCGTCAGCTTGCTCACATCATCATGCTCAATGGATGTTATCTCTTGCCCAGCATCGCTTGGCATATCACCGCTCCCTGATAACAAGATTCATACACCGCAACGACTCTCATATGCAGACACGTCATCGTAACGACTGCCATACACAATTGGCAACTAAAATTGTATTGATTATCAGAGAATCCTGAGACAGGTAAACCTTTGTTGAGCGATAGGTTAGCACGCTCCAGACTATAGCCCGGACTTCGCACCATCCCCACCACAAACACACATACTCGCACACCCCGCCCACCCTGTTATCATACTGTTCCCGTTCTGGCCGATCCGCTCGGTTCTCGCCGGGCCTGTGACCAGTTTCGTCCGTGGAGACGCATTTTATGCTGTGGTGTGGACGAAAAGGAGCTTTTTCTCATGGATTCATTTAACTACAAAAACGGTTCTCTCTTCTGCGAATCTGTCAACGTCGACAAGCTCGTCGACCAAGTCGGTTCCCCCGCCTACATCTACTCCGCAGAAACCTTCCGTAACCACTACACCGCCCTTCGCGACGCTTTCGCCGAGGTCGACCCCATCATTTGCTACTCGATCAAATCCTGTGGCAACCTCCACATCATCAAACTCTTGGACTCACTCGGCTGTGGCATGGACACCGTCTCAGGCGGCGAAGTCTTCCGCGCCAAACAAGCCGGCGCCGACATGTCCAAAATCGTCTACGCCGGTGTAGGCAAAACCGATGCCGAAATCACCCTCGGCATCAACGAAGGCATCGGCTGGTTCAACATCGAATCAGAAGAAGAATTTGAAAACATCGCCCGCATCGCCGAAACCCTTGGCAAGCAAGCTCACGGTGCTCTTCGCGTCAACCCAGACATCTACGACCCAAAGACACACGTTAAAACCAACACGGGTAAAAAAGAAACCAAGTTCGGCGTCGACATCGAGCGCGCCAAGCAATTCTTCCGTTCCTACGGCAAAAACCAGCACTGCCGCCTCGACGCCATCCACCTCCACATTGGATCACCCATTTACTCACCTGATCCCTATGTCATGGCCATCGAAAAAGCACTCGTCCTCATCGACGAACTCCGCGCCGAAGGCTTCGAAGTCAACACACTCGACATCGGCGGCGGTTACGCAGCCGACTACGAAACAGGCAAATCGCCCTCATACAAAACATACGCCGACGCCATCGTTCCGCTCATCAAAGGCAAAGACCTCAAAATCATCATCGAGCCCGGCCGCACCATCTCCGGCAACTCAGGCATACTCGTCGGCGATGTCCAATACATCAAACAAGGCGGCAACAAAAAGTTCGCCATCCTCAACACCGGCATGCACCACCTCCTCCGCCCTGCCATGTACGAAGCATTCCACTTCGTCTGGCCAACCGCCGTCGCACCCGAACACATGGTCACCGCACGTACCGACAACATGGATCTGCCCAACCTCGAAAAATTCGACGTCGTTGGCCCCATCTGTGAATCCTCAGACACCATCGCCAAAGAACGCATGATCCCCGCCGTCAAACGCGGCGACCGCATCGCCATCTTCACCGCTGGCGCCTACGGCATGGTCATGGCCTCAAACTACAACGCCATGCCCCGCCCCGTCGAAGTCCTCGTCGATGGCACAGACGCCACCATCATCCGCAAACGCGAAACCTACAACGACGTCGTCGCCCTCGAACGCGACACCGAGCAAGTCCTGCTCTAAACAACAATTTTCCCCACAAGAAATACCAACCTAACCACACAAGCCCGCACGCTCAGCGTGTGGGTTCTTTTTTGATAACCACCTAACACTCGCCTTCTCAAGCCTCGCACCGCTGGTGCGGGGGTGTCATCCCATCCAATGCCACCCACTTTCCATCCATCCCCCCGATCACCCCGATCATCCCTCACCTTTCCCCATTTCTGCTAATTTCCGCCTCCATCACCCCTCTTCTAGCAATCTCCCTTGCATCCAACCCACACAAGTGCAAAATAGACCTGACCTTGTGATTGAAATAAATACGAATCACCTACGTCATACTAAACGGATACAGGGCATACACCTGTCCTATATCCATTCGTCCCGGGCCACATCAACGGTTTTTCCAAGAGGTTGTCATGCCACACATCGAAGTCGCACTACCCACAGGCATCAAACGTCTCACCCTTCCCACCACCTTCGGCAAGATCGTCACCATCGGTCGCAGCGCCGACAACGCGATCCCATTACCACACGACAATCTCGCCTCACGTCACCACGCTTCCATCACCCTCACCCCCGGCGGATACGTACTCGCCGACCACAACTCCTCCAACGGAACCCTCATCCAAGGCTTTGAAATCGTCAAAGTCGACCTCAACCACGGCATGTACTTCCAAATCGGCAACACCCAATTCCGATTCCTCGAAGCTATCCCCGAACAAGCTGAAGCATTCCCCCAACCAACCACCGCCGCTGACCGCGCTTCCACAGCTGCCGCAGCCACACAGCAGCCATCTGCCGCAACAACATCCTCCGCAGCCGGAGGCATCAAACTCAACCTCTCCGATCCCGTCGAATTCGACGACGATCAGCTCGCAACTGATCCATATGCCGATGATGACGACCCCTACAACGAACCAGACGCCACCCCAACCTACGCCATCGGCTCAATCCCCGCACTCGCAACCATCGGCCGCCACGTCCCATTCGACGCCTCCGCCATCGCACTCATCAACGCACGCGCTCAAATCGTCCACGATGCCGACGCCGACGACCAAGCCACCGCCGAAACACTCCAAATCCTCCGCATGCTTGTCTTTGGCTGCGTCCGTTCCGGAGCCTCCGACATCCACATCGAGCCCAAACGTGAAGGCAGCCTCATGCGTCTCCGTATCGACGGTGCCATGGTCGAAGTTTGTGCCATCACAACCGAAACCATGCGGCGCATCTTCTCACTCGTCAAAGTCCTCGGCGACATCGACATCTCCAAAAAATCAATCGTCCAGGAAGGTCACTTCTCCTCCAAAGTCCCCGGCCGCCGCATCGACTACCGCGTCTCTTTCACCCCCTCAATGTTTGGCCAGAAACTCGTCCTGCGTGTCCTAGACCCCGTTAACTCACCTCAACGCCTCCGCGATCTCGACCTCCCCGGCTGGATGTTCAACAACATCAAAGACGTTTCCAAGCAAAACACCGGCATGGTGCTCATGTGCGGCCCCACAGGCTCCGGCAAAACAACAACCCTCTACTCCATCCTCCGCCAAATCAACGCACAAATCCGCAACGTCATCACCATCGAGGATCCCATCGAGTACGAGCTTCCCGGCATCACCCAGATCCCCGTCGACGATGGCCGCGAACAAACCTTCAACTCACTCCTCCGATCGTGCCTTCGCCAGGACCCCGACGTCATCGTCGTCGGCGAAATTCGCGACGCTGAAACCGCCACAACCGCCATGCAAGCCGCAACCACCGGCCACCTCGTCCTCTCAACCACTCACTCCAAAGACACCATCGGCACCGTCTTCCGCCTCCTCGACCTCGGCTGCGAACCCTACCTCGTCGCATCCACACTGAACATCGTCCTCGCACAACGCCTCGTACGTTCGCTCTGCCCACACTGTAAAGAGAAACGCAAAGCCACCTCCAACCAGATCCTCAAAATCGGCCGCACCATCGAAGGGGTCCCCCCACTACACGTACCTGTCGGATGCCCCCAGTGTTTCGGCACAGGCTACGCAGGACGCCGCGGCGTCTTCGAACTCCTCGTCGCAAACGACGAACTCCGCGACATCATCCTCAACAACCCCAACATGACCTCCATCAACAAAGCCCTCGAGATGACCATGTTCCGCTCACTCCGGGATGCAGGCATCGAGCTCATCATGAACGGCGAAACCTCATGGGATGAAGTCGCACGCGTGGTTGGTTTCGAATAAATCACCCATCGACAAAACCGCTTTTTGTTAATTCAAATCACACAAGGCCAAGCACACGCTTGGCCTTTTTCTATCCACCCATTAGCTAAATACTATTACCTAATGCTTCTCCCCATTCATGACTATAAAACATCCGCATTGATACTTATATGACCTTCTCGCTCAACGTAATCAACCACTTTTCCACCTCTTCTCCACCACAACATGCTACCCTCTTAAACGCACACCAACGCTCAACATTTTCTCCACGCCTCCGGCATTCCCCACACCAAACACCCTATGATTCTGTTGAAATATACCGGTAAAAACAGTCAGGAAAAGAAGTTTGGCAATAACAAAGGATTTCACTAACTTCTAATTCCAATTTTGCCGAAAAAACATTTGCACCCATGTCGATGCGCTATTAGCATTGATTAGAGCGGTTTGCGAATCCTCTTGGTCAACACGACTGAGTCGCAACGGCAACTGGCACACCAGCCTTTCTTTTCGCCGCAACGACCTATAACAGTCCCAAACCAATTGAACACGTAATCCGTTTCGAGGCGCGTGTGTATTTTGACTAGTTTCCTACCTCATTGGGGGTTGCTATGCAGCTTAAGATTTACTGGGACGAAAAAGATCACGACTGGCTATACGAAGTCAACGACGAACCTCCTCGACGTCTGGCTTCCACCGGCATTCATATGCCCCATGGTGCCATCAAGTCCGACTTTTCACATGCAGCAGCCAAACTCGCCGAACATCTCCACTACGATGCCGACGACTTTGACCATTATCGCAAGATGACCGTCTACCACGGCCGCGAAAAGGTCGCACGCTTCCGCTACAACGACGACAACGACTGGACCATACTGCCACTCAGCATCAACTAACCTCCCCCACTCACTCATTCCTCAACCCAACATCGCCAGCTATGCTGTGCCCCAGTCCCCAACAAACAGAACAACAACTACGAAAACAGCACCGATCCCAAACCGGTGCTGTTTTTCTTTAACATTCATTTATCAACGGGCGACTCGATTCTTCCGCATCACGTTTAAATCTGACATATTCTTTTCAAGCCCGCCACCGCTGGTGGCAGGGTGTTTGGAAAATATACGCTCAGTATCTCAATCGAAACAACATTCTTAACGATGCCATCTCCAAAGCATGATCGGCACTACTCATCAATCCCCAAATCCGCCTTCGTAAACAGCGCATCAAACCCGTACCCTGCCCCCTCAACATTTTCACGCGCCCCTTCTTGCCGATCGATCGTCGCGATGATCTTGACAACCTTCACCCCAAACTCACCTTCCAGCAACTTCGCCGCCTCCAGCACCTGACCACCTGTCGTTGCCACATCTTCCAGAATCACCACATTCTCCCCCTTCTCCAGCTTCCCTTCCAACTGTTTCGCTGTGCCGTAATCCTTCTTCTGATTTCGAATCAGCACCGTTGGCTTCCCAGAGTAAATCGCCGTCGCCGACACGATCGGGATCCCGCCCAGCTCCGCGCCCGCCAAGCGATTCACCGTTAAACCTTCTGCTGCCTCGATCGCTTTCACCTTCTCAGCAAAAGCCTGTCCCAACGCAGCTAACACATCGCCCTGCGTCTCGAACAGATATTTATCGAGGTAATACTTCGATTTGCGCCCACTTCGCAGTGTGAAATCACCGTGAAGCAATGCCACATCCGCGATCCGTTTTGCTAATTCTTCATGAGTCATGCCCATACTATACAATCCCCCCCCACTTTCGTCCTGCCCCCGTAAGCCAACCCCCTCCCCTCGGAAGTAGGACCATCGCAAAAGCGTTCACAAGCCCGCACGCTCCGTGTGTGGGATATCATCACAACCTCATCCTCATTTAAACACACATTCACCAAGCCCTTCATCAAGCCCATGACCGCCGGTTATGGGAGAGGGGGGGGGGAGGGGGGGGTGTTGTTCAACTCATCGCTCACTCACACATGCAATCCCAAACTGAAACAACTCAACTCTCCGGGGAAGAGAGGGAAGGGAGCTTTTTGCACATAGGTACACCCCCCAGTTGCGGCAATCCCCCACCCCCTCCCATACTGGTAACCATGATTCGCGATCTTAAAGACAAAGTTATCGTCATCACCGGCGCCTCATCAGGCATCGGCGCCGCCACCGCCATCGCCTGTGCCAACCTCGGCATGAACGTCGTCCTCTCCGCAAGACGCACCGACAAACTCGAAACGCTCGCCGAAAACATCAATAAGAAGTCACCCAACCGCGCCATCGCCATCTCCTGTGATGTCGCCCATGACGAGCCGGTCCAAAAACTCTTCGCCAAAACCCACGAACACTTCGGCCGCCTCGACGTCGTCTTCGCCAACGCAGGCTACGGCATATTCGCCTCTGTCCTCGACACCAACGATCAGGAACACCGCCACCTCTTCGAAGTCAACTACTTCGGCACAGTCCGCACCATCAAAGAATCATTCCCCTACCTCGAAAGCACACCCAACTCGCTCCGCCAGTACCTCATCACCTCCTCCGTCGTCTCCGAAGTCGGCATCCCCATGTTCGGCCCATACGCCGCTACAAAAGCCGCACAAGACGGCCTCGCTTCCGCACTCCGAGCCGAACTCGCCGTCAAAGATTTCTTCGTCACCTCCATCCACCCCGCCGGCACATCCTCCGAATTCTTCGACGTCGTCGACGACATCTCCGCCGAAAAGCCAGCCGCTCAAAACACACCCAAACACATCATGCAAACCCCTCAGCAAGTTGCCGCAAAAATCACCCGCGCCATCCAAAAACCCACCGCCGAGGTTTGGCCCATGCGCTCCGTCCACTGGGGCGTCTCATTCGCCACCCTCTTCCCTCGCCTCCGCTCCCACGTCCTCAAAGGCCACGCCAAAAAACTCATCGCCTCATCCCCTCCCTCTTAAGACAACTTTCACACACCCAATTCCCTCCACCAAGCCCACGACCGCCGGTCGTGGGGTGTCTTCAAATACCCTTCAATCGCCTGCAACACCACCTCTTCCCTCCCCTTCTTCGCTTGCATCATCAGTCCACAATCCCACATCCAAAACCATCCTGCCCTAATCACCCATTAGACATCCTTTTTCGAGTACAACCCATCAAACCGTCCTTCATTCACATCTCCCTCTCGCGGCAACTTCCACCCAATTCCCGCTCTCCCGCTTCACTCCTTCGCATATACTGCCAAATCCTCACAACATTCAGCCCCGTATTCATCCACGGCGTCACCGTCGCCAACAACACAAACAACGTCGCAAACCCCACCAAATCAAACGGCCTTCCCAACAACAAACCACCACACACACCCATCACTACTGTCAACAGCAACCACACGCCCAACATCACCCGCAACCATTTCCCCTCACACTCCAGATAATCAATCCGCCAACCCATCCGCCAATCCCAAACATCCTCCCGCATCAGCCGCACTTCCCCCTTCGGCCAAACCCACCCACACTCCGAACACCGCCCATCCTCACACGCCCGCACATCATACCCACACTTCCCACAAACTCCCGGCCCATCTACCCACCTCCTCAACGCCTCATCCTCCCCCACATCACTCACCCATTTCCAAAACGCAGCCACACCAAACCCAACCCCCACAAGCCCCAACACCATCGCCACATACTTCACCTCCCAACTCATTTCCCACAGCCACCACCCTCCACCAAAACAAACCACCGCCAACAAACAATGCTGCGCAATCCGCCGATCACGCGCCCGCTTAAACAACCGCCGTTCACGCTGTTCCTTACTCATACCTTACCTCATCCCCACCATCCAACTTCCAAACCATATATACCCCAATCCGCCAAAGATTCACCACATGATGCAAACACGACACCCCGACAATCATCCAAACCAGACCCATGATCACGCTCCACCGCTCCTGCCCCGACAACCCAAAACTCATCGCCCCCATTCCAACATACCCCACAATCATCAGCACTAACATCCCCGCCGATCGCCTCACATCCTCCAAATACACAATCCGCCAGTTCCCTTGTTTCCACCACGCCCAAACATCGCGCCGTTCAACGCGCTGCCCCAGGATCTCACCATCATCATCAACCCGTGGCAACATCCACCCACACTCCGAACACACATCACCACCACCGCGCGAAACATCATACCCACACCGACCACACCGCCCCCGATCATCCAGCCACGCCCAAACATAATGATGCTCCGGAAATTCACGCACCGCCATATAAAAGGCCATCACCCCATACATCCCACCCATGAGCCCAAAAAAAATCCCCAAACTTTGTAGCGTCGGATGGAACCACATCAAAAACATCGCCAAACCTGACTCGACCACACACACCCAACTATACTTCCACACCGTCCGCCGCCGCACGTCCTCCACCACATAAATTTCATCTACTCCTCCCCGCTCACCTCGCCATCCTTTCCGCAGCCCCATCCCCAACGAAACCACGCCAAACCCAACCAGAATCAACATCACCAACTGAAACCTACCCCCAGGCACGCCCCACGAAACCGAAAACACCTCCGCCAATACAAAAAAGAACACACTCCTCAACGTGTATTCATTCAAATACCACCGGCTATTCCCTCCCATATTTTTGCAATTCTTATTTTCATCCCCATGGCCTACATCGCGCACTCGCTCTACATTTCCCATGTCACTCATCGAAATACCCTCGGAAAAAGATAGAAATCAATCTCCCCACATCATACCAATAGCCCATCCGCTTGCCCTCCCCACATCAAAACCAATCCCCAGCATTCCTAGCACCAGTATGAGCAACTCACATAAACTTCCCCGAGGAGAGGAGGGGGGATTAGTCACAACACCCTTGCAACAAGTTCCCACACTTCGGACAATAAAATGCCTGATTTTTTTCCACACCAGCAACGTTACACATCGGGCAGACAACCGCCGGGTCTAACCCATGCTTAGCCTCACCCTCTCTCTTATCGTCTCTCTTCTTGCACATCTGCTTTTCTTTACCTTCCCCTCTTCCGCACCCACTACCACACCCCTCAAACTCTGCATCCAATCCCGCTACCTCATCCGCCGCTTTACCAAACTTCGCCCACAATTCGCTCGCATCAATCAACGGTTCTGGCCCCGCCGGCCCATCATACTGACCCGGCCACATCTCAGGATGTTCATCCGTCGAACAATGCATCAAGGGATCGTCTTCTCTCACTTCACTGGTCTCCTGCTTTTTCACCTCTTCTTCATCATGACGTACCTCCCCATTTCCCCCCAACGTCTCTCCTCCTTTTAATCCTTCCCCCTGCCCTGCATCAACGGCACCAAAACCGTCCTTCCCTTCATCCTCAAACCGTTCTGGTTTCGCTCTAGCAATCATCGCTATCCCAATCATCTATTCGTCAGTTAGCCACTATGCCGTCTTCTTCCCCAAAGGCACAAACCCCAGCCCCAGCGCCAACGCCACCAACACCACCGTGAAAAATACAGGCACCTGCATAATCAACACCGGCCGCGCCACCATGATCGCGATCCAACCCGCCAACAACACATACCTCACCTTCACCAACTGCCCCAACTGCCACGGCAACGCATACCCCTCTGCCGTCTTCCGTGGCAACAACTGCGTTTCAATCACACCCAACACAATCACACCAATCACCAGCGACGATGCCAACCCGACCAAATGAAACAAATACTTTAGCTCCGCCTCCCGCGCCGCCAGTTCAAGCTTACTCATCTGCTGACTCATCACCTGCGGCACCATCCGATCCACAACCCCCTCAAGATCACTCACACTGCTCCCCTCACCCTGCTTCGCGCTAAGCTGCTCTCGCAACTGCGCCCGCACCTGTTCCTCAGCCGCCTCCTCGTTCGCCTTCAACCCCTGATACCGCAAAACCTCTTGTGTGTTCCCAATAAACAGATCGTTATAAACCTTCGGCGACACCTGCTTCAAACCTCCCGGGCCCAGCGCCAAACCAATCAGCAACCCCGCAATCAGAACATACAGATCGCGATGATCCCCAAACGGCAGCCTCCGCAGCAACTCATCCTTCATCACAGACTTCCCCTGCCCCCGCGCGCCTTGTCCTTGTGTATCGCTCATTGCCGCCTCATCCATCCTTAGATTTATTTCTCTAGATCCATAACGTCCTTCGCCCCATCATAACCCTCTCAACCCTTATTAAACAGCCTTTTTTACCCCCCTTAAATATCCACCCTCGTTTCTTAGCAACAATAACCAATAACCCAATCCGCAAGATTGTTTATAACTCAAATTCGCCTCAAGCCTATGACCACCGGTCATGGGGTGTCTCCTCCCAAACAATGAGCATATGCCTGCAAAACCCAAACACACAAAAACAGAGCCCGGCTACAAGCCGAACTCTGATTAACGACATCATCAATTTCTTCCCCCGCTATTCTGACACAAACTCCTGTGCCACGCACAACAACATCCTTCCCGCATTCCTTTGCCCTCTCCCTCCAACAGAGAGAAAACAATGTCCGTAACGCAAATCTTATCCAAAAAACTCAAGCGGATTCGTTCGGTCCGACCAGTTTCCTTCTGCAATCGCATCACATCTCACGCGTTCCAGAATCCGCGATAGCTCATCTGCCAATCGATCGATTCTGTCCGAATTCAACATGTCACGCCGCGACAGAATATCTCCCGTCTCATACGCCACATAATCATGATCCATCAAGACACGGCGGATCGCCTGTTTATGCTGACTCATCGCCACATGATGCGACTGCCGCACCATCTGTAACAATTCTGGCAACGAGTTCATCAACGTACAACGTGTACCGTCCATACGTCTGCTACCGCCCCGCATCAACTCGCCAACCAGCCCTTCATGGGCTTCACTCTCATGCTCAAAGAGCCTGCGGAGTTTTTCCAAATCGCCTGTCATTTCATATGTGCCCAGCATGCTAAAAGCCCCTTTCAATCTCTGATTCGCTGCCGCTCAATCCAGCAGCCACGCATACGTTTTCCGTTTTCCAACTCTCATTACGTAATCTTAGAATAGCCGTACGTGCAATCTACTATCTGTCACAAAACGGATATAAGTACTTACCTCAAGCCGCTAACGTATCAGTCAACACCGACACGACTTAACGACATCAATTTGTATACAGGCCAAACAAACCACCCAAATAAACCCTTACGCCGCCCTCTTTCAACAACCAATCCGCACCATCTCTCCCCTTCAGCAGCTTTATCCTTTGAACAAAACCGCTCGATATCTCATCAACAATCAACCCGATCGACCATCACTTAACATCTATAAAATACGGATTTCGTACAACAAAACAATCCATATTCTCCCTCCCTAACAGCCCATTAGATCCAGTTGCATCATCACGTACCACATGTCCTGCGAAACAATCTGAAGCAGGCTCATGTGAGAAGCGTTTTTTACACAACGACCCACTGGTTAGCGAAGCAAGTCATTTCGTAGGACGCGCTAGAGCCGCGTACATCGCACTCTAATCTCATCTCTGGCCGCTAGGCTCCACAACAACTTGTATGAATAATCACAAGACTTGATCTACAACCGGAGCAGCCTATCAGCGAACAATATCTAAAATCAGCGTCATCGGCCCAATGCTCAACATATGCATCATTTCGCAAGACGCCTTAAAGTGGAACTTAGATGACCACTTTGTTTTATTATCAGCTTTTCCCTTCAAACCGCAACAAAAAATGACAAACCTTTTTAACAATGCTCACGAACCACACCTCAAAACGGCCCATGATCCGCATTCTAAACACATCCACCACGCATCACCCATACCCCAGCATCATCTTGCCGCACTTCCCCAATAAAAAAGCCCGACCAAAGCCGAGCTTCTCATCATTCTAATTCACTTTTACTTCATCTAATCGACGATTAGGTCCATCATCAAGGCACCAAGAACACATCACCAGTCGATGTCGGCGTTTCACGCCCCGTATAAACCTCAACTCCTGATGCGCCCCAGATATTATCCAGCGTACCTGCCCCATCCCCTTCTTCCTGCATCACATACGGCGACGTCAGCCATTCAACCACGCCTCCCGCTTGCAAAATATTCTGACCACGCGAATCATGCTGACGTGACGATGCGCTTGGCTCAACATCCTCATCAAACTTCAGCGCGCCCGTCTTATCATCAAACACAAACCGCGGATTCTTGTCCGCCAAGATCACCATCTTCGGTAAATCATCCGCTCTCGCAGGCTTCTTCCCATACATATTCTGATACGAATACGACACCGCACGCGGCGAATTCCAATCAAAATGACCCGCCGTCATCGTGCCGTCCGCCGGAGCATTTGCATTACTCACGCAATTCAACTCACGCGGCTGCACATACTTACCGCGAGCCAACAAATACAGATGCGCCGAGTTTGAAGTAATCTCACCCTGATCGCGTCCCGATTTGCCGACGTTCCACCAAAGTGAACCCGGGCTCGCTGATAAGGCAGGCAAAGCGCCCGCGTTATCCGTTGCATACTGACCAAACGCGCCGCCCAAACCTTGCAGGTTCGAAGCACATGCCGCCTGATAAGCCGTCTGCTGCTGATTGTTAATCGCTGGGATCAGAAGCGATGCACCGATGACAAACACCGCTGCCGCACTCACGATCTGACGCCATGAAATGCCAAGCGTACGACGTGGCTGCGACAGCATATCAATCTGTGCCGCGAAGCGTTCACGCTGTTTTGCCTGCTCGATAAATGCAAGTGTATTCACCGTCAGATCTTCCGACACATCGTCGGCAGGATACTGACCCAATACATTCAACAAGCCCGCCATTTTCTCCGCACGCTCTTTCGAACCAGCCGGCATCGGGCCGTCTGTGATGCTGAACCCCACTTCAGCATCGCTCTGACCATCAGCCGCCTTGTCCGCTGCGTTGCGATTGGCCAACAATGCATCTAATACATCGCCGTCCTGCTCGCTGAGGCGGTAAACCTTGATATCCTCAGGCGCTCGGTTTGAATTGTCTGGTGTCTCTGGCATATTGCTCACGACTCTCGTCCCCTAACCTCGTTGTTTATAACGTACCTTCCATAACTGAGAGAATGTTCCCACTGCTGAATGCAATCTCGACTTAACCGTCCCCAGGGGGATCGCTAGAATTTCCGCGATCTCTTTGTAAGCAAGCTGGTTAAAGTACGCCAGCGTCAAGACTTCCCGTAAATGGTCCGGCATCGATTGCACGAGCTCACGCACCAATTCGCTTTGTTCTGCGTCCAGTGCGTTCTGATCCGGGATTGGGATATCTGCTTCGAGCAGATCCACAAATGACCGGCTGTCATCCCCGCTCGAATCAATCATCGCGGAGAGTGAGGCGGCTTGTCGCCTGTTATTCTTACGTAAGTAATCCCGTGCTTTGTTCGCGGCAATTGTAAAAAGCCACGGTTTAAATCGTTTGGTTATGTCGAATGTATCGGCTGAGAGGTGTATTTGGAGGAAGGCTTCCTGGAAGATGTCCTCGGCGGCGGCGCGGTTGCCGCAGAATCGGATGAGGAAATGGAAGAGTTCCTGGCGATAGCGCTCGATAAGTTCTTCGAAGCAATGGGTTTGCCCGGATCTGTAGTTTGCAACCAATTGCTCGTCTGTGAGTTTCTCGGCCAATCGTGGTTCCTCAAGAGCGCACTGCGTCATGGTGTGATTGTACGGGATGTTACAGGATAATTGGGGTGCAATGCGAGTATTTGAGGCTGATTGTGGAATCAAAACAGTGCTTATGGCTGCTTGGCTCATATTGCGTCCCGAAATCATGGTTGGTGTTCACACTGGCGAGAAGGCCTGAACTGATCAATGGCGATGAGCCGACTTGGCTGCCTGACCTGCCAGTTGTACGTATTTGCCCGAAGGCGGGTTCATGGAAATCGCATCAGAAAGATGAAGATTTGGGTACACATAGGCAACAGATTTAGCGCGTTAAACTGGGTGTTTTTGTGCGCACAAGAGCGTTTCATAACAGGGGTGCGCGGCGCGTTTGTGCGCACGAATCTTCGAATTTAGTGACTTACCCGTAACCTAAACGTGCGAAGAATGAACAGAAACAAACGAACTTTGACAATTATTAGTTGATAACCACGCGCTAACTGATTTTTCCGCGCGAGTGGGAAAAGCGTAAAACGCGCGTTTGTGCGCATCCTAAAAGATTTTCAGTCTCAAGATGGCGTAACGTGCTATGCGGCATGAAGAGGTGAGTTGGTCATTATTGATGACATTTTATAATCACGTCACTGCAAACGATCACATCTGTGCTGGTCTGATGTAAGCTGATTGGCGCGCCGCGAAGTGTCGCGGCGGCTACTTTTGTTTCGCCAGAACATCATGCAAGTTGCGTTGTTCGCGGGTCAAGAATTGGGAAGGAACATGGTAAGATATGTGTCGTCGCTTTGCGTTACAGTATCTATCTATTGATTAGTCTTCATGCATGATTTCTGGGCCAGCTATGAGTTTTACTTTGATATTTGTGATATGCGGTATTGTTTTGGGCCTGGCTATCGGCATGGTTCCGGTCTACTTGACGAATCGGTATCAACGCCGAAAGGCGATGGGGGAGATATCAGTTGAGAAGCAGAAGAAGAATACGGTGACTTATCACGTTGGATTTGGCGTGTGGTTTATGGGGTTGGGTTTACTGCAACTGAATTCGAGACGGGGCGAAGAAATACCGTGGTGGGTTTGGATGTGGATTGCTAGCGCACTCATGTATTTTATCGCAGCGTACCGGTTGTATGTGAAGGAAGCGAAGCCGATCGAGTACGATCGGGTTTATAAGAATGATCCGACAAAATGCGGGAAGTGTGGGTATGACGTGGTGCATATTCAGTCGGCGTCGTGCCCGGAGTGTGGGTGGACGTTGCCGAATTTGGATGAAGTGAGATTGCAGTCGCATGATGTTTGGTGTTGGTGGAAAAAGGGGAACTGGCAGATTGTTTATCTGGAAGAGGATATGCGGAAGAAAGCGCAGCGAGGATTTTATGTGACCGTAGTCATGGAAGTAATCGTGGCATGTGTTATTGGATTATGGTTACTAAGCAAGGAAGGCGGTTGGCATTCATTCAGTGTTCCAGTAATTTTTCTAGTGTTTCTGTCGCTGTTGTCCATTCATAAATTTATCAATGTGCATCGTATTCGAAAGTATTATGAGCGAGTGGATGGAGAAAAATGAAGTTGAAATATAAGATTGCGTTTTATTAGTGTTTGGTTGATGAGGTTGCAAACACCCCAGCACCGGCGGTGCTGGGTTTGATGGTGGTATGCGTGCGTATGGGGGGGGGGGGGGGGGGGGGGAGCACGATTAGTCAATAAGAAAACGGCATCACTTTGACTGAAAGTGATGCCGTGGGCTTTTATCTAACTTATGGTTAGTTGAGTGTTATTGCTTGCGAGCTCGGGGTTGGTGGATGCGCGGGACTTCTTCGCGGGTTAGGGTGCGGAAGAGTGACCATGCGGCCATGAGGAGGATAATTGAGAATGGAAGGGCGGCGATGATTGAGGCTGCTTGGAGGGCGTTGAGTCCGCCTGCGGCGAGGAGGAGTGCGGCGACGAGGCCTTCGGAGATAGCCCAGAAGAGTCGTGTACCGACGGGTGGGTCGGGGTTGCCGCCAGATGCGATGATGTCGATGACCATCGATGCGGAGTCGGAGGAGGTGACGAAGAAAAGGATGATGCAGAGCGTTGCGATGCCAGCACCGATGACGACGAGTAGTTTAGACTCGAAGATGCCATCAATCATGGCGAAGAGGACGGTGGGAAGGGTTGAGATTTTTTGCGTGTTGTCATCGGTAACGATGTCGGAAGAAAGATACTCGACAGCGGTAAGCTGTTTGGTTTCGGTTTTGAAGGTTCCGTCTGGGTTTTCGAGAAGCTTGCCGTCTGCACCTTTGACTGCGACGTTGAACTCGGGGAGGTATTCACCTTGAAGCGAGTCGCGTAGTTCGGTGTTTTGGGCTTTTTGCTCGTATTCGAGGTGGGTTTGATGTTGGCGAAGGGTTGTGGAGCCGAAGGCGGTCATCCAGATAATGGAGACGGCTGTTGGCAGGAGGAGCGTGCCGAGGACGAACTCGCGGATGGTACGACCTTTGGAGATCCGTGCGATGAACATGCCGACGAATGGTGACCATGCGATCCACCATGCCCAGTAGAAGACGGTCCACGCGGTGGCCCAGTTGCGACCTTCTTCGGAGAATGCGCCGGTGCGGAGTGATGATGAGGGGAGGAGTTGGAGGTATGCGCCGGTGTTGTCGAGTGTGGATGAGATGAATGCGATGACGCCCGAGCCGATGATGACGATGAGCATGAGGACGGCGGCGAGTGCGATGTTGAGTTCGGAGAGGCGGCGGATGCCTGTGGCGAGGCCGGTGACGACGGAGATGGTGGCGATGGCGGTGATGCCGGCGATGATGAAGTATTGGATGGGTAGTGAGATGGGTGTGCCGAAGAGGAAGGAGAGGCCGGCGTTGACTTGTTGAGCGCCGATGCCGAGGGAGGTGGCGACACCGGTGAGTGTTGCGATGATGGCGAGCACGTCGATGGCGTCGCCGGTGAAACCCCAGACGCGGTCGCCGAGGATTGGATGGAGGATTGAACGGAATGAGAGGGGCATGTCACGTCGGAAGCCGAAGTATGCGAGGGCGAGGCCGACGACGGCGTAGAGCGCCCAAGGGTGGAGTCCCCAGTGGAAGATGGTGACGGCCATGGCGATGCGTTCGTTGTCGAAGCCTTCGGCGAAGCCGGGAGGTGTTGCGTTGAAGTGATAGATGGGTTCTGCGACAGACCAGAAGAGGAGGCCGATGCCCATACCGGCGGAGAAGAGCATGGCGAACCATGAGAGGGTTGAGAATTCGGGGGGTGAGTTGTCCTTGGAAAGGCGGATGCGTCCGAAGCGAGAGAAGGCGAGCCAGAGTGCGAAGAGGACGAAGCCGGTCATGGTCATGACGTAGAGCCAACCGACGTGCTCGCCGATCCAGTTGCGGATGGAGACGAATGAAGATTCGAGGTTGGCGTTGGGGACGAAGAGCGTGAGCGCGACGAGTGCGAGGACGATGAGAGCGCCGACGGGGAAGACGACGGGATGCATTTCGAAATGCGGGCCGAAGCTGACGGAAGGCAGCTCGGGGACGTCGATGTTTTGCGGTGCGTGGTTCTGGTTTTCGTGGGACGGGTTAGGAGACGACGTATCGTCGGAGAGCATATGAGACCTTAATTTTGGATTGGGTTCCTAATAAAGCTGTGATTGCAGTTGCGAGGAATTGAGAGGTGAGGGGTGGGAGATAAAGCGGGATCACGGCAGAAAAGGAAGACAGCACGGGATGTGCTGTGCAAGCGTCAGATGTTGAACCCAAAATGCGTTTGCTCCGGCTGGTGGGTTGCGGTGTTGTCTGATGAAACACGGCTCAGCGCGGAGTAAAGAAAACAGACACGCATCAACTTCAATGCGCAGTTAAAGTACTTGATCAGGCAAATCTGCCCAATTTTAACTGGTTTTAACTTGGTTATCAAACAAGGCAGTCAGATGCGACAGGATGGACTTTCACAAGGAATCGCAAAACGATCTGGTTTTTACGATGTTTTTAGAATTCATGTCTAATCGATTAATAGCCTTTGAAGTTTGGCGGGCGTTTTTGGTGAAAGGCGTGGAGGCCTTCGATGTAGTTGAGCGAGCGATAGGCTTGGCGTCTGACGGCAGCGATATGTTCGGCTTGATCGGTGGTGATGGGGGTTGCATCGTGGAGGATATTGAGTTCGATTTTCAGCGCATGGATACATTCAGGCGAAACGGATTTGAATTCGGCTGCGAATGCGATTGATTCTTCGAGTAGATTTTGCGGCGGATCGATGATGCGGTTGACGAAGCCATGAGTGAGAGCGAGTTGTGCAGTGACGGGCTTGGCAAGGAAGAAGATCTCTTTGAGTAGATGGTCGGGAAAGGCGTGGATGAAGTTGTTGACGCCAACGAGGTTGTGAGGGATGCCGAGTTTGGCAGGTGTGATAGCAAAGGTGACATCAGGTGTTGCGAGGACGAAATCGCAGCATGCGGCTAGATCGCAGCCAGCGCCGTAGACTGCGCCTTCGATGGAGCAGATGACGGGGAGACGAGATAATCGGATGGCGCGTGTGAGTCGTCGATATGCTTCTTCCCAGATGAGTGGGTCGGATTTTTGATCGGTTGGGAATTCGTTGATGTCGTGGCCTACGGACCAGATGCGTGCGCCGGATTTTGCGTTGATGATAAGTGCGCGAACATTTGATTTTTCGGCTTGTGTGAATTGAGCGAGAAGCTGACGATTAAAGGGTTGGGAGAATCGGTTGCTTTGCTCGTTATCTTCCATGGTGATGATGGCGATTTGATTTTCGATTGTTAGATTGATTAGAGGCATAGAGGTTCTCACGAATCTTTAATAAAGTTCAATCGATTAAAAGCCTTTAAAATTGGGTGGGCGTTTTTCGTGGAAGGCGCGGATGCCTTCCTGGAAATCCTGAGAGCGAAACGCTTGGCGGCGGAGCATTTGGATATGTTCAAAATCGTCAGCGGAGATGTTCATAGCATCGGAGAGTTTGACGAGTTCGGCTTTGAGAACACGAAGACAGAGGGGAGCCATGGAGGCAACGCGAGCGGCGAGGGTGAGGGTTTCCGATTGAAGGTTTTCGGGCGAGACGAGGCGATTGACGAGGCCGAAGTTGTGGGCGCGGTCGGCGGAGAGCGGAAGGGCGGTCATGAACATTTCTTTGACAACGTGCGTGGGGAGTGAGCCGAGGAAATGGGAGACGCCAACGGTGTTGTAGGGGAGGCCGAGCTTGGCAGGGGTGATGGCGAAGGACGTGTTTGTTGTTGCGACGATCATATCACAGCTCACTGCGAGGTCGCAGGCGCCACCCCAGACGGAACCATTGATTGAGGCGATGACGGGGGTGAGAGTGTGGCGGACTTTGCGGAGGAGCGTGACGTAGGGGACGTTCCATGTAACGGGGTCTTGCTTATCAATGGGGATTTCGTCGATATTGTGCCCTGCAGAAAACACCCCTCCTCCCCCACCCTCCCCTGTATTTCCTTCTGTTTTTTGAGTCGTGGTTGGCGAGTCATTGGATTGCGATGCATGAGTGTTGGCTGTGAGGATGATGACACGGATGTTTTGTTTTTCGCAGGCATCGAAGGCGTGGAGAAGCTGTTCGATAAGCGAGGCAGAAAGGCAGTTGCGTTTGGTAGGGTCGTTGAGGGTGAGCGTGGCGATGTGGTTTTCAGTTTTTATTTCTATCAGTGACATAGCTTATCGGGGCTTATGAATGGGTTTGCGGGTTGATGGATGATCGGGGTGCGCTTGGATGAAGTCGGCTGAATATGGAAGGGAGTTGATGGGGGAGGATCGGTAGGACAAATCTGGAGTAAAAGAAAGGCAGATGGCGATGAGGTGTGTGGTTAGGGCTTTTAGAGCGTTTTTCGTAATACTATCTGTGTTGACATGTAGGTCGTTGCGTTTTTATTGCTTATTTATTGTGAACCTGCTGACGATGATGGCTCTACTTCTGCGACAGATCACGATGCAAAATACTCTAGAGCGTTTTTCATATTTACTTCCCGTGTTGACCAGTAGGTCGTTGCATTTTTATTGCTTATTTATTGTGAACCTGCTGATGATGATGGTTCTGCTTCTGCGGCTAGTCACGATGCGAAATGCTCTAACTTATGGGACTAGGTGAATGATGAGCGATGACAAGAAGAAGCGTGAAGATTTGGTTTTTAAGGTTTCGATATTAGGGGCGTTATTTTTTGCGTTGGTTGGTGTGGGGTGGGGGCTGGCGATTGGGTCGCGGATGATCTTGTTTGATGGGTTGTATTCGTTTTTGGGGGTCACGCTGACGAGTGTTTCGGTGTATGTGAATCGTCTGGTGAGAAGGCCGGAGGATGGGCGGTTTCCGTTTGGGAGGGAACAGATGATCCCGTTTGCGCTGTCGATGCGATCGGGAGTGTTGGCGGTGTTGTGCTTATATGCGGGAACGAATGCGGTGCTAAATTTGTTGAGTGGGGGGCATGAGGTGGATGCGGTGTCGGGGTCGATGTATGCGGTGCTTTCGACGGTGGGTTGTTTTGTGGTGTGGATGCTATTGAGTCGGGAGCATGGCCGGATTGGGAGTGATATGGTGAAGGTGGAGAGCCATCAGTGGTTGCTGGATACGATGCTGAGTGGGGCGGTGCTGGTGGGGTTTGTGTTTGATCTACTCATACAGGGGACAAGGCTGGGGTGGTTAGGGATGTATATTGATTCGGGGATGGTTTTGATTGCGTGCCTGGTGTTCTTGCCAATGCCGCTACAGCAGATGGTGAAAGGATGTGGGGAGTTGCTGTTGATGGGGCTAAAGCATGAATCGCGGACGCGGATTGAAGAGGCGGTCAAGGGAGCGCTTGCGAAGTATTCGGTGAGCCGATGTGTGCTGAGGGCGACCAAAAGCGGGGATATGGTGACGGTGGAATTGGATGTGATCTTGCCTGAGGATTATGTGGTGGGATCTGTGAAAGAACTGGATGAGATACGGGAGCGAGTGGCGGAATCGCTAAGGTTTGTGGAGGGGAAATTGTGGCTGTCGGTGACGTTCACGGGTGACGAGAAGTGGGTGTGACAGGGATGCAGATTAAAAGGCAAAGGGTGCGAGAAAACTCGCACCCTTTGTTTCTATGGATGTGTGCAAAGGAGGATTGCACACAGGCGTTGTGTTTTACTCATGCGTTCTTAGTTGCAGCAGCAGGAGCATGAGGAGCCGGAGCATGAGTCGCCGCAGCAGCATGAAGAGCTGGTGCAGGACGAGGATGAGTCGGCTGCGGAAGCAGTGGTTGGTGAGAGTGAGAGGCCGGTGAAGGCAATTGCTGCCGCGAAAAGGATTGCTGGTAATTTAGTGCGTTTTACGGCAAGCCGTGATCGTTGACCAGCTACATGCTGCTTAATCATTTTTATACTTGTTTTCATCTGTTTGTACTCCATCAATGATGGTTTAATTTTTAGTTAATAGGAATTGTGCATATGATCGCGCAACTTGCGCGTATGCAGGTTGTCTATTTACAAAATAGACAAATTAATTAAGGGGGGATCAGATGAAAAGAGTTGATTCGGGAGGGGGTGTGGTGGGTTTTTGTGTACGTGTAGGAAATTGTTTTTGAATGTCTATGGTATAGGTTTGCTCGGCGTGAGAGAACTCGAGCGGGGGAAGTGTGGTAATTGTTGCGATGAGAGAAATACAACAGCAAGGATTTGAAGGCGAGGCTGGCGCGTCGTGATCGACGGGTTTATCCGAGCCGCTAGTGGGCGATGTGGTGGAAGTTAGGGGGCACGCGGTACAGGCCCTGGTAAGGGGTGTTGGTGACATGGCGGCCATACTGCATGAAGCGGGCATCGAAGCGGCGCGTGTCATGCATGTGGTGATTGCGGGGAAAGCGGGACGGATAATCGTGAGCACCATCGCAAAAGCGATGAGAACAGGCAGGACATAAGCTTTCAGGCGGATGCTGCTCATCTATAAAGATTAATCGGAGATGGGGTAAGATTATTCGTAGAAGATGAAAAAATCGCGAGGCATTGGATAAAAAAGCGGCGTGCAAGGCTATAGGCTGCATACCGCTTTGAAGGGTTCTAATTTAGGTCACGAAATCGCGATTGAGCAGAAGAAATGAGCGATTGATTTCCAGATACCCACCACCGGCGGTGGCGGGATTGGGGAAAAAGGACTCTATCCATGTACGGCCGATATGCGTGGGCGAGTTAGTCTTCGAGTGAGACGTAGATTTCAGTGAGGAGTTCTTCGGGGGCGGTATCTTCGGGTGAATTGAGGTATCGCTCGAAGCATGGTGTCTCGGAGGGGGTGTGGCCGGAGTTGGGGATCCATTCGTGGTAGATCTTGCCGTAGAACTCTGGAGAGTCTTCATAGGGGCCTTTGTAGAGGAAGACGGCGTATTTGCCGGCGGGTATGGTGCGGTATTGGATATTGTCAAAAGGTTTGAAGCTGGCGGGAACTGTGATGCAGACTTCTGATCGAAGTTGCTCGGCAGGGGTTTCGCCGGGGTCATCGTAGTAGACGCCGAGGAATTTTGTTTCGGGTGTGATCAAGTTATTAGAGGCGATAAGAGGCATGAAGCGTTGCCATACGGTGGCCATCTCGTTGTAGTCACCTTTGTGGGACATGTAAGCGATGGGTATTTCGGCGATATCTTTAATTTCTGGGTTCATGCTGATCTCCTGAATGTCATGTGTGAACACATATGAATCGTGATACAACAGTATTAGGAGAGTATATTTAGAAAGTGTTAATGGCGATATGAGATTTAGTATGTATTTGAGGCGATTTTTAAAAGTGGGAATATTGCGCAAGAATGCCTCAGACACCCTGCCATCGGCGGAGGCAGGTTTGGGGGGGGAAGTTGAAATGAAATAAATGTGATTAGTGAGGCGAGATATGTATTGGGTGGGTCTTTTTTTTGGGAGACGATACGCCAAAAGCGTGCAGCGAATGCGCACGCGATTGGGTCTAAATTTGTGTTTAAAAGCGAGCTTAACCTTCGATTGGCATGTGGATTTCAGTGATGAGATCTTCGGGTGCAGTGGTAGCGGGGTCGGTGACATAGATTTCGAAGGGTGGTTGGTTACGGGGTGTATGTCCGGAGTTGGGGAGCCATGAGCCGTAGAATGCGTTGTAGGTTTCTTTGAGTTTGTGGTATGGGCCACGATGTACTGCGACGGCGTATTTACCTGCGGGGACGGTTTGAAAGCCGATATCATCGAAAGGTTTAAAGTCGGACGAAACGGATGCACAGATGTCTGCGCGGAGCTTTTCAGTTTCGGTGGTATCGGGATCGTCGTGATAGATGCCTAGAGAGATGGAATCATTGGGTTTGAGTTTTTGTTGAGCGAGGGTTTGCTCGAGACGGCTGAAGGTTTCGCCGACACCCATGTAGTCGCCGATATGGCGGAGGTAGGCAACGGGGATTGGATCAAGATTTTTGATTGATACTTCCACGTGAATCTCCTTATTGAAAAGGTGTATATAAGAAAGGGAAGGACGTCCTCCCTCGAAGTTAATATTCATTCGGGTGAAGGGGTTAGCTTTGATGGTGTTGCGAAGCGTTGAGGGGGTGAAGCCGAAATGCTGGCTGAAGGAACGCGTGAAGGATTCGTGGGTGGAGTAGTGCGCGGCGAGTGCGATATCTAGGATGGTGAGGTCTGTGTGGATGAGCTGGTTGTAGGCGCGTTGGAGACGCGCACGTCGGATGTGCGCTTTGAATGTTTCACCAACGATTGAGGTGAAAATACGGTGGAAGTGGTAGGGTGAGAAGTAGGAGAGGTCAGCAAGAGTTTCGAGTGAGAGGTCGGCATCAAGGTTGTTCTCTATATATAGAAGTGTTGTGAGGATGCGCTGGTGGTACTCTTCACGGGTGATGCTCTTAGAGGCTGGTGCTGCGTTCATGATTGGTCTCTGTGTGTTACTGGCTTCGTGATCAATGACACGTTTGATTGAACAAGAGGGAGGATATCAGGGCTGATGTCGAGGGTCTTGATGTTTTTTGCGGTATTTTGGATTTTGCAGAGGAAGTGTGCTTGAAGAAGATAGCGGAAGGATGGTTAGGATTGTGTGAAGATTATGGTGGGTGTACGGGGGTTGTGATAGATTGATTCGTTGGATTTCAGGGGGACAGCGGCTGCACGTTTGGGCGAAGGAAATGGTTACTAGAAAAAAAGGTAAGTGCATTATGATCCCAATTTCAATACAAGGTTTGCGGAAACATTTTGGTACGACGAGGGCGGTGGATGGGATTGATCTGGAGATTGGAGCGGGAGATCTGTTCTTTTTGCTTGGGCCAAGTGGTTGTGGAAAGACGACGTTGCTGCGGATGCTGGCGGGTTTTACGGATCCGACAGATGGGCGGATTTTGTTTGGCGAGCGGAATGTCACACATGAGGCGGCGAATAAGCGTGATACGGGGATGGTGTTTCAGGGATATGCGCTTTGGCCACACATGACGGTGAAGCAGAATGTGGAGTTTGGATTGACGGTTGGGAAAAGGAAGGGGAAATATAGTGCGGCAGATCGGAAGGTTAAGGTGGACGATGCATTGGGGATGGTACAGATTGATCAGTATGCCGATCGGAAGCCGAACCAACTGTCGGGCGGGCAACAACAGCGTGTAGCATTAGCGAGGGCATTGGTGATTGAGCCGGATGTGATCTTGCTGGACGAACCGCTGTCGAATCTGGATGCGAAGCTGAGGTTGGATATGCGAAGTCAGATACGGGAGATCTGTAAACGGGCTGGAATTACAGGGGTTTATGTGACGCATGATCAGAAGGAAGCGTTGTCGATGGCGGATGGGATTGCGGTATTGCGGGATGGAAAGGTGATGCAGACGGGAAGCCCGAGAGCGTTGTATGAACAACCACGAACGCGATTTGTCGCAGACTTTTTGGGTGAGACTAACTTTGTACAAGGTGAGGTACTGGGGAGTGAGAATGGGAGAATGGTGATAGATACGGCACTGGGAAGATTGCATTCGAGCAGTTATCCGACGGATATGCCGACAAAGGGGAATGTGACGTGTTCGATTCGGCCTGAGGCGATGATGCTGGATCATCGCGGTGAGTGGGGGGGATCGACGGGCGAGAATATGTTCGGTACGGCACAGAAGCATGTGGTGTATTTGGGGGAAATGGCTCAATACCGGCTGCTTGCGAGCGAGCAGGTTGAGATGAAGGCATTCGAACTGAACCCGAGACTGATGGATGAGCGAGCAGAGAAACTGAATGCGCGGGTAGACCCTGCGGATGTGGTGGTGTTGGCAGATTGATAGGAAGAAAATCGTAAAACAGCACGCGAAAGACCTGCCGAGCAGCAGGTCTTTTTTCATGGCCTCAGGTCATCTAAAAGGGCCTTACTTGCGATTTTTCGTATTATTTGATCAATATTTTACGAATTACTACATTATCAGAGGCCTTATTGGGGAAAAATATCGTTTACACGGGGGTTGTGGAGGCCGAATAATAAAAAATATTGGGATTTTAGGGGGTTGGCTCTTTTCAAAAGTTTTTGTTTCAGTACGATATCCGGATCGTTATATAACTTTCGATACGTTTTTCGTACATATAAGGTCATAAAGTTATGAAAATAGGAACAGTAACCGAGATCAAGACACATGAGTATCGTGTGGGTCTGACACCCTCGTGTGTGAAGGCGTATGTTGGTCGCGGCCATGAAGTGATGGTTCAGCAGGGTGCGGGTGATGGTGCTGGTTTCTCAGACGAGCAATACATCGAAGCGGGTGCGACGATCGCGCCTGATCGTGAGACGGTTTTTGCGGAAGCAGAGATGATCGTCAAGGTTAAAGAGCCTCAGCCAGACGAATGCAAGCTATTTCGTGAGGGACAGTTGCTGTACACGTACTTGCACCTGGCTGCGGACGAACCTTTAACGACGGCATTGCTTGAGAAGAAGGTTCAGGGCGTAGCTTACGAGACGATTGAAACGGCCAATGGTGGGTTGCCATGCCTTCGTCCGATGAGCGCGATTGCTGGGCGTCTTTCGATTCAGGAAGGTGCAAAGTACCTTGAGAAAACATACGGTGGCCGGGGCGTGCTGCTTGGCGGCGTGCCTGGTATCGAGCGTGGCAAGGTTGCTGTGATTGGTGGCGGCGAGGTCGGTTTGAATGCTGCGAAGATGGCAGTTGGCTTGGGCGCTGAGGTGACGATTCTTGATATTTGTGCAGATCGTTTGGCATATTTGGATGACATCTTTGGTGGCCGCGTGACGACGCTGTACAGCAATGCGGGGAATATCGAGAAGGTCATCAAGGAAAGCGACCTGATTGTGGGAGCGGTATTGCTTCCGGGCAAGAAGGCTCCACATCTGATCAAGCGTGATCAGCTTAAGATGATGAAAAAGGGTGCTGTGATTGCTGACGTTGCGGTTGACCAGGGCGGTTGCATTGAGACAACGAAAGCGACGACGCATAGTGATCCGATCTTTGTTATTGATGATGTGGTGCACTACTGCGTGGCGAATATGCCGGGTGCTGTTGCGAGAAGCTCAACGCTAGCATTGACGAGTACAACATTGCCATACGGTTTGCTGTTGGCGGATAAGGGCCTTGAAGAAGCATGTAAAATATGCAAGGAACTGTTGCCAGGCGTAAACGTGCTGGAAGGCAAGTGCACTTATGAAGGTGTTGCAGAAGCTTTTGGTTTAGAATACACGCCAGTTGAGAAAGTTTTGTTCAAGAACTGAGCTAAGCAGCGCAACTGAGTCAGTATTGATAATCATGGGTTGAAGAATGGAGCCGCGTTATGGTCCCTGACGAAACGGACTGGAAAATCACAGAGATTCTGAGGCAGAGCTACGAATCGAACAATCAGATTGCGAGACAGTTAGGTGTTTCGGAAGGGATGGTTCGCAAACGTGTGCAAAGGCTGAAAGAGGCTGGGATTCTAAAGGTGCGTGCACTGATTAATCCGGATGTTTTGGATAATCAGCAGGTGGCTGTGATCGGGGTGAACGTGAAAGAATCAAGATTGCTTGATCAGAAGGCGAGTGATATTTCAGATTTGGACTGCGTTTTGTCCGTTTCGGTTGTATCTGGACGTTATGATCTTTTGGTTGAGCTACTAGTTGATTCGAATCGCGGGATGGTCCAGTTTTTAACCGAGACGCTGCCACAGGTCGATGGGATCTCTGCGACCGAGAGTTTTTTATTGCTGAAAAGTTATAAAAAATATGTGTAATTATGGCGGCGCAGCCGTATGATACGGCTAAGGTTCTATAACTTAAAAAATAAGCGAGCAGTCGATGAAAGTTGGCTGCTCGAATTAAAATAATTTGTATTCGGTTTGGTTTTTATATTTAAAAGAATAGTCGACATTAGTTTTGGAGATTACTAATGGCGATGGTGTTGTCGAAAAATTGATTTAACTAGTTACTTGTTTCGCGCGGCGTTAGCCGGGCTTGTTTTGTTGTGTTCAGTGAGTGAGCTGAATGCGATTGGTGTTGCAATTCACATTGCATGCATGGAGAGATCATATGAGAGACGCACATGAACTATTGGCTAAATTATGGGAAAATTACAGCAATTTGATACCACAGGCAAAAGAGATTCACGGGCTTTTGGAAGCACGTGGCGATAAGGTTGCGAATGATCATATTGCATTACGAACTTACAATGATCCACGGATTGGAGTTGAATCGCTAGCTAAATATTTCGAGCGTTTTGGCTACAAGGCTTGTGGTGAATATGAGTTTAAGGCAAAGAAATTACGAGCCAAGCATTTTGAGCACGAAGATCCTGATTTGCCATTGGTATTTATTAGTGAGCTTAAGACAGAAGAGTTTAGTGACGAATTACAATCGGCGGTCAAAGGATTTGTCGATCAAATTAAAGATGAAGATTATGCCCGCGATGATTTCCCATGTATCGGCAGGCCATGGGATGTTTCACATGAGACATATTTGAAATTGGCTGATGAATCTGAGTACGCGGGATGGATGGCGGCATTTGGTTTTAGAGCAAACCACTTTACGGTGTACATCAATGCGCTATCATCGATGAAAAGCCTTGAAGAAATGAATCAGTTTTTAAAGGATAATGGCTACCCACTGAATACGAGTGGTGGTGAAATCAAAGGTACGCCTGAGATGCTTTTAGAACAGAGTTCGACACTGGCAGATAAGGTTGAAATTCCATTTACTGATGGCAAGTTTGTGATTCCATCGTGTTATTATGAATTCGCTCGTCGATACCCGAAGCCGAATGGTGAGATATTCACTGGTTTTGTCGCCCAATCTGCTGATAAAATCTTTGAAAGTACGGATAGGCAAAAAGCTTAATCCACAATATCCACAGATAGACATTTAACAACCTGCAGCCTAAAAGCTGCAGGTTGTTATTAATTTAGTTTAAATCTTTATGGTGCAATAAAAACATTGCAATACAACTTGTACGATTTTCGCACGCGCAATATTTGATTCTTGTTTTTATGTTAATTCTATGATATTTAATCGCCGCTATAGATTCAGAATTGTCAATTCTGACAATACGAATTTCGATCTATTATTGTTAATTTAGGTAGTTAAAAAAGTAGAAGCTCGCGGAATGCGCGAGCTTCTGGGATGGGGGTGGTGTGGGAAAATTATTATACAACAATCATGATTAAAAACCAGTCCCTACGATTGTTTTTTCTGGGATTGATATAGAATTTGCTTCAAGCGATGCAACGGGGAAAGCACAGTAATCCGCGGAGAAAAATCCGGCAGGTCGGTTGTTTCCAGATTTCCCGCAACCACCAAAAGGGAAACGTCCGGATGCACCCGTAGTTTGCCGATTCCAATTAACAATACCGGCTCGGATTTTGCGGTAGAAGCGTTTATAGTTATCGGGGTTATCAGAGAGCAGTGCGGCGGAGAGCCCGTATGCGGTTGCATTCGCGGCGTCAATGGCGGCGTCAAAGTCGGGAACACGAATGACTTTAAGAAGAGGACCGAAGTGCTCGGTATCAGTGATCGTTTTAAGTGGGGTTAGATCAATGAGGCCTGGTGTTAAAAGAGCTGGCGATGCTTCGTGCTGCTGCATTGTAACGAGCGGGGTTGCGCCGTCAGCAATGTACTGATCTTGAGCCTTGAGCATATTTTGCGCGGCTTCGATATCGATGAGCGGGCCGAAGAATGGAGCGGGGTCAGCGTTCCATGCCCCAATGTTCATTTTGGGTAGGTGCTGGGCGAGTTGATCAATAAATTGATCGCCTTGTGCGGTTTGAGGGACGATGAGCCTGCGTGCACAGGTACATCGTTGACCGGTAGTGATATATGCTGACAAGAGGGTGTGATAAATTGCGGCCTTGGTATCGGCAGATTCGTGGACGATGAGCGGATTGTTGCCGCCCATTTCAAGAGCGACGATTTTTTCGGGATGATCTGCGAGCAGTTGGTTGATGGCACGTCCGACATTGTATGAGCCGGTAAAAAAGACGCCGACGATATCGGGGTGAGTGATCAGTGCTTTGCCAATCTCAGCGGCTCCGTGAACAAGATTAACGACACCTGCAGGGAGGCCGGCGTTATGCCAACAGCGGATCATTTCTTCGCCAATTAGTGGGGTTTTCTCAGATGGCTTGAAAACAATTGTGTTACCTGCGAGGAGAGCAGGGATGATGTGACCGTTGGGCAGATGACCGGGAAGGTTGAACGGGCCGAGAACGGCACACGGGCCATGCGGCTTGTAGCGGGTAATACCTTGCGCGTCGCCGACTGCGAGGGTGAGTTCGGCGAGACGTTCCTTGTGGGCATCAAGAGCAAGCTGAACCTTGGCGACCATACGATCGGCTTCCATGGTTGCTTCCCATAGCGGCTTACCTGTTTCTTGAGCAATAATTTGCGAGATTTTTTCGAAGTTTTTTTCGAGTTCTGCTTTGTATTTGAGGACGTATTCGAGACGCTGCTCAAGTGTGAGGTCTGCCCAATCAGGGAAGGCATTTGCGGCTGCGGTCACGGCGTGATTGACTTGATCTGGGGTTGCGTATTGGCCGTCCCAGATGGGTGTATTTTCGAATGGTGCGATAGACTGGAAGGCTTCGCCCTGCCCTTCTAACCATTGATTAGCAATAAATTGAGTCATGATGTTACTTGAACCTTATGAATAAAATGGTGGCGTGTGATTTCTTCTGTATTGTTGCCGATAGATCGTGGGTTGTTGATAAGGGTTTACGGTGTTTTTTGTGTGAATGCCGGCCGAATAGGGGCAACACGAACGTTGTCGCCAACTGAGAGGCGTAAAGCGTCCGCAATTTGTGGGTCGAGTGTGATATGCTCATCGGCAGAAAAATCGACATAGGCCTTGCCGGAACGGAACGATGGCGTGTTGGAAGCGATGATGTAGTCGGTAGTTGTGTTTTGTGTGGGTGCGATCTTATCAACGATGACGGTTGAAGATTCGCGAAGGGTACGGATTTTATTGCGTTGACAGGTGTATATGGGGCCTGCTTCAAAGATATCGATTAGGCCAGAGAAAATAAAACCCTCTTGTTCGAGCAGACGGCGTGCGGGGACGGTATTGCGGTGAACCTCGCCGATGACCTCTTGAGCGGCTTTGGGGAGCGTGGCTACGTAAATAGGGTGCTTGGGCATGAGATCTCCGACGAAGGATTTGTCGAAGACAGATTGGCGTGAGGCTTCGAGGAAATCAATATCGAAGAAGTGCTGACTAAGCGCATCATAGAAAGGGGAGCGGCCATTGGGATCAATGACGCCTCGCAGAGCGGCGATGATCTCGGGGTCGAAATGGGTGGGATGCTCAGACATGAAGAGAAAGCGAGAGAGAGAGAGGAGGCGGCCGTTGCCGGATGAGCGATAGGACTCATCGAGAAAGAGTGAGCAAATCTCACAGGGGCCATTGTGTTCGGCGTATGGGTGGAGGGTGCGTATTTCTTTTTGGACGCCGATGAAATCGGAGCGTTGAACGCCGGTTTTCGTGCGGAACGCGTAGAAGGGTTCGAAGCCTCCGACTTTAGGAACGATACCGGATGTGCCGACGATGTTGCTGGTTTCAAGGTCTTCCATGACGAACATGAAGGCTTCGCCGGGAGTGGGTTTGTAATCGATACGTTCGAAGCCTCGGATTGAATCTTCGACACGTTTTGCGAGGTAATCGGGGTCTTTAGTGAGAGATGTCATGCCAAAATCGGCTTTGGATACGAGGTCGACAAATTGTTCGGTGTCGTGTCGTTCGATGGGGCGAATGATAACCATATTCAGAAAGATCCTGAGTAAGCAAAAAGAATGAATGTGTTCAGAGCGTTTTCCGTCACCACTCACTCATTGAGTCATCGATCGATAAAGAAAACGAAGTGTTTTCGTAGATTAACGACTAAAACTTTCGACTCCAGCCCTATGAGTGATAATGTAACTGACTCTAGGTGTGGGTTCGCGCTTGGCTGATGGTGTATTTGCAGATAGCGATCACGTGGAATTGAATCGGTTTGCCGAGGAAATGAAACAGGCAGTGTTAGGTCAAGTTGTTGATAGATCGCTTGTGCTGGCGGCCATCAAACCAAAAAAACTGGCACACCGTGTTGAGGAATATTATACAAGACTTCAAATTAAAGCGGCAGTAAAAAACAGGGATAAGATGAAGATATATGGCTCGCAACCCACAACACAAAAGATTATAAGATCTTAATTTTCAAGTATTTGCTTACTATGGGAGCCTAGATTGACAGGTCGTCGGGGTACGTGCGATATGGAGTAATTGGCTTGTGCGTGAAATAAACGTTTGAGCAGTACGTCATATTTAGTAGAAGGTGTCATACGTTGTGGGATTATCGGGATGTGTATACGTGCAGAGGTGTGGTCGTAGCCGATAATATGGTGAGACGATGGGTGAACTTGGTTGAGGTTGGCGAAAATACAGTCAGGATGGACGATGCTTGAATCGCGTTTGATTGAGGGATCTAAAGGGTATCAATGGTGGGAGCCGCTGTTTGATTGGAGCGGTGGGTGGTGGCATGTGATGGGCGTGTTGGTGGTATTAGCATTTGTGCTGCTTGTGTTGCGAGGGATGTACCGCTTGGGTCGCATGACGATCGCGGCAGACAATTCACAGAAAGCGGAACGTGGAACGGCGGCCATTGAGTTTGTGCTGGTGTTTCCCGTGCTATTGGTATTGGTACTGCTGCTGGTTCAACTGGTGTTTTTATTGGTTGGGAATTTGCAGGTGCAATATGCTGCGTATGCGGCAACACGAAGTGCGATTGTGTATATACCGACGGATCTGGGGGAGAACAATGAAGCGAACAAACTGATTACAGCACATGGTTTTGAAAAATATGATGCGATTCATCAGGCTGCGTATTTATCATTGGTGAGCGTTAGCGGGGAAAGCGATTCGCTGGCGGCACATTTGGAAATTGATGTCGAGCAGTATGTCCAAGGTGTGAGCGAGATGTATTTGATTCAGGATCGGCCTGAGCCGAAATGGGTTGAAACGCTGTTGGCAAAACGTTTGAGGTATGCGGCGAATCATACAGATATTCGTGTAACACGGATGATGAATCACTGGGACTTGCCGTATACGGGGATGGAGCCGGTGTATGACAGTCATTTGTATGGGCCGCGAGATCCGGTGGGTGTGGTGGTCAAGCACAAGTTTAATTTGTCCGTGCCGTATGTGAGGGCACTGTTCTCGGATGGGCAATTGGGCGAGGCATCGGGTGGTGGTGAATATGCGCTATTGGAAGGTTATGCGGTAATGACGTTGGAGGGGATGAAAGTACCGCTTCCTCCAGCGCCATCAATCAAGCGCGTACTTGGTGACACATATTTGTACTACACACTTCCCAATTGAACGAAGAAGGAATAATGCCATTGAGCATTGAATACAAAAGCAGAATGTGCAATGAGCATCGCTCGTGTGGAGCGGTCTTTATTTTGGTCATGCTTGCGATCTTATTGATTGCGGCAATCACGTTTTATGTATTTAATGCTGGGCGACATATCCAAGGGCGAGTTGAGACACAAAATGCGGCGGATGCTTCAGCAATGGCGGGGGGCACAGAAATTGCACGAACGTTTAATACGATTGCGATGAATCAGGTACAGACGGCGAGAGTGATTTCGGCTATTAATGTGATAGACTCTTTGCCGCAAGCGATTGATTACATTATTACTTCACCAGGTGAAATGAAAGATGGTGAACTAACCGCTTTAGATCATGTTCTGAAACATGAGTATGGTAAACGACCACTCGATCCTTGGTATCAGAATTTGCTAAAGAGAGCGCATATTGGGCATGGCGGAAGTACGCAAACCGTTATCCCGATGCTGCTTGAAATGGATGCTTTGTATAACGGTAACAGCTCATATATTCCAACACTGACGTTTTACAATCACCCAACTAGGCAAGGCCGAGGGAAGCTCTGGGAATCGATATATTCGATGTATCAACAGAATAAGGCGATGGTTGAAACGATTGATGATCGCGTTGAGTCTGCGGTCGATGAGACGACTCGGCAGAATATCAGGTCGAATCGTGATGCTGGCGCGATTATGCTGCCGCTGATAAATCGTGTGCCGATTGTAAAAGGGAATTTCAATGATTATGAACGGCCGATTAAAAGAGGAATGTTGCCGGGGCCTGATGATCCGCGATTAATTAAGAATGATAGCTTGTTCGAAGGGTTGGGTGTTATCGATCATCGTGTTGATAATCGCGGACCATGGGACACTTTAATGGGGTGGCGGCGAACAGATCTTCGTACAGGTGAGGGGGATGTTAGAACATTAGTTCGATATCGACCTCCACATCGTATTATGACAAACCAAGAGCAAGAGGCAGCGGAAAAATATTGGGTTTATGGGCCACAAGAATGGCTTTTAGATAAACTAACCCATGATGACGTGACGATTGAGGATCGTGGCGCACTACACCGCCTTGATGAAAAGGTACTCAATTTTTCCAGCTATAAATTGGACTATTTATTTCCTGGGGCCAACGCATCACCGCGTATCAGGTCTATGTATAAACCGAATTGGGAAGTAGACCTTAGCATTGACAACCAAAGATCAAACGACAACAACGGATATTCAATTCGGCGATATATATTAGAAGCACAAACTCATCCGTGGGAATTCGGTGAATCAATGTATCTCGTTTGTGAGATGAAAAGTCGATTTGCAAACAACAAAGGAAATCCGAACACACAAGGTATCACTTGGAACTATATCAAACGAAATAATCGGCCAATGCCTTTTCTTGATTATTCTGATAGTTTTACAAGATTGCCGTACTCAATACCTGCGGAATATATCATTGAGAAAGATGAATGGATCGACCCTATAACAAAGGTATTAAAAAAGGCGATAATCAAGGCTAAGTATAAAACGGAAGCGAATAATTTTGAGCTTGGGGGCGATTCAGAAATTGGGTTAGAGCCAAAAATCATCGGAAGAAATCCTGACGGTACCTATATTTATGCAAGCCAGACCGTTTACTGGACAACGATTTTTGTCTATGTGGGGACAGATGTTCATGACATACCGGAAGGAAAGCAACCAATACGTAATCCTCATGCTGGATTCAATCGGCATGATGCTGGTTCACCTGTACCGTTTGATCTGAATCATGAGTTGATGCGGCCTCGCCGTGAAAGTACGGATGCGCGTTTGCAGTTCTTGAATATTAGTTATGTTGATGATCAAGCTGAGATATGGTCAGAAAAATTTGACCGCAATCGCCCGTATCGAAAGATGGTGGGTTTGTCTCAAGTCAGATTGTTTAATAACCATTCATGGGATTTGTGGACGCAGATGTGGCATGCACAGTTGGAGCCTGTGCAGGATTATGACCAGTGGGTTGATCTGTTTAATCAAGGGGATGTTATGGATCTATCGGGGAAGGATTCTGGGGAGATGTATGAGCTTGGCAGGTATCTTGAAAGTTTGAAGACAATGTCTGATTTTGGGAGACATTAGTGGCTACGACAGATCAAATACATATTCATCGGCATTGGTATGGCCGCCATCACGAGGTTGGCGGTGTGATGGCGGAAACGGTGCTGATCATGCCGTTACTCGTCACGGTTTTTGGCATTGTGCTTTTTAGTGGCATGTCGATGTTACGGTTTGAGAGAGCAACCGTGATGGATCGGTATGCGGTATGGAAGGATGTGACCAACGGATATGGGCCGGGCAATGAGGAAGAATATAACGATACTTTTATGAATGGCGAGGCAGCGACTTTGGTGTATAAGGTTGAGGAAGGGCCATCGTATAGAACGACGAATATCATGCGTGAGGCGAGTGAGGGTGAATCAATGGAAGCGTTGCTGTACTTTGAGTATATGTCTGCGCTACTGCCAAGCCAAAAAAAGTACATTTTTAAAACAACGCATACAACGGATAGCTCATTTTTCAGATGGATGGGGATGCGCAATATTCACAGTTACGAACGGATTGATAATGAATGGAAGTATTCAAATGGGGTAACACTTAATGAGTATGACAAATGGACATATGCCGCACCGCGAATATCGTTAGAGCAAATTCACACGGGCTACTTCTATGATAGCTACGATGATAGCCTGCAAGCGAGTATCTCACGTGGAAATACATACGCAGAGATTTTCCGTGAGTTCCATTTTGATCGACCTCCCTATCGAGGCCCTATTGTGATATCTGAAGACTGGGAAAATGTAGATTGGTAAAATCACATCTTCTTGAAATTTATTGAGATTAGCAATCGGATTGAGATATTGGCCACGTACATTTAAATTGATTAGTTGATATGCCTATCACCCAATACAGATTCGATATCATGTCCTGCTCTAGGCGGTTAACAGAAGGACGAGAAACATTGAGATCCATACAGCATCAAGAAAATGCCAATACATGGCGATGTATTTAACGGGGCCGAAGCATTCATGATCATAACGTCCGTTCACAGCATTCTTCGTAATTAGTGCTAACGGGATGATGCCGCCTATGACGTGAGCAGCATGTAATGCGATGAGAAAGACAATGAAGCCAAAAAGCGCGAGTTGCCGCGTGTTCATAAATTCTTCATTGGTTGGCGTGCTTGCGAGTAGAGTGCGATGCTGATCAAAAAGCTCGACCATCGCGGGAGTTTGGATGAGTAAGAAAGAAATCGAAAGAAATACGGTGAGCTTCATCATGCGCAGGAATGGCGTTAGACGTTGCATCTGTACATGTTTTAATGCAGAAGCGATTGTGAATGACGATGCGATAATGATGAAGGATGAAAGGTAGAGGAGGATGGGCATGTGAACGTTGGGGATGTCGGGCGTGATGATGCGATTTTCGGGGGAACCATTGGGGTAAGCAATGACGTCGTAGGGTTGACGGATTTGGTAGTTAATAATGATGTAACCGATCATCGAAGCAATAAATAGAACGCCAATAGAGAAAAGAAAAAGCTGCATACCGAACGTGCCGGTTCGAAGCGGGACCGGTTTACGGCGTAGATTTCTACTATCAAGATTGCCTGCTTGATGCTTTGAAGACATATTTGTACTCGTCATTTAGAGTAACCTGATGTTGAATAGTAGGGTGGTTTGAGACTAAAAAGCCAAAAGGGAAATATCTTAGTACTTTTAACGATATTACTCTCTCGTTGACCTGTAGATCGTTACGAGAGATTTACTATTTATTGCACGTCTGCTTCGAATTGACGAGAACAATACGAGACTGTCGGCTCAAGAAAAAGCCTGCAAAAACTGCAGGCTTTGGATTATTGGCGTGAATATCTGAGATTAATGCGCGGGATCGCTTTCCGAGCTGTCAGGAAGTTTGGGGATATCCTGAATAGTCTGCGGCTGTAGGCGATCGAGCAATGCGGGACGTTCAACATACTTTTGATATTCGAGTGAATCCTTGAGCGCGAAGCCTATAAAGATACCAACAAAAACGAAAGCAACGGCAAGGATGAGGCTATTGTACGGTGAATCCCAGCGAAGATGCATGAAATACAGTGCAACGAGAATCGCTTTCGCAACAGCTACGCCAAGAGCAATCCAGATGTTGAGACCACCGAGATCGACTTTTGTAACACCAACGGTGAGGAAGGTGAGGATAATGAGTGCTGCAAAAACCGCAAATAGAATTCGCAGCGGTACGGCATGTACGTGATCATCGGAATGTGCTGAGTGACTCATATTTTGAACCTCGATTCAACGAGTGTTTTGTTTGATAACAACTTTAACCATCCATTAGTGAATCAGATAGAGCAATGGGAAAAGGAAGATCCAGATGAGGTCGACGATATGCCAATAAAGGCCGACCAAGTCGACGGGCACAAAGTACTTGGGGCCGAAGGTTCCAAGCATTGAACGAATAAGTAGCCAGAAGATGAGTGCCATGCCGACGAGAACGTGGATGCCGTGCAGACCGGTCATGAGGAAATAGATCTGGAAGAATTGCGAAACAAGTGTGCGCTGCTGAGGCGTGAGGTCTTCGTAAGTGAGTGGTTTCTTTTCGGGGTAGTTGTAAGCAGCGGCATCACCTTCATTCCGACCGAATTGAGTGGAAAGGCCGACCGGCCCCTGGTTTGCTTCAGGAATGTTGGTTTGCGCATCCGTAGGGAGTACAGCTTGGGGTTGATTCACTTGCTCGTCATTTTGAGCAACGTCTTTGATTTGTTCGCTTAGCGAATCAGTCGACTCAGTGGATGGCGTTACGGCGTTGTGTGATTCGCCATATTCAACCGCACCCACGAGTTTTTCGGGATTGGTGAAGGAATCGCTCTTGTAGTAAAAGGCGTTCTCAGTACCGACCCAGAGACCGTGCTTATATTTAGAGGTGTACTCGATTGTTTTGATGCCCATAAAACCGAAACCACCGAGAAGCGTGAGAAAGAGCAAGCCAACAAGAAGCTTTTGCTGACCAAGTTGTGCTGCGCGAACAGCCCAAGCCATTGTGAGCGATGAGGTAAGTAGCACAACAGTGTTGATTGCACCGAGGTTGGTGTCAAGGAAGTGGTTTGCGTAAAGGAAAACTTCGGGATGCGTGCCACGATAGACGGCATAGGCGCAGAAAAGGCCGCCAAACATGAGGATTTCCGTTGCGAGGAAAACCCACATACCAACCTTGGCGGAGCTGTATTGCTGCACAGGCGTATCAAAGTGATGCGCGAGGTGCGGGTCGTGATGTTCATCAACCTTATTCATAGAGGATCTCGTAGTTGATATTGAGCGTCAGTAAATGACTGTTTGCTTTAATATCAGACGAGCGGATTAGTGCTCGACTGATGATCTGTTGTTTCTCAGCTAATTAGCTGAAAGCTTCGATCGTTTGATCTCAAATTAATGCGTTATGAATCATTATGAGCCATAGCTTGTCTTTCTTCGGGCTCGCTGGCCTCATCGAGAATATAACCTTCAATCTCGGGCTTCCAACGCCAATGCGAATAGTCGTATGGATCGGTTGCTGGAGGTGCATGATCAAAGTTGGCATGTGGTGGGGGTGAGACTGTGTGCCATTCGAGTGAGTTTGCGCCCCAAGGGTTAGCGGGTGCTTGCTTGCCTCGAAGTAGTGAGTGAATCCACACAAAAAGCACAAGGAAGAGACCCACGGTGAGGATGAGTGAGCCACCTGTGGAGATGTGGTGATAGATCTGGTATTTATCGATGTAGGTTGCATAGCGGCGAGGCATGCCGAGCGCACCCATGATGAATTGAATGAAGAAAGTGACGTTGAAGCCGACAAAGACGAGGAACCAGCCAATCTGAGCCCAACGTTCTGAGTACATCTTGCCGAACATCTTTGGCCACCAATAATGCATGCCTGCGAGGAATGCGAAGAGCGTTGAGCCAACCATGACGTAGTGGAAGTGAGCCACGATGAAGTAAGTGTCGTGGATGTGGATATTCACAGCGAGTGTGGCACAGTAAATACCTGTGAGGCCACCGATAGTGAATAGCCAGATAAACCCGAGTGCGTAGAGCATCGGTGAATCGAGGCGGATCGAGCCGTTGTACATCGTCGTCAACCAATTGAAAACCTTGATGGCTGAAGGGATCGCGACAAGCATGGTAATGATTGAGAAGACTGCGTTGAGCAATTCGGATTGGCCGGAAGTAAACATGTGGTGACCCCAGACGAGGAAACC
Organism: Poriferisphaera corsica; assembly: GCF_007747445.1. NCBI lineage: Bacteria > Pseudomonadati > Planctomycetota > Phycisphaerae > Phycisphaerales > Phycisphaeraceae > Poriferisphaera > Poriferisphaera corsica. The sequence goes on from NZ_CP036425.1 coordinate 3,603,444, forward strand.
GAGAATAGCAATCGCCATTGAAGAGCATGCGATGAAGGCATAGCCAAAGATGTGCTTGCGTGAAAATACGGAGATCACCTCCGAGACAATACCCATTGCAGGAAGGATCATAATATAGACGGCTGGGTGTGAATAGAACCAGAAAAAGTGCTGGTAGAGGATTGGGTCCCCGCCTAGGGCTGGGTCAAAGATGCCGACATGAAGAACACGCTCTGCGATGAGCAGGAGAAGTGTGATCGCAAGGACTGGTGTTGCGAGAATTTGAATAACAGCGGTTGCATAGAGTGCCCATAACATGAGCGGCATACGGAACCATGTCATGTTTTTCGGGCGAAGCATGTGGATGGAGGCGATGAAATTGACGGCTGTAAGGATTGATGAGAAACCGAGGATAAAGGCCCCGCCTGTGGCGGCAACAACTGCGGTGTTGGTCTCAGTTGAATATGGCGTGTAGAACGTCCAACCTGTATCAAGGCCACCACCGCCCCAAACTCTTTCAAGCGTTGGGACGATATAGTTCATGATGCCTTTGCCTAGCACCCAGATAAAGAAGATCGCACCGCCCATATAGCAGTACCATGAAGCAAGGTTGAGCCTAGGGAACGCCACATCCTTCGCACCGAGCATCAATGGCAAAACAAAGTTACCAATAATGGCGGGGATGGCAGGTATGATGAATAAGAACACCATCACAGCACCGTGAAGCGTGAAGGATTGGTTATAGAGTGTGTTGTGGTTGTTTAGTTTAGTGGCGTAATTGCCGGCTGCTGCGGTGCGAGCCTCGTTCAGTTGTGCATAATCAACGATTGGAACATTCGCGTTCGGATTCTTTGCTGCGGTATCGGTAAGAACAGCCTCAACGTCAGTTTGCAATTCTTCAGGGGTACGCTGACCTGGATTAAAAATCAGATTGAGCGCCTCGTCTGGAACGGTGGCGTTCTGACTATGAACAATCGCACGTGTATCGTTCATCTCCATGCCCATCTGATTGCCTGCATCAGCAATAGGCAGAGCCAACATGACTCGTAACACGATCGCAAAAATGCCACCGACGAGGAAGAAGGTCAAAACGGCAATCATATATAGGATGCCGATTCGTTTATGATCCAACGTGAAAAGCCAACTCATCAGGCCTTTCTGATGGGTCAGGTAATTATCGACATCTTTTTCTTCGACGTGGTTACCGAAGATGTCGGTTTGTTGTGTAGGCTTGGTTGCCGACATTTTTTACCTCGCGTTTAAAGCAACTTACGGAATTGTTTTATACCGCATTGCTATCTCATGGTTGGCCCTGTGAAGGGTCTTACCGGTTGCTGCCGAGCATGGCCCGACGAAACGACCGTGGGGATTCAAGATCCCAATCGGTCGTGTCAATTATTGATTGGTTGCCTCGTTCTGCGTGGCAGCGGGTTCTGTGGTTGCGGTGTCGGGTTCTGCTTGACCTTCTTCGGAGGCGGTTGCCTCACCACCCTCTGGCTGATATTTATCGCTTTGAGCTTTGATGAAAGTTACCAGAGCAGTGACTTCCTGATCGCTAAGCGGGATTGCGGGCATAACGGGTTGATAACCCTTGATACCATGAGAGTTTGGCTGAACGATCGCTTGACGAATAAAGTTCTCGTCCACAATAGGTGCCGAGCCATCTTTGAGTTCGACAGGGTAGCCGTAGTTGTTGAGGAACGATGGGCCGATGAGTTTCGAACCATTGAGTGAGTGACACTGAGCACAGGTCTTGGATTTATAGAGTTTTGCACCGTATTCAACCGGTGTAAGCCCCGCGCCTTGATCGGAAGCTTTTTCAAGCCAAGAACTGAAAGATTCAGGTGTGTGGAGAATGACTTTACTCACCATACGTGAATGGTTGAGACCACAATATTCTGCGCAAAACAGATCATATTCTTTGGTAGGGTTCTCAAAGGTAATGTTGTTTTTCTTACCATCAACTTCGAACCATGTCTGATTGTAGCGACCCGGAACCACATCCTTTTTAATGCGGAAAGCTGGGACGTAGAATGAATGAATAACGTCTTTGGATTCGAGGATCAGCTTGATCGGTTTATCTACAGGGACATGGAGTTCATCAGCAGTCGCACCATTAGGATATGTGAAATTCCAACCCCATTTGAAACCAGTAACGAGAACTTCATAGCTGTTCGAAGGAGGTGTGGCCATATCAAGAAAGCCGCGGAAACCCCATAGAAAGATGGACATCACAATAATAAGCGGAATGATGGTCCATGTGACTTCTAGCGCGGTGTTGTGCGTATGACCGTGAGGCTGATCGTCCGGATGCTTACGTGGGAAGCGTAGGACAAAGAGCACCATCAGTCCTGCAATGACAACAGTAAAGAACACGCTGACATAGGTGAGATAGTTCCAAAGCCAATCAACCTGTTCTGAATAGGTGGATGCTCCCTCTGGGAGAGAGATGCCTTTGGTTTGAGCTTGTGCAAGGATGCTGATCATCTGTATACCTGTTCGTGTTTGGCTTACCTGATTTGGTTTTACTACTTCACCAGTTTTGGCCAAAACAATCATTCGTTAAAGCGTTGTTCAGGTTCCCAAGTTGTATGCGTCGTAAAAATGACGCGAAAGGTCAGCCGTTCGACTGTTCGAGTCGGCGTCGCTTGAATTCTCTAATGAGTAAGAGGCTAATAATGCTGCCGAGCAATACGACAGTGACCCAGCCAGCAAATCTCATCAATCTTGTCACGGCCAACGTATATTGGCCAGCTACATGGTCGTACTGGAAACACATCATGACGACTTGATCCAAAAACGAGCCGACTTTGTTGTCAGCTGCTTCCATGAGCGCGAATTTCATTTGACTTGGTGGGTAAACAATACCTGCCAAATACTTCGTGATCGTGCCATCAGGAGATGTAATCACGATTGCGGCGGGGTGAGCAAACTGTTTAGATGCTTCATCCCATTTAAAACCAAAGCCTGTGGCTTTCGTAAGTTTTTCAATACTATCGCGGCTGCCCGTAAGGAAATCCCAACCATTACCCTTGACTTGCTTTGCCCCACCCATCGTAGCAAAGATTGTATCGCGCTTATCTGAAGCGAGCTGCGAGGTTTCAGCGTAGTCGAAACTCACAGTTAAAATGCGGTATTCATCACCGGGGTTCCAATTCAGCTTCTTAACACCATCTGTCAACCCTTGCAGTACAACGCCACAAAGCATGGGACAGTCGTAGTAACCAAGATTAATGATGACGGGTTTGCCATCCTTATAATAATCCGCAAGCGTTACGGTTTTACCGTTTTGATCTGTAAACTGAAGATCTAAGGGAATCTTATTGCCTAGTTTTTCGTCGAGTTTAACCTCGTCAAAAATCGCAGGCTTGGTTTCCATAAGTGGCAGTTCATCTTGTCGATAGTAGCCCTGTGCAAAAACTGAATTTGTTGATGCCAACAACACTAATCCCGAAAGCAGATATATGCATACACGAACCGTCATGGTCTGATCTCCATGCGTGAGACACAGGCTTGATTTTTTGATTCGCTTACAAAACGCTTTCATAGCAAAACAGTATCCTTCTCCGCTAACGGCTTTATTTTCTATCAACAACCAATTTCATCGCAACATCAATAGGAATGTGGTCATTCCCTTGGGCATCTTTACCAGTTGTCGTGATGTTAGCCAGTTGCTCTGATCTGAGTGATTCAAGCACTTCATTAGGCACCTCAACAACACGCTCTTGGCGGATGTAACCAATCTCGGTTTGTATCCATGCGATCATGCCTACGAAAATAATCAAAATGAGCATGACGCCTGCGATCACAATCGTGACAAGAACACCAACGTTCATGTCACGATTTTCATGTTTTGCTTTTTCCAACGGCATATTTTTCTGCTCAATATTAGTTTAGATTAATTTTAAAATGCTCTAAGGGATTTCCGAATCACATTTTGTTTTTAACTATTTCAGCTTTAAACCTTTGCGTCTTAAACGACATCATGGCAAATCTTAAATGTTATGGAAGCCAAGTGAGTCGTGTAAACGTGGATCTTTAGTTGGAACCGCATTATATCTTGCAAAATTACGCAGCGTCATTCCGACCATCAATGCAAACATCCCAACGCCTGTGCCAATCTCCATAATGCCAAGATTGACGTGATGGGAATCGTACATCGGCATGATAATCCACCAGATATCTATGTAATGCATGACCATCAAGAACACCGCCCAAAATGTGAGCAAAGCGAAATTACGTTTGATGTGGCGTGAGAGTAACCCAGCAAACGGAATCAGCAACTGACCAAACAAAAGGATTAAACCGACATAGGTCCAACCGGTCATTTCTGAGGGCACTTGCGTGATACCGTGAAGTTTATACCAAGCCGTTTCTTCTGGCAGGTTGGCGTACCATATCAGCATGTACTGCGAAAACGCGATATAACCCCAGAAAAAGACAAAGGCAAATAACAATTTACCAAGGTCATGCATATGCTCTTTATTTACAGAAACTAGTACACCCAGCTTTTTAAACATCATAATCATGATGATGATAAAACTGACCGCACTGAGGAATGCACCCGTAAAGTAATAGACTCCGAACATGGTTGAAAACCAAACAGGGTCAAGACTCATAAGCAGGTCAAAAGATGCGAATGTAATCGTTAACGCAAAAGCTAGCGTGTTGATCGGCGACAGACCTTCCATTCTATTGGTCAGAGTATGATCGCCGGTTTCATCCTGCTTGGTACTCGAACGCCAATAGAATCTTGCTGCTAGAAGCCAAATCGCAAAAAACACAACCCAGCGGACGACAAAAAACATTGGATTCAGATATGGACGTTTCGCTAGCATCATTTCTGGTGGATAGTAGTGTTCGCCATGACTCTCAGAATCCGCCTCAGCAGTCTGTTCGGATTGATTCGCGACGGTAATAATCTCTGGCTGATCTGCGGTAGCATGTCCCCCTGCCCCAAGTTTTTCTTCCCAATGATGCGCCGATACAGCCCATGGATATAACTCACCATTACCACTCAAAACCATTCCTAGAATCGGTAGAAAAAGAATCAACAGTAACGGCAATGTATTCGCGATTGACTCAATGGGGCGTCTTACCACAACAACCCAGCCTGCACGAAACAAATGCGTGAGAATCAATAGAATTAATGCACCCAGTGCGATACTCAAGACAAAAGCAAAACCGGTTAAATACGCAAACTGCATATGCCGACTAAACAAATTACCTTCTGAGATCAGCGAGACCACAAACGCTGCGACCAAGCCGATCACCCCAATCGCAATCCAGATACGCGCCGCACCTCTTGCTTTATCACCAAGTGGCTTTGCGTCAATCGGATCTAAATATGCACCGTGTTCTGCCACAGTTCTACTCCGTCGTGCTTATGCTGGGCGAGTTATTAATCTCGCCTTGAATCTTACTTCAATGCTGAAAAGCCGGTTTATTCTGACTGCTCAGCGAGGTCTTTCTCGCTCGCGTGCTGACTAATTTGCAAGGCTCGAATGTAAGCTACAATCGACCAACGATCTTTAACAGAAATCTGCTGACCGTAGCCTTTCATATTTCTAATACCGTTATTGATGGTGTTATAGAGCTTGCCATCAGCATACTCCTCCTCACCATATAGCAAATTACCAGTTTGAGGATTCACTGCAATAATGTTCGAAGCGGGCGTCCATTGATTGATCGTGCTGTTGATGTTAACCAACTCAAGTGCACGTTTATTAACCGCACCATTACCTTGGCCGTCATAGCCATGGCACGCTGAGCAATAGATGTTGAACTGCTCCTGGCCTCGTTTAACAAAAACATCGTCAACATCAATCCGATCAGGTATACCACGATAAAAATCCAACGTAGCCTCAATACCCTCTTCGTCAGGCTGAACCAATACTGGCTGCCCAGCATCGTCTACTTTGAAACCTAACTCGTAATGCGCATCACCAATGATTGCTCGACGCGACACGGTTCCCGCGGGGTTAGGCCGCATGGATCTTTGATCCGCGAAAATCGGATTGATAGACTGCGCATCGAATCGTGGCTGCAAATCCATATCCTGAAAAATATGAACCGGTGGCTTCGTCGATGTTGTCGTTCGAGCCTTAGCAATAAATGCCAAAGGTACCCAAGTTGCGACAACACCCACTACAGCAATCGCGATCAGCCAAAACGGCATCTTCGGCAAATACGTGTCCTCGATGAAATCTTTAATCAGCTTCATCTCGCTTTAGTCCCTCGCTGATACTCTCAGCGGTTATCACTGACTCACCCAATATCAGCTAAATGACATTCGGCTTTAATAAACTGCCATAGCGGATTTCACCGGCATGACAGATCTCGCGTTTCTTTCAAACAGCCCATACCAAACGAAGGACTGCCTCCTCATTTCCGCCTGTTAATGCGGATTAACTTTCACTTAATCAACCACTTCTTCAATCGCACTTGCTCCGATATCTTTCAGCAGCTTCTCGGTTTCTGCACGTTTATAAAGGCTATCCTTACTATCTACACCAATAAAAAATCGGTCATCTGTAGCGCGAACAAACCTGTCGATTTTGAAGAGTGGGTTATACAACATTGGCAAACGATTCAGCAAAAACATACCGAATACAGCTGCAAACGCAGACAACAAAATTGTCATCTCAAATATGACCGGGATCCATGCTGGCAAACTATTAAAAGGTTTACCTGAGATCATGAACTTGTAGCCTACAATTTCAGTACCAGGCATCATCGGCGTATAAGTATCCGTTGACATCGTAACTACCGTCAAAAGTAAACCGACGAAAAACCCCGTCACCCCTGCTCCAAGCACAATCCATGGCAATATCGTTGGCTTAATACCCATCGCATCATCGATTCCATGAATCGGGAACGGCGAATAGACATCCCAACGCTTAAAGCCTTTATCGCGCATCTTCTTGGCAGCCGTCATCAAAACTTCGACATTATCGAATTCTCCAATGATGCCGACAATACGTCCGGGCTTCGGTTGATGATCTGATTTTTCAGTGACTTCGCTCATGGTTCTTACTCAAACTCTGTCACCGGATTTACACGTTCGTGCAAACCTCGGGGCCAAAAGACTCACATCGAGTCTCTTTAAAAGCACGATCCGGATTTTCATCCCGACGGTGCGTCCATATCTCCCCCACGTTCTCCCTATCCCGTCCTCCTACCCCTCCCTTATCTTTACTCACTCCGCCAATCCGTAACACGTTGATGCCATCAACGCTTATATTCAACAAATTTTAATCTGGTTGGTAGTCAGATCTTCCTTCAGAATCCATTGCCTCACCCCCCGGGCCACTGTGAGCATGGGCCTCAGGCATCACACTCTTAATTTCAGCCATCGCACAGGTTGGCAAAAATTTCAGGAAGAGCAGGAACATGGTGAAGAACAACCCAAACGAACCAATAAACATGGTGATGTCCACCCATGTTGGTTTAAACAAATCCCAACTCGACGGCAGAAAATCACGCACGAGGCTTGTAACAATAATTACAAATCGCTCAAACCACATCCCTACGTTTACACACATCGCAGCAAACATCACGCACCATACATTCATGCGCGCCTTACGGAACCACAGAATCTGAGGCCCAATACAGTTGCAAAAAATCATCAGAGCAAATGCCCACCAATATGGACCTCTCATACGATTTAGAAACGCGAATTGCTCTTCTGGAACCTGTCCATACCATGCTATGAAAAATTCAACACCATATGCATAAGCCACAATCATCCCAGTACCCAACATCACCTTCGACATATTTTCGATATGACGCCATGTGATGATATCTTCCAATCCAAACAGCTTGCGACAAGGAACAGCCAACGTAATCACCATCGCAAAACCACCATAAATCGCACCCGCAACAAAGTAAGGTGGGAAAATCGTGGTATGCCAACCTGGCAACTGTGCCACAGCAAAGTCAAACGAAACAACCGAGTGCACAGACAAGACCAATGGCGTTGCGAGTGCTGCCAAGATTAAGTAAGCCTTTTCGAAACGATGCCAATGACGGCTCGATCCGGTCCAACCAATTGAGACAACACTATATGCAAATTTTGCGATCACATTCTTCGCACGATCACGCAGCGTTGCAAAATCAGGCACCATACCCGTTAGCCAAAACAGTGTTGAGACCGTTGCGTAGGTACCCACGGCAAAAACATCCCACAATAACGGGCTTCTAAACTGCGGCCACATATCCATTTGATTCGGAATCGGAAATAGCCAATACGCCAGCCAAGGCCGTCCAACGTGAACACCAGGGAAAATTGCAGCACACATCACCGCAAAAATCGTCATCGCTTCAGCGAAACGGTTAATGCCTGTTCGCCAATTCTGTCTAAACAAAAACAGAATCGCACTAATCAGCGTACCCGCATGGCCAATCCCCACCCAGAACACAAAGTTCACAATCGGAAAACCCCATGCGACCGGCTGGTTATTACCCCAAATCCCGGTACCTGTAGTAAACAAATATCCAAGCAAACCGCCCAACATCGCCAGAAGCGATGATGAGAACAAGAACGCTGCCCACCACCAGATATTCGGCCAGCCACGCGCAAGATCAGCGACTGTCGACGTTACCGCCGAAAAATCTTTACCGCCTGTAACCAAGGGAGCACGCTCACGCGGATCCTGGCTAAGGTTCTTCTCATACGAGTCATGCGTGTTGTTCGAAATCGTTGACATTGACGCTAACGCCTTCTTCTTTTAAAGCTCGCATACGCTGCAAACCTTCATCTAACCAATCGCTGCAATCTGCTTTCGCTCACTGCAGCAAACGTATTCCGGTCACGCTTCGGTGTGCTCCACCTTTTGCGCGGATTCTTCGTGATACTCAGCAGTATCGTTTTTTCTTGGGTTACGAATTTTTGCCATATACTGCGTACGAGGCCGTGTGTTGAGTTGAACCAAAACGCCGTAAGTCCGATCCTGAGACATATTCTTGGTAACTTGCGCATCTTTATTAAGCAAGTTTCCAAATACGATTGCATCAGTCGGGCATGTTTGCTGACAAGCAGTCTGCAAAGCATCCGCACTAATCGTTGGCTTCGTAGGTGCATTAGGATCGTTATTCGTAATGCCTTTCGCCCACGCATTTTTCGTATCAATCTTCTCACGTGCAATCCGCTGTGTGCAGTATGTACACTTCTCCATCACCCCACGCATACGTACAGTCACGTCTGGGTTGAACATCATCCGTTTAATTTCATTGACAACATCACGCTGTTGCGTATCTGGCCAATTCAACCACGGCTTCGCCATCCCGCGTGGATTCTTTGAGTGATAATCAAAATAGTTAAAGCGACGAACTTTATATGGACAGTTATTCGAGCAATAACGCGTCCCGATACAACGGTTATAAACCATTGTGTTCAGACCTTCACTATCATGAACCGTTGCCGCCACCGGACAAACCTGCTCACACGGCGCATTCTCACAATGCTGACACATCATCGGCATATGCGCGATTTCAGGTTTTTCAGCATACGCATCTTCAGAGCTTGTCTTAAAGTAGCGGTCAGTCCTAAGCCAATGCATCTCACGATGCATAAGCACCTGATCTTTACCTGCAACCGGAATATTGTTTTCAGCCTGACATGCAACCACACATGCGTTGCAGCCGATGCATTTATTCATATCGACCGTCATGCCCCACGCATGTTCGTCCTTAAAATTCACTGGCACTTGATGCGCATCCGCATCATAACTCGGCAATCCATCATTATTTGTTGAAGGCGGATCCCACAATTGCAAAGGAATTGTGCCAAAATGATCCGATCTCTTCGCGAAACCGCGATCCTTCTCATATCCATCAAGTGTTGATTCACGAACAATCGAACCATTCTTATTCTTATCACCGACCCTATGACGTTTACCCTGCATCCCAATCGCATCAAGCAGGTAATGATTCTGTGTCAATGCCAAAGCATGACGATTAGCAGTTACCGTAACCTTCGCATCAGTAAAGTGCATCGCTCTACTTGTTCGCAGCGGATAAACATCAACACCAACATCATCCCCGATACTAAACGTCCCCGGCCGCTGTTCTTTGCGACCATACCCCAATGCAACGGTAACTACACCCTCAGCCTGCCCCGGCATACGATACGCTGGCAGCAACACAAATTTTCCGCCAACAGTTACCTTCAATAGTTGACCATCTTTCTTGATATTCAACTTTGTCAGCGCATCTTTTACACTCACAATAGCGACGTTATCCCACGTCACCTTCGTCATTGCTTCAGGCAATTCCTGCAGCCAACCACTGTTCGCAAAACGGCCATCATAAACCTGGCCGCTCTTAACAAATTTCACTTCCCACTCGCTTGGCTTACCCAAACGAATAGCCTTACCAACTTTCGCGGGCTCACTAATCGTTGAATAGCTTGTACCAACCTTCAATCCATCTTTAAGAATCTGCTGCCACGCGACCTGATTACCACTTACAACAATACCTTCAGATATAAGCGTATCTCGCACGATGTTGTAACCATCACGCGTTTCAACATCCGCAAGTATCGCAAGCAATTCAATCGGCGACTTGCCGTCAAAAAGCGGTAATATCAATGGTTGCTGAATGCTTACCGTACCATCCCAAGCACGACCATCACCCCAACTCTCAAGATAGCCTGCACGCGGAAGCTGCCACTCACATTTAACACTTGTCTCGTTTAGATAAGTCGTCAAGTGAATCGCATTTTTTACTTTCGCTAATCCGCCTGAAAAATCTACGTCTGCAGGTGCATCATAAACAGGATTGCCGCCCAGAATCACAAGTGTATCAATCTGCCCATCCGCCATACGCTTCGCCAGCTCTGCAATCTGCTTGGCATTATTTCCTTCTTCTACTTCTTCAATATAGCTTACAGTCTTGCCGCGATTGCCAATCACATCATTAATCACCGCAGCAAGTGCATGCAACTCTGCCGGCTGACTCTCACCCACCACAACCAGCGATTCTCCCTGATGAGCCATCAAATCTGCAGCCAATTTTTCTGCAAAATCGCGTTCTTCAGCAGTCAATTCAAAGCCTTCTGCCTCAACAACACGCTGCCCTGTTACAATTCGCCCGACCTCAGCCAGCAGCAAACCAACAGTTTGACTACAAACATTCATCCGGTAGTCCGCAACCGAACCCGTCTGCGTAAAGCTTGGCTCTACCGCATACAAACGATTACTCGACTTACCATTTACCTTATCAACCCCGTCACGTACTTTTGACCACTGTTTTGAATAACGAATCGAGCCGCCCATTCCCCACAGTAAATCCGCATCAAACGTAGCAATGACTTTCGCATGGCTAAGATCATAAACTGGACGTGCACCCTTACCATTAAAGGCTTGCTTCAAACCATCAATCGATTGATCACGATTGATCGATTCCCATGTATACCACTTCATCCCCGGATATTTCTTAGCCAGTTCAGCCTTCATCCGCTTTACAGACGGACTCGCACTCATTTCACTAAGCACAGCCAATCGTCCGCCATTTTGCCCATCGAGTGCACGTTTGATTGTCGTTTCAAATCCTGCCCACGTACTTCGACTACCTTTGCCCTGCCCATTCAACACCCAGCGCATCCGTTGTGGGTCATATTGCTCAAGCACACTCGCCTGCGCAAACACATCGGCCGCACCCATTGAAAACGGATGCAACTCATTGCCTTCAACCTTAATCGGACGACCATCAAAAGCCGTCGCAACCAACCCATCTGCAACGCCCCCACGTTCAAGCATCGTTGCATAGTATTGCATTCCACCCGGCACACGCCCTGCCGGCCTGGCCGCAAATGGCGCCAACTTTTCTTCCGGATACCGACGACAACCGCTCAATGACAATCCCGCCAACGACATGCTCGCTGCCATCAACTGCACAAACCGGCGACGGCTCATCGAAAGCACTTGCTCCGGCTCATACCCACCAGCAAACTCATCATTCAGCGCTTCCTGGAACTCCGGCGTGTTCGAATATTCTTCCAAACTTCGCCAGTACACAGCCCCCGTCACGTTCTCGCTTTCGGACGACATCGGCAATGATCTCTTCGATTGTTCGCTATTTATCTGTGGCACGTCGAACAACTCGTCATATAGGCTTTGTTATGAATTTCATACTTAGACTTCAGCTCCATACCTATTCGAAGCTGAGCCTCCTCCAACGTTTCACCTGCCTGCATCGGCGGCTTCCACCCCAAATTCGTCACTTCCTCTACAGGTCGTAACTGCTTCTCCGGTGCACGGTGACAATCCAAACACCAACTCATGCTCAAAGGCTGCATCGTCTGCACAACCTCCATTTTGTCCACTCTTCCGTGGCAACTCACACAGCTCACACCTTTATTGACGTGTGCCGAGTGATTGAAATAAGCATAATCTGGCAGGTTATGAACCTTCACCCATTCAACAGGTTTGCCCGTTGCATAGCTCTCATAAACTGCAGCCAGCTTCGGACTATTCTTTTTCACACCATTCACACCATCTTGATTGCTATGGCAATTCATACACGTGCTTGTTGCCGGTAGAGCTGCAAACCCTTCGTCAAACACAGATGTATGGCAGTACCGGCAATCAATGCCCAACTGCCCAACGTGTAGTTCATGGCTATACGGAACCGGTTGCTTTGGCGCGTAGCCAACATTCAGCGTTTTCGCCGACAACCCAAAGTTCACGATCACTGCTGCGTATGGACCACCACCTAATACCAACACCACTACGACTGGCAGCAAATAATTCACCCACTTGGGGAACATATAACGTTTTTGATCTTGATGCTCTGGCATATCCACCAGCCGTGTTGTAACAGACACACACCGTAATAGGGCACACCTGTAAACCACTTAAGATTGAACAAACAAAACTAAATTGAAATGCGCGAAATGAAGCGCTCCTCGTGGCCAACGAGAATAGCGATTATTCTTCTTTCTGACAATCTGCTCTTTGTTGCACTTTTGCCCCTTGATTAAAACACATCTTCATCACATTTAAGCACTTATATATTCAGATAAACATGTCTATAGAATACGAATAATCTAAAACATAAGGAAAACCCTTTGTGTTTCGCGTTAAATCAATATTCACGCCACAACCACAACAGGTTATTGATCCTTAATCTCAATAGCACACATACTCATTAATCATTAAACATGATCATCACCATATAAAAATATTTTTACTCTTCTTAAACGCACAAAAACAAACAGTTAATCTTCGTGGAAAACTCTGGTATATCCATCGATTAGACAAGTGGATGACAAAATCTCATACGCATTCCACAGATGTAACAAATCAATACATGCTTAATCTCATGCCAAATTACCAAACATAAATCCAACACAAACTTGCACACAGTTACTATAACTTCTCATATTAATTATTAAAGATCTTTTTATAATATCTTCGCTCTATCCGATGGTTAGCCTACACGACACAACCGATCCGCATTCCCAAAAACTCGCAATCAAAATACCGCAACTATAAACCACCACGCCGCAAGTTAAGCACACAAAACCAAAACATCAATCACCTAACATGTTTCGCTCTCACTGACTTTTGGCTTCGCCCCAACGTAATTGCCGATACCCAACAGACCCGCATTTCACATCCACACACGCCCCAACCCGCCGTCACGCAAGTCATTTACGACACCACAACCACCTCAAAATACAGGCTGCGTTTACAACTTGATTGTTGAACAATACTTACAACTTATTAAACTGGTAGCATGACCAAAACCCGCTCAGCCGCAATCTTGACCCTCACAACAGCCGCCTGCATAAATCTCGCAGGCTGCGCCCTATTCATCGAACAAGACACAGGCCCTTCAAACGAAGAACTCAGAGCAATTGAGCAGGAATACCGCGTTCGCGAGCAAAAACAAGCAGAAGCATACGCCAAAGAAGAAGTCGTCGTCAGCAATGACAACTCACTTGTCATGAATGCCATGATCGGCCAAGTCAACGGCAACGCCATCTACGCCGAAAACATCTTGGCTCCAATCCACGACCAGCTCACCGCACTTGGCCAAAACCTCTCTCGCGACGCCTTCTATCGCGAAATCCGCGGCAACGCCCAACAACTCGGCATCATCGCTCAAAACATCCGATCAAATGTCACCAACGCCCTCATCTACGGCGATGCCGAACGTCACCTCACCAACAACGAACGATATATCGTCAAAATCTATATACAGAAAAACCGCGAATTCTTCATCCGGCAACACGGCCAAGGCTCCCAAGCACTCGCCAACAAAACCATGCTCGAAAAATTCGGCATTGGTATTGAAGAATCTCTTGAAAACGAACGCCGCAAATACATCATTCAGCAATACGTCAACAAAACCATCCGACCAAAAGTCAATGTCACACGAGCCGACATCGAACGATACTACCGCGATCACAAGGATGATTTTAATAAACCGAATGAACGCGACATCCGCATCATCGCCACAGCAACAGCAGATAACGCATTGCAAGTGCAATCACAACTCGAAAGCGGCATTTCCTTCGACCAAATCGCTTCGTCTGAGCTAAATACCTACCGCCGCTCCTCAGGCGGCCTCTCAACAAACCTTAAAGGCGAACGCGTCCTCGCCCCCTTCCTAAAACCGCTCAATGACGCCCTAAACCAACTCGCCACCGGCCAATCCACCACTGAACCCATTGAAATCAAAAATAAATACTGGTTCATCAAACTCGATCGTGTCCAAGAAGCTCAGAACATCACTCTTCGCCAAGCTCAGCTTGGTATACGTAAACTACTCGAAGATCAGCAGTTTAATATCCTCGTAGAACGATACAATCGAGATCTATTAACCGACGGCAGCTACGACAACCTCGACGAAATGACCAAAACCCTCATTCAGATTGCAATGAACCGCTACGCTCAACCCGAATCTAATTAACGCCGATAATGAGTACACCGTGCTTTCAGCACATATTCCTTTTCATTCGTTCATGCAGTGAGTATTTCTAAACAACACGCCACAACCGATTCACCTACTCACGCAGGGGGTGAGAATGAAAAATTTACTAAACAACCTCGTCAATAAAGTCACCGATCATATCACCAATCGGGACACCCATATCCATACAATTGGCTACCGCGGCGAAACAGCTGCGACACGCTTCCTTCGAAAAAACAACTATCGCATTATTAGACGAAACCTCAAATTCAGACTTGGTGAAGTCGACATCCTCGCCCGCGATCCGGACGGCCAAACCATTGTTTTAATCGAAGTGAAATCAACTGCCGCCGCAGACAACGCACCGCCCCCCGAAGTTCACGTCAATCACGACAAGCAAGAAAAGCTCATCACGCTCGCAGCCATCATTCAGAAAAAGTTTAATCTCCAACTCCACCCACTCCGCATCGATGTCATCACCGTCACTTTCCCCGACAAAATTACCGCCCAGCCCACCATCCGTCACCACCCAAACGCCGTCGAAATTGGCCAATCACATTGGCTCTAACCGCTCATCCCGACCAACTCATCGGCCCTGTCCCGGCAACCGGATACCCAATACGCCCAGACAGCTAAACAAAATCGCGCATGCCAGCACCTCATCCAAATTCCCAATCACCGGTAAATTGTCTGGCACCTCCACCACACCAAACGAAAAATTCAGCAAAAACAGCACACTCAAAAACACCCCGATTGTTGCAATGAGTCGCGCAATAAGACCTCGCTTCTTTCGGGGCTCAACCTTGACCACTTCATGCTTACCTTCATCATTAACTCGCTTCATGTCATTCACCTTCTTTAACCTCCACCTCAACTTCATACGCATCATGAGTTGCCTGCAACAACGCTTCAACAATTGCCCCAACACTTTCCTCTGCCTGCGCCCGAGCTATCTTTCGATTAGACTCCGCCATCGCCTTCTCTAAGATCGCTTTCTTAATCTCCCGTTTCGCCTCCTCCGCCAGTTCATGCGGTGTCCCCGGCCAGCTCACCCATCCACGATCTGTCTCCACACTAATCTGCTGCGGATCAGTCTGAATCACCACCATCTCCTCATTCACCCGCGGCTCATCAATCCAAAATCGGATCACCTTCCCAATCTCATCCACTTCAACGTCCTCCGCCCCTAATCGTTTCAAATCCACCCACCATTCCACCTTATTATTAAAATACTTCACATGCGCTGAACTCGTCGTGCTAAAAACCTCTCCCAGAAACTTCGTCACCCGCTCCTTCTCAATCATCACATCAATACTGTGTTGATACACCACTACCTGACTTCGGCCCCGCAGATTATCAATCAAACCCACCACCGTACCATTGGTTGATGTCGAATAGACAAACCGCCCTGCCTTCCCCATCATCATATAAACACCATACCCGCCCACACCCATCAATATCATCGCAGCCAGTGTTGCCAAAAGCACAAACCACTTCCAACGCCAGCGCTGCCTCTGCTTATCTTCACGAGTATCGCTCATCCACACGACCTCCATGGCTCATTATTGATGACTATAAACCCAAGTACTTTTTTAATTCTTTCGCAAAAACATCTAGCGGCGCATCTTTTCCCGTCCACGCTTCAAACTGCCCCGCTGCCTGCTTAACAAACATCTCTCCACCACTCACAGTCACACACCCTGCCGCTTTCGCATCCTTTAATAGCTGCGTCTCCAGCGGATTATAAATCGTATCAAACACCACCATCCCCATCTCAAACGCATACCCCGCAAGCGGCGTCTCTCCCTCATTCGGATGCATCCCCATCGGTGTACAATTAATAATTAGATCACCTTTAAACGTACTAGCCTCATCCATCCCCTTCGCTTCGCAACCAAATTCCTTTGCCAGCGCCTCTGCCTTCTGCACCGTTCGATTAAAAACAACAACCTCTGCGCCATACGCCGTATACCCCGCCACAATCGCCCTCGCCACACCTCCAGCACCGAGCACCGCAATCCTCTTGCCATTCAAACCTTCGCGCTTAATCGCCATCTTCTCGCACACACAATCCAGTGCCGCAGCATAATCTGTATTGCACGCATACAACGATCCATCCTCCCGCACCACTAGCGTATTCGCCGCCCCAATGGTTCGGCTCAGCTCTTCAACCTCACCACCTTCTTCTTCAACAAACCTCAGTAAATTCGCCTTATGCGGGATCGTTACCGACGCACCCTTAAAATCAAGCGATTGGTAATCCAGCCATGTCCCCACCGTCGCCTTGAACGCCTCATATTCTGGCGCCACCGGCATCGGCAAATACACCCCGTCATAATCCACCGCATCAAACCCAGCATTATGTATCTGCGGGCTCATCGAATGCCCAACCGGATAACCCACCACACCATAAACCTTCGTTTTTTTTCCCAGCCTATCCCACCGATAGAGACCCTTCAGATCTTCTACTGTCGGCTGCCCCGGCGCCGTCCCCTCCTGATTACTAAGCACCGCAAACGTCAACAGCGCACCAAACTTTTTCGCTAGAACACGCGATGCCAATCCATACTCACCCATGCACAGCGCAATCGTCGGCTTCCACCTCTTCTCAATAATCTCAAACGCCTCTAAATTATCCCGCAAACTCTTCGCCGCCCACGCCACCTTAATCACTCGACATGCATCCACCTCCACCATCTTCTCGACACGCCTCAGCAAATCCCCTGGCCGCCCCCTAAAGTCATGCGACGACAATACCAACCCCGTCTCTACACCGCGTACCTGCCCCTCATGCTCAATCGCCAATTTCACCTTCTGCCGAATATTCGCACTCTTCTCCCAACCCAACAACTCAAAATCAATATACGCTGGCCCAGCCCCCCCACTCTCCAAAACATGCTCCAACGCACTCACCCGCTCCATCTCATCCCCATCATATTCTCCCCCCTCCCACACCGGCCTGCACGTCACAATGCACGGCAACGCACTCCCCTCCACCAACATTCCAACCCCACTCGCCCCCGCTTCCCATTCTCCAAAATGGTCAATCCGAAACTCCACAAGATCAGCCCCAGCCTCCGCCGCCTTCGCCGCATCTGCCAGACCCTGCTCAACACTGTACACCATGATTGGAACTGTTAGCTTTGTCATACCCCAAAAGCGTACCATCCCCCCTCTCAATCGTCACCTCAAGATCCATCATTCTGAGCTTCCACACGACGAAAAACCCTCCCAACCCTCTTTGCCCCACAAAAAAACGCCTCAGCTCATCGCAAAGACGTTACAACACTATTCAGTCTGCTTAAATCCGTACTTTTTCTCATATCGCTATGTCATATTGAGACTTACAGGTTACCTAGCAAGCATCCGCCTGCTATCCCTCAACTTCGCTGCTTCTATCGCGTATCTCGCAGATTCCATAATCCGTCCACGCTGAGCTAACTCTAGCTGTATACTGCGGATACGCGCATATTCTTCAGGGCGTTTAGACTGATCCAATTCTTTTTTTTCTGGAGGCAATTTCATTTTCACTTCCTACCTTTGCTACCCGCAACCGCAGCCACGTATTACTTTAAAGACCAATAAAACATCAGCAACCACCATGCCAAGCCAATCCGTATAAACCCGCCGCCAATACAGCATCACCCCATTCCCCCGCGACTCACTGCAATCAACGCGCACACAACACCCCTTCCCTCTTCTAAAATCGCGCTAATTCCTCTGGATAAGCCAGCCCCCATTTTCCCACACCCCCTCAGCCGTGTAACCTATTGGCTTCCACCGACATCACTCAGCTTTGAGGAGTAACCCCACCCATGCCACTATTACAACCCATCAAAGCCCTTACCTATTCCATCGGCTCAGGTGAAGATATCTCCGACCTCATCGCCCCACCTTACGACGTCCTCGACGAAGGCCCCAAACAACAACTCCTCTCTCAATCACCAAACAACATCGTCGCCGTCGATCTCCCCGTCACACCACCCAAAACCGTCGGCCCAGACGAAAAATACAACGATGCTGCCAATCTCTTCAAGCAATGGATCGACGCAGGCATCCTCAAACAATCCCCCAAACCGGCCATCTACCTCTACGAACAACAATACACCGCCCAAGGCAAATCCCATGCACGCCGCGGCATGTTCGCCGCACTCAAGCTCGAAGAGTTCAACCAATCCAACGGCATCTTCCGCCACGAAATGACCATCCAAGGCGGCCTCGACGATCGCTACAAACTCATGAACGCAACCCAATCTCAACTCTCACCAATCTTCGGCGTCTACTCAGACTCACAAAAACAAGTCGCCGACCAACTCGAATCCATCTACACAACCAACCCCTCATTCACAGGCACAACCGAAAACGACAACGTCCTACACCGCGTCTGGATCGTTGACGACGAATCACTCATCGACTCACTCCAGTCCTTCTTCAAAACCGCACCCGTCTACATCGCCGATGGCCATCATCGCTACACCACTGCCCTCAACTACCACAAAAACAATCCCAACAACCCTGACGCATCAACCTGCCTCTTCGTTCTCGTCGCAGCCGAAGACCCCGGCATGATCGTCCTCCCAACCCATCGCGTCATCACCGGCATGACCGACTTCTCAATCGAAAAATTCCTCACCATCGCCGCCAAACGCTCCGACATCATCGTCCACGCAACCAAACATTCACCCGATGAACTCGCGGAATTAGAAAACACACTTCCCGGGGCAGGCAACCACGCGATGGCACTCTACGACCCACAAACCAAAACAACCTATACCATCTCAACAACCTCTCCAGACCCACTCGCAAACATCACACCCGACAAGCCCGAAGTTTGGCGAACCCTCGACGTCGCCATCCTTCAGCACCTGCTCGTCGAAGAAATCCTCAAACCCAACTTCGCAACCAACCCCGATGACGTCGGCTACAAATACACCGCCGATATCAACGACTTCCGAAACCTCACCGAGCAAACCGACGATAACGATCAACCCCGCCTCGGCATCATCGTCCAATACACCCCACTCCAATCCGTCATGGGCGTCTCACTCGCCGACGAAGTCATGCCCGCCAAGTCCACATACTTCTTCCCCAAACTCGCCACCGGCCTCGTCATCAACCCACTCACCCCCCTCGACTAATCTCAAGTTAGACAACAAAAAACTAGATCATCAAACCCACATCTCCACGATGTGGGTTTTTTCATTGACCACCATCATCAACTCGCTATCATTTTTTCTTCATGCATTCACATTCGCAAATCAATCTAACCTCCCTCAACCGCATCACCATCATCGGATGTTGCGGCGGTGGCAAGTCCACACTCGCCAAACAACTCGCCCAAAAACTCAACCTCCCCCTCCACGACCTCGACGATATCTATTGGCACGAAAACTGGGTTCTCACACCAAGAGAAAAACGCAACCCAATCCTCGCCCCCATTATCGAGCAATCCCAATGGATCATCGACTCCAATTACGCATCCGTACTCCTCACCGAACGCTTCGCCGCCTCCGATCTCATCATCCATGTCGACCTCCCCACATGGTTCTGCCTCTTCCGCATCACCAAACGCTCCATCCTTCAATTCCTCAACGTAGAACATTCTTTCCCTGCTCGCATTCAAGAAGCCCACAAAACAAACCGTCAACGTTCTATCTCGGATTTCGCTTTTTACAAATACGTCTACACTTTCAAAAGACGATTACACCCTCACTTTGAGAAAACTCTCACCACCGCAAACGCGCACCAAAAACTCATCACCCTCAAATCTAAAAAGCAGATCAAACAATTTTTTGATTCAATCCCAACCACACCCTCACTAGCCCCCAACACAAGTACGCCTCAATAACCATCATCCAAAAGAAAAATATCATGGTATTCTGACATTTATCAGGAACCGCTTGCGTCTAACACTATTTCTTCCCAATCACAGCCGCCATTCTTCCGCATCCACCTAACCCATTTCGCCCCACACTCCGCCGGTAACTATAAAACTCATCCGCCCGCTCAAACGTACACACATCACAAACATCTATCCGACTATTAGACACACCCGCTTCTTCTAGCTGTCGCGCGATCGCCCCTCGCAAATCAATATGTGGCTTCATCATCCCCCCCCCTCTTACAACACAATCCTCCAATCCCACATTCCTAAAATCACTCACCACTTCCTCTCCCACCTCAAACGCCCCAACCCCAATACAAGGCCCAACAGCACCCACCACCCCACCAACATCAACACCCATCTCCACCATCTCTTTGACCGTCTTCTCAACAACCCCCGCAACCACAGACCGCCAACCCGCATGCAGCGCACCGATCACCACATCCCCATGACCATCTTTCCCAACTAAAAGTACCGATCCACAATCCGCCGTCCTAATCGCAAGTATCTCTCCCTGATTCCCACTCACCATCCCATCCGCCTCTGGCGCATGACACAATTTCACCAACTCACTCTCTGACGACCATGTCTTCACCTCACCGCCATGCACCTGCCGAACCTCTCGCCTAACCATCCGCCGCATCCCCATCACTTTCCGAAGCTTTCGCCAGTTAGCCGACGTATACTTCGCCTCACCCTCCACCCCCAAATCTAATCCTTCATAATCCCCCCCGCAATAAACCTCTCCTTGCTCCTCTTTTTCAGGGAACAACTTCCGGGGGCTAAGTCCACTCAACCGCGTACTAAATCCATGCACCACCACATCACCACAAAAATCCTCGATCAAACTCGACCGGTACACCACAACACCATTCTCAAATTCATCTCGCCTAATCAACACATTACTCCATTCAAATCACCGCCTGCGCCGCTCATCACGGCCTGCTACCTCAACAATCTCCTCTGCCTCCTCCACGACCGCCAAATCACCAAACCCATCCCAATCATACAACATTTCAAATCGCATCCCTTCATGATTCGCCCCCTTCGCAAACACCTTGAATCTCACCGCAGGCTCCATCTCCTTCGCGCTGATCCAAACCTCTTGATACCCCGCACCACCTTCCTGAATCTCAAACTCATACCGATACTTCTCGCCATCCTTACCTTGATACCACCACACATCTTCATCCTTCGTTGTGAATCGCTTCTCACCAATCCGATCCATCTTCACATTCATCTCAAACTTCAACCGCCTCATTTCCTCTTTCAGCACGCTCTCTCCCTGCCACAACAATCCGCCCCCAGCCCCACCTTCACCACCTCCAGTTTGGCCATGCTTCTTAAATAGTTCCCAAACCATTTCACCTAAAAACAATGTTTCCAGTTGCATCTCACCAAAATCATCAAACCCTAGCCCCATCACATAATCCACCCAGTATCTTTCCAAATCACGCATCTTCACCCCATTAAACGCCGATGCATATGCCTGCCGATGTGTACGCCCTCTACCAATCACTCTCAAATATTTTTCAAAGGCATCTCGCACCGCTTGCTTCTCATGTTGCATAAAAAAATGCACGACCAACCACGATTGAGTGTACTGATGCTTCCCACCTTGCATCTTGCTTGATACGCGAGCTCGCCTTCCCCCCACACGCTTACGCATATTCTTCGCCCACTTCTCGTTCGTCATCTTGAACAGATCATCAAGACGAATAAACGCACCTCGTTTGACCGCATCTCGCATTGACCTGACACGATCCATATCCACCACGCCTTCGACAAATCGCCCTTCAACAAACCAGCTCGTATCAAAATATTCCGCCAGCCCCTCATTCATCCATGTCGGCAAACGATCTCCCATAAACTGATGAGCCGCCTGATGAAACGCTTCATGCCTCAACACACCCATCGTCCCACTCTCCGACCACCCTTCAACCGTCACCACCAAACCATCCACGCCCCACCCCGGCACAAACATCGCACCCGCATGCCGCGCATCAATCCCCTGACGCTTCAAAAAATTCAACATATCCTGCCGCGTCGCGAACAAATACGCATTATTTCGCCCGCTTTTGCGGACATCATACCCCGCAAAAAATTCTATATAAGCTTCATAAACCTCATCTAAATGCTCAACGTATTTCTCAACCGCCTCGCGTTCCAGATTGGTGTAAACCTTGTAATGCTCACTCTCCCAGCTCGTCATATTCTGCTTTGTAATCGACCGCTGACGTTCACGCCTCCCAGTCCGCTGCCCATACAAATCTCCCCCAACACCGAACATAACCCCTAACACAAGCATAGACACAGCCGCCCACCTGATAACATCATCACAAATCATCTTGCCCATCATAAACCTCACCTGCCTCATTCAAAACTTAAGATTACTGACCGTCCAACCCCTCATCTCGAAGCGTTTTCTTGATATTCATCTCGGCAAGCCGAATTGTCGCATGATCCATCGCTGTCATCGCCTCCTGAAATTCATCCCCATTCGGCCCATCCGCATCAATATACCCTTGAACTTTCGCCATATGATCGTCTATCTCGCGCTTATACCCCTCGTCAATCTCATCCGCCACCCGCTCAAGTTGCTTCTTGATATTCCGAATATCCAACCGCGAATTCATCCGCAGATCAATCAGCCGGTGCATATTCATATCCTCCACTGCATGCTCAAAGCCTTCTTTCTCCATCAACTCCACCTCATCACGTGTCAGCCCATGATTCGGGATGATCTGGATCGACGCACGCTTACCACTCCTCACCTCCGTTGCCATCACATTGAGCACCCCATTCGCATCCACCAAAAACATCACCTCAATCTTCGGGAGCCCCGCCGGCATCGCCGGTATCCCCCTTAGCTCAAATTCACCTAAGCTCCGACAATCCTCAACCAACTCTCGCTCGCCCTGCAATACATGAATCTTCACATTCGTCTGCCCATCCACATACGTCGAGAAAATCTCTGTCGCCCGAGTCGGAATCGTCGTATTACTCGTAATCAGTTTCGCAACCGCGCCCCCCATCGTCTCAATCCCCAATCCCAACGGAATCACATCCAGCAATAACATGTCCTGCTTCACACCCATCAGCACCGCCCCCTGCACCGCCGCACCCATCGCCACCACTTCATCTGGGTTCAATGCCGTATAGCACTGCACACCAAAATATTCGCTCACCTTCTGCCGTACATACGGGATGCGCGTCGAACCACCTACCATCACCACCCGCTCTACCTCATCAGCGCTTAAACCTGCACCCTTCAGCGCCTTGCCACACGCCACGAGCGTCTTCGCCACCCACCCATCAATCATCCCCTCAAACTCATCCCGCTTCACCACCCGCTCATAAACCTGCCCTTCGCCCACCTGGACCTCAACCCGCGCCTCCATCTCATTCGACAGCCGAATCTTCATCGCCTCTGCAAAGTTACGAAACGCTTGCCGGGTGCTCGCTGGAAACTGCACCGCCTTCCCATCGAAAAACTGTTCC
This sequence comes from Poriferisphaera corsica, assembly GCF_007747445.1. NCBI lineage: Bacteria > Pseudomonadati > Planctomycetota > Phycisphaerae > Phycisphaerales > Phycisphaeraceae > Poriferisphaera > Poriferisphaera corsica. The sequence goes on from NZ_CP036425.1 coordinate 3,627,727, forward strand.
CGAATCTCGCCCTGCATCATCTCCACCAGCAGCCGATCCACATCATCCCCACCCAAATGCGTATCCCCCGCCGTCCCTAATACTTGATCAACACTCCCCCCCTCACCCCCACGATTCAGCTTCATAATCGAAACATCAAACGTCCCGCCCCCCAAATCATAAACCGCCACCGTCCCCCCCCTGTTCGTATCATCCCCCCCCTGTTCGTCAGACGCACCTTCCAAATCTGCCCCTGACCCGTCGCGCAAATCATCAGCTCCACTTTCACATGCTTCCGGATTCACCTTCACATTCAAGCTCACATCGCCCCCGGAAGATCCCCCCGTAGAGATTCCGCTTACAAGCGATATCCCACTGCTTTCTGATTCCTCTTCATCTTTACTGCCACCTGAAAGTCCTAACCCATACGCCAGCGCCGCCGCCGTAGGCTCATTCACGATCCGCACCACATCCAACCCCGCCAGCCGCCCCGCATCCCGCGTTGCCTGCCGCTGCGCATCATCAAAATACGCCGGCACAGTCACCACTGCCTTTTTCACAGCCTCACCCAATTCACGTTCAGCCTGTCCCTTCAACTCCCCCAAAATCATCGCACTAATCTCCTGCGGACTTACCACAGCCTTGCCTACATGCACCCGAGCCGTATCCTGAGCACCCGCCACCACCTCATAAGCCAAATACCCAAGCTCCCCCTCAATATCCTTTAACCCTCGCCCCATCAAACGTTTAGCACTATGTATCGTCCGCTCCGGATACTCCACAGCATGCCGTCGCGCCTCACCGCCGATCGCTTCAACATCACCCTCCACACTCAACCTCACAACGCTCGGCAAGCTCTCGCCCAATATCCGAGGCCCCTTCTCATCACAATAAGCCACCAACGAATTCGTCGTCCCTAAATCAATCCCAATGATCTTCTCTTTACGCACGATTCATGACTCCCATCGCAGCCGCTCAGCTTTCCCCATCGCAGCCACTGAGTTTTATTCTCAATCACTCACCTATTATAGTGAACCTTCAAACCCCCACACATCCCCATCCCCCCCGTACTCCCCCTCCTCTACCTCGCGATCACTCGCCACTCCCTCATTCACTTACCTCACCCGCTCACCCCGCAATTTGTTCCAACAACCCCACCGGTCAATCAATACGTTGTTGATTGTCTAGCTGGAAATTGGATGCTCAACAGCAATCCAACGTTCGACACGCTCTCTTACGAAACGACCCACTGGTCATCGAGCCCAGTGTAAAATTGACGCATTAAAATGTTCGAAATCACTGCACAAACCGTCTTTCACGCCTCCCACACCATCCGCCTCCCCGATGACTCCTTCGAGCCCATCCACGCCCACGACTGGGTCATCACCGCAACCATCGCATCCGAAACCCTCGACGACATCGAAACCGTCATGGATTTTCACATCCTCGAACAGTACCTCAAAGACATCACCGCCCCCTTCGATAACCAACACATCAACGACATCCCACCCTTCTCACTCCCCAAACCAGCCCGCGCAAACACCTCAGACTCAGAGTTTCCGGGGGTTCCGGGGGTTCCGGGGGTTCCGGGGGTTCCGGGGGTTCCGGGGGTTCCGGGGGTTCCGGGGGTTCCGGGGGTTCCGGGGGTTCCGGGGGTTCCGGGGGGGGCGAACCCCTCCGCCGAACGTGTCATTCAGCACATCGCCCTCGAACTCATCAAAAAACTCCCTCCCAACATCCACCTCGTCTCCGCCACAACCACTGAAGCTCCCAACTGCACCGCCACCTACCGTCCATCCCCCCCTGTTCGTTAGACGAATCTTCCAAACCCGCCACTGACCTGCAACAATCCCCCCCTGTCCATCAAACTAAAACTTCCAAAATCCGCCCCCGACTTGCAGCAATCCCATACCAATAACTCTTTCAAGCCCACGACCGCCGGTCGTGGGGTGTGCTTCAACCCCGCTATCCATTGCCTGCAACAACTTCACAGTTCGTCATATAGCCGGAATCACATCTGATCACGGGCCGCATCCCCCCACACACCAAACGCCAACCCCACCTTCTAATCATCCGCTGCATCCACATCCCCCATATCCCCCACATCCCCCCACATACATCATTCACCTCTTGACCCATCTCCCTCTCTCACCGACAATCAACCCCATAACAAAACCTCCAACCCCGCATTCCAAGGGCCAGACATGCAAACTTCCACATACAAATTCGCAAGTAAGCTCCTCCTCTTGACACTCATTCTCACCCTCTCCGCCTGCATGCTTCCGCAAAACACGAATACCAAACCGATCCCCACTTGCTCACTCTCCGCCCCCGGCATCGCCGTGTTCTCAAAACACCGCACCGATCGTCCCGGTCAATGGCTCTTCAACTCTCTCACCATCTACTACCAATCAGCAACCCCGCAAACCCTCAATAACATCGCCCTACTTACTCCTAACACCGACAAACCTATTCCTCTCGCCCACCTCACCCCACACACCCTCTTCGAGCACGCCCAAATCTCACCCGCCACCGACTACACCCTCTACCGCTTTCCTGAGCTCACCCCACCACAAGACGAGATCTACATCGCTCGCCTCCCCTACGCCAACTCATCCGACACCTATTTCTTCCTCACGACCAAAGACGAGATCCTTCTATTCAGCGCTTCGATGAATCAGACCCTCCGCAATAAAGATCTCCTTCAACTCCATGACCTGAAAACCAGCCAAGCCTACCAAATCCCCTTCACGAACAATCAAATCAAATCCCTCACTCAGCAATACAACTTCATCAAAATCCAAGCCATCAAACCAACCACCTATTAATACAAATCAAATTCTAACCCTCGATCACTCATCACACACTGAATACCGCATCCCACGTCCACTCATCTCTCACCCATGTTGGCATGCACCCCGCCTTCTCCATTGATTCAACCACACGCTGTCGACACTCACCACAAGGCGTATTTTCATACGCAAATATCATCAATCTCAACAACTTTCCATCACATCGCCCTTGCAACAAATCAACAAGATCCAAAACCTCATCATGCATATCAAACGCGTCATCAAATACGCTTAACCCTGCCACTAATTCATGCTCATCACCATCCAAAAAATTGCGTTTAAATAAGCGATAAACCCCATCCACCACATCTTCTTTCTTCCTCAACTTCGCCAACCCAATCTCACGCAACCTTTCATCTTTCACATGCCCTAATGCGTTATACGTCATCCGCCGCAACTCACGATCATCATCAGCCAACCATCCCAGAATCCGATCATCTATTTGCAGCATCTCTCGCAAGCCGAATACCGCCAAATACTTCTTTAGTTTCGCTACATCCTCCTCACCGCGCATTGCATACCTCACCATTTCCAACGCGTCCTCATCTGCCGCCTTCCCCCAGTTCGCCAGCCGTATATCTGCAATACGCTTCGCACTGCCATCATTTATCATCTTCACAATTTCCTCACCCCGCGTATCCTCCCATCGCAGCCCATTCGTACGTTCTCCACACCATCGCTCTCGTAATTGCTCAACAACATCTAAATACCGCTTAACCCCCACCTTTTCTTCTTTCACCTTATCTAATATACGATTAGCCTTGCCCTTACCAAATTTCTCGTCATACCATCTTACCACCACATCATCTTCCGACCGATCATGATCCTCAAGCAACCATTTGCCTATTGCATCACACACAAATATAAGCCCCGCCTCACCATCCATCGAAACAATCTCATCCCACCCCAAAAACCAGCCCGAATCTTCATCGTATCCAAACATCTCATACACCCACCCCTTCATCTGTTTATCCCCTCGCCCATACAAAACAACAGCGACTTCTCTTCTTCGCTTCTCATGCCACGATCGCTCAACCCAAATCTGTGGCACATCACTCAACGACAACAACCGCTCCGCCACAATATTCAGCGCGCCCGCCTTCTCAGCAATACCACACATCCATTCTGTCCGCCCCTCCTCAACCTGCGGCCAATAACTAAAATCAAACAAACACCCCGTCACAATCATCTCTGTCAGATCATTCCCATCACAATCCACCGCCCCATGCTTCTCAACATGTAATCTCACCCGCCCAAGCCCCTTCCGCATCCCATCCCAAAACGAATCCCGACTCAGCGGCAACTCATACTGTTGCTCATCCCAACACACATGCTCAAATACACTCATTCTTTACCCTCAAACATCATCCAAAAAATCTATCGTTATCAACACACCTCCCATTCTACAAATCACGTCCTCATCTCCCACTACAATCTTTCTTCGCAATTAAACATTCATTAGCCAAAGCAACCTCTTCCCCATCAATCCACACCATATCACACTCGACCTCCTATACACATCACGCTTCTAAATGAAAACTACTTGTCCAGCTTCCCACCCTATCTCATGGTTAGTTGATTCATCTCAGTCACAATTATTCACATCCCTACTATTCTTCGCACTCATCATCTACTTCCCCTGCCAACGTCACCTCCATTCCTAAATCCGAAAACGATTCCACATTCAAACAATGAAATCAGCATGTTTGCTAACCTTCGAACCTTCCACTCCACCACCACTCCACTCCACCAATACACTTACCATCAACCGCCCAATCAACAAGCTATCAACCAAATTGAAATTGAGTCACACCCACTTCGCAGTTCACCAAAATCGTGTTCATGCGCACAATCTTTTTTTGACGCGCGCATTTGTGCGCAAATTCACTCGTGGATTACCTGTGTTTTTAACCATTCTTCACCTCAAACGCGCCAAACCTCGCCCCTTTCTCTTCAGAATTGACGATTTCAGGCCAATTTCTCGCTGTTTCTAAAATTTCATATAACCCGTTCTTGAAACTTAGGTTGCATCAAAAATAACACCCAAACGATGCTTCTGTGCGCGCCAAGACGCTTTATTTTTTCTGTCCGTCTTCCGAACAGATCGTGCGCACGCAGATGTCCGAACACGCTCTTTTCTGTGCGCTCATGACAGATCATTCGCTCCTAAAAAACAACCTCAAAACATCCGCCAGCTGCCACCTATCAATCACTTCATCGCATGGATTTCATCTCATTGCCATCTACCACCCATTTGGTCTTTTTTTATTTCCTCACCCAAACAAGCTATGCTAACGTCATCTCCCCCCCCATCCCCCCTCATCCCCCCCGCATCTCCTCCATCTTCGCTTCCTCCGTGTAACCGCACTTGACTCACTGCTCAGATAATCCAATCAATCACACCATCGACCAAACGTCTACATTCTGTCCCCCGCAACCCTCCTAAGTCATTAAACAAAAATGCTTAACAAAATTTTTCAATTGCAGGACAACAACACCAATGTCCGCACCGAAGTACTCGCAGGCATCACCACCTTCCTCACCATGGCCTATATCATCTTCGTTCAGGCCAACCTCATGTCCTCCTCCGGCATCGAAAGCGGAGCCGCCATCATGGCCACATGCCTCGCCTCCGCTTTCGCCACCCTCCTCATGGGACTCTGGGCCAAATACCCCATCGCACTTGCACCCGGCATGGGCGTAAATGCTTATTTTGCCTACACTTTGATTCCTGCACTCCAGGAAGAGGGCTACGCCGCCCCCTGGCAGGTCGGTCTCGGTGTTGTCTTCGTTGCCGGCCTCGCCTTCATCCTACTCACAGCCGTCGGCATCCGTGAAACTATCATGAATGCCATCTCACGCTCCATGAAAAACGCCATCGCCGTCGGCATCGGCCTCTTCATCGCCTTCATCGGCCTCAAAAATGCAACCGTAATTGCCCCGCACGCAGCTACTTACATCACGCTCACTGATAACCTTCTCAACCCCGACCTCGCGGTCTTCCTTGTCGGCCTCTTTGTCGCCGCCGCGTGTCACGATCGTAAAATCAAAGGCAGCATCCTTTTAGGTATCCTCGCGTCCTTCATCACCGCCATTGCCCTAAAGAATATCCTACCCATGACCGCTTGGGCGGAGAGTGATTTCGTCACCAATTCCGCACTCATGCAGCAGTTCACACTCACCCACGTCACTGAAAACGGCATCCTCGAAACCCCACCCAGTATCATGCCCACATTGCTGCAAATGGATATAGCCGCAGTCTTTAGCACATTCGTCTTCCCCTTTGTCATCATCTTTCTGTTCATCGACATGTTCGACACCATGGGCACCCTGATCGGCGTCTCCGAGCAGGCAGGCTTCGTCAAAGATGGCAAAATCCCACGCGTCGGCAAAGCCATGGGCGCAGACGCCCTCGGCACCACCGTCGGGGCGACGTTAGGTACTTCAACCGTAACGGCTTACATCGAATCCGCTGCGGGTGTCGAACAAGGCGGCCGCACAGGATTAACCGCAGTCGTCGTCGCCATCGGCTTCCTTTTAGCCATCTTCTTCACCCCGGTCATCCAGATCATCGCCTCTTACCCATCCATCACCGCCCCTGCCCTGGTCATCGTCGGGGCAATGATGATCCGTAACGTTGTTCGCATTGACTGGGACGACTACTCCGAATCCATCCCAGCCTTCCTCATCATCGTCGGCATCCCGTTCTCATTCTCGATCGGCGACGGCATGGCGATCGGATTCATTGCCTACCCAATCATCAAAGTCCTTTCAGGCAAACGGAAAGATCTGAACTTCACAAGTGTTGTGCTGGCAATCGCATTGCTTGGCTACTTCATCTTCTTAAGAGCAGAATTCTAATCATTGATTAGAAGGCAATATTCATTCTCACTGAATCTGCAAATGCGGCGTATCGTGCTTCAACTAGGAAATAGGGGAAATAGAAAACCATAACGCATAGGCATTTCTCAGGATGAGGTATGTGCGAATGCGGTGATATGGTCGAAGGATCGAGGAAGCTGAAGAAATGGGGAAAATGCCCGTTCGTTATAGCAGAAATGAACGAAAAGTATGAATAGGAGCGTTGAAAAGGGGTATGCGTGGGAGATGGTGAGCGTAGGATGGGCGGATGATTGACTGGGTATGAGATGGGTAAGACAAAGGGAACGAGAGAAAGCAAGGTGAGGGGGATATGGGTACTTTTAGACTGAAGTTAAAAGAAACGTTTGCTCGCTGTATCGTGAAGGCTGGTAACGATATACTAAGTGTGTAGATTAACGATTCGTGGCTTTGGCTGCGGATCGTTTTTTTATTTCAATACGGCTGCCCGACTCGCCTATCAACCCAGATCATCTGCTTCTTGAGATGATGTCTTGCTACTGCACACCAAAACATCATGGCAAAAAAACAAGCATCAGGACAGCGATAGTCATGCTGAGATTCTTAGAATATAGCAAGTAAGAATCTAGACTGACGCGTGAAAGCAAGCGAATGTCGACAGGAAAGAAATACGATGGAAAGAGTGGGACTTAGTGATTGTCTTTACGGCGTCGCGCGATGGCGAGGGTACCAAGAAGAATGAGAATGAGAGAGCCGGGCTCGGGAACGAATGTACGGTTGCTGCTGGCGGTCGGTGCGGGGGGATCGACAGCGGGATCGATGAGATGCGGATTGATGGGGTATTGAGCGTGATCGAACTCCACAGTCTCTGAGGGGAGCTGGCTGATCTGCGAAATATTCACATTGTCTGGCTGCGCGTAGAGATACGCGCTAATGAGTAGACACAGGGCAATAGGCAGGATGAGTCGTAAACGGGACATCTTTCTCCTCACGGCAAACATACGCAAACCGTTCGCGAACCGACAGCAAAGCTGCGGCGGAACAACACTGGCCATTAATTCAATGAGAGAATGGACTCAACCCATGGCGGCCGGCAAAACATGGCCGGGTAAAGAAGGGGGTTCCTTCTCTCTCCTCTTGGGAGAAAAGATAGCATTGGATCAGGTGATCAACAATCGGTTTAATCTGAAATTGACGTATTTACCGTATTTAAGCAAAAAGTTGACTTAGGCTTATCAGAAAACGCTGGCGAACTGTTTGGATTATAACGATTAAATGAGTTGTATCAGCAATCAATACAGCGGATGAATAGATTACTAAACAGTTTATATGTTTAGTCGGCGAGTACTGAGGCTGCCAAGACAGGCAACTATTGGCTGATGTTGTCTATGGAAAATCAAAGACTCGTGTTACTGTTTATCTCGCTGGAACAGGAGATGATGGAAATGTGGTGTATGCTGGCTCACTACGAAGATTGCGAAGGATGTCAGCGATGATGCGAGGGTCTTGGTCGGCAAGGAAGTGTCCGCCACCCATGAGAGATCGGCCGACCCAATGGGTGGGGATATCGTTGGGTGCGGTATTTTGCTCGCCGACGATGAGGTCGTCGAGACGAGCGTAAGCGCGAAGATTAAACCGACTATTCGATGAATAGTCTTTGTCGAGTGCGATAAGAAAGTCACTATTAACTTTCATATCACGAGCGTTGGGATCGAAGGAACCGAGCCAAGCGAGGGCTGCACCTTGATGAGGTGTGCAGATGGTGTAGAGGTTTTTGATATTCAGACGTTTACGCGAGGAGGTTGGGGTTGAGCCAAAGTTGGTTGTTGTGTTTGGCGCCCATTGCGGAGGGATGGCTGCGTAACGGGCGATGAGCCCTCCCATGGAATAAGCAACAACGTCGACTTCGACGGTTTGATTGGGATCATCGGAGGGGATTTGAGATTCGAGTTGCTGGATCAGTTTGTTGGCTGATTCGTTGAAGGAGGACGAGCCAAAGAAAGCAATGGCGATAATGGGGGTCTCGGTGATGGCGGGTTTAATGAGATTATTGAGGCCTTCGGAGGAGAAACCGGGGTCCATCCAGCCGCCAAGGATGATGAGTGGGCGAGGGATAGGTTTAGGTGAGGCGGCCATGAGATCTAACTCATGCTTAGCTTTCTTCACGGTGAGCGGAAAGGAAGGATTGGTTCTACCTTTGGCGCAACCACCTAGAGCGATGAGACAAGTTGAGAGGATGCCCATCCACGAACTGATGAAGCGATTCATAATAGACTCCGAGAGTAGACAGGCTATGGGTCTTGCTGGGAGTCATTATAACTGATTGATGATGTGTAACGGTGGTTATAGATTATCCGCCGGAGTTTGTTGGAGACGTTGCTGGGGAAATTGAGTTGGATGGCGCAGGTGATGCGTTGTATTCAGCGATCACGGGCGAAGGTTGCGAATCCGTATCTGTATTCTTTACAAGTACGGTTGTCGGCTGAACCTGAGGAACATCTGTTTCCCATGGGAATGGTGCGGGCTTGCCGAGTGCGAGCGGGGGTTCGGATCGGAGACGGCGCGCGATGTCGGCAAGGAAACGGCGATCGGTACCGGAGTTGCCGTGTGCAGTTTGGAATGGGCGGTTGTCGACCCACCAGAGATCAACACCGTCGGGGGCGGCGTTTTCTTCGCCGACGATCAGGTCTTGAAGCCTCGTGTATGCGGTGGTGTTGTAGCGATGGTTCTCTTTAAAATCGCGGTTGAGTCTTACGATAAAATCTGAGCCGGGCATCATGGCGCGGGCGGATGGGTCCCACCAGGCAGTCCATGCGAGTTCGGCTCCCTTGTGAGGGGTGCTGATGGTGTAGAGGTTTTTAATGTTGAGGCGTTTACGGAATTTCTTTTCACCGGTTTCCGAAACGGGGATAGCGGCGTAGCGAGCGACAAGGCCGCCCATTGAGAAACCAATGACGTCGACTTCTACTGTTTGATTAGGGTCATCGGAAGGAAAGGCTTCATCGACTTCACGTACGGCTTTGCGAGCGGACTCGTCAAAGCCACCTGTGCCAAGGAAGTTGACTGCAATGACACGAGTGTCGCCGGTGGCGAGTTGCATACGTTTTGAGATTGAGGTTGGCACGAAGCCGGGATCACCCCAACCCCCCAGCACGACGACAGGACGATTGAGTAAGACGGGATCTTCAGACATTTGCGTGAGTTCGACTTTTGCGTCGTCGTATGAGGTCGAGAATGATGGGTTTACACGGCTACTGAAACCACACCCGGATGATGTGATGATAAATAGAAGTGTTAAAGCGGCGAACAGGCCGCGACCGTTGATGGGTCGTGGTTTGGTCATATGAGATCCTATGTTCACCGTGCGTCATTAGCTTCTAGACGTTGCATCTAGGTGGGGGGTGTGAGTTCCTTATCAGATTGGGGAAGATCCATCTCTTGAACGTTCACGAGGTTATCGATCGCGTTTAGAGGTCGGAGGAGTACATTCAAACACTGATTTGATGCTCCTACAGCCTAGCATCCTGCTATGAATAACCGCGTTTTTTGCTCTATCGGAGTGGAACTAAAGATTTGATCGGCTGAAAAGAGGGGCGTATTGGGGGCGACAAACCCTATGAGGGGGTGTTGATAATGTGCTGATTTGGGGAGAGGAAATAAGGTTATATTTTGATATTCTGGGGGAAGAAGTTTGCGGCATTCTCGAAGAGTTGTTCGGTGAGATCGGTCTGATCGATGCCGAGGATGTCTGCGATGCCGGGGAGGATATGGGCGAGGTTAGCGGGCTCATTACGAGACTTACCGTTGGGGTCTTCACCGCGAATGACGTACTCATCGGGAGGGATCATGTAGGGGGCATCGGTTTCGAGTAGAAGTCGGTTATCGGGAACGGCTTTGATGGCTTCACGCGACTTTTTGCGTGATGGGTCAAGGACGTTGCCAGCAAAAGAGAAATAGATGTGGTCGGAGAAGGTGATGAGTTGTTTAACAATTTCGGCGGATCCTCCGAAGCCGTGGAGAAGGATGCCGGTCTCTGGGATGGATTGTGATTTGAGGATCTCGATGAGCCATGCGTGGGCTTTGATGCAGTGGATGGTTGCTGAACGGTTGAGTTTATGGGCAAGGGTGAGTTGCTCACGGAATACGCCTTCCATGAGTTCTTCATCGCGTGGGGTGATCCATCGATCAAGGCCGATCTCACCTATCTGGGCATTAGAGGATGTTAGTTTAAATTCGAGAAGCTCAAGCCAATTATCATCGACTTCATTGATGAACCAAGGGTGAAGGCCAATGCATGGGATGATGGCGGGGTATTGATCTGGGAGTTCGAGGACAAAATCCCAGTCTTCAGGCGAGGTCGCATTGACGACGAGGTGTGTGATGCCGAGATCGAGAGCGTGCTGAATGACCTGGTCACGGTCAGAGGTAAAGGAGCCATCCTGGAGATGTGTGTGACAATCGATAATGGGATTGATCATAGCGGAGCCTTTCGTGTGTTTGTGAGTTCAGGCGAAAAACTGAACTGTGGCTGCGTGGTGGATGAGGGGTTAGAGAAAATGGGCATGCTGATGATGCCCAGTGTCTATATTATTGCGGTAGAAGTTGGGTTTGTCACTGTTTATGCCAAGTGATTTTGTCGCCGGGGATTTTGCGGTTTACTTTTTGCTTGATGTTGAACTTGAACAGTTGATTGAGGTTGGTGAGTCGAACGACTTTGACGGATTTGATGCGTGAAAGAGGGACGGTTTGATCGGCGAGGCCGTTGGTTGAGCCTTGGGAAGACCAGTAACGAAGGAATGCGTAGGGCTTGCCTTCGGCTTTGAGTTTGGGATCGGCGTAGTAGCCGAGGAAGATGACGGAGTGGCCGCCGCCGTTGTTCCAGGAAATGTTCATGAAGTCGCCGGGGCGGGCATGATCGGGGTTAATCACGGTGCCCATTTTTGCGTATTGAACTAGTGCGAAGTGATTTCCGAAGCCATCGTCATTCCAGTGACCCCAGAATTTGATGCCATCATCACGACGAGAACCATCGGGCTCTTGCATGCGAAGGGCTTCGAGGCGTGTGTGGCTGAGTTTTGCTTTAGGTGAGTGCTGAGTGAAGTAGATGTTGAGGCCTTCAATGAATGCTGAGTATGAGGAGCCGGAGCAGTATGAGGTTTTGCGTGGGGCTTTGAGGAGGGATTGATTGAAGAGTGCGAGGTCGTAGCCGATGGGTGATTCGGTTGGTTTAGCTTTGATGCCGATGAAGTAGCCGCCGCCGGTGGGAGCTGAAGCTTGCACGACGTCGATACCTTTAAGGACAAGCTGATTATAGCCGGGGACATCGTGAGCGAAGGACGTAAAGTGGGCGGTATGATAGGCGGGGAGTTCGTTTTGCTCTGCTGTCAGGAGATATGTGGTTTTATCATCGGTTGTGGGCTTGGGGAGGATTTTGTCGGGTTGCTTTTCAGCGGCACATAGCGGAGCGGTGGAGAGAGTGACGAGCGTGAGAAGCGAAACGAAAAATCCGGGGCGGACGGTTGTCATAATTGGCTGCCTTGAAAGCAAAGTTTTAAGGGGATCCGAAGTTATGCCACTGTCCCAATCTGAGGTTATTGTAACGTGAGATGGATGGCTGGATAAGTGGGAAGTTAGGAGAAGCTGGGATGCAGGCTATTGGGGGGTGGGGTACAATGTGGGGATGAGTGAAAAAGAAGCAAAAAATCTGGGAAATGCGTTTGCTGTGGAGGGTAGCGGCGGTGTTTGCGGGTATTCATTTGGGTGCAACTTTTCGAAATTGAAATACCCGGTGGAAGCTGCGGTCTGGTCGGTGTTGCCGCTGTGTGACTGGTTTGTGTTTGCGGTTGGTAAAAGTGAAGACGACACGATGGAGCGGGTGCTATCGATCAAGAATGATCCTGATCTGCCGATCGCAAAGGAACGATTTGTGATCGTGGAGACAGAGTGGCCAGCGGTACAGATTGATGGGACCGTGCTTTCAATTGAAGCTAACAAGGCATTAGATGCGGCGGAGAAAGTAGCTCAGGAGAATGGGTTGACGTGGGGGTTTTACATCCAGGCGGATGAAGTGATCCATGAGGACGACTTGAAGGCGGTGGCGGATTCGATGGTACATTGGAAAGATGTGCCGAAGGTGAAGGCGTTGCAGTTTCGGTATCATCACTTTGTGCTGGATTATAAAACGGTTGATCCGTGGATGTATCACAAAGCGTGTCGCGTGATGCGGCTGGATGGGTCAACACGGATATTTGGTGATGCGTGCGGGCCGGGATTGCCGAACTATGAGGGGCCGAAAAATGATGGGTACCTGGATAAGAATCATTTGGGGAGTTATGTGCAGTGGGCGGCAACGCCTGCAAAGGCTGGGCACAATGTGTTTGCGAAGCGAGCAAGAGTGTTTCACTATGGGTGGGTAAAGTCGAAGGAAGATCTGGATGAGAAATTCCAGATGGTAGAGAAGTTGTGGTGGGGAACGCTTGATGAAGCGGAAAAAGAGCGTAGAAAGAATAATAAATTCGGTCGGTTTATCGAACGATACCCGTTTTTGAAGAAATTCAAAGGGTCACATCCAAAGATGGTGGATGATTTGATTGCGAAGCATGAGGAATTTGCGAAAGTGCCGAACCGGTGGCTGAACCCAAGATTTTATTTGGAAGTTTTGCGACACGGCTTCCATGGGTAATTCTAACTGATGATTAGTATCCGGTTGAGGTGCGTTGCGGATTTGTTGCGAGCTCGCGAATTTCTTTATCATTGAGGCCCATTGAGATGGCCATACGCAAGCGTTCTGCGCGGGAGAGATTGGCCCGCTTGGCTGTATCATCAAGAATACGGATCATGTTAAGACGTCGACGTCGGCTACAATTCCTCTTGAAACTACCAACATCAATCAGTTTTATCGATCGATCTTTGTCGGAAATGATCATATTGCTTAATTTGCAGTCGCGAAAGACCCAGCCGCTGGTGATAAGTTTACGCATGAGCCGACTGATGGCTTGAAGGATCTGTTTGCGTTTGGCAAACGATGCAAAATTACCTGATTTTAGTTCTTGATAAGCTTGCTGGCCGGCAAATTCGGTTAGGAGATGGGCTTTACCGTTAATCAATTTTGCAGCAACGATTGGCTGGGCGGGGAGGCCTTGCTTGATGAGCTGCGTTGCACGACGTGCTTCAATTTGCGCGGGGTGTAAGCCGATAATCCAACCTAGAATCTGTCGCAATGGGATGTATTCGAATCGCTTTATCACGTAAGGCTTGCCGTGGTATTCGACGAGCCAAACACGACTACGCCGATCCTGTTTATATACTTCCTTTACGGATTGCTTGACGAGTGCGGTGAGATTTGGATGGGTATCATTACACATAGGTGCATTATCATAGCAAGATTGATCACGACCTTGGGAACTGGACATATTATTAATTGAGGACGCTGATTGCGGCTAGACAGGTTGTAGCGCGTTTACAGCATTGACGATACCTTTAGCTCGGGCGGGCCAAGCGTATTGAAGGGCAGAGGCTTTTGCGTTTTCGGCAAGCTTTACTGCTAATGCAGGATCATTCTGCAATCTTTGTATCGCATCGATCCATGCTTTGGGGTTGGCGGGATCGACGAGCAGGCCGTTGTGTTCATGGGTGATGATTTCACGGATGACTGGCAGATCGCTGGCGATGATTGGCCGACCGGCACCGAAAGCTTCGAAGAGCTTCATCGGGCTGAGTGTCTCGATGCGCTTGAGTGAGGGTTGGTATGGCATTAAGGCGATGGACATGCGATCGTGCCAATCGATGACCTGATGATAGGGGGCGAAGGGTTTGATACTGATGTTTGGTGATTCGTCTTCTTTGGATCCGCCGACGAGTGTGATCTGGTATTGCGTTGTTTGCGCAATTTCTTGGAAAATATGTCGGCCATAATCATTCGACATGCGGCCGATATAGACCAGGTTGGGCTGGCTAAGTGTTTGCGGGTTGAATGGTGAGACATTGTTGAATGCGTGCAGATTAACGCCTGATGTCGCGACGTGAATACGTGATGGATCGGCGCCTTCATTGATGAGCATTTGACGTGTTGCTTCGGTGATAGAGATCAGCAGGCCGATGGTTTTGTTGGCGTGCATTTTGAGGATGATGTCGAGTTGCTTTTTCTCTTTGAGAGCAAAGAAATCATGAATCTCCAGATGATGAGAAAGCTTGGCTTTACCGAGAGCGATGCTGATTTCTGCGGATCGCGTGTAGCGTTGCTTGGCTTGCTTGAGTGTTTTGTAGTTCCATTTAATGAATGGCCAAAACTTCCAGCGTGGGTGAAGCAGTTGTGAACGAACGGCATCTATTTTTGTGGGTATGAATAGGTCATTGAGCTTCTTATCAATCGTAATTTTATCAGTCGGCCAAGGAGGAAGATAAAGGCGGATGGATAGCCCCATCTCTGTGAGCGCGGCCACTGTATTGAGGGTTTGGATGAGGTTTGCTCGTGATCGGTGAAGCCTATTGCGGCCAACGTAGATCCAGTCGGGTGTGGTGGTCATAGATAGTTTCGCCTTGTAAAAATAACTTATGCGTCAACTGGATGTTTGTCGAGCCAGCCAAGAAGTGTGATGACGGCGTAGATCATGCTGCGTGAATCTTTGCGGCCAGACTGTAGCTTTGCATACCGGCGTTTGATTTCTTTACTGTTGAGGAATGGGGCGATCTGCTCGCAACGATCGACCCAATCGGCGGTAACTTCTTTCCACTCCGTGGTCATGAAGTCATAGATTGGAACGGAGAAGCCATGCTTTGGACGATCCCACACTTCACGAGGAAGATATTTGTCGGCGAGTTTTTTGAGAACAGGCTTGAGGTTATCTTCACTTAAACCCGAAGCGGCAACACGGTGCATGAGAACCTCGTCCGTGACGGGGTTGCCCAGCATTGGCACACGTACTTCAAGGCTAAAATCCATTGAAGCACGATCAGTTTTCGTGAGGTAATCGTCGGATAGATATTTATGGAGGTCAGCACGCATCAGTGCATCAGTATCGATCGGATCTGCGAAAGATGCGGCGAGATCGACCCAGTGCTTCATGGTATCTTTCAGGTCGGCATGGCGGATGGAATCATTCGTTAGGAATTGATACATATCCTTGCGTGTGCCTTTGAAAGGCCCGAGCTTTGTGTGATTCCAGATGAGCCGATCTTTCCCAAACAATGCTCGCCTGCGAAGTGAGCCGGGGACGAGATTTAGATCTGCAAGTGATTTAATCAGCTTATTTGCTGCAGTTGGAGGAAACATGTCTTCTGTTTCCAGATATCTGGGATAGCCACAGAAAATTTCATCACCGCCATCACCCGCGATCGCGACGGTCACATATTGTTGCATGTGTGAGCAAAGTTTGCGTAATGGGAGGTATGCTGAATCGGCGAAGGGTTGATCGAGATTTTGGATCGATTCGACAAAGAAATCCTGCGTCATATCCTTCGCATTAATCTCAGTGTGCTCGGTTTGAAGTAAATCGGCAACTTGTTTCGCGTACTTTGCTTCGTCATACCCTTTACGCGCAAAGGGAAAAGTCATGGTGAATGTTTTGACTTTTTCTGTGCGTTTGCTTTCTTTGTATGCACGGGTCATGTAATGAACCATGAGCGATGAATCAATGCCGCCGGAAAGGAATACACCAACGGGGACATCGGCAACAAGCTGACGTTTAACGGATTCATAGAGCGCATGATCGGTTATTTCGACGAGTTCATCGAGCGTTAAATCTTGAGCTGGATCCGCGTGAGGGATTGACCAGAAAGGTTTGATGGTTAGTTCATTGCTGTCGTGATGCCACTTGAGATGATGGCCGGGCATTAGCGCGTGAACATCACGGAGGATGGTAAGCGGTGCGGGAATAAAATGAACAGCGAGGTATTCTCTTAGCGCGTGATAGTTAATATTGCGTGGAAAATCGGGGAGCTTCCAGAACGGTGCAAGAGTCGAAGCTGAGATGAAGCCGTTGTGGGTTGAATAGTAGAAAGGCTTGATTCCAAAACGATCTCGGGCGGCATGCAGCACGCGTCCCTGTTTATCGTAGACAGAGAATGCAAACATACCATCTAGCTTTGGTAAAAGCGTATCCGGGCCCCAATGTTGTAGCCCAAGGAGAAGCACTTCAGTATCGGAGTGGTCTGTTTCGAAGACGACGCCTTGGGAGGCGAGTTCTTCGCGGAGCTGCTGAAAGTTGTAGATTTCACCGTTGTAGACAAGTACAAAGCGACCATCGGGGGATTGCATGGGTTGATGCCCACCCTCGATATCGATGACGGCAAGGCGACGATGCCCGAAGGTAAGATCTTTATATTGAACAACACCACGATCATCGGGGCCGCGTGTTTCAATCGTATCTAATGCGAGATCGAAGTTCTCTTTTTCGACGTCACCGATAACGGTTAAGAATCCACACATACAATACTCCGTAGCACGGATACGCCAAACAGTCGCGTGACAGTGGCCATCTGAAAATGCTAGTCATTTTGATCATGCAATGATACCGAGAAATACCATAGGCACAACAATTGACGGGGATGTGGCAGGTGATATGCCAATTGCGACAACGTATAAGGTATTACGCAGCGTCATTGGGTCGCAATTGTGATGGTATATGGGTGTGGTGCCACGGTCATCATCTATTGATATGAGATTCGATCGAGTTGTTTCGAGATATCGATATTTGCAGCTTGATCATGATCCTGAGAAGCCTAGGAGTTCATGACTTTACGGCTAAGAAGGCCTGTATGTTTGAATTGCTTACCGAGCGAAGCGGTGGCGTCGAGCTTCATCCAATTATCGAGCAGATCAGCATACACGCTACGGAAATCTTGATTGAAAATGAGATCGCCTTTATGAAGATCCGTTAGCGAGGGGTATTGGCCATGAATGCCGATTGAGTTAGAGGCGAGGTGATTTCCGAGCACAAACATGAGCCCTGCGGCACCGTGATCGGTACCACTGGATGCATTTTGCTCAACACGCCGACCAAATTCGCTGAAGGCCAACGTCATGACCCGGTTGCTATCACCGGTCGCTTGAAGTTCACTTAGAAAAGCACTTGTTGCGGCAGAGAATTCCGATAGCAATTTTTGATGCTGATACAGTTGGTTGGCATGGGTGTCGAAGCCACCTAAGGTCACGTAATAGACACGCGTTGGGAGATCGTCAGCAATCATGGCGGCGACTTGCTGAAGCTGGCGAGCTAACTTGTTATTAGGGAACTTGGTTTTAGGCTTACGCGAAACAGCTTTTCGTACACGATCGGAGGCGATGTGTGCATCCAAAGAAGTGCGATAGACAAAATCTAGCGCAGGATCACCTGCTGTGTCATTGACGCTTTGCGTTTGAATTTGATCGTAATATTGATCGAGTTTGGCGTTACGGCCTTTTGCGCCCCATTTAAAGCTGTTGATGTTGCTAAATGTGATCGGTTTGGCACGTTTCCCTTGGACAGCGGTTGGCGCTGCGGATCCTAGGCTAATGATCGAGAATGGGTTTTTCGGCTGACGCTTTTGAAAAGATTGATCGATTGCTTTACCGAGCCAACCATGGCCACGGGGATCTAGCGTGTCGCCTGTATGATAGATATCCATTGAGGCAAAATGGGAGCGATTAGGATTGGGGTAGCCAATACCGGGCAGCACAATACACTGGCCAGCTTGTGCAAGGCTGTGCAATTCACGCATGCCGGGATGAAGGCCGATACCGTGATTCGTATCGAGAGTTAATATGTCTTTCTGCTTTATCGCGATTTGCCGCCGAGCTTTATAATAATGGTCATCTCCGTATGGGATGAGGGTATTGAGCCCATCATTGCCGCCAGAGAGTTGTATAACGACGAGTACACGATCTTCCGGGATACCGGGTAACGATGCTGTACCAGCTTTAGCATGCTCCGCGGCCATAAGATTTGATGAATTCAGAAGAAAACCGGGGACCGTCGCTGCAGTCGAAGCTAAAACAAGCGATGTATTTAGAAATTCACGACGAGTAAAGTTATTAATCTTATTGGGCATGGCAACATCTCACATGATGATTGATTGGCTGTCGTTCTATATCAGCAGAAAACAACTAACAGAGTTGGTACTCCGGCATGGTCGTGGCTAATAGCAAAAGACTGATTAGTGATTGACGTGAGGTTGGTTTTGATTCAGAAGCGAGAAAATCATAAAGAGGCCGTCTTCGGGCAGCGGATATGTTGCCAAGCGTGATATCGACGACTCTATCTGCAATCTGCGTAATTGAGGCAGATTGTAAATTCAACCCACTTAATAGCGATTTCGGATCATATGAGAAGGTTTTTTGATTCCGCTTACCGCCAGCGGTGATCATCGTGGTGGTAAGATTGTGGCGGGCCAAGAGTGTAGAGGTATTGATCCATGCTTGACCGGTATCCCAACCTGCGACAGTGGGTGGCTCGAAAAGTTGCTGCCCCATAGTTCGCATGGCGCTACGTAGTTTTGATGCCTTTAGATCTGGCGTACGCAGTGACCGGGTTGTTGTTGCAAACAAATGCACAGGACTTTTGATCTTGCGGCCAACAATGGCGGGGTCATAAAAATGCTGCGATTTGAGGAGTAATTTTAGAACTGGCTTGATTTTATATTTGTGCGTCTGAAGTGCTCTAGCGAGTTGGCCGATGATGCTCGTCTGATCTTTCGTCCAGTCTTGCCCCTGATCGGAGATGTCCGCTACAAAATGTCGGTAAATTTTAAAGGCGATGAAACGTGCACACTGTGGCTTGGCTAGGAGAATACGAACGAAGTCATCGCCGGTATGAGTACTAGTCTGCCCCAGAATCGTTTTGGCATCATCGTCATGCACCCGTTTATTGAAAACGAATTCATTATCACGATAGGTGTAGCCTGTCAGCGCACGAGCACCTTCACTGATATCCTGTTCGGTATAGTTCCCCTCGCCAAGCGTGAATAGCTCCATAAGCTCACGAGCAAGGTTTTCATTCGGTTTTCGCTTGTTATTTTGATTGTTGTTGAGAAACTTGATCATGGCTGGATCGTGAATAATCTCACTCGCGAGCAAGTCGAAGGACGCGGAAGCGTTTTCACGCAGTAAGTGATTTTGCTGATACATGAGATATGCATCACGAACATTCTGCTGTTTGGACGCAAAATGCGAATGCCAAAGCAGAGTGAGCCTTTCTTCAAGTGGACGCGTGGTTTGCTGTATCCGCTCAAGCCACCATTCCTGAAGTTCCTTAAAATCTTCACGATCAGTTCGCTGCCGCTGTTGCCGCTGCTTCTTTAACTGTGCGAGCATCTCCTGATCTTTATTTTTGCGGGCTAGAGATTGCTTCTGCCGCTGCTCTTTGGTTAGTGGCTTGATATTGTCTGGATCAATTTCTGGTTGCTCTACATGCTGCTGATTGATGTTGCTGTAATCCACCAATTGATCTACCGCCAGATCCAGGCCCATATCCTCATATTCTTTAATTTCTTCGTATCTTCCCCCAAAGCCTGCTCGCCAAAGCAAATGTCTTGCATGGTACCAATCGAAATCTGATGCTTTAAGCGGCTCAAGTAAAGTGTTCATATTCGCCATCCAACTCGAAGATTTCGTCAATAAAACAGAAACCGTACGAATAAATAACGTCTCTGACATGATGATATTGCACTAAATTACGTCGATTTTTTCAATACCTAATTTTGTCCAAACGATTCTTCGTCATCAAAACTGTGATTTATATTTTGTTATATAAGCAAATCCAAGACTGAATAATGAAACAAATATGCTATATAAAGACATAAATTATTAAGAATATATAGTCGAAAAAGGCGTCTAATCATGCGATAGCGCTATCGCATGGTTAGATGATCTTTTTTTGCCGTTTTTTTACAAAAAGCGGTTTACTTTTTTAGTGCAGGTAGCCGATACAGGTAAAACACAAAAGGATCTCTTTAAGATAAAACTTAAACCATTCTTTTTGTATGACATCCACCTGACTTTTATAGCTTGTAGATTCAAGCGTGTTAGATATGGAAATACCCATTCAAAAATTGATAAAACTAAAGTTTCATGCATTATTGCTGTAATCATATGCAAGCAGCGATGATGTTATGCCCCCGAAAGAGATGCAAGGTATGCCCACTGTTTGCATCTCTTTTCTTATATAAAAATAAACCATATATAGACTAATTTATCCCTAATATGGTCGCGCGAATTATCAAACTACATCACGAAGAATAACAACGGCGAAATCAATCCATATATATACAGATTCATACTGTTTCATTGAGGCAAACAAATCGTGAACGGTGGAAATGGTCATTGATGACAAAAAGGAAATGAATATATACATCTCATGTGTAGAATTTTGGCCGTAGGATGCCCGACTGAGAGACGATTCAATCATCGAAGCATTCGAAATCTATCTTACTAACAGTAGTTATAACACGTACGTGAATTAAAATGGGCCTTGCGTATCAGCGGAATGCGGCTGATGGGCGGTATTGGTTGGCAAGAGGATAAGGAATGTTGTCCCGCTGTCTTCACCTGTTTCGATTTTAATCTGGCCACCATGTTCTTCAACAACCTTCTTAGTCACAACGAGGCCGAGCCCGGTACCACGAAGACCTTTTGTTGAGTGGAATGGCTGAAAGAGACGTTTTTGGGTTTCGATGGGGATGCCGATGCCGTTGTCACGCACTTGAATAAGCACGAGCTCTTTTTCTGGGAGATATTCAGCTTTTACTGTCACCGCACCGGTTTCAGGCTCACAGGCATCAAGTGCATTATTAACGAGATTAAGAACAGCTTGATGAACACCGCCAGGATCGAGAGGAACTGGAGGCATATCAGTATCGAAATCTGTAATCAAAGCGACATGCTTAGAATCGTACGACTGCTGCATGAGCACGACGATCTCTTCAAGAATTTGCGGTAGATTGGTCATGACAATTTCAGGCTTACGCTGCTTGGAGTAAGCGAGCATGTTCATGGCCAGTTCGTAGATACGCTGCTGATTGCGTGCCACGATATCCCAACCATTTCGAAGCACCTTCACATTGTTCTTACGCATCCCCAGTTCGACAACTTCAGCACCACCACGCATGCCTTGAAGGATGTTTTTGATTGAGTGAGAGAGCGAGGCAACGGTTTGACCGACAGCTGCGAGGCGTTCCGCTTTCAGACGAGCTTCGTATAGCCGAGCGTTCGCCAGAGCGAGACCGGTGTGTACACCAATTGTCGTCAGGAGCGCGAGTTGATCTTCGGTATAGGTGTAATTCTTGATCATGGAATCGACTTGAATGACGCCATAAATACGATCTTTGAATCTGATGGGCACGCACATTGCGGAACGGATGCCGTAGGACTGAACGGAATCACCGGTTGCAAAACGTTCATCGTTCATCGCGTTAGCAGAAAGGACGCCGACACCTTTTTGAATCACATATCGAACGATTGTTTTCGAGATAGCGATTGGCTTTGCATCATCACCAGGCTTGCCGCCGGCAGCTTTGGTACGAATCACCGCGGGGTCATAATGCTCATCTGATTTGTCTGGATTCGTGCGTAATAAGATAAAACCGCGATCCGCATCGAAGTAATCAAACACCACATCCATAACTTTTTCGAGAAGCTGTTGCCGATCTGAGACGGTGCCGATGAGAGAGGTGAGTTCGTAGATAACCTTGAGTTGGAACTCTGCTTCTGAGCCAGGCGAAGGAACCGACATGATCATGGAATCATCGTTGGATTCAACAGTATGCTCGACGGAGATGTCGATTTCATCGCGTCCAGCAAGACGAACGGGTGTTGCTTTTTTCTGAGGTTCGTTGCCATAAAGAAGTAGGGTCGTACCAGTACGAATTTGATCACCCGGACGAAGAACAACCTTGTTGGCCACAAGATTGCCATTGACGTATGTGCCGTTAGAAGACTGGAGATCCCGTATGTACCATGACCCATCGTCAGGCGTGAGTTCTGCATGGCGACGTGAGATAGTCTGGTCATTAAGCGGCAGCGCTTCAGACGAACGCCCGATCTGCTGCGGCTCGTTAGCTGGGAGTTCGAAGCGACGACCTTTTTCCGGTCCTTGTAAAACGGTGAGTACGAGCAAGGCTAACTCCTGCCCCCGAAGAATAAAGACTTAAACGGGGGTATCAGTATTGTGTCATTCTGAATATTTCACACAGCAAAATCTAACCACATATTAGTTGTCGTTATTGGCGAGAACATTTTTCCAATGGGCGAGCTGAGCTTTAAATCCTGGCAAGCCTGAGTTACCGGAAGATTGGTAACGTTTCACGACGTTTTGTGGCGTAAGCCAATCGTATACGTCTTTATCGAAAGTGACATTAAATTCTTTCGATGCGTTCGCCATCTGTTCAATGGTCAGGTCGGAAAGCTCGGTAAGATTGTCAGCTTGGCATTTACGAACGAGCGAGCCAACGATCTGATGTGATGTACGGAAAGGGACGCCACGGTTCACGAGGTACTCTGCAAGCGATGTTGCATCGAGGAAACCTTCATTAAGCTTGGCTGCGATATGCTCGCCTTTAAAACGTGTGGTTTTGACGATGTTGGTTGCCATATCAAGGCAATCGCATACCGCATCATAGGCTGTAAAAATAAAGCGTTTATCTTCCTGAAGATCGCGATTGTAGCCGATGGTGATACCTTTGGTCATGGTAAGTAAGGCGATGAGTTGGCCGTAAACACCAGATACCTTACCGCGGACGAGTTCAAGCATGTCCGGGTTTTGTTTTTGCGGCATCATCGATGAACCAGTCGTATAAAGATCATCAAGCTTGATAAATGAAAATTCAGTCGAAGCATAGATGATCCATTGTTCAGCCCAACGAGAGAGCGTCATCGCAGTCATGGAAAGTGCATAAACAAAGTCGATACCAGCATCGCGTGATGCAGTACCATCGATGGAGTTCATCGACGCTGGGCCAACCCCAAGCACTTCAGCGGTCATATCACGATTGAGCGGCAACGATGAGCCGGCAATCGCACCAGAACCCAGCGGATTTTCTGGGTATGAATGAACGAGAGCAGCAAGACGTTGCTGAGCGCGATCAATTGCAGCCGTCCAAGCCATCAATTCTCCACCTGCAACAATCGGCTGAGCGCGTTGAAGATGCGTATAAGAAGGCATCACAACTTCGCCATCTTTTTCAGCCAGCGAGATGAATGCTTCAATGAGATTCGTATATTTTTTATCGATGCTGTGGTATGCATCAGCAATCCAAAGCTTAAGATCCAACGCAACCTGATCGTTCCGTGAGCGTCCCGTGTGGAGCTTGCGGCCAGCGTCACCTGTCTTAGCGACAAGAGCAGCTTCAACACACATATGCACATCTTCAAGCTCGACATTCCAACCTGACCAGTTGTCACCTTGCTCGTCGATCTCAGATTCGATTTCGGATAGGCCCCGGTTGATCTCGGATAAATCTTCATCAGTGAGTAAATTTTGAGCATGGAGCATCGCGGCATGCGCACGAGAACCAGCGATATCCTGCTTGTATAGACGGGTATCGTAGTCGAGCGATGCGACAAAACGAGCCGCCAACGGGTCTGCGGCTGAACCCTCGCCAGCTTTTGCATGTTCCCAAGGCTTGATAACGGGTGACGATTTTGAAGATTCGTTGCTCATAATGCCATTGTAGCTGGAAAAATCGGTTTCAGCAGGTCAGGTGGATACCGGCTCAAGCTGCCCTGTCTGCTCGAAATTGTTCAATTGATCAAGGTAAGGCTGCAAATCTATACGATGTGATTTGAGCCAATCGGGACTATAGAAGGTATCAAGATAGCGTGACCCTGGATCACAAATCACCGTCGCCACGTTGATCGGCTTAGATTCCTGCGAAGCTCGAGCAATATACCTCAAAGCCCCATAAACATTCGTCCCCGTGGAGCCACCGACCTTACGATCAAGGATGGATTCAAGCCAATGAATTGTGGCAATCGAAGCAGCATCTGGGATTTTTAGCATCGTATCGATCACGGAGGTGATAAACGAGGGTTGTGGCCGAGGCTGACCAATCCCTTCGATCTGCGAACTGTATTTCGAAGACAGGTCTTTCTTGCCTGTCGTAAAGTAATCCGCATACACCGAATGCTCGGGGTCCACGACACACAAACGTGTGTGTTTATATAGATTGGGCTGATAGCGGATGTACCGCCCCAGCGTTGCAGACGTCCCTCCCGTGCCAGCCGACATCACGATCCAATCAAGCCGTGGATTCGGCTCCAGCTGCATCTGTTCAAATAATCGCTCTGCAATGTTATTGCTGCCTCGCCAATCAGTTGCGCGCTCCGCGTAGGTGAACTGATCCATGTAATGACCCTTCAGATCCTTCGCCAATTTCGCAGCTTCATCATAAATGTTGTGAGGCGGCACCTTGTGCGTCTTACCCCCATAAAACTCGATCTTCTTAATCTTCTCCTGTGCTGTCTTCTCAGGAATCACCGCAATGAACGGCAACCCCAACAGTTGTGCAAAGTATGCCTCCGAGATCGCCGTATTCCCCGACGACGCCTCGATAATGGTCGTATTCTGCTTGATACTCCCGTTCGCAAGTCCAAAAAGAAATAACGACCTTGCTAAGCGATGCTTCAATGATCCCGACGGATGAATCGACTCATCTTTCAAATATAACGTCGATCCCTGAAAACAAGGCAACTGCAATTTGAGCAGATGCGTGTCAGCCGATCGCTGATAGTCCGCGTTAATTCGGGCAATCGCATGACAATGCCAATCAAGCTCAGCAGAAGTCAGTGAGCGATTCGGATAAGCTTGCGTAGTGTGTGGCACAACAAGGCTCCAATTCCTAGTTTCATCATGGCTAACCGATCATCAGTCGCCCTGCCCTGTCCGGATTATATGACGTAAAATCTTATTGCTATTTCGGTTAGAATGATCTTGAGTACAGAAATTATCAAATAATTTCTTCTTCGCTGATCGCTGTCGGATCATATCGTTTCATATAAAACATCGAATCCGCCGCCCGCGGCCCCACCAAATGCAGCGACAACGGATAACTCGGCGGATTCTGTAAATACAGTGACATCAAATGAGTCGCTGAACGGATTTGATTATCAATATTCTTCTCCACCCGCGCTGTCTCAGCCGGATTAATGAACAGTTTCGCTGCAAAATCCCAATATGGGTCCAATCGCACCATCAATTGCCCCTCATCCCACTCAATCGGGTAACCATGAACAAACCCCTCTCCTGTGTTTGGCGGATGAAACCAATAACACACAAACTGATCCTTGGAGATTGTTGATGTATCTTGCGTGCCACCAACGAGTAAGCGTGCGTGAGACACACGAATCGGGCTCTGCCCCTTCCGCTTCTTGGCGATCCATGCATGACGCTTTTTCACGTCATAAAGCCCCACATGCGCATAATCTGTCATCAAATGATCAGTGCAGTATTCTGGATTTACATGCTTATTTGGCAATTCCGGCATATCCATATTGTAGAGAATTGCCTCAACTTCGTGAAAATCATGCTTATAACCCCTTCCGTACCTGCCTCAACTGTCCATCTACCCGCCTTCCCGATATCCTATGCCCTACAAGCACTGCATCGTCACGCATAACATGTGACCTGCTCGATTTATGACATTGACACACGGAGCCCATCCAAATGAGCGATGCCCCCATCATCACCGGCCCAGAATCCCTCGGCATACTCATCCCGCAAGACGACAACTTCGTCACACTCAAAGTTCCCGGCACGGACTACCAGATCAAACTCGTCCCCACTGGCGACATCCCAGACACCGGCAGCGAAGTCATCAACGGCATCATCCGCGCAGATGCACTTCGCATCGACGTCATCACCGCTGGCGGTAAATACATCGAACCCGTCAGCGGCCGTCCTCGCCGCATCCAAGGACGCATTACCGGCGGCGACATCGCATCAAATACACTCATCGTCAATGCTGGCGGTGCAGTCATCCACGCGAAACTCATGGACCTCCAAAAAGCATCCGATTTCATGATCGGCCAAAACGTCTCCTTCGACGTCAAAGCTGGCGCGACTTTCGAACTCTCGAAATAATCCGCAACTCATTCCGAATCCTACACCTGAAAGCTCAACACAATGTCAGAAATCATGAAACGAGTCCTCGTAACAGGCGGAGCCGGTTTCCTCGGGTCACACCTTTGTGATCGCCTCGTCAAAGCAGGCCACGACGTCATCTGCCTCGACAACTTCTTTACCAGCCAGAAATCCAACGTCGCACACCTTCTCACAGCACCCAACTTTGATCTCGTACGCCACGACGTCACACATCCCATTTGGCTCGAAGTCGACGAAATTTATAACCTCGCCTGCCCCGCTTCTCCCGTCCACTACCAATACAACCCCATCAAGACCATGAAGGTCTCCGTCATGGGCGCAATCAACATGCTCGGCCTCGCAAAACGCTGCAACGCCCGCATTTTCCAAGCCTCAACTTCCGAAGTCTACGGCGACCCCGACATCCATCCGCAACCCGAATCATACCGTGGCAACGTCAACCCTATCGGCGTTCGCTCTTGTTACGATGAAGGCAAACGCGCCGCCGAAACGCTCTTCTTCGATTACCACCGCTCAAACAATGTCGACATCCGTGTCGTCCGTATCTTCAACACCTATGGCCCACGCATGCACCCATACGACGGCCGCGTCGTCTCCAACTTCATCCTCCAAGCACTCAAGCACGAAGACATCACCATCTACGGCGACGGCTCGCAAACACGCTCATTCTGCTTCGTTGACGACCTCATCGATGGATTCCTCAAGCATATGCACGGCCCCGATAATTTCATCGGCCCAGTCAACCTCGGCAACCCCGGCGAATTCACCATCAAAGAACTCGCCGAAATGGTCATCAAGCAAACCAACTCTAACTCCAAATTAGTCTACATGCCTCTCCCTGCTGACGACCCCACACAACGCAAACCCGACATCACCCTGGCCAAGAAGCACCTTGATTGGGAACCCAAAGTCCCGCTCAGTGAAGGGCTCCAAAAAACCATCGACTACTTCGCATCACTCGACCTCCGCAAATACCGCAAACCCACCGACCACACAGCACACAAAAACTCTCAAACACAATAATCAACTTCAAACAACCAACACAAACCCGCTATTTTTACAGCGGGTTTTTTCATGCATACCAGTCCGATCAACACAATCGCCCATCATTTTGCATTCTTCGACCATCACCTCAACAATCTCACCACAAGAACTTTCAGCCATTCCCCCTTTGCATAGAATCCGCTATCCTTCCTATAAGGGGGGGGATATACGATTCTGAATCATCACGCTTTTTTCACACGCGAGCTAACCCTATGAGCATCACAACCGAACTCTTCGACCTCACCGGCAAAGTCGCACTCGTAACAGGCGGCGCCACTGGAATTGGCAAAGCCATCGCAAAAGTGTTCATCGAGCACGGCTGCAAAGTGGTTGTCGGTTCACGCACACTCGCAAATGTTGAACAAGCGGCCCAAGAACTCAACACTATCCTCGAACATTCAGATGAAATCCCCATGGCCGCAGGTGTCTCACTTGATGTCGCCGACGATGACTCTGTTCAAAAAGCTGTCGATTTCGCCATCGACACGTTCGGTTCTCTCGACATCTTGGTGAATTCCGCCGGCATTATGTGCAAGAAACCAACCGCCGATCTAAGCGCTGATGAGATGAACAATCTTTACAACATCCACGTCACCGGCTCACTCCGCGCCTCACAAGCCGCCGCTCACATCTTCCGCGAACAACACGCAGGCTGCATCATCAACATCGCTTCTGTCGCTTCTTACTGTTCGCTCACTGAAGTCACCGCATACGCTTCAGCCAAATCCGCAACCATGGGCCTTACCCGAAGCCTCGCGAACGAATGGGCCAAGTACGGCATCCGCACAAACGGCATCGCCCCCGGATTCGTTCCCACCGATATCAATCGCAAAATGATCGAGGGTACAGATCGCGGCCGCCGCATCATCGAGAACACACCCATGGCCCGTTTCGGCACAAGCGACGAAATCGCTGGCGCAGCCGTCTATCTTGCAAGCCGTGCAGGTCAATTCGTCAACGGCCACACCATCGTCGTAGACGGCGGCTACCTCGCCTGCGGCATCGGCGATACATTCGCACCTTGGGCTCAACCCAGCGAAGCCTAATCAGACAATATTAAACCTTCATCTTAAAACGTCGGGACATGATGGGCCGGTATCTCGCACCCACACTCTGGGCAAGATGGCCCATGCGAACCTCGCAGATCATACCCACACTGCTTGCACTTCGTGTATGGCTGCCTCGCGGCTTCAATCCAACCCTTGATCTGTTCAATCTGTCGTGGTGATAAATCCGAATATCTCACGCGTAAAACATGTCCTGATAAAAACAGATGCAGCACCAGCCGCCGCCGCTGCCAGCTATACCCAACCTGCCACCACGGATAAAATAGCTGCGCCTCTCCTGTCTGCATAAACCGAACTCCATGCCGGTTGATCGAGATCTCTTGTGTGTACCCATCTCCAAACCGTGCATGATCCGTCGCAACCTGTACACGATACCGTCGATACCGATAAACATAGATCGCGCCTAACGCCATCGCCACACTTACTGCGACGATCCCTCCCACGCTTCCCAGCCACATCGATTCCCACGCCAGCATCTGCCTCACACCCCACATCACCGGCATCAATCCTATCAAGCCAATAGACAACAACACAATCAGCGACTGCGATCGTGCCGCTAAAAAACCATGCCGTTGCGATGAGAGCCAACCCGCCTTCAGGTCTACCCGCCTATGGAAGGTAACACGTTCCATATCCCATCAATCGGCTAGTTACACAAACCAAAAAACCTCCCCACACGTTAGGATTTTCACCCCCCAATCACCAAAACTCCAAAACCCCGCGCACACACAATCCAAACCTCCTACTCACAAAAACCCTTGATATCCAAACAAAAAAACCTCATCATAAAGCATGACAAATCGAGATTTTCAGACAGTTTCGTCCGTACTCATTACTTTTCAGGAATCGCAACCATCGCTGCCAATGAAATGAACATCCAGACCGTTATCTCCGCACCGATCGAAACCTGTTTCGAACTCGCATGTAATGTCGATTTTCACAAATCTCTCGACACAAATTCAGAACGCATTATCGGCGGCAAAACATCCGGCATGCTCCAGATCGACGACCAAATCACTTGGGAATCCACCCATTTCGGCATCAAGCAGAAATTTGTCTCGAAAATCACAGCACTCACATCACCCACTCACCTACAGGATGTCATGGTCGAAGGTGCTTTTAAATCCTATACCCACGATCATTATTTTGAGAAAATCGACGACATCCACACCCGCATGAACGATATCATCCAGTACGAAGTCCCCATGTGGGCCATCGGCCGACTCATGGAAATCGGCTTCATGAACAAATACCTGCACAACCTCATCGAATCTCGCTGCAACGCAATCAAAGAAAAAGCCGAACAAATCGCACGCAAACAATAACGTAACAAATTCACAACGATATAAACCTACCGCCTACGCAATAACACTCATGGAGAATTCGACATGCCCAACCCACTAAACGAAAAAGAAATCAGCGAAGCCCTCACCCACCTCCCCGGCTGGTCATATGATGATTCAAAGATCACCAAAAAATATCACTTCAAACACTTTAAAGAAGCGATGTCCTTCATCATACGTGTTGGTTTCGAAGCAGAAGCCGCTAATCACCACCCCACAATCAAGAACACTTACAACATCGTCAAGATATCACTCAATACACACGACGCTGACAATAAAGTCACTAACCACGACATAGATCTCGCTAAAACGATTGAGCACTTCTGCTGGACAGATAAAGCCTAACCATCCATTAGCCTCAACAAATTTAGTACTTCACCACAGCTTCGCGCACAAATGCCTGAGCTGTTTTCTTTTGCTCCCGGTAGGTCTGGCCATCTTGCACACGAATCGCCAATTCAACATCCCCATTCACAACTCGCACACCCTCAACACTCACCATCCGACCATGTTTAATCTTGATCGCCGGCCGAATTTCCAAATGACTTAATTCATCCAACATCGCCTCAACTTCACGCAGCTTATCTTCATATCGACCACCATGCTTTCTCGCCAACTTAGCCGCTTTCTCTGCTGGCACAGGTAATCGCCCCGCATCCACCGCATCCATCTCCAACACCACAACCCCATCTCGCCGAATCGTATAGCCCATATCCACCGTGAAATTCTGTGTCAGCCGCTCACCCACATAATCAAACGTCACCTGCACACGTTCACTCCCCACTTCTAACAGCGGATTTGTCACCTCGCGTGGCATCCGATAGCCATGCTTCTTGAGTATCCCATCCAACTCCTCCTCCACCAGCATATTGACCTGCCGCTGCGTTAACTTGATCCGCTCCACTCGATCAACGCGCTTATCCTTAGCAATATCGTTTTCTGTACCACCGTTCAACACCACATCTCGTATCGCCTTCAACTGCCCCGCATCATCTTTCCGAATAGCATCATCGTCATCCTCAGTTACCGCATTACGCACCACCTGTTGATGTTCATCTATATCCGACAAACAGATCGCTTCGATTGTCTTCTTTAACTTCTCTGCATGCTCAAGTCGCTGCTCACGAGGCTGATCCGCAAGATACACCTTATACGCCGTATACCGCGCAGGCTCACTCCGCAACAACATATACCCCACAGTTAATGCCACACACAACATCAACGCAAAACTCACCACACCACGTGATATCCACCACCACAACCCTCTTCGCTTCCCTGGATCATGCCTGTTCATACGAACCTCCATTTCATTACCAAACCAATTAACCGATACACACCCCCCATCACCAAACAAACTTCTCAGCAAACCATCCCCACCCCGTCAACCTGTAACGATCACAACGCTTAGCGAATCTCTTCTTGTACACCACACAAAACACTGGCAAACCAGTCGCGTAGCGATATATTGTTGTGATGAATACCCAACTACTTGAACAACTGACCACAACCGCCGGCGTCGCAGGCCGCGAACACCGCATCCGCCAATTCATCCTCGATCAATCCGCCAATATCTTCGACGAAACCCACGTCGACAACCTCGGCAACCTCCACGGTATCATCAAACCAAAATCCTCCTCATCCACACCTCCTCAGAAAATCATGATCGCTGCACACATGGACCAAATCGGCTTCTTCGTCCGATTCATCGACTCCAAAGGCCTCATCTATCTCCAACCCGTCGGCGGCTTCGACCCACGCAACCTCTTTGCCCGCACCGTCACTATCTGCCCCGACGTCAACGATCCAACCAAAGATGTCATCGGCGTCATGAACCCCGCAGGCAAACCCATCCACATCGCCGACGAAGCCGACAAAAAGAAAATCCCCGATGTCTCCGAGTTCATCGTCGACACCGGCCTCACCCCCGAAGATGTCAACAAACAAATCAAAATCGGCGACATGGTCGTACTCAACGCACCACTCCTCGAAATCGGCGACCTCATTACCGCACAATGTCTCGACAACCGCGTCTCCGCATACATTGCCATCCAAGCCCTCAGCCAAATCAAAAACAACGCCTGTGAAATCCACATGGTTTTCACCGTCCAAGAAGAAGTCGGCCTCCGCGGCGCAGGCCCCGCAACCACCATCATCAAACCCGACATCGGCATCTGCCTCGACACCACTATCTGCTGCGACCTCCCCGGCGTCCCCGAAAAAGACCGCGCCTCCGTCCTCGGACAAGGCATCGGGCTCAACGTCATGGACGGCGCCGCCATCGTCGACCACGAACTCATGGAACACTTCGCCTCACTCGCCGAAAAACACAGCATCAAAGCCCAACGCACCATGCTGTACCGCGGCGGCACTGATGCCGGCACCATGCAACGCGCCCACCAAGGCTTCCGCATCATGACACTCCTCACACCCGTCAAACATATCCACACCGTTACCGAAACCATTCACCGAGACGACGTCGAGTCAGCCATCCAGCTCCTCACCGTCTACCTCGAATCCGCCTAATCCCAGCCAAACCTTATTTTTACCCCACATACCCACAATCACCTCACCCCAAACGGGGAAAAATCAGGCGACTTTTCAGCCTCTATTGGCCAAATTGGAGCTTTACTCAGGTTTTGCTATAATTCTCGCTCACCCAACGGGGTGTAGCTCAGCTTGGCAGAGCGCCTGGTTTGGGACCAGGAGGCCGTAGGTTCAAATCCTATCACCCCGATTAACAAAAACAGCCCACCAAACGGTGGGCTGTTTTTGTTAGTTGAAATCGATTGGCTCACGTCGAAAGCATCATCTTATCACTCGCGATTGCAAAAGCTTAAGACTACAAGCAAGTAAAGACACCTCCCCACTTTCTCCTCACACGCCCTTATATTCTTTCCTTCATCTCCCGTGTTCTTAAATTTAGAACATTTTTCACACCATAAAACTTGCCTAGTTGTCGCATAAATGGGAATTAACGAATCTCATTTAAATCTTATCTCATTTCGTAAACGTATATAAATAAACGTTTAAAACGATTTCCACCTCTCTAATCTCTAAACAAAACTTACAGAATACAATCAAACGTTCTTTTCAAATAAGCATTTGAATTGTATATTTGAATTTATGCGACTCGATCCCTACCAAACCGACCACACTGACAACTCTAAAAGCGCCTGTTCCACAGGGCCCATCAAGTTCGATCGCCCCGAACCAGAAATCAATACCGATTCACCAACCAAAGATCGCCTCCTTCTCGCCGCTTGTCACATCTTCTCTAAAAATGGCTACCACGAAGCCACCATCTCTGAGATCTGCCAACTCGCACAAGCCAATATCGCCGCTGTCAATTACCACTTCCGCGACAAACAAACCCTATATGTCCAAACCATCAGGCACGCATTCGATATCACCGCAAAAAAATACCACCCCAACGGCAACCTCCCCGACTCCGCCCCCCCCGAAGATCGCCTCGCCGCCCGTATCAATGCCATCGTTCGCCCATCATTCGACCCCGGCCCTGCCGGATACATCAAAGAACTTTTCGCATGGGAAATGGGATACCCCACCGGACTCTTCGGCCAGTTCATCAAAGAAGGAATCGAACCACTCAAAAAGCAATTCCACAAAATGCTCCGAGAACTACTCGGCCCAAACGCCACCGATGACGATGTTCACTTTTGCGCCTTCAGCATCATCAGCCAATGCCACTCCCCCCTACTACGCATGCACGTTCGCAAAACCCTCATCAAATACCAACCCAGCGTCGCCGAAGTCGAGGCCCTTATCGACCACATCGTCAGCTTCTCACTCGCAGGCATCGCGAGTCGCAGAAAGCTCATCGAAGAAAGACAAATCGATAATTAATTCGCAATAAACCAACTAACCGCACGTTAGACATAATCCAACACTCCCTCACCCACACCACACAAAGCATCGGAAGAACAACAATGCAGCCTACCAAACAAACAACACGCAAACGCACATCATCGGCCGTCCGTATACTCCTGTGCACCCCCCTTCTCTCACTTACCGCATGCAACTTCACACCACCCATTGATGACTCTCCCATCCCACTCCCAGACACTTATACGCAACTAGACCCAAACGTGAACTACGCTGAAGCGCCAACACCGCTCCCCGCTCGCTGGTGGCAATCCTTCAACGATCCCAATCTTAGCGCCCTCATCGAAGAAGCACTAACACACAACTTCACCATCAAATCCGCATGGGCACGCATCGACCAAGCCCGCGCCGCCGCCGCGCAAACCGGCGCCGCATCCTATCCCTCTGTAGACTTCACCAACCGCAACAGCCGCACGCGTAACGAAGTCAATTCTCCATCAAACCCAGGCATGCCCGCCTCCACAACCTACTCAACATCCCTCTCCCTCGGCCTCGCCGCTTCCTACGAAGTCGATCTCTGGGGCCGTATCAAAACACAACAACAAGCCGCCATCGCCGAACTCAACGCCACCGAACTCGACCTCCAGTCCGCAGCCACCACCCTCGCCGCAAACATCGCCAATGCCTGGTATCAACTCATCGACCAGCAACAACAACGCCGAATCCTCAACCAGCAAATCGAACTCAACAACAAACACCTCCAAGTACTCGAAGCCCGCTTCGCCGTCGGCCAGGCCGGCGCTCCCGATATTCTCCAGCAAAAACAACTCATCGAATCCAACAACGCTTCGCTCTTCCAAGTTGATTCACAAATCACCGTCCTCCAAAATCAACTCGCCATCCTCCTCGGCAACCCACCCACACTCGAAAACACAACCTTCAAAACCCCCAAAAACCTCCCCGGGCTTCCCGCACTCCCCGACACTGGTGTCCCCGCAAACATCCTCAACAATCGCCCCGACGTTCACGCCGCATTCATCCGCCTGCAGGCGTCGAACTACCGCATCGCTACCGCCATCGCCGACAAGCTCCCCAAACTCTCACTCTCACTCTCCGCAACAACTGAATCCACCAACCTCCAAGACCTCTTCGATAATTGGCTCGCCACCATCGCCGCCAACATCTCCGCACCCATCTTTGATGCCGGCCGACGTGAAGCCGAAGTCGATCGCCAAAAAGCACTCACCGATGTCGCCTACAACACCTACTCACAAACCATCCTCACCGCACTCCAAGACATCGAGAACGCCCTCGCCCAAGAACGCAATCAAACCAAATATCTTGCTTCACTCAAAACACAACTCGATATCGCCTCAAATGTCGAAGAGGAAGTCCGCAACAACTACTACAAAGGCAACGCCGATTTCCTTCGCGTACTCTCTGCCCAGCAATCCACACAAACCCTCCAACGCCAAGTCTCTACCGCACACCAAAACCTCCTCGCATTCCGTGTCGCCCTCTGCCGCGCCCTCGCTGGCAATATCGAACTAGAACAACCTCAACCCACGCAAACGCAAACCACTCAAACCACACCCGCAGATAAGTCTTGAACAGCAACAACAAAAATAACATCAATAAGAATAACAACCGACGGATTAAGAACCGGAGCTCTCGGATGACAACTGAAACAACAACACAGCCCACCAAACCACTCAAACGCCGCAAGAACGCACTTCAAAAAACCCTCGCGTTCAGCATCAACACCATCATTGCACTCGCCATCATCGCCGCTGGCGCACTCATCACCCAATACCTCTTCCTCACCGCACCACAAGCCGACAAGAAACCGCGTGACCCACAACCCGCCCTTATACGCACCGCTGTACTCAACCCCATCGATTACCAAGTCCGCATCGAAGCTTTCGGCTCCGCCGAGGCCGCACGCACCATCAATCTTCAACCACAAATTTCAGGCATCATCACCACCATTACCCCAAACCTCACACCCGGTGGATACCTCGAACACAATCAAACACTCATCACCATCGATCCCGCTGACTACGAAATCACACGCGCCGCACGACAAGCCGATCTCGCGAAAGCCCAAGCCAGCCTCGACATCGAACTCGGCAAGCAAAACCTCGCCAAACGCGAATATCAACTTCTCGGCAAATCAGCCTCCGAAGAAGACCTCAAACTCATCCTACGTGAACCTCAACTCAAAACTGCACAAGCCAACCTCGAAACTGCACAATCTGCGCTCGACTCCGCAGAGCTCGACCTTCAGCGCACCACCCTGACTGCCCCTTTCAACGCTGTTGTCAAAGAAAAACTCACCGACATCGGTGCCGTTGCCTCACCTAACTCACCGATAGCCTCCCTTATCGGCACAGACGAATTCTATATCCGCCTCCTCGTCCCGACCCGCGATCTCAGTTGGATCTTCCAAGGCAACAATGCTACCCCCAACGTCACCATCTCTAACAACTTCGCTTGGGGCGAACGCACACGCACCGCAAAAATCAAGCACCTCACCACTGAACTAGACAGCGGCGCACGCATGGCACAAATCCTCGTTTCCGTCAATGACCCGCTCTCACTCAAACCACAAAACGAAAACGCTCCAGCCCTCCTTCTCGGCATGTACACCCGCAACATCATCGACGGCCCAATCCTCTCCGACGTCTACACCATCCCAACAGCGGCCCTCCATGACAACAACACCATCTGGATTCTCACCCCAGAGAACACACTCGATATCCGCACCATCACACCCATCTGGAAAGATAAACAGCAAACCGTCACACGCACCAATATCCAACCTGGTGAGCAACTCATCGTCTCTCAAATCATCACCCCGGTACAAGACATGAAACTCAAACTCACGCAATAAGCTTTATCACGCATCACACTTAATCTCTAATCAACCACTGCATCGAGATCTCAACCATGAGCAAACCCCAACTCAATGATCAAAATAAACGCGGCCCCATCGCCTGGATGTCACACAACCCCGTCGCGGCAAACCTCATCATGTTCGTCCTCCTCCTCGGCGGCATCGTCTTCATCTTCAACTCAAAACAAGAAATCTTCCCAGAATTCGACATCGACCTCGTCAGTACCAACATCATGTACCCCGGTGCTTCCCCCGAAGAAGTCGAAAACGGCATCGTCCTCGTTGTTGAAGAAGCCATCCGCGGCGTCGACGGCATCGAAGAAGTTACCTCCACCGCAGGCGAAAACTACGCCCACGTCATGGCCGAAGTCCTCATCACCGCCGACGTTCAACAGGTCTACCAGGACATCAAATCAGCTGTCGATCGTATAACCACACTACCCGAAGATGCCGAGCGTCCCGAGATTTCAATCATCTCTCTCAAAAATCGCGTCCTCGACGTCATCGTCTCCGGCGATGTTACCGAAAAACAACTCCGTGAAACCACCGAACAAATTCGCTACAAACTCCTCGAATCCCCCGGCATCACACAAGTCGAACTCGGTTGGACTAAACCCCTCGAAATCGCCATTGAAATCCCACAAGACACACTCCGTTCTTACAACCTCACACTTGACCAGGTTGCCGCACGCATCAAGCAATCCGCTATCGAACTACCCGGTGGCTCTATCAAAACCGCTGCCGGTGAAATCCTTCTTCGCATGGATGAGCGACGCGATTACGGCTCAGAATTCCATGAAATCCCAATCATCACCACACCCAACGGCACGATCCTTAAACTCAAGGATATCGCCATCATCAAAGATGAATTCTCTGACATTGATCAAACTTTCATCCTTGATGGCAACCCCGCACTCGCCATCACCGTCTACCGCGTAGGCAACGAAACCCCCATCGGTATCTCCGATGCTGTCAAAACACAGATCGTCGAAATCGAAAAAACACTACCCGTCGGCATGAACCTTTCAATCACCGAAGACATGTCCGTTATCCTCAAACAGCGCATCAACCTACTCCTGCGCAACGCATGCATCGGACTCGCGCTCGTCTTCGGACTCCTCGGCCTCTTCCTCGAAGTTCGCCTCGCCTTCTGGGTCATGATGGGCATCCCCATCTCATTCCTCGGCTCATTCCTCTTCCTCCCTGCTGGCGACATCTCCATCAACATGATCTCGCTCTTCGCATTCATCATCGCGCTTGGCATCGTCGTCGATGACGCCATCGTCGTTGGCGAATCCGTCTACGAATACCACCAACAAGGCCTCCCCTTCCAAGACGCCGCCATCAAAGGTGCACGCGACATCGCCGTCCCCATCACCTTCTCCGTACTCACCAACATCGTCGCCTTCATCCCCATGGCCCTCGTTCCCGGCCCTATGGGTAAAATGTTCCGTGTTATCCCATTCGTCGTGATCTCCGTCTTTGCCATCTCACTCTTCGAATCCCTCTACATCCTACCCGCCCACCTCGCCCACCAAAGAGAAGGCGCTCGCACACGCTTCGGCAAAAAATTCCACGCACTACAACAATCCTTCAGTCACGCTTTCGTACGCACCGTCAAAACGGTCTATCACCCATTCATCAAACTCTGCCTCAACACCCGCTACATCATCCTCGCCATCAGCATCGCAACACTCTTCATCCTCTTCGGTGTCATCGGCAGTAAACGTGTCGCCATCACATTCATGCCTCGCGTTGAATCCGATGTCGCTCAAGCCGTTGCCGTCCTGCCCTACGGATCACCCATCGAATCTTCCGAAGTCATACTCGACCAGATCGTCCAAGCCGCAAACGATATCGTCAATGAAAACGGCGCTGAGCAACTCCTCGTCGGCTCCCGCGCTATGATCGCTAACGCAAATGAAATCACCGTCATCATCGAACTCACCGACGCCGATACGCGCCCCATCACAACCGAAAAATTCACCGAACTCTGGCGCCAGCGTGTCGGCACCATCCCCGGACTTGAATCACTCACTTTCGCATTCGACCTTCGCGGCCCCGGCGCCGGCAAATCACTCTCTGTCCAACTTTCCCACAGTAACCTTGAAATCTTACGCAAAGCATCCGCTGAACTCGCTCAAGCCATCGAAGAATTCCCCGTTGCCTCAGGCATCAATGACGGCTTCCTCCCCGGTAAATCACAGCTCTCCTTTACCATGACACCCCAAGGACAAGCCGTCGGCCTAACCTCTTCCAACGTCGCAAGACAAGTCCGCAACGCCTTCTATGGCTCCGAAGTCCTCCGACAACAACGTGGTCGCAACGAAATCAAAGTCATGGTTCGCCTCCCCGAATCTGAACGCATATCTATTACGCGATTAGATTCACTCCTGCTCCGCACGCCTCAAGGCAACGAGATCCCACTCCAAGAAGCGGTCAATATCTCAACCTCGCGTGCCTACACAACCATCGACCGTAAAGATGGGCACCGCATCATCACCGTGACCTCAAATGTCTCACCCGACTCAGAAACATCTAAAATCATTGACTCACTCCTCGAAACCACACTCCCCTCACTCACGCAACACTACCCCGGCCTCACCTACTCCTTCGACGGCCGCGAACAAGACCGCCAAGAATCCATGCAAGCCCTCGGCTTAGGCTTCATCCTCGCCGTCTTCTGTATCTACGCGCTGCTCGCCATACCCTTTAAATCATACCTCCAACCACTCATCATCATGGCTGCCATACCCTTCGGCATCGTCGGCGCCGTCATCGGACACATCATCATGTCCTATGACCTCTCTCTCATGTCTATGATGGGCATCGTCGCCCTCTCCGGCGTCGTCGTCAACGACTCACTCGTACTCATACACACCGCCAACCAACTCCACAAACAAGGTTATTCCGCATACGACGCCGTCTGCTATGCTGGCATTAGACGCTTCCGCCCTATCCTCCTCACCACCCTCACCACCTTCTTCGGCCTCGCCCCTATGATCTTCGAAACCTCAATCCAAGCCAAATTCCTCATCCCCATGGCCATCTCCCTCGGCTTTGGTATCCTCTTTGCAACACTCATCTCCCTCATCCTCGTCCCTTGCCTTTTCCTCATCATCGAAGACCTCAAAGACCTCTTCCTCGGCAAACCGGTCGGCGAACTGCACGACGAAACCAAACTCGAGGAACTCCTTGCCAACTAACCGTAAGTTAGATACAACCCATAAAAAAAACCGCGACTCACCAGCCGCGGTTTTTTCTTATCGATCAATACTCTCATCAAACACTTCAATCTCCGCCAAACTCTCAAATTCACCGACCTCAACCAGCAATTCTCTTACCCGTTACCCCAAATCCACATACCTCTTCTTCGCCGCATATATCACCAACATATTGAAATTGAAAATCTATTAAAGCCAATTGCGTGAATATCTGGAACATCTGAAAGTGAGGTCATTCGGCAGCCGATCTCCGTGATGGCGACTATTTACTGTCACGACCGACGCTCCAACATTCTTGGTGTATTCGAAAATCGCGCTGGAATGCGCACAAACGCGCCTTTGCCTTAATTCTCACTGACGCGGAAAATTCAGTTAGCGCACGGTTATCACTCAAAACTTGTCGAACTTTGCCGTTTCTCACCATTTCTGATCCATTTTAACTACAGGTAAATACCTAATTTTGAATATTTGTGCGCACAAACCCGCCGCAAACCTCCAATATTCACCACTTTTGTGCGCGCAAAAACCGCCATTTAACGCGCTAACAACCCCGCAAATCTGCGCACAATCCATCCCCACCACCCTGCTCTGTTCCGTCTTTTCTTCCCTTCTCATCACCACCCTCCCCCCCTTTTTTCCCCATTCCCCATCTAACGCGCACAAAAAAACTCACCAAATATCGGTGAGCTTTCTAATTAATGGACCATACTGGACTTGAACCAGTGACCTCCTCGATGTCAACGAGGCGCGCTAGCCAACTGCGCCAATGGTCCGTCTCATTTGAGGCTCAAGAGTATACACCCACTCCGCTTTGTTGCCAACCTTTGATGCCTTGCCCACATATTCACGAGTTTTACACAGCCCCACATATTCAACTGCAAATATTTGTATATAAATCACTTACAATTCAACACCTGCGACACTTTTCACCGCCTTTCTGCACGACAGTCGCATTGAAATCCCAGCCTTTTGAGCAATTGATCGTTGACACCAACACCCTCAAAGTGTTATATAAAACTATATAAGCCGTGTATCTGCTCGGCGTTATAACCTACGGTGTGACAAAAACCTGCGCCGCTTTAATCGCCTTATCCTTCGGCCAGGACACTTAACGCTCAACAATCATCCAGGCGAACCTCACGGCTCGCCTCGCTGCATTTATAACTCGCGTTACCAGCGTCACTTAATCAACTTCTTGGTTTAAGCATGGATATTCTATGAACTACGTTTGGGCAGCCCTAATCATCGTGAGTCTCGGTTTCGCCATATGGGCCGATGCTGGCGACATCGCCTCCGACAAGTACCGAAACAAAGCTCCCTTCCCCATTAATATCGAAATGGTCGACCGCGATCTCGACAATGGGCCCCAGGACGCCACCGTTTCGATCGATGCGGAAGCATACATGGCCTTTTATAAGCTCGATCAGGGTATGGAGAAAACACAAAGGCAAGACGCACTCAAGCAATTGCAAACTGTTTTCAACAAACCATTTAAAGGCAAAATTTCCAAAACTGAAAGCGGTGCAATCGAATTACGATTCGCGCTCAACAGCACCAAACTGCCCGAGCCCATGGCCACCGTCTATAAAGACAACAAAACGAAAAACGGCGACTTCCTCGCCAAAATCGACAAACTCCCCGAAACCGCTGCTGGCCTAGCAACGCTCAACCTTGCCCCAAGCCGCTTCTTGAGCATCAAATCGATCACCGATGCTGCTTTCGACTTCGCAGACGTGGCAGTCACCATCTCACTCGGCCTCATCGGCGTGCTAGCACTCTGGCTGGGCTTAATGAACATTGCAGATAAAGCGGGCCTGATCAATGCGTTCTGCAAATTGATCTCCCCGGTTTTGCGACCACTTTTCCCTGAAGTTCCCAAAGGGCATCCAGCATATGGGATGCTAGCCTTGGCTTGTGCAGCGAATGCATTAGGTACGGGCAATGCAGCAACGCCAATGGGCATCAAGGCGATGGAAGAGCTACAAAAACTGAGCAAGAAAAAAGACACAGCGACCAACTCAATGGTCATGTTGCTGGCCATGAGTACGGCAAGTTTACAGATCACGCCATCGGCTACGCTGCTTGCGGTGCTGGGCGTGGCGGCGGCGGACCTGCTGGTTGCGATCTTAATCGTGACTGCGATTTCGGCGGTAATTGCGATTATCACAGCACGGTTGATGAGTAAGCTGCCGATGTTCGCGAAGACAAACCCGGGCCACATTGACTGGAAGCCGGGCGATGATGATGAGGGAACGCCTCTGGTCAAGGAAAAGAAGAAAGAAAGTGTGTCAGTCTAATTGACGATTAGAAGGCTGGCTTGCTTGAAAATTGAAGCAAGAAGAACGAGATGAGGGATACAGGGGATACAGAGTGAGGCGGGGGGGGGAGGGGGATTAGATCCGAGTGATGCTGACGAACGTCAGAGGAAAATAAAAAGATGGAAGCAATTAAAGAACTCATGAACATGGCATCCTTGTTTATCATCCCAGCGATGCTGCTGTTCATTCCGCTGTATGGTTTGTTCAAGCGCGTGCCGGTGTATGAGGTGTTTGTTGAAGGAGCGAAGGAGGGGTTTGATATCGCAGTGATGATCATTCCGTATTTGATTGCGATTTTGTTTGCGATCGGGATGTTTAGGGCAAGTGGCGCGATGGCTTTTTTAATGGACGGCTTGCGGCCGGCACTTTCGTTTGTGGGGATTCCGCCAGAGATATTGCCGATGGCAATCGCGCGGCCCTTAACGGGTTCTGGCGCGACCGCGATCTTGGTGGATATCGTGAATGAGAACGGGCCAGAGAGTTTGATCTCACGGATGGCGGCGGTCATTTCCGGTTCAACCGAAACAACGTTTTATGTGATCGCGGTATACTTTGGCGCGATTGGCGTAAAGAAGATTCGCCATGCTTTGGTGGTTGGCTTGATTGCTG
The DNA here is from genome assembly GCF_007747445.1 of Poriferisphaera corsica. Lineage (NCBI taxonomy): Bacteria > Pseudomonadati > Planctomycetota > Phycisphaerae > Phycisphaerales > Phycisphaeraceae > Poriferisphaera > Poriferisphaera corsica. The sequence goes on from NZ_CP036425.1 coordinate 3,670,811, forward strand.
ATGTGACCGCAATTCTGCTTGCCATTTATGTTGTGAAATGGCTGTTTGGTTAAAATTGTTTTGATTATGAATATTGTTAACCCGCTTCTGGCGGGTTTTTTATTTGGATAAGCTTTCAGGTTTTAAATTACATATGGCGGGCAGAGACAGAGTAGAGGATGGTAGCGGAAGAGAGAGGGAGAGAGAAAAAGAGGGGGGGGGGATTGATGATGGACGGCGAAGTGTAAAAAATACAAAACCCGCATAGCGTGGCGGGTTTGACAGGCGGAACACTAAATTTGGAAATATCTAGATCGCCTTGCGTTATTATCTACTTGGTGACCTGTGTGTCGTTATATAAAAAGTCTATTTACATAGGCCCGCTGCTAATTGGGGCGTTGAGTTGGTATCGCAATTAATCACGCAAACTGTTCTAACTTAAATTTTATATATAAGGCGAAGGCACGTTGCCATCACAAATTGCTTTATATGTTGAGTTCACAAGCTTGGATTTGGCTTGCCAGTTGGAGTAGCGATTCCGTGTTACATTTAGAGAGGATGTTTGCACGATGCGAAGCAATGGTTTTGCTTGATAGTTTTAGTTCTGAGCTAATCTGTTTGTTTGATTTGCAGTCGAGAAGGTTGCGAAGCACTTGTCGTTCACGGATGGTGAGTTTATCGAGCCCCGAGTCGAGCCTCGCGCGTAGTTTATGAATTGAACGATTTTGCTGGTCAAAAATAAGGGCTTTCTGGATTTGATCGATGAGATCCTGCGGAATAAAAGGCTTTTCCAGGAAATCGATGATCCCGTTTTTGATTGCAGTGACTGCGGTAGGAACGTCTGCGTAGCCAGAAATCATGATGGTAGGCGGACAATAGGGGTACATGAGGTGCGCTTTTTCGATGACTTGCAGTCCTGAGAGATCGGGCAATCTCAGATCGACAATAAGGCAGCCGAAGCTATCGAGATTTTGCGATTTAAGGAAATCGTTGCCGTTGTTGAATACTGCGGCTTGGAGTCCGATGGATTTGAGCATGGACTCGATTGCGTCACAGACTTGCAGGTCGTCATCGATGAGGGCGACACTATTTTTGATATTAACTTGTTCGTTTAACATTTGAAATGACTCTTTTCTTAGACCATGAAATTGCACTGAAGTGGATAAATCAAAATGAATGAATGACATGAAATGTGTTTATAGACGCATAAGATTTGCTATGAACTGAAATGGATGTCATGGCGATAGATTTGAAGTGTAAGAGAAATCGATCGACCATTATGTCTTATCCTACCTCACTTGAAGAGCTGACTCGTCTAGGTCTAGTTAAACAAATATTGTGGTGCTTAGATCAAATAAACACGGGGTCTCGCACAATCAATCGTGGATATGCGTGAAACGGTTTAACTAGTCTTCAGATAGAAAAGATGCTGTCGTAAAGAACGGATCGGATCATGGATAGCCATTCAACGAGTAAGCTCGAGAATACTAAGCATCAAGTTATCTGCACAACCGGTAAGGTGTAAACACTTTGAAAGGTATTTCTATTTACACCGAGTAAAAAAAATGTTGCGACCATAAACGAATCAGTCACGAAAAACAAAAGAAATTAAAGGTCTGAATGACCTATGCAAACGTGCTTTAAACAACAAAAACTAACGTTTACTTTATAATGGTTAAAAATAACGCAATCTCAGAAAAAATGCAAAGGTTATTACAATTTGTTCATAATTACTTAATAGTTTTCCATCATCATAAAAAGAGCAAGGCAGGCAAATTCAGGGGATTTTATACTAAAAACGCTATGAGATAGTTATATTTTTAGGTACCAATTGACCGTAAACTCAAGGTCCTTATTGAAAGTGCTTTCATGAGGATGCCAACCGAGTTGCTGCTTAATTTTCGTTACATCTACAGCATATCTGAGGTCGTGTCCGGGGCGGTCTTCAACATACTCTATTAATGTGTTAGGTTTATTAAGAATATAAAGAATCTGTTGAGTAAGATCAATATTAGCTATCTCACAGTTAGATCCGATGTTATAGATTTCGCCGGATGGCGCGTATTGCAAAACAGCGAGCAGAGCGGTGATATGATTGTCTACATAGATCCAATCGCGGATATTGAGTCCGTCGCCATAGAGAGGAAGTGGTTTGTTTTGAAGTGCATTATGGACAAAGAGGGGGATGATTTTTTCGGGGTATTGGTATGGGCCGAAGTTGTTTGAGCAACGCGTGATGAGCGTATTTGCTTTATAGGTGTGGTGATGAGCTTGGACGAGGAGATCGGCAGCGGCTTTGGTTGCGGCATAGGGTGAGCGAGGGAGGAGCGGTGAGGATTCAGAAAATTTGAGTTCTGGTTGGTTGAGTGGGAGGTGGCCGTAGACTTCGTCAGTGGAGATGTATAAGAAGCGTTTGTTGTTTTTGGGATCGGTTTCACGGAGTGCATCGAGGAGTGTTTGCGTGCCAAGGATGTTGGTTTGAGTGAAAGGCGATGCGTCGATAATCGAACGATCGACATGTGACTCCGCGGCCATATGAACGATGGCATCAGCAGAAGCTATAAGTTTATTAACAAGGGGGCGATCGTTGATGTTGCCGTGAACGAATGTGTAGCGTGGGTTGGATTCAAGGTCGACAAGATTTTGTCTATTGCCTGCATAGGTGAGGGCATCGAGGTTAGTGATGTGTGGGATGTCGGTATGGTTGATGAGATGGCGAATGAAGTTGGTACCGATGAAGCCGCAACCGCCGGTGATGAGAAGGTGATTGAAGTGGTGTTGTGTTGGGGGGTTAGTCATTGTTGAAGCCGTGTCGTGCGACCATTTGGCGGGCATAATCAAGGCTGTCGAATGTGCCTACGTCGGCCCACCAGCCTTGGAGTGAGGTATGGTGTATTTTACCTTGTTTGAGGAGGGTTGCGTTGAGGTCTGAGATTTCAAGTTCGCCGCGGGATGATGGTTTTAGGGTACGGCAGAGTGGGAAAATAGTTGGTGGATAGAAGTAGATGCCGGCAATGGCTAGATCTGATTGAGGCTGAGTGGGTTTTTCGGTGATATCGACGAGTTGATGATTGGTGTTGAGCGTGGCGATGCCGTACCGGGCGGGATCGGAAACTTGTTTGAGGAGGATGAGCGATTGATCGGGGTTGCCGAGGAAAGCTTGATGTGCGGTATGGAGGGTTGAGCCGAGGAGCTGATCGCCGAGCATGACGCAGGTGGGGGTATTGATGTGGGGTTCGGCTTGCATGAGTGCATCGGCAACGCCGCGAGGCTCGGGCTGGGGAATGATGCGGAAGGAATTGAGGTTGAATTGATCGGGGATATGCGCGAGGGCGGATTGAAAGGCGGGGACGTACTCGGAGTTGGTGACGATGATGAGATCACGGATGCCGAGTGTTGTCAGGGAATGGATGGGGTAGAGGATCATTGGGAGATCGGCGATCGGGATGAGGTGCTTGTTGAGGTTATTGGTGAGGGGTTGAAGGCGCGTACCACGGCCGCCAGCAAGGATGATGCCAGTGAGATTTGTGGGGTTGGTGGTCAATGTTTGATCCTGGGAATACGGTGATGGCTGTGAATGCGGTCATGATACCGCTGAATGGTGAGAGAAGTTATCCACTGCGAGCGTGAGTGTGTCTGGAAAAGAGACAGAGTCATTGAAGATACATCGGGAGAGTTACGGTGAGAGGTAAATAAAATTACGGTAAATCATTAGTGTGGCTCCTGATAGCGGATAGCGATGATGTTGAAGATGTTTACGGACTGCCGATGGAATGCGTATGATGATTGTGAGGTTGTTTATGTAGTTGTTAGGTGGGCGGGTGTGGAATCTGTCGTGCTTTGATGTGGTTGCGCGGCCTCGTGGAACCAGACAATATGCTGCAAAAAGCGAAGCAAAAATCTTGGGATGCGTTGGAAACGCTGGCGCTTATTGGTACGTACACGCCACGACGATGCGGTATTGCAACATTTACCAATGACTTGACGGAAGCGTTGTCATCGGCTGCGCCGGAGATCAATACGACGGCGGTCGCAATGAACGATCGCGCGGAGGGTTATCGGTATAACAAACGGGTATGGTTTGAGGTGAATCAGTCACGGCTGGTTGAGTACCGACTGGCGGCTGACTTTTTGAATATGTCGTCGGTTGATGTGGTTTGCCTACAGCATGAGTTTGGGATTTTTGGTGGGCATGATGGGTCGTATATTTTGGAGATGCTAAGAAGACTGCGGATGCCGGTGGTAACGACATTACACACGGTATTGAAAGAGCCGACGGACGGCCAGTTGCGTGTGATGCGGCAATTAAATGAGTTGTGTGATCAGTTTGTGGTGATGGCACATCGTGCGGAATCTTTTTTGTGTGATATTTATGAGATCCCACGCGACAAGATCACGATCATTCCGCATGGGATACCGGAGGTGCCGTTTGTTGATCCGGCTTACTTTAAAGATTTGTTTGGAGTTGAAGGAAAGAAGGTCATTTTGACGTTCGGGCTTTTGGGGCCATCAAAGGGTTTGGAGAATATGATCGAGGCGATGCCTGCGATCGTTGCGAAGCACCCAGATGCGGTATATATCGTGTTGGGGGCGACTCACCCAGGTGTGATTGCACATCAAGGCGAAGAGTATCGCTTAGGCTTGCAGAAGCGCGCGAAAGAGTTGGGTGTTGCGGAGAATATTATTTGGGTGAACCGGTATGTGGATTTGGATGAATTGCTGGAGTTTTTGGGCTCGGCGGATGTGTATGTGACGCCGTATTTGAATGAGGCGCAGATCACGTCGGGGACTTTGTGTTATGCGTTAGGCAGTGGGAAGCCGGTAGTGTCGACACCGTATTGGCATGCGGAAGAGTTGCTAGCAGATGGGCGCGGGAAGCTGGTGCCGTTTGGGGATACGAAGCAATTGGCGAATGGGATCAATGAGCTGTTTGATCACGAGGCGGAGCGGCACGCGATACGAAAGAAGGCGTATCAGCATACACGGCCGATGGTTTGGGAAAATGTAGCGAGCGAGTATTTGAATTTATTTCAACGTGTGAGGACGCATCGTAATCGAGCGCCAAAGCCAAACTTTACGGCGCGGCCGTCAATCATGTCGAGCATGAAGACGCCGGAGCTGACGGAAATCAAGCTGGATCAGTTGATTAATCTGACAGACGGGACAGGGATTTTACAGGCTGCGCAAGCGACGGTGCCGGATCGCCATGCGGGGTACACGACGGATGACAATGCGCGGGCGCTGATCGTTACATTAATTGCGCAGGATCATTTACCGACACTGACAGGATCGCCTGGAAGAAGATATGCGACACCGGGGCCGACAGATAGCAAGACACTGCCGACGGGGTATCTGGATGATATGTCTACGCGCTATTTATCATTTTTGGGGCATGCATTTAATACGGAAACTGCTCGTTTTAGGCATCGGATGAATTATGAGCGGCAGTGGATGGATGACGTGGGATCGGAAGAATCGCATGGACGATCTATCTGGGCATTAGGCGAAACGGTTGCACGATCGCCATCTCGTGGGCAGATGACGTTTGCGGCAAATCTTTTCCAGCAGGCATTAGATTCGTGTACACAATTGCAGACGCCGCATGGGATCGCGTTTTCGCTGATTGGGATTCATGCCTATCTGCGACGGTTCTCAGGGGATTCGCATGCTCGGCGTGTGAGAGAAAATCTGGCGCATAAGCTGTTCCACTCGTTTAACACACATGGCGATCATGATTGGCCATGGCTAAGCGATCAGATGACGTATGCCAATGCGCAGGTGCCGCATGCACTACTGCTATCGGGGCGGTGGATGTTTAATAATGAGATGATTCAGAAAGCGCTACATGTCTTGGAGTGGTTATATCATGTGGAGCTTGGCGAGGATGAACATTTTGCACCGATTGGTTCGGACGGTTGGCTGAAACGTGGCCAAAATAAGGCGAGGTTCAATCAGTTACCGCTGGAGGCGTCTGGGATGATCGCGGCAACACTTGAGGCATATCGTGTGACGAACGACAAGAAATGGGTGGAACGATCATACCGATGCTTGAATTGGTTCTTGGGCGAGAATGATCTGCGACAGCCACTATACGACCCATCGACAGGTGGGTGTGCTGAAGTGTTGTTGCCGCATGGGGTGTCAGAGAACCAATCAGCAGAGGCGACGACGTGTTGGCTGTTTGGGTTGCTGTCGTTATATGACCATATACAGTCAGAAGATGCGGCGTCACATACAATTACAGCCGCGGAGCCGGGGGGAGCTATGACTGGAGATCGCCATGAGGCGGCCTTGTCACGTTATAAGACAGAGCAGAAGCAGTCGTGAAGTGAGCTTATCGTGCTGTAAAGGTTTGATGGGGGTGAAATATTTTTCGGATATAGAAGATTCTAATTGGGCACGGATTGAGTCTATGAATGGGCTTGATTGAGAAATGCCTTCTATGTGGCTGGGTGTACTTGGCCAGTTTAATTCTCCTTTTGTACAATCTGCATCATGAGCGAAGAAAATAACGAAATCGTTGAAAAAGTTGTCATTATCGGTTCTGGGCCTGCGGGCTGGACGGCTGCGATTTATGCGGCGCGAGCGAACCTGAATCCTGTTGTGTTTCCGGGTCGTGCGGCAGGAAAAGACTTGTTGCCGGGCGGTCAGTTGATGCTGACGACGGATGTCGAGAACTTTCCAGGCTTCCCGAAAGGGGTGATGGGGCCGGAGATGATGCAGCAGTTTTTCGATCAGGCAATGCGTTTCGGCACACGGGTCGTGACGGACAAGGGGATCAAGGATGAGTCGGGGATTGAGATGGGTTTGTATACGCCGTTCCAAAATGTTGCGGAGGTTGATCTGTCAAAAAGGCCGTTCGTGGTCAAAGGCGATGGCGGGGTGACGATCAAGGCTGAAGCTGTGATTATTGCGACGGGCGCGAAAGCGAACTGGTTGGGCTTGGATAACGAATTGCGGTTAGCACAGACTGGCGGCGGTGTGTCGGCATGTGCGGTATGCGACGGGGCATTGCCGATGTTTAGAGATAAGGAATTAGCGGTTGTCGGTGGCGGGGATTCGGCAGTCGAAGAAGCCTCATATCTCACGAAATTTGCATCGAAAGTTTACATGGTTGTGAGGCGTGACGAATTACGCGCCTCAAAAATCATGGCAGACAGAGCAAAGAACAACCCGAAGATCGAGATCCTATGGAACACACGGGTCGTGGATGTTCATGGTGACGAAAAGATCACAGGGGTGAAGCTCGAAAGCACAAAAACAGGCGAGCAACGCGAACTTGATCTGACCGGTCTATTCATGGCTATTGGCCACACGCCGATCACTGATTTCTTAGATGGCCAACTGGAAACGGATGAGACCGGATTCCTTAAGCTGACTGATCCGTACCGTTCTTACACATCGATTGAAGGTGTATTTGCTGCAGGCGATGTGGCAGATCACGTCTACAAACAGGCGATCACGGCTGCTGGAATGGGGTGCAAGGCTGCAATTGACGCAGAACGTTGGCTGGCAGAACAAGGGATTGCATAAAATCTCGTTTAAATGAAATTTCATGAAGTGCTGCAGCGTAATTTGCAGCACTTTTTTTATGGTGCTTATGTTGGAAAATCGCAATGAATTATCATTGCTTTTGAAAGACAAAACTGAGAAAATATTAGCTACTACTTATACACACTAACGCCAGAAGTTTCGGTCAGCGTGGGGACTCCGGAGCTCGATCATGTCGACGACCAGTAATCAAGAATTGTCATTGAAATTAACCCGTTCGATCAATGCATCCGCGGATGAGTTGTTTGATGCTTGGCTCAATGCGGACACATTGGCGCATTGGTTTAAACCTGAGCCAGGATTGGTATGTGATGATTGCCAAATCAATCCGACGGAGATGGGGATTTTCAGAATTATTTTGCTGAATGAGGAAACACATGACCACTATATTGTCATGGGTCATTTCATTGAGTTGGACGAGCCTAACACACTGTCGTTTACATGGTCTTGGGAGCTGCCGCAGAATGGGGTACGGGATACGATCTGTACCGCTATTTTTGATAATCCAACACCGGATGTGAATCACACTGAATTGACGTTTATCCACTCGGGCTTTCCAGATCAGGAATCACTTGAGGATCATGTCGCAGGCTGGAATGCTTGCCTTGACGAGCTTGTAAAACATTTCGCGTAGCTTTTTACTGAACACTAATACTTGGTTAGGCTTTTGGGAAACCATTTTGATCCAATGGTTCAGGCTATCTTTCAGCCTCATTCAATAAGAATACACGCTCAAGAACACGCGATATGTAGATGCGGGATTATTCGCCCTGATGCTTATCAAAGTTAATTTTAAAACAATCGCTTGTTAGGTATTGAACTACTGAACAATGCGGTTTATGATGCTGCACGTACCCCGAACATTAACCTTACATATTGCTGCAATAAAAAGCACGGCTAAGGGATTATGTATTCGGTGAGTACGTCTGTGTTTCATTAATTGAAATGTTTTTATACATCTACGAGAAGTAGTGAGCTATCACTGCGCTAGGAAAGACTATGCCAGCAACATCAACATTGGATTTAGGGAATCAACTTGCAGATCTTTGCAAAGAGGGACGACATTTAGAAGCGGTCGACACGCTGTATGACGAAAATATCGTTTCAATTGAACCATGCAGCAGCCCCGATATGCCAGCAAGGATGGAAGGCATCCAGGCGGTACGCGGTAAGAATGAATGGTGGTTGAATGCGTTCGAGATGAAGGATCAACACGTTTACGGGCCGTATCCACATGGCGAACGTTTTGCACTAGCATTTTGCATGGATGTCGTGAATAAAGAAACGAAGGAAGAAATGCATATGGAAGAAGTTGCTTTGTACACCGTCAAAGACAACAAGATTGTGCAGGAAGAATTTTTCCATGTCGTGCCTGGCACTGATCAATAAAGCCATCATCGCTGCAAACAAAGGGCTTGGCGTTGAAAAATGCCAAGCCCTTCTTCTATTTGATAAATCAAAAAGTGTGAGACTATCTGGATCAAATAGTCTCACACTTGCATACAACGAGGCATAAGCAGTTATGTGTCGTTATAAGTTTATGCAGCGTCTTTGACTTTGAATTGTGCGACGAGCTGCTTGAGTGATTCGGCTTTTTCTGACAAACCGGCGGCGGCGACGCTGGCTTGTTGAGTGCCTTCACGGGACTGGTGCGTCACGGCGGCGATCGACTGAATGTTGCGTGAGATCTGCTCGGAAGCGGCGGACTGCTGCTCGGCAGCGGCGGCGATGGACTGCACCATCTCAGCGACGTTCTCTGCGCCATCCACAATATTGTTTAGCGACTCACCGGCACGACGCGCGGAATCGACACCCTTGCCGACGATCTCGGTGCCGCTGCTCATTTTTTCGACAGCCTGATGCGTGCCGGCCTGGATACCGGAGATGAGTTCGCTGACACCGTCGGTGGCTTTGGTGGTGCGGTCGGCGAGCTTACGGACTTCATCGGCGACAACCGCGAAGCCTCGGCCATGCTCACCGGCACGGGCGGCCTCGATGGCGGCATTGAGGGCAAGGAGGTTGGTCTGATCGGCGATGTCATTGATGACTTCGATGATCTCGCCGATGCGTTCACCTTGCTTGCCTAACTCACCAATAGATAGGCTGGAATCGCTGACGACGGTTTCGATCTCATTCATGCCGGACATGGTTTGCTGGACGATGTCGCCGCCGTCGAGAGCAACCTGCTTGGCATCCCCTGCACTTGAGTTGGCGTCGTGGCTTTTTTGTGCGACTTCATTGATGGAAGCGCTCATTTCCTCGACAGCGGTAGAGATTTCCTGGACCTGGCCGGACTGCTCTTCCATGCCGGCGGCGATCTCCTCGCTGGACGCGGCGATTTGGGTCGATGCGCTGGCGACGTCGAGCGTGAGACGCATGACGTCGGAGATAGTATCGTGAACTTTTTCGACAAAGACGTTGAAAGCTTGGGCGAGGTTGCCGAGCTCGTCTTTGGAGTTGATGGTCAATCTAACGGTTAGATCGCCTTCGCCTTGAGAGATATCGTTGAGGCTATCGACAACGTTTTGGATGGGCTTGCTGATTTTGCCAGCGGCGTACCACATGAGGAAGCCTGCGATGGTGAGGCAGACGATGCCGAGTGCGATGATTTGGTAGAGGGCGGCTTTGGCGGGGGCCATGATGACCGAGCCGGGGATACGCATGGCGCTGACGAGGTACTGGCCGGTGCTGCCGAGCTCGAACGGGTAGTAGAGAACGAGATCGCCGGAAGAGGTCCAGATGTACATGGATTCACCGGTAAGCACTCTGTCTCGCAGGTTTTTAAATGCTTCGCTGTATTCGCCAAGATCTTTCCCAACGCGTGCTGCATCACCGGTATACCCAATGATCATGCCTTCGGGACTGAGAATAACGAGTTTCGCAAGACCATCAAAAGCTTCGCAGTTGTCAGCAACTTTCTGCATTTCGTCCATGGAAATGTCGAGGCCGCCAACACCGATCACGTTGTCGTCATGAAAAACAGGAAGAGCAATACTTGAAACCAAGCGTTTCACACCGTCACCATAATCCCAAAAATATGGCTCGGAAAAAGTTGTTTTCTTTTGTTGAAATGGAATATTGTACCAAGCATCCGAATCGCCAACCGTATTGTTACCGCGAACTGTCGATTCGATTTGGCCACCGATATTTCGAACAGTGACTGCAAAAAGTTTGTTCGCATCAATTTCTTTGCCATCTTTTGGCTCGAAGCCGCTGATATCCATCGAAGAAGTGTCGACCCAGAACCATGTACTAAATGCAGACGGATTGACCAATGCAACACGGTTAGTCGTTGAGAGAGCATTCTGATAGAGGATGGGTTGTTTTTTGGATTGATCAGAAACGGCTGCGATAAAAGTTTCCGCCGATTTCACCATCGCATCCATATCCCCCTTCATATCATTTGCAGCCTCAGCCGCAACCTTCATAGCCTCCTGAACACCTCGCTCCTCGGTCTCAGTCCAGATCTGATAACCAGAAAAACCAAAGCCGCAAATCATTGCGATCATCATGGTCAGGCCACACCAGACCACAACCTTCATACGAACGGATAAATTCCTCATTCCATGCCTCCACGCAGAATGAACCTAAAGACGAATACAACCCACTACAACACTGCAGGGGTTATTCCTTATATTCCGGTATTCGTATATCGATGGGTTCCACTTAAAAGACAATGGCAGAAAACATGAATAAATGAGAAAGCAATTCCAATTTTACGGCATCTTATAGCATATCTGGCACATTATCGTGCTGTTGCCCGATAATAACTCGCTACAACTTGATCAACTGTATCAATTTCCGACTCGTCTGCGAGCAGCGCATCAATCCGCTCCATTGCTGATATCCGGTTTTCACCAAGCTCCACCAATACGTCAAGTGCATCTCGTACCAATGTCCCCCGACCGCTTGTTTTCTCTTGTTCAGGATGAGCATCTGTACTCACTAATTCCCCGGTATCGACCACCGCCATTTCGTTGGCCGCACTAACCGCACCAATTTCCTCACGGGCGGGTGTGATATAACTCTCAACTTTATCTTTCAAAGTGACCACAATCGTTTCAGCTGTACGTTTGCCAATTTCTGGAAGACTTTGAAGCGTCGCAAGATCCCGATCCAAGATTGCACCCGCAATCTGATGGCTCGCCAATGCCATGGCACGAAGCGCCTTGCGGTTGCCAATCCCCTTAACGGATGTAAACAGCTCATAAAAAGCTTTGTCCTGGCGTGTCAGGAAGCCTGCCAACCGCGGCACAAAGCTAGTACCTTGCCCCACACCTTCGAGATAATGCATCGTATACAGCTTCACCTCACGTCCGATCATCCCACCCAATCGATTCACAACAAACGTTGGCAAGAGAACTTCATAAACAAAACCACCCTGAATCTCCAGCAATGCGGAGCCAGTATCGATACCGATCAATTTACCTTTAATTTGCGCTATCATCGTTACAAATCATACCTCACGACGACCTCTTCGCACACCCTTCGCTGCTTGTCCCCAGTTGATCGCAAGTTTTAGCCGATGATTTATCATGTGGGCCGAGTTTATTGACTTCGAACTCGGATGGGTCCCTTTATCTGCGAAGCGAGCGATATCTTGCGTTTTTTTGCTCTGATCACATCGGTCGCAGTAATCGTAACAGCCCTGCTAATCTGGGGATTGCTACGGATCGATTACCAAACACAACTCACCACTACTTATGAACCCACACGCGCAACTATTATCGAGACGCACGTCCATAAAACATGGTTTGGCTTCTACAGACCCGTCATCACCTATCGATATCAGATCGGCGGCCAGATCTATGCATCAACGAAATACGCGCCACTAAATCAATTCGGCTCACAGCCCTGGGCGTCAAAAGTCGCCGAACAATACCAACCTCAACAAGTCACAACAGCATACGTTTCCACACAAAATCTAATGATGGCATTCCTTACCCCTCACACCACTTTCACACCTTACATTGCAACCATTTTTTCAATGCTACTAATTTTCATGACCTGCTTTTTGATCAGAAACGCAGGCATTTTTTCTAGTAAGCCTCACACACCACATCATCCAAACCGTTATCATTGGTATCAATTAACTACAGAGCACATCCCATCTTTCTATGCCTTCGGCATGATCTTTATCTCTCTGCTCTGGTCAATTCTGATACTCCTGCCATTCATTCATTTTCTTCTTTTCGCTTACTACGATCACGAACACACCAGACTCATCATACCAACACTCATCACAATCATTGCCGTTATGCTGACACTCATTCCAGCTACGATGGGATTTTCAGCATTACATACCGCCAAGCCAATCAAGACCATACGCGCTCTAACCACTCAGCCACAAATATTCCTCGACGCACCACTCGCCATCCGTACTGATCTTCTGTTTGCCAAAGCATGTGAAATCCAATCAATCAAAATCAACCTGACTTGCAAACAACTCACAGGCATTACATCGCGTACTTGTTTTTCAATGACACACACCATCCAGCAACATCAGCACATCCTGCCGGGCCAGACTATCACCGGCTCACATCGCTTTAGCGTCCCTCCATCCAAACAAAGGCCATCCTCTCATTTCACACGTTTCGACTATCCACGCATCGCATGGGCTGTTGAAATACACACAACATTCATCAACAATCGTACACTCACATGGTGTTTTCCTATTGCTGCTGAACGCACGACCTCCGAAAGATAAACACGACCTCAAAAGTCGCGACTATTATTGAACTTGACAAATTTCATTAGCCCGCTAATTATATAGATATGTTTCTACTCCAAGATCTTCCAGATGAGCAAGTCATCACACATGCCCAAGCCATCCACGGACAATTCAACCGTCAAGGCCTACTTCTCTTCCTGCAAATACTCAAAACAGGCTCAGACCTACTCAACAATCTCGATCAATTCTTATCTAAATACAACCTCAAACATGGCCGCTGGATCACGCTCGTCTTATTGCAACGTGAACCCTCGCAAACATCCTCACCTTCTGAACTCGCAAAGAAGCAGGGAATCACACGCGCAACCATGACCAATCTTCTCAATAGTCTCGAAAATGATCTGTACATCGAACGAATTGAACACCCGACAGATGCACGCGCAACAAACGTTAAACTCACACGAAAAGGCCGAAACCTTTTAAAAAACATCATGCCACGTTACTACCAAGCAATCAATCAACTCACCGCCGAATGCTCCACCAAACAACTCAAAGATACTCAAAAAATGCTCAATCTGATTTCCGGTAAAAGCGAAGAGATTTTCAGTCAATAGCAACATACTATTTACCCAACACATAGCGCAAAACGAAAGCACATTTACACTGATATGCATGAAACACAATGCTTTAATTAGCCTGCTAATCACTTGCAAGCCAAACGCCCCAACAGGATAACCACAATGAGAAAACATATACTCGGCAACAGCAACTTAGAAGCTTCCATCCTTGGTTTTGGATGCATGGGCCTCTCCGAATTCTACGGCCCGCCAACCGAAGAAGCCGAATCACTCAACATACTCAATCACGCCTACCATAACGGAATCAACTTTTTCGACACCGCAGATATTTATGGCTGCGGACATAATGAACAACTACTATCAAAGTTCATCCGCGATAAACGCAGCAAGATCATACTCGCCACCAAATGCGCTATCGTTCGCAAACCTGGCGAATACGCAAGAAAAATTGACAACTCACCTCAATACATTCACAACGCTTGCGACGCATCACTGAAACGCCTTCAGACTGATTACATCGACCTGTATTACATCCACAGATTCAGCGGCGAAACACCTATCGAAGACGTCATGCACGCACTCGCGAAACTCAAAACGCAAGGCAAAATCAGACAGATTGGCCTTTCCGAAGTATCCGCAAATACACTACGAAAAGCCTGTAAAATCACACCAGTAGCCGCCTTGCAAACCGAATACTCTATCTCAACACGTGATGTCGAAGCCGATATCCTTCCTACTTGCCATGATGTTGGCACGGGTTTTGTCAGCTACTCACCACTTGGTCGCGGCTTGCTCACCGGCCAGATTAAATCCTTAAACGACCTCGCCGATGATGATTTCAGACGCATCTCCCCACGATTTAACGAAGAAAATTTCAACAACAATCTCAAACGTTTAAGCCTTCTGAACGATCTCGCTCAATCAAAAAACTGCACGCCAGGTCAAATCGCAATCGCATGGCTACTTCATCGCCCTGTACCCATATTTCCCATTCCCGGAACCAAACGAATCAAATACTTAGATCAGAATATCCAAGCCGCAAACATCGAGCTGACTCGCGATGAAATCAGCTTAATCGACAACAGCTTTCCTCCAGGATTCTTTGGTGGCCAACGCTACCCCGAAGCTGGTATGACTGGTATCAACACATAAAAAACACTAAAAAAGCGGCGAATTAAATCGCCGCTTTTTTTAAGATCATATCAATGCCCTGTATGCCCAAACCCACCAACACCCCTTGCCGTTGTAGGTAATTCATCCACCTCCAGCCACTCAACAATCGGCACACGCTTTACAATCATCTGGGCGACACGCATCCCATTCTCGATTATAAAATCTTCTTTCCCATGATTAATCAGCGCTACCTTCACTTCTCCACGATAATCCGCATCAATCGTTCCTGGCCCGTTCGGCACACCAATCCCATGCTTAACCGCCAATCCACTCCGAGGCCGGATCTGGGCCTCCCAACCAATCGGCAGCGCCATCGCAAAACCTGTTGGCACAAGCTCAATCTCACCTGCCTTCACAATCATCGGCTTATCCAAATGGGCATACACATCCATCCCCGCCGCATGCTCACTCTGATACGTCGGCAACTGCCCGGCCACATTCCCATCTAATCGCTTAATAGCCACCCTCACCGTTTCGATTTCAACTTGCTCCATCATCTCTTATCCTCAGATTAAATCTATCTTTCAAACTAACAACACGCCAAATCTTACCATTCACCATCCAACATTTTGTGGATTGCGTAAGCAACCCCATCCTGCTCATTAGACAATGTTCTTCTATTGGCCACAATCGCAGCCTTTTCTACTGCATTCCCCATCGCAACACCTAATCCAGCATTACTCAACATCGACACGTCATTAATCTCATCCCCAATACACGCAATCCGCGACGTTTTAATACCATACTGATCTGCCAACCACCTCACCCCGCGCCACTTATCAATCCCAGCAGCAAACACCTCTAAGATATACACCGTATCCACCGGATCTGGCATCTGCACACCCATGAAATGCTGCACCAAAACTCGATCAGCAAACGCATCCCGAATCTTCTCTTCCATCTCAATCAGCCGAGGCCCACATGCAACCATACCAACACGCAACACCGCATGCAGATCTTCCACACCAACCCTCGGCATCGTTGCCGACCGAATACTCGATTTTTCAAACCACCAAGATGTATTTCCCACTAACTCGCAACTACCCGTCACCAAATAATCATGCCCAACAACATTCGCATCTCGAAAACACAAAACCGCCTCAGGCTCTGCTCCCAAAAAATCAATCAGCTCTTTCGCCAAATGCGGCTCAATCTCAGCAATCTCTACGCTCTCCCCACTATTAATCTGATTTACCATCGCCCCAGTTACGAAAATCCCCACTTCTATCACGTCCACTAACCCCTCAAGTGCAAACTTAGCCTCCCGCCAACCTCGCCCCGTGCAAGGCACAACCCTCACACCTGCATCAACCGCACGTCTTACCGCATCCTGATTCGCCTTACTCACCTCCCCATCACGCCCAAGCAGCGTTCCATCCATATCCACAGCAATCAAATCATATCTCATACAAATATCATACCCCTGCCGCCTTGCCCTCACCACCCGAGATCTACAGTAACGGCGAGCACAAAGAACACACCGCCTCACCAAACTGTCGCCAATTGCTACGATCCCGCCAATGATCCAAATGTATCAATGTTGAATAAGTCATGTAGGTTTTTTGCTCATCCCTCAATCTTTGCGTCACATCCTTACCATACATCAACACATTCACCTCAAAATTGAGATGAAAACTCCGCATATCAATATTCGCACTCCCCATCAGACCAAACGCATCATCCACCGTCACCGTCTTCGAATGAAGCAACCCATTCTCAAACTGGTGAATCTTGATCCCGGAATTCAGCAAGTAATCATAATAATACTCACCAGCCAATTTCACCATTGGATGATTATTATCCTTAGGCACCACCAATCGAACATCGACATCCCGATCCGCCGCCATACTCAACGCCAGCACCGTCGGCTCATCTGGCACAAAATACGGTGTCGTCATCACAATACGGTGCTGCGCACTATTCAACGCCGCGATTAATACACGCCTAAATGTTTCTGCTTCATAGTTTGGCCCTGTCGGCACAACCTGTGCACTCACCCCACCCACCTTCTTCGCATCTGGAAACAGCCCCATCTCATCTAATTGCTTTTGTGTCTGAAAAACCCAATCGTCTAAAAATACCCGTTGCATCTGCCAAACAATCGGCCCCTCATATCGCCCACTCAAATCCACCCACTTCATATCATCCTGGCCACCATAGTGTTCCTCAACAACATTATGACTACCAACATACGCAACCTTACCATCAACAATAGCTATCTTGCGATGATTACGCATATCAATCCGCGATAACTTATGTCGCAAAATATTAACAGGCAAAACAGCATGTACATCTACACCATGTTTTTTCAATTCCCCAAAACCATGCCCCTTCACAAACCCACGACTCCCCGCCGCATCTACTAACATACGACACGCTACCCCCCGCTTCTCCGCTCTAATCAACGCATTGACCACTCGCCTACCATAATCATCATCCACAAAAATATAGTACAGCAAATGTACATGATCACGTGCTTCATCAATATCTTTCACTAACAGATCAACATACCGTTTACTCGATGCGATAAATTGAACATCCGAACCCGTGACGATCGGATTTCCGCTCATACTCTGAGCCTGAAGTACCATTGCTTTTTGCTCTGGCTCAACAATATCTCTCACCTTCGCCCCAACATCACCCCCTTTCTCCTTATCCTTCGCCATCATCTCCGTCATCCCAACCTGACTCTGAGTACTTGCTAAATCCAACACATATTTATGCTCACGCTTACGCCGCCACCCCAAATGTGTCACACCCAATATCAAATACAAAAACAGCCCAACCTCTGGCAAAAACATCACAACCACCAACCAACTCATCTTCGAACTCGGCATCGTCGGCTTGCGCAGCACAACCAGTACCAACACGATCCTCAACACCCATTCAAAAATAAAATAAATCGTCAGCCACGACATCGCTATAACACCCCGTTATTAACACCTCACCTCACCAACCTTCTTCCACACAGCTATACATTCTATCGACTCAAAATCTACCCAACCTGACACCTCATTCCCGTCTCAATAACAACGCCCCCACCCTACCCCTCAAGTCCATCTCACTCCCTCTACAACAACACATCACGCAAACAACCAAACAAAAATCTAATCAATTCCCACAACAAGCACACAATACACTTATTCACATTTATCCAGAGAAGCCAAACCCACACCAATTAAACTCATATAAAAACTCATAAAATTTCTTTATACGAACGTACTATATATAACCCATCCATTCCTGACAGTCCAGTAATTTATGCACCGAAACTACAACAACTTACATTTTTGCAACCCCGGAATCACTTCAAAATTAGACCATTCCAATTCTCGCAATTGATTAACAATTATTTACATCATCACAGCTTGCACGAATCAGTACTTATCATCAAAATAATATCTTAAGATTAACCTACGCAGCATTTCTCAGCCTGGCTGTTCCCCCACCTGACATGTTGCGTGATCTTCAACCCACCCAACTCGCACACCCAAACCTCACATAACACAATGGCCGTTATCTGTCCCCAACCAATTCACAAAGTGCTCCCACACCATGTCTGACCATAACCATCAAATCAACGATACAAAATCTCGCATCCTCAACATCGCCATTGAACGATTCGCTGACAAAGGACACGACGCAGTCGGCATCCGTGAAATTGCTGCCCAATCAAGCGTTTCACTCAACACCGTCATGTACCATTTCACCTCAAAAGAAAATCTCTACCACCAGGCAATCATCCACATCCTCACGCAATCTTTTGATTTCCGTGAAATATTCAAACCCTATCTCGAATCTAACCTCACCATACACAATATTTCTAATGCACTATTAGATATTACCAAGAGCATCACACATTCACTCACAACCTTGCCTCACATCACCCACATTGATCTCATCGGCCGTGCAATCTACAGTAAAGACATCGCTGTTCAGAAAATCATTTCCGAGCACGCCACACCCGCCAACGATCATCTGACCGCACTTCTCACACCGCACATCGATATCAATGACCACAGCACCATTGAATATTTCATCGGATTATTTTGGTCGCAACTCATTCTCCACATCTCAGCGCGCGGCCTCGCCAACCTGAAATTCAACTTCCCAATCGATGCGACCCCGCCTGCAGAATACTACGACAACGCCGCCTCACAAATCACGCTCCTCATCACCCGCTACTTCAAACTTCCTGACCCAGACATCACACTCCACACCTATTAATCACACCCATCACACATAACCACCACAAATAAAACCTCCATCTCAGAGGTTAATGCGATCCATTCACACACCTACAATGTTAATTCCCCAGTCTCACCGCTAAACACAAAATCAAAACCCTTCATATCAACAATATTCTCTGCATACCAATCCTCTGCTGCCGCCCAACGATGTATCCAAATTTCCTCATTTTCATCACGATTTTTTACACGTTGCGTCGCAACTTCTCGCGGAACATCAATCCAAATCTGAATATCATACGCTGCCAATGTTGGCAGACACGCATACACACCCTCGACAATCAAAACCTGATCGATCTCAACTTCACGATTGCAGCCTAATCGACTATTAGTCCATTCGTAAACTTGATAACTCAATTTTCTGTCGCCGCGAAGCACAGGCTGAATCACCGATGAACGCACATATTCCCAATTAAAATACCGCCAACACCCATCCTTTGCCCCTAGTTTCGCGCGTTCATCCTCATCCATCACACGGTAAAATTCATCCATCCCGACCACAGGCGCTTTAACCGCATCCGCCAACTCACGTGCAAATGTACTTTTCCCGCTTCCACCCAATCCGTCAACACCGATCAATAGTGGCCGCGCTAATCTTACGTTCAAATCTGCGATACGAGCAACAACCAAATCAATCTCAAACAACGTTGAATCTCCTCTACACACAACTGCAAAAATTCAACTCCCAACCGCTTTACACCGATAAATTGCCTGTGTCATCTTCATCACCAAATGGTCACATACCATATCTATCTTAACATTAGACCGGTACAGTTCTTCCGCCTCCGTCACATACTCAATCACCCTCGCCCAAGGCTCCATCACATTCTCACCTTGCTCTAAATCACCCACGCCTACTTGCTCCGCATTCATCATCATCTGCCGCCTCGCATGCTCCGCGACCATCCCCCACATCAATCCAGCGCCCATCTTGTTCGCTGCTTCTTTACTCGCCCCGTCATGCCCATCACACCACGCTTTCGCAAACGCGTCCACCATCCCCGCCATCATCCCACCTAACTCACCATCCGCTCGCCCCGTCGCGATCCCTTCAATCCGTGGCAACACTTCTCTCGCCCACTCAAATAACCCATACTTCACCACCAATTCAGCTCGCCCCAAACTCCCACCGCTAAATCCGATTAACCACTCACGCATCTCATCATCCAACCCACGCATCACTTCCGCCTCATGTCGCTCTAACCATCGCCTCACCACATCATCCCCAAGCGGCACAAACCCAATCCGCTGACACCTCGATCGAATCGTCGGCAACAACCGATCCTCACTACTCGTAACAAGAATAAAGACACTTCCCGGAGCAGGTTCCTCAAGCGTCTTCAAAATCGCGTTCTGACCAAACGCGTTCATCAACTCCGCCTCATCAATAATAAAAACCTTCCCCTTACCCATCACCGGCTTCTTATACGCCTTATCCAGCACCGCCTCCTGAATCACCTGCACAGGAATACTCGTCAGTTTTCTGTTTCGAATATTCGCATCATCGCTATACCGCGCAAGCTCCTTCACCACCACATGCAAATCCGGATGCGCCCCCTTCAACCCGCCTTCATCATCTCCCTCATTTCCCCGCCTTTCATCATGATCCGCTTGTTCGCGCTGCTCATCAACACCAAACGTTGCTGTCTCGATAGGCTTAAACAACTGGCAACTCTTGCACGCCCCGCACGCCGCAACCTTCCCCCGTAAGTCCGTCACCGGATCCAGACACAGCACCACCTTTGCAAATTCCACAGCCGTACTATATTTCCCCACACCTACCGGCCCGTGAAACATATAAGCATGATGCAACTTCCCGCTCATCAGTGCCGCATCCAATACCCCCACAACCTTGCTCTGTCCTTGAATCCTGTCCATCACCCCATCATAATCCCCTCCCCTCTCACTGTCATACCTCAAATCTCACATCCCGTGAGCAAGCCCACCACCACCAGCCGTGGGCTACCTTCCAACCCGTTTTATGCGACAACAACAATCTCAAACCATCGATAAATCTAAATCGGCCGCCGCATCCCTTTGATAATCAGCTGATGAATCAGCCAGCTTGGCAGCATCCGCATCTTGATAAATCGCAACCGCATCGCCCAATCACTCGTCTTCACCATCGTTTTCGCAATCCGTCTCGACTGATTCACCACCGCCTTCACCCGCTTCATCCGCCGCCTCTCATATAGCCGCAGCGCCTGCGTCACATCCGCGGCCCCCACTCTCATCAATTCATCCGCCAACACCGCAGCACTCTCAAGCGCCATCGACGCCCCCGCCCCAGCCGTTGGCAACACTGTACCTCCCGCATCACCCACCAAGACCACCCGATTCGTGTACCACCGCTTACTCCAGCAATCCCCAAGCCGCCAATACACCATCTGCTGCTCATCGCCGGGGAAACTATCCATCACATCCGCATACCGATCACCCAACTCACCCATATACGCCCGCACTTTTTCTTTTCGCCCCATCCCTGCCACCTCTATCTCTCGATTAGGCCCAAACAGTCCCACACACATCCGCTCACTCGTCGGATAAAAACCCATAAATCGGCCTCTCCCCCAATGCTCAACAATATCTCCCATTTCTCTCGCCACACCAATCTCCGTCCACCAAACCCATCCCCCCCATCCTCCCCATCCCCCCCCTATTTGGGTTTCAGATTCACTCACATCACCAGATGCCTTATTTTTCAGTATTTTCCGCTCAATTCCTTTACCAACCCCTGGCTCAAACACATCTCCCTCGCGAAAACAAAGCGATCTAACCCGTGAATGCACCCCGTCCGCACCCACCACTAAATCAAATTCATCCTCCAGCCCATCACTCATTTTTACTCGCACCTTTTCCGCCTGTTCGTCAATCGTTTCAACCGTGACCCCCATCCGCACATGGACCTGATCACTCACACCGCCTCGCAAAATATCAATCAATTCATCACGACCAATGATTCTGGTCATGCCATATTTTTGACCCAACGATTCCCAATCAAACCGCCGAACAAAATGCCCCGCATCATCATGGATCGCATACCCATTCATTTGGCAACTGCGAGCCACAAAATCCTGATGCACACCTAACCCATGCATCACCCGGCTACCCATCGGATACAACCCAATTGCAAAACCACCCAGATCCTCAAATCGGTTGGCCCGCTCGATCAACATCACCTCTGTATGAGGCCGCCGTTGCAACAAACCCGCCAACGTGAGTCCCGCGATGCCGCCGCCAACAATCAAAACCTTCATCATTTATAACCCAATCACCGAAATACAGTTATCACCAATCCCCATGTGATCCACTTCAATATCATCGGCCGTGCAGCCCACAAAACCAGCAATCATCGCACCACAGAATTCGCTCTGAATGACAGACCTTTTCTGTTATCATAGCCCCTCGGGATTGAACTCATACCTAAGAGGAGTCCACGGATGATGCCAAACCGTAAGCCCGTCTCAATCACGCTAAACAACTGTAAATCAATCATTTACATATCTGCCGCACTCATCTGCTGCCTCGCGTTGATCATGACCACGACCGCATCGGCTGCTCCCCTCATCGTCAAAGCTGGCCGCTCACCCATCCCGCAAGAAGGCGAATCAATCCCTAAACCCTTCGACGCACAGCGGCTCATGCCGCTCGAATCCGAACGCGACCCTGCCCCATCCCCCGGCGAGATCGTTCCTTGGTACATGGCACCAAAGCACTTAGGGCGCATCATCACTATTGAAGGTCATGTCGAGCGAGCAAACAATATCGGCGGACTCACCTTCCTCAATTTCACCAATGACATGAGCAAAGACTTCATTGTCATTTGCTTCAGCGATATGTATGACACCGCTCCAGGCGGTGATCCAGCCAACTATGAAGGGCAAACATTACAGATTACCGGCCGCGTTATCCTCTACCGCGGCGCACCGCAAATCGCGTTGTACGATGGAGATATAAAAGTTGTAGGCAAGCACCCCACACCACTGCCCGCGAACTTCATCTTCCCTAATATCGTGCCGCCCCCAACAATCATGGAGGCCAAAGCACCACTCGCAAAGAATGCGATCCCGTGGGAAGCAGCCTACCAGCACGTCGGCCAAAAGATTACAACACAAGGTAAAGTTGTTGCAGCCAAGGATTTAGGTGGGCTCACCATCTTGAATTTCACCCATGATTGGCGAGGTAAATTCAGTGTCGTTGTGTTCTCCGATGCATACGATCAGGTGCCGGGCGGCAACCCTGAAAATGCTTATCTAGGTCAAACCATTCAGGTGACTGGGCTGGTTTCGACTCACAAGAAAGCACCTCAGATCGCGGTAAGGAATGCTGAGCAGATCAAGATTGTGGGTGTGGACGGCCAGATTGAGGAGCCTCTGAACCCGGTTTTGGGTGAGGGTGTGATCCCCTGGAACGAAGCGAAACATCATGTAGGAAAAGAGGTTACGGTCGCTGGAACGGTTGTTGTCAGTAAGGATATTGGTAGCCGATGCTTCTTGAATTTCACGAGTGATTTTCGTGGCAAATTTACGATCATGATCCCCAAAAAAGCATATAGCGCGTTTAAAGGTGGCAAGCCCTGGGTCAGCCTCAAGGGCAAACAGATTGAGGTCACTGGTAAGGTCAGCGCTTTTCGCGGCACGCCTCAAATGGAAGTAACGCGTGCGAATCAGATCGTGGTTAAATAATTAAATCGAATACAGTTAAAAACCTCGTGTGTGCGCACGAGGTTTTTTCGTGCGCATAACGTTCAATTTAAGCGATGCGGTCTGCTTGTTTATGCTTACTCAGAAATAGACGAGGCGTGAGGAACGCAGATCGCGTTCCAATAGATGGACTCGGGTTTTCCGAATCATCGGCTACGAATTTCGTCGTGAACAAAACGTGCGATTTTTATGTGTTTTCTGGCCTTTCTTCGTGTTCTTCGATGCAAAGTTGATGATTTCCAGTGGTTTCATCTCTGTTTAAGACTGTTTTCGATGATTTTTAAAAATGCACAAGAATGGCTAAGAATGGTTTGTTTCGGGCCAACTTTGGTAAGAAACAGGCTGCGTTTAGCCCAAAACAGCCAAATTCCGCACGCGTTTTTGCGCACGGAATTTCATTTTTATGCGGCTGCGTCACATTTTCATGCGCATGTAAATTTGCGATGGCGAGACAATCACGTGAGGTCATTGAGGTGCAGCGAAGTCATGGAGGCTATGAATTTAAACGGGTATGTTTTTCGCGGAAGAAAATGACAAGGAGAAAGAGGAATGATGGAAGTGTGACTAGTGGTTGTGGAGAGGGGGGAGGGTGTGGGGGGAGACGGGGTGGAAAAATGGGTAAACAACATCGATAGCAGAATCATGAATCGATCCGATGAAGTGAGTATGACATATATAAGGATCAATCTATATCATGGAATTTATTGAATGGTAGAGGGATAGTCACGTGAGATTGGTACGATATAAAACAAATATTGGATGGGGATGCTGCGTGAGAAAGGGGTCATATGATGCGAGAAGCGGGGTTTGTAGTGGTCATGAGTCAGCGGGTTTTGCAGAAACGCGCTTATACTTGATTGAGAGGGCTGGGAGAAGGTAAGATGGTCGGGATTCAAAAGAGTTTTTTGTCGGCTGTCGTCTGTGTCATGTCATGAAATACTGGCCTACGATGAATTGTGCCAAGTGGTGCGATGAGGCTAGTGTTCGTAAGGGGTTTGGGATTGAGATGTCATTGGGCTAACGTGTGGATAGACATGACGTAGGTAGTCGGAGTGTGGCTGCAAGCAGGTCGGTTTGATGTGTAGGCAGCATAGAGCCAGGAAGCGCTGAGAATGTCAGAAGCAACAGATAACAAAGTCGCGGCTGCAGAGTCGCAAGTGGAAAGCCCATACAACGCGGTTGTAACGGAGCGGATCGATTTGAACCCTGAATTAGCGTTGTTTCGTGTGACGTTTAAGGATGGGCGTGTGCCGGAGTTTGAACCGGGGCAGTTTGCGACGCTGGGTTTGATGCAGAGCGATGAAGAAGCGGCTGCTGATAAGGTGAAGGTTGAAGAAGCGGGTCGCAGATGGCGCGGGCCGAAGATGATTAAAAGGGCGTACTCGATTGCGTCGCCGTCGATTGAGCGGAACTTCCTTGAGTTTTATATTGTGTTGGTTGAGGAGGGGCAGCTTACGCCGAAGCTTTGGGAATTGCAGAGCGGGGATGAGATCTTTATGGGTGAGAAGATTGCGGGGCACTTCACGCTGGGCGATGAAGCTGAAGGAAAGAATTTGGTCATGATTGGAACGGGTACGGGGCTTGCTCCGTTCCGTTCGATGTATGAGACATATAAGGATGCGGGGAAGTGGAACAAGTTTGTGCTGATTGAATGCTGCAGGTATTCGCAGGACTTGGGTTACTTGGAAGCGATGAAGGCGGCGGATGCGGCGGATGAGAAGTTCCAATATATCCCAACGGTAACACGCGAGCCTGAGGAATCAGATTGGGCGGGGAATCGTGGCCGTGTGCAAACCATTTTGCCAGCGGATAAGTTTAAGGGGTTCACGGGGTTTGATCTTGAGGCTGAAAACTGCATGGTGTTTATCTGTGGTAATCCGCAGATGATTGATCAGGTGGAAGAAGATCTGGAAGGCAGAGGGTTTGCAACGAAGAATCGCCAGAACCCGGAAGGAAATATCGTGTTTGAACGGTATTGGTAGTTTGACAGACAATCTAGTGATAATTGTGATTATGCAATAAAAAAAACGCCGTATATTGCGGCGTTTTTTTTATTTTCTGCAAACAGAGCCTTAATAACCATTTCTCACCCAACCTTCGTGAATTTAATAACAGAAAGCTTCTTATCAAATTCAGGACAAAAAGTGTAGGTTATGAATACAATCATTCCTCTTTTTGCAATGTAATCACAACATTCCCTTTTTTGTGCCCCGTGTCCACATAACGATGCGCTTCAACAATCTGATCAAAGTAGTAATGCTTATCTATCACGGCTTTATAATCACCCTTTACGAGTAACTCATTAACCAATTCAAGGTTTTCTACACGTGATTGCGGCACACCATCATCAACAGATATATATCGACCGCTTTGAGTCAAAGCTTTTTTGCATGCAACTTTAAGCTTTGAACTTTTATCTTTACCTACGGCATCGAACACAAGATCGAAACATTCCCCTGAAGGAATTGAATCTTCCTTTGTGTAATCAATAATTGAATTTGCTCCCAAAGTTTTTACTAACTCTAAATTTGTTGTACTGCATACTCCTGTGACATCCGCACCGAAATGCTTTGCAAGTTGTACTGCCGCGGTTCCGATAGCGCCAGATGCGCCATAGATGAGTACTTTTTTTCTGTCTTGAATCTTACCTTTTTGAAGAAAAAATCCGGCTAATAATGCACCATATGCAACAGCGGCTGCATCTGTATGGCTAACTTCTTGCGGTTTTTTTGCCGAACAACCTCTCTCGGACAAACATACGTACTCAGCATAAGTACCGAAGTTTACACCTGTCATGCCATATATCTGGTCACCTGTTTGAAAGCGTGTAACGCACTCTCCGACTGATTCAATTTCACCTGAAAAAACTAGTCCTAAGATCGGCCTCCGAGGTTTTCTTATCCCAATCACAATGCGAATCATTAATCCAACGGGATGCCAAAGAGGAAACCTGAATGCGCGGATTCTACTATCACTTGTCGTTACTGCTGTAGCCTGTACTTTGACACATATCTGATGTTTTCCGGGAATTGGCTTCGCAACCTGGGCGACACGTAGAACTTCTGGTGGTCCATATTTCTCACATACAATTGCTCTCACACGCTTGCTCCATGTGGATTTTCGAAATGACGCAACATGTCATACTACACCTTACAATTTTGCTGAATATTAGCCATCCCAGTCTTTCACTAATCGTTATACAATTTTGTTTTAAAGACAATGCCAAGGCATAGAGATGTTAAAGAAACTATCACATGAAGAGTAGAGACTGTTTTAATTTTATCTTCTCACGCCAATTCAACATCCGATAGCTCTCATGTCATATTGCTTCACAATGCGTACAACTGAGATATATGAAGGGGAATTACGTAAACTCAAATAAATGAAGCAGGCTTGCTCACACAAGCCCGCTTCATGGTTTAAATCAAATCTTATATTAAAACACTAATAAATTAGTGGAGGAAGAGGCGGATGCCGGTTTGGGACATGGCCATGTTGTGTTCGTTCGCTGCATCGATGACGAATTGATCGCGAGCGGAGCCGCCGGCTTGAATGACGAGTTTGACGCCTGATGCGGCAGCGCGGTCTAGGTTGTCGCGGAATGGGATGAAAGCGTCAGACGAGAGGACGACGTCGCCGGTCTTTGAAGCGAGGAAGTCGGCACGCTCTTCATCAGTGATTGGATCAACGGGGCAACTAAGCGCTGATTCGACGGCTGCTTTTTCATCGTTGTTGAGTTCGTGCCAACGAACGAAGCCTTCGAGGGCGTTGACCTTTTCGGATTTGGGGATGTCTTTGAAGGTGAGGGTGAGTGCTTTTGGGTGCTGCTTGAGGAGCCAACGGTCGGCTTTGTCGCAGGCGATGCGGGTGCAGGCGATGCGTGATTGTTGGCCTGCGCCGACACCGATGGCCTGGCCGTCAACGCCGACAGCGATGGAGTTGGATTGGGTGTGCTTGAGGGTGATGGTTGCAACGATGGCGGTTTCGATGGCTGCGGGAGTGAGAGTTTTGTTTTCGGTAACGACGTTGTTGGTGATGGTGTCGGCGGTGATGGCAATGTCGTTGAAGGTTTGCTCGAGGGTGATGCCGAAGTCTGTGCGCGACTCGGTTTGGGGTGGGGTGTAGTCGGGGTTCATTTGAAGCATGACGTAGTTGCCGGACTTCTTGGCTTTGAGGATTTCGAGTGCTTCGGGGTCGTATGCGGGGGCGATGATGCCGTCGGACACTTCGGGCTTGATGATATTTGCGAGTGTGACGTCGACGGGTTCGGAGACAGCGATGAAGTCGCCGAAGGATGCGACGCGGTCGGATGAGCGGGCTTTGGCGTATGCGGTGGCGATGGGTGAGAGGTCAGTGGTGCGGTAGAAGTGCGCTTTGCAGAAATCTGATGTGAGCGGACCTGCGACAGCGGCGCCGGCTGGGGAAACGTGCTTGTAGGATGCGGCGGCGGGTTTCCCGGTGGCGATTTTGAGGTCGCGGACGAGTTGCCACGAACGGATGCCATCCATGAGGTTGATGTAGGAAGGAGAGCCGTTGACGACGGAGAGCGGGCAGGCTTGCTGGGAGTCGTCAAAGAGAACGCGAGCGGTAGGCTGATTGGGGTTGCAGCCATACTTGAGCTTGATTTCCATCGAGCTGATTCCTGTAAACTGTTGTTTATGTGAAAGTTGCGAAAATTTCACAGGCGAAAATACCCTGCCCTGTTGATGGGAGGGTTGATTGTTGTAGCTAGATTTTAGCAGGAAAGGGAGGCGGTTGCCGGGAGGGGAAGTATGCGGGGACGAGATGTGAAGATGGGCAAGATGCTGGAAGGTGATTAGGGTGAGGAGTGAGTATGTTGGTGAGGCAAGTGGCGAGAAAGGCATGAAAATTAAGGGGGACTGAAGCGGGGTGGATTTTGGGGTTATCGGGGGTGGATGGCCGATAATTGGAACTTGGAGCGCGATCGGTGCGTGCCGATTGATCCGAATGTAAATCATTGATTTGTAAGCAGATGGCAAAAAAGAAAGCAAGCAAACGTAAGACGAAGAAACAACTGGAGCAGGAGCGCGAGGACAAGCTGACTGCGTACCGGTTTATTGGCTGGGTGGCATTGGGGGCGGTGTGGCTGTTGGTGCTGGCATCGATGCTGTCGCATAACCCGTCTGATTATCCGGCTACAGGATTTGGCGTGCCAGATGTGGTGACGCAGAACTGGATCGGGAAATTTGGGGCGTTGTTGAGCGACAAGGTGTACCGGATGGCAGGGATTGGGAGTTGGGTAGTCATCGGCGGTGTTGGCGTGTGGCTGGCGATGATGGCTGTTGGCAAGACGGTCAATCAGTTGATCTTACGCGGAATAGGTTTGGTGGTGATGGCGGTGGCGGTGAGTTGCGTGGCGGGGGTGATGTTGCCGCTGCTTGGCGGTGGCGGGTATGAAGGAGAAGCTGGGAGCGGAGGCGCACTGGCTCGGATTATTAATGATGAATTATTGATTGGGAAGTTTGGTAAGCCGGGCACGTTTGTGATCATGATGACGCTGCTGCTGGTGGGTGCGGTGTTGACCGTTGACCAATTCGTGTTGGCTGTGCCGATCTGGCTGGGGAGTAAATTGAGAGATATGGCGTTCCCGAAAGTGGAACTTCCGACAGAAGCGATTGGCGAAAAGATTGGTGGGCTGAAACCGAAGTTGAGTATGCCGAAGCTGTTTGGATTTTGGCGTAAAAAGGATCAGGCTGGGCCGGGCGAAAAGGGCGGCGGATTGAGACGCAAGAAACGTGTTGATCTGGATGAAATCGACGAAGATGCTGGTGGCTATGCTGGCGTGGAATCTTTTGATGCGGACGTGAATCGCTTGCGATCGAAACGTAAGCAAGATGAAGAAGAGGACGAGTACGAATACGAGTATGAGGAAGAGGAATACGAGGAAGGGGATGATGAGTATGAGTACGAAGAAGAGGAAGACGAAGAGGGAGCTGATGCGCCAGGCGCGTATGTGAGTGACAACAAGAAACGCAAATTCAATGCAGATACGATCCGTGAAAAAATCAAGCAGATGCCGATTAATCAGGCAGTGAAGCCGCGGCAAGGGACGGCAGAGCCGCCTCGTAGTCAGGAGATGGATCTGACTGGTTATCAATTCCCAGGGTTGGATTTACTTGAAGACGCAACGGGCAGCTTTACGGATGAGCATGAACAGATTGTTCGTGAGCAAGCGATTCAACTCGAATCAGCGCTTAGAGAATATAAGATCAAGGGTGAGGTTGTTGGCATTGATACTGGCCCTGTGATCACGATGTTTGAAGTGAGACTTGCGCCGGGCACAAAAGTGGCTCGTATCAATGCGGTACAGAGCGACTTGGCTCGTGCGATGAAAGCGCAGAACATGCGTATTGTTTCGAACATGGCGGGTAAGGATACAGTTGGATTTGAGGTGCCGAACATTAAGAAGGAAGTTGTTCGGATTAAGGAGTTGATGACGCAGCCTGATGAGACGGTACAGAAGATGAAGCTGCCGATGTTCTTGGGTAAGGATGCATCGGGTGCGCCGTTGATTGCAGACTTGAATGCGATGCCTCACATGCTGATTGCCGGTACGACGGGTTCTGGTAAGTCGGTATGTATGAACTCGATTATTACTTCGTTTATCTACACGAAGCGGCCTGACGAATTGAAACTCGTTTTGGTCGATCCGAAGATGGTTGAGATGAGTATGTTCCGTGATATACCGCACTTGATGTGTCCGGTGGTGACGGAGATGAGTAAAGCGGCTGCGATCCTTGAATGGGCAGTGACGAAGATGGATGAACGTTACGAACTGCTTGCTGAGTGCGGTGTTCGTGATATTGCGTCTTACAATAAATTAGAGTGGGATGAGATTAAGGAACGCATGGAGCCGGCTACGCCTGAGGCAGAAGCGCGGATTCCGAAGAAATTGCCTTACCTCGTGATTGTCGTTGATGAGTTGGCAGACTTGATGATGACGAACAAGGAAGTTGAAGGCGCGATTGTTCGTATTGCACAAAAGGCGCGCGCGGTTGGTATTCACTTGATTTTGGCGACGCAGCGGCCACAGGCGAATGTTGTGACGGGTTTGATCAAGTCGAACATGCCTTGTCGCGTGGCGTTTAAGGTTGCATCGGGTATGGACTCGCGTATCGTGCTTGACCAGAAGGGTGGCGAGCTATTGCTTGGTCATGGTGACATGCTGTTTTTAAGTCCGAGGACAAGCAAGATCACACGTGCGCAAGGTTGCTTTGTTGATGATATGGAGATTCGCAAGGCGGTTAAGTTCTTGAAGACGATCAGTCAGCAGTCGTTCGAGCCTGCACTCGTGCAGATTAAGTCGGATGGTTCGATGCCAGATCCGAGCGAGATGGATGAACGACCGATTAACAAGCCGGGGTATAAAGAGTCGATGCTCGAGCATCATGATGATTTGTTTGATGATGCGGTGCGCGTTGTACTTGAAAGCAAGCGAGGAAGCGTCTCGCTGGTACAAAGACGACTGGGGATTGGGTATGGTCGCGCGGCGCGATTGATTGAAATGATGGAAGAGACAGGGATTTTAGGTAAGTTTAAAGAAGGTAAACCTCGCGAAGTATACATGACGCTTGAAGAATGGATGGCGATCAAGGCTGAAATGAAAAAAGAGCAAGAGGAAGAAGACAATCTTAATCGGCCAGTAACAAATCAAGAGGCCGCGGAGATGGAGGAAGGACAGGAAGAAAGTATCTACGAGGAAGGTGAAGAACCTTTTGAAGTTGATGACGAAGAGGTGGAAGAGGAAGATGACAGCGAGGAAGAAGAAATAGAAGAAGGCGACGAAGACGAGGAAGAAGAAGGGGAAGATGATGAGTATGAATATGAAGAAGAGGAGGAGGAAGGCGAAGAAGAATGGGATGAGGAAGAAGAGGAAGAAGAAAGCACTGCATGAAATGTGTGACTCACTTGGAATCAATGAAAAACCTCGCGGCATTCCGCGAGGTTTTTTTAATGAGTAGAAAGATTGTTTTCTATTTATGCATGACGGCGACGCAGCAGTGCAAGACCGCCGAGGCCGAGGAGTGCGAGTGATGCTGGCTCTGGAACTTCGGTGACGACGAGATTTTCGTACTCGTAGATGCCAGCATAGTTCGTAGCGGTATCACCCCAAATGATGTTAAAGCCAGTACCGTTCTTTGGAGCACCAGTACCGATTGGCGCCGGATAGGTACCGGGATCAGCAATGATAAGACCTGCAAGGTCTGCACCTGTGACGTTAACCCAGCCACCCAAACCATCTGATTTTTGAAGGTACTGACTGCTACGGTTGGCGGCATTACCACCAAGTAGCCAATCCAGATCACCAGCATTATCCATATCGGTTTCAAAAACCTTGAACTGGCTCCACGTTGACCAGTCACTGCCACGATAATCGTTCTCAGTTGAGATGACGGCATAGTTTCCTGCACCATCGGTCACCCAAACGTTAACGTATGGGATGATGCTTGGGGCAACGGTCTCGCCGGGTTGTGCAACCCAATCGAAGGAAACGGAACCAATTGAACCGAAAGTTTGACCATCGAAGTGGCTGGTGCCGTATCCGACTTTTTGGCCACCGAGTGGTGTTTCACATTTTGCGCCATCACCGGTTGCGTTTTCAGTAATCGCAGGAACATCCCCGGTGCCGTTAGCATTACGGATAACGAATGCATCGAAATCCATCGCATAGGCGGTGGTTGCTGAGAATGCAGCGGCAGCGACAAACAATGAAGTGAATAATTTAGATTTCATATCCTTCTCCTACAAAGTAATGAACATCAAATAAAATGAATCATTATAAAAATTACAAATAACAACAATCACGCTAGCGATTAGATAGCGTAATCATAACTACAACCATTCAATATGATCAGTAGCCAACAGGCGATATTATGCAAACTATTGAATCATAACTGAATACGAAAGCTATCGCGGAAATAACAAATCGCAAGCTCACGCAACATATACAATCTTGTTTGACTCAACAAATCAGATAGGGTCTTTCTTCTCCTACCCCATCAATTCAAGGTCAAGTTTAAACTAGAATTTTCTTAGATCAAGAGCGTTTCTGTGTTTTGGGTAATATTTTGTCGTTTTTATGTTATTCGACAGCTAGCATTTGCCCTATCTTACCCAACCTGCTTTATTCATATGGCATCATGCGGTGAGTGATTCTATAGGTTGGAGCAGCACCCAAAACATCGAAGAATTCTTCTGATGTTTCGTAATGCTGTTCGGATAAAGAACGAGCATTAACATTGACAGAAAAGAAAGGATCCATGAATGGCCAAGGGTCTAATCTCACGCCCCATTCATCAGGCTTATAACGAAGCGGCACATCATTAATATCATAGCTTACTGAACCTTCGAACCTATTCCACGGCAGGGCACCGATTAACATCAGGCTTAACCGATCAGCGAAAGTCATAATCCTTTGTGCTAAGCGCAAGTTAGGCCGTGTAAACCCTTCTTGGTATTCTGAAGGTTCTTCATCTCGCAAACGGGCGATGCTCAAATCTATTTGTTGATCCGTCCATGAAAGATAATGATCCACCAGACATTGATCTTTAATATCACTTTTTGTTTCTGAAAAAATATATTTAAAATGCAGCAACACGAGTACTGCTTGATATCGATCTTCTTTGATCAGGCTTTCAATGCAATATTTGAGATACTTGATATGTGTACGAACAGGGAGCGAGAGAAATGAATAGGGGCAACCATCATCACTAATGAGAGGCTGATATTTATGTCTATGCCAACCATCGTCATGATGCTTAGTTGCGGTTATCAGTCTTTCCCATAAAGCTTTTGGAAGAATACACGGGCGCTGCCAATGTTGAATCATCTGCGCAGCATGCCTGGCATGGTCAGGCTGAAACACAATACGGATCATGTTATCGGATTGTGGGATTATGATCATCTCAATAGACCATTCATACAATAGGATGAGATCAATAATAGTATCGTGAAATTGCGACCTATCGTATAAGGTTTTATCTAGATATCACACATGAAGAATAAATAACGCCCCCCAGGCAAAATGGAAGGCGTTGCTGTTATTGATGATGTTATCGATACTAGGCGGGCAGCGTTGCGAGTTCCTGTTCAAGTGTATCGATTAAGGGTTGAATGGTTTTCAAAGAGAAATCAAAGCTGATTCCTGCAGCTGCAAATAATTCAGGGAGTGGCCGCGTACCACCAAGAGTTAAAGCTTTGCGGTAGAGCGACAGTGCTGTTGCTGGGTCTTGTCTGTAGATGTTATAAAGCTGAAGCGCACCAAGTTGAGCAATGCCATATTCAATGTAGTAGAACGGGACATGAAATAAGTGGAGTTGCGCATGCCAACGAGCATCGCGTGCTTCTTCAAAACCGGTGTAATCGATGAGGCCTGTTGAAAAGCGTGCAAGGATATCACGCCATGCCTGAGTCCGCTGCTCAAGTGAATGGCCTTCGTTCGTATAAAGCCAATGCTGGAATTGGTCGATTGTGGCGATCCATGGCAGAACAGAAAGAATGCCTTCAAGATGCTTACGACGTGCGCGGTCTGCATCCGCTTGATTGGGATAAAATTCACTGAGATACGGAGATGCAAACAATTCCATTGACATTGAAGCGACTTCGCAAAATTCGAGTGGCGCGTGCTGTAAAAAAACAAGCGGTTCACTTTCAGCCGCCCAAATATAATGGAAAGCATGGCCTGCTTCATGTAGCATTGTTTCGACATCGCGCTGCAAACCCGCTGCATTCATGAAAATAAACGGTTGTTTTGATTCAGGCAACGAAGCTTGGAAACCACCTGCTCTTTTTCCAATGCGTGAGTCCAGATCTAGATTACGCCCCATTTTAAGCATGTCATAATCAGCGGCCAAAGGGACTTCAATTTTACTAAAGATCGTTTTACAGCCACTAACCAGCCGCTGCACATCTGATTTATCAAAAGGCATAAGAGGTGATCGCCCTAATGGATCTACAGACGAATCCCAT
This sequence comes from Poriferisphaera corsica, assembly GCF_007747445.1. Classification (NCBI taxonomy): domain Bacteria; kingdom Pseudomonadati; phylum Planctomycetota; class Phycisphaerae; order Phycisphaerales; family Phycisphaeraceae; genus Poriferisphaera; species Poriferisphaera corsica. The sequence continues at coordinate 3,705,702 of NZ_CP036425.1, forward strand.
GGACGAAGCACATCAATGTTAAGCTGATTGGCTCGCTCTTGATGTAATTTTTTCATTAAAGGAACAATTGATTTTTCAACTGCATCCGCAAACTCATGACAATGCTGCGGGGTATAATCAAACCTGCACCATGATTTCCAGAGATATTCACGGTAGTTTTCACAGTCTGCGTTGGCTGCGATTTTACTACGGTTCTGTAGCATTTTTTCGAAAATATCATCTATCTTACCTCGATCATCTAATCGACGATTAGATGAAAGCGCCCATGTTTCCTCACGAACGGAACGATCGGTATCCTCAAGAAAACGGCCAATTTGCTGTAACGTGTAAGTTTCCCCGTCGTAATCAACAGTCATAGCACCGATTGTTTGGTCGTACTCTTTGTTAAGTTTGGCGTCTTCAACTTGCAACGGAATATTTTCATCACGAAAAAGATCAACGCTAGCTTGCCAATCCCGCGTCAGCAGCTCAAACTTAGAATCTGTCAGTTGACTACGGTAAGGCGATTCTAAATATTTTCGATGGAACTGATCCTGTAGGGGCTGAAGCTTAGGTGCGATCTTTTCAACGTAATGCATATAAGCGGATTCGATCTCTTTGTCATCAGTATGACATGCAAAATCTATATTTCTACGTGATGCGTATTCACTAAGCACAGCTTGCAATTCTGAATTATCAGCAAGCCATTGTTCGAAATCCGTGAGTGAATTTAACTCTCGATCCAAAAGTTTTACAACAACTGGCTCGATCTGTTGCCAATCAGCACAATCTAAACCTTTTGGTACATATTTTCTCACTGGTGATATTGCCTCAACCATATATTTCTGCTCCGTATCTGTTAATCGTCTCAAATTCCAACATATTGTAGGATATATACAAGCCTAGAGAAGGAAGCAATATAAAAAGCATCGTAACAAAAAAACGCTCATACAAAAATGAGCGTTTCAGATAGATTAATGAGTAGCTGTCTATTTGCGGTAGCAGAGCACCGTGAGACCGCCTAGAATGAGCAATGAAATTGAGGCGGGCTCGGGCATGTGACTCGAAACCACAATATTGTCAAACATAAACGCCTCAGATCCGCCATCGGCATATGTTGTAAAAATTAGCTTCAATGAGACTGCGGATGAATCGACTTGTATCTCTTTATTGAATGTTTGAATTTGATTTGAAATAACTTTATTGTCAATCTTCAAGGGATCGTTATACGTAATCGTCTTGGCTTCAAGTTGATAGTCATGCACATCTGATTCATCTACAACGACATCGAATAGCTCTGACTCACTATGATCATCAACCTGATAGGTCCAATCAAAATTATCGTCTTTTTCAAAGTCGCCAACCGCACCCATATCTATGGCAATATTGAGTGATTCTGAGAAAGTCAGCTGTGTTAAATCAAATGTAAAAATAACACTAATTTCTTTGTCAATGTCGCCGTTCAAAGTATCACTGACACCGAAGAACACATCGTTAGCAACCTTTGTACTATCTACGATCCCCAAGTTGTCTGCACTATTAACAGCCGAAGTATCAATCAGCACAGAAGGTGCGCTACCATCGTTACTATATATTCCCCATGCATCTTTTGAACTACTGAAACTATTGAAGTCATATGTTGCGGTCACCGTTGCATCAATTTTGGTATCAAAATTGTATACTAAACCTCCAGCCACTCTCATACTAAGCAACAATCCGATTGAAACACTGAATAATAAGATCTTAAGACGATTCATTCGAATATCCTCCATACCCATCAAAGGACAGCATTAAATATCTACAAAAACTCTGCAGTGCCTACTAAAGGCACCTGGTGAATACATAGATCGATTACATTTCAATAATTGCATTGACGGGCGTTTAAAATATGCCACATCGATTTCAAGTGGCATCAAACTAATCATCAAACGTGTACGACATGGGCGAGGTCGCAAAAATAAGTCACAAAGGCAATTACGTCATTGCTAGTATCTCAATTTTATCAACTGATTCAAGGCTTCTACTGACGAAATGCTCAAGAAATTAAAACATAATTCAAACAAAACGAATCAGACTTTTCTTAATCGCATACGAACTGTTAATTTAGGCGCTTTTGCCAAATCTAATCTTATTGATTTCAGATATCGTTACAAAAAAAGAGACCAACATCACAATGTTGGTCTCTTTCGTAAAATATTCTTTATCTGCATTATTTGCGGCGACGCAGCATCATCAAACCACTCAAGCCGAGAAGCGCGAGTGATGCTGGCTCAGGAATTACTGTTGGGATATTAATTATAGCATTATCGTTACTTACCGTAATTGATAAATCATCGAAAAACGCACCGTCTCCCGGATTATTGTATGTACGAAATTCTAAGATAAAGTTTTCTTTTTCAGCTGCCATCGTCCAAGAATAAGTAAGTTCTGTCCAATCTGCATCGGAATATGACCCTAAACCACTGGCAGAACCATCATACACATTGATATCATTTGCATCGCCACCATAATGCCCCCAGATACGACCGCCATTACCATCGATACCTGGCAAATCCTTGGCATATACTGTGACTTCAATCGTATCACCTTCAGCTAAGCCGGTAATAAATGCGGCGTAAGCCTGTGGCGTACCTGTCGCCGCATCATCTGTTAGTTTCAAACCTGCAGTTCCACTTCTTGCAGCATCTGCAGTGTTTTCCGCAATGATGTCACCATAATTACCGAGTATAGTCCCACCATCTTCCCAGCCATACGTTGCTGTAATTGCTGCACCTGCTGTTGCGGAAAGCCCCATAGCCAATGCAGCACCAAAAAGCGTCGTCTTTGCGAAGTTCATTCTAGTCGCCTCCTAACCCATCACGGGTTGGCTGTTTTGCGCCCGGCCGGTGAAAGCACTTGCTCTCGATAATCCAGACGGACAGAGTAGAAAGAAAAAAGAAAGTTAAAAGCTGAAAACATAACGTAATGACAACGTGTTATGAAAGTATTAGGAGCGTCATAACTTCGTCATTATTAAATTGCTTAAAAATCGTTAATACGTCAGAAATATGTAACTAACTTATAAGAGATCACGAAAACTTCAATGTAGGGGATGTCCCTAAATACAAGTATCACTATTTTGTAAATCTATTCAAGACACTTAGATACAAAAAAAGAATTATGAGTACTGGTTATGAAGTTTTTATTTGCATTGTTAAAAAACTTTTTCTCTCACCTATGTGAAATAACATTTGTTTAAAGAAATAAATTGATAACGCCCTATTTCAACATTAACAGATAACATCAACGTAAATAATGAATAGCCAATCTGACCTTCGCGCATCTAAGAACTTCATGACATAGACTTCTTGCCACTAATAAAAAACGGCCAGCAATCTATGCTGATCGTTACAAAATGCCTGATTATTGAACGAACGTCTTACCTGCGACGACAAATCATTACCAAACCACTCAAACCAAACAGAGCAAAGGAAGCTGGTTCGGGAACCGATGGTACCATGCAATCAAACGCGAGTGATGGACCGTCATCAAACGTATTCGTCGTGCCAGCAGCAGCGAGAGCTGTTCCATTTGCATTGTCTTCATCGTAAATACCATGGAATGCCAAAACCAATTTATTGTCAGCTACTGATGCTGAAAATTTAGCTGCCTCTGCATCTCCCTAGACAACCGTGCAATTGTGCGCCTAATAATCACCCGCACACTCGAAACTGAAGTTCTCAACCTTAATCGCTTCAACGGCCACCGCATCCCAAGCAAATGCCCACGGCATCAAAACGATCTGCGAGTAAATAGACTTCAACACCGCCACTGTTTGACCAGCTAACCTTGGATTCGTTCAGCTTGAAACTGAAACGATTGATTGTGATGTCTTTGCCTGCATCAGCACCCAGATCGAAATTCCACTCAACACCTACCCATGAATCATAAAACGAGCCTTGATTCTGAACATTAATATATTGTGGTGTGTATGCGAAAGTAGATTGATGAAGCTTGCTCAAAAGAAGCGAAAAACTTCATCATCATGGCAAGATACTAAGCAATACTAAATAACATATGTATTACTTCTGGTTTCGGACGATATTTAGTGTCTAATTTACGACAGCCGCCAGATGCAGTGGTGCACAGACATAAATATGACCTAAATCACACATGCCTACTTCAATCTAACGCAAGCAAAATGAAGTCTTTGCAACATTTTTCGAATCATGAATCAGCCACCGAAACTCGTTTAATACCAATTAAAAGTTATACACAACAAAAAAACCCAGCTGCGAGAGCTGGGCTTTCATCATTTAAACTTCTGTCCAAATTTAGATCTTTGGCTTATGCTTCAAACCGCGCACCTGCATTGGCAAGCCGTACAAATCAATAAACCCTCGAGCTGCGGTGATGTCGTAGTTATCCATCGCAAATGATGCCAACTGCTCATCGTAAAGTGAGAGTTTGGAATCAGCTTTAATCGCCAAAGCGCGGCCCTTATAGAGTTTGACCGTCACGGTGCCGGTGACCGTTTCGTTGGCCTTGTCCATAAAGCACTGGATTGCTTCACGCAATGGGTGGAACCATTGGCCGTAATAAGTGAGCTCTGCGTAACGGTTCGCGAGATTCAGTTTCTCGTGGTATAGCTCACGCTCGATGCAGAGTTGTTCGAGTGCTTTGTGCGCTTCATAAAGGATCGATCCGCCCGGTGTTTCGTACACACCACGTGACTTCATGCCGACCAGACGGTTTTCCACGAGGACGGTTTGACCGACCGCATGCTTGCCACCAACCTCGTTGAGCAGCTCAATAATCTCATGGCCTGCCAACTTCTTACCGTTGACTGAAATAGGATTACCCTTTTTGAACTCGATTTCAACGTTCTCGGCCTTGTTCGGAGCCTTCTCGACAGGCACACTCATCACGAGGCACTTCTTCCATTCTGGCTCTTGGTCAGGATGCTCAATTTCAGCACCTTCATGCGAAATATGCCACAGGTTACGGTCACGTGAGTAGATTTTCTTCTTGGTCTGATCGATGGGGATTTTGTGCTTCCTAGCGTAATCGATCGCAGTTTCGCGGTCTGTCAAACCGTCTTCAATAAAGACAGGGTCTTTCCAAGGACTAATGATCTGAAGCTTGGGCGCCAATGCACGCGCGGTCAGCTCGAAGCGTACCTGGTCGTTACCTTTACCCGTCGCACCGTGGCCGACGGCATCCGCTTTGGTCTGTTTGGCAACGAGAACCTGATGTTTCGCGATCAGCGGGCGCGCGATCGAGGTGCCGAGCATATAGTCGGTTTCATAAGTTGCATGTGCCCGGATCATCGGGAAGCAATATTGCTCCGCGAATTCTTTACGCAGGTCTTTAACGATCACTTCGTCAGCACCTGATGCGTATGCTTTTTCTTCAATCCCCTTGAGTTCATCACCCTGCCCGAGTTCTGCTGCAAAAGCAACAAGCTTCACACCGGGATAGCGTTCCTTGAGCCACGGAAGAATAATCGAGGTATCCAACCCGCCTGAATAGGCGAGTACGATTTTCTTGGGGTCGCGCTGCTTAGCCATGATTTGAAATTCCTGTGTTAGCCGACGACAGGTCGCGTGGCTGTGTGATTTAAACGAACCAACCTGGAAGAGGGCTGGCAGATCATGAATGATATCACAACACCTCGCCGCGGTGAATTCAATCCCCAGCGAACACCCGACCATTCAACATTTTCGCTTGAATTAACCCTCAAATTTCCCCAAATACCCCACAACGCTCTTCGTAACAGTCACAAACCGTCCAAAGAAAAGCTCGGAGCGGCATATCCGCTCCGAGCTTCAGGGTCCGGATATCAAATCCGGTGAGATGTCTTGGGTGTAACAGAGCAAATCAGCCTGTCACAATCGTCACATTTACGCACGACGACGGCGGCCAAGCATCGCAAGACCGCTCAAGCCAACCAAAGCCAATGATGCTGGCTCAGGCACAGCGCTCACAACTGCTTCCAGTGAAGCACCTGCATTAAACCCAAAGTTTACTGCAACAGCATTTAGATCAAGAGCATCAACAACACCATCACCATTAAAGTCACCATTTGCCCAGCCTGTATTCGAGTTGAAGTTCACCGCGATTACATTTAAGTCCAATGCGTCAATGATGCCATCAAAATTCGCATCACCAAATTCAGTGCTCTTCAGAACCTGTACCCAGAAGGCAGCATCATCCCCGTCAATGTCATTATCAGCATCTACGTCATACTGCATATCTGTTGAGCTACCAGTTATCGCGGCATAAAGCATATCGATATCAGCAGCCTCTAGCTGACCATTTCCATCGAAGTCACCAGCAATCGCTGCTGCCAAACTGAAGAACTCAACCTGGTCACCGTTACCAAACAGACCGTTAGATACATCTACGTCTAGTTCAGCAATTGTCACCTGGCCAGTATTCAAATCAAGTGCATACCAGTCATGGGCGTATGAACCACCATTGCCAGCACCTGGATTATCCATGTCATAGAAGTAAACGACATTGTTTGCAGCATCATAAGCGCTATAGCGGCCATCGACGATCGCCGTGTCATCATCAGACACACCTGAGGTATCAATTGTCACAGGTGCATCCCAAGCACCAAAGTCAATCAAACCTTCTGCATCATCATAACTGTCTACATTACGTACGATGACCTTTGGCTCATGCTGTGGATCATCAAAATAACCCGATTCAACAATCACAAGCTTGCCAGTCGAAGGATCAACAAAAAGTTTATCACCGCTACCATCGTTCGTTGTTGGATCGACTGAAGGATCGTTATCCAAACCAAAACCCGTCGGGTAATCTGGCCCAGTACCAACATTGAAACCCTTCATTTTGTTCAATGAATTATCAGCACCTGTGATATCACCGATTTCGAAAAATGAAACATCATCCCCATCACCATCATCTTCAAGTATCCAAAGACCCTGCACGCCGTCTTTGTTAATGTAAGCAGAGCTGACAATATCACTGCCACCGGTTACCTGTCCAGCATCCGTATCGTACTCCATGTTCACGAGTCCTAGCTGCTTGGACTGCCATGATTCTGAAGTACCATTGTTGTAACCACCTTCTTGGCCGTCAACAGTAGCTTGACCGCTAGAGGCATTCACACGATTCAAGACGCGAATCTGATGATCACCTTCTGCGGTCGTATTATCATTGCGTCCATCAATAAGAAGAAGATTATTCTGATCAACAAACTCAAGATGCAAATCTGTATATGATGTATTACCTTGTGAATTGACGCCAGTAACATTGTCCGTACGCGCAACCTCACCAATCTTATCGACTACGCCGCCAAGAACAGTTTGGTTAGGATGTGTACCATCAAAGAAATTAGCGGAATGATACGTACGGTATGTCATACCGTTATTTGCCCAGTGATTGTATGCAGAGCTAAAATCGATTTTGAACAAATCGATGTCACCCGTGGTATCAACATCACCATCGATTTCAATTTCGGTACCGCCCGCTGCACCCGAATCAAATGCAGCAAGGTAAACATCACCAGTTGCTTTATCAATCGTTATCGCGCCTGGATCTTCAAACCCACCATTCTCAAAGCCAACAAAAACTGAGAACATAGGGTTAGACATGTTTGCGGTATCATAGAAAACAACCGAACGCTTTGAATCACCATGGTTCTGCTGCTTGTCTAAAAGTGCAATATAATTGCCCGTCGGCGCCGCCATCACAGGCGTTGCAACAATCACTGCAAGAAGTGCAGCTGTAGAATACTTTCTCATTTTCATCTCCTGTTCTATTGAACAAATAGTATTGTTATTGATTTACGCTTTATTACTGAATTACGTTACCTTCAAAATCTTTATCATTCGTGAACACTGCATTACTCACAATCGTGTTCGTCGGAAAATACATATTTAAATCAACCGTATCTGCAGCACGCATCCCCTCAGCATGCCCATCAAAGAAGACCTGATTCATGGTGTTTGAAGCATGACGATATGCATGCCATTTCGCGATCTCTGTAGGCGTAAAGTCACCCGTACTCGGATTTACAAACCCCCAAGGATCGCCTGTCAGCGTAACGGCCGGCCCATATGCCATGTAATTACCACCACGCAACTGGCGCCCATAATTATTGAATGTGCGATCGTTCATACTTGTGACGAAACGAACACCTTCCATTGCAAACACTTTATTTGACGCCGCCCCAACTTGTGAGATACGTGGCCCATAACCATCAGGTAGTTTCAATGCACTGCTTGCAAGGTCATAAAGACCAATTTCCGAGCCCTGTGGATTTCCCATCGCATGAAACCCCAACGCTGCGGAATAGCTGCCATATCTCAGATCATCCGGCGTAGGAAAACCTACCGCTCCTGAATAAACCAAATCATTCTCAGGACAATTCAAATCATGATTAAATTGTTGAATCGTTTTTTCATAACGATCACCTGGCAACCCCAACTCATTACCCATCGTCGGTGAGACCCAGTCCATATTCTGCGTCGGTTCAGTCGCGCCGCCCTTAAAAACATAACCATTATTCAAACGCGTCAACTCAGACCCACTCGTATTTGGCCCAGCCAACCATTCACGATTATTCGTCGTGTAAATGACAGTCGCCTGCATATAACTACGCAGGTTCGCAAGGCAAATCGCACTTCTCGCAGTACGTCTTGCTGCACCTAATGCCGGCAATAAAATTCCAATCAACAACGCTATGATTGAAATGACTACGAGCAATTCAATGAGCGTGAACGCCTTTTGGCGCACAAAAAATGGTTTAATCATGTCTCTTTTCATCTCACCAGTTCTCCAGTTATAGTTTTATACTGATTTATGCTTTTGTTTTAAGAGGTTAGCCCCGTTTTCACGAGGCTAACCCAATATTTACTCACATTACGCACGACGACGGCGAGCCATCGCAGCCAAACCACCAAGACCAAGCAAGGCCATTGATGCAGGCTCTGGAACAGCAATGCTATACAACACGTTGTTTTGATCTATACCCAGACCAGCAACAAACTCAGGTGTTTCACCACCGGTAGCTACACTGAAAAGAGCGATTGTTTCAGTCGCACCATCAACAATCCATGCACTAGCCGGTGAAGTCACGTTAGCAACACCGTCAGCATAGAGACGGGTACCATCATCAACAATAACTCCGCTGATCGTAGGATTAACATTAGGAGCGGTAAAAAGCGTATCGGCAACAATAAGACCTGGAACTGGTTCTGGCAGAGTAGCACCTTGCTTGCCACTGTTTGTACCATTCACAAATGTACCGACAAAATCGATTTCCTTGAATGTATAGATGTCAAAACCGGTATTATTCGTAATACGGAACTCGTAAACATCCACTGGGCCAGTGAATGTATTTTGGTTACCCGCGAATACGAACTCGCCGATCAAACCTGCGTGAGCAGCCGAACCTACCGTCAACAGAACGGCACCTGCAACAAATGATTTCATTAAATTCTTCATCAATATCTCTCCTGGTTATTAACCAAATTATTTCTCCCCTACGTTGGGGGCTTACAGTTTTCTCACTCATGCTCGCTTACGGCGAACCAACAAGATTCCGCCCAAGCTCATCAGCATAAATGCCCCTGGCTCCGGAACAGCATTGACCATCGCCATGGCATCAGCAAAACTCAATGCGTTTGCATTTGCCAGACCAAAACCGAAATTCACTGCTACGGTGTTTAAATCCAGAGCATCTACCAATCCATCACCATTAAAATCACCTTTATCCCAGCCAATATTGGTGCCGTTAAAGTTCACCGCAATTACATTCAAATCAAGTGCATCAATAACCCCGTCCAGATTCGCGTCACCATATTCCGTACCGAGTATATTCTGAACAAGATCATCAACATCTAATTGATTGATGTTCATATCGCCATTCATATCTGCTGATAGATCTGACATCACAGCTTCATCAAGATTGGACCATTCAACACCACCTGTGCTGTCCTCATCTTTACCAACAAACTGTGAGAACACATAATCAATGTCCGCCGCACCAATAGCTCCATCAGCTCCACTTGGTGCCGCACCTTTAGTGATCGCATTACCAGCTACATCGCCTCGTGAATCGCCAGCAACATAGGTCTTGCTAGTTTCGAGTGTAGTACCAAATAGATTCCCGCCAAACGCGTTGTCAGCATCAATAAAATTCTGCTTACGATCAAGTTTGTTGCCAATACGACCTGCAGCAAACAAGCCATCAACACCGTAGTGAACATCAGCGAGATCAAAATTACCATCGCCATTAAAATCGCCCAGCAATTCAAGCACTGCATTCGAATCATTAATCGCCAGAAATGCGCGATCATTCGCATTTTCATAGGCGTTCACCATTGCACTGATATCTGTCGCTGTACGTGCACCATCGTTATTAAAATCGCCAGCAATTGCATTACGCTCATGGATTGCATTTCCCGCAACCATCTTCACGTTGTATGCAACAGCCGTACCATCATTAGTCACATAATGTGCACCATTCGCAACACCATCCGAATATGCTGCACCCGTCAAACGCTCTGACACCCAGCCAAAACCGACATCACCATACTGGCCTGGCAATGTTTCTTCGGTTGGCAAAAACTGCGTATTACGCAGGTTCGTATTAACATCAGCGGGATCCTGTAATTCAAAATTGCCCGGATCAGTCACTGTTGGCAGAGCTTCCATAGCAGCAAGCAATGCATATTGTGTCGCTAAAAACTGTCCCGGCGTGCCTTCATTCGCAGGATCACCTGGTGCCGCAGAAAAAGCTTTGATCGATTCAAGAATATTTCTCAAATACGCAGCTGCCTGCACATTACGCATGGCTGGATCACTGCTCTCAGAACCATTCGATGCATTAATATCATTTGCGTATGGGTTACCAATAGTCGCGAACGTTTCAGCCCCACCGATTTGCCAACCAGTATTCGCATCACCGTTCCAAATGATATTATTGAATGCAGCACCCTGACCGTCATTGGTCATCACAGGCCGCACATAAACCGTGCCGCCATCTGTATCATTCATAATATTCAGAACTTCGTACTGATTATCTGCAGATTCGCGAGCCGCCTTCGAACTACCGGCCAATCCTGTATAACCAACAGCCAAACGATGATTTCTCACCGTCTGTTCCATTCGGCTTGATGAGTTCTTATTCGTTGAAACAAACGAATCACCTAACTTATCGTTAGACTTGTCCGCATGTTTTTGACCAACATTATCACCGACACCCCATGAAGGATCGACGCCCAGCGAGTTCATTGCACCGTTCCGTGTACCCGATCCAGAATCACGCGACACCGCAACAAGGTTCTCACCATTCTTCATGCGGCCCGTAACATAAAGATGCTGCAACTCAGTCTTCTTAACATTACCATCTGCCGCACCATTGAAATCTGCATCAATCCCAGTGCCATGATTCGCAATAAATGCAATCGGCACCCATGCAATCGAATTGTCAAAAACCGTATTGCTATCAGGAGCACTCGTATTGGTATTCAAACCGCCAAGCGACTTGAGTAAATTAGCCTGGCCGCCCTCCTGATTACCAACACCACCGCCTGTTGCATTCGAAGTCGTCTGGTTTAAACCATAACCAGCCGTCGTAGGGGCCGCATTCCAACGCGCCTGAGACGCATTTCCCTGCGTAACAAACCACTTCGTCGGTACGTCCATCACCGCAACATCAATATAGACGCCGCTCGGATCGCTCAGGTATGGCATCCCACCAGGATTTGCCGCATTACCTTGGCCAACAGCACCACCGTCATAAAACTTCGTACGGTTAATCAAACCCGGATCAGGCCACTTCAATTCTCCATCGCCAGCAGCCGTTGCAGGCACCTGACCATAATTCACCAAATCCTTCAAACCATTACCAGAACCTACCGCGCGATATTGCACCGCCCAATAAGAACTCGCCGGATTCGTCCCCGCTAACTGTACAAATTGCAGCTGAGAAAAATCTGTAATTTGACCATCGCCGTCAGCATCAATGTAATCTGACGTGCTTGCCGGTGCCAGGAAAAACGGCTCAAACAACGTCGCACCACTGATATTAATCACATGCTGCGGCTGAGCCATCACAGGCCCTGATAACACTGCTCCCAACAGTGCTATCGTTGAGAATGAAATTGCTTTTTTCATGCTATCCATCTCTATCTCCGTGTTAGTGTGTTAGGTTTCCCATTCACACTCACCAGTGGCACGCAAGGTATCCGCCCGACGTACCTTCTTTCTCCTCCCCGCCTCGTTTTGTATATAAACCGGGCTTAAACGACGAAGCCCGGACTAATTTTCACACGACGTGCCATATCATCACGACATAACACGCCGCTGGTGAGTCAATCGAAATTCCACCCCTTTGTGAGAATCTTGTTTTCACCAGTCAGTGAGTAGAAGTACTCACCCCATTCTTTATTTTCAACGGTCTCCATCACGTGCTTATTTTCAACGTGACCATCCGCATAAGTAAAGTTCGCTGTACCACCATACTCACCCGTTCCTCCCGGATGATGCCGACCAATCCCATTGAGCGGAGTGGATGAGCCAATCAGAAACGACTGCCCGTCAAGCTGCTGCATCGTCATGAACGTATTCTTCTTTGGATACGTCCACCATTTTGATGATGCAGACACAGCAACCGCACCCCCTGAACTTAAATTCGGATTCCAAAACGGATTGATCGGCCTATGTGATTTTGATAAACCACCACTGCCACCACTACTACCTGTTGCAACCGCACTGTATTCATCTGAAAACTCAGCCATTAATATGGTCTGAGATGCGCTGCGAACCATACCCGCCCTGACAAACTGATAATTACGTGGTGTTGCACCCGCAAACTTGTTCCTCGGTATTAAAGCCTCGTTGGCTGTGAACGCCATCCACCTTGCCTGCCTATCAATCGTTCCTGACCCCGTGCCATTGCCCGGCACTTGATCAGCCACCATCGCATCAGGATGTGGATTCGTCGCCGGATGGCCACCCTCTGACATCTGCGGACATGTAAACGAATCTTCCGATGCACCCCCACCATTGAACAATGAATACGACCAGTGAACATAGCCATTAGCCGGATCTGTTCCGAACTGCTCACCCCAGTTCCAGCTACCACCCGTTGGGCTGTTCGCGTACACATATGACGCCGGATAAAACTCTTGATTGCTTACTAAATAAGCCTCGACTGCAATCGCAACCTGACGCTGATTTGAGCCGCACTGAATCTTTCTTGCCGACGCCTTTGCACTACCCAATGCAGGCAACAAAATCCCAATCAATAACGCAATAATTGAAATCACTACTAGCAATTCAATGAGGGTGAAACCCCTGCCGAAATTGTATTCTGATCTTCTTCGCATCGATCTAAGCTCCATCATGTGAGAGTTATATTTCAACGCCACACAGTATGAAGCCTCACTGTCCTTCTTTTGTCATGTCCCAAAGAGTTTTCAATGCAACTTACGTCAATAAATCATCAGCTATACGGGCATTTCCTCGGCCGCATACTCCTCACGAATTCGGTACCCAACACCTCGCACCGTCTCGATCTGTTTAGCAGCCTTCACTCCTAACTTCCGACGAAGCATATAAACATGATTCTTAACAACCGAATCACGCGCCTCACCCGACTCTAAATTCAACGTTTGTCGAATCACCTCAGGCGTCAGTATCCAGCCCGGCCGCTTCAACAACATCTCCAGCAACCGAAACTGAGTCAGCGTCAACGTCACACGCTTTCCACTCACTCTCACCTCAAATTTTTCTGGCCACATCGTGATCTCGCCCACTCGGAACGACTCACAAACATCCTCACCCGCATGCGGCTGCCCCGCCGGCTCCAAATCCCAACGCACATGTACCCCTCGCGGCCTCAACCTAGCCTGCAACCTCGCCAAAAACAAACGACGATTCGAAACGTTCTCTCCCCCCAATATGTCATCAACCCAACCCAACCAGGAAATCGTTTCATCCGATGTCATCTCTCGACACACCGCCACCACACTCCCCGTCTCCGTATCTTTACCCCGCAGCAAATTCAGCCGCGATGCAATCTCTAAACGATCATCCGACGACATCTCAACAACCATCACAACCAACGTCGGCCTAAGCGCCTCATAGTTCTCAAGAAGATCGTCCCAGCTGCAATGCTTAACCCGCACACCGACACCATCCAGATGATGCATAGCCAGCTGTTGCAGATACCCCTCACCTGAAACCAAGACCGTTATCATGCCCATCTCAGCTCGCCCCGTAACTTCACCTTTAACAGGTAAGCCTTGATTGATTGAAGATACTTCAGTAGATCGTTCCACGCAGCAACTCCATCAATGGTTATTTCTTAACCCAATACCGAAAATTCACACCGTCCTTGTCCCATCCCAAACAACATCCACTCCCCAAACCGCTTGACCTCGTTGTGTTCTCTCCAATTCGAACACGACAATTTATACCCCCACAACGTCTGTGTTATGTAAGATTAATGTGAATCGCGTAATAACTTTCGCTTCAATGTCATCGTTAGGTCATCATAAAATCGATTTTCATACGCAGCTAACAATGGCCCCGTTTGGGCCTACTCGCTTTACCTAATCTAAATAAAAAAGACCACACCATATCGGCATAGCCTTCATTAACAATTCAGTAACACAAGTATCAAAAACTGAATTCAATCTGGCGAACGCTGCTCCCCTCGCCTACCCCTACACGATCACCGACCGCCCGTGACACATCATCACCAAACGCTAACCATAACCCAAGCAGTACAATCAATACCGCCATCACTGCCAGCATAATCTTGACCCAACTCCAAGGACGCTCTCCCTGCACTTCTCCCGTCCGCGCATTCACGACAATCCGGTACACCCGATCCTGATACCGATACGTGTTCGACCACACCGGCAACAAGATGTGCTTAAACGTAATCTCATCATACTGCGAGTTCACTGTAAAAATCCGTTGCTCATCCCCACCAATATCCCGCTTAATTTTTGTCCGAATATCGGGCTCCATCAACCCCTTCGCAACATCAAAACCTTCTTTCACATCAACCTGATAACTCTCCGCAATAAACCCCGACAAATACTCATCCTGATACGCTACCAGCTCTCCCAAATCCCAAGGCTCAAGCGCCCTCACATATTTCGTTGGCAACGACCTCGAACCCACCACTAACACATCATCAAAATCAACATACACCGTCCCCCACGCTGAATACCAACGCGTCTTCCTCACACGCTTCGACTTCCTCACCGATTTACCGTTCGAATCCGTCGTCGTATAATGCTCTGTCACCCAGTAATGCTCACCTCTTTGCCCTGTATAGCTCGTTGTCGTATCCGTGTCATACGTCCAGTGCGGCAAATACACCCCCTTAAATGCATGATCCGCCCGCGCAAATTCCTTCACCTTATTCGGCGCAAACCACAACCCCTTAACCCACTTCTCAAAACCAGCCCGCGCCTCGTCCTTCCCCACACGAAACGGCAACACACCCTTCGGCTTAATCAGCCGCTTCGACTCACCCACCTTCACAAGATGCAACCCACAAAACGCGCAATCAAACGCATCCATCCCCGTTGGCTTCTCAACTTCTGCTCCACACCCCTCACACTTCACCATTAACAACTCAACCGTATCTTCTCCCGCCGCCAGCTCACTTAATATTGCTTCGAAGTCCTGTTCCTTTACGACCTCATCCGACAACGCAATCTGATTCTCATACTCGCAATACGGGCACACCAACATCGCCTTCCCCGGCTCAAACGCCAGATCAGCACCACACTTCTCACAACCAAATTGCCTATCCCCCCCATCCGAGTCTTCAGCACTTTTTACAACAACGTCATTCTCAATCCCACCCGACCCCTCTGCTTTCATTTCACTCGGTATCGGCGGCGGCATTTGCTCACTCATATCTCAACACCTATCTCTCGATTAGATTTTCAAACCGGCAGGCAGCACAAACTAGACATCTAATACTTGGTTAGTCGATCAGACTCTTATCTTCACCTCCCCAAATCAGGACATTGGCGGCAACGGCGGCGGAGCCTGACCAAACAATTTCGCCACCTCACCCACCTCGCCCGCCTTCTGCCATCCACTCATCCCCCCCATCCAAACCAAAGTTTCAGCCGCCAGCGTTCCCTGCGAAATCATCCCCTTCAGCGCCGCCTCATCAAACGGCCCTGCCTGCTGTCCATTCACCGCAACATGCACCGCCAACGCACTTACGCCCGGCAACGGCGGTGGCCCACCCACTTGATTCCCCCCCTGCCCCCCTTGGACATTCTGACCACCACCCGAAGGCTGTTGCATCGAACCCATCATCTGCTGCGCCATCCCAAACCCCATCCCTAAGCCCATCCCCTCTGCTGCCCCGCCACCGTTCGGATTATTTGCCGCAGCCTCCATTGCCTCTGCCGTCTGGAATTTCGTATACGCATCCAAATTCCCAATCACACCCATACTCGTCCGTTTGTCCAGCGCCTCTTCCACCGCACTTGGCAATGAAATATTCTCAATCAACAACTTCGTCAATTCCAACCCATACGTATCAAACTCGCTCTGAATCCGATCCGTCAAAAACTGACCAAACTCATCGTAGTTCGCCGCCATGTCCAACACCGGAATCTTCGCCTCACCCACAACATCCGCAAACCTTGATGCAACAATACTTCTGAGCTGCCCATCAATCTCATCCTTCGTAAACTCACCATCCGTCCCCACAATCTCCTTCAAAAACACATCCGGCTTATCAACCCGCATCACATACGTCCCATACGCCCGAATACGTATCGGCCCAAACTCCGCGTCACGCATCATGATCGGATTCTTCGTCCCCCACTTCAGATCTGTAAACCGTCTCGAACTGACAAAATAAACCTCAGCCTTAAACGGCGACTCAAACCCATACTTCCAACCCATCAGCGTCGACAACACCGGCAAGTTCTTCGTCTCAAGCCGATACTGCCCCGGACTAAACACGTCCGCAATCTTCCCCTGATTCACAAACACCGCATACTGCCCCTCCCTTACCACCAACTGCGCACCATACTTAATCTCATTCCCATACCGCTCAAACCGATACACCATCGTATCATTCGAGTCATCCAGCCATTCAATAATGTCAATCAATTCGCCGCGCAGCTTTTTCCAAATCATCCGACTACTCCCAAAAATGTCCATCTATATATTGACTCACAAAACGAATTTGAGCGAATCCTTTGTAACCGCAACACACACAATCCACCACCCCCAGCCCCCACAATTTACCAGAAATGCAATCCCCCCCCTCCCCTACCCCCACATCTGCAACCCCTTCATTCACCAACCCGCATGACTTTCTACATCGCCTGCAACCATCCCCTCCCTCGCATGCGTCTTATATCCGCAATCCGAAATCTAAATTTCCTCACCCCTTCCTCGCTTGCGTCTTCTCTAGCACTAGCACTACACAAAAAAAGGCGACAAAGCTGATGCTTCGTCGCCCGGAGGGAAAAGAGAGACGCCAAATTTAATTTCACCCTTCTTTACTCACTTCGTCATTCCGAGGAGAACTCAAAGGGGAGCTACTTTTGACCGTCGTAGCAAACGTGCTGTTCAATTTGCCTTTTAGAAGTTGTACACTTCCGGGGCTTAACCGAGACTGAAGATCGTTGATGCTTCTTCCATTGCCTCAGGTACTTTCGTACTTATTTCTTCGACCTGTTCCATCGAGAGCTTCAACTCTTCTAGCAAACTAGGCATTATTTCTTTGTGTTCCACGCCACGTGTAAAGCCAATGCCGAGATTAGCGACAATGATGTCTGCAACGTGTACAAGGCTCGCAAGGGTTCTATGCTTTTCTGGCAGATCCCAAGGATGGTGATGGAACCCCGTCACATACGCAAAACTCTGCGGGAATTTCCATGTTCGGCATAACGCCGCACCAAATTGCTCGTGATCAGCACCTATAACCGCTTCTTCGTACTCGCGAAGCTTCCCATCAGGATTCTCTTCAAGCTTCTGCATCACCTCAACAAACTTCGGACGCTTCGCCTGAATCTCAACCATCATCCCAATATCGTGAATCAGCCCCGCCAAAAACGCTTCGTCTGGCAAACCCAGACCTATCTTCTCACCCAACAACCGCGTCGCCGTAGCACTCGCAATCGCCTGGTTCCAAAGGTCATGAGCGTCAAAACTGTTACAGATCTTCCCACCCCTAAAAAGCTTCGCCAATGAAGCCGCAATCGCGATATTCTTCACCGCGTTCAACCCCAAAAGCACAATCGCTCGATTAATCGAGCCAATCTGCCCCGGCAAACCATAAAACGCTGAATTAACCACCTTCAGAATCCGCGCACCCAGTGCCGGATCGTTCGAGATGACCTTATTCAGATCCTGAGCTGTCGAGTCCGGATCCTCAACCAACTGAATAATCTTCATCGTTACCTCAGGTAACGTTGCAATATGACTGATCTCCGCGATCGCCGCTTCAATCAACTCATTCTGTGCTTCATTGTCGGTGACTAAACCCGTTTCTGACATGATCGGAACCTCCGCTCCTATACGGTTTGGGACAGCAATTTGCGTCAACACTTCTCTTGGCAAAGAGCTGAATCATTGGCAATAACTCGCCTTTAATTCCTGCAACACCAATATCGACCGGCTGGTCAACGAGGAAGTCATCTCACAAATCGCTCTAGAACAAGTTGCATCATTACACGCCACATGTCCTGCGAAACAATCAGAAGCAGGCTCATGTGAGAAGCGTTTTTTTACGTAACGACCTATTGGTCAACGAAGCAAGTAATTTCGCAAGACGCTCTAAAACATCTTGCATCAAGACGTTCTACTTCGCATATCGGCCAATAACATGACCCACTTAATGTTTCCCCTAGTTCCGCTAACCATTTTTATCCCATCATCCCCCCCCACCCCAACGCACACCACAAACACCGCCTTCTCTTGTCGCCGCCCAATCCCCTGCATTCTGCCCTCCCTTTTCCCACTGCAACACTTCCAAAATCTCGCAATCCTGCATAATTGCCCCCACCGAATCCCCCAACCTGGGACAATCGGCCAAAACCCGTTTGTCCCAGCCTCCAAACCCCGCTAGCATCAAACTTGAACGCATCTATATATAGATTCGTATAACCCTTGATAACATCTCAAACCCGCATGCACCTCAAGCCGCAACAACCCATTAATCAATAAACACTTAGACATAATTGCTGCTCTCGTCGATGCGATCGAGCAGCCGATAGAAAGCAATACCATGGTTTGGAAAGCCTACGTGAAAAATCACCCTAAATTTGGCTCTTATTACGCCACCATCCAACGACAACCCTCTTGGGTCACCAAGATCGCGATCTTCGCTTTCGTCTTTGCTGTCGTGATCCCCATCGCCGTCCTCGTCCTCGCCGCCATCCTCGTCGCGACCATCGTCTTCACCATCCTCGCTCTCATCGCCCGCGCCTTCAACGGCCTCGCCAACATCCTCACCCCACCATCCCCATCACCTCCACATACAAACGACGATAACCAACCCCACACAAGCCAATCCCCTCACGCCTCCACCGACTATTCATCAAATAGGCCATCATCTTCACCGCCTCCTCCACCTCCCCATGATGCCGACGGCCGCCGCAATGTCCGCGTCATCCGTCGTGACTAATCCGCGATTAGTCATCAATTTCTTGAATTTTGAATTTGCGAATCACGCACAACAGCGCGACGGTTTTATGCGCACAAAATTTTTTACAGACGCGCATCTGTGCGCAAAATCGCCTGTGTATAAGTTCCCATTCTCAAGCATCTCTAACCAAAGCGTGAGATTCTTCAATCGTTTCTCACCGAAGTTGGCGATTTTCAAGCTATTTTTAACTGTTTCTGTTTTTCGATGTAAACGGCGGGCATGCCAATACATACGAACAAAAAACACGAATGATTGCGTGTTTGTGCGCGATTGCATTTTTGTACAATGTGGAATCTTTTTGCGCGAACTCTAATCATCAATTAGTACTGACACGCGCACAACAACATTCGGCCTCACACTCAAATACTTCAATCAACAGATTATTTTCGCAGTGCGAGCCAACCGCGTATGCGGCTGAAGAATTCAGTACGCGCATAACGCTCAACCCAAGGACTGTGCCCACAGCGTTCCAACTCGTGATAGTCCATCTGCGGCATGTACTGTTTGAGCAATTCATAGGTTTCGATACCGGGATGTGGATCATGCGAGCCGTGGATCATAAGTACAGGCGATGTAATCGCTTTAAAGGCATCAGGATACATACCTTCTTTTTGCAGACGAATCATATCGCACCAGGTATGTTTATGAGCAACCGCATCAAGTTTGATGGGATGCTCTGCATAGCCATCGATCTCAGCTTCGGGAAGCTTGGCGTAGTTGTAGACCTTCTCGATGAGCTTGATGTGCTGCTGCATTCGGGTATGGGGGTCCTCGATATCTGATTCGAGGCTATCGAATCGATCTTTCAACCCAGGGGCCTGATCGATGCGATCAGTGATTGTCTTCCTAAGCACAGATCGAGTGTCTTCGCTAAACGTCCCACAGCCCACAAGTATCAATGGGCCAACGATTTGCGGATATCTCGCAGCATAAGCCAAGGCGAGCATGGCTCCCCAGGATTCACCGAGAATGATCGGTTTCACACTGCATTTAGCGATGATGAGCTCGTGTAAATCACGGACATGCTGATCAACGGTGAAGATTTTGCTGGGATCTTCACTCGGGTGTAATAGATCGGTATCGCGCTGCAAGGGCTCAATGACGGTAAACCCGTCTTGAGAAAGCTTTTGCGCTATCGGCGCAGCACTACCCGCGGCTGCCGGCCCGCCGTGCAGGACAATAATTTCCCGCTTTTTGTGATGCCCACCCTGATTGTGAATACGAAACGTGATCATCTATAGCTCATGCCTCTTTGTACAACATTAGGCAACGGTTTTCCGCAAGTCATTACAGAATAAACAGATACACAAACACGACAAGCAACGTTCATGATTTCTCTGCCGGATGCGATATGAGCATACGGACTGAAGAAGCCGTTGAACCTTGCTGCGCGATGAATTATGACTTCAGTGGGGTCTCCTATAGATGCAGGGCTATTGTACTGTACGTGGCACGCGAGACCAACCATTTCCACATGTCACCGGCGCTTAAATACGGCTTGATGAGTCAAAATTTAGTTTCGGCAAGGATCGGCCTAGCCGGCCATACGGACTTATAGATAACCGCCTGCTTTGGGAAGGACTTACGAATATTGTATGAACCGGATAACAGGAGAAAGTTGATAAGCGTTTATGGATATAGGCTGAGGCTTCATGAAATGCTGTGGATGCGTTACATTGTTGAGTTATGAGCATGTATATGAATAAATCAAAAAGACAAAACGGGCAAGGTTTCGGTATCGCTGGCCACGGGGTGTGGCTTGGATGGCTGGCGGCGCTAGCGATGTGCTTGAGCATGATGGGCGGGCAAGTGCATGCACAATCACAGGCTGAGAAGGTTACGGACAAGGCGCCCAGTGGTTCGTCGAAGGTCGCGGATGCGATCAAAGATAAGGTTGTAGATGCCAAAGAGCAGATGGAGAAGGAGAAAGAGGCGGAAGCGCTGAAGGTGGATCTGACAACGCCAGGGCAGACAGTGAAAACGTTTATCGAGGCGATGGACAAGATCACGGGTTTGTGGGATGAGGCAACGATCAACGATGAAGACAAGAAGAAGCAGCAAAATATTGCGATTGCTTGCATGTGGGTCAAGGGGACCGACTATGAGACGGATAGAGCGAAGGCAGTTCTAGCTGCGAATGATTTGTACTCCGTTCTCAATAGGATCCAGGATTATTTATCGATGGGGATGCTCGATGATAAGACGTACTTGGGGAATGCGGATTATATCGATGAGGGGGCAGGCAAGAAAGAAATTACGCTGTTTCCCATTAATGATGGGCAGCAAGATGAATTTGAGAAATTGCTAAACACAACTTCTGTGCCACGAATTGTGTTGGAGCGGAATGACGCGGATGAGTGGAAGTTTGATAAAGGCACGGTTGAGCGTGCGGGGTCAATGCTTAAATTGTTTACGGAGCATGATATCAACCCAAAGCGTGGGCCGATGGTGACTTCGATTGCGCCGATGATTGAATCAGCGTTACCAAAATATCTGGTTCAGGGGGAGTTCTTGCAGATCAAGTATTGGCAATGGCTGCTTGTGCTGATTCTGATCTTCATTGGGATGGTGATTGATTTGTTCTTCCGGATCTTGGTAAAGAGCAGTTCACGTCGATTGATTAAGCGGCGTGGGATGACGGAGGATATGCATGAAACGATTAAGTACTCGGCAAGGCCGTTTGGGTTGTTGGCCGCGGCGGTGTTTTGGATCACGGCACTGAAGCTGACGTTTACAATTGGAAAGGATGAGAATCTTGCGGTTTACGTGCTATTCTCATCATTACGGATTTATATTGCGGTGATCGGGACACTAACGGCGTGGCGGTTTGTGGATTTGATCGCGATGTTTTTAGAGGCCAAGGCGAAACGCACGTCGACGAAGTTTGATGATGTGCTGATCCCGTTGATGCGAAAGACGTTTAAGGTTTTCGTGGTAGCGATCGGGATTGTGTATGCAGCGGGCGCGTTGGGGGTTTCGATCGCGCCGCTACTGGCTTCGATTGGTATTGCTTCGGTTGGTATTTCGTTTGCGATGAAGGATACTGTTGAGAACTTTTTTGGTTCGGTGGCGGTGCTGCTGGATCGGCCGTTTGATGTGGGGGACTGGGTGCTGATTGATTCGGCGGAAGGGATTGTGGAACAGGTTGGTTTTCGGTCGACACGGATCAGGACGTTTTATAATTCGCAGATTACGATTCCTAACTCGAATCTTGTGCGTGCGAAGGTTGATAACTATGGGCGGCGAAGGTATCGCCGATGGAAAACGAATCTGAGTGTGCAGTATGATACGACGCCGGATCAATTGATTGCGTTCACCGAAGGGGTGCGTGAACTGGTGCGAACGCATCCGTATACGCGGAAGGATTATTACGAGGTTTATTGCAATGAGTTTGGCGATTCGTCGTTGGATATTTTGTTGTATGTCTTTTTTGAGGTGCCGGACTGGAATACGGAGTTGCGAGAGAGGGAACGTTTGTTCTTAGATATTGTGCGACTGGCGGATGCGCTGGGTGTGAGCTTTGCGTTCCCAACACGGACGTTGCATTTATATAATGAGGAAAAGGATGCGATCCATAAGCCGAGCGAGGCGCCGCTGAGTTCTACGGAGCGGCGGGCTGAGGTTTTAGGTGTGCATGCGGCTCAACGATTGATGAAGCAGCAAACTTGGCAGAAGAAGAAGCCAGGGGCGGTGGTGATTACGGGTGCGCCGACGGATATTAAGCTGGATGACGGGGGGAATCCGGTGGTAGAGGATGAGAAGGAAGATGAAGGGAAGAAAGAATGATGAGGTGTATTGTCGTGCTATGAAGTGTCACGACGGCTATTGCATGTAACGAATAATGAATTGAAGCTTGGACGATTGTTCGAGCTTTTTTTATGATTGGATTCTTTATGTTGCAATTTGGGTTGGTGTATGATGAAAAAATGACAGATGAGTCAACTGAAATGATGGGGCCGATGGCGGATTACTTTTGGAGAAAGTGGTTGCTTGGAGGCGTTTTTACTGCGTTTCTGTTTTTCGTTGGGGCATACGCGATTGTATTTGCTGAAACAGCGCTCTATTTTCCAACGCGATACAGGTTTTATTACCGTGTTCCGCTAGAAGGAGTTGAAGCTGTACTGGTGGATGTTTGCGAGGTCATGCTGGGATTAATGTTTCACTTTGGCATGTTTTGGAAGTATCAAAAGAAATTGGAGCAGTATTATCAACCGCTGCTGTATTTAACGAGTGTTGCTTTTGGTGGATGCGTATTACTGACGGCGGGGTATTCGTTATGGACGCGATTTGTTGTGTTTATGTGATCTACAAAAGACTAACTCACGAATAGGTTATTTCAAATCCTTGAGGTTAGCAGTGACTTCGATGTTGGCGTTGAAGAGGCGGTGAAGGCCGAAGTCTTGCTCGGCTTCGTCGAGCATGGGGATAAGGCGGAATGTGATGGTTTGAGGTGGGGTTGGTGAGGTACGAGCGATGCCGATGGTCATTTCCCAAGGGCCGCGGCCTTGTACGGTGGCCACGGTTTTGGCGGGTTGATTATCGATTTGAACATTGAACTGATGAAGCATATCGATGGGGAGACGAGGACAATTGAAGTAGGTGTAGATCATATCGTCCTGGATCTTGAGAGAAAGCGGCGTATTCTTTTTGCGTAACGGAGCGGCGATGGCGCGGCGGAGTGTGATGAATTGATTGGAATCGTAATCGTGAGCGACGCGTCGAGAACGGATTTTAAAGGGTTTTTCAAGGGTTTTGGTCCAACGATGAACCACGACGGATTTGTTGCGATCGAATAGTTCGGCTGAAAAGATGACTGAGAGGGTATGTTCTTGATTGGGTTTGAGGTTATCACGTTCAATGTGCCGCATTGAGATGTCGAGTTGTTGATCGATGCTGAGGGTTTGATGGGCGGTGTGTTGTTTGCGATAACGGGCGAAGGATTGGTTTTGGTTGAATGCGTAGGTCAGGGTGTACCTGAGTGTGAGTGGGGAGACGGGGCGATCGATGCCGAGCAGAGGGCCAGAAGCGGTGAAGGTGATGGGGAGATTATTGCCTTCAAAGATTTCGGGTTTGATCTCAAATTCAAAATGAGGAAGGATGCGGTCTTGCAGTAAGGTGAGATGATTTCTGCTGAGTCTATTCTGTTGATAGGCTGCGAGCAAAAGCTGTGAGAAGGTGGGCTCATAGGTGATGAGCTCCGTGCGAGGAAAGGTTAGGAGCTCGGTGAGAAGTTCGGAGACTGTTTGCGGCTTGAGGTCGGAGTAGGCGGCGCGTTTGATGAGTTGATCCATTGCTTCAAGGTGTGAAGGTGAATCGGTTTGCGTGTATTCGAGTTGGTAATGAAGGATGTTGGAGGGGGTGAAAGCGGCGAGGGGCTGGCCGGTGGCGTCGGCGTAGAAGTCGATGGCGAGGTAGGTGAAGGCTGGGAGGATGAGGATGAGGCCAAGGATTTGGAGTTGGGGGCGTTTACGACGATTGCCGTGTGTGATGTAACGGATATCGTGGATGGGCCGACCACAATCGGGGCATTCGAGGAATGGGCGTGGGGAGCCGTAGAGATCGTATTTGCAGTATTTGCAGACGGGGTGGTTGTCGAGTTTTTTGCCAAGATGGGCGAGATAGATGAGGAGGAGGCCTGAGAAGATGGCGGCGCAGAGGATGAGGTAGAACAGCGCGTAGAGGATATCGTAGATGGTGTTACTCAATAACATGAGATGTTCCGGAAGGTATCTCAGGGCGGGGTCTGTATGTCTATGATAACACGGGTTTGGGATGATCGTAAGATAAAATCATGGGGACGACCAGCTTGTCAAGATAGGGAAGCGAAAGCCTATCTAATGATTAGGTGAGAGCGGGTTGGCGGGCGACTTTGTTGGTAGCGGTGATGGTGGTGGTGATAGCGTTGGGGTCGACATCGGTTTTTTTGATGCGTTGACGGGCTTTTTTGGCGTAATCTTTGGAGAGCTCTGTGCCAAGGTAGTCGCGGCCGAGTTGTTTTGCGGCAGCCAGTGTGGTGCCTGAGCCGGTGAAGGGGTCGAAGACGAGGTCGCCGGGATTTGAGGAGACTTTGATGATGCGATGAAGGAGCGCTTCGGGGAGTTGACAGGGGTGCCAGGTGGTGCGTTCGTGGAACGTGCCGCAGAGGCGGGACTGGTTCCATGTGTCGGAGTCGGGAGCGAAGTATTCGTCGGTGTTTTCGGTGGCGTCTTGAGGGCGAGTGTGCCAAAGGGCGGCATCGGGGAAATGGCGGAGGTACCAGGTGTCGTCGGGGAGTTTACCGGCGGGGTTAGCGCGTTTGTCGCCATAGGTTGTCATGCGGGCGGATGGGAGTGCGATGGCGTCACGGTTGAAAGCAAAAGGCGGCTTTTTGGTGAGATTCTTGGCGTTGAGTGCAGCGGTACCGACGCAATAGAAGAGGTGTGCGTGCGAACGATTGAACTTGATTTTGCAGCGCTGGCCGAAGGTGTAGTGCCAAATGATCCAGTTGCGGAACATGAGTTTGCCTTCATTTTCGAGTTTGCGAAGGTGGAGCCGGGTTTCGGCGGCGTACTCATCGCCGATGAGGATGTACATGGAGCCTGTGGGTTTGAGCAGGCGAGTGCATGCATCGATCCATGATTCTGTCCATGCGACGTAGTCGTCGTGCTCACGGTTGTCGTCGTAATGATCGTAGTTGTAGCCGATGTTGTAGGGTGGGTCTGCGAAGATGAGGTCGAGTGAGTTGGGCTGCCAACGGGACATGATTTTGTGGCAATCACCTTGGAAGAGGCGGTTGCGGGGGGCTTTACCGACGGAGGGTTGTTGGGAGTCAGTGGACATAAGTATGATTTTAATATGGATAAGATGAATGCGCAAGCTGGCGAGGTATGAGCATGAGGTTTCCCCAGAGAAGGGGGTGATCAGCGGCAGAGACGCTGGTTATCCCCTATTCGTGATGATGAGATGCTGTATACAAACGGTCATTTTGGGCTTAAAACGACAGTTTTGCATGATGTTGAGATTCAATATCATTAGAAAATTAATGGGTTGGCTGGAGTGGATAGAGGTTCTATACTAAGCCGGATTCGCCCGATCTGTGGGGTCACAGATAAAGTAGCGGGCAGTAGAAATGTCATGAAGGAGCGAAGTCATGCCACACGTGATTGCTGAACCGTGCGTCGGCACCAAAGACACTGCTTGTGTTGCAGTCTGTCCCGTGGACTGTATTCACCCAACGGCGGATGAACCTGAATTCGAAGATGCAGACATGCTTTACATCGACCCGGACACCTGCATTGATTGTGGGCTGTGTGTTGATGAGTGCCCTGTGAAGGCGATCTTCCCAGAAGAAGACTTGCCGGATGAATGGCAGTCATTTGTCGAGAAGAATGCAGAATTCTACGGCTAAATTCCCCCCATCCCCCCGTCTCCCCCCGGAAGGTTTAGGACTTGCAGGCGTCTGGTGATTGCAGGCTTGCGAGTAAACCATCCAAACAATACAGCAAGTAAATGAGCGGCTGAGCGAAATGCTTGGCCGTTTGTTTTTGCGCGGGCAAGGTGGGCTATGAGGTATGGGCAAGTTTTAGAGCATTTTTTAGTATTACTTACATGTTGACCAGTGGATTGTTTCGTAATAATTATGAATAGCATCGCCCTACTATCGATTATTTGGATCAAGAATATGGCATGTAATTACGCAAGTTGCTGTAGGTATAAAGAAGGATGAGAAGAAAGTAGACCAAACAGAGAGCGGAAGGTAGGCTTTGGGGATGAATGAGACAGTAAAGAAGCCGATGGTGATTGTGACTGAAACGTTGTCGGATGGGCCAGCAGCATGGTTGGCAGAACGCGCGGAAGTCGTGTGGTGTCCACATACGGATACTGAGAAGTTGAATGAGTTGCTGCCAAAGGCTGATGGGTTGGTGGTGAGGACTTATACATTGGTGAATGAGGCGTTGCTAGCGAAGGCGGGAAATGTGAAGGTGATTGGTCGGGCTGGGGTTGGGCTGGATAATTTTGATTTGGATGCATGTAAGGATGCGGGGGTGAGAGTGGTGTATACGCCGGACGCAAATTCGCAGGCTGTCGTTGAGTATGTGATTGCGTTGATGCTGGATGAACTTCGGCCGCGGACAGATGTGCCGACGGGGTGTGATGCGGAGATGTTTCATCAGTTGAGGAAGACGGAGATTGGGTTGCAGCTGGATCAATTAACACTGGGAATTGTGGGGTTTGGCCGCGTTGGGAAACGGTTGGGACGAGTGGCGCATGCCATCGGAATGAAGGTGATGGTGGCGGAGGTTTTGCCTGAGTCAAAATTAAGGGGAGCGGTGGAATATCCGTTTGAATATGTGACGCATGATGCGTTGTATCAGGGGAGCGATATTGTGTCGGTGCATGTGGATGGTCGGGCGGAGAATCGGCACATGCTGAATGCGGATGTGTTTGAGATGTTGAAGCCGGAGGTTTTGCTAATTAATGCGGCGAGGGGGTTCTTGCAAGATAACGATGCGATGCGTGCGTATGCATTACTGAATCCGGATGCGCGGATTGTTTTGGATGTGCATGATCCGGAGCCGATCCCTCCCGGAAGCGAATATCCGCTCCACGGGTTGGAGAATGTTAGGCTGTTGCCACATATTGCGTCACGGACTAATCAAGCATTAGAGAATATGTCGTGGGTCGTGCGGGATGTTGATGCGGTACTACGGGGCGTTGAGCCGATGTTTGCAAAGGTGTGAATCGGTGGGGATTAGTAGTTGGAATAGTGGATGCCATACTGTGAGTTTTGGATGTCATTGATGGCGATGCGCCCGCATTCAGGGCAGGTATCGTGGAAGCTGTTGCGCAATTTATAGTTGCAGGACAGGCAGCGGCCAATGGTTTGGATGATGATGCGGAGGGTTTCGTGATAGTCTTCATCGCATGTAAAAAAACGGCGATGCAGAATTAAAGTTTGACCTTCGGAGTAATTGAGCACTATTTTTTGGCTGGTACACATCGCTTTCGAGAGCGAATCTCGGATAAATTCACGACGTTCACCTGTTGCGAGGACTTGCGTAATTTGCTCGTGATCAAGCTCGAATTCAAATGCTTGAGTCCACCACACATCTGATTGAAATGCAGAACGAATCAAATATTTCTTTAATAAGATGACGACTAATACCTCAAAAGGTATGAGCATTATCGCGAGCAAAAGTCCGATTACGCCGGTCATTATGGCAAGAGATATCATGAAAAAAGCATCAACTATGATTAGGGCAAAAACCATAAAGGTTAGGCTATTGAGTACGGTATTCGATTCTTTGCCAAGCTCATAATTAATGTAATCGACAAGGTCGTATTGACCTGAAGCGTGTATTGTTCGGTCTGTTTGCACTGTTTTACCTTTTGGAATTATTGCTGCGTGCTTTGTTTTTCTATTTGATCGAGAAGATGGTCGCCGCATTCGGGGCATGTGAGTGATTCGCTGCCAGTGAGGTCGTATTCGCATTTGGCGCAGTCGCGGATTTCGCGGTAAAGCTTGAGACGGAAATTGAGCCAATCGTCATTTGATGCGAAGAAACGTCTGGGGAGGACGATGAAGTCGTCTGCAGAGCGGAAGTAGATGATGTCTTTGCGGAAGTAGATGTTTGAGAAGGCTGACCAAATGAGCCGAATGTAGATACGGTCGTCATACCAAGCGATGGCGTCTTCGTCGATGATGACGGCACTGGGGATGTGGACTAATCGTGAGTTAGTGAGTTGAGATTTACGCTTTGACCATGTTTTGGAGAGAACACGGTTGTAAAGCAGGAAGACGAGGAAGAGCGGAGTAAAGATGATGCCGATGGATGCGAGGATCTCGGCCATATTAGTTTGCTGATCGATGAGTTCGCGGATGCACCAAAGCATTGGGTAGAGTGATACGAGGAGAAGGACGATAACGGCGAAAATGTTTGACCAGAAACTGCTTTCTTGATCGGTTATGATTTTGTGGAGTTGTTTGTAGTCGTCGACCTTGTATTGGCCATGGGTTTGGACAGGAGCGGATTCCCAATCCCAAGTGTGGGTTTCGGGATCGGGCTGCGCGAACTCTGAGTCGCCTGTTTCCAGCATATTTTTGGCTTGCGAGGTGTTGGAATCGGTATCTGACATAGGGAGTTTGTAATAATGTTTGGTTATTGTGTGGAGAGTTTATTGATTTGCTTGAGTAGATCGCTGCCACATTCGGGGCAGGTGTCGGTGGTTGAGCCGAGAAAACAGTAGTCGCAGGCGGTGCAGTTGCCGAAGCGGCGGTAAAGGGTGAGTTGGAATTGTTGCCAGGTTTGTTGGTCGGGGAAGAAGCGTTTGGGAAATGCGTAATAAAGGGTTTGATTCACTTCGATGTAAATGTGCTGTGAGGAGAAGAAAACCATGGTGACGTCATCGGTTGCGTTTGAGATGCCATGACTGTCACTGAGGCAGGAAATGATTTGATGCGAGAAGGTTAGTGTTGAGGGGGACTGAAGGTTATCTGGCGAGTAACGGATCTTCATGCTTTTGAAGTAGCGATGGATGTAGATGAGTGTCGCGGGGATGGAGCAGATGATGAACAGGTTGAGTGTGGAGAGATGATCGAGATAGAGCCAAACGAATATCGCACCGACCCATGAGAATGTGAATGTGGCGAGCATGAACCAGAGGATAAAACGGTATGGCAGGCGGATGATATTGCGCATGCGGATGCAATTGAGTTCGCGGAGGTCGTCCTGCGTGAGCGAGCCTTCAACGGAGAAAGAGATTTCGGGGAGTTGAGGTTTGGTCATGCCCGTATTGTATTTGATGTTCTACTCGAAGGAATGGTGAAGGATTTGTCGCGCCAGATCGTCGCCGCATTCGGGACAAGTTGGGGAGGTTGAGCCGGTGAGATTGTAATCGCATTTCATACATTGGCCGAATTTTCGATAGACAATCATGGCAAAGGCTCGCCAATGGTCGGGGGATTCGAAATGTTCTTTTAACAAAAGCACTATGGTCTGTTCATTGGCAGCAAGACAAACGCCGGCTCGTACCCATTTAACATGCTTGACCGCGTACCAAGGCAGATAAGTGTGTGTGTATTGATCGGCCAAGCGGACATCAATGCCTTCCGGGTCGACGGTGAGGGTGTATTTGATTTTGTTTTTATAGCGTTTTCTTGCAGGTCGATTATCAATATAGCTGCTATTAACGTAACAGCTTTGCAACAATCTAAAGGTAAGAATGGAGAAGAGACCCATCAGGATTAGCATGATTTGGTATTGTTCTTGATCTATTACTTCTTCAGTAAAAAGGGCATGAAACATGAAACCAAAAAAGATAAGGGGCAGTATGGGGAAACTGGATTTATAACCACTACGAAGGCTGAAGGAACCTGGCTTTTCTTCGTACATGCTCTTTTTTGCACGAAGCAATCGTTTCCAATGAGTCAGATCATATTCACCCTGAACCCGGTAGCTGAACTCCGTCATGATTGGCTGTGTCATGTGAGATATGATCATGGAAAACGGGGCCGGCCGCAATATTGTTTTAGCGAGTTATTCAATTTATAGAAGGGGTTATCCACGGTGTGAAATGTGGGTTGGCAGTGACTTATAACGATGGCGGAAAAATCCACACAAGGGGGAGCTGGTGAACTAAAATGTGAGCACGATGTTGCGAGGCTGTGATGACTGGGAAATCATGGTTTTTTGCCAACAGCTAACCAGAGATTGCTGAAGATATGACAGATACTGCTAAGAAGACGATGCCTTTTGTTCACCTGCATTTGCACACGATGTATTCGCTGCTGGATGGTGGTAACAAGCCTGCGAAGTTGATGGAGAAGGTAAAGGAACTGGGGATGGATGCGGTGGCGATCACCGATCACGGCAATCTGTTTGGGGCGGCGGACTGTTATAAGAAAGCGAAAGCAGCGGGGATCAAACCAATTCTGGGGATTGAGGCTTATGTCGCACCGGATGTGACGGGGAAGAGTGACCGGACGAAGCGCGAGTTTACGGGCGTATCGGATGGTGGATTTCACTTGGTGCTGCTTGCGGAGAATCAAAAGGGGTGGAGCCATCTGCTAAAGCTGAGTTCGGATGCGTATATCAATGGGTTTTATTTTAAGCCACGTATGGATAAGGGGATTTTGGAGGAACATCAGGACGGGCTGATTGCGATCAATGGGCACTTGGGATCGTCGATTGCGTTTTATATGGTGAAGTATGAGCAGACCAAAGACGAGTCGATGTATGAACGGGCGAAGCAGGAAGCGATATGGCATAAAGAGACTTTTGGGGTGAACGAGAATGGGGAGCCATGCTTTTATATTGAGCTGCAGAGCCATGAGGAGAAGCTGCAGGATCAGATTAATCCGCATCTGGTGAGACTGGCAAGGGAGTTGGACATCCCGATTGTATGTGACAATGATGCTCACTTTTTGACGGCTGACGACTGGGATGCGCACGATTCGTTGTGTTGTATTTCGATGGGCAAGATTAAGCATGATGAGAATCGGCTGCATTATCCGAAAGATTTGTATGTTAAGTCGCCGGAGGAGATGCATAAGCGGTTTGTTGATGAGTTGAAGTTGCCGGATGCGATTGAGAACACGAAGAAGATTGCGGACCGCTGTCATGTTGAGTTGGATTTTAATGCGAACCATGCACCGGTTGTGAAAGTGAAGTCGCCGTATGCTGAGTTGCCGACGGATGCGGATGGGGCGTTGAAGCTGATTGATGATTTTGAATGTGATCATGAGGTGGGAACGAGCGAGTGGTACAAGGCATTTTGTGGTCAGTTCGAGGTCGAGCCATATAACACAGAAGTCGATACTGAATCAGAAGATGAATTGAAGCTACAGTGCGATGGGGCGCTGCGTATGCTTTCAGAGGCGGGGGCAATTTGGCGGTATGGTCGTGACGGGGTGGATGAAGCGAAGCGGGCTAGGATGGAGCGTGAGCTTCAGGTTCTGGCGGACAAGCTGATTAGTGCGTACTTCATTATTGTGTGGGACTTTGTGAATGAAGCACGGTCACGTGGGATGCCGTCGAATGCGCGTGGTTCGGGTGTGGGTACGATGGTGGGTTATGCGTTGGGTATCGCGAACGCTTGCCCGGTGAAGTATGGCCTGCTATTTGAGCGTTTTACTGACCCAGACCGAACAGAATATCCCGATATCGATATCGACATCTGCCAGAATGGGCGGCAGGAAATTATTCAGTATGTGCGTGACAAGTATGGTTATGTTGCGCAGATTATTACGTACGGAACGTTGAAAGCGCGTGCGGTAATTCGCGATGTTGGTCGTGTGCATGACATGCCGCTGAATGAGGTGGACAATCTTTGCAAGCTGATTGGGGATGGATTAAAGACAACGCTTGATTCGGCCCTTGAGCAAGAGCCGGACTTGAAGGCACTGTACGATGAAAATCAGTTGGTGCGTGAAGTGTATGACACGGGTCGGCGGCTTGAGGGGATGGCTCGGCATGTTGGGGTACATGCGGCGGGCGTGATTGTTGCAACACAACCGCTGGATAATATTGTGCCGCTATATAAGCCATCAGGTACTGAGCAGATTGTGACTCAGTGGGATGGGCCGACGTGCGAAGCGATTGGTTTGTTGAAGATGGACTTCTTGGGGCTTCGTACGCTGACCATTATTGAGCGTGCAAGGCAGTTGGCTTTGAAGTCGTTACCACCAAATACGATTCGTCGCACGATTGATCCAGATTCGGAAAGGCCGAAGTCTTGGGATCCCCTGGACCTTGAGCGTTTACATTTTGATGACACTAAGGTTCTTGACCTGTTTCGTCGCGGCGAAACCGCAGGTGTATTTCAGTTTGAATCGGGCGGGATGCGCAACTTGTTGATGGCGATGGCGCCGGACCGGTTGGAAGATTTGATTGCAGCGAATGCGTTGTATCGCCCTGGGCCGATGGAGCTGATCCCAAACTATAATAACCGTAAGCATGATCGCGAAGAGGTGCCGAAAGTCCATGAGATTGTCGACAATCTCACGGCTGAGACTTATGGCATTATGGTGTATCAGGAACAGGTCATGCAGGTGGTCAACCAACTTGGTTCGATTCCATTGCGTCAGGCTTATACACTCATTAAAGCTATCTCGAAAAAGAAGATGGATGTTATTAATGAGAATCGTGCGCAGTTTATTGTCGGTTCGGGTGAAAAGGGTGTTAGTGAAAAACAAGCTGGTGATTTGTTTGATTTGATCCTGAAGTTTGCAGGGTATGGTTTCAACAAATCGCACTCAACGGGTTACGCGATTGTGGCGTATCAGACGGCTTATTTGAAGTCGTACTTCCCGATTCATTACATGGCTGCACTGCTGACGTTTGAGTGCGTGAGCACTGAGAAAGTCGTTGAGTATATTGACGAATGCAAGCGTGTGCTATTGCCGAACGGGAAACGTGGTGTGGATGTCAAGCCACCGGATATCAATCTTTCAGATATTGCGTTCTCTGTTGTTTATACCAATGATGAAGAGCGGACAGCAAGTGCGGGTCACATCCGCTTCGGGCTAAGTGCTGTTAAAGGTGTTGGCGAAAAAGCGATCATTGTCATTATTCAAGAACGTGAAAAATCTGGGCCGTTTATGTCGTTGTCAGATTTTTGCGAACGCGTGCCATCATCAGCTGCGAATAAATCCACAATCGAAGCGTTAATTAAGTGCGGTGCATTTGATTCAGTACACTCGCAAGATGAACGGGCAGCGATGGTTGCTGGTGTCGAAGCGGCCATGCGTGCGGGCTCACAGGCATCGACGTTACGTGCTTCTGACGATTTCTTGTTTGGTGAGGTCGATAAGAAAGATCGCGAAGAAGGAAAGAAAGAAGATAACTTTAAGTTGCCGGAAGTGAAAGCTTGGGAGAAAAAAGAGACTCTGGAGTTTGAGAAGGAAGTGCTTGGGCTGTACGCATCCAGTCATCCGCTTGATGAGGTTGGCGATACAATCGAACGATATTCTAATATTGCGATAGAGAATATTACTGAATTGGCAACCGATACGAAAATCATCATCGGCGGCATGCTTACCCGCGTTCGCCCGACCTTCACGAAAAAGAAGGGCGAAAAAATGGCGATGATCACGATCGAATCAAAGACAAACAAGATCGACGGTGTAGCGTTTCCGAGAACATTTGAAACCTGTTCAGCGTTTTTAGTGAAAGATGAGATTGTATTTATTGAGGGTAAAGTCGATCGCCGCCGCGAGGAACCCAATATCATTATTGAGCGTGTGATCCCAGTCAGTGAGGCGGCTGTCGAACTGACGCGCGGTGTGAAAATCATCATTAACGATAAAGCTGATCCCAAGGTTGGCACCTCGTTTAATGGTGAATTGGCTCAATTAAAAGAGCTTTTACGCCAAGCTTCCCAACGAGGAACCAAACAATCAGCAGACGTGAGCTTTGAACTACATCAAGGTGGCAAGGTTGTTACGATTCAAAATCGTGCAATCCGTGTGTGTGTCGATGAGCATTTAACACATGGCATCACAGGTGTACTATCGCGTGTTGATAATGGATCTGCTCAATGTGAATTGCTGGGTCCAACGAAAATTCATGTAAACACAGAGAATGCTTTTGATGACTCACAACGAGATGACGAGAACATGATTGCGATGTCGTCTTCTGTACAGGGCGAGGACGCATCTTGTGGTTCGATTGATCGTTATAACAATTAAACTATCTATAACATCAATATAAACAAAGGAATCTGCTCCTGTAGGTTCCTTTTTATATTTTGGATGTTTTCCCCACCTATTCAAATGATAATCATATCGTTTAATCTGATGGTATTCGCCTGATATAGTTCAATATCCAAGGAGACTACCATGGCGAAAGTAATCATTATTGGTGATGGCCCAGCGGGCCTAAGCGCTGCATTGTATTTAGCGAAGGCAAAATATACGACTGTGGTCTATGGCCAAGACAAGACACCAATGCATTACGCGATGGTTCACAACTATCTCGGCATTCGTGAGATTTCTGGCCCGGACTTTCAAAAGAATGCTCGCACACAAGTCATTGATATGGGTGCTGAAATAGTTGACGAGCAAGTGACGAAAATTGCAATTGCAGACGACGGGTTCACCATTAAAACTGCCGTTGGCAAAATCGATGAGGCTAAATATGTCATCATCGCTGCTGGCAGAAACCCTGAATTAGTTACAGGTGTGGGATTAAGTTTAAATGATCAGAAAACTGTTGAGGCAGATCGCAATGGCCGCACGATGGTTCCCAATTTATACGTAACGGGTTGGTCGACAAGGCCGGACAAAATTCAAGCGATTATCTCGGCAGGAGACGGCGCCGCGGCGGCACTCGATATACTCTCAAAAGAAGCGGGTAAAGATATCCACGACTTCGATAATCTCGAAAAATAGTACATACTCAATTCGGTTATTAAACCTCCAATAACGGATCGCCAACCATGGCGTGACGTATGACTTCAGCCTTGACTGTGTTGTCAATGCTTAGGCCGTGATACGCAATATCACGGCTTTTTTCGTGCTTTTTTGGCGATTACGGGCGTTTACTTGAATACCAAACGCATCTGCGCTATGCAGTATTGCAATAATGCAATGGCAATACGATCCTGCTGATCTACGATTACTAACATATCTGTGATTTATATTTTTAAGTGAGGTAAAGAGATGACCAACATGGCTACCCAGACACCGTTTACTAGTATTTTGAAGACAACGTTAGGGGCAGCGATGATGCTCGCGGCCTGCACAATAACGACCACGCCAACTCATGCTCTCAGTAAATACGCAAACGATCGGATTAAAGAAGTTGCGAGCCATACTAGCTACTACGCTGCGAATGCAGACAAACGCTACACCTATGCCACACGACCTGAACGTGATCTTGAGGTATTTGTTTGGACACCGAGGACAGCACCTCGTGAGGACGCTCCAGTTATCGTGATGTATCACGGCGGCGGTTGGAATGGCGGGACGCCCAGTGCCTTTGCTAGAAGCGCACTCTATTTTGCGCTTAGCGGATACTACGTCGTCACACCAAATTATCGGGTCAAAAATACAGACGGCACAACACCCATTGATGCGGTACATGATGCCGAGGCTGCTTTGCAGTGGGTCATTGACAATCAGGGCGTTGACGGCATGGACTGGGACAATCAGCGGATCGCATTATATGGTAGTTCGGCGGGGTCACACTTAGCGATGACGACTGGTTTAGGCGGACGTGTTGCAGGGCTTAATAATGGCGATGCTAATGTTTTTGCCTATGCGGCTTTCAACTCGGTTTATGATGGCAGCCCCAATGGATACGGCAAGGGCAGGCTTGGTAACACGATTGAAGAATACGGGCCATACTCACCACTACATTTAGCCCATAAGGACATGGATCCAATCATTTTCACACATGGTGAAAAAGATACGACCGTACCATATTCAAAAGCACTTGAGTTTGATCAGAGACTTGAAGATCTAGGTGTCGAAAAAGAATTTCTATCCTATGCCAACTACGGGCATAATACCGGGCCATACTACAGCAGTAGTGAAGGAGGCCAAACTGCATGGATGCAGGGCGTTTACAATGTTGAGGATTTCCTAGGAAAGCAACTTACGGCGATACCCGAACCTTCCAGCTTAGCATTACTTTCTATGACCATGCTTACATTAATTCGACGCAAGAAATAACCGCTTCACTATTTAGTATTAAAGAAATACTCACCCGTATTGCGATTTACTGCATCAATACTCCCCTATTTTAGTTCATAACCTTGATGTGCAAGCTGATAAAAAGATGCCATATGACAGCGCACACTCAAGTTTATGATTAAACATTTAGTATTCATTCATTTGTATTATGAGGATAGGAAAATGACTCAGGCATTTGTCTCACGCTACGTAGCAACCAACATCATTGGACTTTTCGTATTAATCGCGTGCTTTACTTTGAATTCAACGCTACATGCCTTGGACAATGCGAATGACAGAATTCTAGAAGTTATTAGCCACAATGGCTATAACACATCAAACGCAGACAAGACATATCGCTACGCATCTAGGCCGGAACGTGATCTTAATTTGCACGTGTGGAAACCTAGAACTGTAACAAGCGGCACCGCACCAGTAATTGTCATGTATCACGGTGGCGGCTGGAATACGGGCTCTCCTAGTGCATTTGCAAGAAGCGCACTTTATTTTGCACTCAGTGGCTACTACGTGGTTACGCCTGAGTACCGACTGAGAGATACTGATGGTACGACGCCTATCGATGCTGCACATGATTCCGAAGCTGCCTTGCAGTGGGTCATCGACAACCAAGGAATTGATGGGATGAACTGGGACAACCAGCGCATCGCGTTGATGGGTAGCTCAGCTGGTTCGCACCTAGCAATGGTTACTGGGCTGGGTGGACGTGTTGAAGGATTAGAGAATGGCGATGCAAATATTCTCGCCTACACACTTTTCAACTCGGTTTACGATGTAAGTCCTGAGGGGTATGGTAATGGTAGATTGGGCACGAAACCTGAAGAATACGAGCCTTACTCACCGCATCACTTGATTCATGAAGACATGGCGCCGATCTTTTTTACGCACGGCGAAAAAGACACATCTGTGCCGCACACTCAAGCACTTGCGTTTGACCAAAAACTTGAAGACCTAGGTGTCGAAAAACTGTTTAGATCATATGCCCACTTCGGCCACTCAACTGGGTCATCTTATAGCACTGATCCGCTTTATCAGAAACGTTGGATGTATGGCATTTACAATGTCGAAAATTTCTTAGAGAAACAGCTTGCAGCAATACCTGAACCTTCCAGCCTAGCTTTGCTTTCCTTATCGATGATTGCTCTGATTCGTCGTAAGTAAAACAGGTTATCGTTTATTCGCTCTTAGTTCACACACACATGGTTTAAGTTACTTTTATGCTCAATGTACGATATAACCCGAAGCTATTGATCTGCATATTGACCTTGTTAGCAATATGTGGCGTAAATGATGCAGCCATCGCAAACGATCGACTAGAATCTGTCGTTCAGCATGAAAAATACTCATGCAAAAATGCGGATGCCTCGTATACCTATATCAAACGCCCTGAACGCGCTTTAAGAGTTTTTGTCTGGGCACCACCAAAGCCCGTCACCAAGCCTGCACCTGCCGTGGTTTTGTATCATGGGGGTGGATGGAACGGTGGCTCAACGAATAGCCTATCACGTAGCGCTAAGTATCTTTCGACGGCTGGCTATTACACAATCGTGCCAGAATATCGCATCAAGAATAAAGATAAAACGACACCATTCGAGGCGGTTGCTGATGCTGAAGCTGCGATGCAATGGATCATCGATCATACCGGCGAACCTGGCATGGAGTGGGACAAAAAGCGTATCGCGTTGATGGGCAGTTCTGCTGGATCGCATCTTGCAATGGTCACGGGATTGAGCAACCGAGTAGAAAGCTTAAAAAACGGTGATGCTAAAATTTTCGCATTTGCTCTTTTTAACTCTGTCTATGACGGTAGCCCGAACGGCTATGGCAAAGGCAGACTAGGCACCACACCCAATGAATACGAACCTTACTCACCACTACACTTGATTCGCTCTGACATGCCGCCGATTCAGTTCACGCACGGCAAGAAGGATGAGATCATCCCGTATGCCAAAGCGATTGAATTTAAGAAGCGGTTAGATGAGCTTGGTGTTGAACATAATTTTCTATCCTACGATAAGTACACTCACAATACTGGCCCATACTTCAGTAAATCAAGCTGGGGGCTACGACGATGGAAAGAAGGCATCCAAAACGTTGAGAAATACCTCAATGAGAAACTGCCCAAGCCATCCGAGCAATAATATTCTTTATCATTAGATTTTAAAAGCCCAGCATATGCTGGGCTTTGTTAGTACCTATTTGATCATCAAATGGCCTTGTTTAATCTTCTTCGAAAGCATCGTGACCTTGCAGGAGTTCTGGTCTGAGGAGCCCCTCCTCACCTTCGGTTTTCGCAATGATCGTTGCTCCGATCGAGTCACTGAAGATATTGACTGCAGTACGGCACATATCTAACGGACGGTCAAAGATCAGCAAGATTGGGAAGCCAGCCACAAGCGGAAGGTTGATACCCTGTGAAGCTAACTGCGATTCGATCGCTTGCAAAATCACGATAATGGCAACCAAGGAAGCGCTCGGCACGCCGGCAACACCAATACTAGTTAAGAGCGCAACAATGACGATGAAGAATTGCTGTGCGAGATCGAGTTGCCAACCAAAGGCTTGAATCACAAAAATCGCAGCAACACATTCATATAATGCCGAGCCGTCCATGTTCACTGTTGCACCCAACGGCAATACAAACGATGAGGTCTTGCGGCTTACCCCCGCTCGCTGCTCAACACATTCCATCGTCACAGGCAAAGTTGCCGAACTACTGGCAGTTGAGAACGCTGTTAGCAAAGCTGGCGCCATCGCGCGGTGATGTCGATATGGATTCACACGTGTAAAAATCCATAAGAATATAGGTAAAACGATAAACATATGCACCGCGAGTGCGGCGATAACCGTGAACGCAAACAACACCAACGATGAGCCAAACTCCCACAAACGTTCTTCCTGTGACAGTTTCGCGTAGTTCTGCATCATCGTCGCAGCAATCAAAAACAGGATCCCAATTGGCGCAAATCGCAAAATGATATTCGTCAATCGAATACTCACACGGTACATGCCATCAAAAAATAATGTCAGTACTTCGCCCGGTTCGGGTTTAATTCTAACAACCAGATAGCCCACAAAAAGCGAAACGACAATCAACCCTAGAAGATTATTCGTCGTCGCAGCAGTAATGAGATTGTCCGGCACAAGTTTGCGGAAGACATCTAAAAAGTCAGATGCTGTCGATCCACCAAGCTTTGAATTCATCTCACCAGCCACATCACCAAATTGCTTAATATTTTCACTGGTCAACAAAGCTCCGCTTTCAACCACACCCGGCTTGAGTGTGTTTACGAGCGTCAGGCCGATCAAAATCGAGACCAATGATGTTGCTGCATAATACGACAAGGTCTTCAAACCGATCCTGCGAAAACCTGCCCCTTTACCGATGCCGATAATGGAAACGATGATAGAGCTGGTCACAAGTGGGATCACAACTAGCTTCAGCGCATTCAAAAATATATCGCCAATCAGATCGCAGATCATGTACACCAAACCTTGATCGACAAGCGTTACAACGCCAGGGATGCCTGCCTCTTGGTAAGCCTGCCCCGCTGCTGCTGCCGCGGCCAGTTCGCTGGCGTACTGTGTTTTCCACTCACCGATATAGTAAAGCGAAATTCCGAGCCCCAACGCCGCCCCCAAAATCAAACCAATCAGAATCTGCCAGTGAAGTGCCCAATGCCAAATTGCCCAGACCGGTTTCTTTTCTGCGAGCTTATTATCCGACATATCATCTCCTGTATGCTGGCAAACCAAACATGCCAGTCTGAACCAATAATCCCAAATCGTACTCAGCCTGACCTAAATTCGATCAAAAATCAAGCTGGTATCTTTATCGGTATGGCCATCCCAGGCATCTGCGACATCACCCCGCCGCAATGTCATTTAAGTCATCGTCGGGCCATACTTTTTCACAACTTCCTCAAAACCACTTCTTTTTATCCCAAGATCACGATCCAGCCGTTCTAACTCAGCATCATTCGCCACATTATCTTCCTCCGCCATCAACACCTGATCCTTACCAAACGGCAAACTCGTCACACCAACTCTCTCTGCGATACCTGCCACCTTTTTGGCAAACCAGCTCGGCACACCAACCGCCGGTCGATGTTTCGCTCCTGCAATATATTTCTGGCATATCTCATACATCTGTGGCCAACTCATACGATCTGCCCCAGCTACATCGTAAATCTGCCCAATCGTCTGCTTATTCTCAACAGCCTCCACAAACATTGCGGCCACATCCTCCACCCACACCGGCTGTACGAGCCCTGCCCCTCCGCCAAAGCCGCCACCTAAAATCCCTTTGCCAAAGTAGGGCACGAAAGGCATGCCTCCCTTCGCCAAACCCTTGGTAAAAAAGTCTTTCACCATCAGCATGAACTCACCATCTGGCCCATGAATCAGGCTTGGCCGAAAAATCGTCCAATCCAACCCGCTCTTCATCACCGCCAACTCTGCCAATCGTTTAGTTCGATGATATTTTGATGACGCGTGATCTTTTGTCCCCAAAGCTGACATCTGTATCCAACGTTTCACGCCTGCCTTCTTAGCCGCACGCAACAAATTTTCCGTCCCCTCAACATGCACACGCTCAAATGTGACGCCCTTACTTGGCACTTCCCGAATAATCCCTACAAGATGAATAACAACGCTTGCTCCATCAACAAGTTTTTCAAGGCTCGCATTGTTGAAAAGATCACCCTCGATAACTTTGGTATCATGACCCTCAGTCTGCAAAGGGTTGGGCCTCTCTTGCTCAGAGTCGGGGATAGAACGTGTGGAATCGTTATCACAAGACGCTTCCAACCGACTCTTAGGGGTTCTTTCGCAGCTTGATTGCCTCGCTCCATCGTGATCCACCACTGTGTCACACGCCGTTGCGGAGTGATCATCGGGTCGATGGGTCGTTTTCGTGCGGGACGTAGACCGCACGAGGGTTTTGACGGTGTATTTCTTTTCCAACAAATCACGCAGGATATGAGTGCCAACAAATCCACTCGCGCCCGTCAGGGCGATCGTCTGGGTTTTTTCATTCATAAGCATACCTGTCGGAATACACTTAGCCCTTGCGCCAACATAATTGCGCACAGTCAGTTATATTATTGCTTCTACTACGGAGCTTAGAATATTGCGTCGAAGTCGTAAACCAATCGTTATCGCATCCCGCCGTTCACTGCTTGCTCGTACGCAAGCCGAAATGGTTGGCCGCGCACTCGGGAAACTCCATCCTAACGTTGAAATCCAATACCGTTGGATCGAATCCGAGGGTGATATCAAACTCAATCAATCCCTTGCTGATATCGGCGGCAAAGGCCTTTTCACTCGCACAATCGAGTCGGTCCTTCTCAAAGGCGAAGCCGATATCGCCGTCCATTCACTCAAAGACCTCCCCGCCCGTGATACGCCGGGTCTGATGATTGCCGCAGTCCCCAAACGCACCGTTGTCAACGATTGCCTGATCGCCAAGGATGGTTCCACCTCCCTCGATCAGCTTGCAACCGGCGCTATTATCGGCACCTCCTCGCCGCGACGCGCATCACAACTCCTGCGTGCACGCCCCGATCTTAAGATCGACCTCATCCGTGGCAACGTCGAAACACGCATTAATAAAGTCATTGCCCCTCAACCCAATACCATCCACTACGATGCGACCCTCCTCGCAGCCGCAGGACTCCGTCGTCTTAAGAAACTTGACCTCGCAGCCCGAACCATCCCGACGGACATCATGCTCCCCGCAGCATGCCAGGCCGCACTCGCCATCCAATGCCGCTCCGATGATCACGTCACTCTCACACGCTGCCTCCCATTAAACAATCCCTCCTCATCAACCGCTGTGCATGCTGAACGCGAAATCCTCGCCGCACTCGAAGCCGATTGCCATTCAGCAATCGCTGTTCTCGCCGAACCCGTCGAGACAGGTGATGAACTCACCAAACGTACCGGCGATCAAACCTATCGCCTACAAATCCGCATCCTCTCGCCCGATGGCTCGCATTGCCTCGAATTCGACCAACAAACCAAAACCAAAGAACTCCGCCGCCTCATCAAGACAGCCGTTTCACAACTTAAAGAGCAAGGCGCAGACGACCTACTCCACTCACAAACCATTGGCGCTTAATATTTGGCGTTTGGGTACCAATCAATCGAACAAACAAACAAAAGCGATGCGTTTTTAACGCATCGCTTTTTTCCTGCCTTTCTAACATCTCATTCACACAATACAGACAATTCTCCCACACAAGAACACTCAAAAACCGAGAAGCCAACAAAGCAAACGACTTCCAGAGAATCCGCTTGTATCGTTCAATCTGAATCTGTTACTATCAGGTACTCGCCGGATATCGATCACCACAGAGCAAAACCATGAAACGACACACGACCCTGCCATACTTGGCCGCTGCCCTTTTCTTCTCACTTAGTCTCATCTCCCCAACCCTCGCTCAATCCCTCAAGCTCCCCGCTATTATCTCAGACCATATGCTTCTGCAGCAAAACACTACCTGCCCGATCTGGGGACAAGCCGAACCCAATCAGCCCATCACGGTCAGTATCAACAATCAAACCCACACCACCACCGCAGACGCCGACGGTAACTGGCGTATCGACCTCAGCCCCATCACCACCAAAGGCCCATTCACACTCACCATCACCTCATCTGACCAATCCATCACCATCAACGACGTCATCACCGGCGAAGTCTGGATCGGCTCCGGCCAATCCAACATGGAATGGCCCACCGACCTCTCCATCAACGCTGAACAAGAATTACAAAACGCCAACTACCCCGATATCCGCATCTTTACCGTCACCAAACAGGTCAAGCATGAAAAAACCTTCGACTTCGAAGGTACATGGTCATCCGTCAATCCCAAATCAATCGCTGACTTCTCCGCAGTCGCCTACTACTTTGGCCGCGAACTTCACCAAAAGCTCAACACACCCGTCGGCCTCATCGACTCCTCATGGGGCGGCACACCCGCTCAATCATGGACACCCTACGACAAACTCAAATCCAACCCCGTCACCAAAGCATACGTCGACGACTACGAAGCCAAGCTCCCTGAAATGACCCGAAAGGCCGAAACCTACAAAGCAGATCGCGCCGCCTTCGAAAAAGAATTCCACGACGCACGCATCAACC
This sequence comes from Poriferisphaera corsica, assembly GCF_007747445.1. Lineage (NCBI taxonomy): Bacteria > Pseudomonadati > Planctomycetota > Phycisphaerae > Phycisphaerales > Phycisphaeraceae > Poriferisphaera > Poriferisphaera corsica. The sequence continues at coordinate 3,750,165 of NZ_CP036425.1, forward strand.
TCACCAATAGCGCTGGCGTAGCTCTTGGCTACCACACCATCAACTTCAACGATGCTGACTGGAAAACCGCAACACTCCCAGCCAACTACGTCGATCTTCACCAGCATCCAACCATTGACGGCGTCCTTTGGCTTCGCTCAACCATCAACCTCCCCACAAATTTTCAACATAAAAAACTCACCATCAATCTCGGCGCCATCGATGACTACGAAATGACCTACGTCAACGGCAAGCTCATCGGCCAAGTCGATCACAACACCCCCAATGCACACTTGATTAATCGCAACTACACCATCTCTGCCGAACTTAACAATAAGCCCACTCTCACCATTGCTGTCCGCATCGTCGACAACATCTACGCAGGCGGCTTCAAGTCTGCTCCCGAAACCCTCTATCTTTCCAATAGTTCAGACCGCATCTCACTCGCCAATGACAACTGGAAATATAAGTTCGGCCAAACCTACACCTCACAGCCCGTCATGCCCCGCGGCGTTCCCGGCAACTCCCACGCACTCTCCGGCCTCTACAACGGCATGATCGAACCACTCATCCCCTACGCCATCCAAGGCGTCATCTGGTACCAAGGTGAAGCCAACGCATGGGACGCCGCTCGCTACCAACCCCTCCTCACACTCATGATCAACTCATGGCGTGAAGCATGGGATCAACCCAACAACAAGGATTTCCCATTCCTCATCGTTCAGATTGCCAACTTCTATGATCCATCGGATCAATACCAGGACCACGGCTGGGCGCACCTCCGTGAAGCACAACGTCTCACCCATCTCTCCACCCCCAACACTGGCCTCGCAACAACGATCGACATCGGTGAAGCCGCCGACATCCACCCACGCAATAAACAAGACGTCGGCCGCCGTCTTGCCGCATGGGCATTCGCCAATACCTACAACCAACCCGCCACACCAGCCGGCCCAATCTTTACTCACCAATCAATCAACTTCGACCACACCATCACACTGCACTTCGACCACAACCAAAACCTCCGCCCCTACTCCGGCGATACCCTCACCGGTTTCTTCATCTCATCCAACGGCAAAAACTTCCTCCCAGCCAACGCGATCATCAACACCGACAACACAATCACCATTTCAAACCCACAAGTCCGCTTCCCCAAGATCGTCGCCTACGGCTTCGCCGCCAACCCTCAAAACCTTAACCTCACCAACAACACCAACCTCCCCGCGACACCATTCCGATCCGATTACTAATATCAAAACACGATAAATCAGTTCATTCAAAGACCCAAGCATCACTGCTTTGGGTCTTTTTTATTTCTACTTATACTCAGAAACCATACTGCATTGCGCCAAAGCTACAACATACAGACAACCACCTTTTCTTCATTAGAATAAATGAATCAGCCAATTGCATACTCATTTATATGACTGCTCCGCTCATCGCATGCCTCAATAGACGCGAGATTTTGCGCAACGATCTAACGATCGATTAGCTGGCAATCGTATCGCATGACATCCCTCACCCTCATTCAAACCAAATTTTATTTATAGGCGTTATCATGATAAACATGAATGATCGGATTAAACCTGTTCTCGTTCTCTTACTTTTACTCACGCTCTCAGCCACATCCTTTGCGCAATCACTCCAACTCCCCGCGATTATTTCAGACCACATGGTTTTACAACGAAATACCGTATGCCCGATTTGGGGAAAAGCAAAACCCAACGATAACATTACCGTGAGCATCAACAAGCAAACACACAAAACAAAAGTCGATACTAAAGGCAATTGGATCATTAAACTTAGCCCAATCAAATCCAAAGGCCCATTCACACTCACCGTTAAATCCTCGAATACCAATATCAGCATCAAAGACGTCATCACCGGCGAAGTCTGGCTCGGCTCTGGCCAATCAAACATGGAATGGCCAATCGAACGAACTGACACCAACAATGCAATCTTAAAAAAATCCAACTACCCCGACTATCGCATCTTTCTTGTTCCAAGAAAGTACACTTCAGGCTCGCACTTCCTAAAACCCAAATCCGCACGTTGGCAAAAAGTAACACCAAAATCGATCACCAAATTTTCCGCCGTCGCTTACTACTTCGGGCATGATCTTCACAAAAACCTCAAAACCCCTGTAGGCATGATCGCTTCATCCTGGGGCGGAACCCCGGCTCAGTCATGGACACCCTACAACGCCATGGCCTCAAACACTGAACTCAAACAATACACAGACGAATTCGAGCAGCGTGTTAAAAACGCTCCTCAATTAAAGGCCGAGTACGACAAAAATCTCAAACAATGGCAAAAAGACAATAAAAAAATTCTGCGCACCCAACCTCAAAACCCCGGCTCAAAACTAAACTACCACCAAATCGATTTCGACGATTCTTCTTGGAAATCATGCACCGTCCCAGCCAAATTTTTACATACATACAACCGAATGTTTGATGGAATTGTTTGGTACAGAACAACTATTAACCTTCCGAAAAACCTTCAAAAGACCAACCTCACCCTCTCCCTCGGCGCGCTCGATGATTACGATGTCACCTACGTCAACGGCAAGCACATCGGTTCTCACGGCAGCGAAACGAAAAGCAGCTATAAAGTCCCTCGAAAATACAAAATCCCAGCATCAATCAATAACCGCAAGCAACTCACCATCGCCGTACGCATCACCGACAAACACCGATACGGCGGGTTCAAAAGCGACGCAAAAGAAATCTACCTTTCAAGCGGCAAACAAAAGCTTTCTATCGCCGGCAACAACTGGAAAACACACATCGAATCAACCTTCCAGGGCGAGCCTTACAAACCTGCAAGCACCAAAGGCCCACGCAACGTCTCCGTTCTCTACAACGGCATGATCAAACCCATCATCCCATACGCCATCAAAGGCGTCATCTGGTATCAAGGCGAAGCAAACACCAGCACCTCAAACTATCCTTACTACCAAACCCTCCTCTCGACCATGATCAGCGCATGGCGAGATGAATGGGATCAACCACAACACGACTTCCCCTTCCTCATCGTACAACTCACAAACTATCAATCACCTTCATTCAGTGTCACCAATCATTCCTGGGCATACCTCCGCGAACAGCAACTCAATACGCATCAAAACGTGCCCAACACCGGACTCGCCGTCATTATCGACATTGGCGATGCAACCAACGTCCACCCTAAAAACAAAGCCGATGTAGGCAAACGCCTCTCACGCTGGGCACTCAATCAAACCTACAACAAAAATATCATTCCCTCCGGCCCGATGTATCAATCCCACACAATCTCGGGCAACACCGTTAATCTAACCTTTGATTATACCGACGGTATCAAACCGCTTACCGGCAATAAACTCACCGGCTTCTTCATCACCGATGACCATCAAAAGTACCTCCCCGCCATCGCCAAAATCAACAGCAATAACACTATCTCCGTCACACATCCCCAAATCCAGCAACCCTTAGCAGTTCGATACGGCTGGGCCGCAAACCCCCAAAAACTCAACCTCACCAACAGTACCAATATCCCCGCTTCTCCTTTCCGAACCGATCAATAAATAAGCTTTCATAATCAACAAAAACCTGCAAGAACCCGAACAACATCGGGTTCTTTTTAATAACACATACTCAAATCCAACATCTAATAGCGCATCTACTATTTAGTCTTTTTTTCTCAACTTTTGTATTACAATGAACCCCCACCCAAAACCCACTAATCGCACGATTTGTACGCATTAAACGTAGATCTTTAACAAAACAAAAAGTGATGACAATGAAGCATGTAACCCGCCAGCTCTTTTCTATCGTGTTCCTTTTTATACTGCTGACGCTCTCGACCAACGTCCTCGCCCAATCACTCAAGCTCCCCGCCATCATCTCCGACCACATGCTTCTCCAGCGCAACTTCCCCTGCCCTATCTGGGGCATCGCCTCACCCAACCAACAAGTCACCGCCACCATCGCAGGCCAAACCCATACCACAAAAGCCAACAGCGAAGGCCAATGGCGCATTAACCTCAACCCCATCACCGATAAAGGCCCATTCAAACTCACCATCAAAACCGGCGACAAGTCAATCACCATCAATGACGTCATCACCGGCGAAAACTGGCTCGCCTCCGGCCAATCAAACATGGAATGGAGTGTCAAACGCTCCAACAACGCCGAACAAGAATTAAAAAACGCACAATACCCCGACATCCGCATCTTCACCGTCACCAAACAAATCAGACACAACAAAACCTTCGACTTCAAAGGCCAGTGGCACAGCGTCACCCCAGATTCCATACCAAACTTCTCCGCCGTCGCCTATTTCTTCGGCCGCAAACTTCACAAAGACCTCAACACACCCGTTGGCCTCATCCACGCATCATGGGGCGGCACACCTGCGCAGGCATGGATCTCCTACCATGCTATGAAGAAAAATCCCCGCCTCAATAAATTCATCAAAAACTACCCCACCGAATCTAAAAAATGGGCCGACGTCGTCGCAACCTACGAAGCAAACAAACCTCAATACGACATCATCAACGCTCGCGTCAAAAACCAAGAAAACACCGAAGGCGTCACCAAGGGCTATCACAAACCCGACTTCGATGACTCCGACTGGAAGACCACCAGACTCCCCGTCAAGTTTTCTCAACTTCACGAAAACCCCGACATCAACGGCATCCTCTGGCTTCGCACCACCATCAAAATCCCCACCAACTTCCGCAACAAAAAAATCAAACTCAGACTCGGCATCATCGACGACTACGACATGGCCTACGCTAACGGCAAACTCATCGGACAATCTGGCACCGAAACCATCGGCGTATCCAGAAAAAGACGCGTCTACATGATCCCAGCCTCCATCAACAACAAACCCAACCTCACCATCGCCGTCCGTGTGCTCGACAACCAAAGAACCGGCGGCTTCATCTCAAAAAGCAACGACATCAACATCCAATACGCCGACACCAAAATCGACATCGCCAAACGCCCCTGGAAATACAAATTCGGCCACACCTTCACCAAAGAAATCTACGGCCGCTTCCCACGTTTCCTTCGCAACTCAACCTCCGGCGCATACAACGGCATGATCGACCCCATCTCACCTTACGCCATCAAAGGCGCACTCTGGTACCAAGGCGAATCAAACTCCGGCGACGCAAAATACTACCAGGCACTACTCACCTCACTCATCACCTCTTGGCGTGAAAAATGGGACCAGCCACAAAACGCTAAAAATTTCCCATTCCTCATCGTCCAGCTCACCAATTTCCGAAGCCCTTCCGACAAATATCAAAAACATAGTTGGTGCGAACTCCGTGAAGCGCAGCGGCTCACAAGCCTCGCCGTCCCCAACACCAACCTCGCCGTCATCATCGACATCGGCAACGCCAAAGACATCCACCCACACAACAAACAAGACGTCGGCCTCCGCCTCGCCTACCTCGCCCTCGCCGACACCTACAACAAACCCATCACCCCCGCAGGCCCGCTCTTCACACACCAAACCATCAACAGAAACAACTCAATCACTCTACACTTCAAATACGCAGATACCATCAAACCCCTCTCCGGCGACAAACTCTCCGGCTTCTTCATCTCATCCGATGGCAAAAAATTCGTCTCCGCCAACGCAACCATCAACCCCGACAACACCGTCACCGTCTCTCACCCCAACGTCAAAAAACCCAGAGTCGTCGCCTACGGCTACGCCTCAAACCCACAAAAAATCAACCTCACCAACGACACCAACATCCCAGCCTCGCCTTTTCTCTCAAGCAACTAACGATTAAAAACACAACATACTCAAATGATCTGCGAAGCCCGATTGATAAAAAAATCGGGCTTTTCATTTGTATTCACACATTGAATTCATCTATTCCATAGCGCATATCACACTATGCTTTTATTTAACAATTTTCTTACTACATTAGTTTATTAACGAAGTCCTAAATCTCGCCAATTAATTCCAATTGAATTGAGCTTAAAAATGAACACGCCCTTTAAGACGCTCAGATTTTTACCTGCATTATTATTACTACTAACCATCTCACTCCCCGCGTTTGCCCAATCACTCTCAGTCGCATCCATCATCTCCGATCACATGATGCTCCAACGCAACACCACCTGCCCGATCTGGGGCAAAGCCAAACCCTATCAAAACATCACTGTCACCATCGACGATCAAACCCATACCACCACAACCAATATCAACGGCAAATGGCGTATCAACCTCAAGCCCATCAGCACAAAAGGCCCCTTCACACTCACCATCACATCCCCCGACCAAACCCTCACCATCACCGACGTCATCACCGGCGAAGTCTGGCTCGGATCAGGCCAATCAAACATGGAATGGAGCGTCCGCAGTTCCAACAACGCTGAACAAGAACAAGCAAACGCGCAATACCCCGACATCCGCATCTTCACCGTCAAGCATCAAGCGAATCACAGTGACGAAATCCTCGACCCGAACGGTCAATGGGAAAGCGTCACACCCAAATCCATCGAGCACTTCTCCGCCGTTGCCTACTTCTTCGGCCGAAAAATCCATCAAGAACTCAACACTCCTGTCGGCCTCATCGATTCCTCATGGGGCGGCACCCCCGCTCAATCATGGACACCCATCCACGCATTAAGGCAAAACTCAAAACTCAATCGTTATGTCAAGACCTACGATCAAAAGCGCACCGACTGGGCCGCCCGCATCAAAGACTTCAACGCCAATCAAGAACGCTATCAACAAATCCAAAAAACACTCTCCAACGCACCCGACAACCAAGGCGCCGCCAAAGGCTACCACACCTCCGACTTCAACGACTCTGATTGGGAAACAACCAACCTCCCCGTGAAGTACGCCGAAATCAACAGCACCCCCGACATCAACGGCGTCCTCTGGGTACGTACCTCTGTCGAACTCCCCAGCCAACTCCAAAACAAACAACTTACACTCAACCTCGGCGTCATTGACGACTACGACTTGACCTACGTCAACGGCCAAATCGTCGGACAAATCGGCAAAGAAAATTCCAGAGCCTCCGGCACCAACCGCAAATACACCATCCCCGCCTCAGTCAACAACAAACCAACCCTCACCATCGCTGTCCGCGTCGTCGACACACTCCGCACCGGCGGTTTCAAATCAGGCGGCCACAACTTCTACCTCACCAACGACAGCGACAAAATCCGGATCGATAAAAACGATTGGAAATACAAATTCGCCTTCATCTACACCAAAGAAACACCCGGCCGTCTTGACCGCGACATCCGCCTCTCCATCTCAGGCCTCTACAACGGCATGATCCAACCTCTCATTCCATACGCCATCAAAGGCGTCCTCTGGTACCAAGGCGAATCAAACAACAACGGCCACACCACATACGAACCTCTCCTCACCTCACTCATCACATCATGGCGTGAAGCATGGGATCAACCCATCAACAAAGACTTCCCATTCCTCATCGTGCAGCTACCCAACTACCGCGAACCTTCTAAAAAAGTCGAACAACACAGCTGGGCTCATCTCCGCGAAGCTCAACGCCTCACACACGCCAAGCTCCCCAACACTGGCCTTGCCACCATCATCGACATCGGCGACACAAAGAACATCCACCCGCGCAACAAACAAGACGTCGGCCTACGCCTCGCCTACTGGGCACTTGCCGAAACCTACAACAAACCCATCACCCCCGCAGGCCCGCTCTTCACACACCAAACCATCAACAAAGACAACTCAATCACCCTTCACTTCAAGTACGCCGACGGCATCAAACCTCTCTCCGGCGACAAACTCTCCGGCTTCTTCATCTCATCCAACGGACGCAGCTTCGCACCCGCCACCGCAATCATTAACCCCGACAACACCATCACCGTCTCTCACCCCAGCATCCTCAACCCCAAAGTCGTCGCCTACGGCTTCGCCTCCAACCCCGAAAAAATGAACCTCAATCTCACAAACGATTCCAACATCCCAGCCTCGCCTTTCCTCTCAAGCAACTAACCCTCCCACATAAGCAACACACTGCAAATACTCACAACAACCTCATACGACAGCAAGCAGGCATTGAATTTCATGCCTGCTTGCTTCTTTTTTATGCGCGCGTCACTCCCCCTCATATTGACGATTCACATCTCACCGCCAACCCCCTATATTATCTCAAGCCCCCTTATGTACCCTTCCCTACCCAGGATCAGCCATGCGAACCGATTCATCCCCCCAATCCCCCCCACACCGCCTCCTCTCCATCGACATCCTTCGCGGCTTCGACATGCTCTGGATCACAGGCCTCAAATACTTCATCATCTACACCCTCGTCGCAACGCAATACATCCCCAACCGTGAAGCCGCTCGCTCACACACCTATCTCTCACAACTCGACCACGTCTCCTGGCAAGGCTTCCACTTCTACGACCTCATCTTCCCACTCTTCCTCTTCCTCACCGGCATCACCATCCCCCTCTCCATCACCTCCAAACTCCAATCAGGCTCCGCAACCAAAACACAACTAACCATCCGCTGCATCCGACGCCTCCTCCTCCTCATCATCCTCGGCATGATCCACCAAATCCACGGCCTACCCGAACGCTGGCCTTCCGTCCTCGGATTCATCGGCCTCTCCTACTTCATCGCCGCCATGCTCGCCATCTACACACCCCGCATCATCCAACTCGCATACATCCCCATCGCACTCATCACCTACTACCTCGCCATCCGCTTCATCCCCTTTAACGGCCACCCCGCCGGCACTCTCACCATCGACGCCAACCTACCCTCATACATCGACTCACTCATCATCCCCGCCAAGCACATGCTCATCCCCAAAACACCCTTCGACCCCGAAGGCCCATTCATGGCCATCGCCGGCGCCGCTCTCGCCATGCTCGGCGTCTACGCCGGTTACATCCTCACCAACCAAAACACCAAACCCATCAAGCGTGTCGGCCAACTCCTCATCCTTGGCCTCGCCGCCATCTTCATCGCATACCTCTGGTCGTTCGACCTCCCCATCATCAAACAAATCTGGTCCTCCTCCTTCATCCTCGCCGCCGCAGGCTGCTGCTTCCTACTCACAGCCATCTTTTACCTCGTCATCGATGTCATCAACTTCAAACCTTTCAACACCCTCCTCTTCCCACTCCAGCTCTACGGCCAGAACGCCCTCGCCGTCTACATGATCGGCCCCGCCATCGGCATCACCGCACTACTCACCTCCATCACCGCACCCATCCTCCATAACTTCTCCACCGCCACCCAACTCGCCACCATCCAAGCCCTCATCCTCATCACCCAAACCATCTACCTCTACATCTTCCACAAAAAACGCATCTTCCTTCGTGTCTAATCATCCGCTACACACATATCACACAACGCCGCCCCTTAACATTCAAACTACATCTTTTCACGTAACCGCTGCACCAGCGATCCATCATTTAGCCCCGCAACAGCCTCACGTGTAAAAGGCGTCTCGATCTTTGTACGCGCATTCAGCACCATCTGCTCCCCACCCGTCAATTCGATCAAATCTCTCACCTTAACCTGCAAACACCGCTCCTCTTTCGTCACATGCATCTGCATAAACATAGGCGAACTGAATATCGCAACCGACTGCCCACCCGATCCTTCAACCATATAAACGCCGATCTCATCCCCCGACGCAAACCCCCCGCCAGCAGCATCATTCCCCTCCATCTGAAGGATATAAACCTCTGAATCGTAAAAGGCCTCATAAAAATCAGCCCGTCTATTCGGATATTTAATCGCTGCCAACAATAGCTTCTCAAGCTCATTCGGCGCCCAATTGATTTCTTTTTGATTCATCATTTTGCCCTTTGATTTAGATTGTTACCACGGTACTGTCTCGCGACATCAATCACTATCCTCAAACACAGCGACCACCGGAAAATGATCCGATGGTAACCGATCCTTGCCACTCCGCTTATCCTTTACCACCGTCTGATCAATCTCCGCGTTCACCGCTTTCAACCCCTGATCATAAAACACAAAATCGATCCGCCGACCATCCTTCTTATTCTTAAACCCGTTAAACGTCCCCTCATCCGCCGACTTCTCATTCAACTCACGATATGAATCCACAAACTTCTCATTCATCACATCAATCGGCCCCTCTCCTTCCACACAATTCAAATCCCCCATCACCACAACCTTCTTCTCACCCCACTGCCCATCAACATGTTCATCCACCCATGCCGTGATCAACTTCGCACTTTCTAACCGCGCCTTCTTTCCACGATGATCCCAATGCGTGTTAATCACCCACAAAACCCCTTCCCCCTCCTTCTCAATCCGTTTCCCTTTCGCATTCCTCAAATCCTTCAACTTCACCCACGTAAACATCCGTGGCAAAGATGAATCCCAACTCTTGCTCCCCACCTTCTTCGGCGACTCACTCAACCAAACATGCCCTTTATCCAATAACTTAAATCGTTTCCGCGCATAAAAAATCCCGCAAGCCTCCCCCTTTCGCTTCCCATCATCTCGCCCTGCACCCACATACCCATACCCCCTAAGCGCTCGCTGCAAATACGACCATTGCTCCTGCTTCGCCTCTTGTACCCCAAGCACATCCACCTCTTGCTTCTTAATCCGATCAACAACCAACCCCTTACGATTCCCCCAATAATTCTCCCCATCCTTTTTTGTCGCGTAACGAATATTAAAACTCATCACCCGGATCGTTTCTCTATTTGGCAGCACCACATCCTGACTCCATACAAATCCATTGGCCGTCATACACACAATTAGAACAGTTAACGTGAATACCCATTGATCTTGCCAATGCTTCACAGCAATACGGGATCGGTTAAGTACCTTCGTTTCATGTAACCGACCCACTGGCCAACACATGAACAACCACTCAAAACGCTCTAAAACCATCAACCATGTTCGCATCTTCATCTCCAATCAAGTATTAAACGATCCGTTACACCTCACGAAACAATCACCCCAGACGCATCGCTATTCTTCCTGAATCCACTTCTCATAGGCAGCCTTCCCCCATAGCTGCCCAGATCGCCCCTCCAAATCCGTTCCAAATGTCATCCCATGAATCAATCCGTTCCGCTCAACAAGCACAGTATGCAAAATCTTCCTCTTCGAATTTTCAATCAGATTGATATCCACCTGCCCCTTCAAACCACGATACCGCAATACCGCATCTACCTTTTTCGGTTGCAGATAAATGTCTTTCTCAATTCGCCCAATCATCCGATGTGTCGCGCGATAAGTTCCCCCCGTCGGCCCAACAATCTTTTTCCCATTGATCTCAACATCTCGATCATCATACGCCACCACCCCCAAGTAATGCTCCCGCGATCTTTCCAACCAGCCCAACAACTTCTCGCCATGTCCTAACGCATCGCTGTAACCATAATTTGCATCCAACCACACCATCCGCCCCACCCAATCCGGGATCGCTTCATAAGCGTTGATAAACCCAAACATAAAACTTCCACCACCACTATGCGCCGCCAGATCCACCCTCACCTTTTCGCCAAACAACGCGCGTATCTCCTCGATCAATACTTTGATCCGCTGATCCGCATCCTTCTGAGTCCGCCGCCAGTGAGGCCAACTTTTCCCACCCGCCTCAACATACGCCACCACAATCGTTTCCTTCAGATTCACCTCTCGCAACCGCCGAACCTGCGCACCGATGTGCTGAATAAAGAAATGCCAATCCACACCCTCAGCCCTTTGCCGTCCAATCGTCTGCGCCGTCGTATTCCCATTTGGCAGCGCATAAATCACCACACGCACAGGCTTCCCGCCGCCAAACGACTTCGCGGAAGGCGCATTAATATGCACCTTCACATTCGGATCAAACACATACTCACGAATCCGCTCATCAAAATATCGGCTTTCCTTAAACCCACTCAATTCCCCCACATCAGACACAACACCCTTCCCCCACGTCATACCACTCACCATCACACACAACACAAAAAACAAGATCGCATACGCACCTCTTCGCGATCCTTTATAAAAAACTTGATCAGCCATCTCTCAAACTTAATCTTCCATCCACTCAACAACAAGATAAATCTATCCCCCCATCAGACACCGCAGCCAGCATCTAAATCTCAATCAGTCATGCGCACACAAATCAACCATCTACTCTGCGCGCACACCAATCCCACCTCGCCAAAACTGACCATAACACAACATTCTTTCACTTTTTCTCGCCATTTCTCACCAAAGTTGTGCCAAAACGCCCGAAAACGCCCCGCGTACAAAAATCACTGTGCGCGCAAACCGCTTCGCCCAACTCACGCTCACCAAACAACCTATAAATTCAGCGTGTGCGCCGCACACAAAACGTGCGCACAAGACCTTCCTTTTCTCAGCTTTATGCGCGCCGTATTCAACCAATATGCCAACCTTTTCCGCTCCCCAACAGCCTACCCAATCCCGCCCACTACCTGCTTCAGATTTCTAACACCCCTTGAATATGCCAAAGGACTCATTTATCCCTACAATATGGGCCTGAAGCCCCCGGAAGTTGTTTCCGATCGCTTCCCGGCCATGCCTCCCCGCATGCGCCAAACACACAATGCCACCCACACCCTTGGGATCGGCAACATGTAAACCATTAAATAACCTTTATTTACACAAGGGAGAGCTAGCCGTGGCCAGCCGTAAAAAATATGTAGGTGGTAACTGGAAGATGAACCTCAACAAGGCAGAAGCCGTCGCACTTGCCAAAGACTTGGCAACCAAGGTCGACGACGCCGCTCCTTGTGAAGTCGCAATCTGCCCACCATTTGTCTACCTCGACGCCATCAGCCAAGCACTCTGCGAAGCCGGCAACAAAACCATCAAGCTCGGCGCCCAGGATTTCTGGACCGCTGGCAACGGTGCATACACCGGTGAAATCAGCCTCGATATGCTCAAGGACGTTGGCGTAAGTGTCGTATTGACAGGACATAGCGAACGTCGTCACGTCATCGGCGAAACCGATGTGCTCATCAATGAAAAGAACCTCAAGGCTCTCGAAGCCGGCATGGAAGTTATCTTCTGCATCGGTGAAAAACTTGAACAGCGCGAAGCCGGCCAGACTGACGCAATCAACGCCGCTCAAATGAGCTACGGCCTCGCAGGCGTCACAGCCGAGCAAATGAAAAACGTCGTCGTCGCATACGAACCTGTCTGGGCCATCGGCACCGGCAAAACTGCAACCCCAGAAGACGCTCAGAAGGCTCACAAAGCCATCCGCGAGCACCTCACATCCATGTTCAGCAAAGAAGTTGCTGACGGCGTCCGCATCCAATACGGCGGCTCCATGAAGCCTTCCAACGCTGGCGAACTCATGGGTCAAGCAGACATCGACGGCGGCCTCATCGGCGGCGCTGCTCTCAAAGCTGACGACTTCATGGGCATCATCAACGCTGCGAAGTAATCAGCGTTAATCCTTTCAAACTCAAGATTTAGATGTTTGGAAGCAGATAAGCAATCAAAACAGCTGCGTGCTCACACGCAGCTGTTTTTTTATTTTCATATCCGACTTACACGAGCTGATGCGACCACACCCGACTTTCGCTACGATGTGGAAGGTGCGTGGAGGCACGGAAAGTTGGTTGTATCAAGCGTTGCGCGGTATCATGCTGAACACGCTATGCAGATGTATGGCGGTTATGCGCGTTTTAATGTGACTTTGTCGGATACGGACGCGTAAAATCAGTATTGATTTCGGGGACGACTTGGGGCTGAAACCGAAGCTAAATCCATTATTATTTGGAATTTATGAGCATGATGATACTCGGTGTTAACTACGGTCTGATTTACACTTTGATGACATTGTTCGTCTTGGTGGCTGCTTTCATGATGCTAGTCATCCTGATCCAAAAACCTAAGGGCGGCGGCCTGAGCGGCGCTTTTGGCGGCGGCGGCGGTTCAGAAGGTGCTGCTTTCGGCGCGAAAACCGGCGATGTGCTGACCAAAATCACGATCGCTGCGTTTATTATTTTCCTCGGCCTTGCGATCGGCTTGAACCTCTTGGTCAACGACACGCATGATGCTTTGGAGCAAGAACTTACGGTCAATCAAGTCGACTCTGAAGAGATTGACGACCTGGCAACCGAAGCGGTGGATCCGCAGCAGCCAGCTGACGTCACCGACGTCCCCGGCCCAGCTGAAGAAGGCGCGGCACCTGAGGGCGCGAAGGTTGATTCAGAAGTTGAAGCTCCGATCGTGCCAGACACGACGGCCCCGCAGGACAACACGAATAATCAGTAATTGATTGTTGTCAGGTGTTTAGAACAAATATTCAAGGCCGCTGGTGTGAAGCCAGCGGTTTTTATTTGGCTTTGGGCAAGGTGTAGAATGTGGGCTGAGGGATGTTTGGAGGGGTTATAGGGACGGGATGAATTGCGTTGCGGCAGTTGTATGTGACGGATGGGGTGAATTGTTATATCGTTACGGGGCAGTGACGATAAACTACTGTATGTCAGACAATTATTTTGCGCGGGCGAAGTGTTTGTCGTGTAAAAATGAATAGATTAAGTATTGAATTGAACCTCAACAGGCACGCATACTCAGACGGTTGCCGATGATGGTCACAGAAACAGGCGGAATAGAATGATTCGATCGATGACAGGCTTTGGCGACGCGGCAGGAGAGATTGATGGCGTGCATTACGCGCTTGAGCTGCGGAGCTTGAACAATAAGTATTTCAAAGCGACGATCCGGATGCCGGAACAGATTGCGGGTCTGGAAGCAGAACTCGAATCAGCGCTTAGAAAATCGGTACATCGCGGATCATTTACGATGACGATCAAGATGCGGTTGTCGGATGCGAAGGCTGCGAGCCGCGTGAATGACGAGGCGATTCTGGCTTATGTCGATCATCTTGAAACGATTAAAACGAAGATTGATGATAGCAATTCAGTGCATATCGACTTGACGCAGTTGCTGGCGCTTCCGGGCGTGTTGCAACCTGCGGAAGACGATGAAACGATCATGAATAAGGCGCGTGAGATTCTGAAGGGATTGCTGAAAGAAGCGATCGTGAAGATGAACCAAATGCGTGTGATTGAGGGTGAATCGCTAGCGGCTGATTTGATGAAGCATCGCGGCGCGATTCTTGAGCGTACGCAGCAGGTCAAGGCGCGTGCGTCAGTGGTGATTGAAGAATATCACGACAAGTTGAAGTCGCGCGTCAACCAATTGATGGCGCGTGCGGAGTTGGCGGTAGGTGAAGCTGATCTGATGAAGGAAGTGGCTGTGTATGCGGATCGTTCGGATATCTCGGAGGAGATTACGCGGACGATTGGACATCTGGAGCAACTGGAACAGATTATATATCGCGATGACGCTGAACCTGTGGGAAGAACGTTGGACTTCTTGGCACAGGAATTGTTGCGTGAGGCAAATACAATTGCGTCGAAGTCGAATGACGCGGAGATTAGCCGCGCGATTGTCGAGGTCAAGAGCTTGATCGATCGGATCAAGGAACAAGTGCAGAATGTTGAATAGCCCTTGGAAGTGCTAGATCCATGCGATATTCGCGAACTGTACTGCGTTGCGATCAAGGGCTAATTGATGATTAGTCTGGTAAGCGCATTGTCAATTGGGAGGGGGGGGATGGGTGAGAACGATATGAGTGATTTGTCGGACAGCTTGTTCGGGGAAGCGGCCGATGGGGGGGAGGCAAAGAAGAAACGTGAGGGCGAATGGCCTCACATGCAGTTATCGAGTGCGCAGGATTTCATCGGTAGTGATAGTGGCGGGGATCGGGTTGGGCTATCTGGCGGTAGTAGTGGTGGTGGATTTGAAGGACTTGGAGAAGGGCGAAAAGGACGGCTACGGTTCGGCGCGGATGAATTGGCGGTGGTAATGTCGCATTACGATGTCGGGATTATCCGTGCGATCCAGGAGTTCCCGAGAGGGTCACGGAAAGCTCCCAAAGCGCTGATTAGAACGGATAGTGGGCTGTATTTATTAAAGCGAAGAGCACATGGGAAGGACGATCCGTTTAAGGTTGCGTTTTGCCATGCGTTGCAATTGCATTTAACGGAAAAGCAGTTCCCATTGCCTCATCTGATTGGGACGAGGGATGAAAACAATTCGATGCTTCAACTTGGTGGGCGTGTATACGAATTGTTTGAGTACATTAAGGGGTCGAGTTACGACGGGGAGTTGGAGACAACGAGTGAAGGCGGAAAGATTCTGGGGTTGTATCACCGGCTAACGAAAGATTTTAAGTCAGAGTATGAGCCGGCTAAAGGGACGTACCATGATTCTGTGATGGTCAAGAAAACATTTGAATTGATTCCGCAGGCGATCAATAAGGTGAAGGGGGATCATGGGATCGGTCGGATGAAGGAGTTGGAAGAACTGAGCGATGGGTTGGAAGAGGACTATCTAAGCGCGGGATTGAAGGGGAAATTGCTGGGTATGGACGATTGGCCAACACAGGTGGTACATTCGGATTGGCATCCGGGTAATTTGTTATATCGGCGTGGGCGGGTTGTTGCGGTGATCGATTATGATGCGGCGCGCATACAGCAACGTGTGATGGATGTCGCGAATGGTGCGTTACAGTTTTCGATTTTGGGTGGCGGCGATCATCCGGAGAGATGGCCAGCGTATCTAGATGAATCACGGCTTAAACGGTTTGTGAGAGGGTATGAAGGGGTGAGAGATTGCGTGTTATCGAAGGCAGAGGTGGAAGTAATGCCGTGGCTGATGATTGAAGCGTTGATTGCTGAGAGCGCGATCCCTGTGGCGGCGACTGGACAGTTTGCGAATATGGATGGTGCTGCGTTTTTAGAGATGGTTGGGCGAAAAGTAGATTGGCTAAAAGAGAATGCGGAACGGTTAGTTGGCCTACTCGTTGAATAGACGAAGTGTCATTGCATTGAAAGAATCTGAAGCAGCTCGTGCGATCATTGCTATTCATCACAAAGAATATCATATTGAATAAACAACATTGAGACTATCGCGATTTAATCGTTATAGCCGTTATGGTTTAACATACGTAATTCTGTTTGGATCGTGCAGTATGGGGAAGTGGGATTAAATAATAAAAATAGCTAAAAAGATTTGCCTTTAAGGGTGTTATATTTTCTATTGATTACAGATCCAATTTGTTTTAACGAATCTAATTGAGCAGCTATGGAGGCAGTATGAATCCGATGATCAGGCTAATCACGGCAACTATTACGATTGTGTTTGTGCTTTACGTGAGTTTAGGGCATGAAGGCGGATTGATGATGAGTCACGTGCTGGCGATCGTTGGTCTATTAATGATCGGATTCGGTTTAACAAAGCATGCTCAGGAACAACATCGCGTGGTTGAAGTTAGGGCGAGCACGAACGAACGTCCAAATAAATAAACTGATAGATGGGAGTGTTGGTCTGAAATCTTGGTAAATAAACGAATCTATCTACCATCCAACGCTGGGACGGCTGATGTGCAAAGCACCAGCCGTCCGTTTTTTTATGCGCTTTGTGGTGTGGTTCCGAATATTAAGATATGAGCACAAAACAAAGAGCAAGTTGGTTGGTTGTGGCATTGATGGTTGCGAATTTGGGCGGATGCGTGCTTGGCCCGTTATTGGACTCGTCAGATAAACGACGATCTGAGGCAGCTCGAAGCATCAATGATCAGAATGTTAAAAGGGCGACTACGCTAAAAAATGCGTTTTTGCAATACCATCATGACATGGGGTTCTATGCACAGAGTTACATGGATTTCGAACGATATCTGCAAGATTCGCGTGTCTATGAAGAAGTAACGATCAAGCGCAATAAGGATGACAGCTTTAAGATCACGTTTAAAGTAACGCGGAAGGATCGGACATACTCGGTGGTTCAATTTTTAGTTGAGACGCAGGAATCAAAGGCGGGCAAGGATATAACGTATGAACGTCCGATGCGAGATCTGGTACAGCAAAGAGTCTATGCATTAGATGGACATCGCGCAGGCAGACTGAACGGTAAAAAAATCGAACGAAAAACGGATAAACATGGCGATGATGTGATCAAAGAGCGGAACCATGATGGATATGTCGAATAAGGCATCTAACTCATTAATAGTAAAAGGCACGCAATTAGAGGCGTGCCTTTTTTATATGTTTCTATGTGCTTATGATTTCTTGTAGAGCTTGGCAACGTAATCGCCGTATCCGCCATACAAAAGTGTTTGTCGACGTTTGCCGTCATCGATAAGGACTTCGGAGGCTTGAGACCAGCGGGGATGGGGAACAGCAGGATTGATGTTTGAGAGCCAAGAGTATTCATCTGGAACTTCTGCGTGCCAAAAAGTTTCAGGACGTTCTTTAAGAAGTTCTATTTTTACAGGGCATTTCGGGCCTTTGTAGCCATATTTCCAAGGGATGATCATGCGGAAGGGGGAGCCGTTTTGGCGTGGGATGGGTTGGTCGTAGATGCCTGTGACGAGTAGCGGAAGTGGGTTCATAGCTTCGTCGATTCGCCAAGCTTCGAAATAGGGCCATTTATACCAAGGCATGCTGACCTGGCCAGGCATTTGTTTGGGACGCTCGACGCATGTAAATTTGACGTACTTTGCATTAGAGGTAGGTTCGACGGATTCGAGAACTTTATGGAATGGGACACCGGTCCAAGGGACATCCATCGCCCAAGCTTCGACACATCGGAAACGGTAGTTGCGTTGTTCAAGTGGGAAGTTGTAGATATCGTCGATGGAAAGTGTTCTGGGTTTGTGGCATTCGCCGGTGATTTCGATTGACCATGGATCTGGATCGAAGTCTTGGGCTAGCTTCCAGACATCGGTTTTTGTGGTCGTGAATTCGTAGTAATTATTGTAGGCGAGTGCATCGAGTTTAGGGGTAAGCCGCTT
The DNA here is from genome assembly GCF_007747445.1 of Poriferisphaera corsica. NCBI lineage: Bacteria > Pseudomonadati > Planctomycetota > Phycisphaerae > Phycisphaerales > Phycisphaeraceae > Poriferisphaera > Poriferisphaera corsica. The sequence goes on from NZ_CP036425.1 coordinate 3,768,982, forward strand.
CACGTTGCCGGGCATTTGGATAAAATCGGGGTTGCGTTTAGCGGGATATTTGGAGAGAACGAAATCGGAATTGAGCCCGGGTCGTTCAATGGTGGGGATGTCGGCTTTGGTGTAACGCGCGCGGCCCATTTGAGCTTGAGCTCGGGTTGGGAACGCAAAGGGTGATGTGGCGGCAAGGGCAATGGAGCCGAGGCCGAGGGCTTTAATGAAAGCACGGCGATTGAAAAAAACATCGGGAGGTGTGGGGTCGAGCTTGGGGAGTTGATTCCAAATGAAGTTGTTGTTCTTAATGTTTGCCATGTAGGGCTCCATTGGCATGGCGGGGCTAGTCCTTTAGCGCAGTTACAACGAAAAGGCAACGTTGCACCTTATAAACATCTGTGATCGGTCCAGAATTATCTATAAACATTTACGGCAATGATCGGGGATGAATACCCGTAGGCGAAACTATAGTGATTGGCTTGCAAGAAAATCCACAGCGGATGATTAGGCATTTATTAAGTTTGCGATGTGTTGATATTCAGAGGCGAGAGCATGATACAAACGTTGATATTGTGCGTGCTGTTTTTTATAGAATGCAATGAGTTTGCGATTAGGTTTGAGTTTCTTAGATTGTTCGATCGCGGTTTTACAGGCAGCGTGAATGTCGGGGTGCAGACCGATGCCGACGGCTGCGAGGAGGGCGGCGCCGTAGGCGGGACCTTCATCTGTGTTAACGGTTGCGACAGGTGAGTTGTATATATCGGCTTGAAGTTGTCGCCAAAATGGATCGCGTGCGCCGCCGCCGGTCAGGCGGATCGTTTTTGTGGGGATTTGCATATTGCGAAGGATTTGTAGGATGTCATTCATGCCGAAGGTGACGCCTTCGACGAGAGCGCGTGTCAGGTGAGGATGGGTGTGGCGGATGGTTAGGCCGATCCATGCTGCTTTGGCGAGTGGATCGGGATGAGGGCAACGTTCGCCGGTAAGGTATGGGAGGAAGTAAAGACCTTCGGCGCCGGGGGGCGTTTGTGAGGCTTGCTGGAGCAGAAGTGTGTAGGGATCTTGTTTCTGTTTTTTGGCTTGCTTGATTGTGTCCTCGGCGAGGTTATTGTGGAACCATTGAAGGCATGCACCGGCAGATAGTTCGCAGCCGAAGACGCACCATTTATCAGCGACGGCAGAGCACATTGTGTGGACACGGCCATCGGGATCGAGAGTGGGGGTGTCGGCATGCGCGAACATAACGCCTGAGGTGCCGATGGATGCGGTAAGGATGCCGGGTGAAGTGACGCCATTACCGATAGCGGCGGCGGCATTGTCACCAGCGCCGGCAACAACGGGGATACCGGGAAGTAGGCCGAGCGACTTAGCGCCGGAAGTTGAGAGTTCGGCAGTGACTTCATGAGATTCGTATGTTGGGGGAAGGAGGGATGAGTCGATTTGCAGCTTACGAAGCACAGTTGGATTGTATTTGCGTTTAGCGATGTCGAGAAGGAGGTAGCCGGAGGCATCAGCGACGTCGGTGGCGAACGTGCTGGTCATGCGGAAACGGATGTAGTCCTTTGGAAGAAGGATTTGAGTGGTGCGATCATAAAGGCGAGGTTGATGGTTGCGAAGCCAAAGAATTTTAGGGGCTGTGAAACCGGTGAGCGCGGGGTTGCCAACGGCTTTTATGAGCTTTTTACGTGAACCCATGAGAGATTCGATCTCGGCGCATTCAGCGGCGGTGCGTTGATCGTTCCATAAGATGGCGGGGCGGAGAGGTGTGTGATTTTTTGAAAGAAAGACCGAGCCGTGCATCTGTCCCGATAGACCTATTGCCTGAATAGATGACTTGGGGATTGCGGCTTTACGAAAAACGGCACGGGTCGCTTTACAGGTGGCGGCCCACCATTGATCCGGGTCTTGCTCAGAGTAGCCGGGTTTGGGGGATTGAAGGGTATGGGGTGCGGTTGCGGTTGCTAGAACTTTGCCGGTGGGAGTGCAGATGAGTGTTTTGGTGCCTGAAGTTCCGATGTCGATGCCGAGGAGATGCTGTTCCATAGAAGTATTATGCGAAATGTTTTGGGGGATGGAAGGCAAAGTTACGATAGCGGGTAAATGGGGTGATGAAAGATTGCGTGTGTGGATATAAAATTGTGGTTGTACATGGTGCGAGAAAAAGGAGAAAACCATGCCGGTGTTAAAAGGACGCAAAATCGCGATGTTTGTAGGAGATGATTATGAGGACTTGGAATTGCAGTATCCGAAATATCGGATGCGTGAAGTGGGCGCAGAGGTGATAATTGCGGGAATTGAAGCGGGTGAGAAATATGTTGGGAAATATGGATATCCGCAGGTGTCGGATGTTGCGGTGCGGGTGCTACGGGCAGAAGATTTCGATGGGTTAATTGTTCCGGGTGGGTGGATGCCTGATAAGCTCAGACGGTTTGACGAGGTATTGACGTTTACGAAGGGATTTGAGGAGCAAGAGAAAATGATTGCGTCGATCTGTCATGGGGCGTGGATTAATATCAGCGCAGATGTGGTGAAGGGGTATCAGTACACGAGTACACCGGGAATTAAGGATGACATGATCAATGCGGGTGCAGTATGGGAAGATAGCGAAGTGGTCGTGGATCGGCATCATATTTCATCGAGAAGGCCGGATGATCTGCCTGCATTTTGCCGGGCGATGATTGATTACATGGTCAAACAGCGGTGAGAATTTTGAGGGAGAGAGATGAGGGGGGATATGAGTTGAAGGCAATTGGTGCTTTTATAGAAAAATAACCCGTCACCGGCGGTGACGGGCTTGACTGCGCTTTATTGTTTCTGCCTATTTAACGATTAGCTAGTGGGTTGAGATTCGGGTTGCATGGCATGGGTCTGTGCAAATTGGCTAGTTGCGGATTGTGGTTCGAGGATGCCGAGTTCGGAGAAGATAAGGTGCGTAAAGGCGGCGTGGCCGAAAGCGTTGGGATGGAATGGGTCAGACATGCGGTTGATGTGTGCGTAGGGCGATGCGGATTGCCAGAGTTTGGCATGGTCGATGATTGGTAAGTTGTGTTTTTGGGCAGCATCACGGATGGCTTGCATGTAATCGTTAAAGGAGTTTTCGCGATCAAGGTTGAATCCGCCGGGGAGGACGGGGCATGTGGTTTGGAGGATGGTGTCGGTACCGAGTTTGGTGTTCATATCAATGAGGGTATCGAGGTTTTCGGCGAATTGTGGGAGTGGGACGTTGAGTTCATTTTGAGCGCAATCGTTCATGCCAATCATGAGGAAAATGACATCGGGGATGCGTTTGGTGACACGATGATCGTATTCAGCGATAAGGTTTTTTGTTGTTTGGCCGGAAATTGCGGTGTTGAGAACGATATCGTGTATGCGCGCCATTTCGCCGCGAATGCGTTCGTGAAAATGATCAACGTAATTGCGTTGTGTGTTTGTATGACAGAGGCCGTGGGTGATGGAGTCGCCGTAGAAGAGCCATGTGATGGGTTGCTCGGATTGAAGGCGGGCTTTGATACGTTGCATGTTGCGTCCTTGATTGATGATGGTTGCTAATACAGGGAACGAATGTGTGAGAATGCAGGCGTATTATAGGGGCATTTAAAGCGTCTTACTTAAATACCTACAGTGTTGACCAGCAGGTCGTTACGCGACAAATGCTTCTGATGTGAACCTGCTGTTGTTTGAGACATTGGCTTACTCTGCAAGTCATGACGCAAAATGCTCTAGATGAGGTCAGCGAGTGAGTGGATGATGAGATCGGGGATGATGTCGGACTCGGCGGGCAGGCCTTGGCGGCGCCAGTCGAGCCAAACGCCTTTGATGCCGAGTTGCTGAGGGGCGGCCACTTCCCAAGCGAGGCTATCGCCAATCATCCAGGCTTGGTCGGGGGTAACATCGAGTTCACTGAGTACGCGGTGGAAAAGTTTGGGTTCGGGCTTGCCGATGCCAATCTCACCTTCGATGTAGATTTTGTCGAAGTATTGTTCGAGCTCGAAATGAATAACTTTGGCACGTTGGGTGGCGGCCATGCCGTTGGTGAGGAGTGCGGTTTTGATGTTGCGATTTTTGAATTCGGCGAGTGCTGTCATCGCGCCGTCAAGTGGCTGCATGACGGGAATACGGTTGGCGGTGAAATCTTTTTGGAGTTGCTCGGCAAGGGTAGGAATATCATTGGGATATTCCATACGAACGAGCGTTTCGGTGATCATGTCAGCGCGAGCTTGCTCGAGATTGAGACGGCCGATGAGTGAACGCTGTGGATCTGACCAGAACCAATCGCGTACATCATCCATGTGTTGCGTAAAATGAGTGGGATCGATGGGGATGCCGGCATCTCGGGCTCGCTGAGCAGTGTTGAGCCAATTACGATCGGCGGATGGCGTGGTATCGAGGATGGTATCATCGAGGTCGATGAGCAGAGCTGGAGGTAGCGTGATCATGAAAGTAGGGTATATCGAAGATGGAAGTGAGTCTATTGGATGGGAAAGAAGGGATGGAAAATATGGGGGAGATATCAACGAGAAGAAGTGACTTGATCAAAAGCGATGCGGCGGGCATGGGTGAGGGCAATGGCGATGGCGTCGGCGACATCGGGCGGTTCGGGGAGATTTGGGAGATTGCACTGGGACTGGACGGCGAGTTGCATTTGTGATTTGGAGGCGTGGCCGTAACCGGTGACGGATTTTTTCACTTCGTTGGCGGCGAGATGGAAAATTTCCAAGCTGTGCTGCTTTGCGGCGAGGAGGATTGTGCCTCGAGCATGACCCATGATGATGGCGGTGTTGGGATGTTTGTAGTGTGCGAAGAGCTTTTCGATAGCGAGTTGATGGGGATTAAGTTCGGTGATCAAAGCGGTGAGATCGGTGTGGAGAGCAAGCAGGCGGGATTCGATGGATTTCTTGGAGGAAAACTTGAACACGCCGGCCTCAACAAGGGTGGGTTCGATTTCATTAGGCTGAAGATCGACGATGCCGTAGCCTGTGATCTGAAGGCCGGGGTCGATGCCAAGGATACGGAGAGGGCGATCGGGGTTGCGGGGATGATCAGCGAGGTCATCGGGGGTATGAGGATGGGCGTTGAGATCTGGCATAGGCTTAAGGATACCTGAGACGTGTTGAAAAGGTAAGTTTGCGAGCAGAGAAGGCGAAATATGCTTAAAATAAGTCGTTGGCGCAGATGCTTGTCATGGGCTTAGTGCGCGATTATGTTGATATAGTAAGCAGAGATCAGCGTCATTGGATGACACTGGTACTCAAGAAATTGCCACGGAGGGCCGCAGGTTGGCCAAGCGTAAGTCATCGAGTCGTAGAAAATCTAAAAGCAGCGACGAAGGTTTGCTGTTTGGTGGTGGTGCGTCTGAAGAGGGCGGGGGGTTAAAAGCTAGTGAAGAGCAGGTTTCATTGCATGAAGCAGCTCAGAAGCGGTATCTGAATTATGCGCTGAGTGTGATTACCTCACGTGCGTTGCCGGATGTTCGTGATGGATTTAAGCCGGTTCAGCGACGAATCGGGTTTACGATGTGGCAGCAACGGCTGACTCATGAAGCGAAATTCCGTAAGAGTGCGAAGGTGGTGGGTGATGTGATGGGTAACTATCACCCGCATGGCGACTCGAGTATTTATGATGCGTTGGTGAGAATGGCGCAGCCGTTTGCGATGCGATTGCCGATGGTGGATGGGTCGGGGAACTTCGGGTCACTGGACGGGGATCCTGCGGCGGCGATGCGATATACGGAATGCCGTATGACAGCGGCAGCGGTGGAGATGCTGAATGAGATCGGGCAAAACACGGTCACGTTTCGGCCGAACTATGATGGCACGAAGAGTGAGCCGGTGGTATTGCCTGCGAAACTGCCGAACTTGTTGCTGAATGGGGCTACAGGTATTGCGGTGGGGATGGCGACAAGTATTCCGCCACATAACTTGAGTGAGTTATGCAAAGCGCTGATTAGACTGATCGACGATCCGGAATTGACCAGCGCACAGCTAGCAAGAACGGTGAAAGGGCCGGACTTCCCAACGGGCGGCCAAATAATTAATAACCGGGAAGAACTTACGCAGATCTATAAAACGGGGTCGGGGACGGTGCGGACGCGAGGGACATGGGAGGCGGGCCCGGCAACGAGAACGGTTAAGAAACTTTACATCACATCGATCCCGTACATGGTGAACAAATCGACATTGGTGGAACGGATCGCGGATGTAGTGATCTCTCGAAAGATGCCGCTACTACTGGATGTGCGCGATGTGTCGACAGACGATATCCGTATTGAGCTTGACCTGAAAAAGGATGCAGACGAAAACAAAGTATTGGCGTATCTATATAAGAACACGCCGCTGCAGTCGAATTTTTCGGTCAACCTAACGTGCCTAGTACCGACGGACAATCCTGAGGTATGCGCGCCGGACAGGCTCGATTTACGCTCGATTTTAAGGTATTTTCTTAACTTTAGGCTCGAAGTGGTCACACGGCGGCTTGAACATGAACTGAATGCACTGAATAAACGGATTCACATTCTCGAAGGCTTCATGACGGTCTTTGATGCGCTTGATGAGATCATTCGTATCATCCGAAAATCCGAAGGCAAAGCGGATGCAGCGTCAAAGATCATAAAAAAATTCAAGCTGGATGAAGAACAGACAGATGCAATTCTTGAATTGAAATTGTATCGCTTGGCTCGACTTGAAATTCTAGTGATTCAAGATGAGCTTAAAGCAAAGAAAAAGCGGGCGAATGAGATTAAGAAGCTGTTGAACGACGAGACAGCAAACGGACGCTGGAAAATTGTTCGTGGTGAAGTCGAAGAGATGGAACAGCGATTTGGGAAGACTGACAAACGCCGCTCACTGATTGCATCGGTAGATGACGAGCCGGAATTCTCAGAAGAAGACTTCATCGTCGCTGAAGAAGCAAACGTGCTCATCACGACAGATGGCTGGGTAAAACGCCAGAAAGAAATCAAAGATCCTGCAAACACTCGTTTGCGTGAAGGCGATTCTGTATTAGCGTGTGTCGCGGGATCGACTAGAAATACAGTTGTTTTCTTTTCGAATCTGGGCACAGCGTATACTGCACGCGTGCTGGATATCCCAGCAACGACCGGTTACGGGGAACCGATTCAGAAACTCTTCAAGCTGAAAGATGGCGAGAAAATTGTTGCGGCATACTCGCTTGACCCGCGTGCATTGGGCACGGACAAAAAATTCAGTGATGTTAAACTGAACGAAAAAAGCGGCTTAGAGTGGCCTCTGCAACATCTACTTGCGGTCACTTCGGATGGGTATGCCTTACGTATCTCGATTGAAAACTATATCGAGCCCTCAACGAAGGCTGGTAGAAAATTTGCACGCCCAGCGAAAGGCTCACGTGTCGTGGGAGTCGAGCTGGTCACAACCAAACCGAGAACAAAAACGAAGCTCCTTGAAACGATCTTGGCGGTCTCGGCAAATTGTCGCGCAATGATCTGCAAAGCAGAAGATGTCAACTTCCTGTCAGGACCAGGCAAAGGTGTGCAGCTGATTAAACTAGCGAAAGACGATCAAATCGTAGGATTCAAAGCGTCGACAGGTGATCGGGATCTCTTACGGGTCAAAACGAATCGTGGCGCGGAGAAGACGATCTCAACCGCAAAATATAAGACAACTTCACGTGGCGGCAAAGGCACGGAGATCCAGAAACATGGCAAGATTACTTCTGTGATCCCTGAAGAGCCCGCACCGCCACTGTTGATTGAAGATGAATAATCTTCGTGCCATACATGAGACTGTGTTGTAGTTAGGATTGTGATATGAAATGCTTACTGATCTTGGTTTTATGCTTAGGTATGGCTGCATGCGGCGGAAATGGCAATGAGAATACTACAGAATCAACAGCCGAGGCAAGTAAGCCTAAGAAAATCACATTCACAGTCAAAAATAAAACCGGCGCAAAAATCATAGATGTTGGCATCAATAGTAGCGATTCACGGATGACGCACATGAGCTACGGTTCGATAGAGAAAAGTAGCACAGAAACTCTGAAAAATAAGTACTTGCCAAGAACGATCGGCCTCCACTGGTCAAAAATGAATAAAGATCGTACTTCGGCCAACTTAAGAATAGGCGAAGCATTGGGGCCGAATTATCAAGGGCCGGTGACATTGACGATCCAACCCAACGGCAGCGTCAGCATTAGTAAATAAACAAATTTCAACCATACGTTGATCACAATAAAGAGTGGCATTAGGGAAACAATGGCCAAGAAAAAAGCAGCATCATCTGGTGGATCATATACCGCGAAGGATATCACGGTCCTAGAAGGACTTGACCCTGTCCGTAAACGTCCTGGCATGTATATTGGTGGCGTTGGGTCAACGGGCTTACATCACTTGGTATGGGAAATATTAGATAACTCTGTCGATGAAGCCATGAACGGCCACGCGACCGAAATCAGTCTAACACTGCACAAAGATGGTACATCCATCTCTGTCTCAGACAATGGGCGCGGTATCCCTGTAGATATTCATCCGAAGCATAAGAAATCTGCACTGGAAATCATTCTCTCCACGCTTCATGCGGGCGGTAAATTTGAAAACGCCAACTACAAAACTTCCGGTGGCTTACATGGTGTTGGTGCTTCAGTCGTTAATGCACTTTCAACAAAGCTCTACGCAACGGTGAAACGTGATGGCTACGAATGGCAGTTAAAATTTAGGACGGGCAAAGCCGACGGTAAAATCAAAAAACTTGGGAAAGCTCGCGGCTCGGGTACGACCATCTATTTCCACCCAGATCCAACCATTTTTCCTAAAACCAACTTCAATCCAGAAACGATCCAGCAACGACTTGAAATAGTGTCGTTCCTACATAAAAACGTAAAGGTCACCTACCACAATGAGGTGGATGGCAAGACTGAAGTCTTCGAGAATAAAAACGGCATCGCGGATTTTTTACAAAAAATCACCAAAGAGCATAACGCCAAGCCCTTAAACCATGCAGTCTTTGCCTTGGAAAAGGAAGGCATTGAAGGTAAATGCGAAATTGTTTTCCATTGGACAGAATCAACCGATGAGTTGATCCGGTCTTACGTCAACGGCATTCCAACCGGGTCAGGCGGATCACACGAAAACGGCATGCGGGCTGGGATCACCAAAGCAGTCCGCAACTATATCGATACGCACAACCTCACTCCGCGCGGCGTCAAACTCACACATGAAGACATCCGCGAAGGCATCGTTGGTATCTTGTCTATCTTTATTCCAGATCCGCAATTCCAGGGCCAGACGAAAGATCGTTTGAACAATTCTGAGGTTCAACCTTATATTGATAATGCTCTTCGACCTGCCCTTGAACATTGGCTGAATCATAATCGAACATCTGCTGAAGGCATCGTTTCACGTATCATTGCTGCAGCCAGAGCGCGTGAAGCATCACGTGCTGCATCGGCTTCGGTCTCTCGTAAGTCAGCAACAACAAACCGCTTGACTTTACCTGGGAAGTTGGCTGATTGCCTGACTTCAAATCGAAATAACACGGAACTGTTCATCGTCGAAGGTGATTCTGCAGGCGGCTCAGCAAAACAAGGCCGCGATAGAAATCACCAAGCAATTCTACCTCTTCGCGGCAAGGTTCTGAATACCGAATCTCTTGGCCTTTCTAAAGTCATGGGCAATAAAGAAATTTCCGATCTAATCACTGCATTGGGTTGTGGAATTGGCAAAGATTTTGATATTAGTCGGCTAAGATATGCACGTGTCGTCCTGTTAGCCGATGCTGATTCTGATGGCCATCACATTACCACGCTGCTTCTGACATTCTTCTTCAGGCACATGAAGGATCTTATTACTGCAGGCCGTGTTTATATCGCGGTTCCACCGCTCTACCGCGTAGATATTGGCAAAGAAACCTACTGGGCTGCTGACGAAGATCACCGCGAAAAAATCCTCACAGATTATAAAAAAGGCAATGCAAAGGTTGAGATCACGCGTTTCAAAGGGTTGGGCGAGATGATGCCCAAAACACTCTGGCAGACAACGCTTAACCCAAAAACCCGAAGCCTTTTGCGTGTCGATATTACAGACGGCTTAACTGCCGACCGCATCATGAACGATCTTATGGGTAAGGATCCTTCTGCACGCTTCTCATTTATTATGGAACATGCAGAGGATGCAGATGATTTAGACGTTTAATTGAAAGCCTATTAATAAAAGCGATTCGCTTTTGCCAACCGCTTTTATGCTGATATTCTTTTCTGCTTATCATCGTGATGCTTTGCGATCAGATCAAAGAATGGGCTAAAATCTAAGCGTACAAATACGTCTACTAATTCAGGATCAAATTGCTGCCCGCGACACCGAACGATCTCGCTCAAAACTTCATTAAGATTCATCGCTTGACGATATGTGCGATTCGAACTCATCGCATCAAATGCATCAGCAAGCCCAATGATCCGCCCCATAATCGGAATGTCATTCCCCGCCAATTTGTTCGGATAACCACACCCATCCCATCGTTCGTGGTGACAGAGTACACCCGGGATCAAATCACTCATCTGTCGAATCCCACTTACAATTCTTGAGCCAATCTCCGGATGTTGTTTGATCTGATCGTATTCAGATTCTGATAGGCGCCCGGGTTTCGACAGAACTGATTCAGGCACACCGATTTTTCCGACATCGTGCAGCAGTCCTGCAATATAGGTGCGTTCGACAAAAGTTGCGTCAAAACCTGCTGCTTCTGCAAGGTTACGACTCATCAAAGCAACACGCTCTGAGTGGCCATGTGTGTATGAATCTTTCGCATCAATTGCGTTTGTCAGTGCATGAAGCGTACCTATAAACATAGACTGTGCATCTTCATACAGCATCATGTTGCCGAGAAAAATCGACATACTATTGACAAGCGAATCGCATAGCTTCACATCAATAGAATCAATATGCGTACCTTCAATTTTATCCCCACCAAACAGAATGCCGAGCTGTTTGCCTTCAAATCGAATCGGCACGATTAACATCGTTTTGGCTAACTTAGGTATAAGAGGCACATCAAGCATCGCGGTATCGTCATGCACAACCGAATGTTCCTCATGACTCATGCGAACCATGAGGTATTTACCTGCCTCATGCACACACCTTGTGCTTTGAGCACAGTCACCCGCAGTAATCAGACGACCCGCAAGATCTTCGAGACGCGGATCATCCTCTATCAATTGAATAGCCAGCCACTTAACGCCCAATACTTGCTGAAGTTCCACGCAGGCATCTTGAAGAAAAGCTGCAGGCTCCTGATTCACTCGCATATTCACTGATAGTTTATAGAGTAAACTTAATTCTTCATAGGATTCACTTAATTCCAAGCTCATTGATTGCAACTCAGTTAATCGCCGATCAATCTCAGTCACATCCTGATGCATCCAACTCAACATGGATACAAGCCGATTAACTTCGCCTGATGATACAACACTAATCTTCGATAGTTGTTCACGCAAATTTGCTGAAGTGATTTGCTGCGATCTCGCAATACACTCGATCAAACCATTTTCGTGTATAGATTCGGTCAGCACTACCACCGCAAGGCTATGCTCATTGAAACGATCTTCAACGCGGCGACGACGTTTTATCGGCATTGATACAAGTATCACGCCAGGTAAAACTTCGTACATCAATCTATTGGGATCTGTAATCTGCTCCCAACTCTGACAAAGCGCATCAGAAAAATTTTGACTTGCGACAACAAGTTCAACTCCGTTATCCTGCCCCAGCACCGAAGAATGCCCATCGTGTGAGATATCTACTAAAGTGAATCCTAATTGACGCACTCGCATCATAATCTCAGGCGACATGCCGATGTCATGTTGGATAACATCTAAACTCAACTTGCTTTTCTTGCCTCCATCATCTGACTTCGATTCATTATTTCATCAACACGAGCTAAAACTTCTCGTGGACTAAAGGGCTTTGTCAAAACACCCTCAATATTGGTTTGCTCGAGATATTCATTCGCAAGACTAAAACCCCTTGCAGTCAGCATCAAAGCCGGTATCTCTTTTGTTTTTTCATGCTCGCATAACTTGATACAAAGCTCTAACCCGGTCATAAATGGCATCTGATAGTCTGTAATCAAAAGGTCGGGCATATGAACCTGCGCTTTAGCAAGCCCTTCTTCCCCGTCTTCAGCTGTGATGACTTCATAGCCTGCATTTCGTAGCTTTAATGAAACAACATGCAAAATATGTGTCTCGTCATCAACAACTAAAATTGTTTTCAGCTCTTTCATGTCCGCTCCGAAAACCGGAAACTAACATACCGGTTATCTCACCATAATAAATGTTTATTACTTCCGCCTTCTTCATTCCGGCAGGAACAGACATTCCTTCTCCGGCCTTCCCTATGTGTTGTCGGCAATCGGCAAAGCAAAAGTAAATGTACTTCCGTGATTCACTGTACTTTCAACGTTAATCCGTCCGCCGTGTACAGTTTCAATGACATGCTTAACCAAATTCAGACCGAGCCCGGTACCTTTTGCCAAGTTTTTGTGATCAGCAACTCGATAGAACTTATCAAATAAATGCGGTAAACTTATTTCCGGTATACCAACTCCATTATCAGTCACGCTTACTGTTACTTTCTCACCTTCAACACCAACACGCAACGATACAACGACTCGCCCACCATGCTCTGTGTACTTTATCGCATTACTGATCAGATTCAGTACGCTCTGAAGAATCATGTCGTGATCCGCGAATACTTGAACACCTGTAATAACACTATTCTGAACAAGCTCAATTCTCTTAGCTCTTGCCTGTGGCAACATAATACTAATCGCATCGCCAACCAAAGAGGATATCTCAACATGCTCACGTTGTATGCGCACCATTCCTGACTCAATACGGCTAATGTTCAATATGTTATCTATTAAACGTGACAACCGGTTCGTTTCACTTTGAACAATATTGTAAAACTCATGTCGCGTTTCGTCATCCGCTGCCTCACCGTCAATCAACATCTCCATATAAGCCTTGATGCTAGACAGCGGCGTTCTAAGCTCATGGGACACATTCGAAACAAAATCGCTTTTTGTTTCTGCTATTTCTCGTTCCTTTGTGACATCCCGCAAAATCGTAACCACACCCGCGTTCACTTGTTCCTCGATGCCGCCAACCACATTACTCGGCTGCATTTCCGCATCAACACAAGATAAGGTGACATCGTATATTGATTCTTCCCCCGCCTTCATGATCCGTTGCTCAACACGCTTCATGCCTCGTTGTCTTGATTCACGTATATCGGTTATCAAACGTGAAATCGACGGGTCTGCGATCACCTCGTCCACCGGCATACGCTTCGATTCATCAATATCAAAATGGAATAAGCGTGAAGCTGCCGTATTCGCCATTGCAAGCTCATTAAAACTATCTGTCACAACGACCGCATCATTCAAACTATCAAGAATCGACACCAAATGTTTCTGCTCGGCTTCAGCCAATCGCAATCGAATATCCAGTTCACGCTTTTGGATCAAGAGTTGCGATTGTTTACCACGAACTTGCTCAACAGCATCCGCAACGACCTTCATCATACCATCGTAACCGAATCGACTTTTAAATCGTCCTTCTTCAGCTTTCCCCTCCAACAATAATTCAATATGAGTGACAGCATCAATCACCTCTGCCTGCGATTGATGCATAATAATACATTGCCAGATCATCATAACCACACAGGCCGCGCCACCACCTGTCGCAATCGCTATCATGCCTAACCAATTGATACCCTGCACATTTAATACGACAGCAACCAACACCATGACAAGCATGCTGCTCGAAGCGACCGCCGCAATATTAATGTATTTACACGCTGACAACTTTCATCTTCCTGGATAAATCTTCTCAATTCAGCTCAATTAGTAACCTGTTGGCACTAATGTTTGCAGCAACTTCAACGCACGTTCATCACGTGGTTTCCTCCGAAGCGCTTCCTCATATGCCGCAATTGCCGCCGACGTCCGACCCGTTCTTTGCAAGGAAATGCCTCTTAAAATACAGGGCACAGCATCACCTGGCGCGAGTTCTGCAGCACGATCAAAATTCTTTAAAGCTCTCTCCAACTCTCCACGTTTTTGCCACACCATACCTGCCAGAAGATATCCATCATGTCGTTCCGGATCCATCTTCATGACACGGGTTGCCGCAGTCAATGATCCTCCCAAATCACCTTTCATCCATGCGATATCCCCTAATTTCACCCAATCGCCAGCCTTAACCTCTCGCATACGAGTTAAATCCAGGTAAGCTTGACGAGATTGCTCATACCGTCCTGACTGGTAATACGACTCCGCCAATAACCGCTTGATATCTGTACGATCTTTATATGACTCATTACGCAGCAACATATCTAATGTATGAATCGATTTACTATATTTTTTAGCTGAGATCTGTGAAACCGCAACCTCTTCAATCAGCTTCATGTTCTCTGGATCAAGCATTGATGCTTTCTCAAAATACCATGCAGCTTCGTTATGATCGCGTTTTAATCTATAAATATGCCCAAGTGTACTACGTAAACCAGCAACCTGATCAAAATAAACAAGTTTGCCTTCAAGCAACTCTGCCGCCTCATCCACGCGATCCTGCTGTACAATCATTTCAGATAGTGCGAGTAAGTATGACGGATTATCACGCTGCGAATCATACGCTTGCTTATAGCTAAGCTCCGCCTCGTCGTACTGCTTCCACCGCTGCTGAACCACACCACGATAGTAGTATGCATCCGCATTTTTATCATTCAGATCAACTGTATGATTAAACCAATGATAAGCTCTCTCCAGCTGACCCTTTTCCAGTGAAACGCGACCAGCTAAAAGTGAAAGCCCATCATTTTTCTGATCAATCCGCATAGCTTCATTAATCGTTTTTGCCGCAATATCAAGATCGCCTGTCTCAAATTGCTGTGTTGCCATCTGAAGCATCATGCCTGATCGCATCTCATGCCAACGATCGTTCGCCTCGCCCACCCATTGTTTATGTGTCTTGTTATTACCTGCTTCGCAACCACAAATTAGCAGTAACCCCACAAATAAAGCATATACATTGATTTGTCTTTGATTTCTGATCTTCATACTTTCTCCCTGATCATGCGAAGATCCCCGTTAAATCGCAGCTACACCCGTTAAGGCATAGCCGCGTATCATTTCTACTTCAGCGGACTTTCGCTCAAGCCCGTTTCTACTTCAGTTAACAGCACACTTTCAACTGCCCCATCAACAGTATCCACAACCTGAATTGCTTCACCTTCCGAAGCGTCTTCAAGCGTATAGTCAAAAACTTCAACCAACTGCTCTTCAACGTTCGAATTTGTCTCATCAGCAAGATACTCATCGTATCCATCAAAAATCGACATTTCATCTGCCTGTGTTACCGTTTGAGTTATTTCTGAAGCCTCAACTTCCGCAACATCGCCCGGCTCCGAATATTCTTCAAAAATTGAGATTGGGGCAATTGCTTCGGCATCATTGGTTTCAACAGATACAGTCTGCTCAACGACATCACTCGTAACAACCGAAGCTTCGGCTGAATCCTCAACTCGTAATGAATCAAAGATCTCATCTACGGATGCTTCTTCTGATATTGAGGTATCCATTACGGACATTTCATCATTAACGACTGTGGCATCAACCATAGGTTCGGTAATGTTCTCAGTATTATCTTCCGCACGTAAAGCCTCAAAAATAGCATCGACTGAAGTATTCTCAGCAACGGCAGCAACCTCATCAGCCATCACCTTTTCATACGCAGCGACTACATCACCATTTACAGGTTGAGATTTACGAGAACTCTTTGCCGCATTATTCGCTTCTTCTATATTCTGACTAATCTCTTCTTGCTGCTTCTCAACTTCAGCATTAATCATGGCATCAACAGCATTATCAAGAATACTATCTGATTTATAGTAGAACTCTTGACCCGTCAACTCTTCCTTCATCCGCATCGCTTCGACGCTGCTTGGATCTATATACAAAGCTGCATCTACTGCCCACATCGCCTTATCACTTTCACCCCGTGCGAGCTGCTCACGCGCATCTCTAAGATAGGCATTAGTCATCTTTGCTTGACCAAACGGCAACAATCCATCACGCGATCCCATGATAGCTTTCTGAGCACCATCAAGTGCGCTATCACCCATCGCAGCCAACTGCTTGTCCTTAATAACTGTTGGCCTAATCATAAAGATCACTTCGTCACGTTGAATCGTATCATCCTGACCCTTAAAAGCGGCACCAGCTATCGGGATATCACCCAATCCAGGAATCTGACGACGATCGATCTGATTGCTCTCTTTAAAGAAACCACCCAGCACAACCGTCTGGCCGCTCTTGACCATGACATTGGTCGTCATTTGATTCGTCGTCTCATTCGGGATGATCGTTCCATCCTCACTTGTTGTCGAACCTTCACTGATCTTCGGCATCAACTCCATACGCACAAAGCCATCATTCGATATGAACGGCCTAACATTCAGTGATGTACCAATCTCCAAGAACTCAACCGTCTGCGTTGTACTGGTCTCAGTCTGTGTCGTTGACAGATAGCCAAGCTTCTCACCAACCAAAAGTTCCGCACGCTGTCTATTCAAAACCAACAATTGCGGCTTCGCCAAAACGGTCGTATCAGTCACCTGATCTAAAGCTCTTACAAATACCGAAAAATCACTACCAAAGAAACCCAACTTCGCACCACCAACACGATTCGTCTGCCCAACCTGCGATGTAATCACCTGTCCACTATTGACTGGATTCGCAGTATCGCCTGCAATAATCTCATTGATCGCGTTGAGTGGATTTGTGAAGTCACTAATATTCACATCGGTAAAGATGGCGAAGTCAACGCCAAACTCATTGTTCTCGTCTAACTGTGCCTGCAGAATCCATGATTCAATCAACACCTGCGCTGGCCGAATATCCAGCTGTTCAATCAAAGCCAGAACATCTTCCATATTGTCTTCATAATCACGAACGACAATCGTTCCACTATTTGCATATGTATCCGAACCACCATCCGACAACGTTGCTTCAAAACCTGCAGCAACCTGTCCTACGCCCGTCACCGAACCAACGCCCGGCGTCAAGACCGGCGTAATAAACTGTGCAGCATCAATCGAATTCAAATAATTCAACCGAATAATTTTTGTCACCAACTGGCGATTCATCTCCTCCAGCTGACGCAGCTCATCCTTCGTATACACATAGATAAAGTTACCTTTCTCACGGTAACCAAACCCATTACTATCAAGTATTGCATCCAACGCTTCATAAAAATCAACGCCATACAAATCCGCTGAAATTTCACCCGACACATTGCGACTAACAATAATATTGCGTTGGCTTTGCGTACTCAGTTGCTGAAGTACCCGTGAAATATCCAATCGTTTCGTATGGATATCCACCTCACCAAAAGAACCGACCTTTACTGCATCATCATCAATCAATTCTTCATCGTAAAGATCAATGACCTCAGGCTCAACCATCTCATAATCGACAGCCTCTACCTCGTTCTGCGCATTCGCCTTGTTTCCCGAACCGGTATAAACCGTACCTACAGAGCATAAAAAAATGCCTAGCCAGAAGCTGGTTGTCAGCTTACCCATGCTCGACTCCTTCTCTTGCCTCACCAGTGACCGTGGCTTTTGTTCGGGACCCAAGTCCTGCCGCAATCGGCTTCACCACTTCTCGATTTAACATTTCACGAAATTTCATACCCATGATCTTCTTCGTAAAATGTTACGTTTAATTCCTGATTTCAATCCGCAGCCATCTGCCGCGAAACTACTCAAAACAATTCGAGCAGTATTAAAACTTCAACACGAACATACATTACGTATCGTCCCCCTGTTTAACTAACTTTCCACACTTTCCTACCTTCACCACACTTCATATCCGTCTGTAACACCTATGTGCATATTAGAAATCATCACGGTTAGACCTATCATCATCATTCGTCACATCGACTTCCTCTTCGTCATCCACCCGAATGTCAATCTGCAATCTCTCTGACGGCTGTACCGCTTGTAACACCTTCTCTGGCTCAGCCGTAACTGACCTTGGCACATCCTTCAACAATAAGCGACCCCAAATCAATAAGCCCAATGCGCAAACACTGCAAACAATCACACCCTTTTTCACATCCGTTCGCAGTAAAAACCAAACATGATTTAAAAATAATTTCATAACACAATTCCTCCTTCAGGAAGCAAGCCGCATCTCACAACCTACATGCTCCACAACACCACACTCAATATTAAGAAGCTCACCCACCTCACTCGCCAGCCAATCACACCATGCCCCCGAGCCAATCACGCCAACCTCATCAAACACAAGCCCAGCATGTTCACTCAACCAAAATCGTAAACACAAATCCATTTCACGTATTAGACCTTCACTGATTTCGCGCTGACAACGATCCACACGCCGTGCCAATCGATCTTCCCCTATATACGACACGCCTAACCGCTGCCTCAGCATCGCCGCATCTTTCAAACAAACATGAAATCGCGTCGCGAGTTGTTCATCAAAAGCCTTAATTCCAACACCAATCTCATGTCGAAATAGGACGTTACGATCAGCCTCAAAGATCAACTCACTATCATGTTCATTAACCACTAAAAGCACACGCCCATGACGAGCATATGCCTGCTTTATTTCCTGATGATTCACTTTGCCTCTCACAACGAACTCCTCATAACACTTATCATCCTGGATCCTCCCCCATCAAAACTATTACATTCGTTTAATCGCCACCTTCCCCGTGAACGCCGCCACACTCACCTCATACCGATCGTCATTAAATTTCAACTCGATCACGCCACCTTCATTAGGCGCACCCAATTCATCAAATGTTATAAATGATTCGCCTCCGAAATCGGCGCGCACAATATCAACACCAGAAAACCGTTGATCATCCCGAAAGCTAACCTCATAGTTATCTGAGCCACCACCCCGCCATCGCGCCGTCAACTTCGTATTCGTCTCGTCCTCAAGTTGGTAATGTTCTTTACCCGCATTAAATCGCACCGTACGCGGCTTCTGCTTTGCCACCGCATCATTCTGCGCAATAAGCAAATCCGAAATCACCATACGCGCCGCCGCCTGAACACCCAACTTCCCAACCGACAACATAGATGGCACAACAATCCCCGCCGCAATACCAAGTATCGTGACGACAATCAACACCTCGACCAGCGTATACCCGGGCCTAAACCCAGCAAACACGCCTCGATATTGCCTATTCATCCGCTGCATACCAAGCTCTCAATGTTTCTTATTGTTTCTTCTTGAATTCGGGATTACGCAACTCAACAACAACCTTGCCACTCTGTAGCAAACCCGTAATCCCAGCAGCCTTGCTATTCAGTATCTTGAGTTCATCAATAATCATCTTTCGTTGTGCTCCGGAGTTCGCAATCCCCTGCGCCTCCGCTTTACTCGCCAAACTCATCACCTCACCCCCGGGCGTGCTTTGCCACATCGCCCATAAATTCAGCGTCAACAACACTGCGATCACCGTCAACACACCATTCAAATATCTCAACGATCTTGTCATATCAATCTCCTTCAAGTCAGCTCACGCAACTTGCCTTACGAATTTCATCGTCCATTCGCCAAAGTAACTCATCCCCATTCGCCCGCCCTCGAGCCTTCACACCAAACCTAAACCCCATAACCACACCAATCCCCACCACCCTCATAATCCCCCACCACCTATTCCCCACACATCCTTCCCATCACCCGCCGCATCCCCACCCCCGATAACCTTTTTACTCCTCCCTAAAAAAACTGCCTCGGCTTCCACCGAGACAGCTTTCTTTGTTCATTCATTTACGCAATTTAGTCATCACTTGAAGGTGCACTTTCACCATCAACATCGCTCCAAGGAATACCATAGTCTGCATAGTTCGTTAACGCTTTACCGGTCAGCTTCAAGCGAATCTCACCTGATGTACTGTCATACGCCCAGTCAGTACCAACAGCGCTATTACGTGTAAACGGATTCGTCGGTGCTTTCTGCAAGTACGGGCCAAACTTACCGCTCGAATCAACTGTACCTGCAGCATCCGTCTTCTTCGTCATCGCATCCCAGCTACCAGAAAGATCCGGATACTCACCATTGTGTTCAATCTGATACAGTTCAAGCTGACTGCGGATCGATTGAAGTGTCGAGATTGAGCTCGAAGCCTTCGCGTTTTCACTCGCACTTGAGAACTGCGGAATAACAATCGCCGCCAAAATACCAAGAATCACGACCACGATCAGAATTTCAACCAGTGTAAAACCTTTTTTAACCATCTTTCGTGCCGACATAGTTCACTCTCCTGATGTTTCCACCAATGCTCTTGTTAACTCGTTCCGAACAGGCAACATGCCCGTCACACACTTCGGCCTGCTCCGCTTACTCCCCTCCATCCTTTGGAGAGCCAGCTTACACAAACCCGCTTTTTCAATTTTCGTCTACCTGCTTGTCCTACTTAAGCAGCCTTTTCGTTTGTTATCAGCCGCAAACTTTCACTCGCTTAACGCTGACAACAACTCCACTAACCAATACGCCTATCAGCAAAGCAAGCGCTTCGTCTCATTTATCTGTGTCACCTAACCACACACACTTACCCACCCCATATAACTACTACAGCCCGCACATCTAACCGCTGATTACCCCAACTTCACCCCTATAATCCGCACAAGTTAACATCAACAACCATCAATAAAATCGGCCATCATCCACTAATCCACTGAATATCCCCCTCTCTTTCTGCTTATCACCCGTTAATATCAATCCATCCATAGCGCGCATTAAAAAAGCGTGTTTTTTTCAAACACGCTCAAATGATTGACTTAAATCATTTGCCATCCAGATACGATTTCACCCGCTCAAAAAGCTCCCGTCCCTCTTTGAAGGTCATCCGCTCCATCACCCAGTCCGCATCTCCCCATTTCGCATCCAGCAACTCCGCTTCCTGAATCACAACCTCACCCCCCTGACTCGACACATGCTTTTCATGCACCTCACCCACATAATAACTCACCTTTTTGCGAATCAAATTCCCCTTCTTCGAGATATACTCATAGTACTCTTCAAACACCCGCCCCTCATTTAATGCCACATCCGTAATCCCCGTTTCCTCAGCCAATTCGCGCCTAGCCGTTTCCAACATGCTTTCTCCCGCATCCGCATGCCCCTTCGGAAACCCCCAATGCCCTTTCTGGTGTTTCACCAGCAAAAACTCTCGCCGCCCTTCACCGTCCTCAAAGATCGGCACAACCCCAAATGACGCATCCATCTTCACTTCCATATCACACACTCCCTATCTAACCAAAAGTTAGCCTCACCTTTTAAAACAACACAAACAGCAACAACTAATCTCAAGCAAAATCAAACGTAAAGATCGCGGTTCAGTACCTGCGATGCTTAAAGAATCGCACTAAAATTACTCGCCCGTATCTAAGACAGCCATAAACGCTTCTTGCGGAATATCAACCGTACCCACACGCTTCATGCGTTCTTTACCCTTCTTCTGCTTTTCAAGCAGCTTACGCTTACGTGTCACATCACCACCATAACATTTAGCAGTAACATTCTTACCCACACTCTTAATCGTCTCGCGAGCAATAATCTTCCCACCAATCGCTGCCTGCAACGGGATCTCAAACAAGTGACGATCAATCTCCTGTTTAAGCCGCTTCAGCAAAACGCGCCCACGGTACTCCGCCTTATCCCTGTGAACAATCACACTCAGCGCATCCACCCGCGTACCATTCACCAAGATATCCATCTTCACAAGGTTATCCCGCCTAAACCCATTGAGCTGATAGTCCATCGTCCCATACCCACTCGTGATCGACTTTAGCTTGTCATAGAAATCATAAATTGTCTCAGCCAGAGGCAACTCATAATCCAAAATTTGCCGCGTTTCCGACAAATACTGCTGCTTCTTATATTCACCGCGTCGCTGATCACACAGCTTCATCAAATCGCCTATCGACTTGTTAGGCGTAATGATCTCCGCCGTAATCATCGGCTCCCGTATCTCTTTAATCAGCGACGGATCAGGCAAATCAGCTGGGTTCGTAATCTCAAACACCACTCCATCTCGCTGCTCGATCTCATACGTCACCGTCGGCGCCGTCTGTACCAGACTCACATTCCCCTCACGTTCCAGCCGCTCCTGAATAATATCCATGTGCAGCATCCCCAAGAATCCACAACGGAAACCCGACCCCAGCGCCTCACTCGTCGTGGGCTGATACGTAAAGCTCGCATCATTAATATGCAGCTTCGTCACCGCCTCACGCAAGTCATCAAACTGCGTTTCACCACTCGGGTAAAAATCGCAGAACACCATCGGGTGCGGCTCTTGATAGCCCGGCAACGCGCACTCCGCCGGATCATTATCCAACGTAATCGTGTCACCAATATTCACGTCCGCCAGCGTCTTAATACTCGCAACCATATACCCCACTTCCCCCGCCTCCATCGGCTCTTTCTGCCGTGTCATCTTAGGCTTAAACTTGCCCAACTCACCCACAGCAAATCCTCGCTTCGTCCCCATCATCCGAATCTTATCACCAACCTTCAGCTTCCCACCAAACAACCTGAAGTACACCACAACCCCACGATAATCATCGTACTTCGCATCAAAGATCAGCGCCCTCGTCTTCTGGTCATCACTCTCAGGCGCCTCATCCCCCGCCTTCCGCGGGGCCGGGTCCGGCAACTTCGCACAAATTGCATCTAACAATTCCTGAATCCCCGCACCCGTCTTCGCACTCGTAAAAATGCATTCCTCTGCCGGCAACCCAAGCACCTGCTCTGTCTCCAAAGCAATCTCCTCAGGCCGCGCACCCGGCAAGTCAATCTTATTAATCACCGGAATCATCTCGAGATCCGACTCAATCGCCAGATACGCATTCGCCACCGTCTGCGCCTCAACCCCTTGCGCACTATCCACCACCAAGATCGCGCCCTCGCACGCCTGCAGCGCCCGACTCACCTCATAGTGAAAGTCCACATGTCCCGGCGTATCAATGAAATTCAGCATGTAATCCTCACCCGCATAGTGATGAATCACACTCACCGAACTCGCCTTGATCGTGATCCCACGCTCCCGCTCCAGATCCATGCTGTCCAGTGTCTGCTCACGCTCTTCGCGCTTCGTCACCGCCCCCGTACTCGCCAGCAACCTGTCAGCCAGCGTACTCTTACCGTGGTCAATATGCGCAATGATGCAGAAGTTCCGTATCTTCATGGACTTATAGCAACCTTATCAAATCTTGTTCAACATCTCCCCCCACTTACTTCGACACGACACCTCCACCCTCTATATAGACACACTATTGTAGCATCACTCGCCCCCGCCTCCCAACCATCAACCATCCCCCCGTCCCCCCACATCCCCTCCCCATCTTCCCCGATCACCGCCCATCTGCCTTTTTCGCCCCATAACCTCACCCTCCTCCCCATTTCCAACCAGCCTCTCTCTGCTCACCCGATCCCAATAACATGATGCTCCTCCTCTACATCCTCACCCTCCTCACCTTCTTCCTCGCATGCCGTGGCCACTACCGCTCCACCATCATCCTCTTCTTCATCTCACTCCTCTACGCATCACTCATCTTCGCCTATCACGCTTCCTCTCCCCTCGACATCCAACTCTAACCCCCCCCATCCCCCCAATTTCATCCAATACCACATTGATAAAACCCCCCACATGCAACGAATCGCCATGCCTCCCCAACCCCCACCCCTAAAACCTTCCCAAGTCCTCAATCTCATTCTCCTCACCCTCACGCTCATCGTCCTCCTCCTCCCGCTCGCCTTCCAATTCTCAATGCGCGAAATCCCCTGCCCGCTCTGCCTCCTCCAGCGTTTCGCCCTCCTCGGCGTCGCCCTCGGCCCAATCCTCAACCTCCGATTCCAAACCCACCCCCGCCATTACGCCATCTCTCTATTCAGCGCTTTGTTCGGCATCACCATCGCCACACGCCAGATCCTCCTTCACATCCTCCCCTCCACCCCAACCTTCGGCTCCCCAATCCTCTCCCTCCACTTTTATACCTGGTCATTCCTCCTCTTCACCATCATCATCCTCATCCTCGCCGTCATCTTCTTCCTCGACAACCACACCAATCCCCCCCCTCCCTCCCGCCATACTTCCCCCACACACCCCTCATCCACCACAACCATCTCCACCCCCTTCCGTACGCTCCCCCGCATCACCCAAACTCTCTTCATCGCCACCCTCCTCATCACCCTCTTCTATACCTACACCACCTATCGCATCTGCCACTTCTCCCCCTGCCCCCCATCACCTACCGAAAAATTCACCACCCCCATCGAATAACCTCTTAGTTCGCTCTGTATCCTCCCAACTTCATAACCTCAACAAGCCCCGCACCGCCGGTGCGAGGGGTGTGCTGCAAATACACCTCTAATCGCCTGCAACAAACGCGGGCTGACACCCCGCCAGCCTTTCAAATCCCGCATCACCACCCCCTCAACAAAAAACAAAACAGCACAAGCCCCTTGTATAAACCCGCCCTCCACGCATAATAAAACCCATGACCACCCGAGAGCAAATACTAAAAGCCATCTTCACCGCACTTCGCGACGAATGCACCAACATCCCCGGCCTCAAAGTCGTCACTACCCTCGTCGTCGAAATCGCCTGCCTAACCCTCGACAAAGACAAGCAGCTCAACACCTCTCTCCCCGATGACCAGTTCAAAGACTTACTCTCAAACCTCAAACTATCCGCCGAAAACACCGCCCTCGCCCACATCGAAATCAAAGCCCTCAAATGCGCCCTCAATCAAGCCTACCAATACACCCATCAAGACCTTCGCTCATTGCAGGATTTCACCGAAGAAGAATTTCAAAACCTCCGCATCTTCACCGGCGACACCAACCAACGTGTTCGATCACTCGAAAAAAAAATTGACCTGCTTCTTGATGCTCAGCAACAATATCCAACCCCGCCAACAAGTACCACAGAAATTGGCAACATCAACGTTGCCGGCAGCCAAAACATCAATATCACCAATAATCAAAACATCACAATCAATCAAACTCCATTAAGTGATGCCTCCAAAAAATCCATCAAACGCATCTTCCTCGACCTGCTCGGCCAGCAAGATATCCCAGAATGGCAATGGCCCGACAAACTCCAGGAAATCGCCGCCAACTACAATATAATGGTCAACCAATTAGCCGAACAGCAAGCCAACCCCAACACCGACCAGCAAACCAAACAACTCAACCAGCAAGTGACCACCGCCATCGAGCAAGGCAACCTCCATATCGCCCAAACCACCCTCCAAAACTTCATCGAAAAAGCAAACCAAGAAACCAAAACCAAACAACTCGCCGCCGCCGACGCCCTCGACACCCTCGCCGACACCTATGAAATCGAACTCAACTACAACGCCGCAGCCCAAGCCCTCGAACAAGCCCTCCAAATTCGCAAAACTTATCTCGATCCGGATGACCCAGAGCTAGCACGGTCAATGAATTGTTTAGGGTATATCTACCACACACAAGGCCAATACGATAATGCACTCCCATTCTTCGAGCAGGCACTACAAATCCGCAAAAAGTTCCTCAGCAAAGACCACCCCGACACCGCAACGAGTTGCAACAACCTCGCAAGTCTCTATGACACACAAGGTCGCTACGAAGAGGCCCTCCTACTGTACGAGCATGCGTTACAAATTTGCAAGCAATCCTTTGGTGAAGACCACCCCGACACCGCAACGAGTTGCAACAACCTCGCAAGTCTCTATGACACACAAGGTCGCTACGAAGAGGCCCTCCTACTTTACGAGCATGCGTTACAAATTTGCAAGCAATCCTTTGGTGAAGACCACCCCGACACCGCAAATAGCATGGGCAACCTCGCCAGCTTTTATTACTCACACGGCCACTACGAAGAGGCCCTCCCGCTCTACGAGCAAGCACTACAAATCCACCAAAAATTCCTCGATAAAAATCATCCCGACACCGCGACCAGCCTGAACAACCTCGCCAACCTTTATCAATCACAAGGCGATTATGTAAAAGCTCTCCCGCTCTACGAGCAGGCTTTAAAAATCTCCAAGAATTCTCTCGGAAAAAATCACCCCGACACTGCAAAAAGCATGGGCAACCTCGCCAGCTTTTATTACTCACACGGCCACTACGAAGAGGCCCTCCCGCTCTACGAGCAAGCACTACAAATCCACCAAAAATTCCTCGATAAAAATCATCCCGACACCGCACAAAGCCTAAGCAATCTTGCAGTATGGTACTGCAACAAAGGCCAATTCAAGAAAGCACTCCCGCTACTCGAACAAGCCGCCCAAATCCTCCTCAATACCCTCGGCAAAAACCACCCACAAACTCAGCAAATCATCGAAATCCTCACCTACGTCCGCAGCCAACTCAACCAAAATCAGCCCACCACTTAACCATCAACATTTCTCCTCGCAACACGCTTTACTCAAACAACAATCCCACATGCCATGCGTGTAAAATAACGAACACACCATCCCCCCCATCTCCCCACCCAACGACACGCTTTAGTGTAACAATTCACACCACTCCACCCCCTACAATCCGCGCGCACAAAAACACATCCCGCCACAAATCACCCTCAATTCCTTACCAAAAACAACCCAAAACCCACCAAAATACTTTCACGTCTAACCATTCCTCATCATTCCCACACACTTTTTAACCTCAAAACCAACCTCGCGCCCACATCTGTGCGCAAAACCGCGCTCAGCAAATTCCTACACCGTTCATAACCCCTGATATCCAACTAAAATTTTCACACAACCAACCCCACATTTCACAATACCGCTCAAAACACATTTCAAAATCCCCTCAATTTTCGCGCGCACAAAACCGCACAACAAAACATTTCATGCGCACAAACACAAATCTCAATCTTCCCGCTGCCCCAAAAGCAATTCCAATCCCACATGCGCACACCTGAGCCCAAACATCCCCGTCAGCGTTGGCAAACTCCCCATCGTCCGATGTTTCAATTCACCCTTCGCATCAATATCCGCCATCCGTTCATCCTTTACCTCACTCATTAATTCATCCGACCATACGCACCAATGTTCGCACACCCCCTCTTGCCGCCAACATCGCCCCGCTTCAACTTCTTCTCGATGCCGTTTTCGTAATTGTTTACGTAAATCCTTCGCCAGCCCGCATCGCCGTGTTTTCTTCGCGCGGCTCACATGCACCGCATCCGAATCCCAGCGCATTGCAGCCCCCATACTCGACACCAATCGCAAACCCCGATCATAACACTGCCACGCCAACTCGATCTTCGGCCAAAGCGAATCGATCGCATCAATGACAAGCGAGCTACCCCCAAAGTCCTTGGACACCAAATCCCCCAAAACATCATCCGCAGTCTCGTCATTAAAAAAACAATCCATCATCTCGACATTGCACGCACGATTGATATCCAAACACCGTGTGCGCGCGACCTCGGTTTTCTTTTGACCGATCGTGCTTTCCAGTGCGTACAACTGCCGATTCAGGTTGCTGGGCGAAACTGTGTCAAAATCCACAAGCCGAATATGCCCGATCCCCGCGCGGACGAGCGCCTCGGCGGCGAAGCTGCCAACGGCGCCAAGGCCGATC
Source organism: Poriferisphaera corsica (assembly GCF_007747445.1). NCBI lineage: Bacteria > Pseudomonadati > Planctomycetota > Phycisphaerae > Phycisphaerales > Phycisphaeraceae > Poriferisphaera > Poriferisphaera corsica. Next base: position 3,796,615 of record NZ_CP036425.1, read on the forward strand.
ACAACGACAAAGCTGTTTTGTAATTGTTCAACCCCCTGATCGCCAATCATCCTTCTTGTTCTCGCAAAGCGATCTTCCATACTGAAACTCCTTCATCGGCTGCTCGCAAACCCCCTCCATATCTGTACCTACAAAGCTTAAAAGCGGTTTTCAGGCACATAATATTGAATGTCAGCCTGACAGCAAATGTGAGCCATGTCGGGTTTGGTTAAATGGGAGTTTTGACATGATACGAAGCAATCATCCGAACATCATCCTTCATATTGATCACAATCAAGCGAAACTGTATCACTTAAAACCAGAAGGGGATTATGAGGTGCAGGAAATTACGCCGGAGAACATGCCGGAAGATCGACCTCCATCGTTTAAACGTAAATTCTCCATTTTGCCAACGCGGTCGGCGCAAAAGTCGCGTGGCACGAAAACACCTCGTGGGCAAATCAATCCACAATACTACAGTGAGATCGCACATGCGATACGCAACGCACCATCTGTAATTGTGCTTTCGCGTGGGAAAGGGAAATCAAATGCGGCTAATTATCTGATGAAGCATTTAAAGGCTCATCACGCAGAGATCCTGCCACGGATTATTGAAAACAAAACGATTAATCGTCCGACCACGAATCAAATGATTGCGGAGTCGCGATTAGCCTTCGAACGACATGAAAACAATGTGAACATTGCTAAATTTAGTACATAAACTGATCTAACTGTCGCTTAGTATAGCCAGTATTGGATGCCAGCTTGTTGTACCTTAACAGCTTGTTGCACCTGAATGGTTTGTTGTACCTTAATGGTTTGGCATTTACCGCGACTGGACGGCTGGCCATTTATTGCGAATGGACCACTGACCGTTTGTAGTGATTAGGCCACTGATCATTGGCAATGACTAGACCAATCGCTATTTGTGTGATTAGCTCGTTCGTTATTTGTAACGACTGGACGACTGATCATCTTAAGTTTGCGCGCGATTGATGCGCTAACAAACGGCTTGGCAATACATGTGAGCCGCGTACTTGGCAAGTTTGCGGGTTGCGATTAGTCTAGTTGCATGACTGACACGAAGACGACAAAACGTGCGGGGAAGTATGAACCTTTTGATTGGTACCGCACACCCTTGTATTACGACATGATTTTTGATGAAGGTACGCAAGACGAAGCAGATTTTATTGAAGCAGCGGCGGAGCTTTACTGTGCGAATCGGCGGCGAGGTGCATCTGCACTGAAAATCATGGAGCCTGCGTGTGGATCGTCGCGGTTGGTGATTGAGTTGGCGAAACGTGGTCATACGTGCAGCGGGTTTGATCTTGAGCCGGGGATGATTGAGTACTCGAAAAAGTTGTTGAAGAAGCGGGGCTTGAAAGCGGATCTATCGGTGCAGGATATGACATCGTTCAAGTATCCGAGAACAAAAAAATTTGATGTGGCTCACTGCGTCGTTTCAACGTTCAAGTATTTAATCAAGGAAGCTGATGCGCGGAAGCATTTGGAATTGGTGGCGGAGAGTTTGCGGCCAGGCGGGATTTATATTTTGGGGTTGCATCTGACACCGGAGGATCAGACGGGGAAACTGCGTGAGCGGTGGACAGCGCATCGCGGGGGAGAGCATGTGACGTGCAATATTCAGAGCTGGCCGCCGGATTACAGGAAGCGGACGGAGGCGATTCGATCACGGCTGATCGTGACGCCGCTGAAGGGATCATCACCTGCAGGGACATGTGATCCACGGTGGAAGGTGGCTGAGACGAAAGAGACGAAGTACTACGAATCAAGCTGGACGTTTCGGACATACAACCTTAAACAGCTCAAATCGTTGATTAGGTCGGTGCCTGCGTTCGATCATTTAGCGACGTATGATTTTAATCACGATATCACGTATCCGATCGAGTTTGGGTCTCAGTTAGATAATGTACTGGTTTTGCAAAAACGTCAACCTCCGAAAGCAGAATCTTGAATCCTGTCAATTTGGACGAGAAGACAAATAACATGTGGCTTACACGGATCACAGATCCCCAGCTAGGGAAGATGTAATAAGTGGCGAGTAGGCGGTGAGATCCGGTATCAAGTGTGATCTTGGCTAATTTTTGGTAGGCAATGTGGTTCGGAGCGTAATCGCGTGGAACACGGCTCTGCGGCTATTTCATCGGAATGAATGATGGATTATCGTATTAAAATAGTTTTATCTTAATTTGAGATTCAACTGAACGTATCAACCAAAAACCCTAAAAACAAGAAAGCCAATACTAAAAGTTGTATGCAAATAGCGACGTAAGTTGCTACCCGCTGCCAACCCTTTCTTTTACGGTTCATCACAAATGATGGGATGATCAGAACAATCGCAATGATCGGTAAGATGGAAACTAACAATGAACAAAACGCAAGGGCAGAAGCAGCAACTTTCCAAGGAGGCTCTACCATTTCACATAATTCATCCGGCGAATACCGATGAATATATTTTAGATCAATATCCACATACCGACGTTTACCACAGGACGTACATTTTAACTCTGTTCTCTTTTGGACAATGAGTGGCAGAACAACTAGTAAAGTAAGGGCAGTATCAACACTTCTAGTTTCAGCGACAATACCTTTTTCATTACATATAGGACAATCATACAGAACATCTTCACCTTGAATGGTTTCTTCTTTGACTCCAATCATGACAGATCCTTAAAGATTAGATGATTATTTTAAGATCCTAGTTGCCATTGCGTGATGCTATCGATTGGATAGATGAGCATAATAACGTTGAGGGTGAGGTTGTCGCGGATGAAGTAGAGCATTGTGAGTTCAATAATGATGAAGATAGCGAGTGTCTTTTTCCAGCCCAAAATATAGGCGATCCAAAAGCCGAGGGCGCAGCAGAGTAAATCGCCGAGGGAGTTGACGACGGTATCGCCGGTGTAGCCTTGTGCGACGGTTTGGCGGTAACGGTCGATGACAATGGGTGAGTTTTCTAGTACTTCCCAAGCGGCTTCAATGGTGAGGGCTGCGAGGAAGAGCCAGCGTTTGCCGATTTTTATGCCGGGGATTTTGTTGATGGGACTAAGCGCCCAATAGAAGATAAAACCGTGAAGGACGTGGGAGAGTGAGTACCAGTCGATGAGGTGTTGTGAATTGTGGGCGGAATCGACTTCACCTCCCCAAAGACGAGGTTGGCCACATGCACACCACCAGAGTCGTCCCATGTATTTCATAGCGCCGACCATGCCGCCGACGACGAGGAGGAAGGCAAAGGCGTAGATACCCCATAGCCACATTTTGATTGTTGTTTTGATCAAGCCCATGCGAATATTTTACAGGAAGTGATTGGTTGCGTAAGTCAGCGCGGCGAAAAGAGCAATATAAAGTAACGCGCCAAGGATGAAGAAGAGGATGGCGCGCCATTTGAATGACCATTTGCTGGTTTTATGTCGCCAAATGAGCATACCGAGCGCGCTGCCGAGGGGGGCGAAGAGCATATATTTGTGTAGCGTTTTTTCGTTGATGCGTTCTGAATGGGATTTGTTGGCGTCACGGATTGCGCGCCACTTGTCGTAGCCATAGGTGAGGAAAGCGATCGTGTTTAGGGCGAATAACACGGAAGCGATTGCGATGTCTATCCATGAGTGCGTTGACATGCGTTAATGATAGTTGAGCCTGTAAATGGAGGATAATTGATGTGGGCGTGGGGGCATGATTCTGCTGCGTCGTGGGTTATTTCAGCCCACAAAAAAACCCATCTCTGAGAACAGAAATAGGTTTCAAATTTGTGCCATGCTCCAGCGTTTGCTGGAAACTGGCCCTCAGGGACTCGAACCCCGACTAAGTGGACCAGAACCACTCGTGCTACCGATTACACCAAGGGCCAAAATATCTAAACTGCAGTGAGCGGTTTAGTTCTGATGAAACCTGCGCTAAGCAGCACATCCCGCATCAGAGTGAGATATCCTACATCTGGGCGATTACTCAGTCAAACAGAAGAAGGCATCCACAAGGTATACACCGGTGGCAAATCATGGTGCTTAAGTGTTTTGTTTGAAGCGAGTTAGCGAAGCGCGGCGGGCCAGTATTTTGCACCATCATGGAGGGCGGCGATAACGGCTTGGCGGTCGTCGGAGCCGAAGACTGCGGAGGCGCTAACGATCATGTCGCAGCCAGCTTGGGCACAGGCTTGAACGGTTTCGGGAGCGACGCCGCCATCCATCTCGACGCGCATGGTATCGGGGCCATTTTCACGAAGCCATTGCACTTTGGCGAGGACTTCGGGCATGAACTTTTGACCGCTGAACCCGGGCCAAACGCTCATGACAAGGGCAACTTGGATCTGATCGAGGTATTTTTCGAGTGCTTGTGCGGGAGTGTCGGGGTTAATGACCAGACCCGCATCCATGCCAAGGTCATGGATCTGCTTGATGAGGTCGGTGGCGTTAACGCCTTCAACGCGATTGTTGCGTTCGGGATTGTCGGTTGTGACTTCCCAGTGGAAAGAGAAGTTATTGCAGCCTGCTTTGGCGAATTGCTCAACGTAATCCTGGGGACGCTCGACCATGAGATGGGCGTCTAGGTAGGTATCGGGGAGGTGCTTGCGAACACCTTTGACCATATCAGCACCCATCGTGAGATTAGGGGCGAAGTGGCCGTCCATGACATCGAGGTGAAGTGCGTCGGCACCTTTATTGATGACGTCATGACAGTCCATGGCCATCTGACCGAAGTCGGCGGAGAGAATGGAGACGGCGATGATGGGCTGCGACGGCTTGTTCTTGATGTTGAGCATAGGGATATGATACATCGGTTGAAGGTTTGATGCAGATGGCGAGTGAAATGGGTATGCGGTATTTGGTTATGGCTATTGGTTGATTAGATAAGGGATTTGAGGGATTTGATATCGGTCGTGATACGCTCGATATCGTGATCACCGAGGACGAGTTCTCCGCCACGGGCGTTGGCTTCGGCTTGCTGGACGTTGCGGGCACCTGCCAAGACATGGGTGACACCGGGCTGTTCGATGGTCCAGGCGAGGACGAGTTGAGCGAGGGTGCAATCGTATTTGTGCGTGAGGTCTTGCCAAGAGTCGAGGATGTCTAGGACATGGTCGCGACGTGTGGGCTCGAACCATGGGTTCCAATCGTAATTGCTTCGGATATCGCCGTCCTCGAAGGTGGTTTCGCGTGTGATCTTACCTGTGAGAAGGCCTTGCTCGAGGGGTTGATATGCGATGAAAGCGATATGCATTTCACGGCATTCCTCGATCATGGCTTCCTCTTGCTTTTGAGTGAGCATTGAGAAACGGGCTTGGTTGGAAACGATGTGCGCGTGCTTGAGGTATTGGTCGAGTTCGTTAACGGAGAGATTGGAGACGCCGATAGCTCGGATCTTACCTTGATCTTGGAGTTTAGTGAGGGTAGCGAGTGTATCGGAGACGGGCATGGTCATGTGATCGACGGTGGGCCAATGGATTTGGTATAGGTCGATGTAGGTAGTGCCAAGGCGTTGGAGTGATTGTTCAATTTCGTGTTGGATGGAATCAGGGCGCGTGTTGCGGAATATTTTCTTGCCATAGCTTTCACCAAAAGCTGTGCCTGTGGCGTCATCCCAGCGGAGGCCGCATTTGGTTGCGAGGACGACTTGATCACGTTTGCCTTTGATCGCGCGGCCAACGATTTCTTCGGATTTGCCAATGCCGTAAATGGGAGCGGTATCGATGAAATTGATACCCGCCTCGATCGCTGACTCTATTGCTCGAATAGATTCACTATCATCAGGTTCTTGGCCCCAAATGGGAGAGCCACCTGTGACCCAAGTACCGAGCCCGATGACAGAAGCGTGTATGCCGGAATCGCCTAATGGTCTGTATCTCATAGTCACAATCAACTTATTACACATGTGTTATTCGTGAGTTCGTTATCACTCATCGTCAAATGAGTCATCAATACAAAAATTAATGGTAGGCCAATATTCATGGCAAAGTTGAGATAAAGAGAAAAACATTATCGCATCTAAGGGAAGACAAATTATCAAATGTTACGATTGTCATTGAATTGGAGTTATCAGACAAAAAACAGAGGATTTTACTTAAAATGCGCGTATAAGTCATGCTGAAATGAGCGTACATATACATTTGACGCAATGATGAGAAAATTGGCATTCACAATAAATTGAATTCGTTGGTTGGGAACTCGTAATATCCGTCTCGTATCTGCATTTTGTTTTTGAGTAGATCTGGAAAATGGGTCTTCTGAAATCGCTCAACATTCAAAAGCTTATTTTTGCAATTCGTATGTTGCACGTTCTATTGTTTTACTTTTGGAGATGTGTATGAAAGTTTTACGTGATTTGATTATTAGGCGTACCTTTTCTGCAGGGAAGAAAAGGAAATTTGTATCGGGGGCTATGATGGGCACAATCGCTGCTTTTACAGGCATAGACAGCTCCGAAGCGGCTAGCGTCGAGACTGTTCTTCAAGACCAAGTAAATGGTGGCGCACAATATTCCATTGGTGGGAGTTCAAACGGCGCATCTGTTGGTTGGACATTTACGGTTAATTCACCGGATTTGATTGTGACGCAACTTTCAACACTAACGGGTGCTAGTGGAAATAATGATACGATTTCTCTATGGAATCTTGATACCAATGAACTCGTTACGTCAGTTAACAGCCTTGCGAATACTGATTCTTGGCGAACCGTTGAACTTGACGAAGGTGTCACGTTAGAAGAAGGCGGGAATTACGGGATTCTTTTAACAAGCTCTGCTGGAGATCAATATCGCAGGGTTATTGAGAGCTTTACTGAAAACTCAACAGGTGGAGATATCACGTATAACAATAGTGTTTACAATCCAATCTCTGGTGCTGTCCCAAGTTCATTCAGTTCACTTTGGAACTTCCCAGATGCGATCGGTGAATTCCAATGGTTAGTAGATTTTGGGTATATTGATCCAAACGAAGCTGCTAACTCACCTGACACGGTCGCTGTACCAACACCTGCAGCATTTGGCTTGGGTGCACTGACACTTGGACTTCTTGGATTACGACGAGGACGTCATTCACGTAATCAGTAAAACATTACAAATGCATCACATCATTAATTCGTGGCCTGCTTACGGTAACTCGTGAGCAGGTCATTTACGATAAAACTCATGTAACGGCTGCACGATCACGAAACCAGATCCTTCGAACTTCATTTGTAGCGTTTCACCTGAAGTACGGCCGACGAGTGTTTTGATTGAGATGTCAGCTTTGAGTTTTGGCGTAAGGCTGCCGGACCAAGCGATGGTGGCATTTGGATCAGTAAACACAGGTGTATGTGGTTCAACAATCAGAACCATAGGATCGTAATAGGAAGTTATGGCAAGAAGTCCGGTGCCTTGGAAGCGGACATTGAAGAGATCGCCGGAGAGCATTGCGACCATCTTTTTCATCATTCTGATATCCCATTGCAAGGTGGGTTCAAAGGCGAGAATATCGCGGCCGGTGACGAATATAGATTCATCGCGGAGTTGCAATGCGGTTATTTTTTTACCGAGATCGGCAAGATACACTTTACCTCGGCCTTTGATTTTGGTGAGTTGTGTGCCTTCGCCTGAGAAGCGTTTTTTAAGAAGACGACGTATGCCGTGCTCAAAGATCCCCTCTCGGATGAACTTGACGGCTCCTTGATATGCGATCATCGAACCCATTTTGGTCCAGATCATATCGTGAAGGTTCACCTCAAGAATGCGTTGAGATTCAAGTTCAAACAAATCATGGCCATGCATTTTTTGTTGAGCTTGTGTAACGAAGTCCGTGAGCGAGTAACGAGCCGCATGGATTTGAGTCATATCAGATCTCCAACTTCATACCGAATGGTATGTTGTCCAGCTCAGGATATGTACTAATTATTGCAGAAAGTTTGTGCGACTATTGTTACGTGGATCACAATATTGATTTTGATGACAAACTAAAAAATCCTGCAGATGCAGGATTTTGTTGAATGAATTTAGTTCGTAGATCAATCAGGTTGAGCTGGTGTTCTGAAAATAAACTTCCTCATATGGCTGTACGACGACGAAACCAGAGCCTTCAAATTTCATTTGTAGTGATTCGCCGGAACCACGTCCGAAGAATGTTTTGACTGAGATGTCTGTCTTAAACTCGGGCATGAGGTCACCTGACCATGCGATGGTCGCGTTAGGATCAGTAATGACAGGCTTACCAGGCTCGACTAACAGTGTCATAGGGTCGTAATGGGAAGTAATAGCGAGGAGGCCGGTACCTTCAAGACGGACATTGAATAGGCCGCCGGAAAGCATAGCTGCCATCTTTTTCATCATTTTGATATCCCAATCAAGCGTGGGCTCGAATGCGAGCACATCGTTACCATTCACATAGATCGATTCATTTTCAAGCTGAAGGATTGAGATTTTTTTACCTTCATCAGCAAGATAGAGCTGGCCACAACCTTCGGCTTTTGTGAGTTGTGTGCCTTCACCTGAGACTGCTTTTTTGAGTAGTTTACCGATACCATGTTCAAGAATTTTCTCGCGTGTAAATCTGATGTCCCCATTATAAGAGATCATGGAGCCCATCTTGGTCCAGACCATGCTATCGAGATTAACCTCGAGGATACGTTCGGATTCAAGTTCGAACAGCCCCTGCCCTCTATCTTTTTGTTTAGTTTTCTCGATAAAATCAGCGATTGAGTAGCGTGAATCGATTTGAGACATGGGGCGGGCTCCAGTAATTATTTTCATTTATTTGAATGGTCAATTTACCAAACTGAAGAATGACAATGATGAGCCCATTATGCAAGTGGAATTATTAGTTATGGGAATGTGTTGAATGATTTCTGCAAACAAGACGATACGCAATATTTATTAAGTTGCCATAAGAATCGAGGTATTTTAGTAAGTGCAGCTTTCTTGATGGCAGTAAAAAATAAGCCGATACATGCGTCTGCACATACCGGCTTAATCAATCGTTATCATTAATTTCTTAGATCTAATGCTTGGCTTATGTTACTCAAAATTCAATGGCACACTACCAACTGCACCTGTATATTTAAGCTCAATATATTCTGATCGCCATAAGTTCTTATCAAAACCATTCGCCGATTTGCCGAACGACTCCCATGATTCACCCCAACCAACAGATCCTGCATGGCCATCCATATAATTCACATTGAAGCTTTTCGATTGGCTATTACTGTTCCCCTCATGACGAAAGGCAACAAGCTCGTCATGATTCTTGGACACATGCTTCCATGAGCCCGATGATTCAAAGGTAGCAAAATGGTGTGAAAGACTTAGATCCCCTGCATCATTACGTGAGTTTCCATCCACGATATAGATTGCTTGGGAAGGGTGACTCATTCTTTCAATATTCATTGCGAGCTTGTCCATCTCGTGGCCATTACTCATATTTACACGGTACGAAGCAGGAAATTCTGTCTCAGGATCGCCAAGAACAATACGGACGTCTTCCGAGGCGTCGGCTGGACACCGAAAAAGACCATCCATATTCATCGTATCATTTAGCACATAATCAAAGCCTATACGCGGAAACTCATAACTCCATTTCTGGCCGAGCGTTTCCCATCCACTCCCAGAAAGGTACTCCATTGCCGCTACATTGTGCCATCCTTTGGGCACAAATCCCTCATGATTTACAGCAAATGCATTCGCGGCTGTCCCCATCTGCCTCAAACCAGAAAGACATTGAATGGAGATTGCAGTTCTTTTTGCAGCTCCCAATGCTGGCAATAGTATGCCAATAAGCAATGCGATTATTGATATGACAACTAATAGTTCAATTAATGTGAAAGCTGTTTTTCTTTTCATATTATGCCAACCTTATTTTAATAAATGCGTATTAAGTGATAAGAATGCCCTGTTTTCATACAAGTAAGCACATCACCCAAAATTAACCTGAGCATCACAAATCATTATGACGATAGCAATATGCATCATTTTCTCTGAATAGATTCAGTATATTTGGCGGAAAATCTGCAATACATCATGAATTGGTACGTAAGCAATTAATCTTCGACAATGTGCGACATAATCGTAACGTTCAATATGAGGTAAAATACTAAAACCCTTCAATTTCTATTTGATACATTTTTTGCGTTACTTTTACTAACTGCTCTATCATCATTTCCGGAAATATTGTTTCTACCAAAGACAGTTACCCGCCAATTGGCCGATGACTTATAGAACTGCTAAATACAAATCTAATTTTTAACTTTTAGATTTATGCCGTAAATTATATTTGTTAATTTGATTCTGGCCATAGCTCCAAAACATCAAAATATCGCTTGTTTCACAAATTTTTAGTCACCATTTAATTTGCCACACATATTCTATTTACAAGACGCTTATCGTTTCATCTTAAATCCGTGGATACATATCCTAGAAACCATATAAAACCTAGCTTACTTCGAAATATAGTCTCCTTATTAAACAGAACGTTGAACAAATATAGAACAACTATTGGCTCGCCCAATATCGTCAACACAACTCTACATATTCGCAATCACAAGTTGTTGTGTTAGGCAAATAAAAAGCAGCTCATTATGAGCTGCTTTTTAATCTCTAATTATGTTAATTATTTGAGGTAATGAGGTTTCTCACACCACAGCGGGTATGGGCTTGTGGAATGAGAGAGTTAAGTTTATTTTTCGTCAAGGAGCTCGACTGCTGCGAACTTCTTGCCTTCGAGCATTGCGAGGGATGCACCGCCTCCGGTGGAGACGTGGGTGACTTTGTCTGCGTAGCCGAGTTGTTTGACGGCTGCTGCTGAGTCGCCGCCGCCGATGATGGAAACTGCGTCTGATTCAGCGATAGCTTGTGCGACTGCTTTTGTGCCTTCATCGAATGGAGGCATTTCGAAGACGCCCATTGGGCCGTTCCATACAACTGTCTTGGATTCACGAACGATGTCAGCGAAAAGTTTTGCTGATTTAGGGCCGATGTCGAAACCTTGGAAGCCGTCGGAGATATCGTTGTCGACGATTTCTTTGTTGCAGTCAGAGGAGAATGCGTCGCCGCAGTTTGAGTCGATTGGGAGAACGATTTTGTCGCCACCTTTTTCGAGCATTTCTTTGGCTTTCTCTACGAAGTCTGGCTCGACGAGGGAGTTGCCGACTTTGATACCTTTTGCGAGGAAGAAGGTGTAAGCCATTGCGCCGCCGATGATGATCTTGTCGCAGATGTTGATGAGGTTTTCGATGACGACGATCTTGTCAGAGACTTTAGCGCCGCCGAGGATGGCGACGAAAGGACGGCCTGGTGTGGCGATGGTGTCAGCGAGGAACTTGATTTCTTTTTCAACGAGGAAACCACAAACGGTAGGCTTGCCAGCTGCTTTCATTGCAGATGGGACAGCGACCATTGAAGCGTGCTCGCGGTGACATGTGCCGAAGGCGTCGTTGACGTAGACATCAGCCATGTCAGCGATTGCTTTGCCGAAGTCTGCGTTGCCCTTCTTCTCTTCCTTAGCGAAACGAAGGTTTTCGAGGACGAGGATTTGACCCGCTTCGAGTGCAGCAGCCTTTGCCTTTGCATCCTCGCCGACGGTGTCGGTTGCCATGATGACTTCATTGCTGGAGAGGATTTCGCCTAGACGGGCGGCGGCTGGAGCGAGTGAGAAGGCGGGTTCGATGCCTTCACCCTTCGGGCGGCCGAGGTGTGACATAAGGATGACGGCGGCACCGTTATCGAGGGCAGCTTTGATGGTGGGGAGAGCCATCTGGATTCGACGGTCGTCGGTAATTTTGCCTTCGTTGAGGGGGACGTTGAAGTCAACACGGATGAGGACTTTCTTGTCAGCGACATCGACGTCAGCGATGGTTTTCTTCGCCATGTTCTTACACTCCAAAGATTTAGGGGTGGTTTTATTCTGGATCGGTTGAACAATAGAGGCCATCTCGGAGAGATTCCAGAGGATAGCTGGGGGTTATTATATCGAAAAATCAGGGCAAGGTTGGCGGGCAGGAGCAATGAAGAGTGGCGGATCAGGCAGAGATGAAGCGATCGGGAATAGGAGTATAATCGTGGGATGAACGAGACTCACGAGAATGGCACGGGCATGTTTGGCGGCGCAGACGAGGCAAACCCGCTGATGCGGATCCAGGAGAAAATGGGCGGAATGTTTATTGCGTGGGGTGGCGATGGAGGTGAGTTCACGGGTGTGCCGCTGGTTGAGTCGTTTGACGAGTACTATGCGGAATATGCTGCGATCAGGCAACGTGTTGGAATTTTGCACATGCCGCAGCGAACGGTGGTCAAAATGAGAGGGTCTGAGGCGTGTGATTTTCTGCACCGGATGAACACGAACGATGTCAACGGCTTAAAGGTGGGCGAATCCAATCACGCGCTACTGTTGAACCAGAAGGGGCGGATTGATGTGGACATGATTGTGATGAAAGTGGGGGAAGATGAACTTTGGTTGGAGGTGGATCAACATAATGCAAGCCGATTGATTGAAAGCCTCGATAAAATGATCTTCACTGAAGATATTGAGTTTGAGGATTGCAGCGATCAATTAGAACATATTGCTTTGCATGGGCCTGCAGGTGTGAAGTTACTTGAAAAGTTGAGAACTCAAGAGACAGAGGGGTTGAGCGGAATTGAGTTGTGGGAACATCGTGAAGTGAAATTGCACGGGGTCGATTGCCGAGTATATCGCAGGGATGATGCGGGGAGTTTGGGATTGCACGTGCTGGTGCCGCGTGATGCATTGATTGCGATTTATGGCGAGATGGTGCGAGCGAGTGGATGGGAAGCAGGGGCGGAAGTTGATGCGGAATGGGCGGAGAAGAGAAGAGAAGGATTGAGGGGACGGCCGATTGGCTGGATGGCATATAACACGGCTAGAATTGAAGCGGGGACGCCGATCTGGATGATTGATTATGGTACGGACTCATTGCCAGCCGAAACGGGGATCATTGATGAATTGGTCTCTTTTACCAAAGGATGCTATTTGGGGCAGGAAATCGTGGCACGCATGCATAGCCGAGGACACCCTAAGCGTATATTAGTTGGTTTAAAGCTAGATGCCGACAAGATTCCGGTCGCAGGGTCAGCGGTAACTGAGGAAAAGAATGGTGAATCCGCGATTATTGGCGGAATCACCAGTTCGACGGCTTCACCTCTGCTTGGCAATCAATCCATTGCACTGGCGGTAATGAAGTGGGGTAAACATAGAGCCGGCTCAAAATTTTCGGTTGTGGCCGAAGAAGCGAGTATTGCCGCTGAGACTTGCACACTTGGTGTGATGTAAAAAGACGCTAACAAATAACCCCGACTAACGCATGATTAGCCGGGGCTTTATCTTGATTGATATTAATTAGGTTAGGAAGCCACTCTAAACTGCCCGACCAGACGTTGCAGTTCTTCCGACTTCTGAGAGAGCGAGGTCGCTGCGCCTGCGGCCTGGTTGGCACCTTCGGTATTTTGTGAAATAACTGCTGAAATACCGGTAATATTGCCTGAAATCTGCTGAGCGGCGGCGGACTGCTGCTCAGCTGCTGCGGCGATATTCTGAATCATTTCCGCAACTTCTTCAGCACCGGACACGATCGTGGCAAGTGCTTCGCCGGCTTGTTGCGCTTGAGAAACACCTGACTCAACAGTTGCTTTCGAGCTATTCATCTGCTCAACCGCTTGATTAGTGTTGCCTTGAATTTGATCGATGAGTGTATTGATGTTTTCTGTAGCTTGAGTGGTACGATCGGCTAGTTTACGAACCTCATCAGCGACAACGGCGAAGCCGCGTCCATGTTCACCCGCTCGTGCTGCTTCAATCGCAGCATTGAGTGCAAGCAGATTGGTTTGATCCGCGATATCGTTGATGACCAAAATAATCTCACCAATCTTGTCGGATTGCTGACCAAGGTCATTGATGACGCCGCTAACGGTCTCAGTGTCGGAAGAGATTTGCTGAATACCTTCAATGGTATTGTGAACAATGTTGCCACCTTTTTCTGCGACGTCGCGTGCATTAGTAGCGGTGTTGTTTGCATCAGTCGCTTTATTGGCAACTTCGACAACGGAGGATGACATTTCCTCAATCGCTGTCGAGACTTGTGTTACCTGATCGGATTGTTCGATCATGCCCTGCGCCATTTCTTCTGCAGATGCGGCGATCTGTGTTGCGGCGGAAGCAACATCGTGCGTGGCATATGAAACCTGTTGCACGATATTGTGAACTTTCTCGACAAACGCATTGAACCAAGTCGCTAATTCACCAACCTCATCTTGTGATTGCACGTCGACACGCTTCGTGAGATCACCTTCACCTTGCGCGATATCTTTAATACGTTCAACGATCTCACGGACTGGCTGCACGATACCTCGTGTAATCAGAAGGGCTATGATTGAACCGATTAATAATGAAGCGACAATGCCCGCAATCATCATCCATGAAGCGCGTGAAACGGTTTGATTCGTCAGATTTGCGACTTCATCCGCAACTTCTCTTGCGTCGCCAACCACTTCATCAGCTAATGCCATCATTTCCAACCCAATCTCAGATCGCTCTTTGTATGACTGATCAAGCTTGGCCCAAACAGATACGATTGCGTCCATGGATTCACGATATGCCTGTGCTGACACTAACGCGCCATTCAGCAAATCTAGATCACTTTGCTTACTGGTCATCGGCAGAATTTGCTCAATATTCTCTTTCAGCAAATCGACATGATCGAATGCTTGCTGCATAACCGATACGTCACGACTGATCTGGGCCTTGTAATTCGCAACCTGAATACTATTACCTGCGTTAATCGTGTTGTTAATCAGCTCTATCTTACGATTACGCTCTTTCACTTCTTTTGCATTCTCAACCTTATCCGCAGCAGCAGCCATCTTTAGATGCTGCGGTCCAAGATAATCGTTGCAATATTGCAGAAACGCATTTGCGGCATCATTCATTGCTGAACGGTTGGCTACTATTTCTAATTGCGCCTGCATATTTGCATCAATTTGTTTACGATATTGTGATCCTAATTCCGACATAAGCCGCGTATCTTCTGTGACTTCATCAAGGCCAATGGATTTCGTCACAGTTGCCAGATTCGCGATCGCTTGATCAACCTTCTCTAATTCGTTCTTCGCATCATTTAAATACTTCACATGACCTGTTCGATCGTATTTTGCCACATCGTAGCGAGCAAGCAAAAATGAAGACTTGATCTCTGTCGTCGCTTCCTTAATTGGCGTTACCTCTTCTTCGAAACGACCAACATTTTTCTGGATCTGCCCCATTTCAACAATCGCTGTCACACCAAGCACTGCAGTCAATACAAGCATCAGCGCAAAACCTGCTGTCATCTTCGCGCTAATCTTCAAACGTTTTAACATCTTGATTCCTCCAAATACAAATTGATAGCGTTCCTTGCAGCCATCGCCACAAAGCTCGGGTCTTTCAAAATTCAATTTAGCTGAACGGTTATTTAACTTTCGTACTGGTAGACATGCAACACAAACAAGCTTTGCTCAAAATGTAATTGAGAATCATCTCTTCGTTGTATGCATTTCTGCTATAGCCAGATAACTTTTCCTGACATACGCAACAAACCAATACAGACCGTCTTAACTCACAGCCAAGTCACATACTTTTCAACGTGCGATAATGTCAACCCATAGAAAGCTGCAAAGCCTTCTATCTTTGCAATTGAAACCTTATCGCGTGGCCTCAATCACAACCCACTGTGCGATAGGTTGCCCAAGGAAGAAATGTAGCACAGCAGCCATCCCATTTATCGCCCTATTTAGAACCGTTATTTAGTAACTCAATCTCATCTGGCGCAATAAGCAAGATAACGTATTTGACTCATACTCCGATAATCCGCATAAACCGATCCACATTTCAGCTATTACCGAATCGATCCTGAAATATTCTGGCATCCCCCCAATCCGTATCGTCCATTCCCTACATTCAAGGGCTATGAGCACCTCACACACCCATCAACCGCTCACCCACACAACAACCGATAACACGATAACGTGACAGAAGTCGTGATTTTATATGTGGTTCTGTTTATTATAAACCATGCAAAAGAACCACAACGCTCATACATCGCATGATTTCTTATAGCCAATGACTTAACCATGCGCTATAACCTGCATATGTATTTGCGATTTCAATGTTCACCGCATCACTCACCCGATACAAAAAGATATCAGGCATATCATCAACTTTATTGAGGGCATATGAATGCTGCCTAGCGGAATGGAAATTGACATCAACACCGGCGTTGCCACCTGCAAGATTGACCTCCCCGAGGTCACCCATCTTGAAATGCAGGAGATGGTCGACGAATGCATGAGCCTCATGCGCAACGACAACATCCGCAACTTCGTTTTCGACCTCGAAGCCGTCGAGTTTCTTGCCTCAAGTTGCATCGGTGCACTCGTCTCATTCCTCCAAGACATTGAGCACGTCAAAGGCAAAATCGCCATCGCCAACTGCAAAGACAACGTCTCATTCCTTTTCAAAGTCACCCGACTCGACAGTGTCTTCGCCATATACGATGACGTTGACGACGCCATCGCGTCCTTCTAGCCCATCCCCTCATCGCTTAAACAAAATCAATTAAAAACCCATGCACGTCTATGCATGGGTTTTCATTTATCGATTTCATATTCAGCTTACCGGCCTTCGAACAAACGCTGCCCTAAAAAGTCATTCAACTGCGGGATCTTCGTAACTTTATCAGCCACCTTCTGAATATCATAATTGAGCCGCACAAACTCAACGCTACCATCATGTAAAATCGCATATGAAGCACGCGGATCCCGATCACGCGGTTGCCCCACCGAACCCGGATTCACAATGCATTTCTCCCCAGCTGTAAACGTATACTTCCCACCCAAATCCGTTGGCGGATAAAAGTCAGGTTCATCCGTAAACACACCCGGCACATGCGTATGGCCCGTAAAACATTTCCAATCAATCCGATCATAAATCTGCTGCATCTTCACCGGGGCCGTCAGCACATCATCCGGAAAAATATACTCATTAATAGGCCGCCTCGGCGATGCATGCACAAACAATCCTTCATCCGTTTTTCGGCGAATACTCAGATTCCCCAAAAACTCAAACCGTTTCTTTCGCTTCGCCAGATCTGTCTCCCCCTCAAACTGCGACCGTGTCCAGTAGCAGCTCTGCTCCGCTGACGCATTAAAGCTCGTCGGTTCGTATAGCACTGCGAAGTCGTGATTCCCCATCATTGCAAACTCACACTTCTCCATCACCAGATCCACACATCTCAGCGGGTCCGGCCCATAACCAATAATGTCACCCAAACATAGAATCCGCTTGATTCCACGTTTCTCAATATCCGCTAGAACAACCTCCAGCGCATCAACATTACCATGTATGTCAGAAATCAGAGCCGTCGTCATATCTCACACTTCCTATGGGGACTCACAAACTTTAGAGCAACTTGCGTGATGATCTGGAACATCCGAATATTCAGAACTAAGCAGCCAACCCTTGTCATGGGTACCTTTTACTGAAACGGCCCACTGGTCAACGATCCGGGCATTTTCGCAAAACGCTCTAGAACCTATAGTTTGACGCCCACATCCTATATTGCAAGTCTCTTGCTATCCATATTTTGCATCTCGCAACCCAGTCCCTCTTTTTCAGCAACTTCACCCCATAACACACTCAAAACGATCGTATTTCAGATATATTAGACGTATGTACGCTCCCCTGCCCACACATCCCGATTCCGTACGCAACATCCTCATCGTACGCCCCTCTGCCCTCGGCGATGTCGCTCGTACCGTCGGTATCCCCACTTCCCTCAAAGCCTTCTACCCCAACGCGAAAATCCACTGGGTCGTCAACAGCCTATTTACCGATGTCGTCCGCGCCCACCCCGCGGTCGATCGTGTCATCCCCTTCAACCGTAAACGCCTCAACAAAATCGGCCGATCCCTCCCCGCAACTCGAGCAGCATTCGATTTTAAACGTGATCTCCAATCAGTCCGCTACGATCTCGCCTTCGACTTACAAGGCCTCGCCCGTTCCGGCTTCATTACCTACCTCTCCAAAGCCCCGATCCGCATCGGCTTCCGCAACGCACGCGAACTCGCACACCTCGCCTACAACCACAAACACGTCATTACCGAAACGCACACCATCGATCAGATGCACGCACTCCTCGAAGCTGAGAATATCCCCTCGACCAAGGATCTCACGCTCTACACCCACGCTGACGATACGGATTGGCTCAACGATTTCCTTGTCGACAACAACCTCACCAACAACAACTACACCTGCCTCGCCCCCACCGCACGTTGGCTATGCAAGTGTTGGCCTATTGAAAAGTACGCCGAGATCGGCAAACGCCTCATCGAACAATCACTCACCGACAAACTTGTCATCCTCGCCGCACCCAATGAAAAAGATCAACTCACCACGCTTTTCAACCGCTTCAACCATTGGCATCTCTCAGACCGCATCATTATCTCCACCACCACTGTCGGTCAGATGGCCTCTCTAATCAGCCGCTGTAAATTACTCGTCTGCAACGATTCTGCCGCCCTTCACATCGGCGTTGGCTTCGACCGCGCCATCGCCACCATCTTCGGCCCAACCGATCCCGCATTCGTCGGCCCATACAATCGATCCGAAACCGTCATCCAACCCGATGCCGCCAAAGACTCTAACTTCAAATTCGATTACCGCGCCCACAAAAACGACCAATCCCTCATCGCACAAGTCCCCACCGACGCCGTCTGGCAAATCATCCAACATCAAATACAACGCAACAACAACTCGTAACACATCCTTCTCACCACGCCAACAAGCAACCTGGCAACCCAACACGGCCTATCTACAACATAGACCATCGAAATACATTTTAATTATTGACCCAAATATGCCTGCCCCCATTGTCTCAGGGATTCCAATGTTGGGCCCAATTTGCGCCCCAAAGGTGTTAGGCTATATTCCACCTTCGGCGGAATTTCCGGATAAACCTCGCGATGAACAACGCCTTCCTTCTCCAACTCCCGAAGCTGCTTCGTGAGCATTCGCTGAGTGACCCCAGGTATTGAGCGGCGCAACTCATTAAATCGTTTTGTCCCATCATATAAATAGAACAAAATCATCCCCTTCCACTTCCCACCAATAACCTCCAAAGCTGTCTCTGTAGGGCAAATGTCTTCGTCCACGGTTCAATCCTTCATTTTTAAGTATACTTTTTGATACTATATAACAAAAAAGTGCGTACTTATATTTTTTTAATATATCTCCTATTATACCTCCGAAATCATTAAAAGGAGATATACAATGACTCACATCGCTCTTAAAAACTTCCAAATGGGCCGCCAAAAGCTCAAAAACAGAGCTGTCCTCGCACCAATGTCCAGAGTAAGCACCCGTGGCGATGGCATACCGACCATCGCAATGGCCGACTATTACGAACGCTATGCCTCCGGCGACTTCGGCCTCATCATCACAGAAGGCACCTACACCGACCGATTTTTCTCTCAGGCATACCCCAACCAGCCCGGCATAACGAATGCGCAGCAATTAGACGGCTGGAAAAGAACTGTCGATCAAACAAAACAACACGACACAAAAATCATCCTGCAACTCATGCATGGCGGCGCATTATCGCAACACCTCAGTAACACACGCGCACCGTCACGCATCGAACCCATGCGCAACATGCTTCCCGGTTACAGCCGCAAGCAAGGCCGTTATCCAATCCCCCAAGCCATGAATCTAGCCGAAATTGATCAAGTCATTGAAGGCTTCATCAACTCATCCCAAAAAGCAAAAGAAGCCGGTTTTGATGGCGTCGAAATCCACTCTGCAAACGGCTACCTTCTCGATCAATTCATCACACCCTATACCAATACACGAGAAGACCAATATGGCGGATCCTTGGGAAACAGAATCCGATTAACAACTGAAATCACTGAATTGATCCGCCAATTTCATACTGATGATTTCATAGTCGGCGTACGACTATCACAGGGCAAAGTCAACGATTTTGACTACCTGTGGGAAGGCGGCCTCGAATATGGACGGATTCTTTTCAACGCAGTAGCCAACGCTGGTGCCACATACATCCATTTTGCAAGTGAAGGCAAAGGGTTTGATCATGGAAGCCTTACACGTAATGGCGAAAGTCTGCCCAAGCTCGCAAAAGAAATCACCAATCTTCCCGTTATTGCTAATGGCGGACTCCATCATCCAAACGAATCAGAACGTATTCTCAACGATGGCCACGCAGATCTAATTGCTCTGGGAACTGGCGCTATTGCAAATCCAGATTGGCCTAGGAAAATTGAGAGAAACGAAGAAATAAACGAGTTTACACCCGATGTATTCCAGTTCGGCGTCGACATTGATTCACAGATGAAGTTTGAACACTCACAATTAACCACACCACTTGACGCGCTTTAGGGAAATTTGCGTGATGATCCGCAGGACTTAAATCATAATGACTGACAATCAATCACTGTTCTTTCTACTCAAACGCTATCGACCTAATGGTCGGCAAGTGAGTATTTACGAAAGACGTGCTAATATTTTCTCGCTCTGTAACTCTCGGATTGCGCCCCTTGCAATCCAATCTGCTGTTCTATCACCCATCCCAAGCAGCTCCTCCGACAACCCAACCGCTTCTCTGTTCAGCATCAAGCTTCGCTTGCCTATTTGACGAATAGACCAGTTCACTGCCTTCTTTACAAAGTTTCTCTCATCCGTTGCATGCTGCTTAATCAACGGAAAAAATTCCAAGAACCGCTCATCATCCGCTTCCTTATCATGTACAGCCAACGTACACATCATCACAAACCCCGCTCTTCTCACAAACTCCTCTCGCCGCCCACACCACACCCGCGGCCTCCCCCATGCCTCCTTCGTCTTTCCAAACAAATCCACCACCACATCCACCATCGCCCATGAATCAAAATCTCCCGCCCATTGATTCATCAACCTCACTGTCATCCGTTCCGGGTCCGCGATCAAGCTCGCCACAATCCGCGCCTCATGCACCTCATACCCCCACAATCGCATCGCCACCTCGTGACGATCCGCCAACTCCTTCTTCAACTCTTTACCCATCGCTCGCAGCCGCGGCATGCTCACCCCTAAATACTCTAGCTCCGTCACAATCCCAAATCGCTGCACACCCATCACAACCGCTCGCTCATCCCGCATCCCCCGCAGCTTCTCAACAATGATTCGCTCATCCATTCCTTAATCATAACATTCCCCCAACCGATCCACATCACCCAATACCCACCGCAAATAGTTATCATGAGAACAGCTTGCCTGAATCTTCTTCAGTTACTCTGTTGAAGCGAAGCAGCTGATTGCGATAAAAACGCCAGCATGACATAACGACCAGCTGGTCAGCGCGATCGAAAATTCGAAAGACACACCCAAAAATGTACATCTTCGCAGGTATCGACGAAGCCGGTTATGGCCCACTCCTCGGCCCACTCCTCGTGGGCCGATCCATTTTCGCATTCTCAAACCTCCCCACCCCCAAACAACACGACCTCGACAATCTCCCCGACATCTGGGACATCCTCTCCGCCGCCATCGCCCCCAAACTCGTCGGCCGCAAGCACCGCATCACCATCGGCGATTCCAAAAAACTTATCACCAAATCCGCCGGCATAAAGCACCTTGAAACCGCGCTCCTATCCTTCATCAAACTCACCCCCCACTACTCCAAGCACGCCCCATCCCCTCCCCTCTCAGATTCATCATCCACCGATTTCACCATCACCCTCGACAACCTCCTCGACCTCTTCCATAACAATGCCCATCACGACCTCACCGCCCTCCCTTGGTACACACCCTCCGACACCCACCCCTGGCAGCAGCTCCCCATCGACACTACTCACGGCGAGATCGCCATCGCGTCTGCCATGCTCAAACGTGAACTCGACAAAACCCAAACCCAAATCCTCGACATTGCCGCCACCACGATCTTCGAAGATCACTTCAACCACCTCGCCCAAACTACCCGCAACAAAGCCTCCACCTCCTTTACCTTTGTCGCTCAACACCTCGCGCACGTTTGGCATCATCACGGCCAGCACCACCCCATCATCACCGTCGACCGTCAGGGCGGCCGCACTCGCTACCGCCACGTACTCCAAACCTACTTCCCCGATACCTCTATCCGCATATTAGACGAATCCGACCACCGATCAGCCTATCAACTCACTCAACAAAATCGTCAAATGACTATCACCTTTGAAACCAAGGGCGAAGACAAACACCTCCCTATTGCACTCGCTTCCATTGCCTGTAAATACACCCGCGAATTGCTCATGCACCGGCTCAACGCTTTCTTCCAAACCCATGCCCCCGACCTCAAGCCCACTAAAGGCTATACAACCGACGGCCGCCGCTTTCTCACAGACCTCGAACCACATCTTTCATCACTCAACATCTCCCCCGCCCAACTCACTCGCATCCTCTAACCATCCGCCCTTCCTCCACCCCACACACCATCTCTTCAGCCAAGATCTCACCTGAAGATTATTCCCCAAATCTGCTCAAATACATGACCCTTCTATAGGCTGGTCATGAGACGTTTTCCCAAACAACAACCTTTTACTTCCAATATCGATCGTCATGATCTTAATCGATCAATCCCATCTCATCCCCACAGCGCAATAAAAAGGGAGACGCCACCGGTACTGGCGTCTCCCATGGAGGTATCCTTGCTTTGAGCTTGCATGCGATCAAAGCATTATCTATCTAAATCAAATTACTTCTTAGGCAACTCAAGAACACTCTTCTCTGAAAGTGCTGCATTCTCACCTTGAAGCGTGACAACAACCATCTCCACATCACCCTTCTTGCCTGGCAGCTTGACCTTCGCGCTACGATCACTCGTTGGCAAAATGTCATACGTCCACGCACCATCACGTTTTACCTGAACAACCCAGTTAATGCCCTGCTTCGCACTCTTTGCATCAAGCATCACATCAACTGTTTTCGCGGTAATCCGTGAAACCTTCGCTTTAGGCAGCGCCGGCGCTTCAGTACCTAACCATGGCGATTCAGGCACCAAAGCCTTCTTCGCATACACAGTACTCTTAAGGGTATCCGTCAGACCGCCCTTATTTTTCATCAAACTAATCATCGAGAAGTGAACCGTACCCGGATTTTCCTTCACGATAATACGTGACCATTCAACCTGACGTTTAATCTCATCACGGTCGTAAGGACGACGTGTCCCTTCTTCCGTCATCGATGTAAACAAGCCCGGCCACAAGTGACGCTGCTGCGTATTCTCATCGTTCCACCAGTTCAGCAAACTGATATACGACTGCGCTGGCTTACGGATTTCCCAGTAGAGCTGAGGTGTGAAGTAATCCAACCAGCCTTCATTAAACCACAGTTTCGCATCAGCATAAATGGCTTCGTACTGATCCATTCCTGCGACATTCGATGGATAGCCCGGCTTCCAAATCCCAAACGGGCTGATACCAAACTTCACTTCAGGATTAACCTTCTTAAGTTCTTTGTAGAACTTCTTGATGAACTGATTCACGTTATCACGACGCCAGTCGTTCTTCGACAACTTGCCGCCAGCATCTTGGTAACGCTTATATGAATCCGCATCCGGGAAATCCAAATACGCACCCTTCTTGTTCGGATCAGCCGCACGATACGGATAAAAGTAGTCATCAATATGAATACCATCAACGTCGTATCGCTTCGCAACGTCGAGGAACACATCCATCGACCGCTGCATCACTTCTGGCTCACCCGGATCCATCCACATAAACGAACCGTATTCTTTCGAAAGCTCCGGATTCGTCTTATTAATATGGTTGTCCGCATACTTCTTATTCGTTGGATGCCCTGAACGATACGGATTAAACCAAGCATGAAGCTCTAACCCGCGCTTATGCGCTTCTTCAACAGCCATTTCTAATGGATCGTAATATGGCTTCGGCGCCACACCCTGCTCACCAGTAATATAGTATGACCAAGGCTCAAGATCCGACTCATAAAGCGCATCAGCCGTCGTACGGATCTGGAAGATCACCGCATTCAGGTTAAGCTCTTTACACTTATCCATGATCGCGATCAGCTCTTTTTTCTGCTCAGCTGTCGTCAAGCCCGGCTTGGTCGGCCAGTCTATATTCGCAACCGTCGCAACCCATGCCGCACGAAACTCGCTCGGCACATCCGGTATCTCTGACAACTGTTTCTCCGTTGCAGGCTTCGCTTGCGCGACGCAAGCCATAAGCCCCATCACGAATCCCACCATCAACATCATTGTCCAACGCGTGTTATGCATTGTATCCTCTAATCGTTTAATAGAATTCTAAAACGTTCGAACATCAGCCCATCGCCTGACGCCCAAATCTAATGTTTCCTCTTATTTACCACGCCGCCTCAGCAGCATACCCATCACTCCACCAAACACCAACAAACTCGCAGGCTCTGGGATCGGTACAGCAACCGCACTCATGTCATAAAAGACATCATCCATATAAACCACCGTATCCGATTTTCCAAACAATTGGATCGAATCCAGCGAGAACCTCATACCAATCTCCCCATTACCACCACCCGTCCAAGCTTCCCAATAATCCGCATCCTCAAAGAACCACTCATATTTATGCCACTCACCGTCACCAATCACATCAAACTTCACACCACGATCGCCCGTTCCGACTGCCGCACTGTACCCATCCGCATTATCATCCACAGCAATCGACACCTTCATGTCGTCTGCTTCTGTCTTCAGCCATACCCCGACCGACCCCTCTGCCTCCAGTAATACGTTCGCTGTCTTCGACGCGATCATCGAATTCTGAACATTCTGAACCCCAGCGACGTGACGCAGAAAATATCCTGAATCGGACGTGTCTGTTGCCTCATCATAATCAATAACGATCTTCTGTGAGCCATCACCTGAGTGAGCCATTCCTGCGTCATCAAGCAATGAGGTCGTCGTCCCCGCTCCAATATGCTTATTGCTACCAGAATACAGCGGCGAATGCCCAAATATCCCTGATTTCGACTTGGATTGCTGCCATGTAGGCGATTCGAAATCCGCCAAGCTACGCTTCTCAAATTTCGCCTGATCCGTCCACGTCTTACGCATCACACTCTCAAGCTGAATATCACCACCGTAGTAATATTTTAGAATGTCCATATAGTTCCAACCCAGATCAGCTAAATAATCCGCCCCATTCTGCGACATACACCCACGATTGATCGGATTCGCCAACGATCCAAGCGTTGACCCCTGATTGTTATCGCCCCATTTGTCATTTGGATAGTTGTACGTCACATATTTTTCAGTTGGATAGTCCCACCAGAAATCCTTTGGCGTGTCATCACCAGGCTTCAGCGGCAACTCACTAACCTTACTCCCAGCAACATAAAACGACGCAATATACTTCCCATTAAACGTCAGTATCTCACCCGCCGTCGCTTTTACAGCATCCTTATGCTTCTGCCGTGGGTCTTGCTTCCCCGGCGTTCTGAAAACCTGATCCCCCTGCCCGTTTTGAATCTTGCCCCAGTTGTACATCTTGTAATAAGCAAACGTTCTCGCCGCCACCGCCTGCGCCTTCAACGCTTCCGTACCCGCTGCACCATTCTCACAATCCACAACGCCCGGCAAATACGTATCTTCTAAGTTGTATACACCATCAAACTGATTACCCCACTCACCTCCCTCGACTGTAATATCTTCCATCCGCCACATGTAATCTATCGCACCCGCTTCACCACTCATCATCAAACTCATCCCGCCCGCCAACAATGCCCCACATAAACAGTTCATACCAAAACGTACGGTGTCTCTCTTCGACTGCTGCATCTGCGACTCTCCCTTAATGATGTCTCTCTCAAATTGCCACGCATCACGCACTCAGTCTTACACAACCCACCGAGTGGATGCCCTCCATACATGACCGACTGGTCTCTCACATCTGCCTGCACGTATAGCTCAAATATTATTCTATAACTTTAACGCCCAATCACCAGACTTTTTTTTTCGACACGCTTCAATCAATCTCAGCCTATATGCACAAATAGCTTTTAAACATATACTTTATCCATCTTTACATCGATTTGTATCATATATAAAATAGACAAAAAAGTGTTGTCACTGACCTATTTGCCGGGTAAACTAGACCTTTGTTATAGAAGTATCACAAAAACTGATTACTCCGTATCTGCTGAATTTACAATCATTTATGCCTTTCCCCGCAGCAGTTCAATCATTTTTCTGTAATCAGAAATACCACAATTCCTCACATTCAGTTCACCGTACCCCAGCCCCAGATTCATACCAATCGCATGCCGGTTCTTTGCAGCTCCTACTCTGTTGCCAAAACCATGCATGACAATCTTCTGTACTGCCCACCCCCGTTTCATATCTTTACCGGGCAGCAAAATATGTTCTGTATCTTTCTGACATTTGAACATCAATCGTGTTCAGTCACATCTTTCATTTCACTAAGGAGGAAACTCGATGAGAGGGACCCTACTAACTTTGACCGGTGCTGCAGCGTTCTGCTTCGTAGCCCAAGCCAATGCCGCTGTCATCTTCGAAGATAACTTCGATAGCTACGCAACCATTGGCGATATAAGCCCTACATGGTCTGCAACCACCACTGCTTCCATTGTTACCGACGACAATGGCGGCAACGCCATCCTCATGGACGGCTCCGCTCCAAACGGTGCTAACAACACTGCAATTCACGCAATCACCGAACTCAAACCCACCGCGACTGAATCCATCAAACTCACTGGCCGCATCTACGATGATGGTGCCGGTAACAAGCGTAGCGCCATCGGCTTCCGCAACGGCGCAACCCCGCTCTTCGAAATGGGTCGCTACAACGGCCTACTCGATACTTCATACGCTGCTCGTGCAGTCAACTTCCCCGGTGCGAACCCAAGCTGGGTACAGCTCTCCACCGAAGGCGCAACCGAAGGCTGGCACCTCTTAGAAGCCATCTTCACACTCGATAACGTCAACGTCACCATTGACCTCGGCAGCGACGGCACAATCGACGGCACACTCGATATCGCTCTTGATGAAACCCTCTGGGCAGCATCACCCGGCTTCGTCGAAGTACGCATGGGTGGCCCATCAGGCCTATCATCTGCTGGTGGTGGCCTCGCATACGACAACATCAAACTCGAAACAATTGCTGTCCCCGAACCAGCCTCACTCGCATTGCTCGGCCTCGGCTCACTCGCATTCATGCGCCGCCGCAAATAAACCCACACAGCACACCTATCGTCGTGAAAAACCTCTGTTTTCCACGCTTTAGACAATCAAATACCGCAAAACGCTCACCCTTTGGTGAGCGTTTTGTTTTGCGCTTTTCCCATACATGCCCACTTATCCACATCCCACGCACGTTTCTTCGACCCCCATATCGACTCGTTCGCCCAATCTAAATCTCGCCCTAACCTCTCTCTAATTCAATCATTTACAACCTTCTCATTAATTCTTATACAAATCACCCTCTTTAAATGATTGAATGTTCATTGACGTGATATATACTTATACTTAATTATATAATTATTAGGCACTGATCTTATTTTCACCAGTACTAACGCTTAATTTACACGCAGCTACTCAGCCGTCATACCCAGTCAAATTTGTTCTCAACCTCAATGACCGTGCGACCTCTGCCCTTACGACTGATTTTCACTGCAATCTTTTTTTTCGATTCGTAGTATTTGTGTTTGAATTGTTTCATATTTTTGCCCTACACATCTTTTCCCTCGGAGGAAACATATGAGAAGTACGCTCCTAGCTCTAACCGGTGCTGCTGCACTTGGTATTGCAACATCCGCCTCAGCCGCCGTCATCGTCGAAGATAATTTCGATTCCTATTCAGATACCGCTGCCATGCAAGCTGTCTGGGGAGACGCAGGCCTCGGAACGCTCGTCGACGCAACCACAGTCGGCGGATCCGGCAACGCCATGTCACACAACGGTGGCCAAGTCAACAGCATCGCACTCGACAACCTCGCGCCAACCGCCTCGACAAATGTCGTCCTTAGTGGCACATACTACGATGATGGTGTTGGTAACAAACGTATCTCAATCGGTTTACGTAATGGTGCCAACCCACTCTTTGAATTCGGCATCTACAACAACCCATCCGGCTATGCCACACGTATCGTTAACTTCCCTGGTGCATCACCAAGCTGGGTACAGATCGAAAAAACACAAGTCGAAGGTTGGCATTCCTTCAACATCGAATTCGGTCTCGACAGCATCACATCCGTCTTTGATATCAGCAGCGACGGCGAAGATCTCTACGAAACAACCACCGATCTCTCCGGCGACGCTTGGGCAAGCGGCTTCGGTGAACTCCGCATCGGCGGCCCTTCAAACTACTCCTCCACAGGTGGCGGCCTCATCTTCGACAACATCAAACTCGAAACTGTCGCAGTTCCAGAGCCAGCCTCACTCGCACTCCTCAGCCTCGGCGCTCTCGTCGCACTACGCCGTCGCAAGTAAACCCATCCCCACCCATTCAAATTACAAAACGCCGCGGCCAACACCGTGGCGTTTTTTTCATCCCCCCATCTCCCCCCCTGTCCCCTCTTCTGTACACCCTTTCTCTTTCTCTCTCAACACACCCTTTACACGCCATCGCGGATTCATTCCATATAACGAATTCTTTAATATTTTCATTGACTGTTCTTTTAGGAAACGTATACTCGACCCAAATAAATGCTGTAGCTCATCTTTATCTTTTCACCTCCGCCTGCCCAAGACAATGACCTTTCAGGCTACGCACAGTTCTAGCTAGCCTCAATTTCGTTCCTATCTGCTAAATATGCGTATCAGTTCGCTTTATATTTGTTCCTTTCCATGCATCTTCTACTTACCGGAGGATCTTATGAGATCAACACGACTTGCCTTAGCCGGCCTCACCGCCATGACATTGGCATCCACTTCTTTCGCTGGCATGGTTTACCAAGACTACGAAGGCACCTGGGATACAGACACAGATACCGTCAACTTCAGCTACGCCATCACCACCTCAGGCAGCAACCAGAATATCGGTGCTGAGAGTACACTCGAAATCGTCGACGGCGGATACAACAGCACAAAAGCCGCAAAAATTAAGATCGTTGCAAGCGCCGCAGACCAAGCGCCTGACGCTCGTTACATCGTCAACAAAAACGCAACCATCACCGCCGCCAACCCAAAAGTCGATGCCAACGGCTACCTCGGCTACTACTACAAACTCGATTCACAATACGCCGATCAAGCCGTCAAACTCGCACTCACCATCGATGATCCCGGCACAGCAGATACCGCCGTCAAAGTCGATGCCATCGCAGACGGCAACTGGCACATGGTTCAGTGGTCACTCGACAACAACGATGACTGGGACGTATTCGCATACCCCGGTGGTCTCGGCAACGGCCAAGTCGATGAAGCCAAAATATCCATCGATTCACTCTACATCGGCGGCAAAGAAGGCGCTAACTTCGAAATCTTTATCGATACCATCACTCACGCCGAAACCGGCCTCACCGACGTTCCTGAACCCGCATCACTCGCTTTGCTCGGTCTCGGCTCACTCGCATTCATGCGCCGCCGCAAATAAAACCACAACATCGCTCGCTACAGTTCTCCCCAACCCTCTCTTACCGCAACAGATGATGCACCACGCAATGTGCACCATCGATCTCAGAGCCTCATCAACCACTCATTGTATGTGTGCAATTTAAGAATCACGCAGACCTGAAAATGATTCATAGCTGCAACGGGTTTAGCACTGGATACATACTGATATCCAATGACTTAACCTTCAGGCCAGCCAGCGTTTCTCCAAAACAGCAACCGCTGACAACCTGCAACTCAATCCGTACTTCCAAAGTATGATTGTTGATTCTTAAATTCATCAAGAAGCACCCTGCTAAAACAGGGTGCTTCTTTTCTCTCAAATAACCCCTTCAATACGCCCCCCATTTGCGACACCCCTCCCCTGACCACGCTAAGCCCCTCCACATAACATTTTCATTCAATCCCTGAAAATTCCCCCTGTGATTTGCCCAATTTTGTGTTAATCTGATAAGACTTATATAACACCTAAGCACAACGATGTGTTCAACATCATCGTTACCACAAAAACGCTCCTCACACTCGCCTCTACGCACAGCATTCAAATTCACAAACCACCAAGCGCCAACCACCAAGCGCCCGCTTGTTTGCTCACACAAGAGCTTTCTATTTATAAGGATACGTTGAAGATGGATTCACACATCAACAAAACCAAAACCATCAAGGCCGCTGCGATCACCGCCTGTCTCGCCGCAACGACACTCGCCATGACCGCATGTACCACCCCGCAAGAAGTAAAGCCCGGTGCAAAAATCGAGCGTTCAAATCAGGAAATCATCGTTGCTGGCCAACGATTCAACGTCGGCGCTCCTGTCGTACTCTGGACCGATCCGGGTGGATACGATGCATACCGTGTTGATAAACGTTTCGGCGATATCGACAGCGGCAAATGGGAAAATATCAAAGAGTCGATTGATACCCCAAACCGTTACAACCTTCGCTACGGCAAGCCCAGCCAAGGGATGTGGTCCAAAGATGAACTCGAGCAGATCCGCGGCGGCGGCTGGGAACTTGAGCAACTGCAAGAGGTTGTGGATCAGTTCGTGTATCACTACGACGTCTGTGGTACGAGTGAAGTCTGCTTCCGCGTGTTGCATGATATGCGTGGATTATCCGTACACTTCATGCTCGATATTGATGGCACGATTTACCAAACGATGGACCTGAAAGAACGTGCATGGCATGCTGGGACATCGAATGACCGCTCGGTTGGGATTGAGATTGCGAACATTGGCGCATACTCAAAGAAAGAGCTGTCAAAAGAAAACAACGCACTCGATCAGTGGTACAAGTGGGATGAAAATCAGAAAACCTACATCAGTATCCCCGAACGTTTGGGCGATGGCGGTGTGAAGACGCCTAACTTTGTTGGTCGGCCATCGTTTAATGACAAGATCAAAGGCAACGTCCAGGGCCGCGATCTTTATCAATACGATTTAACGCCGCAGCAGTACGAATCATTAGTCAAGCTGACAGCTGCACTTACTGAAATCTTCCCGAAGATGAAATTGGATTACCCACGAGATGAGCATGGTGAATTGATCACGACCGTCTTGCCAGAAAACGGTAAAGATTTTTCAGGCTTGGTAGGCCATTACCACGTCAGCAAGCGCAAGATCGATCCGGGGCCAGCGTTCCAGTGGGATCGCATCATTGATGATGTAAAGAAAATCAAGGGTAAAAAATAATTCAACCTTGTATTAGACAACTGATATATCTTAAAGGGTCAGCTTCGGCTGACCCTTTTCTTTTGGCGGTTTGAACAACTGAAAGATGGCTGAGATATTGCGAGCGAGTCGCTGCGGCGCGGCGGGGTTTGGCGCACAGATTGCTATTTTCAGGGGGTTTCCTGTAGATCTTTTGGGTTGGTTTTGATTAGAAACCATTACGTTTTTGAAAGAAACGGTCTAAAAAAGTTTGGTTTTGATTGGTTTTGAACAGGCGAAATGGGCTTATTTCCGTGTTTGTGCGCGCAAATGCAAAAGCGCATTTTTGGCACGCGGTTTGCATATGCGCACGGATGTGTGCATATGTGAGCAGATTATTTTTATTCTATTCGTCAATTAGATTGAGTATAAGACTTTGATGTGCGCGCGATCCCATTTTTGCGCACAGATTGTCATGATCTTGAACTGAGTCTTTTTCTAAACGAGTAGAAACAAAGCATGGCTGCAAACGTCTTGAATGATGGGTGAACTAATCCTATTTATTTTGAAAAGCGATGTAATGGAAAAACCGGGAATTGAAATGATTGAGCCGATGGCAACGTATGTCATGGGTTCGGACGTGGACTTTGTTGAGATGGGTCTACTATCAAAGGGTGAGCGGGGCGGGGTTTATATGCTTGAGTATGCGCGGGGGATAGATTTGTGGGGACTGGGATGGCATTACTGGATTGAGATTGCGGGGCTGATGGCGGTGATGTTGATCGTGATTGGGATGGTCGGAATCTATAGACGGCGCAGGAAATTGGCGGATGTGAGGCCTGGTGAATCCTACTGCAGTCATTGCGGGTATGGGCTGAGCGGTTTGAAGCAAGGGGCGAGCCAATGCCCGGAATGCGGAGCGAAAGATGTAGGCGAGAGCGGTAAGCGGCGGCGGGTGATGAAACGGATCAAAGGAGGAACCGGTTGGCGATGGGCGATGGTTTTCGGTGCTGTATTGATTGCTGCGATGACGGGGGTGTTCTGGTTTGGCGCGGAAAATGAGCATGTGTGGGTGGACAATATGGCGAAGGTGATGGGGGCAGGCGATGGGGTGAAAGTGAAGAGTAGTTATGCGGGTGATGATCAGATGATTCGTCGGCTTGGGATCAAGAGTTGGCTTAAAGGGAAGGATTATGAGAGCCGATGGGCGTACCGGGCGTGCAAGGCGGTGTTGAGTGATGAGCTGATGAAAGTGGTGGATGGGCATAGCGTGCAGCAGGTGAATGTACTGCGGGCAAAGGGGGTAGGGAGAGTGAGGGGGAAGGATGGTGATGCGGGGCGGGTTGAAATTAAAACAATCTCTATTCGCGGAATAGACGATTGGGATTGCAAGCCTCAGGAGAATCTTCATATAGGACAGGTGCCGACAGCGCCGATGTTGATTCGATTTGGCGATCGAACATGGTTTTATGAGGGATGGATTGGATCACATCACGATCGGCTGTTTATGGTGGATGAATCTAAAAATGTAATGCAAGAAATTGTGTTTGATCAGAGCGGTATGGCGGAGTTTTATGATTTACTTCGAGGCCGACCCGAGACGATGTCGTATAAGATTTCGGATGGGCTGTATTTGCTGCATCAATCGAATCACTGGGAAGCAAAGCGATTAGGCGAAAGGGCGTGGCATCACTTTTATGTGTTTGATTTTGATCAGAAAGTTTTAGGCCATTACAACAGTTTTGCGGATGTTATGGAGATGAATGTGGGGGCTTGGATGTTGGTTCAGGATGCACTGATGAAGCTTCGGTTGGAACATTTAAAAGGAGATAATCAGGTTGGGAATCGTCAGCGGTTTTTTGAAATATTGGGTGATAGGTGGATGAGTTTGAGTGAGCCGCTTGAAGCAAAGCCAGTTGAATACAGCAAACATATTGCGTATATGGGCAATTTTACCTACACGATTCCGGCGATTGATCGAAAGATGAGTAATCGCTGGCGCGTGAGGGGAGATATGAAGGGGGACATGGGGGGGATCATGGGAAGAGACGTCAAGATGAATACGGATGGGGAGATTTTTGTTGATCGTCGGGCAAGTGCGATTTGTAAGATTGCGATGCCTTGGGATGCGATCGTGGAATCGAGGATGGATGATGAGGGATACTTGTATGTGATCGGGATGCAAAAACATGGCAATGATGAGCGGTTTGGGGTTTGGGTTTATGATTTGCCCGCCCCCCCCAGAAGCCCCCGGAAAACTTTTGGAAAAGCGGGTATTTGAATTATTGGAATGATGACAATGGGGATTCTCGCTTGATTGGAAGTATGCCTGGGTGGTTGTGTTACAGGGATTTTATTGGCTCGCCGCGAGGTGTCGCGGCGGCTATGGATAGGATGTCGGTATATAAAACACTCATGAGTGTGAGCGTTTTGACTAAACCTAATGCCTAATTAGATGTTTATGATTGCTGGAAAGTACACCCGGAAGTGATCCCAGCAGTTAGTAGACGTTTAATTTTCGTTCTCGTCTGTTGGGTGGTTAAAAGAAGTTGGGCATGATGCGGAGGAAAGCGATTGCAGGCGAATGGAAGTTTGATTGAAGAACATCCCACGACCGGCGGTCGTGGGCTTGAAATTGCGGCGATGAGGCCCAATACGTCACGCGGCGGCTATGGATGAGATGTCGGTATATAAAAAACGCTCACGGGATGTGAGCGTTTGAGGAATGTCTAATTCATCGTTAGATGTGTGTTTGTTTGGGAGACACCCCGACACCGGCGGTGTCGGGCTTGAGATTTAAATGTGTCAAAACAAGTGTGTGTGGGAGGGTTATTTCTTTTCGGCTTCTTTGTTTTTGTTGTAGGTGCCGAGTGGGTCGAAGAGGTAGGCGCAAGCTGCGTCT
This sequence comes from Poriferisphaera corsica, assembly GCF_007747445.1. Lineage (NCBI taxonomy): Bacteria > Pseudomonadati > Planctomycetota > Phycisphaerae > Phycisphaerales > Phycisphaeraceae > Poriferisphaera > Poriferisphaera corsica. Next base: position 3,830,757 of record NZ_CP036425.1, read on the forward strand.
TGAGCGGCGTTGACTTCACGGGTTGGAACGGTGTAGTTGTTGCACATGAATGAGAAGATGAAGGGTTGTCCGGCTTCGGATTCGATGTAGCCGGAGAGTGTGCGTGCGTAGGAGATGTAGCCGGTTTTGGCCCGGACTTTACCGCGAGCGGGTGAGTTTTTAAGACGACGGCCGAGGGAACCATCGACGCCGGCGATGGGGAGTGATTGGATGAATGATTCTTTAGCTTTGGAATCGGTGGCCATGTATCGGAGGAGGTGCACCATCTGGCGAGGTTGGAAGTTATTGCGTGATGAGAGGCCGGAACCGTCGTAGATGTTGACGGCGTCGGGTTGCGGGCCGTCGATTGATTTGAACCATTCTTTGACGGCGATGGCGGCGGAGGCGAATGAGCCTGATTTGCCGGTGTTGATGGCGAGGGTGCGGCCGAAGAGATCGGCGAAGAGGTTGTGAGAAGGTTTGTTGACGACGGCTGCGAGGTCGTGAAGTGATGGTGAGACGTGGGTGATGACGGTTGTGCGTTTAGAGGCGCTGTCGATGCCTTCGATTTCGAAGGATTTGAGGTCACGGATATTGGAGGCTTTGCCTTGGACTTCGACACCGGCGTCGAGGAGCGCTTGTTTGAAAAGGTGTGCTGCGTATTTAGGTGAGTTCCAGATGGAGGCGCGTTCGCGGTATTCTTTTTTATCGAGTGCGACGTTGCCAGAGAAGATGACGGTGTTGGATTCTGGGTCACGCCAGACAACGTCGGCGTTGGTGGATTGGCCGGCGGAAACAGTTTTGGCTTTGTTGACGATGTTGATGTAGTCAGTGTCGGGGACGATGCGGAGGATGGGTTTGTCGCCGACTTTTTTGCCGGGGGCGATGTAGATGCGGACAGTGTTTTCTTCGATGTTGAGGCCTGAGGAGCCTGCGGCGTACCAGTAGGGGATGTCAGAGAGAGACCAGTCGCCGTTGTAGTATTCTACGGGGAGGATGCGGGGGTCGCCGATGATGCGGCCGTAGACTTTGTCGATGCCGGCTTCTTTGATCTGGCGTGCCCACTCGGCGAAGAGTGCGGTTGATTCAGTGTTACCGGCTGGATGCCAGGCACCGAGTGACGGGTCAGCGGAGCCGACGATGACGAGATCACCGTTGAGAGCACCATTGCGGATTGAGCCGACGGCGTCGACTTTGGTTTCATAGCGGAAGTCCGAGCCAAGGGTGTCGAGCGTGGCGGCGGAGGTGAAGATCTTCATGTTAGAAGCAGGGGTGAACTGCTTGTTGCGGTTTTGCTGGTAGATGATGTCGCCGTCGATGGTCTCGACGGTGATGCCCCAGAATGCGTTGGCGAATTTTTCCTGGTTGAAGATCGCGTCGAGCTTTTCTTTGACCTCGGAGGTGGAGAGGGTGGTTTGGGCAGAAAGCGCGGTTGAGAATGAGAGAAGCAGGAGCAGCGCGAAGAGGCTGGATGATTTGAAGAAGTTGCGTGTCATGTTGTTATCCCTGTGAATCGTGTTGTGATGGAAGGTGTGGCTGTGTGGTGTGTGCGGAGGTGTGATTAGATGTTCAGTTTAAAGGTTGTTGGTTTGAGCCGGAATGATTATTTGCCCGTAGTCGTGATTGTCGGGTCGTCGGGGAATGTGATGGCGGCGAGGATTGAGTCGATGTAGCGATCCCAGATGTCGATTGAGGGGATTGAGTTGGCGTCGCGGTGGAGTTCAAATGTGATGATGGGGATATTGAGGTCGTTGCCAGCCCATGAGCCGAGGGAGCCGGGACGAGAGCCGAGTTTTTTGACGGGGAGCGAGGTGAATTTGCCCATGTGTTCGGCGAGGGGTTGTGCTGGGCCGTCGTAGTCGATGCATTTGAGGGGTTGATGCATCATGATGATGCGATCGGGCTTCGCGTTGAGGATGAGGTCATGGAGGATCTGAGATTCGGGTTCTGAGAGGGCTTCCCTACCATAGCGATTCGAGTTTTTACGGTTATTTGCTCCAAAATTCCGGTTTAAATCGATGCCGTTGGCGTTGAAGCGCTGCTTGGCGGCGATGCCGTCGGGGTTGAGTGCTGGGACGATGATGACGGAGCGGTCTTTGAGGAGAGCGGGGTTTTGTTCGAGGAAGCCGATAAGACGCCAAAAAGCGGGGGTCGCGGCGGCTTCGTTGCCGTGGATACCGCAGACGAGGAGGACGGTATCGGGTGATGTGGCGGTGGTGTCGGTGAGGGTTGTGGCGGAAATGGGGCGATCTTGGATGGAGCGGCCAAGGATTTGGTCGGTGCGGTGGATGGTTGAAGAAACTAAGGGAGGAGATGGGGTAACGGCACAGCCAAAGAGGGATGTGAGACACAAAGCGAATATGGCGATGTAAATTGATTTCATGAGTGTGAATATAACACTTGCATAAGTGTTGGGACAAGTCTTATATTAGACTTCGGACGGTGGGATCTGATTTCCATGACTAGATCAAGAATAAACGGAGCTAAGCTATGAGGCGGATGATGTTAACTGGGTTGGCGGGATTGACACTATCGAGTGCGATGCTGGTTGGTTGTGTAGATCAGACAAAGATCGTTGAGAAGCCGACAAAGGTGGATGCGTTCTTAGAGCGTGTTGAAAAAGGTGAGCCGATGCCTGTTGAGGAGATTCTGGCTTACATCGAAAATGATCGAGATGCGTTTAATGGATGGGGTGAAGGGTATGAGTTCCCGGTGCATCCGGCTGAGAAACATTTGAAGGGCTGGACGATTGTACTGGATCCGGGTCATGGTGGTGATGCACATAAGAAAAATTGGAAGCGCGGGCCAACGGGCGTACGCGAGGCAGCGATCAATCTGCGTGTTGGTTTGATCCTGAAGGCGCTGCTTGAGAACAGTGGTGCGCAGGTGAAACTGACGCGTGCGGATGATTCATATGATATGAGTTTGGCGGAGCGTGCTGAAGTTGCGAACACGATTGTGCGGAAGCGTGATGGTGGTGTTGGTGCGGACTTGTTTGTATCGCTGCATCATAATGCCTCTGGGCCGACGGCGAACTATACGACAGTTTGGTTCCATGGGCCGGTGAAGTGGTCGGAACCAGATTTAGATCCGGCGAAGTATGTGGCACATGAATTGGGATGGGCGCTGCGAACACAGGTCGCGAAGACGAGCCCGATCATGAACGATCAGCAGATGTATGCCAAGGGGTTTGGCGTGCTGAAGATGACACGCGTGCCAGCGTTTTTGTGTGAGAGTTCGTTTCACACGAACCCCGACGAAGAACAACGGTTGCGTGATGCAGAGTATAACCTGCGAGAAGCGTATGCCATCTACAAAGGTTTGACTGAGTACGCATATGGCGGACGGCCAACCCAGGAAGCACCTAACGTAAAGATAGATGGTTCTGAGATGGTGATTGAGACAGTGCTTGATGATGGCAGCGATAAGGGGTGGTGGGGCCATGACAAGGAGCGTACAGTAGCATCGACTGTGAACGTCAATGTGAACGGCGTACAAGCATTCGCGAAGTACGATGCGAAGAGCAAGAAGCTTATCGCGAAGGTTGCTGTGGCAGATTTACCTGAAGCGGAAAGCTATGAGGTCTGGGTACATCACCAGAATATGTTCAAGCACTCGAACTACCCACAACGCTATAGCGTAGCATTTAGTGAAGGGTTAGTTGATGGCGCGAAAGCAGAATCGAAAGCGATGCTGGTGAAGCGTAATGGCATAGAAGACTAACCTTCTGTTAGTCGATTTAGTCTTGATATACAACAGCTGCTGCTGTGAAGTGGCAGGGGAACTGATTTCCCACTAAGGCCCTGCGAAAGCAGGGCTTTTTTTGTTGCGTACGGTGACTATTGAGCGGTAAGTGTAATAAATCTATTCTTACAATTCTCCTCATCCACCTAATCGTTAGTTATCTCTAATTGCTTCGGCTAGGTGAGATGGACGATCAAACGATCTTTTCGCCAGACATAAAGCGAGAGATCTATTCGATATTTGAAGATCGATTCTTGTCGTTGTAACGACTGAAAGATGAGAAGCAACAAGAACCGAAAAGGGGAGAAGCAGTGATAAAGATTGAAGCAGAAAAACTGACGAAACCGTGTCACACGATACTGCGGGAGAAGAATCTGTGAAAAGGTATGCCTGCAGCGATGATTAGCTGTAGGCATTGTATGAGATAAACTGTGCATATGATTGCGGTGGATACTATATTCATATCTATCTAATCATTAGTTTGTTTGACTAGCTATAGCCATGTGTTAATGGATACGTCTTTTGAGGCATGGTTATTGCGTCTGATTGCGTTTGGTTTCGATGAGTTTTTGTTGTGTTCGTGCAACTTGATGCGTGTGTATATCAGCGGCTGATGCAAGTCCATAGGGGGGGGGGGGGGGGGATTAGTGCATGCTCACCTGGTGTGACATGGGTTGGTAGTGGAGGCCGGCGATGGCGTTGGTTCGCGGTGCGGCGGCGGGATTGAGATTGGTGTCGAAGAAATTGACGATGGATTGCCAAGTGGCTTGTTTATAGAGGAGTGACCAGTGATCGTCGCCGGGGAAGGTGATGCGTGTTGTGTTTTTCGGGCGGGCGGTTTGGATTTGTTCGGAGGCATATGACGGGCAGATCTGGTCGGATGTGCCGTGGAGGAGGAGGAGTGGGGTTTGAGTTTTGGTGATGGCGGTGGAGGGTGAGAAGGTGTCGGGATTGACGCGGAGACGTGAGGCGGCTTCACGGAGGCCGTCTTCGACGAGGTTGTTACCGCCGAGGGATTGAAGGGTGGCGTAGAGTTCTGGGTGGAAGATTTTTGCGATGTTCATAGGCGCGGTGGTGTCGGCCATGAAGTTATTGGGGGAGATTGAGGCGATGGCTTTGATGCGTGGGTCGTTGGCGCCGGCGAAGATGGACATCATTGAGCCGTAGGAGTGACCCATGATGCCGAGGTTACCTGAGAGGAGGTTACGGTCTTGGAGGTCGTCAACGAGTTGTTTGAGGTCATGGGTTTCGAGCTTGCCGAAAGTGATCTGTTCACCGGTAGAATCGCCTTGGCCGCGCAGGTCGGGCATGATGACACGGTAACCTTGGTTGGAGAGAACAGCGGCGAGTGGCCAGAGGTAAGGTTCTTTGCGGGTGTAGCCGGAGTGACCTTGTAGAAGGATGATGGTGCCGCGTGGTTTTGCGATATATTTTTGGCGGAGTGTGGTTTCATTGACAGCGGGATGAGAGATGGTGATGCAGAGTTGATAGGGGAGGTAGTCGGCGGAGATGGTGCGGTTGTGCGTAGCGATGGGCATGGGTTCTGCGTCACGGACAGCTTTCTCCCAAGGTTTATCGTCATGGAGAGAGAAATCGGAGTGGACGTAGTAAAAGTTGGGCTTAGGTTCGACGACAAAGTAGGTCATCAGGGCGGCATGTTTGCCACGGCCGACGGGGAGGACATTGGCGGCATCGAAAAGGAATGGGATATCCCGGGAGATGTCTTCGTTGGCTTTAACTTTGATGGTGAAGTTAGAAGCGGTGGGATTTGGCGCTTTGAGCACCTGATCGGCAATGATACCCTGCAAGCAGCCTGGCAGGGTGAAAATGGACAGGAGCAGGAAGAGAATGGCAAAGCCAAAACGACGGGTAGGAATGCGCATTAGTTGAAAACTCGATGTTGTTGTTCGTGACCCAATCACTGATTGCTCAACCGCTGCGGAGGAAGGAGGAAGGCGTCAAAAATTTTGCGGGGTGAGGTATGCGTATTTATGAGGGAGACGCGTGGGGGAATCGAGGAATGCGTTCCATATATGATAGGTGAGATTAGGTATTATCCAAGGGTTAACCTGTATTTTTTTAAAAACTGTATGTGACATATTGCGAGAACACGTCTAGTACGATTTTCGTAAAAAAGATCGATTAAGTCTATATTGTCGTGAAACGGATCCCGTTGGGCTGCGTCAGTTGTATTGAGAGCTGATTGTGGTCATTTGGGTCGAATTTTGGAGGATGTCGGTTGGAAAAACTGAACATTCAGTCTCGATTGGGGCTAGGAGAATGAGATGTGGGATTAGGGAAATGGTCGTATGATTGAAGGAGATTTATATTGCCAAGAATTAGGTATTCGAGGATACTGAATAGTGATTGGCGCAATCTATCGATCCTTCAAATCAGGATGTTGGTGTGGACGGAGCGAAAGGAGGGGATAACGGATGGGAACATGGGACGGGGTAAGCGGCTGGGATGGGGCGAACAGTGAGAGAAATGGGCTGAGTTGGGTTGTATTTGGGCAAGCAAGAGCGAGCCTAAGTTAATACTGGGATATACTTGAAGTGAAGTATGTTCAGGTGAGATTGACGGGGAATACGGCGTACGAGAAGCGTATGCTGAACATTGAAGGATATTCATGACGACAACTCCATCTCCTAATACTAAGACATTGCAGCCGATCGAGGCGAGAGCGGGTTGTCCGCTGTACGAGGTTGTGAAGGAAACGGTTGTTAGCGCAATAGAAACGGGGCATTTTCTGCCTGGTGGCCGGATGCCGAGTACGAAGGAATTGAGCCGCCAGCTGGGTGTGTCACTGGTGACAGTGCATCGCGCGCTGCAAGACTTGGTGAACGTTGGCTATCTAGAGCGAACGCAGGGGCGTGGTACGTTCGTGGTGGAGGATCGCAAGAGCAAGACAAGAGAATTTCGTTTTGGGTTGGTGATCAGACGTGAAGCATCGGTTGCTGATATTTATCACAGCCAAATCTTAGAGGGGATGCGTCAGGCATCGCATGAGCATGCGATTGACCTGAATATGATGCATTTTGAGAACGATCCGCGAATGGATTGCGATGGGCATTTACTGATCAATCCGACACAACAACAGTTGTTGGAGTATGCGGATAAGTTAAATCGCAATCAGCCGGTCTTGGTGGTGGGGACAAAATCGTCGATCAAAGGCGCGCCATCGATTGACGTGGATAATGCGAATCTGGCGGATCAGGCGATCCGGCATTTGCACAGCTTGGGGCACAGACGATTTGTGTTAGTGGTGGGTGCGAGGGAATTGAGCACCAGCCAAGAGCGTGTGAAGGGGTTTGATGCGATTTGCGACCAACTGGGTATTGCCCGTGAGGATCGTGTGATTGTGCAGGCGAGCAGTTGGCATTTGCTGGCTCAAGATAAAATGAAGCTGACACGAGCATTGAACATTGCGAACAGGCCAACGGCGGTGTTTGCAGGCGGGTACTTCCTGTCGCTTGATACGTATGATGCTGTTTCGACGATCGGGTTGCGAATACCGGAAGACATTTCGGTGGTGGGCGTGGACGACCCGGCGAGTGCAGCTCACTTGTCGCCGCCGCTGACGACACTGAGACAGCCACTGGCTGATATTGGCTACAACGCGGTGATGACGATGCGTGAGCACCTGACAAACAAAGATCATGAATTGCATTCACAGATCTTGCAGCCTGAGTTGGTGATCCGGAAAAGTTCGGGTTCACCGCGCTGATTTGAGACTTGCTGAAGGGCGAATGTAATATCAACAAAAGAATAAGAACCCTGCCCTATCGGGCGGGGTTTTTTTGTGGCAGAGAAAGGGGGAATGATGTGAGAAACTAGCGAAGTTTGCGTTGACGTTTTGGGCGAAAATACGGTATATTATATAACAATCTGACACGAAAAAGGGGAAGGAATTTCGTACAGATGTTTGCGAAAAAGGGGGGAGGGAACAGGTGAATGGGTTGATGTGTGTGAGGTGATATTGCTCTGCGACAGTTGAAGTATTAAACGTATAAGTTGTTTTTATATTTAGCGTTAGTACTGTAGAGCGGCGTTGACAATTGAAGGATTGATGATGAGTCGTCGAGCAAGCGAGAAAGCTTTGATTGCGAAATTCGTAATAGAAGTTGTGCTAAAAGCTGAGGTTCACATCTTTCTGGCAGGTAAAGTAACCACATTTTCTGGATGAACTGATGACGTACACACTTGCTGCTTTCGGCACACTGGACTGGTTTGTAATCCTGGGGTACATGGCGGTCATGGTAGTCGTGGGTCTTTTCGCGTCGAGGGGACAAAAAGACGAAGAGACTTACTTCTTAGGTGGTCGAAAGATCCCAACGTGGGCGGCAAGTATTTCGGTGCTTGCAACGGCGTTGTCTGCGGCAACGTTTATTGGTGTGCCACAAAGTACGTATAACGGCGACATCAGTTACATGATTTTGAATATCGGCGGGATCATTGCTGCGATTTTGGTGGCAACGATGCTGATTCCTGCGTACTACAAAGCGGGTACGGTGACGATTTATGGTTATCTAGGCCAACGAATGGGTAGCGGTGCGAAGATCGCGGCGAGTATCACGTTCTTCTTTGGTCGGCTGCTTTCATCGGGTTCACGCTTCTATATGGTGGGTATCCCGTTTGCGTTATTGATCTTTGGCGAGCGATTTTTAAATCCTGAAACAGAGAGCATGAGCTTCATGGAACGATTCCTGGAGCAGGATATGTTCATGATCTTCACGCTGATTATTCTCGGGATTATTGGCGTGGTTTATGTTGCGTTTGGCGGGATTACTGCGGTGATCTGGACGGACGTAATTCAGTTCTTCGTGATGACAGGGGCTGTGATCTTTGCGATTGTTTGGATCTATACCAGCTTGCCTGCTGATACGGATGTCATAAAGGAGCTGACTGAAGCGGCGGTTTATGAGGTACAGCAGGTCGAGGCGAATGTGCTGGGGAATGCTGAGGGGGCGCCGGCGATCGAGGATACGGGGATTGTGAATGATGCGTTGAGCGCTGAAGCGAAAGGATCCGTGCTGGTTCAGAAGATGAACGAAGACGGCACTGTATTTACTAAGAATAAGCTGAATCTTTGGGACTGGGGTATCAGCAAGGCTGGCGAACTGGAATACTGGAAAATGTTTACGTTCATCGCGGCGTTGGCATCGATCTTAGGCACGATGGCGAGTTACGGTGTTGACCAGGATATGGTTCAGCGCACGATGACGACGAAGTCGCCGGCGAGAGCGAGCTGGGGGATGGTGAGTGCGATTTTGTTCAGTATCCCGGTTGTGTTCCTGTTTGTGATCGTGGGCCTGCTGCTGTCGTTCTACTATGCGAGACCTGACATCATGGCGCCCGCTGAGGTGCTATCAAAGGAAACATCTGGGTTTGTATTCCCGATGTTCATGAAGAATGAGATGCCAACGATTGTGGCAGGCTTGGCTGTTGCTGGTTTGCTGGCTGCTGCAATGAGTACGTATGACAGTGCGGTGAACTCAATGTCATCTACAGCGGTGACGGACATCATTGCACCGATTGCTGAAAAGATGGGCCATAAACTGGATTCGAAGAAGACGTTATTCTTCTCACGAATCATGGTTGCGATCGTTGGTGTGATGCTGACGGTGTTTGGTGTTCTTTCAATCTATCTTGCAAGAACGTTTACCGACCTGCTCTCCTTCGCATTGGGTGTGATGTCTTATCCGTATGCTGGCTTGTTGGGCGTGTTCCTGGTTGCTGTTTTGACGAAGAAACGTGGCAACTCAGTGAGTGCGATTGCGGCGATGGTTGTGGGCGCTTCACTGGTGTTTGCACTAAATAACTCGGCAACCATTTGGTGGTGGTTTGAACATGGCTTCACGAAGGCGACTCCTGAAGAGTGGACGGCTTGGTGTGAGTTCCATGTGATTCAGTGGCCATACTGGATGCTGATTGCGACACCGATCACGTTTACGATCTGTGCTTTGGGTAAGTCACCTGAAAAACTGGTACGTAAACAGGCGGAAAAGAAGCAGATTGAAATCGAAGAAAAAGCTGAGAAGAAAGCTGCGAAACGTGCGGCAAAAGGCCAAGCGCGTGCGTGAAATTGAAGACTATCGGTCGTTGGCATTCGGTTTGTAAGGATGTGAACGATTGAGCAAGGATAAAAAGGGAGCGGACTATCGGATCGCAGTAAAAACGTGGAATGCGTTTTACTGCGGTCCGATATTTATGCCGGATACGTAAGAATCAATGATTGAGTTGAAGGATGTCATTTCGATAGGTGTGGATATCGGCGGAAGCGCTACGAAGATGTCGCTCCTGCATGGGGAAGAGGAAGTTGTATTGCGCGGTGAGTTTCGCAGCAGGCCGGGATTGGCACAGTTGGGTGATGAACTGAGTGAGATGCTGGATGTGCTTTTGGGGATGAGTGGTGGGGGTTTGAATCGAGAAGATATTAATGCGGTGGGTGTATCGTTGGCTGGGCCAGTGAATGCGGATGGTGTGTTGGAGCATGCATCAAATATTCCTGCAATGAAGGGGTTGATGATTGGAGATTGGTTGCCGGGGGTTTTGGGTGTGGACTTAGAGGCATTGGCATTGACCGACGCACTCAGTGCGGCGTTGTGCGAGCATCAACGAAATCCTGTCGCAGGGCGAGCGATTTACTTATCGATGGGGACGGGTGTTGGGGGCGCAGTGCTGGATGATGGTATCCCGCTTGTGATAACACGCGGGACGCCGGGACATTTTGGTCATTTGGATGTATCAGGGGGTGAGGACGATGCGCCGATGATTGTGGGGAGTGGGCGGGGATCATTGGAGGCGTATGTCGGAGCGAATATGCTGCGTCAGGCAGGGGTGCCGCTGGAAGATCCAGAAGCATGTCTGGAGCATGACCGGATGCAGATGGCGTTGGGTGGATTGTCGCGGGGGATCAGGATATTGCTGGCGATTTACCGGCCGAACTATATTTATTTGATGGGCGGGATGTCGATGGTGTTCGAGCCAACATTGCCGCTATTGCGTACGATGATTGCGGATGGGTTGACACCGGCGGCGCCAGAGCAATGGGTTGTTGAGCGAGCGGAAAGTGGCCCGTTTGCGGCAAGTATTGGGGCGGCGAGTGTGGCACAAGCGAAGGTCTTGCGTAACTGTATGAAGCACGACGGGATGAGCGAGACAGAGATCAGGATTCAACAGGCTTCAAAACGTAAGGCGGTAGACGCGTAATGAGTGAGTTAGTCAATCAGGCCAAAACAACGGAAGACCGTGGACACCTGACAACAGAGAAGCGATTAGACGCTTCGAGCGAGTTGGATACGCTGTCGACGGAAGGAATGTTGCACGTGATGAATGGGGAGGACGCAAAGATAGCAGCGGCAGTCGAGAAAGCGGTGCCTGCGATCGCAGGATTAGTGGATTCGATCGTTGAGCGGATGAAACGGGGTGGACGCATTATGTATATCGGTGCGGGGACAAGTGGGCGTTTGGGCGTGTTGGATGCGAGTGAGATACCGCCTACGTTTCAGGCTGATCCGAGTATGGTGGTGGGTATTATTGCTGGAGGCGACGGGGCGCTGCGAAAAAGCAGTGAGAGTAAAGAAGATGTTTACGATGGATCATACGAGGCGTTGGATGAGCTGGGTGTGAATGGTGATGATGTAATGATCGGGATTGCGGCAGGTGGGACGACGCCGTATGTGTGGGGAGCGTTAGAATATGTGAAGAAGAAAGGGGGCGTGACGGGGTTTGTCAGTTGTGTTGAATTAGGCGAGATTGAAAAACGATTTGGTGTTGCTGTTGATCATAAGATTGAATTGATTGTTGGGCCGGAGGTTGTAACGGGGTCAACGAGAATGAAATCGGGAACCGTGACAAAGCTCGCACTGAACATGATTTCGACAATCACCATGGTGAAGCTTGGGAAGGTTTGGGGGAACTTGATGGTGGATGTGAAGGCAACAAACGCAAAACTTGTTGATCGTGCTGTGCGAATGCTAATGGGGCAGACAGAATTAGAACGGGAAGATGCTGCGAAGCTGCTTGAAAAAGCGGATGGGCATGTCAAGGTCGCTCTTGTCATGCAGAAGAAGGGGATTAATGCGGAAGAAGCGCGGTCGTTATTGACTAAATATGAAGGGGTGCTGCATCCGATCTTGGGGAGGCCACGATAATTCGAGAGTGGGTTTGAATCGGAGAGGGATACAGTTCAGTGTGGGACAACGTAGCGAATACTGCCGCGCATGGTCGCGGCTTTTACTAATGAATATCGAGCAGCATAAAGCTGCTTACGAATACCAAGGAGTATGGTTGTGATACTTGTTCCGATGCCACGCGAGATGAAATGTGTTGAGGGTGTGTTGAAAGTTGGCGGCAAATTAGCGGTTACATACGAAGGATTGTCGCCAGCGTTTGCGGAACGTGCGAAGGCGGTCGCATTCGATGCGGTTGCAGCGGCGTGCGATAAGGATGTGCAGGATGAAGTTAAGGTTGCATTAAAAGTCGATGCGGCAAAAATCGAAAACAACCAAGGATATGAGCTAGTCATCAGCAAGGATGGAATCAAGGTTGTGGGTGGTGGTGATGCAGGTGTGTTTTATGGGTTGATGACAGTAAAGCAGATCGCGAGACAGTCTAAGGGTGGGTTAGATTATGTTTCGATTCAAGACTGGCCGGATTTTGAGCACCGCGGAGTCATGATGGATATCAGTCGAGATAAGGTTCCGACGATGGAAACGTTGCGGATGCTCGTCGAGATGTTCGCTGAACTGAAGATCAATGAAGTTCAGCTGTATATGGAACATACGTATGCATATGAAGGGTATGAGGTGGTGTGGGAAGAGGCTTCTCCGATGACACCAGAGGAATGCAAGGAGTTGGATGGGTGGTGCCAAGATTACTTTATTGATCTTGTCCCGAACCAGAATACCTTTGGGCATATGGAACGTTGGTGCAAGCATGAGCCGTACCGTCAGTATGCGGAAGCACCTGATGGATTCTGGCGTGACGAACTGAAAGAGCCATGGTGGGTGGCAAATCCTGTGAGCTTGTGCCCGACGGACGACAGGGCTATCTCATTATTAGATGACATGTTTGGTAAGTTACTCCCAAGCTTTACCAGCGGGACGTTTAACATTGGGATGGATGAAACGTTCGATCTGGGCAAAGTGCGGACAAAAGAGATTTGCGCCGAGAAGGGAAAAGGGCGGGTATACCTGGATTACCTGCTGAAGGTCTACGATCTTGCGGCGAATAAGTATGGGAAGAAAGTGCAGTTCTGGGCAGATATTTTGCTTCACTATCCTGAGTTAGTAAATGATTTGCCAAAGGATATCGTGGCGATGAACTGGGGTTATGAAGACGATCATCCGTTTGAAAAAGAATGCAAGATTCTTGGGGAGAGTGGCCGACCGTTCTATGTGTGCCCAAGCACATGTACGTTCTTGTGCGTAACAGGACGAACAGAAAACACGATGGCTAACCAGCGAAACGCGGCCTACTACGGGAAGTTGAATGGCGCAATTGGTTACCTGAATACGGATTGGGGTGATAATGGACATTGGCAACCACTAACAGTGAGCTTACCGGGTTATATGTATGGAGCTGCGGTGAGCTGGTCGCTGGATACTAATCGCGAGTTAGACATAGCAAAAGCAATGGATGAGCATGTATTCATGGACAGTGCTGGTGTAATGGGCAAGACGGTGATGAAGGCAGGAAGCATGCCAGTGCAGGTCGCGAAAGTGTCGAAGAATTGCTTGGGCTGGTTGATGCAGCGTCTTGAGAACAAATATTTGGGTGATCAAATGTTTAAGATGCCTTGGTTCAATATCGGGCCGATTAATGAAGAAAACCTGAGCGAAGCGGAAACAATCATGGATGAAGTGATTGCGGAGTTGGATCAGGTTAAAATGGATCGTGCGGATGCAGATCAGGTTGTACGTGAAATGAAGCTTGGATGCGAGTTAATCAAAATCTCGGTGCATCTAAATAAAGCAAGAGTAGCGGAAGACGTTGCGTCGTATGACTTGTTAAGTGAGGCGAAACGGAAAGAACTGGCGGCTGAGCTTAAGGCCTATATTGGGCCATATCGGGAGAGTTGGTTGAAGCGAAATCGTGAAGGCGGATTAAAGGATAGTGCGGGTCGGTTTGAAACGATTTTGAAGATGCTGGAAAATGCTGAGCCGTATGTTTTACCTAAGCCTGCATTTGAGATTGCGAAATAACTATAAGAAATTAATGAAAGAAAAACGCTCAGTTATGCTGGGCGTTTTTTTTTGCCTAGATCCGGATATGATGTATTGATGAGCGGAATTGAGAAACCAAAACTGACTTGGGGCGAAGACGGTGTACTGAGAAGTGAACTGTTTGAGGATGTATACTTTTCTGTTGAAGGCGGCGCAGAGGAAACACGGTATGTGTTTTTAGAAGGAAACGGACTGCCAGAACGATTTACAGAAAAAAAGAAGTTTGTGATTGCCGAAACGGGGTTTGGAACAGGGCTGAATTTTCTAGTCACTTGGAAGATGTGGCAAGAGGCCAAACAACACGGAGAGGTTGATGAAGATGCAGTGCTGGAGTATGTATCTTTCGAAAAATATCCGCTCAGCCTAGATGAAATCAAGCAAGCGTTGGGGTTGTTTGATGAATTCAAAAATGATCTGGAATGGTTTGATATTTATTACCCGGAAGTATTGATGCGGGGCGTGCATAAGATCCAATGGATTGATGGGGTGGTACTGACACTCGTGCTGGGTGATATTAATGAAATGATTTCAGAGATGCGATTTAAGGCGGATGCATGGTATTTAGATGGGTTTTCGCCTAGCCAAAACAAAGGGATGTGGACGGAGCATGTGTTTGATTGGATAGGTAAATTAACGGCCCCAAAAGGGACGGTGGCAACTTTTACGGCAGCTGGATTTGTTCGGCGCGGGTTAATAGGGGCGGGATTCGAGATGAAAAAGGTGAAAGGGTTTGGGAAAAAACGGGAGATGTTGGTTGGTGCATACTGCGGTGCTGGCGTGATTGAAGATGGCAAGCCGTGGTTTGATATTCGTGCTCCGAAGATTAAGCCTAAGCGCGGGTTAGTAATTGGTGGCGGTATTGCAGGGTGCGCGGCGGCATGGTCATTGGCTGAACGAGGCGTCACAGTTGATTTGCTTGAAAGGAACACAATTGCAAGCGGCGGATCGAGTAATCTTGCGGGATTGTTTCAGCCGCACCTGTCGGTTGAATGGAGTGAGCAAGCACTTTGGGTTAATACGGCGAATCAATATGTGATGCAATGGTTGGATCAATACGCGATACCCAATGATGTGCCGATGTATGATCAGTGCGGAGTGTTTCATCCGGCAATAAATGAGCGAGATGAAAAACGATTTAGAAAAATCATTGAAGCGGATCATTGGCTGCATGGCGATGCGGTGAGATGGGTTGAAGAAGGAAAAGGTGGGTGGAAGCGTCCGGAGAAATGTACGTACGGCGGATTGATGGTAGATGCGGGAGGATGGGTAAAACCAAATGAATTATGTGAAATGCTTTTAAATCACAAAGGTATCGCTGTTTTTGAAAAACACGAAGTACAGCGGCTCATTAGAACTGATGATGAGAAGTGGGCGATAAATAACGATTGGGATACAACATATGATGTGGTTGTGATTGCAAACGCGATAGATGCGAAACGGTTTGATGTTTTGAATTGCTTGCCGCTTCGAGTTGTGCGCGGACAGCTGAGTATGATTGAAGGTAATAGCGGATTAACATACGCGGTGAGTGGAGATTGCTATATATTGCCAAAAATAGATGGAAAATCAGTCGTGGGCGCAACTTTTGGGCCAGATGATTTTGATATGGACGTACGAGAACAAGATCATGAGAAGATTATGACGGATTTAAAAATGGTTTTACCGAAGGCGTGGGAGAGATTGAAAGACAAGCCTTGGAAAGGTAAGGTTGGATTTAGATGCGTCGGGGAGGATCGATTGCCAATGGTGGGCTGCGTACCTGATATTACGTTTTATGAACGTGCGTATCAAGATTTAAAGGATGGCAAGGTAGGTAAGCAATACGAGAAAGGGCGATATCTACCTGGTCTGTATGTGAATCTGGCACATGGTTCTCGCGGGTTAGTTTCTGGATTGCTTGGCGGGGAATTGATAGCGGCAATCGCTCATGATGAAATTTTGCCTGTGGAGAAATGTGTGGCTGATGCGGTGAATCCCGCAAGATTTGTGATTCGAAAAATAAAACGCGGTTTAGTTTAGAAATCATGATCTATGTATATTGATGACAGAATAGGGCTAGGTGAATGGTGTTACATGATTTATTTATCTTTTGATTGATTTACTTTTTAGAATCATTCGATGTTTGGTGGAATGATTTTTAGAGGTTCGCAGTTATGTTGCTGACGAATGAAGGGAATGAACATGATTGAAAAGGTAAAGCCCGAAGCAGTCCAAGAACGGACGGATGCTAATGGTCACTTAAAAATAGATTTCGAAGCCGCCGAACATGCAATGCGGCAGTTTTTACATGCGATGGGTGAGGATGTTGATCGCGAGGGGATTATTGATACGCCACGTCGCGTGACAAAAGCGATGATTGAGTTGATGTCAGGGCGGCTTGAGGATGTGGGTGAAATATTAAGTCGTCGATTCAAACAAGAGACTGATTCGCCGGTGATGTTGCGGGATATAGAGCTTTTTAGTTTGTGTGAACATCATTTATTGCCGTTCATTGGGAAGGTACATATTGCATATTTACCTGGTGACGGACATGTGGTTGGTTTATCAAAGTTGGCACGGCTAGTGGATGCTTATGCTAAGCGACCTCAGATCCAAGAGCAATTAACGAATCAGATCGCGGATGCACTGATGGAGCATTTAGAGCCTAAGGGTGTCTTAGTCTGGATCGAATCAGAACACATGTGTATGAAGATGCGTGGGATTAAGAAATGCAATCCGGTCATGCAAACTATTGCGGCGCGAGGATTGTATGAATACGATCGTGAAGCAAGAAAAGAACTGCTGGGTATGCTACGAGGCACGTAAGTAGGAAGTCTTTAGCAGGAATCGCGCACAATCAGATCGCATGGCAATTCAATATGACGCTGATCATCGCCTGTAATATTGAGTTTATCGATCAATAAATTGAATGCTGTACGACCAATCTCATTTAAAGGCTGATGTACTGTGGTGAGCGAAGGGGTCGATTTTGCGGCGGGTTCAAGGTCATCGAATCCTGCTATGGCAATAGTATTAGGCACGTCAATATTGTTTTCTTGGCAGTAGTTCAAAATGTTCAATGCAATCATATCATGAAGACAGATGATCACTTCGGGTGGCTGGCGCATTGCAAGAAGGACTTGGATCTCTTGTATGCCTTGTGAAGAGACTTCACGTGGTGCGGTCATGAGGAAATACTCGTTTGGGATGGGCAAACCTGCCTCTGACATCCCGCGACGAAACCCTTGCTCGCGCTGATTGATGGTATACACGGTGGAATCACCTGTGAGAAAGGCAATGCGCTTGTAACCTTTTTCGATGAGGTGCTTGGTGAGTTGATAAACACCTTCATCATTTTGTGCTGTGACAAATGAGACATCGGGATCATCACAGTCATCTAGCAGCATATCGAGAACGACAACGTGCTGCCCGGTATTACGCAGCATCTGAATGATTTGCAGGTTATTGGGATTAGGGGTGTGCTGAATCGGAAAGAAAAGTGAGCCGATCGCTTTCTGTTTATTGAGCTGAGCTGCTTGCTCATATGCGGTTTTCGAGTCTTGGCGATTATTGTAAAGAAGAATTTCGTAGCCTTGCTTTTTTGCCTCGGTTTGGATGGATTCGATGATTTGATCATAAGCACCGTAGCCAATGGTGTTGAGTGAAGTTAGAACGCCGATGAGATTCTTTTGCTCCGTAGAGCGTTTGAATTTAACGAATGTGCCTGAGCCTCGGCGACGGAAAAGAAAACCATCTGCAACAAGCTCATTAATTGCACGATGAACGGTCTTACGTGAGAGGTTGTAATGCTTGCAGAGCGCAAGCTCGGTTGGGATCTGCTGACCGAGCGCGTACTCTCCTGAGATGATTTTCTCTTGAAGCATTGCACGTACAGCAGCATATCTCGGGAGATCTTTGCCTGGTAGTTTTTCCGGTGTTGTCTCGGGGCCGATACTCATACGCTACATCATATTAGATTCTTTTGAATTGAGACAATAACATCATTCCGAATATGGATTAAATCCAAGACACTGAGAAAACATAGGGGATTACGATCAATTAAAAGGATAGATTCGCGATCCAAGATAAGTATAAGTAGAAAATTGGGAGTTACGCTAAGAATTCGGACGAAATTATGATTGTCTGGTCGCAATACAGAGGATTATAGCACTGCACGCCTACACCGTGCTTACGATATATCTACCCAAGGGGATTAGCATGGCGATGCATCAGCACGATCGGGGTCACCATAAGAATGAACCTTATATCCCTGCATCAGCATCGTTGACTGAGATTACTGTTCGAGCGATTTTGTTGGGCATCAGCTTGAGCATTCTGCTTGGTGCGGCGAATGTATATCTTGGACTCAAGGCAGGTATTACCGTAGCAGCATCGATCCCTGCAGCGGTCGTTTCTATGGCTGTCCTGAAAATGTTCAAGAACTCGAATATTCTTGAAAACAATATTGTTCAGACTGCTGCGTCGGCTGGCGAATCTCTCGCGGCGGGGGTGATTTTTACAATACCGGCACTCGTGATACTTGGCATATGGGATTCATTTCATTATTGGGAGACAACATTGATTGCAGCTTTGGGTGGCGTGATTGGTGTATTTTTTACAGTCCCTCTTCGTCGCTCACTCATTGAACAAAACAAGCTTCAGTACCCGGAAGGCGTGGCAACTGCTGAAGTTTTAAAGGTTGGCGATCAAGGCGCAGGTGCAAAAAGTTTATTGGGCGGAGGAATTATTGGCGCATTATTTAAGCTTGGAGATTCCGGCTTTAGGCTATGGACGGGGATATGGGAGTTTGCAAAACCAGTTCAAGGCAGTGTGTTCTATTTTGGAATTAATCTATCGCCTGCATTAATTGCTGTTGGCTACATTGTCGGGCTCAATATTGCCACACTCGTTTTTATTGGCGGCGCAATCAATTGGCTGGTTGCAATACCTATTTATGTCGCAAGCAATGAATTACCTGAAAAAGAATCCATGATCGACTTGACGTATCACGTATGGTCAACCAAAACACGATATATCGGTGTTGGAGCTATGGTGGCTGGAGGGTTGTGGGCTTTAATTCAGATGAGGGGTAGCTTGTTTACTGGCGTCATCGCGAGCATGGAAGCTTACCGGCAAAGTAAACTTAAAAGTTCCGACCAAGTAATGCGTACAAGCCGTGACATTCCTATCCAATGGATAGGCCTTGCATTACTTTTTTCGTTGGTACCGCTTGTACTCATTTATATTTACATCGTCGAGCAAGTACCATTGGCACTGGGCATGGCGGTCATGATGCTCATTGCTGGTTTCTTATTCTCAGCTATCTCAGCGTATATGGCTGGCCTTGTTGGCTCCTCAAACAATCCTGTTTCAGGTGTAACGATTGCGACCATTTTATTTGCGTCATTATTGCTACTCGGACTGGGCATGGGTACGTCCAAGGGACCTGCTGCAGCGCTTCTGATCGGAGCGGTTGTCTGTTGCGCCGCCGCGATTGGCGGTGATAACATGCAGGATCTCAAATCCGGTTACATCGTTGGAGCCACACCATGGAAACAGCAGATCATGCAGCTAATCGGTGTGATCGCTGGAGCATTAGTCATGGCGCCAGTTTTAACATTGCTTCTCAAAGCCTATGGGATTGGGCCTATCACAGTTGAGGGACAAAAACCTTTAGCCGCACCACAATCCGAACTCATGGCTTCCGTGGCTCAGGGTGTGTTTGCTAAAAATTTGCCTTGGAATTTTATTATTGCTGGCATAGCTGTAGCAATCGCAGTGATCATTGCAGACCTCATTCTTGCAGCCAAAAAAGCATCATTCAGAATGCCTGTCTTGGCCGTTGCGGTCGGTCTATACTTACCATTCGAGTTGAGCACATCTATCTTCCTAGGCGGGTTAGTCGCGGCTGCTGCGGGGCTCTGCTTTAGAAGAAGACGCCGTAATCTACAGAGTAACATTGAACTCACAGCAGCAGACCATCATCGTGACAGCGGTATGCGTCGAGGGCTACTGTTTGCTGCGGGGCTTATCACCGGCGAAGCATTGCTTGGTATCCTATTGGCCATCCCAATTGTGCTATATAAAGGCATAAACCCGCTAGATTTTGGATTATCTTCTCTCTCTGCATGGCCTGGGATTATACTACTCGCAATCGTGCTGTATCTGCTATACCAACTCTCAACTAAGCACGCAAAAGAATAAAAAACAACGACGATTTTAGTCAATCGTCGCCGTTAGATAATGATGTATTGATGACTTTATACCATTGCAACCGGTAGGTCGCACAAGTTTTCCGCCACGTAATCCAAGCTAATTTTCAATGATTCAAATGGATCTACTGGACACTCATCTTGCTCAATAATAAACCACTCACAACCAGCAGCTTCAGCGGCAGGAATAATATCTTTAAAACTCAGATTACCGTTACCAATTTCAGCAAACGTGATCTCGTTTTTATCGGTGATCATGTAATCTTTCATGTGGAATAACGGTAGTCGGCCTGAAAGCTTATTACACCACGAAACATTCTCACATCCACCGTAATGAAGCCAATATGAATCGATTTCGCCTTGCAAATACGCTGGATTTGTTTCGTCATATATACGTTCAAGAATCACTTGGCCATTAAGCCTGCGGCATTCCATATGATGATTATGATAAGTTAGAATCTGCCCCGCATCAGCCAGCACCTTGCCTGCTGCGTCCAAACCTTTGATGAGTCCTGCAACATCGTCTTCTGAACCGAAATCAATATCCTGAGGCCAAGGGTAAGCTGTATACTTACACTTTAGATTATTGAGCTTTTCAACAACAGCTTCAGGTGTTTTCAAAATCATGTCTGGCGATTCATGTGTTGCACAACAGATCAAGCCTTCGCCTTCAATCATTTTACATAGTTCATGATCATCTATTTGGCATTGACCTGACATCTGAACTGCGGCATAGCCTATTTCTTTGATCTTCTTAAGTGATTTAGCGATATCCGCTGGTGACTGCAAAAAAGCTCTGCAGGTGTACATCTGCGCTGCTACTTGATTAATTTTCATAACACACCCTTAAAATAAATAGTAAAAAATCTACCCGATTTAAGCTTGCTACTCTATCAAACCTATTTCATGAGTAAATGCTATTTTGTTGAATAATGAAAATAAATGAGCAGCTAAACAGAACACCGCTACATAAACTCTGAATCAACAATTATCTATCAAAGGCAATAAGGCATATTCCGCTAGATATCCCATACATCTGCGTTACATTTATCGCACCTCGAACGGTACTGCATTCGTGCTAACAGTATCCATTTCGCACACTCATTATCACGATCTACCTCTTCAATCGAAATCATTCCTAAACAAAGTAACTGACACACAAAAGCCACCGCTATCTCACATCGCTTCAACTTCGTATTGATACAGCTCTGATCAAAAGCGATTTTCAGAAAATACGTACGTAATACTTTTTATCTTCACTTGCCTAAACAGCTTCCTAACCTACAACAAAAGCTTATCCAATCATCATTTATATCGGAGCGAGTTACCTATTTATCCTTCGTGCAATTAAAGTTTCGGCGACAATCATCTTGAGATCAACGATTGATTGAAACCTCGCCCGACATGCTGGCGTTCATTGCCTATTGAAGATACACTATACAATACTTTTGAGCAACTATTGCTCTTTAATTATTAACTTGAATCTGAATGCAAATAACCCAATAGACAGCTAATAAAAATAGATCACTCTCGAAACAGCAGGGCAGGAAAGCTAGATAACATACGGCGAAAAGAGGTAGGTATGCACAAAATCAGTTCAAACGCCAAAAGAATTTGGAGCAATGATAAGCCAAATCAATATTCTGTCTGTTTTTTCAGAAAAGTTTTTATACTTAACGAAGTACCGGAGACTGCCTCGTTTTTTGCTTATGCTGAACATCGCTGCAACATCTGGATCAACGGAACCTATATCGGCAGAGCACCTGCATACAGTCATCCCGATCAAGCGTTTGGTTACCAATACGATGTTACAACATTATTACGTCCTGGAAAAAACGCTATTGCGGTTTCGGTCAACGCCTTCAATTTCTCAACACATTACCACGTGCCAAGACATGAACCCGGCTTAGTCGCGGAGCTTATACTCGACAACACATCATTCCTTACCACAGACGCGTCATGGATCTGCAGCTCTGATACTGGCTACAAAAAGGATTCACCTAAACGAACATGGGCAATAGGACCTATTAATGTGATAGATCTCAAGCATGCACCAAGCTCAAATTGGCATAGCATTGACTATGATGAAAAAAAATGGACTCCCGTTACTACCCATGATGTATATGTAACGCCAGAGTCAGCCTACACACCAAGCCTAAAATATCAAACAATAGAGGCAAATAAAACAACGTTGTATTCAACGTCAACACCTCCTACCACCACAAATGATTTCAAACAATACGGACATCATCTCGAACAAACCGATTACAAAGCAGCACCTTCACATATTCGCATATGTACTTCTAAAGAAAACTGCATCAATCTAAATAGCACCTCTAAATCAACGGGATTAATTGTTGAAATCGATCTCGGAGCCAACCATACCGGACAACCATTTTTCGATATTACAACTGAATCTACTGGTACGATTGATATTGCATGGTCTGAAATTCTTGACGACAATCAACATCCAATGTTCTTTAAGCATGGCAACATTTTTGCTGATCGCATCTTAGTGACAACAGGGAACAATCAATACCTCAGCCCCGATTTTAGTTCCGGCCGATACATGTCACTTTTCTTACGCGAATTCCAAGGTCATATACACATTCATCAATTTGGCATGATCTCTTCTGAACCCGACCTCAATTTCAATGCAACATTTCAAACACCAACCCACACACATACGCAGATTTTTGATCTCTGCAAACGTACGCTACGCATGGGCACGCAAGAAGCGCTTCTGGATTGCCCATCACGTGAACAAGCAACTTACATAGGCGACGGCCATTACGTTGCCCATCACATCGCCCAAGCAACTGGTGACATTCGCTACTGGACCGATCTAATCAATCAACAGTTCCATCGTCAAGCACCCAATGGACTAATCCGTTCATCCATATACTCAGGTCGTAATGACACACTTTTGGACTACAACCTATTAGCAATCGCTCTGATGCGTGACTACCTACATTACACCAGCGATATTGAGACGATTCGAAGACATTTACCTGCCGCAAAAAAATGCCTTGAATTCTTTATCACACATTTAGACGACAACCATGTATTCACATGGGAGTTCGAAAAGGCGAATCATTCCAGCCCATGGGAAAATAAGTACAACCCAGATTGGCCTCATCTCAATGACCAAACCATCTTTATTGATCACCCGGGCATGGGATGGCATTGCAAAGGTGAACCGGGAATCAATCGATCAGGCATCAACGCTGCAATGAATGCGCTATTTTGCATCACCTGCGATGCTCTGGCTGACATCTGCCATGAAGTCGGTGAAATTAATGACGCAAACCAGTTACGCAATATTAAACAGCAAAACACGAAGCAGTCTATCAATCTGTTTTTAAATCAAGACAAACATCTATTCGCGGATGGCATTGATAATGATTGTTTACATAAACAAATAAGCCAGCAAACAAACACATGGGCCATGTTGGCCGGCTGGGCCGATCACAACCCACTTATCCAAGATGCGATTCTCGAACTACTCATTAACCCACCAGAAAATGCCGCTAGAAACACAGCGTATTTTTGGCATTTCAGCTTTCCACTCTTATACAAATACGATAGCCTCTCAGATGCACTCAAAATCATTGACGAAAAATGGGGCCACATGATCAAACGTGGGGCCACCACTTTATATGAAACATTCAATGGTGATCACTTTGACTCTCACTGCCACCCATGGTCCGCTTCACCACTACCTGTCTATCTCAATTACATTCTTGGCCTTCCCGACACTCACAATTGCCCTGATCACATCACCCTTAAGCCACAAACCAATCTACTTAGCATTGCCGAAGGCTCAGTCATCACAAAGCAAGGCCCGATCCAAATCAAATGGAACAATAATCAGATCATTGGTTCACTTCCCACAGGCATCACTGCTTCCCTAATTCTTCCCAATGAAAAACAACCCATCGCCACTGAACTATCTGGGAACTGGCAAATCAAGCACCCAGCCCCTACTACAGCTTAGACACCTCGACTAAGCGTATATCAATCATCCATGGTACCGGCCAATTCACAAGCTATCTTCTTATAAGCAAGCATTTAACGGTTACACACAGCAAGCTTTTTCCCACATTTCTTGGCACACACCCGCACAATAAGATATAATTGACTTCAAGGGCAACTTTTGCGTTTTATTGCTTAG
The DNA here is from genome assembly GCF_007747445.1 of Poriferisphaera corsica. NCBI lineage: Bacteria > Pseudomonadati > Planctomycetota > Phycisphaerae > Phycisphaerales > Phycisphaeraceae > Poriferisphaera > Poriferisphaera corsica. Next base: position 3,855,074 of record NZ_CP036425.1, read on the forward strand.
TTGCCCATTCTCAGGAATTTCTTTTAAAATCTAAAGACTCCAACCTTCGTTTATTGTCTTTAGACCAATTAAAGATCAAGCATAATTCAGAGCGGCTTCAACATGGCTTCAAAGAAAACACAAGAATGTGGTTCAATCTACGACTTGGCAAAACAAACCGGCCTATCCACCAGTACCATTAGCCGTGTGCTCAATCAGCGTGGTCGCATCAGTACCGAAACACGCCAGCGTGTCTTGGCTGCTGCCCGAGCTGCAGGTTTCCGGCCTCGTGCGGCTGTTCGTCAACAGACAGTAGCTCTTGTTATTGACCGAATGAAATATGCAAGCTTCGGCGGCTTCGTCACCTCGATCGTCACCCACCTCATCTGTGAATTAGCCTCATATGATATGTCCGTTGAGGTCTACACCGAAGACAATCTTGATCAATTGGGAACACGTTTTATCGATGGCGTTATTGCCCTGACTTGGGATCCAACGTCTATCTCAAAATTACAATCTCTCAAAAACGTCCCAATCATTCTCATCAACCGCCCCAACTTCCCCGGCCTATCCACTGTTGCCACCGATCACAAGCAAGGTGGTGAGATGGTTGCCGACTACCTCATCAAACATGGCCACGAACGCATCGCATTTCTTGGCGAAGAACAAGACTGGGGTGCTAAACAACGCATCGAAGGCATTGAAGAAACACTTCAAAAAAACAAAATTACCAAATCAAACCTAATCATAGGCTTCACAGAACATCAACCTGTGTATGGCGCACTCAAACGTCTTCTCACACAAAAACCTACCGCTATTTTCCTCGCTGGTGAAGACCTCACAATCGAAGCTATTTACGTCCTCAATTCTGTTCTCAACACCAAGATCCCTAAGGACATCTCCGTCGTCGGCCTCGAATCCCCAAAAGTCTCACAGTTCGTCCAACCTCCACTTACTTCCCTCGCACAGCCACTCCACAATCTCGCCTCAGAGACACTCAACCTCTTACGTGATCAAATCGAAAAGAACAGTTCAAAACCACGCCAAATGGTCATTAGCAACCAACTTGTTGAACGCGAATCTGTCATACAGATCTAAAGGCTCTGCTTTTGTTCAAACACGATTATCCATTCGATCCGACCTATGGCTACCCTCTCTCCGATCTCCTAAAGGTCATGCCACCTCCCCCAGCACCTGGCTATGCTGAGTTTTGGCAAGACACATTTGCGCAAGCGATTCAAATCGATCCACAACCTATCGTCACCGACTCGCATACTACAATAAACAACTACCAAACCTATGATATTTCATTCACAGCCTGGCCGAACATCAAGCTTGGTGGTTGGCTTCTTAAACCCACCCATAAAGCACCACTAGCCAATATTATTGTGAGCCATGGCTACGGTGGTCGAGCTATTGTCGAAGCCGCACAACATAACATCCCCGCAAACTATTTCTTCTACTGCACGCGTGGCTTCCATCGCTCACAGCAACCTGACATCCCCATCAACAACAGCGATCTCCATGTCCTTTGCAATATAAACTCCCCCGAGACATACATTCATCGCTACTGCGTAGCAGACATCTGGGCAGCCGCCTCCGCTCTCATTCAACTCGAACCCGATCTCGCCCACAACCTTTTCTATACTGGCAGCAGTTTTGGTGGTGGCATGGGCGCGCTAGCCCTGCCCTGGGACACCCGATTCAAAGCCGCCTGCCTTGAAGTGCCATCCTTCGGCAACCACCCATTCAGACTCTCTGTTCCATGCATCGGCTCCGGCGAAGCTGTTCGAAAAGCGCATCTCAACAATCCTGCAATCGCCCAAACAATCAAGTTCTTTGATGCCGCATCGGCCACACAATTTATAACCATCCCCACTCATTACACGCTCGCACTTTTCGATCCCGCTGTCCCGCCCCCTGGGCAATTCTCTGTCTACAACGGGCATGCCGCACCAAAACACTACAGCACGATCAAAGGCGGGCACTTTATCTATCGCGGGATCAAAGAAGACTACAAAAATTATGCGCAAGCGCAGAATCAATTCTATTGTGATCTCATATCAGGACCAAGCAAACAAACCCTTCACCCAATAGCTAAATAAATAGCTCACTCTGCGATCCACAAGTGAGCTGTCATTTAATGCCAACGAACTGATTACTTGTTTCGACGCTCTAGATAAACATTTCCAAATTTCGATTCATTCCTAAACGGCCACTTAGATGCCCCCTTCCAATACAACGCGCTCTCTCGTCCCTTCCCATCATCATCCTGCATCGAAAGCGTGAATCCAATTGTCTTACCCGGACCAGCAATCCCCCCCATCACACCCCAGGCCAAACGCATTTCATATTTCACGACATACCCAGCCCCATCATCTCCCCTAACTTTTGTTGCACCTGACCAATACGCATCTTGCCCAAATGTTCTCGGATATCCTGAATAATCACTATTTGCAGACCCATTAGCTACGAGCGCAAACTCGCCGCCATACTTCAGTTCATCACGATCTTTCGTCCGCGAATCCTCAATTTTATTGTGATCTCCATCAATAAACACTTCAAGCGTATCATCCGCCCATGATGGGATCTTCCCAATCTCACCCACCTCGCAACTATCTGTTGAATACACATCATCATAGACCTGCACAGCAACATACAGCGCATCATCATCACATCGAACTGCAAATCCGAACCATAAATCTTTCCCACCATCTAGCGCTTTCGTTTCTTCATCTAATACACCATTCTCTTGGTCTACCCACTGCCATTCTACATCTCTCCATTCATCCAGTTCACCATCTACCACAATACCCTCCTGATACTTCGCAATCAGCGTATCCGCATCCACCGCGACATCACATCCACAATCTGGTGCAACACTTCCAACACCACCTATTCTTTGATTCGCACACCCAGTCATTAATACACAACCACATACAACCATCATCAACGCAATTCGACTCAACATCTTCACACCCTTTATATACATGCTTCATTGCGTGCGCCGTATCAATAACATGTTACATGATCAGATAAAACCACTTGCTATCACAAAGCAAGCCGCGCTATCGCAAGGTATCAACCAACATCAAGAATGTGCATCATACCCAACCCCAAACAACCGTGGAACACTTATTTTGCAGACTCAAAACCCATACGCTCTACAAACACATTAATTTCACGCAGATGCAGCATATGAGCATCTCCATCATTCCCAGCACAACCAATCACAACAAACCCATCCTTCTCTGCCTTGCTCACTTGCTCAAACCCTTCAGCTAAAACAGCATACTCTTTTACCCGCTTTGTACCCGCCGCCTCAATAAGATCATCTGCCGTTTCCTGAGTTCCTGCATAGCTACCCGGCACAACCTCGCTATGTGTAATAATCATCTGTTTTTCACCCTCACCTGCAGCACGCGCGAATCTTCGAAAATTTTTCATATGCTCGCCATAAGGCACATTTTTCCCTTCCACCTTCTCATACCCCGCATACAGCGAATCCGCCATCAACAACACAGATATCTGATCAAAATATCTTTCATCCTTCAAAATCTCACGTACCGCCCCAAAGCCCGCACTAAATGAAGACACTCCAATTCGGCCCAATTTCAAATCATCTGAAAACCGATCCAACTCATGTGTACACATAAGCGCTTCAAGTAACATACGATCAAATAAATCTCGATCTTCTTTAAACGGCTTCGTATACACACTACTCAAACCATTCAAACTCACTGCTAAAACAGCCACGTTCAATTTCGAATCATCTATCTCTTCAATAACATAGGATGGGTTCCCATGAAAATGCACCAACAGATCAATCCGCCCATCAATTGCCTTCAAGTGCTTCGGCACATACACCCGCCCCATCGACAGCTCATACCACTTCCCCTTCTCCGCATCCGCAGCATAAGCGATGCCATGACCAACAACCCCAACAAGCAGAGACAGCAACAAAACCAGTAGCATCGTTATTCGCACCATCAATATTCTCCATAACCAGTCAGCCACCCCGCCTATCGCATATTCACCACAGCAACATCATAACTCTCAAAATCAATTTCTGAAATACTTTCATCCAACATTAGAACTATAAACACCTTAAGTAACCCTTAATTCGCATACCCTTCACAAACCTCACAAAAAAACCTGCCAGATTACTCTGACAGGTTATTCTCATCGATTCTACTTGTCTGTTTAACTCAAAGCTGCCAGCTGCGATTCGACACTCGCAAGCTCCTTTTCCGCTTCCATCAATTGGTCGCGTGTCTGCTGCACAAGGTGCTCCGGTGCTTTATCAACATAACTACTATTCGACAGTCTACCCTTCAATGCCCCCACGCTCTTCACAAGCTCAGATTTACGCTTATCCAGCCTCGTTCGTTCTGTATCCGCATCAATCAAACCATGCAGGTAAACCTCAAACTCGCCCACAGTTGTCACGGCAGCATCCCCAGGCTTCTCAACCTCATCACCAAACGCAACCAACTTCACGTTTGCAAGCGCCTCAGCAAAACCCCCTTCGACCAACACACGTTCTATTGCATGCTTAGGGCCCCTCACTGACACTTCCACCGTCTCACGAGGCACGACTTTATACGTCGTACGCACCTCACGAATCGCACCAATCACAGCCTGCATTTTCTCGAAAATCTCGCCTGCATGTTCATCCACATGCAACACATTAACCTTCGGCCAAGCCGCTTTCATCAGCAACCCACTGCCCTCAGCATCAATCCCCTCTATCCCTCGATTAGGCATGACTGCGTTCAATGCTTCCCACAATTTCTCAGTCACAAACGGCATAGACGGATGCAACAGCCTCAACGACACATCAATACACGTCGCTAATACCTGCTTCTGCTTCCCATTCTCACGAATCGTCGGCTTAACCGCCTCAATATACCAGTCACATAAATCTCGCCAGAAGAAATCATATAAATCCTGCGTATATACACTGAACTCATACCCCTCCAAAGCCTTACTCGCACCATTCATCACATTCGCCAACCTGCCAATGATCCAACGGTCCGCAACACCCAATCCCTCGTCACTCGGGCTGACCGGCCCATCAGCCTGCTCGCCTTCACTCAAATTCCCCAAACTAAACCGTACCGCATTCCAAAGCTTATTCGCAAAACGCTGGCCGTAGTCAAATTTCTCACTCGTATTACGTGCCGCCGGCACGTCCTCACGTGGCTTCGCAACGCCTGAAGCAACACCATAAGAGCTGATCATCTGACCACCCTTATATTCCTGCTCTGGTGCAGCGACCTTATGACCACCACTCGCAGTAATGTACTTAGGCGTAAACGTCTCACCACTATGCGGATCAACCATATCCACAGACATCCTCACGTCTTGCGTCTGAGTCGTCATGCTCGTAAGCGTAAACCGCATCGCATCTGCACCGTGACTATGAATAATATCCAGCGGATCGACCCCATTCCCCAACGACTTACTCATCTTTTGGCCATGACCATCTTGAATCATCGCATGAATAAACACGTCCTTAAACGGCAATCTATTCATAAAATAGACATTAAACATCACCATGCGGCTAACCCACAACGTAATGATTTCTCTCGCCGTACTCAGCACACTTGTAGGATTCCATTTTTGCAATACCTCGTTCGCAGCATCCAACGCACGATCATTCACCCACCCCATCGTGCTCATCGGCCAAAGCGCCGAGCTAAACCACGTATCCAAAACATCAGGATCCTGTTCAAAACCAAGATCCTCTAACAGCTTCACCGCATCAGCATCATCTTCACTTCTCACGCAAATATAACTCGCGCTTAGATCAACCTGACGCTGTTGGCCCTGCATATCCGTATCGTTATGCTGCAATGCAATCCGATCCTCATTCCGCATCGCAACCAACGTTTCAAGCATCAATCGAAGCTGCTCTTCGCTCCGCGAATCAATCTTCTCATCATGCTTAAACGACCACACCGGAATCCGATGCCCCCACCACAACTGGCGAGAAATACACCAGTCCCGAATATTCTCATGCCACATCTGGAAAGTTTTCGCATAACGCGGCGGCTGGAACTCCAAACCACCTTCCCATTCACCCTGCGCTGCCCGCCCATCCTTACATGCAAACGAATCACCACGCTTCCACACACAACCATCTAATTCCTGACGCTGCTCCTGCTTCATCGCACGCAGCGCCGCACCCGCCAAACGATCATCCGCAACCTTCACATACCACTGATCCGAGAGCCAAGGCTCAACCGCAACATGTGAACGATAGCTATGCCCCACCGCATGACGGTACGGCTTAATCTCCGCCATCAATTCCTTTTCTTTAAACCAACGCACGATCCACTTCCGCGCCTCCTCACGAGACAAACCCAATATCGGCTCTATCTCCTGAATAGTACATTCATCCCAATCTTCCCAACCAAAATCTTTGCTAATCGCCCCATCCGGCCCCATCACATTAATCACAGGCAGATTATGCCTTAATCCAATCTCCCAGTCGTTAGGATCATGCGCCGGCGTCACCTTCAAAAACCCGCTCGCCATTTTCGCTTTCGCATCATCACTTTTTTCATCCGGGATCACCACATAATCATCCCCAACAATCGGAATAATCCGCCCTACAATCGGCAACCTCACATGCATCCCAATAAACTTCGCACGCGGCTCATCATCAGGATTCACCGCCACCGCCGTATCACCCAACATCGTCTCCGGGCGTGTCGTCGCCACAGTTGCAAAGTCACCCGTATCAACCCATTCCCCATCATCATTCTTCTCAACCACAGGATACTTCATATACCAGAAGCTCCCATCCACATCCTGCATTTCGACTTCATCATCCGCCAGCGCAGTCTGCGTCGCAGGATCCCAGTTCACTAACCGCTTACCGCGATAAATCAGGTCATCCTTAAACAGCTTATAAAAAGCCTCTCTCACCGCCTTCGCGCACTGCTCGTCCATCGTAAATCGCTGACGATCCCAGTCACACGAGCACCCCATCAGCTTTAACTGACTCGAAATCACCCCCTCATACTCATCCTTCCAAGCCTGAATCTTGCCCACAAATTCATCACGCTCAAAATCTGTTCGCTTCTTTCCCTCTTCCGCCATGACACGCTTCTCAACCACCGTCTGCGTCGCGATCCCCGCATGATCCGTCCCCGGCATCCACATCGCATTCTTACCCAACATCCGGTTATAACGCACCAACACATCCTGCAACGTATTGTTCAGTGCATGCCCCAAGTGCAGCGCAGCCGTAACATTCGGCGGCGGAATCACCACACCATACGCCTCACCCTCATCACTCGGATCCCCATGCCACGCCTTCACCGCATCCCACTTCGCAGCCATCGCATCTTCAACCGCCTCCGGTCGATATTGGCTCGCTAATTCAAATCCACCCACCTGCTGCGCTTGTCCCTGTTCCATTTCTTGATTCTCAGACATCTTTTATAACCTTCTGCAAATCCAATGATTACAAGCCAGCCATCAAAGCAGCTCAACCATCATTATTGACGTTATGTATTAGTTTGTTCTCCCAACACGAGAACCGTGTCAGGCGTATCATTCCGTGCAATCAAACAGATCACACATCCCTTTCACAGAAGGGGAAGGATCGGGGGTCGTCCCCTCAGCGAACGGCGACGCCGACCGCTACATGACTTTGCATCATCATCCGAATCATATCAGCCGCATTATAGCAACATTAAACCTCGACTGACCAACCACCTACTATCAACACAAACACTTCTAGACGTCATCTCCGCGAGCATCCAATCCCGCTCAAAACAGCCGCACATTTACGACGTATCTTGCAACAAATACCGCGTCACACCCCACTCCTGATCATCAACCGCTCATCTCAAATCCCAAGCATCACCTATCTATCTTACGAAATATCGCAAATACATTTACTAATTTTCGTAATTATACGATTTTATCAACACCCTTTATTTCATCCGGCCAGATTATAAGCACTTAAATTCAAAGTACTTAAACACTACTTGACTTTTGGCACGCGCTTTGCACTAACCGCAACAACGAGAAGCCAGAAAGTCTGGCAGAAGCACACAAACAAACTTTAGGACAAACCGTATGCCATCTTTCACCACAAAACTAAGCGTCAAACAAACCAGCCTCACCCTTGGAGCCTGTGCCCTCGTCGGCACCCTCGCCACAACCATGCTCCTCAGCACCAGCTCCGTTGACGCCAAACCAAGCTCGCTCAAAAAAGTCGAAGCCTCCGCACACCCCGGCGGCAAACCCGAAGCACCACTCCCCAAATACGACATCAAGCTCGATCCCAACCGCGTCGCCGTCGTCATCACCGACCCACAAAACGATTTTCTCAGTCCAAACGGCGTCACATGGGGTGTCGTCGGCGAATCCGTCACCGAAAACAACACCGTCCAGCACATCCACGACCTTTTCGTCACCGCACAAAGCAACAACATCCCCGTCTTCGTCAGCCCACACTACTACTACAAGCACGACCACACCTGGAAATTCGAGGGCGCTCTCGAATCACTCATGCACCAAATCGGCATGTTCGATCGCCCCAACGCACTCGACCTCACTAACTTCGAAAACTCTGGCGCCGATTGGCTCGATCAATACAAACCTTACATCAACAACAAAAATACAACCGTCACCAGCCCACACAAAGTTTACGGGCCAGAAACCAACGACCTCATCCTACAACTCCGCAAGCAAGGCATCGACCAAGTCATCCTCGCCGGCATGTCCGCGAACCTTTGCACCGAAGCACACATGCGTGAACTCGTCGAACAAGGCTTCGAAGTCATCGTCGCCGCCGATGCAACCGCTGCCGCCAAGCTCCCTCACTACGACGGCTACGAAGCCGCTTACATCAACTTCCGCTTCATCGCCAACGGTGTATGGACAACCGACCAAGCCGTCATCGAACTCAACAAAGCCGGCCGCGCCAAAAAATAGCCAACCTTTTACCAAAGCCTCATAACAAACAACAGGCTTCGCATTAGAGCGAAGCATCAAACCGGAGATATTAAAATGACTCGCCTGAAGAACTACCCAATGACAATTATTGCCGTCACCGGCCTCCTCTTCGTCAGTATCGTTACCGTCATGGAAGTCACAGCCAAACCAAACACATCACCCTCAAACTCAAAAGCTTACCTCCACGCCTACAACCTCCCAGCCTCAGGCCTCGCTCTCGACGGCTACTGCCCCGTCGCATACCACGTACTCAACAAACCCGTCAAAGGCTCTCCCGAACACTCATCCATCTACAACAGCGTCACCTACAACTTCGTCAACGCCGACGCTAAAAAATACTTTGATCAAAACCCTGAAAAATACCTCCCTGCCTATGGCGGCTGGTGCGCCTTCGGTATGGCCATCGAAGATAAATTCCCCGTCGACCCCACCAACTTCAAAATCGTCGACGGCAAGCTCATGCTCTTCCTACGCAACCAAAACGTTGACGCCCTAAAACTCTGGAACCAAAACAATGAGGAATCCCAACTCACCAAAGCCAACAAGCACTGGGAAAAAGTAAGCCAATAATCCGTAACCCAAACACCCACACGTAGCTTCGCATTGACAAAACACAAAAGCAAAATGGCATCAGCCTAAAATAACCATAAAAGTCAATAAACAAGCCTACATAGCGAGTGTATATAAAAAGCCGATTGCCCAATGACTCAATGGATTTGAGTATCGCTCAAAGCAAACTGCTCACTGAGCAACCAAACAAACATCAAAGGCATGACGCCCACCAACGAGTCATTTCGCAAACGCTTAAGAGCATCAAACTTGCTCAACAGATCAACCCGATCACGATACACAGTGATCGCCCAAAAAATTGAATCACCACGGTATGACAACCATACCACTCCTAACCCAGCTGGCGCGATCCACCCATCCCGCCAGCTTTTTCATTGAAGAACCACCTCCGTATCCCACTCAACTTCACTCACATCATAGACCCACGCATAACACCTACCCTTAATATCATTCCGATGCTTCCCAATAATCCATAATTGCCCTATATCATCCAAGATCGCCCCACCAACCTTCACCCCATGAACAGCTACCCGGCCAATCTCCCGCACAACCTCACCGCTACAATCAACCGATTCATCCGCATACAATCGACCATCTTTATCTACGAGCAATCGCCTACCTGCATCATAAAAATCATTCTTTTTGTAACCTCTGCTATACTCAAATGACCGCCGTCTCATATCTTCAACCACAACAGCGTCAATAGCCTCATGATCTCGCCATTCTTCTCCGATCACCTCAATCAAAGCCGCTACTTTCTTCTCATCCACACGTGATTCGATCATCCCCATGGCCTGCTTCACCCTGCCCCACGCATCGCCTACAACCGCCTGATAAGCTGCTGATTCTCCTCGCTTTTCAACCGCCATCACACTCGCAAATTGTTTTCGCTTCAAATCAAACCCCATCACGACATGCGTTTTCACATCCTCTTCCACCTCCCAATCATCCCAGTAGTGATCATCTTCACCGTGCACCAAATACACACCTTTTTCCACCTCATACTGGCGCCACATCATCCGATTCTGCGTTTCATCTGCTGCATTCAAATAGCCCGTATTGAATATCCGTACCTCACTACCATAATCACGTCCATTTGATTCGTTCAGTAAATCATCAATCCCCGTCGCTACAAATCGTCTCATCATCGCCGCTTCACCATCAACCAAATAGAATCTCCCAGCGTGATGACCATCACTATTATCATAATCTTCATCTATCGGCTCGTAGTACCACAACCCATCTCCCCAAACAAACCATTCAGGCACATCAACACGATTCGGTCCGTTGTCTAAACTATCCCCTAAATATTGATATTCAGCATAACTCACACCGTCATCGTAAATCATCGGCCGCCTGACTACTTCGTCTCCCTGTATATCCAAGACCACAAGATCCCCACCCCAAACTTCATGCCATCTCGTAAACCCTTTAAGCCAATCACTTCCATATTGATGAATCATTCGACTCGCCAAACCACTCCTTATACTCAACCACCGACTCACACCAATATCACGTATTGAGTACCTCAGATCCCATTGGCCATTAACATACCCAGCTAAACTACCATGATCTCCCATCCATTTCGCCACCGTTTCCACCCATCTCCAACGCCCTCTCTGCCCACTCAAATTTTCCCCGCCATACCACAACAAACTCACTATCGTCATCATCAAGATCACAACAGCAACAGCACCCCATCTCACCACCCTTTCACCAATCAAACGCCCCCGCCTCACCCTTCGTTCACGCCCGCCCTCGCCAATACCTTCAACACCACATTCCGGACAAAAAAGCTCATCATCTTCTAACCCCATTAACCCATACCCACACTTCCTGCAATACGGTTCATTCTCTCTCACATCCGTCAACACCCCCCGCCTCCTCCAAAGCCTCATCAACTGCCAAATCAGCACCAACACACCAACACCAAAAACGATCTCTAACCAAAAATGCACACCGTAAGACCACAAATCTAGATATCTCATCGATTCAGACACATAAACACCACCTCGCTCCGCCCCAATCTGCTTTACCGCCATCTTCATCTCTACATCCACCACATCCGCGTCAAACACAAACTCCGCCATCGGTCTAATCACTCGCCCAATTTCTTCTGCCATCACAGCCTCCGAATCTAAAGATTTCCAATTATCTTCCACTCATCTTCTCTGCCATACAAGCTTTTTTCATCACCTCAACTCCTCCACCCCCAAACATTCTCACACCAACCCCTTTCCCTATCTTGCTCCCTACCCTACACTGCCGATAAACTCATACATCGTTTCTTGGCTCCCGGTTCACCCATCCCAAACCACCCATCATGCCTCACAGAAACCCAAATCCCGCTCCCTATCAGCCGACCCATAACGAGCCCCCACGCCTCGTCGTCATCACCAATCTCCGCGCCATCACCCCTTCCTCTGACCGCGTCATTCTCACCGAAAAATTCGTCGACGGCATGTCCCAATACGCCTCACACTGGAACGGCCCCATCCGCGTCATCGCTCAACCCTCTCGCAGCACCGACTCCAACCTCGACCACATCGAATACCCCCTCTCCTCACTCCCCTTCGAATTCCGCTGCTTCAACTTCACGAACGATGCCCTCAAACCCGCCCTCCAGGATGCCGCCATCGTCCTCGCAGGCTTCGATCACGACAAAACCCTCCTCGCACCACTCTGCAAACAACTCAACGTCCCCCTCATCTACATCACCGAATACTCCACCCGCACCCAACTCCAAATCATCGCCGCAGGCAACGCCCCTTTCCTCAAAAAACTACGCGCCTCACTCTGGGTCAAACAACAACGCAAACCCAAAAACCGCGCCCTCTCACAAGCCACCGCCCTCCAATGCAACGGCACACCCACCTACAACGAATACACCTCCATCAACCCCAATCGCCTCCTCTACTTTGACACCCGCGTCACCGCCAACCTTCTCGCCACACACCAACAAATCGACAACCGCCGCGACGACCACTCACCCATCCGCCTCCTTTTCTCAGGCCGACTCATCCCCATGAAAGGCGCATCCCACCTCCCACACATCGCCCACTACCTCCTCGAAAACCGCACCCCCTTCCAACTTAAAATCGCAGGTGATGGCGAATCTCTCCTCGAAATTAAAAACCTCATCAAAACCTACAACCTTCAAGACCACGTCCAAACCCTCGGCAACCTCGACTTCAAATCACAACTCCTCCCACTCGCTAAATCATGGGCCGATCTCTTCGTCTGCCCACACCGCCAAGGCGACCCCGCCTGCACCTACCTCGAAACCTACTCCTGCGGAATCCCCATCGTCGGATACGACAACGAAGCACTCACCGGCCTCGTCTCACTCACAAACATCGGCTCAACCGTCCCCCTCAACAACACCAAACAGCTCGCCGATCGCATCACTGCATTCGCCCATAAGCGTGACAAACTCTACCGCCACGCCCACCGCGCCCTCGACTTCGCATCCGAAAACACGTTCGAACTCACTTTCAAAAAACGCATTGAACACCTCAAATACTACCTCAATCCCCCCCCTGCATAATCCCCTCCACACCAATACACCAACATATCAATACCCCCACTCCCATTTACCCGCTACCACCGCCTCTGCTCGTTTTGCCTCCCCACTTTTCTTCTATTCTCACAACCATTCTTTTTTATCTTCTCTCCTTCCTCATTTTCTTCCACACCTCTCTTTTATTCCTTACCCCTCTTACTGCTCACCCTCACCTCTCACCTCTCACCTCTCACCTCTCACCTCTCACAGAAGCTAATCAGCTATAGCAAAACAAACTAACTAATTATTAGATAGTAAAATAATTAGTTACAAGCCCATTTTTTAACCATACCGTCACCATTACAATCATTCTAGCCTTACACACTCCCCCAATCCTACAAATCTCAATAGCTAGCGATCCATGATCGCCGAACGCACATCCAGATCCACCGCATCTCACTATTCAAGCTTAATCGCTAACAAGTCACACTCGTTAGAATCCTCACCAATAAACCGCTCACCACCCGCCTCACCACACCACCTCGTCTCTTATCCCGCCACCGCATTTCACAGAACTACATAACTTCAGTGAGTTGTACTAACGAAATTATTAGTTAGCTTGAATTAAATAAAAAACATGACGACACACCCATTTTCTACTCTAGCAACAGCATTACTCGACATTCTCAACTGTTCAATGAACTGAGATATAAACAAACCACACTAACCCCAAATAAAAAAAGCCTCACGATCAAAATCGCAAGGCTCTCATTTCTTAATCTATATTCGCGCGTCATCTCAAGGACGACTTTGAAACCTCGATCCTAACGCAACAGGAAGGAGGGAGGGAAGGATTTTCGCGCGCCCTCTCAAGGGCAGGCTTGAAAACGATACTCCCACGCAACAGGGGGGGGTTACTTTCTTTTACGTTTTTTCTGCTTGAATGTTGGCTTATGCTTCGTGCTTCCCTTCATCTTCGGCATCCCATGCCCATGCTTACCACGCATCCCCGCCATCGCACCCGACCCCATCCCCGCCATACTCTTCACCTTACTCATCATCCCCGCACCACTCATCTGCTTCGACAGTTGGCTCACCATCTCAAACCCCTTCACCAACTGCGACACATCCTTCGCGTCCGATCCCGATCCCTTCGAGATACGCCGCCTACGCGAGTTGTCCAGCAAATCCACATCTTTACGCTCCGCCACCGTCATCGACTGAATAATCGCCTGCGTTCGATCAATCTGCTTATCATCCAGATTCAAATCCTTCAGCTGATTTCCGATCCCCGGCAACATCCCCAGCAAACTCTTCATCGACCCCATCTTCCGAATCGCCTGCAACTGCTTCAGGAAGTCGTCCATCGTCAACTTCCCTTTTTCCATCTTCTCCTGCAGCGCCAGCGCCTCCTCCTCACTCACCTGCTCCTGCGCCTTCTCAACCAACGACACCACATCACCCATCCCCAAAATCCTGCTCGCAATTCGCGACGCATGGAACTCCTCAAGCGCATCCAGCTTCTCACCCACACCAATAAACTTAATCGGCTCCCCAACAATCTTCTTCACCGTCAGCGCCGCACCACCACGCGTATCCGAATCAAACTTCGTCAGCACCACACCGTCCAATTCCAACTGAGCATGGAACGCCTTCGCGCTGTTCACCGCATCCTGCCCCGTCATCGCATCAATCACCAAATAAATCTGGTGCGGGTTCACAGCATTACTCACCTGCCGCAACTCACCCATCAATTCATCATTCACATGCAACCGCCCAGCTGTGTCCAAAATCAACACATCTGCCCCTTGCAGCTTCGCACTCTCTAACGCACGATTAGCCACCTGCACCGCAACACCCACAGCCTGCCCATACTCCGCACATTTCTCAGGCTCGCCGTGGAACATCACCTTCCCTGAACCCTCAACCTCCTGCTCAACCTGATTCGCCAACACTTCCAACTGCGTCACCGCCGCCGGCCGCTGCAAGTCGCACGCCGCCAGCATCACGTTCTTGCCCCGCTTCTTCATGTACCCCGCCAACTTACCACACGTCGTCGTCTTTCCACTCCCCTGCAAACCCGACATCATAATAATCGTCGGCCCCGGCTGGACATACATGATCGGCTCACGTTCAATCGGACGCCCCTCATCATCCATCGCCTCCTCACCACCCAACAACTTCACCAACTCATCATGCACAATCTTAATCATCTGCTGACCAGGCTCAACGCTCTTCAGCACCGATTCACCCAATGCCTCAGTCAACACTGTCTCACAGAACGCTTCTGCCACTTCATAATGAACATCCGCCTCCAGCAGCGCCTCCCGCACCTCGTCCATGCTCTCGCGAACATTACCTTCACTGATCGTTGCCTGCCCCGACAACTTCCGCATCACACCTTCAAATTTTTCGCTGAGATTCCCAAGCATTTTTAGTTTCTCCGATCAACCACGCCTATCGCATGATGAGTTATCACAAACAATCACACCACAAGCCCCGTACCGCTGGTGCGGGGGTGTAGTACAAAAACAAAAGCCCTAATGAAACACCCGAAGCGATAAACTTCCGGGGGAGGGGGATAAACCGAGAAATGTCATACCTTGATCGGAGGCTCGAACATTATACCCGAGCCACGGTCGCATCACCATCTCCCCCGATACGTCATACACCTCTTTCAATCCCACCCTTGACCCGACGCGCAAACAAATCGCCACCCCAATCATCTTCCAGCTGACTTCTCATAAAAGTGCAGCGACATCGACCCGTAATGATGCGGCTCAGGCTCCCCCCAACCCTCAACAACCGGCGCACCAATCAGCTCCGGCAACCTCAGCACCATCAAACCTTCATCATGCACAACCCCCGCCAACATCCCCATCATCCGCACGATCCGCTCCCGCTCCTCACCATGCGTCTCATGATCCATAAACCGGTACGGCGGATCAATAAACGCCATCGCATACAACTTCTCTGGCAACATATTCACCCAAGTCCCCGTCATCGCATTCGCCTGCACAACCTTCCCCCGATCCTCCTCACCCAATTCCAGCAAATTTGTCCTCAATCGTTCCACCGCATCCCGATCCATATCCACAAACGTCGCCGTCCGCGCACCTCGCGACAACGCCTCAATCCCCATGCTCCCCGTCCCACTAAACACATCCAGCACCGGCCCCGCAGGCACCTCCTCCGTATCCTCCTCATCCATCGCCGCAAACGGATCGTCTGGCAACAAACCCATCGCCCACAACCTGTTAAACAGATTCTCCTTCACACGATCCGTAATCGGCCGCGTCGTCTTCTCATCCGCCGGCCCAATCAATTTCCTACCACGATGTATTCCTGCTATGACTCTCATTCCTATATTATAGACCCTCTCAGCAAACTCGCACCCTTGCCCCCCAATCCCCATTACCAACCCATCCCAAGCGGATCTGCATCAACTCCCATCCTCTCTGCCACCGCCTCATCCAGAGCCGCCATATACGCATCTTCTTGAGCCGTCGTCCCCAAACCCCACCATTCACCCGATCCACCATCCTCACCATTCATCGCCGCCTCCGTCTCCTCTCCCCAATCTCGGCTCATCGCCTCCATCTCACGCATATACCCTAAAACCGCCTGATCTCGCTCCGCCTTCGTCTTCGCAAACGCAAACGATCGGCCATGCTGCACCATCTTCCACTCACCATACAACTCCGCGCCTAGCAATCCATGCTCCTTCACCAAACGCTTCTGATCCGCTAACGACATACCACGAAACAGCTCATCCGTCTTACGCATATACGACTCATACTCATCGCGGTCCAGATACATCATCGACTCGCTATTCAGCTCCCTCATCGCCTCCCCCGCATCCTTCGGCAATCCCGGCTTTGCCAACTCCCACATCAATACCCATCCACACAATGTCATCAACACCAACCCCAAACACATCGCCCCCCACCAACGTTTCTTCTTCCACCAACGATCCACGCCCTGCCCTCTCTGCCCTTTTTTCACTCGTCTTTTCTGTTTCTTTGTTCTCATCTTCATCTACTCCTCATTTTCCATCGCCTCAAGTTCAGACTCACTAAACCCTTCAACATGCCCATCCGCAAACACAACATTCTCATCTCGATGAAATTGACTAACCTCCAATTTGCTCCCATCCTCTAACTCAACACGTCCCGGCTCGTAGTCATACATCAACCAAACATCACTATCATTAAAACCCTCTCCCCAATACCGCATCGCCTGCGTCACCTCCAACACCTTCTTCCCTCGAAACATAATCTCATACATATAGCTCGACCCACACGCATCAAACAAAACATCATCACCATCGCATCGATACACCGCATTCTTTCCCTCTCGATCCAATGGCAAATAATTCTTCATCACAGAAGGTAATCCCTCCCGCAAATCTCCCGAAGCCACCGGGCTCGGCATAAACTTCGCATTCGGCAAATACCCCTCAAAATCCTGCAAATACGACTGCATCACCGTCCCAATCTGCCGCAGATTCGATTTACACTTCACCGACACTGCGCTCCCCCGAGCCATCGCCAAAGCCGGCATCAAAATACCTATCAATACCCCTATAATACTGATTACAACTAACAACTCGATTAACGTAAACCCAATCCGATATTTCTGTTTCATAACCATATCCCTCAATTTTCGCGCATTCCATAACATCCAACACCCTATGAGTGACACAACCTCACACTTGGTTTACCACCACATCCAAATTTCCCTTCACCCCTGTTGCGTACGGATTTAGCTTCCAAGACCGGATCTTGAACAGACGCGCGTCTCTCCCCCCTGTTACATTTGGCCATCACTTACAAGCCCGCCCTTGATCCCTCGCGCACCACAAGCCCATGATCAGCAGAGGATAACTCACCATTTCTCCAACAAGCCCGCCACCGCTGGTGGCGGGGTATCCTACAACCCAACAACCAATCGTCTGCAACCTCTTAAAGCACACAACAATTCCAACCAGCCTAGAGATCCAAAAGAAACCGAGAAAGTGAACGAGTTCCCACCCCACCATTCTCCCCCCACCACTACCACTCACACCCGCATCCCCTTACAATACCAACCACACAACCAACCCCAACAAAAACGCGCAAGGAGCCGCCCTCATGGGTAAGCCCAAATCCAAAGATAAATCAAAATCTAAGCTGAAAACCAGCAAAAAATCACAACACACACAAGCAGAAACCGCCGACAAGTACCGCTGCTACCAACTCTCTGTCCAGGAACCCGAGCACGAAGCCGAGTTCTTCGACGATGTCTACCAACAAGAGTATGACCGTAAACCCGTCACACTCCGCGAAGACTTCTGTGGCACACACGCCGTCTGCTGCGAATGGGTCAAACTCGATGACGATAAAACCGCACTCGGCGTCGACCTCGATCCCGAATGCGTCGAATGGGGCATCGCCAACAACCAATCCGAACTCACCGACGAGCAGCGAACCCGCATTACCCTCGAACTCGACGACGTTCGCACCGTTTCCAAACAAAAATACGACATCCTCGCCGCCCAAAATTTCTCCTTTTGGCTCTTCAAGACTCGCAAAGAGCTCCTCGAATACCTCAAGATCGCCCACAAAAACCTCGGCAAAGAAGGCATGATGGTCATGGACATGATGGGCGGCGGCGAATGCTACGTCCCTCAAGAAGAAGAACGCGACATCGACGGCAAGTTCACCTACGTCTGGGAACAACACTCCTACAACCCCATCACGCACGACGCCTCCTTCTACATCCACTTCCGCTTCAAAGACGGCTCAGAAATCCACCGCGCCTTCGAATACCATTGGCGTTTCTGGTCCATCCCCGAAGTCCGTGAACTCCTCGAAGAAGCCGGCTTCTCCAAAACCGAAGTCTTCTGGGAAGGTGAAGACGAAGACGGCGAAGGCGACGACAACTGGGAAACCACTGAAGAAGCATACCCAGACCCCTCCTGGATCTGCTACATCACCGCCTACAAATAATCCCCCCCACCAACCACCTCCCCCCCGGAAGTTGACTACTTCCACGCCTAACATACAGTTAGACACATACTAAAAGTTAAAAAACGCTCAGCACCCCACTGAGCGTTTTTTATTTAACGAATGCAATCAACAACAAATCCACTAATAGCCGCGGAGCCACGCTCACCGGAAGCCTCACCCCCCTCCTTTCTCCCCTCTCCCCACAATCTTCTTAACCTCACAATCTCAATGACCTGCTTCCGGGGTCGGCCACCTAGAGGGCACATCCAAACAACATAAATAACCTTGCATTTAAGCACTTAATTGGAATACGATAAACACTCTCGCTCATCCGGCTGAAAGGCAATTCATGGAAACAGGCATCACATTATTAGGCGATCTCGGCAAACCAGCCACTGCACTTGTTGAAAAAATTGGGGTGGCTACTGGTATTCTATATGAACCAACAAGAATTAAACGTAAGGCCAGAGCTGAAGCAAAAGCTGAACACATTAAGGCAATTGCAAAAATCGACCAAGGCAGACAAGTACGCGCACTTCAAAGATTTATTGCTGAAGAAGAACGCAAGCAAGAAAACATGGAATCAATAATTGAACAAGCGTTCCCTCTGATTGATGATAACGCAAAGCCTAAAGCCATTGAAAATGATTGGCTGTTAAACTTTTTCGAAAAATGCAGACTTACATCAGACCAAGACATTCAGAAAATCTGGGCAGCAATACTCGCTGGTGAAGCTAACACAAATGGTAATTTCTCAAAACGAACAATCAACTGCTTAGCGGATTTTGATTCACGTGACGCTATGCTTCTCCAGCATCTATGCACTTTTGCGGTTACTTTTAATCAGGATCAGGCTATACTAATTTACAGTTTTCAAGATCGTATATATGACGGACCTATGCACATCTATGAACTATTACAGCATTTTCAATCTTTTGGCTTGCTCTCAATTAATAATATAAATTTTTATAATTTGGAATACCCCAGTATTGTGGATTTGAAGTACTTCTCTAAGAATAAAAAAATTCACAACCTTGACCATTCATACACAAAAATCAATATTGGCAAAGCCCTATTATCCAGAACTGGTTGCGAGTTAATAAAGGTATGCAAATCGTCACCTGAAGCTCTTGAATATGACAAATTTTATGCATACATGATTGATCGTTTAAAAAATCAAAAACTTTCAATTTATTAATAATCAATTCACAAAATAGTAATCTGATACACCACGGCAAGCACAGATATTCATAACTGCCAATACTCTATACTCAACTCCACATCCAACAACCCACAAGCCACCTACATATATTGGCTATAGTTAGCTATACTAACTAATTATTAGATAGCTTCAAACATTTTGCACGCATCTACTCAATCAACCACAACTCACACAAACGCGCCACGCTGAGTACCCATCCCCCCTCATTCCCTCATACCCACTAAACGCTCTGGAGCAAAAAACGTGCGCGTAAATTGTTCAATAACCAAACGATTTTTGAATTCATCCCCAGCGCGCACAAACGCGCATGAAACACCGGTCTTATAGTCATCAACACCATTGCCCACAATGACTTACAACCACGATTCTCAAATCTGAGAAAACGGGCTAGTTCCATCGGTTTTGAAGCAGAAACAGAAAGAAATCATCCAAAAATCGCGCGTTTTAGCCAGAAACAGCCAAAAACCGATCGCGAGTTTGCGCACAAAAACAATCTATTAAACATAACGCGCGCACAAAGCCGCATTTTTGCTCCGGTCTTACAGCAAAACCCCGCTGTTTCATCATCAACCAACACCACACGTCCACCCAACAATCCATCTGCGATCGTCTCCAGATCACATCAACAACCCGTTAACATGGACAAAACACCACCCATATGGGTTCGCCTCCAATCCCCATTCCCTGCTATTATGTCGATCTTAAGACCGCATCCCTCTTTTCCCTCCGCCCCTCTGTCGCTCAATGCTATGTCAGCGTTCACGAACGAAACCCCCTGAACCCAAGACCCAACGAAAAGCCATGAAGATCGAAAAACCCAAAGGCACACGTGATTTTTACCCCGAGGATATGGCCTGGCAGAACTATATAACTGATGCCTGGCGAAGAGTTTCCATCCGGCACGGCTTCGAAGAGGTCGACGGCCCGATCTTCGAAAAACTCGATCTCTATAAAGTAAAATCCGGCGACGGCATCGTCTCTGAACTCTTCAGTTTTCGTCGCGAGAATGGGTCGACCGACTTCGCGCTTCGCCCTGAATTCACACCGACCCTCGCCCGTATGGTTGCCGACCGAGCCAATTCATTACCCAAGCCTATTAAATGGTTTACGATCCCGAACCTTTGCCGCGCCGAGCGTCCGCAACGCGGCCGCCTTCGCGAATTTCTCCAATGGAACGTCGACCTGCTCGGCCTCGAATCCGAACTCGCCGATGCCGAAACCATCCTTGTTGCCATCGACTTCCTCAGCGAGCTGGGTGTCACACCAGAACACGTCCGGGTCAAAATCTCACACCGCGATGTGGTCAAAAATATTCTCATAACCCTAGGTGTACCAGAGGATAAGATTCTTGACGCATTCAACCTTCTCGACCGCCGCGACAAGATGGAATCTGAGGATTTCGAAAAAGCAGCCATGGCATTGGGACTCGATGAACACCGTGTTCAGCGTTTCCAAGAAGCCTGCCGATCACGATATCGCACCGGGTCACTGGGTTCACTCTGCAAAGCGATCGGAATGCCTGAAACGGATGTGAAAGAACTTCAAGAGTTGGATGACAAACTGCATGACCTCGGAATTGCGGAGTGGTGCGAGTATGACCTCGGCATCGTGCGCGGCCTAGCTTATTACACAGGCGTGGTTTATGAAATCCACGAATCATCGGGTGCAGAGCGTGCGCTGGCTGGAGGCGGCCGATATGACAATTTGATCAACCTGTTCGGCGGGCCCAAAACACCGGCGGTCGGGTTTGGCATGGGTGATGTTGTCCTCTCTAACCTATTACGCGACAAAGGTTTAATTCCCGATCATATCGGCCATCGCCCTGATATTTATGTGCTTGCTGTGAGTGATCTGGGAGCGAAAAAGGTATTACCTTTGGTTGCAGATTTGAGAGCCAAGGGTTTACATGCGAGGTTCTCATATAAGACGACTAAGAATATGGGCCGATTGTTAAAAGAGGCGGTCGGTGCGAGTTCACGGTATGCGTTGATATTGGATGATGCACCGGAGAGCGGCCAGCTGAAGAATCTTGATACGCAGGAGCAGGTCGAAGTGAGACTCGATGAGGTGGCGAAAACGCTCCATGATGCTGTCTAATCATGCGTTAGTATAGCGATTTTATATTGCTATATCTGTTGATACGAAACTGTAAAAAAGCTGCGATTTATTCGTGGCTTTTTTTGTTTATATGACAGGATGAAACGAATAAAATGTAGATCATAAGGATCATGAGAATAGAATATGAGGTGCGTGTTTGATGAACAGATGGCCGATTGGGATATTGACTAATCAAGTGTTAGCCGCGCTGAATTTGTTTTTTTGGGGTGGGTTCGTCGTGTGGCTATGGGGCATGATGGGCGGGGACATATTCGGGGACATGATGGGGTATGTTTTGGTGGCATGGTTTGGGATGCCGTTTGTGGTGATGGCGGGTGGGTTTTTGATGATACCAACGTCGGGGGCTGCGCTTGGTGTGTTGGTGGCTGGGGATGTATTCGTCGTGGGCCTGGGCTATGCGGTGGTTAGTGAGATGACTGTCGGGACGGGGAATGGGATTGCGGTAATGCTATTGCCGGTGCTCCAGGCTGTGGTTGCGGCAGGAATGGTCATGGGCGCGTGGTTGTGCGAAGCAGTGGTTCGGTATCGACGGAGTGGTGCGAATTATGTCAATTGATGGGTGGGTGCAGTAACGATTTAAAATGCAGGCAATTCGTTTATAGGCAGCAGGATACCCCACAACTAGCAGTCGTGGGCTTGTAAATTACACCTGCATGTGCGCGCCTGCCCAGTGGCGGACTTGTAAGTTAAATCTGTATGTGCGCGTCTATTAAGTAGCGGGTTTGTAAGTTTAACCTGTATGTGCGCGTCTGTTCAGTGGCAGGTTTGTAAGTCTAATCCGTACGAACAGGGAGGGGGGGGGGGAGAGGATGGGGTGTTGACGGAAAAATCAACAGTAATACAAGCAGATTGAAGGCGCGGCTCTGGATATCAGGAAAGATGAATCT
The DNA here is from genome assembly GCF_007747445.1 of Poriferisphaera corsica. Classification (NCBI taxonomy): domain Bacteria; kingdom Pseudomonadati; phylum Planctomycetota; class Phycisphaerae; order Phycisphaerales; family Phycisphaeraceae; genus Poriferisphaera; species Poriferisphaera corsica. The sequence continues at coordinate 3,878,321 of NZ_CP036425.1, forward strand.
ATAGTTTGGTCAACGAGAGTTTGGTCAACAAGTTTGAAATTGCATATCACCTGAGAAAAGGAGTTTTACAATGTCTGAGAATCATAAACCACTGGTCGTCATTACGGGTGCGTCATCGGGGATCGGTGCGGCAACAGCAAAACTGTTTTCGGAGAACGGGCATCCGCTGCTTTTATTGGCGCGGCGAGTTGATCGGTTAGATGCGTTGGGTTTGCCAAACGTGATCTGTGCGCAGGTCGATGTGACAGATCGCGATGCAGTAAAGGAAGCGGTAAAAGATGCGGAGGAGCAGTTTGGACCAGTGGATTGTATGGTCAATAATGCGGGCGTGATGTTGTTAGGATTCTTGGCGGATCAATCGCCTGATGAGTGGGACAAGATGTTGAGTGTGAATGTGATGGGTGTGCTCAACGGGGTCAATGCGGTGCTTAAGCCAATGGTTCAGCGGCAAGGCGGAACGATTATCAATGTGTCGTCAGTGGCTGGTCGGAAAACGTTTCCCAATCATGTGGTGTACTGCGGAACCAAGTTTGCGGTTCACGCGATCACGGAAAACCTGCGAGAAGAAATTGCAGCTAGTAACGTTCGCTTGACCACTATTGCACCAGGTGCTGTTGAAACTGAATTACTCTCACACACCACGGACGAAAATATTAAATCAGGTTACGAGGATTGGAAAACAGCGATGGATGGCATCATCTCAGCTGAAGATGTCGCACGGTCGGTGTACTTCGCCTACAGCCAACCACAATCCGTCTGCATCCGCGAAATCGTCCTAGCCAAAACAACTCAACAACCCTAACCCATCCCCCCCCTGTTCGTACGGATCAAACTTACAAACCTGCCCTTGAGAAGGCGCGCATCTCCCCCCTGTTCGTACGGATCGAACTTACAAACCCGCCCTTGAGAAGGCGCGCATCTCCCCCCTGTTCGTACGGATCAAACTTACAAACCCGCCCTTGAGAAAGCGCGCATCTCCCCCCTGTTCGTACGGATCGAACTTACAAACCCGCCCTTGAGAAAGCGCGCATCTCCCCCCTGTTCGTACGGATCGAACTTACAAACCCGCCCTTGAGAAAGCGCGCATCTCCCCCCTGTTCGTACGGATCAAACTTACAAACCCGCCCTTGAGAAAGCGCGCATCTCCCCCACTGTTCGTATGAATCAAAGTCTCACAACCGGATCTTGAGATGTAAACAATTAGCTGCGAATTGCAAGACACCCCACGACCGGCGGTCGTGGGCTTGTGATTGTTTAGGTGTATGCGGTATGTATGAGATTAGGATTATAAAGCACAGCACGGATGTAAACGACTTCTAGTTCGAAAATCGAATATATCCAGGCTGAATTCCGGAATACACATTATTTCATTTAAAACAGGCTGCAAGTACTTGCGGCCTATTGTAAATTCAACGCCAGAATGGTCTATAATTGAATCGGAAGGATTTTATGATGGGTCAGAAAAACCACAAGCATATCGCTATTTTGAAACGTGAAATTGAAACACGTGTTAAAGATAATGAGCAATATTCGATGAGAGCATTTGCGCAGTGGTTGGGTTTGGACCCGGCGTATCTATCACGGGTACTGAACGTAAAGCAAGAGATCTCGACCACTGCGGCGAAGCAGGTAGTGAGGCGATTAGATCTAAGTGAGAAAGAGCGGGTACATTTTCTGGAATCGGTTGCTGATGAAAAACGGTGCTCTTCGTTAAAGGACATGGATCCGGAGTTGACGGATTGTGATAAGTAATTTTTGTTTCAGATTATACAATGGGGTTTTATAATCGTTTCAGAAAGTTTCGGATAGGCAATTGGATGTGTGGATATGTTGCGGCTACACATAATTTGGATAAAGGGTAAAGAAGATGCAACGCCGCTTTCATTATGAGTTAGCTTTTGAGCATTACCTAAGAGAAAACGGGATTCCGCATATTTCAGTGGATGAAGCGAAACGATCTCTGATCGGGAATAAGGGTGCGGGGAAGGTTAACATTAAGAGTTTTGATTTTGTAGTTTATGCAGAAGGCGGGGCTAACTTATTAATAGATGTAAAAGGGCGAAAGCATGCGGCGAATACGGGACGGGCATTACAGAATTGGGTGACAGAGGATGATGTGAAGGGGTTAACGAAATGGCAGCATATTTTCGGAGATAACTTCGTGCCGGTGTTTGTGTTTTTATATTGGTGCGATGTGCAGCCGCCGGATGCTTTATTTATGGAGATCTTTGAGTTTAAGGATCGGTGGTATGCGATGACGGCGGTGAAGCTGGAAGAGTATATGAGCTATATGAGGCCGCGATCTGCGGCATGGGGAACGGTGAGCATACCGACGAGTTCGTTTGACCGGATACAGAGGCCGCTACAGGATTTACTGACTGGGCTCAGTGAAACCAAATCTATCTAATGATTGGTTAGTTGTTTAGGGTTGATATTTAGGGGTGGCCATTAGTTTGATTGTTTTATGTGTTTAAAATGGGTGTTCACCTCCCATAAGTGGATTATTGTGTGGGATATTAAGGGGAAAAGAAGCGGTGAGCCGAATGTGGTAATACATGGCTGCAAAGAATGAACGGTGGCGGCCGCGAGATAACTACAGAAGGAACGAACACCATGAAGAATCTAATGACATTGCTGTGTGCATTGTTGCTCTGCGGCTCATTCACGATGGTTGTTGGCTGTGCTGGCGATCAGGACGTTGATGAGAAGGACAAAGTCGAACAGAAAGACGACGACAAGAAGATGGACAAAGATAAAGACAAGAAGATGGATGATGATAAGAAGATGGAGAAGAAAAGCCGTCGGTATTAATGATCGATGGTGGGAGAAATGGCGGGGTGATGCGATTGCTGCTGTGCAACGTAGTGGCGGTTGTATCTGAGAAAGCTAACAATAAGTAGTTGCGTGCAATGCGCGGCTTAGAATATCCCTCCAGGTGGTTCGTGATGGATATGACAACAACGATATCAATAAAGATCAGAGACTGCTCAGCTGTGTGAAAACACGGTTGAGGGTCTTTTTTCTTTGAGTGATAGCGATTTGTTGCAGGTGAAAGATATCTATTACGGATGAATAGACCGTGATGGTCAGGACAAATGATGACGCTTACAAGTCACATGCTCCCGTGATGTAAGGGTCATGGTATGCACATGGTTGCGTGCTGCTTTCCCGCAAGTTTTCGGCGGCAATCATGTTGCATACACCAAGCGTTTTCGCTCGGCAAGGATGCTGTAGAAGGTATCGTTATTGAGTGATTGTGAGTGGGGAAATGGGGCGGAAGGGAGGCTGGATGGGTGAGAAAGAGAAGCCGGAAAGAGGCTAGGTGAGGATGAGAGGAGCATGTTTAATACCCCAAGATGGGGCGACGATATCGCTGTGGTTACAGGTTTATATCAACTTGTGACGACGGCGATTCGTTGTAATGTGGACGTGGTGGGTCATGTCTCTTGAGGATAAGGATGATGAATCATGCGCGTCGGAAAAATTGAATTTGATACAGAACGGGGCATGTCGTTGTGTTTGTTTGTGCTGTTACGCAGCGTGGTACTACTGTTAACTTTTCTATTGTTATTGATGATGTTTGGCGTACTGGGAGGCTGCGTGGGGAATGTGTCGGACAAGATTGGGACTGGGGACAAGGTGAATATCATGGCGTGTACGTGCTGCAAATGTGATCCGTGTATGTGTCCTGAGAAGACGACGAAATCGATTGCCCCTTCAACGGGACGTGTTGAAACAAAAGTAGTGTGTCCTTGCTGCACATGTGATGTTTGTGATTGTGCAACAAAATCTTGAAATCAGGTATTGATAAAAGAAAAGCGGCCACATGTATGCGGCCGCTTTTTGTTGGTTGGAAAATTTCATTTAGAAGAGAATGTTGAGGCCGAGAGTAATGTTTTGCGTCTTGAGGCTGCTGCGGTGCTCGTATGCGTAATCGAATGAAGCTTTCATACGATCGTTGATCTGGTAGTCGAAGCCGGTGCCGAATTCGATGGCATTTTTATCGGATTCGATGCCGGTGGTGCTGAAGGGTGTGGAGCCAACGGACTGGAAGGTTGAGGTGACAGTTGGAGCATCGTTAGCGAAATCGTATTTGTAATTAATCTGAGCATTGAGCTTGAGATTATCTGAAGCTTGATAGATGCTCTTCAGGCCAACGGTGGCTGTGACGATATCGTTGTCGAATGAATCGACGTTGAGATTCAGAGCGCCGGCTTTGGACTCTTCATATTTTTCTTGTGTGAAATATGTGTAGGCGATTTGAGCATTGGGGATGAAGGCGAGACGTTTGTCGTTAGAGACGATGTCGTAAGAAACACCGAGGTAGTTGGTGAAAGTGTGTGAGTTCACATCGTCGGCTTCGGCGGTTCGGCCGAGTGCGGTTTCACGTTTGTAATCGGCGAGGCCGAGGGTGTAGATGGAACCGCCTTCGAATTTGAAGTTTTCATCGGTCCAGGCGAAGTAGGCACCTAACGTGAAAGCGTCGAGATCGGTTGAGCCACGAGATTGGTTGGAATCGATGTCGGCATGAGCGAAGCCGAAGGCTGCGCCGAGGAGGACGTTGCCTGTCATGCGGTCGAGGCCGACGAGTGTGCCAGCAGCTTTGGATTCGTAGCCGGGGATACTGCCATCATCGTCTTGCTCTGTGAATGAGCCGAAGGCTGAGGTCCAGAACTCGTAGCCATCTTCATCACGCATGGTTGGGCCGGAGAAGAGGAGTGGGTAAGCGTCTGAATCAGCAGCGGCGATAGCCTGGCCGGCATTGAGTGTTTGTGTGCGTACGGTGAGTGAGCGAGCGATAGATGATGTGGTTTCGGTAGCAGCGTTGGCGGTTGAGAGTGACTGTTGTGGAGTGATTTTATTGAGCTGCTCTGCGAGTTCCTCTTCTGAAAGGTCTTGGAATTTGTCGAGGACGTCGGCTGCGTCGCCGGTGAGGTCGGCGTCGAAAGCATCCTGGAGTGATTGCGCGGCTTTGAATGCTGGAGTGTTTGCGTATTCCTGAAGGTCAGCGAAGGTTGATGCGGTGAGGATGATTTGGTTGCCGGTGGAGGAGAGTTCGGCTTCGTAATCGATAAGAGCAGTGTCTTTGATGAGGTTGAGGCCGGTGACGTCGGATTCAAAAGTGATTGTGTTTACTGAATCGACGAGTGTGAATTGGGCTTCGCCTTGGAGTGGGCCGTTGAGCTGGGTGCTGATATTTGCACCGTCGTTGAAAGAGGCGTTTGTGGTTTCGATTGTTGAGGTTGTTTTTGATGCGGCATCGAGTGTGTAGTGGAGTCCGCCGTTGGCTGCGACGTTTAGGTTTGTGGTTTTGATGTTTCTGTTGAAGCCGAGGGTGCCGTGGTTGACGTTGATGGTATCGAAGACGTTGCGTTGATCGGTATTGTCGTAATCGTTGGCGAAGTTGAGTTGCCATGTTTCTGTTTGGGTTGATGTGGTATCAGAGTTTTGGTTGATATTGAGTGTTTCGATGCCGTAGAGGTTGTGGTTGTAGGTACCAGTGCCGCGGAGGGTGAGAACATCGGCGGTGGTTTGGTCGCTGAGACGGATGTCGCCGATGATGTTTGCGCCGGTGGATAGGGTGATTGAGTCGTCGCGATTCGATGGCGACCAAGTTCCGCCCGCATAGGATTCGCTTGAAATCGCTGCGGCAACGCCGCTTGGGTCAGTTGCGATAGCGGAGATTATGCCGGTGATGTTGCCGATGGTGATGGGGCCGTTGTGTGCTTCGATGCCATAGACTTCGCTGGCGCCTTGAGCGTAGATGCTGCCAGCGATGGTGTTGATGGTGATGCCGCCGGAGCCTTGCGTGGTGATACCGTAGACGTTGCGGCCTGAACCGGTAACGTTAATGTTGCTGGTTGATGTGATGTTGCCAATCCGAATGCTCTGAGCGCCGAAGCCTTCGGCTTGAATGCCCATGGCAGAGCTGTAGCCGAAACTGTTATGGCCTGTGCTGAAGACGGTGATGTCGCCGGCGAGGTTGCCGGTGATGTCGAGATCGCCGCTACTGGCGACAATGCCGCGGACGAAAGTGCCGGATCCGCCGACGTGGATATGGCTCTCCTCAGCAATCGAATTAATCAGGACATTATCAGTTGCGTACAGACCGCTGACAAAAGATTGGTCAGATGTGTTTTTGCCGCCCGTGGCGGTGATGCGGCCGCCGAAAGTGCTGGTGATCTCGAGGTCTGAGCCGGCGTAGATGCCAGCGACATTGCTGCCGGTTGCGGCGATATTGATGTGGCTGTCGGCAGATACGAAATTGATTGAGACGTTGTCGGCTGCGCGGATACCGTAGGCGTAGGAAGCGCCAGCGTTTTGACCGGCATTGATGGTGACGTCGCCGACGAATGTGTTTGAAGACGTAAAATCGCCATTAGCGGTATAGAAGCCGGCAACGTTGGAGCCTGTAGCGTTGATTTCGATGTTGCTGGTGTCGTCGAAGTCGCCGATCGTGATGTCGTTATCCGCGTAGAGGCCGTATGCATTGGATACGTTCGCGTTATTACCGGCATCGATGGTGATATTACCACTCAAATAGTCGATGTCGATGCTGTTTGAGATGGAGCGTATGCCGTAGGCTTGGTCATTTGTTGTGGTGACATTGATCTGGCCGCCGGAAGTGACAGTGCCGATATCGACGAGTTGGCCGGCATGGATGCCTGTGACGTCTGAGGTGCCGGTGGCAGATATATCGCCAGAGAGTGCGCCGATGGATACACCTGAACCGGCGTTGATGCCGTAGAGGCTTGTTGATCCATTGACGGTGATATCACCTGCGAGTTGGTTGGTGATGTTGACGTTGCCGGCTTGGCTGCGGAGTCCCATACCGAGAGCGCTGTTGCCGGTGATTGTGATTGATGCGGTGTCAGTGAAGGCATTGATATTGATGTCGTTGATAGCGGTCATTGCGTATTGGCGGAAACTTGAAGCGGTGCTGTTGAGCGTGATGTCGCCGGCGAAGTCGCCGAGGATGTCGATTGTGTTGCCCTGGATACCATTGACATCCGAACCTGCGCCGGTTGCGGTGATTTGGCTGGTTTCGGCGATGGATCCGATGGTGACGCTGCCACTTGAATATAGTCCTGTAGCACCATCAGTGGTAGATACGACGGTGATATCACCGGCGAGTTGGTTGGTAATGGTGAGGCCGTTTGCGGAACCGGCGGAAATACCATTGATCACATTTCCGGCGCCGGTGACGGAGATGAGGCTGGTGTCAGCGATTGAGTCTAAGGTGACACCTTGCTGGCCGAATATGCCGAAGATTTGGTTACCGTTTGATTGCACGTCAATGTCGCCGGCGAGGGGGCCGGAGATGGTGACGTTGCCGGCACTTGCATGGATACCGGAGACGCCGTCGCCAGTACCTGTCACATTGATTTCACCGGTTTCTGCGATTGATCCGATGGAGATGTTGCCTGCAGCGGAAGTGATTGCAGATGCGTTGGATTCATCTGTGGAGCTTTTGCCGGCGTGCACTTCGATGTTGCCGCTAAGAGCGCCTTTGATATCAACGGCGCCATTGGCATAGATGCCGTGCACATTGGATGTATTTACGATACGCGATTGATAGTCGGAATCTGATTCGCCGGAACGTTTTGTGTTGATCAGGAAATCACCTGCCATGTCGCCGTCGCCACCTGTGCCTGTGGTGCCGATGGTGATTGTGCCGCCGGTATGGATGCCGTAGATGTGCTGGCCGGTGCCTGCTGCGGAGATGATGCCGGTTTCAGCGATACGCGTGCTGGTTATGGCACCAGATCCGGCTTTGATCGCGTAGACATTGGAATCGCCACCGGGGTCGACTTGTCCTGTGACGCTGAGCGTGCCTGCGACGGTTCCCAAGTCGAGGTTCCCGCTATCGATAGAGATGCCGCGTGTGCCGTAGTCTAGTGAGTAGACTTGGTAGTTTGAGTTAGCAGCGAGATCGATGGTTAGATTGGCAGTGCCAGTTGCTGAGATTGAATGAAGTTGACCACTTGTATTGAAGGTTTGAACTTTCCCTTCGATACTGATGTTCATGTCATCGCCAGATGTCATCCAGTACGTGCCGGCCGCGAGGTTGATGTTATGCGGGCTGACTAAGTCGGGGTCAACAACGCTGGTCGGGACATTAACTGTGACAGCACCGGTGAAGGATTGGAAGTCTGGGTCAGGACCGCCGATCTGATATTCCCAATTGCTACCACTCGTGTTAACTAAGCCAGCGTTAAGTGAAGATGGAATCGCCATGGAACAGAATGCGGCGAGGAGAATCGCGGTGGAATAGGATGAAGATTTCATGATTGACCCATTTCAATAAGAGCGCATAAAAATAGCGCAACTGCTTCGAGCTGAACGCAGAAAGGACACAGAACAAGTTTGATTGGTAGGAAAAACAGTACCAGATCGTGTGTGGGTATTATCGGTTGTAATCTGGGTCATTGGCAACTACAGCCGGCTGATTGTTGAAAACGAATTATCTTTACTTGTTTAGTAACAATTATGGTGCGATTTAGACTGAATATGGATTTATTATCGGAATGAGGGGGATCCGGGGTATTTTTCAAGCAATGTATTATCGGTCTGAATGTGGGAGGCGGGGATTGATTTGAGACTTAATAGTCACACCAAGCCGAGGATCAGAAAGGCCATCGTGAGGCTGCGATTGAGGGGGAAACGGTTATTTTGCCGAGAAGTGGGGAGGCGGTATACTAAATAGCTTAAAGATGAAACCGCAAATATTGATTATCGCTGAAATTATTATCATTAGCACTGCATGAGTGGCAGGGCCGGCGATCGTTACAACGAACAGTCAACCCTGCCTACAAGCGGGGTTTTTTATTGTTTTGGGGAGAACGGGAGGCGGGGCCGTCGATGGCGGCGGGGGATATGATTTTGAAGCATACGAGGGCCTGAGATGGCCCGTAAAGGAAGATATAGGAAGCACTTAAGATGAGTGACCAGGCAGAAAAGCGTAATTACAAGAAGACATTGAACTTGCCGAAGACGGCGTTTTCGATGAAGGCGAATCTGGTGCAGAACGAACCGGCATCACAGAAGCGATGGGACAAGCTTAATGTGTACGGGCTGTTGCGTGAGAAAGGGAAAGAGGGCGGATATGCGAAGGGCGGATTTGTGTTCCATGACGGGCCTCCGTATGCGAATGGGAATATTCACATGGGGCACATGCTGAATAAGGTGCTGAAGGATTTAGTGGTGAGAAGTCGTGGGATGATGGGATATGACACACCGTATACACCGGGCTGGGATTGCCATGGGTTGCCGATTGAGCACAAGGTGATGCAGGATTTGGGCGAGAAGGCGAAAGAGATGGAGCCGATCCAGATCAGGCGGAAGTGTAAGACGTATGCTGAGAAGTTTGTGAAGCTGCAGAAAGGGCAGATGCAGCGGCTATTGACGATGGCGGATTATGATGATCCGTATTTGACGATGTTGCCGCGATATGAGCGAGGGGTGCTAAACGTATTCGCGGGGTTAGTGGAAAAGGGGTTGGTTTACAGAGCGCTTAAGCCGGTGCACTGGTCGGTTGAGAATCAGACGGCGTTGGCGGATGCGGAGCTTGAGTATTACGACCGTGAAGACACGTCGGTTTATGTGAATTTTGAGATCGAAGGGAAAGAGAACGAGTACCTGATGATCTGGACGACCACGCCGTGGACGCTGCCTGCGAATATGGGCGTGGCTGTACATGAGCGTTATGAGTATGGGAAATTTAAGCTGCCAAATAGTGGTACGGCTATTGTGGCATTAGAACTGGCGAAGAAAGTACTGGCGGCGGGCGGTGTTGAAGATGCTGAGCCGATTGAGACGTTCAAAGGTTCGGAGCTGGTTGGGCTGAAGTACAAGCAGCCTTTGACTGGAAAGGTTTGCCCGGTTGTCCATGCAGAATACGTGACACTGGAAGATGGTACGGGGATGGTTCACACGGCACCGGGCCATGGTGTTGAGGACTATCAAACGGGTTTGCGTGAAGGAATCGAGATCTATTGCCCGGTTAGACCTGACGGCACGTATGACGAGACGGCGCCGGAGTGGTTAGTGGGCATGCACATCTGGGAAGCGAACGATAAGGTTGTCGAATTTTTGCGTGAAGCGGGAAGCTTGTTCCATGATCATAAGTTCATGCATAGCTATCCGCATGACTGGCGAGGGAAATCGCCGGTGATTTTCAGGGCAACGGAACAGTGGTTTGTCGGCGTAGATAAGGCGTATGATGGTTGTGGGGAAGGCTTGCGTCATGCGGCTGAGGTCGTCACCAGTGACGGCGGGGATGTACGATTCTTGCCTGAGTGGGGTCGCAATCGTATGCGTGGGATGCTTGAGTCGCGGCCAGACTGGTGTATTAGTCGCCAGCGTTCATGGGGTTTGCCGATCCCAGCGTTTTATAATGAAGCGGGCGAGCCGCTGATGACGACGGCGAGTGCGAAAGCTGTGGCGGAATGCTTCGGTAAGCATGGGTCAGATTCGTGGTTTGTTGCTGAATCTAATCAGATATTAGAAAGCTATGATGTTGCCAACGATGCGGAAGCTCCGGAATGGGCGAAAGCTGAGGGGGCGTTAGCCGGTCTACGCAAGGGCAAGGATACGTTTGATGTTTGGTTTGAGTCAGGTTCAAGCTGGAATGCGGTTGTGCGTGAAGGCTGGGAAGCAAAGCAATCCAAGCATGCTGATGAGAACGTGAAAGAAACCACGGATCTTTATCTTGAAGGTTCTGACCAGCATCGTGGTTGGTTCCAGCATTCGCTGCTGCCGAGCGTGGCAATTCATGGCGTGAGCCCGTTTAAGACGGTGCTAACGCATGGATTTATGGTCGACAAAAACGGCCACAAGATGAGTAAATCATTGGGTAATACACTTGATGTACAGGATTTGATGAAAGAGTATGGCGCGGATGTTTGCCGATGGTGGATCTGTTCACTAAATACGGATAACGATATTAAGGTTGATCAATCGTATTTTAAAGTGGCGGGTGAAGAGTATCGTAAGGTACGTAACACGATCCGTTTCTTGCTGTCGAACTTGAGTGACTTTGATCCAAAAACTGATGCTCATAAATTTAGTCATGATGATGCACGGAGTATTGATGCGTGGGCGATGAAGGCTTACGTTGATATGGCAAAAGGAGTTGTTGATAAATATGAGAATTATCAGTACCGATCACTAAGCCGCGATCTGTTCAACTTCTGCAATGATACGATGTCGAGCGTTTATCTTGTTGCGGTAAAAGATCGTTTATATTGCGATAAGACGAACAGTGCGAGACGCCGCAGAAGTCAATCGGCTATCTATCGGATTGTTAGTGGCTTGATACGCTTATTGGCGCCGATCATGCCACACACTGCTGATGAAGCGTGGCGAGCATTACTGAAGGTTGACCAGAAAAGTAACGAATGCGTGCACGTCAAAGAGTTCCCGACGATGAAAGGCTGCAGCCTGATTGCAGAACTTGCAAGCAATGAGTGGACGGGTGTTATGGATACTCGAGATGAGATGCTCAAAACCATTGAGGACTACCGCCAAGAAGTAGGGATCGATAACCCATTAGATCTTGGCTTGGTATGGAATAAGATCAAGGATGTGGATCTCAATGCATTTGATGCTGTAGATCTTGCAGATCTGATTGGTGTGAGCCGTTTTGCTACTGGCGAAGCGATTGCTGTCCAAGATCTGCGTGAGGAATCAAGATGCGAGCGTAGTTGGAAACGTGATGGCACCGTGAAGGAACGCGGCGATGGCGGCATGCTTAGCGACCGTGATGCTGAAGCAATATGCTGATATAACTAGATATGTGATTACTAAAAGCCTTGCTCGAAGCAGGGCTTTTTTATTAGCCCAAACGTCATAACCCGCATAACTCTAAGTCAATAAGTGAAGATATGTTAGTTATTCTGAATATCAAAAGGAGATTGCGGACATCCATACAGGTCGCGGTATGAGTAAATGCAAATCGGGACGATAAAAACGATGTGTGTTGAATTAAACTGCTTGTGTTTGGATGAGGATTAATGACATGAATCTAAGAATTGCTGAGATACGTTTACCAGAGGTAGATGATGCAGTTTTATTTCTTGGAGGATGCGGATGTGAGATTGATCGTGGCTATGTGCAGCATACATTGAGCCTGATCGCTCGAGATGAGATGGGTGAGATTAGAGGTGTGGCAATGTGTGCCGGCATTGAAGGGAAACCTCACACGAAGTTACTTGTTGGTTGCTCTGAAGGCATTGATGAGGACGCAATACAGGAAATTACAAATAAAGCCATTATGAAATTGCATGCAGTAAAAATGAGTAAGTTTAAAATCCTTCTTTACGGGTCGATTAAAGGGCAAACATTTTGGCCGCGAAACAATTGGCTCATACATCTAGATGAAACTGATCAGGTTTCGATTGATGACTATGACGTGAATGACAAGGCTGACTCTAGAAGTTTGGTTGCGTAGATGCGTGCGATTGGGTTGTGTTATTTAGATCATATTTGATGATGATCAATGTGATATCATCTTCTTGCAAAGAGGTATTGCGGAAGTTTGCAATATCGTTAAGTATGACATCTGCGATACTTGATGCTGAACGATGAGAATTCTTCCGAATTATTTGCTGCAAGCGTTCTTTGCCATAAAAATCACGATTTTCATTTCTTGTTTCCCATATTCCATCTGTGCCGAAAAACAGAATCTTACCCGGTGTAATCGAGGTTGATTTTGCGCCGCTATAGGGCCAATCGTGCAATACTCCCAACGGGATGTCTGTTCCAGAAAGTTCGGTGAAGACGCGCCTATCCATATCATAGACTAAGGCTGGGTCGTGACCAGCCGAAATATAGTTCAGATTCAATTGTGAATTTTGCTGGCCAGATTGAGTTATGTTCATATAGAACAATGTCATGAATTTACCTGCAAAACGTGACTCACATAAATGGGCGTTAAGACTTTTGAATATTGTCTTGAGGTCATCTGGCGATATAACATGAACTCTTAGCAAAGCCCGCGTTGTGGCCATAAGAAGAGCAGCGGCGATGCCGTGCCCAACCACGTCGCCGATTGCGACGCCCAGTGTAGGATGAGGCGCATTCTCAAATGTAATGAAGTCATAGTAATCACCGCCTGTTTCATCGCAATAGAGGGAGCATCCAGCAATATCTAAATCATGGAAAACAGGGGGTTTTTCAGGTAATAATGCTTGTTGAACTTGCATTGCAAGATCGATCGATTCGGAAAGCCGAAGATGATCTTGCAGCTTGGGAACCATGGCGTTGAATGTATTGGCGAGCTGCCCGATTTCATCTGAACGACGTGGAAGATGAACTTGGGTATCAAGGTCGCCGGAGGCAATACGTTCTGCGGCGCGTGCCATTCGAAGAATCGGTTCGGTAACTGTACGTGAACGCGACCATGCGAGCACGATCACAAGGATGATCACACCGATCAGAACAACCGTTGAAATGCGGATGAGTTGCCATGTTTTCTCTTCAGCAATACTGCGAATGACAGAGGCTCGCTCGTCAATTTCATTAAAAGGCACCATCACAAGAAGGCATGCTCTAGGACCAATAGAAGCGTAACCCCATACAGCCTGCTTCTCGTTTTGCATTACATTCATAATACCTGAGTTTTGATCAAGCATATCTTCGATCAGTTTGTTTCTAACATTCGTAGATTCAATCACCAACGGGTGGATGTTAAGTTGCAATTTCCAATCAAGTTGTTCGTTTTGGAGCTCGGTATCTGCAATAATCACGGGTGTTGGTATGTCACCAGCAGCTGGGTTATAGGGTTCAAGCGTGTTTGTATTGGCTAATGCGATGAGTAGTAATCGAGAGTTAGACCATTGTGATGGCAGACGGCCGGAGGAAAGAATTTCAGTAAGTTTAAGATCTATTCCAGACACACCGATAATTTCATCGTTTGCATTGCGGATAGGCAGCGTGGCTGTCATCGTAACTTGGCCGGTGAGCGAGTCGACGATTAAGGGGAACCAACGCACTTCATCTTTAATGGTACCCTCACGTGAGACGGAAGATTTAGAAGAACCAAGGATTGCTTCGTTAATTGTTTCTTGAAACCATGACCGTTTGCGAGCGTCATAGCCTTCAGGGATATATGAGTTGCCGGGAAAATTAAGATGAACGCCGGATTTCAGAGAAATGTATTGCCAAAGGATGATATCGCCTTCGGTTGTGTGTAGTTTTTTGAGTACATCATCAAAATCATCGAGTCGGCTGATCTCCTCATCTACATCAATGGCGGACACGCCGGGAGGAAGATAGATACTGTGTTGTTCGAAATTGAGGGATGGTTCACTTGTGCTGTGAGGTGTCAGCAAAGGCGGGTAATGTTCTAAGCTTGGAGCGTTATTAGATTCAGAGTATTTGAGCGGTAATGGCGCGTTTAAACGGCGTTGCGCTTCCTCGGTTTGAATGTAGAGCAGAAGAGAGACGAGACTGATTTCGCGTTCCATGATACGGGCATACGAATCGACGAGTTGCCGAAGTTCATTTTGAGCGTCTTGAACGAGATTATTGTGCGTGCGTATGGATAATTCTTCACCAAGCTCGCGCAGGAAAATGTGATCTGCAATGCTGAGAAATATCAGCGGAGGCAGCGCGATAAACATCATGAGTAGTAGTAATCGTTCTCGGAACTTCACGTACCAACTACCTAACCAACCAATGCGGGTATTAACGTCCACATAAGTGTATGCTTGTAAGCACGACTAAGTACCAGATCGGGTTATTTTGAATGAGGAATAATGCTTGATGGTGTGTGATTAGGGAAGATGAGGATAGAAAACAAACAACCCCGATCGGATGACCGGGGTTGTTTTTGGATTTATTGTGCGTGTTCGACTTATTTGTCGAATGTGAAGGTTGCGATCTCTGGAAGTTCGCCAACGATTGGGGCGAGGTACTTCTTGAAAGAGTCACAGATGTTGCAGCCATCAACGACATACTTGGTGTCGAGATGTTGAGTTTTCGCGGCTACATCAGAGAGTTCAATGCGATTGAATTCAACTTTGTATGGATCGTCGGAGACACGTTGGATGGCGATTGAACCATCGAGGTCGCCGGAAAGTGCGAGTTCAGCAGCACGACGGCCAGCTTGACGTGCTTCGGCTTGATCGACTTCGGAAACACAACCAACGAATGAACGCTGAAGGTAGCCGAAGGTATCCGCGCGGACACGGAGTTTTTCGCCTGTACGTGCACCGAGCTTGTCTTTGATGAGATCGGAGAGAAGATCGCCGAGAGCACCAGAGCCAGAAAGCTGAACGTTGCCGTGTGCATCTGTTTCGACGTTCTCCTGAAGCTTCGCAGCGATTGCTGTGCCATCCTTATCGGAAATACCTTCGGAAACGGCGATCAGGCAGCGACCGAACTTTTTGTAGACTTTTTCGACGTCGTCAATGAACTTACTTTCGTCGAATGGGGCTTCTGGGACATAGACCAGATGTGGCCCATCGTCGGTATTTTCGCGGCGGCCGAGAATGGAAGCAGCGGTGAGGAAGCCTGCGTGGCGACCCATGATGATGTTAATTTTGATGCCTGGGAGTGAGCGGTTGTCGAGGTTATCACCCATGAAGGCTTGTGCAACGAACTTGGCTGCTGAGCCAAAGCCTGGGGTGTGGTCGTTGAGGACGAGGTCATTGTCGACGGTTTTAGGGACGTGGAAGCAACGAAGCTCGTAACCTTCTTCTTTGGCGAGCTCGTTCACGATACGGCAAGTATCGGAAGAGTCATTGCCGCCAGCATAGAAGAAGTAACGGACGTTGTTCTTTTCGAATGCTTCAAAGATGCGTTTGCAGTATGCGGCATCTGGTTTATCGCGTGATGAGCCGAGTGCGGAAGATGGGCTATTGGCGATCTTGTTGAGGAAATCTTCGGTGCAATCTTGGAGCTCGATGAAATCGCCCTTGACGATGCCAGCGACAGCGTGATGAGCGCCGTAGATTTTTTCAACGCCGGGGTGACCTTTGAGGCCTTCGATTACGCCGACGAGAGATTGGTTGATGACCGCGGTTGGGCCGCCGGACTGACCGATGACCGCATTACCTTTCAGTAACTCACTCATAGGAGGGACTCCGAGTTTAAGTTTGGGGTTTTGATGTCAGGTACTCATGACAGAAGCAATGGTTGGACTGCAAAGGCATGGCAACCTGTTCTGGCTGTGGCCAGTTCCGGCAAGCCGAGGGCAACATCCGGTGGCTTGGTGATCCGGAGGTCAAAAAATTGACGCAAGTATTGTAGTGGTTTGAAGCTAATCCGACAAAATTGACCTGTGATTTGGTCAGAATATGGCCACTACCTAACGAAACATGATATGAGGTGTAAGTAACTATCTTAAATGATTTTACATAAAAACAACCCAACAACAAACACACGCGAACAATGGGGATTCAGCCAAGAATTGACCTTAAATTAGCCCGCGCGTTTAAGGATGGTGCAAAAAGGTGAAAGCATGGATCGTGATACAAAACCTTCATAAAAATATTCGCCTCACTGTGACGATTGTCTATTGTCTTGAACCCACGACCAATGATAGGGTAATCACTTAGCTTATATGAACCTTTATTGAAGCATTTCGCAATCATTTCAAATTCATCATATTTCATATTGAAAGGGTTCATGATGAAGAGTTTTGGATTTTTAAGGTATTCACTCATCACCGTATTCGCATTTGGGCTCGTATTCTCGTGTTCGAATGTCTATGCAGGCATCATGCTGGAATTTGACTACATCAGTCAAGGAAAGGACGCGGAAGAACAGGCTGTTGAGGGAGGGAAAGCATGGGGAGACGCACATTTCTATTTACTCGGAGGTGGTCCAAATCTGGAGCAATTGGCATTGACGCATAGCGTACGAGTGAGTGCGTGGCGAAGCGATCAATCCGGCAATGCTTCGAAGCATCTAGGAAGTATCGTGACAGATCTGCAGGATACGGCTGATAATTTCTTTTCAAATTCAGTTAGCCGAATCAATGTCATTGGCGATTCGTCGACATGGTCGCTGTATGCAAATGTAGATTTCCATGATGATGCTCAAGCACTTCAATCGATTGATGAATTTGCTGAAGGTCTATTTGAACGCGTTACAGGGCAGAAAGGTAAAGGAATCCTTGGCTGGGCGTTAACCAATGCGATCAAGGGCGTTTTAAAGTTAGCTGGTGTCGATCTGTTTAGTACATTGGACTGGGATGCATACCTGCCTGAAAACAATGTATATGAGGAATATGCTCTGGCATCGACAGGCAACTTAAATCTCACTTCAGTTCCAGAACCTGCGAGCTTTGCGTTATTAGGATTAGGCGGGTTAATGATGCTACGCAGACGCCATTAAATTTTCTAAATTATGTTGCGGCAGCTTACAGATCTGCAAATCCTACTGAATCTGAATACACAACCAATAAGGATATTGATATGTTTCAAATTTAGTCTAGCTGCCTAAATTAACATTGCTGCAACGCACCCTGATCATAGGGTGCGTTTTTATCAAACCGATGGAAGTACGTCTAAAAAAAGCAGCACCGTCTAAATCGGTGCTGCTTTATAGTCAAAATAATGTCTAAATCTAGAGCTTTGCGAGAATTCCTGAAAGACGCTTCATCTCTTTGAGGAGCTTCTTACCTTGAGCTGTAATTTCCCATTTGAAAACGGGTTCTTTTTTCGTCTTTTTCGCACGGATCAGACCACGATCGGCAAGACGACGAGTCACGATGTACTGATAGTTATAGGCGACTTCGATCTTAACGTGCTTCTGGTAGTACTGTGCAATCTCGGAAGAGGTCAATGGCTGGTATTTTTCAATGACAGCCAATATCAGAGCCTGATGAAAAGTGATTCCGTGTGAGTGTTTGTCGCTAGGCATTTCTTATTCTCCAGAGTAAGCCCCGTCAAATGGATTTGTCCGAAAATGGGTTCTAATACTTCAATCCGGGGGCAGCTATCTGCTGCATTGGCTATTGTACTGAGCTAAACAAAACTTTCTACTCCATCTAACGATTAGATGTTGAAATTTATAGCACTATAGATGTTCCCATGGCAAGAAATATCAGCAAGGTAGTCTGTGGTTTAGGCTCATTCTAGAAGTGAAAAGGGATTTTAATCAATCAAACACATCAATTGAATAGACACTATAGAGATTGCCCTAACATATGCATTGAATATGCGCCCATTTCCGTACTGGATCTTGATGCGCAAGCTAAGTATAGAATTGGAAAGATAGGCAGCAGCTTCCATAACATGCGAAGTAGCTATCAAGCTTATCGATCAAAGGGCATATCAATTGGATGTGAATATTATGAAATTTCTTTGAGAACGTTTTCAGCCAGTTCTTTTTCAGCACCATCCAGCGATTCCATCGCTTCATTCAGTAGCATCTTTGCCCGATTGTGATGTGAAAGATAGCGTCCGTAAATCAAGCCAAGAATAAGTCTTACATGATTCTTTTGCGGGTATGCTGCATAAGTTTTAAGAAATATTTCGTATGCTTGTGCTGCAGAGTCGTACCGCGCATCGGCCATGAGCTGGTTGGCGACGTCTAATTGATGCTGCATTGAGAGGACTTGATCAGGAGATGTTGCCAAGAGCTGCTCATAAAGTTTGGCTGCATGAGCCATGTTCTGTTGCGCGACTGCAGCTGTGATTTGTGCCCGTAGATCCACTAACTGCTGCTCTTCCGGTGAAAACGTGTGCGGCACATCGGATTCGGCTGAAATAGTTGAGATATTAGACTGCCAAGGTGATCCTTCAACCGCCACCATGCGTTTAAATTGCGAGCGTCTACGCCGTCGCTCGATGAGCGCGAGCAGATCGTAAGGTTCTCGCGGGAAAAGTCGTATGAGCAATAATGCCATGCACAAGCCAAATCCAAAAATGTAGCCTGAGATATGTGCAATATAAGCAACGTTACCGCTACCAAAGAAGTTAAACAGGATATCTTGAGCCACACGAAAGAGTATGAGTACGATGCCAGTGACTTCGAAATAATCAACGACAAATATAACCCAGTAAAAAATCGTAATATTAGACAGTGGGAAAAGTGCGAGGTAAGCACCTGTTACACCCGCAATAGCTCCTGAAGCACCAAGACAAGGGGAATCTTTAAACGCGGCATGCCCTAATGCGGCAACAATGCCTGCGGCTAAATAGAAGAAGAGATATCCTAAATGGCCTAAACGATCTTCAACGTTGTTCCCAAATACATATAGGAAGATTAGGTTGCCGAATAGGTGCCAAACACCTGCATGCAAAAACTGGTAGGAAAAGAACTGGTAGAAATGTAGATCCCCTGGACGCAGATAGTAATCGGTGACAGGGAAATATTGCGAAATAAGCTGTTGAATCGTGAGACCTTGCTGGCTCGCTGCGGCTGCGAATCTAGCGTAATTTTCTGGACTTAGGGCAGCTTGTGCCCCAAGAATCTGCTGATAGGTAACTAAATATATCACGATATTTAACGTGATAAGTGCATAGTTAATCCATGGCTTGCGTTTGAGCGGGCGGTCCGTTTTGACGGGAAAAAACAGCATACGATGCGAATATATCCTTGTTTTATCAGGCAGAAAATTTCACGTATAGAACGTATGTGGTCTTGAGATTACTCTGCTGCAGCCACGATATCCCAACGCGCGACATTTTTGTCTTTGGGTAGCGGGGTCATCGTAACAAATCGCACAAGGTTTTGCGCGGGAACTCGATGATCCCAAATAGTAGCCCACGATGCGATCACAGCACCACCTTCATCTATTGCATTAATACGATAGATGATATAGCGAAGATCGCGATCTGTTTTGTTGTAGGTAATGATTCGAAGTCTTGAATCATGCGATTCACCTGCGGGGGTTGCAGTAATCTGATCAGGACGAACATATTGTGCATGATCATATTTTCGATCAACTTCCACCCATGCATCGACACGCTGTTTATCGATACCCTCAAGATTCGGCATGGGTATGCGTAGATTCACAGGTGTTCTGGCGGAAATCATTGATACAGGGAATGAGATGTTAAAATTCTCAATCGCAGATAAATCTATTAAGGATATATGCACGGTAGCAAATGCGATGACATCTGTTTCTCGTGTTGTCAGTTGAGCTTCATACCACCAATTTCCCTTGCGATCCTGCACCTTCCTAGTATTGACAACCCTAACGAGGGCTGACGGTTTGCGAGAATTATACTTATACTGCTCACCGACCAACTTCCATGATTTATGCGTCACTCTGGTTTGAAGAGGTGTTGAAACGGCAAGGTTATCACCTGGGGTCACATGAATGGCTTCCGTATCGCCTTCTATGCTCCCCTCGTAATTCTCTGGCATCACCCGAGTCGCATAGATGATGGTAGCACCGATAATTGCAACAAACGCGGTCAACAGGCCAATTGCGATATAAAGGCTACGGTACCGAGTACTACCCGTTGGCCGCATGACCATTCTGAATTCATTTGGCACATCTCCAACCCGAACTTGGCTGTCAGAATCATCGCCCTCAGGCGCAAGAGATGCAATCGCGATATTCATCTGCTGGGTATCATCTAAGCCTAAGCAATCGTCAGGGTTAGTACGCATTTTATCCGACAAACCTGACAAACCCACAACTGATCCATGGGGATCAAAGCGAAGTGGCAGCGTGTCATCCATTGCGCGCTCAGCATCCTCATCATGCATTTCGGTATAGCAACGCCTCCGAAAGTCATGTGGCTCAATTCGATAACGATGGTTACATTGAGGGCATCGCACGATCGCACTCGCTCGGATGAAGCTGCTCTCAGTGACGAGTTTACAGGATGGGCATGTTAATTCATACATATTTGGAACATCATGATCGCAGGTAAGTTACTTGTTGACAAATCTTTTATGAAGATTTTAGGCTGCCTTACGAGACTTACAACTTTATCTATGACATGACTCTAGATGAACTCATAGCAGTTGCGAGGTAACCTTCATGTGCTTATCTACACACAAACCTCTAGAGACGAATAATTGGCAGCGAATTACAATCGCTTGCGATGAATATTGCCTTACCAGTACTCGAAACCCGGGCTACAAAACCAATATTTGCGAAGGGGCCTAGAAGCTTAACGTCATTGCAGCTATTGCGGATTTCTGTGACAGATCGTTGTAACTTTCGTTGTGTTTATTGCATGCCACAACAAGGCTTAGAATTTCTGCCTGGACGGGATGTGCTCTCCGCTCACAACATTTTTGCGGTCTGCAAAGCTGCCAAGGAAGTAGGAATCACACATTTCAAACTCACAGGCGGTGAACCTTTACTTAGACGCGACTTATGTGAGATTATTGCTGGAATACGCAAGCTTGAACCTGTTGATATTTCACTCACAACCAATGGAGTACTGCTACCACAACAGGCATCTGCGCTGAAAAATGCGGGTTTAGATCGCGTTACGATATCTTTAGATACTCTCGATCATACCCGTTTCGATGCCATCGCGGGCAAGACAGGTCGTTTTCAACTCGAAGACGTATTAAATGGAATTCAAGCAGCCAATGATGTTGGATTTAAGCAAATAAAACTAAATACGGTCGTGATGAAGGGTATCAACGATGACGAAGTCATCTCTTTTGCGAAATTAACCACACATAATGCATGGACCATCCGCTTTATTGAATACATGCCGCTTGGGAATTCTCAATTATTAGATAGAAATTCAAATAACCCGCTAGCATTAGTCACAGAGAATGAAGTCATAAAACAGAGGATAGAGCACCATTTCGGTGAATTAATAAAAATATCTAGATCAGATGAATATGGCGTCGGCCCGGCTAATGTATTTCAAATCCCTGGGCACATCGGCCGAATTGGTTTTATTTCGGCAATGAGTCGTCCATTCTGCGAAAACTGTAACCGTCTAAGATTAACCGCTAACGGAGACCTTAGAGCATGTCTTTTTGATGGCGGCGAAATCAACATTCTTCGCTATTGTCTTGAGGTCAATTCCCACAAAAAACTAGTCCATGCAATTCAACAAAGTCTTGATCTCAAACCCGAAGTACATAAGGATGTCGGCAACCGAGCAATGAGCCAAATGGGAGGCTGAATATCACTTGAATCTGGAGTTTTCTGCCAAAAATATGTCGAAGCCATGACGTGAACCGATAGTATATTTGAACAAATTCGTGATTTACAGACATCAACAAGGACATCCTGATGAATCATGTCAATCAATCAATCGAAGATCTCAATGAGTATTTCAGCATTGATGATGTCTTGCGTTTCGAAATTGGAGAAGGTGGGCTAACCCGTGCGGTCATCACACACAATCTTTGTAAAGGCGAGTTGTATTTGCATGGCGCACATATTTCCCGATTTCAGCCAAGTGGTTTCGCGGATATACTCTTTTTAAGCTCTAACTCACAATATGAAGCCGATCAACCGATCCGCGGTGGTGTCCCAATCGTGTTCCCTTGGTTTGGGCCAAACAAGCACGATAACAATTTACCAATGCATGGCTATGCTAGAACAATGGAATGGCAAATGGCTCGCGCGGATTACCATTCAAGTAAACTTGTTCTCGAACTCAAAGCATACATTGCCCCATTCGAATTACAGTACTTCGTAGCATTCAGTGAACACCTCACAATGACACTTCGTGTCAATAATCCAACGGACGAAGTTCATCAATTCGAAGAAGCATTACACACCTATTTTTCTGTTGGTGACATCACAAAAGTAACTATTCGAGGATTAGAGTATGATTCGTTTATAAATAAAATTGATCATTTCCGTATACACGAAGGTGAAAGCAATCCTATCACAATCACGGGTGAAACTGATCGTGTGTATATTGATACTGCGGGCACGTCGGAGATCGTTGACCCCACTCTCCGAAGACGTATTTTCATAGATAAACATCATTCAAAATCAACCGTCGTGTGGAATCCATGGATCGATAAATCACAACGGATGACCGATTTCAAAGACGATGAATGGAAACAGATGGTATGTATAGAATCTGCTAACGTCGATAAAAACATCGTACAACTTCAGCCGCATCGATTCCATGAAATGACCACAGTCATCAGGCCTATTGCTTATTAATTACAACATAAAAGCCCTGTCTTTTATGACAGGGCTTGCACAACACTCAACTTTCCACCAACTGGGTTGGGTCTAACCCAGATCTTCGTCAAATATTATTTACGCTGAATTGTTTTCTGTGATTTAATTTTGCCGCCCTTATCTTTAGGTGCAACAACTTCTTTTTCCGCGATCGAAGGTGGAGCCGGGAAAATTGCGGCAAAATCTAAACCGCGAGCCTCACACTGCTGCGAAAGAGCTTTTCTAAAGTTCGGATAAGAAATCTCACGCCAAACTGTTGGTGTATTGGCATACACTTTTGCTTTCAATCTCAATTCGATTGAAGGCGCCTTCATATATTTGGCGTATGTATTACCAAAGACTTGATCAAAAGTTCCGAGTTTCTGACGAGCTTGCTCCGCTTTCGGGTCAACCAATTTATCCTTCGTATATTCGTTGAACGCGACACGAGACATCTTCATGAATTTGGAAAACACATCTAAACGGCCATTCGCAAGGCCTTCCATCAATGCTTTACCGATCATCGCATCTATGAACTGAACGACCTGAGTTTGCATATCCATGTCTTGCTTCAACTCAGACATGACAAAGTCTTCAAGCGGCATGTTATAACGTCCCATACGGACGTTGTGTCCTTTGTCTCCGTACAGATTTCTAGATTTCGCATAGTACTCAGCAGCCTGTTTTTCAGCGCCATACAAGTACGAGTAGACGATCGCTTTAATCAAGAAATTCTCATGCCCATTTTCAAACTCGTTAATCGTACCCTTTTTAAGGGTGAAGTCAGCGCCGCGAATTCGTTTGAGCGAATTCACCATGGCTAGTTCATATTTAGGAATAAAACGTGGATCTGGTAAGAGATCGATACGAGTTAATCCTGGATCATATGAAACCTTGCCAAGATACATTAATTCCTGCAACCCATGAATCACATTACGGTCAGTGTTCAGCAAATCAATACGAGTCGTATCTTGCAGCTCACCTGAAACACGAACACCAAGGAAAGCCCAATACACACCATGAGATGCTGGATGCCGCCAATCCAATGGGCCATACATCTCCATTAACTCATACATAACCCCCGGATCCATATGGTAATTTTCCCAAAGCACTTTCGCCCGCATATATGCAAGGATAGCGTTCACGCCCATCTGAGTACTGGGGCTCTCGTCAGTCAACAACTGAACAACCATGGCGAGTTGCGTTTCATTCTTATCTACGAGCATTTCAACAAGACGTGTTGGTTCGTTGTAACGAAGTGCGACAATCATTTGTCCAAAACGTCGAAGCGTCTCTTCGTTCAGAGCCATCCCATTCTCAGCGAGGCTATTCACTACACTTTGAGCTTCCGGTGTATCGCCGTATAGCACATCCAATTTATTTAAATTATTTCGCTTGCTTTGTTCATCGATCAATTGCTCAAGCAAACTTAGTTTTTCAATCAAATCGGGTCTTGATCGTCCATATACATTACGATAATCGTCCAATTGATCTGCAACTCGTACAGATGTTAAATCACGAACCTTTGTTAAGCCATCCTTAAACTCTGGGACTGATTCTATAAGATGATCAAGTTCATTTCGTGCCTCACGTGTTAAACGCGGCAAGACAAAATAACGATCAATTGCTTTTGCAATTGGCGCAAACTGATCAAGTACCTGTTGCGTTGTCGCGCCATCAGTTGGTGCTCCAAGAAACTCTTGCCATTCCTCAGCAAGTTTACGCTTGTAAAACCAATGCATATCATCAGCAGTCTTACCCATCTTGTGGAAGAAGATCCATGCAAGCTCCCGGTATAGACGGATTGATTGACGGTTTTTCGGTATCCCCTCATCACGAAGCAGCCGGATCCCCTTTGAAACCCAGTCGTATCGCTCAGTCGGTGTATTAGTTTTTACAGAAACATTATATGCCAGGTTCCAAGCTTGGAAGGCCCAAACTTGAGGAAAGCGAGGCTGCAGTGTTGTTATCCATTGCGCCAATGTATTCGCTTCATTAAATTTGCCTTGCTGCTTGAGTCGTTCAATACGGTACCACAATGCATCCACAGCTAAGCCGCGAAATGATCCGAGCAAAGCTGATGCCAATGCGTACTTTGGCGGCAGGTTATCCCCCTGCTGCAAGTCGAAGCTTAACTCTAAATCACGGCGTTGCTTGTTAATCGTTGGAACAAGCATCGTCGCGCCTACTAGAGCGCTGACTGCAAAAAGTACAGCTATGATTTGAACAAACCGATCTCTATCCATGTTTATATCCTGCAGCAGCAATATTCAAGCCACTCTTCTCTTGGCAAAATCACGTATCAAACATAATTCAATGCCAGCGTTTGAAACCCGATCTTGATCGCTAAACCCTGATCGAGAATTATCTCAATAGTAATTATCTACACAGTGACACGAGCTAACTCGCGTGATCTGAATATGAGGTATGCGATTACACCGATCACAAACGTCCAGATCATACCAAGCCACATGAATGCACTGGCTAGCTCTCGAGTCGTGACGACTCGACCATCCGTCAACTGTTCTGTAGGGCTGTAATAACCAAAACGTGGAACAAACGTCATGAATACCTCGCCGATCATTCGAATTAAAACACGCACACCATCCATCGGCTTATCAGAAGAGAATTTGCTCGCAAGAATATCTTTTAAGCTGAAAACCCATGCCCCCCAACTCAGATCCCCTCTGGGATACTTTGCGTAGCTATCTAATGATTCGAATAAAAATTCGCTACCTGAAGCTGCGAAGTATATAAGAAGTGCAGCCAAGCAAGCTGTTGGAAAGCCCAAGAAGGAGCCCATCGTTAGCCCAAGCATCGCAAGGAATACAAGCTTCAGCCAAATCATGGCCATGGACTTGAACAGATTAACTTCGAACGAACCTACTCGGTAATAAACTTCGAGCCCATTCCCCTTTTTAAAACTAATTGTCGGCTGTTCGCCGCTACGCAAAACTGGGTTACGAATTGTAACAACCAATTGTCCAAGATCATCGATCATTGAGGAATCAACTTCTAGGACATGGAAAAAATCTTCCGCTAATCGCACACCATTTGATTGATTCGATGCAATATTTGGGAAAACATAACGCAAGCCGCCAACCTTAACCAGCAATGTCACCATCCGATCATCAGTCGATCCAAGAGCATCTGGATTCAAACGTAATTGGAGTGGTTGACCGTATTTTTTACCATATTCTTTAGCCGTCATTAAGCCCGTAAAAACATATGTGCGTTCTTGGCGAGCTTTTAATGAGAACCATTGTTCAACAATCTCTTTGCGAATTCTACTACGCACTTCGTCCGTGACATTCATGATGGGTGACCCAGGCGCACCATAAACATCTGGATCTTGCTCTCGCAATTTCGTCAAGCGATTTTCATACTCAACTTGAAGCTCATTATCATCTAACGGCTTAGGTGTCATGATCTGACGCGCAACAAGAATTTGTTCATCAACAGCTGCTCGATCCAAGGGATCTAATGCCTGTTGCTTCGCAAGAAATGTTGTAAATGAATAAGTTGCAACACCACACACAATAACAAGCACTGCATTCAGCATCACAATCCCAAGCCACTTGCCAAGCAGGTACTGAACACGGCCAATAGGCTTGGTCAGTGTTAGATAAATCTGCTTATACTGCAATTCACTAGTGATCGTCTGAACCGCTAAGAACAATGTCATTAACGATAATGAAACTGAAGTCACATACATTGATGCGGTAAGGAATGTTTGAATCCGATATTTAAGAAAATCTTTTGGATCGATTACAAAAGGAAGAATCGGCACAAGCAAAACCAGCACAATGATGAACACTAATGGCACCCGCATACGGATGGCTTCATCAACCAATGTTCGCGCAACACCGATAATTGGATGTCCACCAGACAACAGACCCTTTACAATCTGAATGCCCAGATACATCGAAACACCCATGGCATAAATGCCAAGAATAATCGAGACCATGCTTGGCAAATCTAGTACGTAGAAAATACCCGCACTACCTGCTCCTAAAGTCGCCAACGCAATCACGGTTACACGCTTGACCCAACCCACATGTCGCCACATATATAGACCACGTACTTGCCAATATGCGACAAATAATCCTCCAAGCACGGACACTAGCACCGCCCCTGCTTGAATCTGTTGCGCAACGAAAAGCATCGTAACGCCAACCGTCATCGCAATCGATACAATATAAACGATCAACCATGACACCCAATTTGAGTCCTGGCTATTATTCTTGTTTGTGATCGTATCAGCCAATTTGATTACTCGCTGTTATCTATAATCAGTGCTTCTAAGCACGAAATTCCATTTTATAACCGCAACGATTAAAGAAGGTCATCAATCACAGACTGATCGCCTGCAGATTTCTTGCGCTTCTTCTCTGCATCAGATACGTCAGGCTTCTTCGCTTCGGCCTGTTCAACCTTAGGCTGATCCATCAAGGATGCAATAGCCTCATCGCTCTCAGTATTCGCGGGCTGCTCGACAGGTACTTCTTTTTCAACGACAGGCTCTGGCTGACTGTTACTTACGAGTTCTTCAAGGATAGACTCACTACTCGCTTCCCCAGCAACCGCTTCTGATGTGAGGAACGAAGCGATCTCACCACCCGATGATGCACCGTGTGTTGCGAGGCCTTCTTTTTGAGCTTTGTGAACAATATCAAGGAACAGATCTTCAAGCCGCTGCGTTGGATGCTCGACCGCATCAATACACTTATTGTGCTTCGCAAGCACTTGCTCAATTTCTTCAATAATCGATGGATCAAGATGATCGACCTTCAGAGTTGTCGTTTCTTCTTTCACAAGCAACTCTTCGACTGTACCGATCTGTCTAATCTTGCCCCCATACATCACCGCAACGCGATCACATACATCTTGGACATCAGATAGCTGGTGTGAACAGAGCAAAATGGTTTTGCCCTTGTCAGACAGCTGCAAAATCAAATCCTTGATCTGCTTCGCGCCAATCGGGTCCATACCCGTTGTGGGCTCATCCAAAATCAAGAGTTGAGGATCGTTAATCAGCGCTTGCGCCAAACCAATACGACGCTGCATCCCCTTGGAATACTCGCCAATCGGCCTATGTGCGACACGATCCAAACCAACCATCTCAAGCAACATATCGATACGTTGTTTACGTTGACGCCTGTTTTGATGAAACAGCTTTCCGTAGTAATCAAGCGTTTCACGTGCATTCAAAAAGCGATACAGATACGATTCTTCAGGAAGATATCCGATCATCTTTTTTGTATTCACGTCACGCGGCATCTGTCCGAAAACCGCAATATGACCAGCCGTCGAATGCAAAAGACCAAGAATCATCTTGATCGTCGTTGACTTACCTGAGCCGTTCGGGCCAAGCAAACCAAAAACCTCACCGCGTTTAATATCGAAGTCGATTGAATCAACCGCCTTCACGCGATTACGTAACCAAAAGTCCTTGAAAATCTTGGACAATTTTACGCATTTCACAACTGAATCTGAGGTCATCGATTCCGCCGCGGCCGTTTGTGTCATTGTCTGCGTCATACGCTTCTCACGAGCTTAGCTATCAAACTTGTTACAGGCATAATGCCCAATTATCTCACCACAAATCATCCCAATCCTACACCGTTATCTGCTTGTAATTATTCAAAACAGCGAACGGCTCCCGCAGCCTTACGTTTATCATCTCTCTTCTGATACACGCATCTGCTGCCGTTTCAATTGTGCCTCTTCACGACGTCGTGTCACCTCAGGGTCACGATTTGTTTCGAGATACAACTGTCCCGGGATCGCATACATCGTTTCAATATCAGGGCTCGTGAAGATTGCTTCACGGGTTTCCTGACGCAAACGGTTTGCGAAAATGACTGGATTTTCAAGATACTTTTCGTAAAGCGTCTCGAAGTTATTTGCCTCACTTTTAATCTCTTCAACCACGCGAGTCTTGTAAGACTCTGCTTGCTTGATATTCGCCGCTACTTCACCACCGATACTCAGCAACACGCCATTCGCATTACGAACCTCAAGAGTGCGAAGCGCCAGATCAATCTTGGTTTCGAAAGCATCAACCTCCGCCTGCTTGTTTGCTGACAGTGCTAATTGATACCCAAGAACAAGTTCATACAGCGCACTATGAGCTTCGCCAGCAGTTTCACCTAAAATTCTTGCACGTTCCTGACGTGCCTGTTCAATCTGCTTGCCGCGTTCATTCTCTGCATTGGAAACTGCTTCCCAAGCGTTGTAAACGCTATTCGGCATCTGCGGTTTGATATTGCTTATATTGACAATCTCAAGTCCGGAATTCAAATCATCTAGAATCCGCTGAGCATACATTTCTGCCGCATCATCATTTGTACGACCAACGATGTACTCATCTGCCTGAGTTTCCGCAACTGCATGAACAATCCCTGTTGATACCGCCTGCTTCATAATCTCCGTTGCACGCGCCATCTTCGAATCACCCAAAGCACTCGTTTCGACAATACCAATAGATTCAATAAACTTCACAAAGTCACGCACTTTATACGTAACTTCAAATCGGCCATGTACCAGATTCGCATCGCCTGTAATCAACGAACCATCGAACTCCGGCTTGAGTGGGCGTGCCAAATCTGCTGGCTTCTTACTCTCGTCACCTGCTTTGAATGCATACCAAAAATCTGAATTCATCGATACGACTTGAGGATCCGTCGGCACAGAAACATATTGGCCAAATGGGAAAGGTGCATTCAAATACCACCCTTGCTCCAAGACCTGCTTGCCTGGCTCACCAACAATCTTCCCAAAAATCAACCGTACGGCTTTGTCCTGCGGATCTACTCGGAACAAACCTGAGCACATATACAGCACCACAAGCACAACCATCACAAACTTTAAAATCCCAAACGATACAGAAAGCGCATCCGAAAGTGATTTTTCAGCTGGATCGATTTCTCTTTCAACTTCATCATGATGATGGTGATGATGCCCGTGATCATGGCCGCAACCACAATCACTGGAGCATTCCTTATCTTCCACAACTGCGATCACTTCTTCTTCGGACAGTTGCTCATCATTCATCTGTTTGTTTGTGTTTTCTTCGCTCATAATCTGCAATACTTAGCTGCCATGAGTTTCAATTTAGTTTTGACTCTAACAAGTCACATGCAATCTCGCTATGAAAACCATTACTCGTTCGATGCGATTGGCTTCTGCGGCAAGATCGGCTGGTCTTTCAATTCGTTCAAACCAACATCATCTGCCGACAAAATAAACTGCGTATTATTAGGAAGCATTTCTTTCAAAGCCTGCATCCTTCTCAGGAACTTCGCAAACTCCGTATCTTTCGCAAATTCGTTGTAGTAGCTCGCTGCCTCACGATCACCCTCATCGCGAATCGAGGAAGCGCGGCGTTTTGCAAACGCCAAGATCTGCTGCTGAATTGATTCAGCTTCTTTCTTTATTGTTTCAGCCGTTGCAGTACCCTCTGCTCGTGCGGTCTGAGCCAAACGCTCGCGTGTTGTACGCATACGCTCAAAGACCTTTGCCGTAATATCTTCTGGCAACACCAATCGGCGAATCCCAACCTTATCAACCTTAATACCATACGAAGGTTTGATACCAGCTAATTGTGCTCGAAGATCATCCGCACACTTCTCTTCAATCTTACGCAATTGAATATTGCCTTCATCCAAATTCACCAACTGATCAAAACGATAGTTAGAGATAATGCCTTGGAAGGAAGACATCAATGCTTTCAACTGATCCGTTGCTTTGCTGATGTTATTCATGGAACGGAAGAACGCGTACGGATCGTCAATTTCCCAAGCAAGATACATCTGAACAATCACAGCATGTCCATCGCTTGTCTTAACTTCCTGTTTAACGTCTTCAATCAGCTGGATCTTCTTTGAATATGTCTGCACATTCGAGATCGGCCAAGGCCAGCGGAGATTAAAACCCGGCTCATAAATCACTGAGCCTGGATCTACGATATTCCCAGCTGCATCTCGAGCGATCTCACCTGTTTCAACATCACGCAGCGGCTCTTTAGCCTGATTGAACGTTGTCACAACAGCAACCTGATCGTACCGAACGGTGAAGCACACCATGTACGTCAAAAGAATCAAGGCTACAAGAATGGCAACAATAACTGTCAGCGGATTCTTCATGGATTTACTCGTTCCTAAAACGAATTCCTTCTTATACACAGACCATTAAGCCTGCTTTTTCATTCAAAAAAACAATTCACCCCACCTACCCAACTATTATTCTGTGCTAAACAGCGACTTCATAAATGAACCTGAATCCTTCAAATCCATTCGGATGATTACATCCCTCATCAAGTCACTACTTACCACAATCTTTTTGCGTTCTTTCAGCCCATCGGTCATCGCATTCAAAAGCATCCGCTGAGCGTAATACTCAGGGGCATTTTTAAATGCCGCCAATTGTGCATCAAAGCTACGTGAAGCAGCCTGTTCTTCCAGAGCTCTGTCCCAACGATACGCACGTGCTTCTTGAAGCATCTGTGCTGCACGTCCACCAGCCCGATCCATCAGCGCTTCAATTTCAGCCTGCTTTTCCGCAAGGCCTTCATCACCACGACTCAACTTGATCGTTTCTAATTGATCAATCGCAGCACTGATCGCAAGCGCTTTACCCTGGGTACCAGCCACCTCAGATAGCGTTTGAATCGCATCTTTCTGAGCGTTCTGAATCACGATTTGCTTATCTTGATGTGCACCATTCTGTTCATGGAATGCCTTAGCCACATCACCGTCCTGCGGCGGATGTATCGAAGCAAAACCAACAAACACCACCTCAATACCTAACCCAACATGCCCATCCACAATGACGTCATCAACATCATCTTGAATTAGCCCTTTCAGTTCATTCGCCCCAAATGCACGCCCCTCACCCACAAGCATGTCAATATCTTTACCTGCGATATAATCGCTCAATCGCTCCACAGCCAACGCCTTCAGCATCTTGTCGGGACGTTCAACCGTCGAAACAAACTGTTCCAGATTCTTAATCCGGTAATCCACCACCATCTCGATCCCAACCAATTCACCCGCCACTGAAGACCCGTGAGCTTCATGGAAACCTGGATCTTCATTTTTATCTTCATTGGTCTTCGGTGCGATGACCATATAATCCTCAGCACCTCGAGCATGTGCATTCGTCCAAAGCACCTCTGGCGTATGATCAAATCGATAAATAGCCAATCGATTCGCCATCTCTCGGTTAATATCTTCGAGCATCACCTTGATCGGATCGCGGCGGCTCGCTTGCTTACGCTCTGTATCTGATGACCCCACCACTATCCGTTGGATACGATCAACGTCATATTTCTCACTCGTACCAATCGGCCAAGGCATCTTAAAATGGAAGCCCGGCCCTTCAATACGATCAATCTTCCCATACGACATGATCACTGCCTGCTGCTGCGGCTCAACAATCGTCAAGCTCGACAACAACACCAGCAATATCAAACCGATCACAACCAGCTTAGGCATCGATTTGTTCAACAGCTCCATAAACCAGCTGCGTGAAATCTCAAAACCAAACTGATAATTCAGCGTTTCACCAATAATCTTGCTGATCGATTCAGGACGTGTCAGCCAACCCAAAACGCGTGAATCAAACGCCGGCCTCACAACCTCATTCGTTCGGCGAGGACGATACATTCCAAACACATACGAAAGCACAATCTCAAGACCTAGTAGCACCATAATCGCCGGAACTATCAGCGATAATGCAACAAAGCCCATCTTATGCTCTGGATTCACCAGCACCGGGATCGTACCCGCAAACAACATCAACAACACAACCGCCACATTGCCGATCATGTATGACGCACCACCTCGTAGCGGCTGCCACTCCTTAACCTTCGTCATACCCGCCACATAGCGCGCCGTCAGGAACCCTAAGAATGCGATCGCACCCAAAAGGAACAGAAGCACCAATGGATTTGCATTCGGACTAATCGAGGCCGCAACCAGATCTTTCCAATTAGCTGCCTCCCCATCAATCCGCTCAACCATCCCGTTGGCTTTATACAACAAGAACCCGCCCAACGTGAGCAGGTACAATGACAATGCAAGGCTAACACCATTCAGCCAGTACTTATACAGATTGTCCAAACGCTTACGAGCGACATGCAACTGCTGCCCCGCCTCATTAAAGAGGGCCGCAGCTTCCGCATCCACCTCAGCCAATTGCTCAGCTTCTAATGCTTCAACGCGCTCTTGCTTATGTGCGTTAAATAACGCCCACAAGATGAACCATACCGGCACACCGCCTAGGAAGTACCAGATCGTCGCGTCAATCGCAGCTGATCCGTAAATCAGGCCAATGATCACCACAACCATCGCTAGGAAGATCTGAGCGATCATTCCAAACATGGCCGCATTCGCAGCACGCTTGTAAGTCTGCTGGTCGTTGCTCATCCGTATTCAAATCCTCATTACGTAAACGGTTACGCTGAATAAGCTAATCGTTATCTGTCTCGTTTGTGTGTCGGCTTCGACATGATTCCTTCAGCCTCAGATGACACTTCCTGCCTGTCTTAACCGCATTCCCCGCCCTCTAAACCACGGTTACCTCTTATATACTCATGACAAGCCGCTTAGGATCACAGATTTTTCAAAAAAAACACACTCTTTCAAACTCACTCGCACGGAAATTCGTATCATGGTACAACTTAACGCCTTATCGTGCTGAGTTTATGCACGTTAGACACATTAGTAACAGGTCCGTCTCTCTCAAATCAATCTTCTAAGTCGGTTTTTTATAACGAGTTACAAATCGCAACTCCCTTAATAGCCGTACTTGCCTCATCCCCACATACGATCTGTTCTAAGGATCCGACATTATCACGATTTCTGAACATAAGTCGAGCGAACCAATATGTTTGGCCAACTTCTCACTATTACACGTAATACTTTCACCGAGTCCATCAGGCAGCCCATCTTCGCTGTCCTCATCCTGGTCGGTATCCTCGGCCTCTGGCTCAATCTCAACCTCGCCGCATATACCATGGATCAAGACTCCAAAATGATGATCGACATGGGGCTCTCCACCGTCGCCATCATCTCACTACTCGCTGCCGCTTTCACAGCAACCGGCGTCCTCTCCTCTGAAATCGAGAAAAAAACCGTCCTCACAGTGGTCTCAAAACCCATCTCACGCCCCACCTTCGTCGTCGGTAAATTCCTCGGCGTTGCTGGCGCCATCCTCCTCGCCTACTACATTCTCTCACTCGTCTTCCTCCTCACCGCCCGACACGGCGTCATGCAGACCGCATCCCACCGCATCGACTGGCCCGTCGTCGTTTTCGGCCTTGGCGGCGCTTTCATCGCCATCGCCTTCGCCGCTTTCACAAACTACAACTTCCGCTGGGTCTTTACCTCAACCGTCACATGGGCGCTCGCCATCACCGAAACTATCGCCTTTCTCCTCATCCTCTTCATTGGCAAAAAATGGGCCATCCAAACCCCATACCACGACCTTTTCAGCCTTGATCCCAAAGCCCCCCAGCTCATGCAAGTCATAACAGGCACCGGCCTTATATCATTTGCCATCCTCATCATCACCGCCATCGCCGTGGCTGCATCAACCCGCCTCGGCCAGGTCATGACCATCCTCCTCTCCTTCGGCTTCTTCGCCCTAGGCCTCATCTCCAACTCACTCAACCAACTCACCAATCAGCGGCTCGAAATCTCACCACACATCGGATTCTTTGAATCTTTCTCACACATCTTCGCTGCCGACGCCCCCTTCTACACCAAACTCATCTACGCTGCCGCTAAAAGCATCTATCTCATCACCCCCAACATGCAATTGCTCTGGCCCGGCGACGCACTCCTTCAGGACAAACCTTTTACGCTCATCGCCTTCATGACGCCCGCCATCTACGGCATCCTCTTCACCGCAGCCATCCTCGCCATCGCTGTCGCGCTCTTCCAAAAACGCGAAGTTGGCTAACCCCCCCCGGAAGTGCAAACCACTTCCATCCGACATACAGAAATCCAATCAAACCTCACGCACAACGTGGGGTTATCTTTTTATATAATCACACGTCACCACGACCTTTCAAGCCCGCCACCGCTGGTGGCGGGGTGTTCTACAACCCATCACAAATCCGCCCCCCCTTCCACCCACAAAAAAAACCGGTCACTTCCGTAACCGGCTGTTCATTTCGTTAATTTTTATCAATCAATCATCTTCACCCTCAATCTCACCAAACCCAAAATCAATCCCCCAATCTTCTTGATCATCATCTTCACCGCCCCAATCTTCAACTTCAGGCGTAAACCGATGATGAACACGAATCACGCGTGATAGCGCTTCCGCCAACAGCGGCCCCACTGCCCCACTCATTTCAACACCACCATCTTCAAACGGCTCATTACAATCTCTAAACAACACCATCACCGCCAATGTTTCACCACCATGACGGCACGCCACCGCAACAACATGACTATCCGCCAAATAAGCCGCATCGTCACCAATCCAATACTTCAGTGTTTCATTATCTGTCACATGCAACAGATCTTCACGTGCCGCAACTTTCGGCGCCACCACATCCGCCAAGTGCTGCAACAACATATCCGCACTATCCGCAGCACAATCATAATTCACATACCCACCCAAACTATATTCATCCATCGCACTCGGCAAGAAGATCGCCGCATTCGTCGGCCCAACCTTCTCGATCATGTGCTCTAATGTCGTCCGTAACAAATTCTCTAAATCAAGCTCTTCACGTATCAGCGCACTGTACTCACTCGTCTGCACAACCTGCTGCATCTGACAAGCTAATTCCTGATACGCCATCACCAAATCATTGCACAACACATCGACCTGCTGCGATACATCCTGCCTTGCTTGATTCAATTTCTTACACAACCTTTTCAACCGATCCACTCGCCCTACATGATCATCATGCTTCAAGTGCTTCGCCACCATCCCATTCAAGCATCGCGTGACATCCCCAGTATCCACCGGCCTCTTCACAAAATCACAAACGCCGATCCGCATCCCCACAATCACCTCATCAGCATTCGGCTCATCACCCACCACCGAAGCATAAACATCCCCCTTACCCTGACTCAACTCTTCAACAAAATCCAGCCCATATCCATCGGGCAAACTCATCTCAACCATCACCATATCAAAACGCTCGCCCAACACGCATCCGCGCGCCTCAGCCAACGTCTTCACATGCTTCACATTGAGTTCAACTCGGCGATCCTGATACTCCCTCACCGACTTCAACACATCGTCCCCAGGATCCACGACCAGCAGACTTACCGCCTTCTTCGCTTCACCTAATCTCTTATTCCGGCTTTTCGCCGTCTTAGCCTGATGACTCACAGCTTTCTCCTGCTACCGCATCCTGCGTGAACATCTTCTATAATCGCAACCGTCTTTAAAGCTGAAAATCCATTTGATTCTCATTCTTGCCGCAACGATCACTTGGTCAACGAGGATGTTATTTCGCAAAACGCATTAAACGATCCCATGCACTCTACCGATCCACGTGTATCCCTAAACACATGGGCCTCCTCGGCAGAGTCTCCGCTTTTCACATCGTCAACCTATGCCGCACAATCCAGCGGCAACCTCAACGTTGCAACAGTTCCTTCACCCAACGCACTTGCCAATTCCAAACAACCGTTATGACCCTCAATAAACTGCTGCGCACGCGTTAAACCCATCCCAACCCGACGCCCCGCCGCCTTCGCGCTAAAGAACGGATCCTTCGCATGTCCCAACGTCCGATCATCCATCCCTTCACCATCATCCTTCACCTTCACCTCAACCCATCGCCCATCATTGGTCACACCAACCCGAATCTCCACCCCATCCCCCGGCTTCGATTGCACCGCATTATGCAACAGCTCACTCACCGCCGTCTGAATCTGATCCACATCCATACGCACACGCGGCACACCATCCTTCATCTTCAAGAAAATCGGCGTCTCACTCTGCCACTTCCCATAATGCGACTGCACCTTCTTCACCGTACTATTCAACAGAAGCGACATATCCGCCTCCACAAACTCCGGCTCAGGTGGATCCGCAAACAAGTGCAACGCCGTAATCAAATCACTCAACCGGTGACTCTCCATATAAATCCGCTGCGCCGCCTTCTGCTCCTTACTACCACTCGCAAGCGTCATCGAAAGCAACTGACTACGACCACTAATCACCGCAAGCGGGTTATTCATCTCATGCGCAGCCCCTGCCGCCATCTCACCCAATCTCGCCATCGATTCTTGCTGCAACAACTTATCTTGCGCCTCAGCTAATGCACTATTAGACTCAGCAAGCTCCTCACCTAATCTTCGCGCGCCGTCATGCTGCTCAGCCGCCGCAATCGCACTACCCCAAACACTGACCAACGTCTCCATCAACCCCCATTTTGGTAGCACACTACGATCATGCAGCAACACACCGACCGTTCCCCATCCACAACGAAGCGGGATCAATCGCACCCGTCTCAAATCTTCCGATCCAATCAAAAAATCCTGCACCCAAGGCAGCACGCCCATCATGCTCATCCCCACTGGCTCACTCAGATCTAATTCCCTCAGATCCGGCGCACCATACGGCACATCCACGCACTGTGAATCCACCACTTGCCCATCCGTCCGATATCGACTCACCAACCAACTCGTCCCACCATCATTTAAATCCTTAGATGGCCTAACGACTGAATAGAATCCCGCCCCCAATAATTCCTTCGCATTCATCACAACACTGTCAATTACATCCTGAACCCCTTGCCCCGGCATTGCCCGGCTATGGAAACGTGACACCGCCTCCAAAATCTGACTCTGCTGCTGTGCGACTCGCCCCTTATTTTCAAGCGCATAATTCACCCGGCCTAAAGCTTGATTCGCCTTCTGGATCGACTGTAACAGCAAATCTTTCGACGGCTGATCATGTACGCCAAGCGCCTTACCCCGACGCTCTAACTGATCATGCAGTTGATCCAAAGCCCAATCCACATGCTGCCGCTTCACCCCAACCTTTTCCATCAACACTTCAACTTGCTGCTTGAAATGATAGTTCCCCGAATAACCCAGGTGCTGTTGACGTGTCAATAAATCTGCCAAACTAACCAGCCCCACCATCCGACGGTGCGGCAACTCCGGCAACGTCTCATATGGCGAACCATGCAACCAAATACAATCCTGCAATCGGTGAGGCAACCCCCACTGCTCAGCCATCCGCTTACCCGCCGTATGATGATCAATCCCCACAATCCGCCGTTCATACGACGCGATATTCCCATGATTCATCTCCACCAACTCCACCACGCGCGCATAACTTTTCGGCAAAACATAATCCAGCGCCAACTTACCCACATCATGCAACAACCCACAAACAAACGCCTCATCAGCGCTTAGACTCCGCTCATTCCCCGCCGCCTTCGCAATCAATTCCGCGACAACACCTACCGCCAAACTGTGCACCCAGAACCCCGCATGATCAAAGCCCGCTTCTTCACGTGACTCCTGCTCCACAGCCACCCCGCCCCCTACTTTCGCAATCACAACACCATCCGTATCATCACCACACAACACCGCCGACGCATCACTCTCATCATGCACCGCAACCTGCCCCACATGCTTACCACCACCAACATCTTGCTTCTTCTCTTTACCTTTCTGAAAAAACTCCATCACCTTAATCGACAACACCGCATTGCGTATCGTATTGAAACCCAAAAGAACAACCGCTTTATCAACCGTCAATATATCCTCGCGCAATCCCTTGTCCGCAGCGCGGCACAACGACAAAACCTTCGCCGTTAGCGCCGGGTCAGCCTGCACCAATTCAATCACCTCACGCGCATGCGTCTCGTCTGATGCCGTCAACGACAGCAACCGCGTCGCAATCACCGGCAAAGTCGGCAACGAATCTATCTGCCTCAAGATCAGCTCAATCCTCTTCGGCCTGCTCACCTCTTGCGCTGTCATCCTCAAATCTCCTGAACCCTCTGACAAATTCTATTCACTCAATAGATATGCGCACTTCTCGCGCGCAATCCCCTTACCTAAACTTAATCGTCACCCTCAAACCCTAACTCAAGCACAATCCGCACAATCGCTACCTTTTATCACACTCACCAAAACCTCGCACCAACATAAACCAACGAAAAACCGCGACTCAAGCCGCGGCCTCATCATCCTCCTCCGCCATGCTTAGCGAAGGATTCAATCTTAAAACACTTCGCGCGTTTTAAGCTCCCTATTCTCATTCATTCAATTCATCAAGCCGCAACCGCAAGCAGCGTTTCTATTCGCTCTTGCAAGTTCTCAATATTAAACGGCTTCTTAATGAACTCATCCGCGCCCGACTGCAACAATTCATGAACCTCATCCTGGTTTACAACACCCGACACAATAATGATCTTCATATTCACAAGATCCGGATTCTTCCTCACCGTCTCGCAAACTTTGTTCCCATTAATATCTGGCAACATGTAATCCAAAATCATCAGGTCAGGCTTAAACTGCTCCGTCATAATCCCCGCATCATAACCCGTGCTCGCCGTCTTCACTTCATAATGCTCATTACGACTCAGCACATCGACAAACAATTCAACAATCTGTTCATCATCATCCACCACCAACAGCTTACGCTTCTGGCCACTACCTTTTTCACCAAGCGCCTCAACCGGAATCCCATTCTCCTGCATGAACTTGAGTAGCTCATCACGAGGTATCCGCCTAAATCGACTACCTGGCACGCGAAACCCATTCAAACGACCACTATCAAAACAACGGATAATTGTCTGCTGCGAAACCTTACAGATCTCCGCTGCTTCACCCGTCGTAAATACTTGTTTTCCACTCAGATCAGTCGGTGCTTCATTAGCGCTCATGGTCTGCTCACTCTTTCTTTTCGTCTTCTTTCACCAAGACGTTTTCATCACATCGCCCGAAAATGGCTCTCCCACCCCAAACCAAATACTTAGCACGCCCTCCCTAATTTACCTACCTTTACATCGTCCCACCCTGTTACCAACTTTACACGCATCCTGCCCACGCTTTATTTTTTCTTTCCTTAGCCTTCCATCTACAGAAAACCCAGACCCGTCTTCTCCAATTTAGTTCATCAGCTAACATCCCCAGACAATCCTCTACAACGTCAACCATAGACTCACCAGTACGCCCGACATCCCATTCCTGAACAATTTCCTTCTGACTTCTCACGGATCTAGCCATATCGCCCCATCACTTTTACTCCCCGCCTCTGCCTCATCTCGTACCTCTACACCACACCACGGGCACTCGCTTCGCCCCGCCCCAATCGTCTCCCGCACATCGTAACCACAACATGTGCATCGCCCCGGCTCATTCTTGTTCACACACCCTCGATACCCGCGGCCCGCCCAATGATGATTCACAATCACAACCGCCAAACATAACACCAAATATCCCATAAAAACAAACCACACAACAGGCAACAAAAAAGAATCAAAACCCACAGTATTCACCAAATCAAATCCAAAGACAGCCATACAAGCACATATAAACGTACTACCCCAAATGCACATCATCATACCCCACAAAAAATTTTGCCCGCTCTTATCAAGGTGCTGAAGCATATCTCTAGACACCGCCACATGATGCACGCAAACAACCAACATCACCATCAAACATGCCAGCAACACAATCGGGGCAGCATATATGATGAATCCATACATCAGAAGTGCAATAATCTGCATACTGCTGAAGGCAATACTACACACCACCGCCAACAGTAAACCTCCCCACAAAAACATCTTCGTCACACACCAACACACACTCAGCCAACACAACCCCTTACCCACTTTCATATCCATCATTTGCTCACCCATTTAAACCTCCAGAATATAATGTAAATTATCACTTACAATATATGCTCTCCCCACCTAAATGCCAGCAAATTCTCAAACATCTATATATAGATAAACTTCACGCCAGTCCCCCTCGCCTAGCCCCCTCCCCCCTTCTCAGCTAGAATAGATCGCTCACAACCGCGCGACCATTGCACCCACACCTCCTCAAAACCCATCCACAACCGCGCAACTACATACAAAACTGATAGTTACGTGCAGCAACCAATCTCCCCCGCTGCACCCAAAGAGGAAGGATCACCACATGGCACGCCCAATGACCATGACCGAAAAAATCCTGGCCGCTCACGCCGGCAAGGAAGAAGTAAAGCCCGGCGACAACGTCTGGGTCAATGTCGATGTCCTCATGACCCACGACGTCTGCGGCCCCGGCACCATCGGCATCTTCAAAGAGCAGTTCGGCCCCGATGCCAAAGTCTGGGACAACGCACGCATCCCCATCATCCCCGACCACTACATCTTCACCGCCGACGACAAATGTCACCGCAACATCCAAACCCTCCGCGACTTCGTCGCCGAGCAGGGCATCAAATACTACTACGACCCCGACTTCGTCAACACCGAAGAAGGCTCCGGCTTCCCATCGCCTTACCGCGATCCCAACAACACCAACTACAAAGGTGTCTGCCACAAAGCTCTCCCCGAAGAAGGCCACTGCCGTCCAGGCGAAATCCTTCTCGGCACAGACTCCCATACCTGCACCGCAGGCGCATTCGGCCAGTTCGCAACCGGCATCGGCAACACCGATGCAGCCTTCACCATGGGCACCGGCAAAACATGGCTCAAAGTACCACCGACCATGAAGTTCGTCTTCAACGGTGAAATCCCCCCATACCTCACCGCCAAAGACCTCATCCTCGCCGTCATCGGCAAGATCGGTTTCTCCGGCGCAACCTACAAAGCCATGTACTTCACCGGCTCAGGCATCTCCTCACTCTCTCTCGAAGACCGCATGACACTCACCAACATGGCCATCGAAGCCGGCGGTAAAAACGGCATCTGCGACGTTGACGAGA
This sequence comes from Poriferisphaera corsica, assembly GCF_007747445.1. Taxonomy (NCBI): domain Bacteria; kingdom Pseudomonadati; phylum Planctomycetota; class Phycisphaerae; order Phycisphaerales; family Phycisphaeraceae; genus Poriferisphaera; species Poriferisphaera corsica. Next base: position 3,920,301 of record NZ_CP036425.1, read on the forward strand.
AAACACTCCAATACGTCCGCGCACGATCCAATCGCCCCGAGTGGACCGTCTACACCGAAGACGAAGGCGCTGAATACGATTTCGAATACACATGGGATCTCGCTGACTTCGAACCACTCGTCGCTGCACCACACTCCCCTGACAACACAAAAACCGCACACGAACTATCTAACCAAAAGTTAGACCGTGCATACATCGGCTCATGCACCGGTGGCAAGATCACTGACATGATCATGGCCGCCAACATCCTTGCCGGTAACAAAGTCGCCATCCCAACCTTCGTTGTGCCCGGCTCAACCGAAGTACACTCAGACATGCTCCGCCTCGGACTCAACGGCGAGCCTGTCAAAGACGGTGAAAAGAACATTTACCAAACACTCGAAGATACAGGCTGTAACATCGGTGCCGCGTCATGTGCAGCTTGCCTCGGCGGCCCACAAGACACCTTCGGCCGACTCAACGAACCCATCAACTGTATATCAACAACCAACCGTAACTTCCCTGGCCGTATGGGCCACAAAGAAGCCGGTGTCTACCTCGCATCCCCACTCACCGCCGCAGCATCCGCACTCACCGGCAAAGTCACCGACCCACGCGAGTACATCACCGCCCCAATCCAAACTGGCACCGCCGGCGTCTGCTAATCATCCATTAGCCCCCGGAAGCCACAACAGCTTCCCATTCAAACCACGAGAACCTCAAGCTCAGGCAACCCGCCTGAGCTTTTTTATTGGCCACACACATTTTCTCACCCCACCGGAAATACTCTACCCACAACCACGGTTATACACAGCGATTAAAAACACAAACAATAACGACAACTTTCACAACAGGAATCATGACCCCATGGACACCCTGCAAGCCATTGCTGAACGCCGCTCAATCAAGCATTTCGACCCTAACCACACCATGACCGAAGAAGAGCGCAACACCCTTCTCTCCCACGCCATCCTCACACCCAGCTCCTTCAACATCCAGAATTGGCGGATTGTTGACGTCCAAAACCAATCACTCCGTCAACAAATTCGCGAAGCCGCCTGGGATCAAGCCCAAGTCACCGACGCATCCATGCTCCTGCTCATTTGCGCCGACCTCAAATCCTGGAAAAAACATCCCGAACGCTATTGGCAAGACGCACCCGATCCCGCACGTGAAATGATCGTCCCCATGATCGCACCCTTCTACTCTGGCAAGCCCGAACTCCAGCGCGACGAAGCCATGCGATCCACCGGCCTCATCGCTCAAACACTCATGCTCTCTGCCAAAACACTCGGCTACGACTCCTGCCCCATGATCGGATTCGATCCCAAACAAGTCTCCGAAATCATCAAGCTCCCCGAAGACCACACCATCGGCATGATGCTCACCATCGGCAAAGCAACCCAACCCGCATGGCCCCGCCCCGGCCAACTCCCCCTCAACGAAATCGTTGTCACCAACAATTTTTAGGTCGTATCATTTAGCTTCCAAGCCCGCCCTTGAACCGGCGCACAAACAAACCAGCACCCAAAAGCCACGCACCTCCGCGTGGCTTTTTCTTTCATCATATTTTCACAGCCCAATCACACAAACTGCCCACCATAAACCTCATCAATCACCTTTCGTTTACGCTCTGATATTTTCTCCCCACACTCCGGGCACTCATCCCGGCTCGTCACCCGCAAGTCGTACCCACACTTCCCACACAACGTGTTATCTACAAAAACATGCTTATTCTCATATTCTTTCCAAATCACTTTCGTCCTTGCCCACTTATCTCCCACCCGGTAACCCCGGCACAAAAACCCGCCGACAACAAGATACAGCCCAATCACACCCAACCACGAACACCAAATCAGAAAACAACACAACAGCGTATAAAACTGCAACCTTAAATGCCGCTTAAAACTTTGCCAAAACCCAATCGGCCTCCCCGTTTCTTCATCAATCACCTGTACCCCAGCAATCCGTTTCCCCAATGAATAACCATGAAAACCATCCTTAAAACCAAACGCAAAGTGCGCACCAACCATCGACACGACCGATACCGCGATCCATACACCTTCAACAACTTCAGCAGGCACCACATCAAACGATTTCACCCACCCCATTAAAAAGCTCCCCAATGTGGCATACAATACACCACCCACCATCAACATAATCCCCCACAAAAAGAAATCGATAAGAAACGCTCCTTGCCGCCGATTCGCAAACCCGTAATAACATTTTTTACAAACCAGCACATTATAAAGCTTCTTCCCCTTATCCATCACTTTTCCCTCACGCCCGCACAACGGGCAGCACACCGTTTGAGCTGTTTCTTTCATCCCCTCAACAGCCTGCCCTTCAACCTCGTTCAAACAATCCATCGATACGCATCCTCCATACCAAACAACAGCTATTCAATCACCCACACCCCCATCAATTCCCCACCATCCTCCCCCCTACCCCCACCGCTATCTCCTTCACATCCTACTTCATCAGCAATGCCTACCCATTCTCCTCCCACCTTCTCTAACACACGCTTCGACGCTTCATTATGCTCCCCTGTCACAACCAAAACCCGATCTATTCCATAGTTAGACAAAACACGTAAAGCCAAACCCACCATCCTTGTCCCATACCCCCTGCCCTGATAGCTCTCCCAAACCTCATACCCCAAATGCCCCCCCGCTTTCACAATCACCTCCTCATCACCACATACCACACGCAAGCACAGCTTCCCAACACTCACACTCACCCCCTCAATAAACGCTTCGCACCCAAACACTTTCCCTTCTTCACAGCCTTCCATCACCCGCTCACTCACCACCTCAACCCACATTTTTCCACTCCCATCTCCCCCATTCTCCCCATCACCGCCCCCACAATCGCCGCCCCCGTCTCCTTCATCACCCCAAACATCACCGCCTCTGCCGCCCAGCACACGTACATCACCTTTTTCATTTCGTACAAACATACTCGCCTCACCAAGCAATATTCACGATCGATATCAATATGACCCTCTCAAAACATGCCCTCTCATACTAACCACACATCTTGATCCAATAAACATTTTTCTCCATCTCCTATCGTCAAATCCAACCCACCGCCATTGATTTGAACTCCCGCACCTCTACCCATACGCCGCAGCATCCATTACCATATATCACGTCAAGCTCATTCAATCATTTTCTGGGCGCATTTATGAGCACAACCACTTCAATAGAAATATCTAACTCACCAATAGACAAAGATCTTCTCTGCATCAACTGCGATTACAACCTCCGCACCCTCACACCCAACAACAACTGTCCTGAGTGCGGCCACCCCGCCCTCAAAACCCTCCAACAACCCCGCCTCTGCGACGCACCCACCCACTACCTCAAACGCCTCCGCTCCGTACTCACTACCATTATCATCGTCAGTATCGCCTCCTACTCACTCAACGTTCTCGCTATCAGCTTATACCTCAGCGGTACGGTAAACTATCCACTACTAAACGGGCTCTTCTATTACACCCTAAACATCCTACATCTACCGCTCGTGATCATCCTCACAATCTCAATCTTCCGCCTATCATCTACAAACTCTCATACAACCATTCCAAAATCTACAGCCAGATCCATCAGAATCATCGCAGCGTTCTACTTATTATTCGCTTTCCCTCAACATATATTTAATAGCCACACACTCGAATTATCATCCGTCATCACGTTGACAACGATCAGCTTCTTCTACAATCTCTTCACCTACTTCACCTACATCTATCTATTCCGCTACGCATCCCAATTCACACTCGGCTCGCGCCCCGATACCCACCATAAACCACTCAAACTCATCAGCCACATCCTCTTCTTCACCATCCTCATCCTCATCCCCGCACACCAAACAGTCATGATGCTTTACTTCCTCGCTGCCGCACAATCCCCGCCAGCCCCCGGATCATTGCTCTATTCACTTCACACATTCTTCAGTTACGCACACACTATCACCGACATCTTCCTCATCGGCCTCGCCCTCATCTACCTCCTCAAACTTCGCTTCAACCTCACCCATCTCATCAAACAAAAATCCATACCCACACTTTAGCCAATCACACTTAATGTAATGCCCCGTCTCCTCAAGCCCGCCACCGCTGGTGGCGGGGTGTCTTGCCAGCCAACAATCAATCGTCTCTCTCCTCCGCGTCCATCCCCTCCATCCGCGCGCACAAAATCGCACACCGTTTTTCATCACCAATCGCTAAATTTCTAAAAACCCATCAAAACCAAGCATCCTTTAACCGTTTCTCACCAAACTCTACCATTTTCTGGTCATTTCTAGCCAATTCCTAAACCCTTTCTTTAGAACCCGCGCACAAATCCCCCCCCTGTTGTTGAGATCGTCTAACCGTCAATTAGCACAAACATCCCGCACCCCCCGCACCCCGACCATCACAACCCCACATACACCTCACCTTTACAACGCAACCGCGCACAACATCTCCTATCCCATACTCTGTCCTCCGGGGGCGGGGGCGCACAAAACCTAATTTTGAGAATTAGAATCGTGCGCACGTCTAATCGATGCTTAGTTTTCACTGTAAACCTAAATGCGCATCAAAAAAGACGCACCTTAAATGCGTCTTCTACTTAACATTCTTATGTCCACTTCATTACCCCGACTCAGCCTTATAGCCGCCTATTTTTTCTCACCCATCTGGGTTTTGCGGATCAAGACCAGCTGCCGCGCCATCTCACGCGCCGCCGCCCCGCGATGACTCACACGGTTCTTCTCGTCTGCTGTAAGTTCAGCCGTCGTCATGCTTAAGCCGCTCACAAAGAACAGCGGGTCATAACCAAACCCATTCGTACCCTTACCCTTCTCAGGATGGATCTCATCCTCACACTCGTCATTCTTCAGAATGCGGCCTTCAATCGTGCCACGCACCTGAACCAATGCATCACCCTTATCCGGGCTGCACAAACTCATCGCACACACAAAACGTGCATCACGCTTGCTCGGCGCAACCCCTTTCATCTTCTGCATTAACATACGATTGTTCGCGATGTCCACGATCTTACGCGGGCCTTCTTTGCCCGAGTATCTCGCCGATTTCACGCCCGGCTCACCGCCCAGCGCATCCACTTCCAATCCCGAATCGTCCGCAATACACATCATCCCCGCTAAATCCGCATAGTACTTGGCTTTAAGCGCGCTATTGCCCTCAAAGGTATCCTTATCCTCGACAGGTTCCGGTACATCCAGGCCAATATCCGCCAACGTCACTAATTCGACGTCAGCATCAGCCATGATGTCCTGAATCTCCTCCAGCTTGTGCGGGTTGGATGTGGCTAAAAGTATCTTCATAACTCAATCACCAATTACATCTCTAATCTTTACATAGCAATCACTTACGGTCAATTACCATGCCGTCGCGCACACTCAGCAACATGACATTCCTCCCCTGTTTTCCTTCCTTTTTACCACGATCCTGCATCTGGCAAGCCGTGATTTCCATCGTGATTCCTCCCCTGATTATTCCCGCAGCGATCTACGACCGCCACCAGTTCAAATCAATATTTGGGAAGATCACATCATGGATATCGGCATCTTTGATCTCGAACTGTTCTACCTCATTCAGTTTCCCGAGATAATCGCTATGCTCAGCAACCTTCTCGGCCAAACTGGTCAGAACCTCGAATCGGGAGACGTGCTGCATAAACCGCTTGATCCCATAATCCACTGCCTGACCACGTCTTATGACGAACGGCCAGTCCGATGCCTGTAAAAGAAGCAGCTCACGGCCAGCCTTCTCAAGCAGCTCGCGAATCTTTGAATCGTTCTCCCAATCCAGTTCGGATGTCATTTTGCCAAATACAGTCTCACATCGGTACTCAATATCCCACATCCAGTTGACCTGATCGTTGGTCCAGACGCGGTGATCGCCCTCCTCGCCCCATGAGCCTTCCGGCAATGCGACGACTTTATCGACGAAATGCGTGTCGAGATATTCCGCTGTGGTGCAGATATTGACCTCAGGGTCGGCATTCAGGGTCAGCATCACGTTTCGGAGGAATTCCGGACCTTCGAACCACCAGTGGCCGAAGAGTTCGGCGTCGAATGAGGTGACTACCACACCGGGGCGGCCGACCTTGTCACGGTACTCGCGGAGACGGTTTTTGATCTGCTCAACAAAGTGTGTGGCATGCTCGTGAAGCTTTGCCTCGATGTTGTCGGGGACGTAGAGATGTTTGTCGCCGAGATCTGTTTTGTGACCGGTAATTTTCCAGTAGCGCAGGCCGCGTTTGGGTGACCAGGCTTTGTGGAATTCGAGATAAGATCCGTCGGCAGGGTAGCCGATGTCGCCGGACCAAACTTTTTCGCAGACGTTTTGATCGCGTGCGAAGGCGTAGGCGCGGGCGAGGCCGTTGCCGTCGGAGTTGACGCCGTGGGGTTCGTTGACGGAGCGCCAACCACGAGACGGGTATTTTTGAGCTTCGTCCCAATCGACCTTCCACCACTGCTGATCGTTTTCGTTGAAGACTTGTTCGGAGCGAGACTCCTCGACGAGGTGCGACTCGACGAAGAAGTGATCGATACCTTCATCGGCCACGATGTGTTCAATGCCGGTGCGTGCACCCTTCCAACCCCAGCCGATGGGTGGCGACCAATCGCCACCGGGACGGTAGGCGCATTCGGGCAACCACATACCGGTTGGCTTGAAGCCAAGAATGCGTTCGGACGATGCGACGCCGGCACGGACTTGTGCGCGGATGCTTGCATCTTCGTAGAGCAGGGGCATGTAGGCGTGTGTGGCGTTGGAGGTAAGAATTTCGCAGAAGCCTTTTTCGGCTTGTTTTGCGAAAGCGGCAGGGATGTCCTGTTCAATTTTTTCAAATTGCTCTAAGCGTTCGCTGTACCATGTCTCCCATCGCTGTGCGAGGTAGAGCATGTGGCCGTTATCGATTTCTTCGAACTCTTTTTGATCCAGTTTAGCGCGCTCAATGCGGTCTTTGAGGTAATGGGTGAAACCTTCTTTAAAGACGGGGTGCGCGAGTTGTTCGAGCAGAACGGGGGTAAGGCCCATGGTAATTTTGGGTATGGCGTTCATGTACTCGCATGAATCAAGCATGGCGAGAAGGGGCAGATAGGTTTCTGCAGCGGCTTCATAGAGCCAATCTTCGCCGTGAGGCCAAGTGCCATGCCGGAGAACGTAGGGGAGGTGACCGTGGAGGACGAGACAGAAGCTTCCTAGGGTTTCGCTCATGGTTATTATGGTAGCGTTTGATGCGCGGAAGTGTTGAATTGTGTGGAGATTGTGGATGTTTGGTGTGCTGTATGAAGGGCGCTTTGGGGCATGATTAAGTAGGGTTATGAAATGATGAACGGGTGGCTACGTCTATCTACATGAAGGGGATGGCAAGGTGGGGAGGGTATCGCGTGGGTATGGTGGATGGCTGATGAGAATGAACAACAAGTCATGAAGGGCGAAACGATGCAGAGAGTGAACCGCTTAGGTGTGCTGATCTTTTTATGTGCGGCGTTTGTGATGCTGGTTGCGGTGACTGGCCTGGTGGATCATGCTCATGGCGGTGTGAAGGATAGTGATCGAGGGATTGGTAACAGCACGGGTGGCCGCGGACGGTTGGGTGATCCGCGAGACCTCGAACGGGAACAGTTACTGATTAATCTGAACAACAGATGGCTGAACGAGGATTTTTCATGGATCCATTGGTGGGAACTATACGAGCGGTATTTCTTTGAGCATGATCAGAATCTGATTGATTGGGATGACATCTCAAATAAAGAGATGCGTGCGGAGTATGTTGACGAGATGCGGATCTTGTTGCGTTCACCGCATCAGCGTAGCAGGCGGCATGCGGTGCTGACGATTGGCGAACTGAAGCTGGTTGAGATGAAGCAAGATCTGTTGAGGCTGCTGGAAGACAAGGACAAGGTGTTGCGCGATCATACGTGGTTGGCGCTTGGGATGATGAACGAGTCGGTGGTCACGCTTGGTCGCGAAGAATTTGTACTGATGGAGGAACGTGATAACGAGAAGCAGCCGGAACGGGTGGATCAGCAATTTGAAGCGGTACAGGTTTTGGCGATGGCGTTTAAGGATGAGTTGCTGAGTGACGAGGTGGATTATCTGTTTGATAAAGCGAAAGAGATTGAACGATGTGGCTATCGGCGTGACGACACGATGGAGAGCTTGTTGTTTGTGCTGCGGGTGCATAATCCAGAAGGAACGCTTGAGTTGATGCGGAATGCGCTGCGTGTGATACAGCATCCGTATGTGCTAAACCAAGCGATTATGTATTTAGGTGAGGTGGTTGATGAGGATTCGAAGTTTTCGCTGCTGAATGGATTTACACGAGAAAACAAGAACCAGATGGAGATTACGCTGATTCCGGAATTGAATCGGATGGCTGAAAACGAAGTCGATGCAAAGGTTCGCAAACGGTTGCGGGGAACGGTGGCGGGGTTGCAGATTGGATGCGTGCTTGCATTAAGCCAATATGATAATGCGAATGGTAAACAGAACCGATTGAGCAAGGATATTTCAGAGCGGTATTCGAGGCGGCTTTATGTCGACAAGCAGCTGATGGATTACGTGAAATACTTGCAAAGGCATCCGGAATTAGATCGTCAAGTGGGCAAGAGACGGATTGGCAAAACACAAAGAAAGGCGCGTGAAAGAAATCAACGCGACGAACATAAAGTTTGGATGCGATTTTACTTTGGTGACTTGAATTGGCTTCACCGTTATCAGAACGGCCATGCGGCCATTGAGGCGGCAAACGAAGAGGTCAATGATCCGTTAATACATGATCTGTATCCAACGATTACGCATGTGAATACGGTTGGGAAATTGAAGATGAGGTACGGGCCAGAGCTTCGGTATGGGTTGATCACGCTTGGGTTGGCGGGTGATTGGGATTGGATGGAGCAAGTCAACAAGGTGTTGGAACAGAAGGATCTTTTTCCGGCGTCAACATTTCGGAGGATGAAGCATGATCCGAATCGGGGTACGGCGGCGATTGGCCTTGGGCTGTATTTACGCCGCATTAATAAGGAGAAGGAGAACCGGATCACCTCGGGGTTCAACCGAAATATACGGAAGACGATTAAGCTGTTTGAAGATATTTTGATTGATGAGAAGGACGAGTTGCCGGAGCCTGAGCAGATTAAGGCGGCAACGATTGTAGCGCTGGGTCTGTCGCAACATCCGGATGCGGTACGGATTTTGAAGGATAGATTCAAGGATCGATATAGCTTGTTGGAACTGAGTTTGATGGCTCAATCGTTAGTAATGCTGGGTGAGGTAGAGATGGGAAATGAGCTCAACCGGCGACTGGCGATGTTGATGTTGCGGGTGGATGAGAACGGGGCGGATGCGGAGCAAGACGAACATGCGCGGCTGGTGAATGAGGTCTTAAAGCTGGGCAAACGTCAGAAGCAGTTCGTGCTCAAGACGATTTTCTCGACAGCAGCGCGGCATGATATGGAAGATGAGCGGGGCGAATTTTGGCGGGATGTATTGATGAAGGCGTTTGGGAATGATCCGATATTGGATTGGGAGCTTGTGCGGATCGCTAAGATGATGAATGAGCCTCGCGTGGGCGAACGGTTGTTGGAGATGACGCTGGACGAGGCGGAGGACGCGCTTGAGATGGATGACATTAATAAAGGGTTTACGTTGGAGGAGAAGTATGATGCGCGGAATCCGTACCTGCTGATGAATTGTTTTCTGGAAGAGGATTTGTATGGGCGATGGGATGTATTGGTGGGGCGAATGAATTTTGCCTTGCCGAATGAGGCGGTGGAGCTGGATGAGGTTGGGCTGCTGAAGACGTCGACGTTGCACAAATATCGCGGGTATGCGGATCGGTATCTGATGATGAGTGCGTATAAGCCTCGAACGGAGATGTGGTATTAAAGTGGTTTGTTCTGCGTTGAAGTTGATTGATGCGGGGGGCGGGGTCTGTACAATTGGTGCATGGATCAGGAAGTACAAGCGGAACGGATGACGCGTGAGGATGTTGAGATGGTGGGGGGTGGCCGCGCGCGTGATGAACGGGTGGCGATAGCGGGGAAAAGGCTGCATTTTGTGGGGATTGGCGGGTGCGGCATGTCGGGGCTGGCAAGGATTTGCAAGCGGCTTGGGGCTGTCTGCAGCGGGTCGGATATGAATGAGAGTGTGGTGGTGAAAGGGCTGCGTGGGGATGGGATCTTGGTCGCCCCCCCGGAAGTTGGGTTTATGGATTTCCTGGACGCGGATAGCGAACTGGACAAGCTGGTGATCAGCGCGGCCATCAAGGCGGAGCATCCGGAAGTTTTGGCGGCGAAGGCGAAGGGGATTGAGGTGGTGAAGTATGCGAAGCTGCTTGGGGAGCTGATGATCGGGCGCCAAGGGGTTGCGATTGCGGGGACACACGGGAAGAGTTCAACAACGTCGATGCTGGCACATGTGCTGATCAGTGCGGGGCTTGATCCTTCGTTTATTGTTGGAGCAAATTGCGAGCAGATTGGGGGGGGGAGCCGCGTTGGGTGTGATGTGGTGGGGAAAGATTTTCTTTTGGCAGAAGCGTGTGAGTTTGATCGTAGCTTCCATCAATTTCATCCGACGCATGGGGTGATTTTGAATGTGGAAGCGGATCATCTGGACGTTTATAAGAATTTGGATGAGATTGTTGAGGCGTTTAAGGTTTTTGCGGAACAGCTGCCGGGAGCAGGGGGAGGGGGGTCGCTGCTGATTAATCATGAGATGGGTTGCCGGCTAGAGATAGCGGGAGGACTGGATTGTGAGGTGCAGACGCTGGGGTATTCGAGCGAAGCGGATTGGCAGGTGCGGCTGAATAAGGGGAAGGTGTATTTGGATCGTGGTGGCGAGAAGGTGTGTTCGTGGAAGGCGGCATTGCCGGGAATGCACATGGCATACAACGCGGCGGCGGCAGGGATCACGGCCAACCGGTTAGGCGCGAATTGGGAAGCTATCTGCGAAGCGCTTGAATCGTTCACGGGGCTGGATCGGCGAATGCAGGTGATCGGGGAGAAGATATTGGGAGATGAGGATCTAACTGATGATAAGCGTGGGAGAAAACGAGGGGGGAAGGTTGTGGTACTGGATGATTACGGACATCATCCAACGGAAGTAGATGCGACATTGCGAGCGCTTAGGAATCATTATGATCCGAAGCGATTGATCTGCGTGTTTCAGCCGCATCAGCATTCGAGAACACGGTTTTTGATGGAGCAATTTGCAACGAGTTTTGGGGAGGCAGATATTGTGATCGTGCCCCATATTTATTTTGTGCGCGATAGTGAGGCGGAACGCCATGCGGTAACGAGTGCGGATCTGGTGGATCGGTTACGGCAGAAGGGCGTGCAGGCGATGCATTTATACCCATTTGAAGCGATAGTGGAGCAATTGTCGCTAATTACAGGTGATGGGGATCTGGTCGTGACGATGGGGGCAGGCGATGTTTGGAAAGTAGCACGTTGGTATATGGATACGTGAAGAAGCGGGTGATTTGCGGTAAAATATGGGAGTTAGGGGGGATTAGGATAAGACACATCAACGATGAAGTCATATATATTCTTAGAAGTATCGAGTTTGTGGGCGAAAGAGAATTTTAGGATCAGGTGAATCATGAGGTCTATTAGCCGACTAGGGATGAAGGCTGAACAAACACAAGGGATTGTGCAGCGATTTCTCACGGCTGTAAAGCATCGACATGAGCAGCGGCATGCGATTAATCCCGAGGGCAATGCGCTGGTTAATGCGATCTGCAGCATGATGCAATCGATTGAAAAACGAGAGCAATCATTCGGACGGATGCGTGAGGGGATGGATGAGAGTGTCACATTTGATGCGCTCATTGCAAAAAGCGGTGACCCGTCAAGCCCGGATGCGGTGTTTGGAAAATTGAGATGGGGCGGTGTGTTTGGGTATGTCGGGCAGCAAGGGCAACAAGTACGGCGGTTAGCGGAGATGTACGATGGCCGAAATGGTTTCGTACTGGAACGTGGAGTGGAAACGATCTGGGGCGGGCGAGGTTTCATGGGGATCGGCCGCAAGAAGGGATACAGTTTTATCGCCAGGAAGGTGCATCTGATCCAGCCGGGCGAAGTGACGGATCGGTTTACGTATTGTGTGCAATTAACGAAGGCGGCGCAGGTTGAAGATGGGTATGTGGTCACGAAATATGTGCCGAGCTTTGAAAATATTGTGTATCGATTGAAGCACAGGTTCCCGGATGCGTCCAAAGAAGATCTGAGCGCAAGAGCAAGAAAATTTGTAGATCATGTATTCCCAACATTTTTAACACGTGAGGCTGCATTTCTGAAGATTTTGGCAGAGCGATTGCCTGAGGAATATAAGGATCGTGTGCCAAAGTTATTAGGCATTGAAAAGGATCATCGCGGGTTTGTGACAAAGCTGCATATGAATTGGATGCGGACGGGGAGCCAACATTTGTCACAGATTGAGTTTGCAACGCAGGCGGCTGATTTGCTGAGCGCTTTGCATGATCATGCGGAAGTGATCCATCTCGATTTGCGGCTGGATAATATTGTGGTCACGGATGAAGGCGTTGGGTTTGTTGATTTTGGGAGCGCGGTGCGAATTGGTGAGAAGATCGCGGAGAGCCGAATGCTGACGAGCTTGTTCAGCGAGATGATGCGGACAAGCCAAATTCAGCGGATGCTTGGAAAAATGATCGATGATGGGCATGTGACGAATGAAGAGATGACTGCGGCTCATCAGAAGGTGGACAAGGCGGTGGACTCGTATTACTTGGCGGTGCAGATTAATAAGCCGTATGGGAACCCGGAGTTTGGGCATTTGATTGATTTTGATGCAGAGAGCGAAGAGGCAAAGGCGCTTAGCGCGTTAACGGCGGCTATCTTACGACCAAAGCATCCGGATAAGACAGAATTCAAGTCGGCGAGCGATATTCTACGTGGAATTAAACGTATCGAACAAAGGTTAAACCGTAGCAGATCGTCACGAGCAGCATAGGCAGATTTGTCTATTGATCTGGGATATGCGTTGTGTTACAACGTGTGCGAATAACCTATCAGCTGTTCGTTTATCATTGGAAATCGCGATTCAATTGCTGAAGCAATATCCAAGATTTTATTAAGAATGTTAAGCTTGAGATTAACTGGGAGTGGAGGGATTGTTATACCGGCAAAATCAGCTGCAATTACAGGGCTGAATACAGGGCAAATTAAGGGTGAATAATAGAATGAATCATTTAGCTTACGAAGATGGCAGGGTTGTGGGCAAACGCGGGCTTCGGTTCGCTGAAGTCAACGACGCGGCGCGTGAAGCGGAGCAACTGCTGGCAAGCGGATACACCGAGATCGGCGAGTGGTCGCTGGCGGAAAACTGTGCACATCTTCGAAAAACATTTGAATACAGCGTGGATGGATTTCCGGTCAAATTGCCGCTCTGGATGCGGATCATTATCAAGATCGCTATTTCAAAAAAGAAGGTTTTTCGCGAAGGATTCAAACCCGGAATAAAATTATCAGGCAGGTTCGCAGCTTTGCTGCCAGGGGAAAATCTGAATGATGCGGAAGAGGTCGCTAAACTTAAAAAGGCGATCACACGATTTCAACAATCCAACACCTCTATGCCAAGCCCGGTGCTTGGCACGATGAGTTTTGAAGACTGGAAGATTCTGCATTGCAGGCATTGCGAACATCATCTTGGAATGCTGCGGCCAAAGGGATAACAACACCGCATGCGGCTAGTTTTGAAAGAAGCATGAAAGGTGATTTGTGATGATACATGAGAAAGCAATCCGCGAAGGCAAATTAACCAAAGGCATGAATTTCACTGAGAAATCTCTTGCAATATGTGCGCGCATCCCCAAAGGCAAGGTGGTGACGTATGGTGATATCGCATGCAAGCTCGGTAGTGATGGTGCGTCAAGAGCTGTGGGCAATGCGATGAATGGCAATCCGTTTTCCCCTGATGTGCCTTGCCATCGTGTTGTAGGATCAACCGGCAAGCTCACGGGATTCGCAAGAGGCTTGGATAAGAAACGCGCGATGCTGAAGAAGGAAGGCGTCCCGTTTAAGAATGATGACCAGGTTGATATGGCCGCCTGCCGACACAAGCTGTAACTCGATCATTGATGAATATAAAACAAAACCCCGTCTTCATGGCGGGGTTATTTATTGACGAGTGGTCATTTTTAATGTTTTCACTTCTTCGAAAGTGGGATGACGATCGCATCTTTAATGCCGAGACGGTGCTTGGCATAGTTGGCTGATTTAAAGGAAGTGAAGTTGCCGATCTGAACACGGTAAATGACTTGGTCGCTATCGTTTTTGATTTCAGCAATTTTGGGTTTATCGAGGTTCATCGTCATTGAACGGAGCGCGACATTCTGGGCTGCGGAGATAGCGTTTGACTTGGCGGTATAGGCACCGATTTGGATGGTATAACCCGCGACAAAGATGCGTGAGTCGATCTGTTGGAGAAGTTTGTGATCAGCATTGGAAGAACGGGCAAGAAAGAGCGATTTCTTGGCTTGATCGAGTTGGCCGATTTTCTGCTGAGAGATCGCGGCGTAGTAGTATGCATTCGCTCGATCGTTACCAACGGGATAGTTTTTAGCGGCGTGGATGTAGTACCCGGCAGCTTTGGCGTGTTCATCAAGCTTCGCGCTTTGGATGCCAAGCTCTGCGTAAGCGTCTGCAATGAGTGAGGGATCCTTGGCGGTCTGAGTAGCTTGTGTGAGGAAGGCGATTGCTTGCGAGCGATTGCCAAGTTGAAGATTGGATTTGGCTGCGGTGTAGTAAGCGAGTGCACGATAATCCGGATCAGGATCATTCATAAGAATCAGCGCGTGCTGATAGGCTTGCTGATGATTGTTCGCGTTGTAGGCATTGTTCATTTTCTGAACAGTTAGTGGTGCACCACGATTCGATTCGGGCATCGCGATACAACCCTGCAGCACGATCGCGAGAAGTGCGCAGAGCAGGATCGGTTTAGTATGACGGAAGAAAGAAAGCCGATGGAAGGTATGCATTGCGTATCTCTTCTTGCTTGGCAGCTATGTCTTAATAGTCATGGCAACCGGAGTGGTCCGCGTGAACAACATGATACGGGACGATCATTTTTCATGTGTGTAGCCAAGGATGAGTGTGTGTGGATGTGCGCCCCCGGTGGGTTTGTCTGTGGTCATCAGCATACCGAATGGGTGTGGGTAACGAGGCGTGGGGGGGGAGGGAGGTTGGTTGCTCGGGTGATGACCATGAGCGTGGCGTGTGTTGAGGCATTGCGCTCTCATTTGTTGTTTTCGGTGATTTGGCTGTGATTTATGCAGGTTTCGTGGGATTGAACCTGTGAAATATACGAAGCCGATCAAGACACACAAGCGTTTTACTGTTTTATCTGGACGTGGATGCGGTTATGAATGATTCCATCGAGCTTAAATGTGAGCAGATAAAGATCTGTTGATCAAATGATCTAGTGAAAATCCCGATTTCAAAGCAGGCCAACATGAACATCATGATGAGAAAGATATAAACGACAACCGGGCTGACAGGTGGGTAAAACAAGGTAAATCAGAGCAATTATCACACGTTTCGGGTATCATTTTACGGATCAAATGAACGCGAGAAGCCCAGTTTTTTATCAAGTAGAGGCATTAACGTGAGCTTACTTTGGCCTATCTTAAAGAAGGCAATTTTTAATTTTAAGAAAACAGCTGTTATCGATGACCAACGAGAGTGGAGTTATGGGAAGCTCTTGGGTGGTGCGCTTTTTGCTGCCCAGTTCATCGAAAAGATGACCCGTCGCAAGAACGTGGGCATCTTATTGCCGACTTGCGGCGCAACACCTGTTGCGATCCTGGGTTGCTGGCTAACGCGCAAAGCAGCGGTCCCATTTAACTTCCTGCTCTCACCCGATGAGCTTGAGTACATCATCAAAGATTCTGACATTGATCTGCTGATCACGGTCGATCAGATGCTCGACTATGTTGGCGGTGAAAAAGTCATCCCTAAGGGTGTGAAGCTGATGAAGCTCAACAAGATGAAGTTTAAAGGCATACCGAAATTGCGTCTTCCACCTCGCTTAAAAGACGATGAGTTGGCGGTACTGCTCTATACGTCAGGAACCAGCGGCAAGCCCAAGGGCGTCATGCTCACACATGGCAACCTTCAGTCAAACGTCACCGACTGCATCAACCATGCAGGACTGACCGAATGGGATATCTTCATCTCGGTATTGCCACAATTCCACTCGTTCGGCCTGACAGCCTGTACTTTGATCCCACTGAGTCTCGGAACCAAAGTCATCTACACCGCACGGTTTATGCCAACGAAAATTCTCGAACTGTTTCGAAAACACAAGCCCGGCATCTTCATGGCTGTGCCATCAATGTATGGCGCTCTCATGTCGATCAAAAGCGCAAAACCTGAAGATTTTAGCAGTATGACCCTCGCAATCAGTGGCGGTGAGCCGCTCTCTGATGCGATCTATGAATCGTTCAAAGAGCGTTTCAACATTGGCATCCTCGAAGGCTATGGTCTTACCGAAACATCACCTGCACTAAATTGGTCGACTCAAAAAAACAACCGCAAACACTCTGTCGGCAAGAAGCTTCCTCGCGTCAAACAATACATCGTTGACGAACACAACAATGTTCTTGGCCCGAACGAAGAAGGCGAGCTGCTCGTCAGCGGGCCGAATGTTATGAAGGGCTACTACAAGTTGCCGGAGATGAGCGCGGAGGTGATGACAGAATTGACGCTGCCCGACGGCTCAAAAGATTCTGTTTTCCGAACAGGCGATATCTGCAAAATTGATGAAGATGGGTATCTCTTCATCACAGGCCGCAAGAAGGAAATGATTATTGTTGGCGGCGAAAACATCTTCCCACGTGAGATCGAAGAAGTACTCAACTTCGCTGACGGCGTCATGGCCAGTGCAGTTATCGGTAAACTCGATGACATCCGCGGCGAGGTACCCATTGCTTTTGTGGAGATGGTTGAAGGCGCTGAGTTTGATGAAAAAACATTGCGGGCACATTGCCGCGACAATTTAGCTCAGTACAAAGTACCGCGTGAAATCCGTCTAATCGACGAATTGCCTCGTAATCCAACCGGCAAGATTATGAGACGCAAGCTAGAAGTCTAATCAATGAATATCGACTCAAAAATCTAACAAGGCCGCGATAATACCGCGGTTTTTTTATGCGCCATTCACGATAAGGGTAGGTACGGTATACATGACCCATTAAGTACGCATGATCAAACGTCGAATGTACGTCTAGGGACACGGTGCACACACCTATGCTCAATAAACGATGCACTGATTAGGTGGGCAGAGACGACTATGGCGAGAAAAGTAAGCAGACGCAATTTCTTCGCAACGACCGCCGCCGCTATCGCAGGCAGCGCCGCCGCCATCAAAGCGCACGCCGAAGATGTGACGGCCAAAAAAGCCATCAAAAATGCACTAACCAGTGAATCCGCTGAAATTCCTGAGCCAGTTCTGCCACTCTCACTCGACGGAAATTCTTACAAGTTAAAGATGGAAGATGCGCTCGAACCACTTCCCATGGATCCTGCCAGAGATTCGTTCCCGCGTGTTGATATGAATCGTTCATATTCAATGCCACCCGCAACGATGGGCAGGCAAATGGGCCGCGTACAAACCATCGGCCAACCCGCGCTCGGCTACGAGATGGACGGGAACGTCAAAGTCTTTCGTCTCATCGCTCAACCCATCGAAACCAACATCACCTATGGTTTTACGAAAGAAACTTACACATTATTAGACGAATCCGGACCCTATGAACAATTCCGTTATCGCCCTACAGCTAGTAAAAAACTACTCGGCTGGGGATTTAATGGTATCTGTCCAGGCCCGACCCTTGAAGCTTTCGAGGGCGATCGTGTCCGTATTATCGTCCGAAACGAACTCCCTCAACCCACCAGTATTCATTGGCATGGCTTTAAAATTCCATTCGCCCAAGACGGCGCCACCGGCTACTTCCCATGGAATGCCTCCCGACCCATCCTCCCCGGCGATGAACAAACATATGAATTTACGCTTCATCAAAGCGGAACACTCATGTACCACTCCGGCTTCAATGTTCTGGTTCAAGAAGGGATGGGCCTTGCAGGCATGTTCATTGTTCACCCTAAAAAGGAAGAACATCCGATCGACTGCGATATCGCGATCCTTCTTCAACAATGGAATTTTTTCCCGGGCAATGCAGCACCCAATCTCATGTCAATGGAAGCTAAAATCGCAACTTTCAATGGCAAGACACTACCCACACTACCCATGATTCACTGCAAGCAGGGCGATCGCGTCCGCATCCGATTCGGCAATCTCTCACTTCTCTCACACCCCATCCATCTCCACGGCTACGATTTCGAAGTCGTCGGCACCACCGGTGGGCCTATCCCAAAAACCGCACGCTACCGCGAATCAACGATCGACATCGCGCCCGGCCAAACACGAGACATCGAACTTGTCGCATGGAACCCCGGAACATGGCGTCTGCACTGCCATGTCCTTCACCACACCGTCAACATGATGGCCAACGCCCCCATGGGAATCATGCCCCCCGAAGGCATGTTTACCTATCTTCAAGTTGAACCCCGCAACCCAAACGACAATCCCAAATCCCCCGACGCGCCATGGAAATACGAAGGTGACTGGTCCAAAATCTAACTAACAAATGAATGGTTAGACATATATTGATTAAGTACGACAACAACCTCAATCATTCACTCAGGCTAAACGCCTTTCTTTTCTTCTGCGCCATCACCACACTCCTCGCAGCTCTTTCAGGCTGCCAAGTCGATGCTCGACCACAATGGGAAGAAACTAAAAAACTCAGTAAAAATCGCGTTCCCAGTGACGACCTCATTTGGCATAGAACCGATGAAGACAAACTCATCATCGAGCAAAAAGTCCAGAAATATCTCAATGAAGGCCTCACCCAAAAAGATGCGGTCGCCATCGCATTACTCAACAACAAAGCCCTTCAGGCCGAATTCGAAAACCTCGGCATCGCGGCAAGCGATCTACTACAAAGCAAACTCTTCACCAACCCACCACTCTCAGGCTTCCTTGCCTTCCCCACAAACCTCGGCAACACAACCGCATCACTGCTCTTTATTCTTTCAGACTTTTACCAAGTCCCTAAGCGCGCCGCATTCTTCGAATCTATCTCCGCCGCCACTTCACAGCGTGTAGCGCTTCTCATCATCCAAACCGCCGCTGCCGCCGAGCTTGCCTATAACCAGGTCCTCTATTACAAAAAAACACTTGAGCTCCAACACGGCATGCTCAACCAAAAAATCCTCATCGCAAACCGCATGCGTGTTCGATATGCACACGGTCTAATCGATGAATTGACCCTCCGCGCCGCCGAGGCCGCCGTTACACAACAGCAGATTATCATTCGCAACACCGAGGTCTCCGAGATCCGCGCACAAAACATGCTCAACGTTCTACTTTCACTCGATGACATCACCCAGAAAACGCCACTCATCTCCGAACTCAAATGGGATGGTCGCGAGTTTCAGGACCTCCAAACCTACGTTGAATTTGCACTCAATAATCGTCTCGACGTCATCGCTGCCAAACAGGACATCACCAGCGCCAAGCTCAACATCGAATATCAAAAAACACTCATCTTCCCATACGTCGGCGGCGGACTCGGCTGGGAAGGTGAAATCACCCAAGGCAACACCTTCGGCCCTGTCGGCTCTATGGTCGTTCCCATCTTTGACCAAAACCAAGCTCAAATCGCCAAAGCAGGCTTCGTCCTTCGTCAGCACGAAAAGATTCTTGAAAATCTCAAACACACTTCGCGCGCCACCATCTCCAACATCATCAACCGACAAGAGCGTAACCAGCACAACCTCAAACAAGTCAACGAACGTCTTGCCGAAATCGTTTCACGCGAAGTCAACTTTGCCAGTGAATGGCAGCGCAAAAGTCAGATCAACCAAATCGAATGGCTCATGACCCGGCTCAATCACCTCGACTTCGAACAACAACTCCTCGACATGATCTGGCTTCTCCGCATGGACGACGTCAGACTCCATGTCGCCAGCTGGGGCGGCCCCCCCGTCCCCATGGTCACCGCAACCCAATCACCCATCGGCCCTGTCACTGCTCGCGGCCCAACCAGCGCCGCTGGCGACAGCTCAACCGGCTTTTAGTACTACTCCACGCCCTATTTTTAGCGATTCAGTCGAACCTGCTAAGATATTGTCATGAGTAATCCAGACAACAAAACCCCAGACCACCACCTCGACGTTGTCAAGCGCATTTTCAGCGACCATAGCCGATCTTGGGACAATTTCACATACGTCTACCCCGTTATCTCACGGCGCAGCGGCGGGCTCTCCATCGGCATCAACCTCAACGTTAACAACGCCTGCAACTTTGATTGCATTTACTGTTGCGTGGATCGCTCACAAGAGCCCGAAGTTAAAAAAGTCGACCTCACGATTGTCCGCGCAGAACTCGACGCGCTTCTCCAAGAAATCATCAACGGTAACATTTGGCAACATCCCAAGTTCAAAGACGTCCCACAGAAACTCCGCCGCGTTAATGACATCGCCTTCTCAGGCAACGGCGAACCCACAACCTACAACGCCTTCGGCGAAGCCATTCGCCTCATTATCGATCTCATTACTAAGCATAAGTTAGACGAAACTAAAATTGTACTCATTACCAACGCAACGGTACTCAACCGTGACTCGGTCATCGATGCGATCAGCGAAATGATGGCTCACAACGGCGAGATCTGGGCTAAACTCGACGCCGGCACGGAAGCCTACTACCAACTCGTCGACCGTACCCGCGTCCCGTTCGATCGCGTTTTAAACAACATCACTGCTATCGCCCAACGTCATCCCATCGTCATCCAGACCATGCTCATGCAGGTGCTGAATCAACCCATGCCTGCGACTGAATTCGACACATACCTTGACCGCCTCGAGGACATTATCCGTGCCGACGGACAGATTAAATCTGTCCAGCTTTACTCCGTTGCTCGCGAGACTGCCGAAGACTACGTCTCCCCCGTCACTGATCAGCAGCTCGACGACTATGCCGCCAAACTCCTCAGCCGCCTACCCAACACACCCGTCGACGTCTTCTACGGCATACCCAACGACTAACCATCACAACCTCACCAACACTCACCATTCTATCACCCATAAAAAAGGCAAGCCGCCCCACAAAAATGCGGACGGCTACACCATTATCCTAAACAATTAGTTCTTTCTCGATATCAAATGTATTTAGTAACACGATCCGCCAATTCTCATGCTGAGATCATCTCGCAAAACGCATTTCAATTTCAGGCAATCATCCCGAGATACGGCGTCAAGTACTGATCCGCATCATCCACCGACATCAACAAATCCTCACCACCCGACGACCGCACCAACACCGGCGAATCCGCCAAATACCGACGCAGAATCCGCTGCACATGATTTGTCGTAATTGCATCCCCAATCGTCTCAACAAACAACGGTATCACACCCTCTTCAATGTGCTTCACCAACGTAATCGCTATCCCCAGATTCGAAGGTACATCATCACCACGCAAATGCCCCTGTGTCCACAAACAACGATCATCTAATCGCTCCGGTGCCGCACTCACCAATGGACATGGCGACAAAACCGGTTGCCCTTTTTCAGCATGGCCCAACCCGGCAAATGGGTCACAACGACATTGATCGCAGCATCGACTCGACATAGCGACTTCCAAACTTCTAAAGTGATTTTTTCGAGGTGTGTCCCGACGTGATGAGGACATGACTTTCATCGTCATTTTGAGCTGCGAAGTATAGTGCACAATCTTAAGTGTGATAAAAAAATTGCTTACCCGTATCTGTTTTTAATCGCACGCAAACAATCTCGCACACTTCTCCACCATTCATCCACCGGCCCTTTTAATTTTGCACCATTTCTAGCACACTCACCAGCAATCTAACCATAAGATAGGTTATTAATTACAGCCACAGCATTCCCCAACGCCCAATCCCAAACCACCCCTGATCACACCACTCCCAAATCCGTCACTAGTAGAAAATTACCCATCACGCTTGTGTTCTGTTACACACGAAATTCATTCTCAAATAGCGTGAACTGTCAGCTCGCCAGCCATTGAATGTGCAAATGAGCACCTCAGCGAAAGCTTTCCATTAACTCAGTGGATCGTGTATCCCTTCTCCGGGGCGGAAGATCATGGCAAGATCTCCTTCAATCAACAAATGACCTACTGCACGCATCGCCAGTGACCACCGATACCCGAAAACCCTCACCCAGCCAAGCCTCGGACACGCCGATCCACGAAAATCATCCTCACCCAGCATTTTTCTCTCCCATCGCCTGACCCCAAAAATTTCCACCGCACATCCCACCACAGCCAATAAAAACGTAAAACATTAGCCATAATATACTTAGGTGTTTTATTCGGTAGCCGTCTTCCCCCCCTGAAAGAGCTTTTCGGCCATTTGAATTGCCACACAGCCCAAACTTCGTACACTGTACGCCTGAGCCCTCACTCCGATTCAAACAACGTTTTTTCATGAAAAGAAACCAGCTCATGAGACATAGCTCTGCTAGTTTTGCTCCCTTACGCAGCGGCATCACAACCCTGCTCGCAGGCACACTCATCGTCTCCGGATGCACCTCGCCATTCGACCTCGCAGATGAACGCGCCCTTCAACAGCAACTCCTCTCCTCATACACCACCGAAGTCGATGCCATCGCCGCAGGCCCCGTCATCGAACTCCAGCGCATGCCCTCCGACGTCATCCAGGAACTCTCACCCCAACGCTCCGCAGAGCTCAACAGCATCTCCGGCATCGAAGCCTATCGCGACGATGAACTCATCCTCGGCCAAAACCTCCTCGGCAACGAAAATCAGCTCGCCGTACAACTCACACTCCAGCAAGCCATCGAACTCGCCGTCCGCAACAACCTCGATCTCCAGGTTGCTCGCTACACCCCTGCCATCAGTGAAACACAGCTCACACAAGCTGAAGCCTTCTTCGACGCCAACTTCTTCTTCAACTCCGGCTACGTCCGCACCGCCGACCCCAACTTCGGCAACACTTTCGCCGGCCAGGAAGGCGCTTCTCTACAAGAAGATTACAACTTCGAAACAGGCATCCGCAACAACCTCATCTCAGGCGGTCAACTCACAACCTCAACATCACTCAACCACACCCACTCCTCCTTCGGCGGAACAACCTCAAACTTCTTCGAAGGCAACATCACCATCAACCTCGTCCAGCCTCTCCTCCGAGGCTTCGGCTCCGACATCAACCGCGCAAACATCATCCTCGCACGCAACGCACTCGAATCAACCCGACAAACACTCCGCGAAGACCTCCTCAACCTCGCCGCTAACGTCGAAGCTCAATACTGGACGCTTTCATTCAGCAAGCAAGCCCTCCTCATTCAAACCCGCCTGCTCGAACGAACCATCAACGACCGCGACCGCCTTCAAGAACGTGCCGAATTCGACGTCAACCCCGTGCGTCTCACCGAAGCCAGCTCCTTCGTCGAGCTTCGCCGCGCGGATGTCATCCGCACACGTCAAGAAGTCCGTGATGCCTCCGATGCTCTCAAGCGTCTGATCAACTCCCCAGAACTCCCCGTTGCTGACGAAACCATCATCATCCCTGTTGATTGGCCCGTCGACGTCCCACTCCAATTCTCACTCCTCGACGCCATCTCAACCGCACTACTCAACCGTCCTGAACTCCAAGTCGCACTCTACAACATCAAAGACTCATCCATCAGGCAACGCGTCGCCGAAAACGGCCGTCTCCCAATCCTCAACATCACACTCGGCAACAACCTCTCCGGTGCCGAAGCCAACAACCCCGCCGCAGGTTACGGCGACCTCTTTGACCTCGACTTCGTCGACTACATCGCTCAAATCGCTTTCGAAATGCCCATCGGCAACCGTGAACCCGAAGCCGCCTACCAAGAATCTATCCTTGCACGCAAGCAATCTGTCGTTATCTACCAAGACCAAGCGCAGCAAGTCGTCCTCGACGTCAAAAACGCGCTTCGTGAATTACTCACCAGCTACGAACTCATCGGCGCAACCCGCGCCGCTCGCCTCGCCGCCGCTGACGCGCTTCGAGCAATCGAAGAACAAGAAGCTGCTGGTGTCGCACTCACACCCGAATTCCTACTCGACCTCAAACTTCAAGCTCAGGAACGCCTCGCCGACGCCGAAACCCAAGAAGTTCAATCACTCATCAACTACAACAACGCAATCAGCATCCTCTACCTCCAGATGGGCACCCTTCTCGAACGTGATGGCATCGTCTTCGAAAACTACATCAACGCACCCGTGACCGCCGCACCACTACTCGAACCATAAGCCGCTTATGTGATGACTTGCCAAAACCGCAATAATCACGATCAGCAGCAAACACGTAAAAACCTTCTTTTTACGTAGCACCAGAGCAAAACGCTCTAACATTCAAATTAAGAACAACGTACCCAAGCCCAAAGTCGCGAGCCTAAAAAACTCGCGGCTTTCTTCATTTCTAACGCATACCACCCCCCACTCATCCCCCACTCACCCCGTACCACGCACCACTTCGTCCCCACCAACACCCACCGTCATATACAGATCAAAAAACGCCAACAACCCCGCCAGCGTACTCACGGATTGAAACATGTGCTTAATCAACAGATTGACTACACGCTCATGCTGCTTCGTATGTTCCGCACTCGCTGCCAACTTAAAATACAACTGCTCCACGCGCCGCCAATCCGCCCAAAGCGTATGCACAATCGCCGCTGTATCATGTGGATGCAAAAACTCCGACAACGCCACGCCCCCCGAAACAACCCGATCAATCACCGGCTGCAAACCCCGCACATGCTCATCATAAGCCTTTCGCCACGGCGATCTCTCCAACGTAAAAGCATGATGAAACGCATGCATCGGATTCTTCGACGGCGACATCGACAAAAACATCGCATACAACTCCGGCCCAAGCCAACGCTTGATTGCCGCAAACGCGCCAATCTGATTCATCGATCGGCATTCCTCCGCGTACCCGTGCAGCATCTCCAAATCATGCCCCAACTTTAACAGCCGCTTCCGCAACTCCGCCACAACCTTTTCACCGCTCACAACTCCCGCGCGATCCCGTTCTTCCAACACCATCTCCCCCGTTTTCATCCCTCGCCAATCCATCAACGTCACCGTCACATTGTCCGGCCCCCCCGCCCTGTTCGCCGCCTCAACCAAAACCCTCACCGTCTCACCAATCGGATACCCCTGCGTCAAAATCTTTTTGATCACCCACTCCTCCACCGGGTCCGTCAGCCCATCCGAACACAAAAGCATCTGATCACCCACCGCCATCTCCACCCGCTTCACCGCCACATTCACTTGCCGCGGCGCACCAATAAACTCACTGAGTAACCGCCGCTCCCCAACCTGCTCATCCTTCAACGTATCCGTGATCGAATCATACTGCCGATACTGCGCCGTATGATCTTCACTCACCTGCCGCAGCTCACCATCACGAAACAGATACGCCCGTGAATCACCCACATTAAACACATACCCCACCTCTCCCACCACAAGCATCCCCACCAGCGTTGCCCCCATCCCTTTCAACGACCCAATTCGGCTCCCACCTATATATAGCTGCTCTGAAATCACCCCAATCACGCGCCGCAATGCATCCTCAATCCCTCCCTCACCCAAACCACGACGCATCTCCATACGAAGCATCCGTCCCAACGAATACGCAATAATCTGCGACGCCGCCTCACCCGATGGCTGCCCCCCAATCCCATCGCAAACTACATGCAAATTCAAACCAAGATCGTTATAAAACGCATCCTCGTTCGCCAATCGCCGCCGCCCAATATCTGTCAGTGAAGCTGAAATGATGTCCGGAACCATATTCACCTATTTCTAAATTGACACAAACGTGAATTCGAATCGATTGTAAGCTACCCCCTTATCCTTTAACAGCTTACATTCATCCCATTCCCAACATTTTTTCACACCCATCCTCCCCGTTCGTATCATCCAACTTCCAAACCTGCCCTTGACCCAACGCGCAAATTCACAATTCCGATCCCTGTGAATCAACGAATCACCGATCTTTTCCTTCCCCTTCAAGCCCGCCACCGCCGGTGGCGGGGTGTCCCCCCAACTCATTTTCAATCGCCTGCAACCCCACCCTACCTCGCTTTCGCCTTATAAGCCCCTAGCTTACCCCCCATCCCAACAATCTCACAAGACCCTAACACCCCTCATTTCATCCTCACCTCCACGCCTGCTATGATGTAAAGCTCGATTCACTTGGAGATATACCGTGACCAACCAGACCAATTCAGCCGTCGAGCAGACCCACAACGTCAACGTCGAAGCAACGCAAACCCTCACCATGCCCCGCGAGCTCAAAGCCGCACTTCCAGCCAACGAATGCTCCGTCAAGACCGTCATCGAAGGCCGCCAAACCATCCAAAACATCCTCGCCGGCAAGGACGACCGATTCCTCGTCGTCATCGGCCCATGCTCCATCCACGACACCAAAGCCGCCATGGAGTACGCCAACCGACTCATTCAACTCAAGAAAAAGTACGAAGATAAACTCTACATCGTCATGCGTGTCTACTTCGAAAAGCCACGCACCACCGTCGGCTGGAAGGGTCTCATCAACGACCCACACCTCGACGGCTCCTTCGACATGTCCGAAGGACTCCGCCGCGCACGCAAACTCCTCCTCGACATCAACTGCCTCGGCCTCCCCACCGGAACAGAAATGCTCGACCCCATCACACCCCAATACATCGACGACCTCGTCTCATGGGCCTCTATCGGCGCCCGCACAACCGAATCACAAACCCACCGCCAAATGGCCTCCGGCCTCTCCATGCCCGTCGGCTTCAAAAATGCAACCAACGGCGACATCCAAGTCGCTGTCGACGCCATGGGCTCCTCAAAATCCAAACACCACTTCATCGGCATCGACGACGACGGCGCAACCTGCATCGTCATCACCAAAGGCAACCCACACGGCCACCTCATCCTCCGAGGCGGCTCAAACCAACCCAACTACGACCATGTCTCCGTCGCAAACGCCGCAGAAAAGCTCAAAAAAGCAAAACTCTCACCCACCATCCTTGTCGATTGCTCGCACGCAAACTCAGGCAAAAAACACGAAAACCAGCAACTCGTCTGGAACAGCATCATCGAACAAAAACTCACAGGCTCCTCACCCGTCATCGGCGGCATGATCGAATCCAACCTCAACCAAGGTGCTCAAAAACTCACCGAAAACCTCGAATACGGCGTCTCCATCACCGACCAATGCATCGGCTGGGGCAAAACCGAGCAAATCCTCCGCGACGCATACCTCAAACTCTCCGCTAAATAACCCCACCCCCCAAAAAAGCAAAACTAAAAACCTCCCCAAACTGCAAGCACCCCACCGCTCGCAGCTTTTTCATGTCCCCAACGCCTCAAGCCCGCCACCGCTGGTGGCGGGGTGTCCCTCCAACCAACATTTTTCTACCAACACCAATAACCGGCGATCCGAGATCCCCGGAAACTCTCACCCCTCACCCCCTCCCACCTTCTCCTCAAAGCCAACCCCACCCAACCTGCAAACCGCCCACCCACACGCACTTCCGATCCCCAGCGTTTCTAGCACTAAAAAAAAAACTGCCATTCCCCCTCTCCGAGTGTTAAGATAAACATCCTGTTGTTTTGGTTTGAACACTTATCAACTATTGACTTACGCGCACATACATCCTTCCTCCATGTGTCTCACCTCAACCATGCAATCATCAAATGCAGATAAAAAGAGGCCCGTCATGACACAACTTGCTGACAACGTCAAAGATCGTACCGCACAGATGCACTGCCCCCTATGCAACGCATTAACCCATGAAGTCCGCCACCCGAAATACAAAGATGAAGTCGCCTACTATTGCCCCGAATGCAATTGGGGCAAAGAAAAAGCTGACAAGCTCGCGCTCGGCAACGTCGTACACAAGGAACCTGAATCTATGCATACCCAATACATCATGGTCCCTTCCTATATCCGCATCGGCTTCTCACTCATCGCCTCCGCCGTCCTTCTCTCCATCCCCTACCTCATGATCGTTCTCTTTTGGCCACTCGAAGGCGGACTCCCCGTCCCATTCCATATCGCCTACTGGATACTCGCCCTCATCTATCTTGCCGCTGCATACTACGAAGACCCACGCATCTACGAAGACTGGGACGTCTGGGCCTTCGATAACCCCTTCAAACTCAACGACCAAACCAATCGCACCTCCACCGTCCTCACCATCGCCCTCATCCCCGGCAAGCTCCTCGTCTGGTCACTCTCCGCGCTCCTCGGCCGCATCGTCAAATAACACCTACGCAACAATCACACCCCGCAACAGCGACTCAATCGAACCGACAAACATCCCTTCCATCTCTGCCTCACTCATCATCACACCCGCCACTTCCATCGCCTTCTTCTGATTCTCCGTCATCTCCCAGATCGGGCTCGCACCAATCACAAACGCCAACTGAGCATACACAAACTGCATCACACTTTCCTCTGACCTAAACCTAAAAATCCCCGCTAATACCACACCAATACCACCCCATTCAACCATCGCATGACGCTTAAACTCAATCAACTTCTCAAGTGTTGAATTCTTTTCAATTGTCGTATTCATGATCGAAAACAACTTCATCATGCGCCGATGACGTTTCAAACTCGCCATCCATGCCCGACTAAATTCCTGCACCGTCCAAGATCTACCTCGCAATGATTTCTCAACATCTATCCGCCAGTTAGTCATCTCACGCATCAAAATTTCCAAAAGCACTTCTTCCGTCGTCCTGAAATACTTATACAAATTCGACCGCGTAAAATCAGCCTCACGCGCAATCATCACAAACGTAATCTCATCATACGCATACCGTTCGAACAACCGCTCCGTCGCCTGAACGATCTCATCGATACGTTGCTCTATCTGCTCATCTGTACGCGCACGTTGCCAACTCAATGTCTGAATCTCCTTACGAGTCCACCCATGATATCGACTTTATCCAGCTCGCACACTCAGCCACCAACCTCTCAATTCCAATCAGCCCTACTTAATGAACCGCTTCATCATCGCCAAAAACACGCGATCATACGTCTTGTCAGGCAAAAACTTCCGCATCCGCAAAATCGTCTTCGCCATATACCCCGCCACATATCGCGTCCGTGGCCTCCGGTCCGTCACCGCCTTCAATATCACATCACCAATCACCTTCGGCTTCGATACCTTCGGATGATTCTCCGCCGCATCAAGCATCTTCACCATCAACTCCGCCTGCTCACGATAAGCCGACTTACCCGACGTTTTCACCAAACTCTTGCTCGCAATCCCACTCCATTCCGTCGCAATCGCACCAGGCTCAACCACAATCACATCAACCCCAAACCCCTTCACCTCATTCCGCATGCAATCCGACAAACCCTCCACCGCATGCTTCGTCGCGTGATACCACCCACCCATCGGCGAATAAATCTTCCCGCCCACCGACGTCACATTCACAATCTTCCCAAACCCCGCCTCACGCATGTGAGGCAACACCAACTGCGACAACCTCGCCAATCCAAACACATTCACCTCAAACTGCCGCCTCGCCTCATCCATATCCACATCCTCAACCGCGCCATAAGAACCATACCCCGCATTGTTCACCAAAATATCAACCCCACCCGCTTCCTGCTCAATCTGATGAATCCCTTCCTCCATCGATCCTTCATCCGTCACATCCATCCGAATCGGCTTCACCCCCATCGCCTTCAGATCATCCATCTTCTCCACCCGCCTCGCACACGCATAAACATTAAAACCCACCTCATGCAAAACCTTCGCCGTCGCCTTACCAATCCCAGCCGACGCGCCTGTCACCAACACCGTTTTCTGATCACTCGCATTCATCATCTGACTCCTTTACAGTCATGTTCATTCACGATTTCATCAACTAGAGCAAGTTGCGTGATGATCTGGAACATCCGATGACTCAGAATTCAGCAGCCTACTCTTGTAACAGGTACCTTTTACGAAACGACCCTTTGGCCAACGATCCAGGTTATTTCGCAAAACGCTCTAATCTCACCCATAGCCCAATTTTCTATATCGCTCACCAACGTGGTGTTGCCCGTTTGACCTTCCAAACCCACCCTGGATGCTCATCTTCATTTCGTGCTCTCATCCCGATACGCGAATTCAATTTTCATGCTCAGCCTTCCATTTCAGCCAACACCCAGAAGGCCAAACCCCTTTCATATCAGCCCGCGACATCTGCCAGCTAACTATCTCGAAATTCGAGACAAAATCTAAAGACACCATGTCTCTAATATAAGCACGCCGCCGCCACTAAGTCAAGAGACACCGCGTCATTTATTTAATAACCCCGCCTATAACCTGCTTATAAGCTCAAAAACCAACATTTACGATCCCCAAACAAGCCCACGACCGCCGGTCGTGGGGTGTCCTACAACCCAAAATCCGCCGCCTGCAACCAATCTCAATTCATCCCCCTCCCCCACCCCACACACCACACGCCCGATCATCACCCCAAAACCAA
Organism: Poriferisphaera corsica; assembly: GCF_007747445.1. NCBI lineage: Bacteria > Pseudomonadati > Planctomycetota > Phycisphaerae > Phycisphaerales > Phycisphaeraceae > Poriferisphaera > Poriferisphaera corsica. Next base: position 3,950,903 of record NZ_CP036425.1, read on the forward strand.
GCTCACGACCGCCTAAAAATTTCCCCCTCAATACCACCTTCATTTACAATGACCCCATGACCACAACTTCCGGCCCAAAGCTCTGTCCAAACTGTAATCGCTACACCAAATTCAACACTCAAAACGCAACCCGCTTCTGCCCGCATTGCGCCTGGGGCACCGATGCGCCAATACGCAAAAACCAAGTTCTTACAGAAGCCAGCGATCCCCCACTCCCCAAACAAATCCTCATCATCAATTTCATCCTCACCCCCATCATCCTCTTCGCTCCCTACGCCCTACTCATCTACTTCAACATCATCAAACAACCCGTACATCACCTCATCTACTGGGCCGCAGCCATCGTCCTCATCATCCTCGGTTTCTTCATCGGCCCCGAAGAATCCAACCTCGACGACGGCGACTTCAGCTACAGCACAAACAGCATCTTCGCCGGCGAAAAACTCGAAGCCGCCTTCTATCTATACATCCTCCTCCTCCCCGGCCGCATCATCGCCACCACCATCAAATCAACCTACCACTACCTCTTCAAAAACTAATCCCATCCCATCCCCCCCACTCCCACTCTCGATCCCCCCTAATTATCTCAAAATCACCATAAACCAAGCCCACGACCGCCGGTCGTGGGGTGTTCTACAACCCAAAAATCAATCGCCTGCAACGAATCTCAACCCCCTTCCAAATCCATCTTCTTCTCATCCCCCAGCAAACCCCATACCAAACCAACCACAAAACAAAACGCGCGCACAAACCCGACCTCTCCCCATTTTTTCCTCTAACTCTTTAACCATTTCTCACCAAAACCCTTCTAAAACAGCTCTTTTCTCGCTATTTCAACCCATTTCCCAAACAACGAAGCTAAGGGTAAATCACCGAAAATCAAAATCCGCGCACACAAACGCGCCGCGCAATCTCACCCACTTTTCATAACCTCTTATGTTTCACATCCATTTTTACAAGACCAACCCTAAACCCAGCTAATACGCGCATAGACACATCTTAAAAACTATCAAATTTCTATCCCCAATTTTCAAACAGCTCAACATTTCGCGCGCACAATCCCCCCCCATTCTTTTCTCATTCCCCTCATCCTCCAAACCCCGGCACATCCTTTGGCACATTCCCATTCCTCAAACTCTCACTCGCCAAACAACCCACCGCAACCGCCTGCCGCGCATCCCAAGGCTCCGCACCAATCCGCTCACCCGTTTTCATATACCTCACAAAATCATCCAAAATCATCGGGTCCGCCCCGCCATGTGTCCCGTCCTTCGCCGGCAACGCAATCTCCTCATCGCCAAACTCACTAAAACCCTTCCGCGATTCCCAGACGCGCACCTTCGCAATCTTCTCTTCCGTTGAATGATCCCCAATATTCTCAATCCGCCCCTTTGTTCCGATCACCGTATAGTTCCGCACATCGTCCGGCGAATAATGACATTGCATATAACTCGCCTGCGCACCACTCGCCAACTGCATCATCACCATCGAATGATCCTCAACATCAATCACCGGCGATATCCCCGTCTGACTCAGCGGCGGCCAATTCGATTCATCAATCCGCGCATCACCCGGTTCATCGGCACTGCGGCGATCCTCAACTTTGTCATACACCGACAACATCCCCATCCCCACCGTACGCACCGTATGACTGCCCGCTAAGTAATGAATCACATCAATATCATGCGCACCCTTCTGCAATAACAACCCCGTCGTGTGTTTACGCTCAGAATGCCAATCTTTGAAGTACGCATCCCCGCCATACGCAATGAAGTGTCGACACCAAATCGCTTGCACCTCGCCAATCCGACCCGACTCAATAATCTCGCGCATCTTCTGCATCACAGGGAAGAAACGCATGTTATGCCCAACATACAACTTCATGCCGGTGTCTTTCGCGGTCTGCAAAATCCGATCGCAACCTTCAATCGTGATCGCGAGCGGCTTCTCTAGATACACACCCTTCCCTGCCTGCAATGCTGCAATCGCATGCTCCTCATGCAGATCGTCCGGCGTTGCGATGATTACCGCATCAATATCATCACGCTTTAACACCTCACGATAATCCGAGTAGGTATCCACCTGATCGCCGAGCAATTCTGTGTAACAAGCAAACGCTTCTTCGCGCGTATCACAAAGCGCGATAAGTGATGAACCTTCGTCAGGTTTATGAGCGAGTTTTGAGATTTCACCCCGGCCACCTGCACCTATGACTGCTAACTTCAACATGTTTCAGTTTCCCAACGTTGCTCCCACTGCTTAATACAAATAAGGCAGCAGGCACAAACTCATTTCCTGATGAGGAGCAAGGTATTATCTGAGTGTGAGATCAGGCGACAAGCACATTTCCGACGCTCTGTTTATTTTTTTCATTACATTTTCGCCAACCCAACAACACTTTTGATGACACCTGTCATGAGTGGCAATAAACATATCGCGTGGATGAGGTAAGCGAGGTGATTATGGCGATTGCAGGCGATTGAGCGGAGCTGAATGTTTCACGCGCCGCGAAGTGTCGCGGCGGCTATTGAGGAAATGAGGGGGGGATGGGGGGGGATGGGGGGGGATGGGGGGGGATGATTTACTATTTTCGTTGACGGCGCATGCGTGTTGCCGGGTCTTGTTTATAGAACCCTTTGAGGACTTCGTAGAGATCGTTGTGTTCTGCTTCCATGCGGACGGGTTGATCGAAGAAGAACTCGGTGGCGACGGCAAAAAATTCGCCGACATCTTTCCCGCCGTATTGATCGAGGAAGGTACGCTTGCCTGCTGCGGCGCGGCGGCGCAGGTCTTTGTATTCTCGTGTGCAGACTTCGTTCCACTGTTTGTATTGATCACGGGTTTCGAGGGGCGGCGTGCCGTTGATTTCGCCGTCGAGCATGTCGAGTTTGTGGGCAAACTCGTGATAAACAACGTTGTGCCCGTCTTCGGGATGGATGCCGCCGCGCCGGACGGCGTCCCAAACGAGAATGATGGGGCCACCCATTGCGGCCTGGCCGAGGATGGGAACGCAGTGTTCATCTTGAATGATGCCGTGCTGGTCGCCGTAACCTGCGGGGTAGACGGGGACGACGGTTGAGGGATAGACGAGCACGGTCATAACGTTTTTGTAGAGGATGTGATCGAGGCCGAGAATGAGCAGACATGCTTGGGCAGCGATGGTGACTTTGATTTCATCGGTGAGTTCGAGTCCGCCACAACCTTCCCAGTCTTTTTCAGCAATGAAAACTTGTGTGAGATCACGGAGCTGTTTTTGCTCAGTGGTGTCTAAGTAATCGTAATGCCCCATATTTTTATGCAGATAGGCTTCCCATTCTGCGGAGAATGGGTCGTTGAGGATGTTGCGTCTGCGGCGTTCGGCTAACCAGTCGAAAATCATGGCATGAATCCTTGTGCGATCAGGAGTGCGGATGCGTGATGATGTGCAACTGTAATGATAACAGAGCGTGGAAAGCATGGGGACACTGGTTGGGGGGACACCCCGCCACCAGCGGTGGCGGGCTTGAGAAAGAAAAAGAAGACCGGCGACCTGTCAGGTCGCGGCTACTTGAAATGTGGATTTGTACGTTGGGTCAAGACGGCATTGGAAGTTGGATGACACGAACGGGGGGGATGGGGTTTTGCGCGCAGGGTCAAGGACGGGACTGGAAAATTGATGACACGAACAGGGGGGGGAATGGGGTTAGATTGAAGAATGGGCGCGTGCGCGGCGAAGAGTTAAGGGGAGGAGGAGGATGGCGGCAGCGAGTGCGGAGGGGGTGGGTGATGAGTAGGGCTGATAAGCTTCGAAGCGATCGAGCGAGAAGTCGATCGCAACGGTTGGCGCGGAGCCGGATCCGGGGCTGTTGGCGGGTTGATCACCTTCGGCGTAGACGACGATGTTGCCAAAGGTGATGTCGAATTCGTTGAAGTCGATGGTGTCGGAGAGGTCGGCGCGGGAGAGGGCGAGGCCGTCGAAGTCGTCGAGAACGAGGAGGATGGCCCAAGAAGCGAGTGAGTTGCCGTAGAGATTGTAGAGGAGGGAGTCAGCGGGTTGAGGTTGGCCGTCATCGTTGGTGACGGCAGCAAAATCGTATTGATGAAGGAATGAGCCGTAACGCGAGACGGTTTGTGAGCCGATGGAGACCGACCAGAAATCGAAGGGTTTATCGAACGTCGCGGTATGAGTGTTGGATGAGTAGAGATGCGATTGGTCGTAGGAGTAGTGAAAACTGATGGCATCACCGATTTTAGCGTTGGTGAATGCGGAGGTGTTGGCGGTTGTATCGACAGCGGTAACTGTGCCGAAGAAGGAGTGAGTGACCACGGCGGCATGGATGGACGAAGAACATGCGCCAATCATTGCGATGAGTAGGATGAATCGACGTATCATTTTACCCTCTTTCCCTTTCCCTCTCCCCTTGATCTCCAGCATCTGCCCTGCTCGCGGTGCGGTATGCTCCTGCATACATGCAGTCATGAAAACAGGCGTTTCATAAGATGAATTGTCACAAGCGATGGTTGCACTGTCATAGAAATTAGTTACTTAGATGGTGCTATTTTAGCAGTTAATAAGATGCGCGAAGCTAGGTGAAACCCGTTTGTTTGTGCTAAAAATTAGAACGATTGAACAATTTTTTCTCACGAATGTACATTAAAATCGGCGTTTTATTTCATATTTGAGTTATCCGTTTCGTATTTAGGACAATTCTGAGGCGAATAGTCATAATAACTGCGTTGTGACGTTTTATATGTTGTATTACCGTCTGAATATGGAACCTGTGATTGCAACAATGAAATCGACGGACCCCGCACCGGCATTGACGCGGGGATTAAAGATCATTCACATTTTGGCGAATGATGGGATGTGTACGCTGGGTCAGCTGGCGGAGACGACGGGTTGGCCGAAGTCTTCGGTGCTGAGGCTGCTGCGCTCTCTGGAGATGGGCGGGTATGTTGAGCGTGAGGAGGGGGGAAGACGATATCGAGGTCTGGTGAAATTGCAGACGGTGAATGGTGACGTTGCGGCGCTGAAGCGTTTGGCAGCAGGGGCGATGCAGAAGTTGTGCAAGGCGGCGGGTCACACGGTGGAGTTGCATCATTTCCGTCATGGTCGGGTGAGTTTGATTGAACGGATCGAGCCATTGGATACGGAGGTGACGGTGCGTATGCGGATTGGGTATGAGCGGGAGGTTGAAGAGATTGATGCGCTGATGCAGGTTGTGGCGGCGCATGAGCTTGGGATACATTTTCTGAATAATCAGCAGAGCTGGGTTTGGGCTGATGGGAAGCAGGTTGAGATCAGCAAGGAAAAGGCTGCGGGGCTGATTGAGCAGGCGGATATTAATGGGTATGGGATTGACAGCGGATATAACTATGGGGGCGTAATGCGGATCGCTGTACCTATCTATCGATTAGACCAATCATTAATTGCGGTATTGGCGATTGCTCAGGTGTGTCATCCGACGATGCGGAATCTTGATCAGGCGATGATCAGGTCGTTGAAGCGGATCGGGAATCAATTGTCAGATAAAGTGTCGCAGACTATGTGACATACGAGGAACAAGTGGGCGGGATATGAGAAACGCGAGGGGGAAGAGACTAGAGGATGCTAGGGGATGGCTCGGGGGGAGGGGATGATATGGGGGCCATCTGAAAACGATGGCGGGATAGATAAGGGGAGGGTATTCTGGGGGCTGAGAATCAAGAAGGGGAGGTAGGGTGGGGAGGTTGATTTTTCTACATTGGGAACGTGTTGTGGATGATACGGGGCGATTGATGAGCGTATCAGCCTATCGCAAATGCGATGAAGTATGACGTGGGTTGGGCTGATAAGGAAAATTAGGCATGTGTTAGAGCATCTTGCAATGTTATCTATTGCGTTGAGGAATTGGCCGAGTACGTTTTGGCCGCTTGTTTGATGCTTGTGTCACCTTATTAGAATTCGTCATCATGCCATGGACTATCACGTTACTTGTTCTACATAAGAAGTTAGATTCATGCGTTTAATCTATATTGATGTTGACTCGCTTAGGCCAGATCATTTGGGGTGCTATGGGTATCATCGTGAGACGAGCCCAAACATTGATCGAGTGGCGGAGCGAGGTATACGGTTTACGAATTGTTATGTGAGCGACGCGCCGTGCTTGCCTTCAAGGACTGCATTTTTTGCGGGGCGGCCGGGCGCTTTGACGGGCGTTGTGAATCATGGTGGGGTTGCGTCACAGCCTTTTATCGAAGGGGTTGATCGCGGGTTTCGAGATCGTTTTTCGGAGACAGCCTTGCCGGCGGTGCTCAGGAGAGCGGGGCTGAATACGGTATTGGTATCATCGTTTGCGGAACGGCATTCTGCGTGGCACTGGTATGCGGGGTTTAATGAGATATTCCACACCGCAACTATGGGATTAGAGACCGCGGACGAAGTTGGGCCTAGAGCTATTCAGTGGTTAGATCAAAATGCTGAGAAGGATGACTGGTATCTGCATATTAATTTTTGGGATCCACACACACCGTACCGGACGCCGAAGGATTTCGAAGCTGATTATTCAAAAGAACCGTTGCCTGAGTGGTACAACGAGGAAGTGAGACGTCGGCACTGGGAGGGATATGGGCCACACTCGGCACATGAGGTTACGGGGTTTAATCATGAAGTTTATGATGCCAGAATCAAGGGAAAGTATCCGGATCAGCCCAAAGAGATTGATTCGATGAATGAGGCAAGGCGTGTTTTTGATGGTTATGATCGGGGCGTGAAGTATGTTGACCATCAGATTGGTTTGATCATGGACATGCTTGAAAAGCAGGGTGTATTGGACGACACGGCTGTGATCATTTCAGGGGATCATGGTGAAAATTTAGGGGAATTGAACATATATGGAGATCATCATACGGCGGACGAATTCACGACACATGTCCCTTTGATTGTGAGCTGGCCGGGCGTGACTCGGGAAGCGAGAGTAGATGAGTCGTTGCTTTACCATTTTGATATGGGAGCAACGATGGCGGAGCTGGCGGGAGGCGATCTGCCTAAGGAGTGGTTTGGAAAAAGCTTTGCGAAGCAGCTCCAAGAAGAAAAACTTGCAAATCCACGAGACTATCTTGTGGTTAGCCAAGCGGCGTGGACATGTCAAAGAGGAGTACGGTTTGATTATGAAGAAAAACGATACATAGCGATCCGATCGTACCATGATGGATACCATGATTTTCCTGACGTTATGTTATTCAATCTTACAGACGATCCGCATGAACAGCACAATATAGCTGAAAGTAAGGAGAATATCGTCAATATGGGGATGCGGCATTTAACGGATTGGGAAAGCGGGATGATGCGGCTATCGAAGAGTGGTGTCGATCCGATGTGGACTGTCGTGCAAGAGGGTGGGCCGTTCCATACGAGGGGCGAGCTAGGGGGGTATATCGTAAGGTTGCGTGAGACGGAACGATCGGGTTGCGCGGAGCGATTACGTTTGAAGCATTTAGACGAGTTGTACTCGAGTTAATTGTTGAATTCACTTTTATCTCATACGTTCAGTATTAACGATCCATCTGCGCTCGATTTCTTCGAGTGGATGGTTTTTCGTTTCTGGAATAACCCGGTAGATAAAGATGAAAGCTGCGACGTTAAAGAGTGCAAACATCCAGAAGGTGAATGATGCGCCGAGGGTATCGAGTAACGAGAGAGAAGTTTGAACAACAATAAAGTTACTGAGCCAATTTGTGGTCAGCGCGAGGCCTATCGCTTTAGAGCGGATTTTATTGGGAAAAATTTCGGAGACAACAACGAAGCACATCGGGCCGAGAGAAAAGGCGAAGCTGCCGACGTAGAGCATCACGCCGGCGAGCGTGATGTAGCCTAGCCAATGCGATTCTGATGTTTGGGGATGCGATGGCATTGATCGCTGAATATCGACGGCATGAGCGAGATTTGCGCCTGCGGCGTGGCCGCTGATTGCTTGGGATTGAAGATGCTCAACAACATGGCTATCAATTAAGCTATCTTTAAGATAGAAGGTTGTCCCAATGATAAGAAGCGAGAGGACAATAAGGCTGAGCCCGCTTAAAAGTAGTGGTCGGCGTCCCCATCGATCGACAAAAATAACTGCAAATATGGTTAGAAGAAAATTCACGATGCCAACAGAAACAGTGGCAATCAAGGCGGATTGGTTGGATTGGAAACCAGCGGATTCGAAGATGAAAGGCGCATAGAAGAAGATGATGTTAACACCTGAAGCTTGCTGAAAAAACATGATGGCCATGCCGATGAGAGTGACCTTGAGAAGTTTTTTATCGAGGAAGGCTGACCACTTTGCGTGAGACATATCGGATTCTTCGCCGCGCATGCGATTTAGCTCAACTGAAACGTTTTGTTTGCCCTGAGTGTGCGTAAATATCTCTTGGGCTTCTTCGATGTGATTATGCGTGACAAGCCAACGCGGGGAGCGGGGGATAAAAAAGAGAAAAATGAATGCGATGACGGCGGGAATAAGATTGAGGGCGAACATCCAGCGCCAAGCGGCGTCACTAGAGAAATATGTATCTGCAACGTAGGCGATCATGATGCCGAGGGTTATGGCTAACTGAAAGACAGATACCATAGCGCCTCGCATCCGAGCGGGGGCCAATTCAGCGGTGTACATGGGAGCAACAACGGTGATTGCGCCAACAGCAAGACCAAGGATGACCCGGCCAAGAATGAGTATTGGGACACTATTTGCGATGACGGTGATGATGACGCCGGCGATGAGAAAGATGACAGAGAGGGAATTGGCGAAACGACGACCGCAATGATCGGCAATGATACTGGCGAAGATCGCGCCGAGGACGCCGCCGAGGACAAGTGAGCTCGTGACGAAGCCAGCAAGAACGTCGGACATGTGGAATTGGTTTTTAAGAAAAAGAAGCGCGCCTGACATCACGGCGAGTGCGTAGCCGTAGGAGATGCCACCGAGTCCAGCGACGACAACGACGGAGCGGAGGACGTAAAGATATGCACGGCTATCAGGTTTGGGAGGGTCAGCGTCGTTCATGGTTGATCATGAATAACATCGACGGGGCGAGGAATTGGTGTTTATTTATATGCTTTAGATAAGGAAGTGTTGTGGATGGGCCAATAAAAAAGTCTGCCGACAAGGGCAGACTTGTATGGTTTGATGATGAGTGTGTTTGAGGTGTGGGGGATTATCCGTCGAAGTGCCAGATATCGCCGGGGGCCATGTGTTTGACGTTGACGTCGGCGGGATGGAACTCGGAGAGATCGCTGGTAAGGAGAGGCCAAGTTGAATGGTGAACGGGGATGGCGTATTTGGGTTTGATCATTTCAGCAGCCATTTTTGCGAGTCGTGGGCCCATGGTGAAACGGTCCCCGCACGGGAGCATGACGATATCAGGCTTGACGACCTCGCCGATCATTTTCATGTCAGAGAAGAGGGCGGTATCCCCGGCGTGATAGATTTTGACGTCACCCATGCTAATGACGAGGCCTGCGGCGACGCCCATGTATTGGCCTTGATAGCTGGATGAGTGGATGGCGGGTGTGAATGCGACGTAGCCGAAGTCAGTGTAGATGCGGCCGCCGGGATTGCCGGGTTCGGTTTTACGTACGCCTTGCGATTCGCAATAGGCGCAGATTTCAAAGTTCGCGATGACGGTTGCGTCATTGTTTGCGGCGATGGGAAGGGTGTCGCCGAAGTGATCTTCGTGGCCGTGCGTGAGTGCGATGTAGTCACAGTGTATTTCGGCTGGTTTATGAACAGCGACGGGGTTTTCGGTCAAGAATGGATCGACTGCGACCGTGTGCTTGCCGTCGTTGATGAGAAAACCGGAATGACCTAAGAAAGTGATGGTGAGGCTCATCTGTGATCCCTCTCTCTTTTTTTGAACATGATAAATTGAAGGCGACAATTATATGATACTGATTCAAGCGAAAGTGAACAGAAACAAATTGGTGCTAAGAGGTAAGCAATTATCCGGAGGTGGGCTGAATGAGCGGTTGCTTAAGAAGGTGTTAAGATGGGCGGGCTAACACAAAACGGCTAACCGTAGGTTAGCCGTCCTGTGATTCCTATATCCCTTATTCCCCTTTTCTCCCCCCCATTATATCAAGCAGCGGGCTGGTCTAAACCGTACTGTTTGATTTTCTTATAAAGTGTAGTGCGGTTGATATCGAGTTGCTTTGCGGTTTCTTGCCTGTTCCAGTTATTTGCTTCGAGTGCGGCAAGAAGAATGCGTTTTTCGGGTTCTTTGAGCGCTTCTGAGAGTGGAAGGCCGTCCCAAAGTGCTTGGGTTTGATGCTGGGTGTCAGAGGTTTCATTGCGCATGGCAATGGCGCGTTGGACGAGAACGTGAGCGTCTTTGCTGTGCAGCGTTTCGGGGAGATCATTAATACTGATGGTGAGTTGACGTGAAAGGACGACGGCACGCTCGATTGCATTTTCGAGTTCACGCACGTTGCCGGGCCATTCGTAACGTTGAAGTACATCGAGAACACCGTCACCGAAACGTCGTTCGCGGCTCATTTGCTTGCAATGTCTCTCAAGGAAGTGCTCGGCGAGGATGTTGATATCGCGAACACGTTCACTGAGGCGAGGAAGCTCGATATTGACGACGTTGATTCGGTAGTAGAGGTCCTCGCGAAATTCACCTTTGGAGACGAGTTCATCTAACTTTTGATTCGTTGCTAGTACAAAACGAACATCGGCCTGTTTGGTTTCTGTCGAGCCAACGGGCTCGTACATTTTTTCTTGTAAGACACGTAGTAATTTGAGCTGAAGCGCGGGTGTTGCGGAGTTGATTTCATCGATAAAAAGCGTTCCACCTTCGGCGGCGGCGATTTTTCCGATCTTATCTGTATCGGCGCCGGTGAAAGCGCCCTTGACGTGGCCGAAGAGTTCGGATTCGAGAAGTGTTTCCGGGATTGAGCCGCAGGCGAAGGTGACGAAGGGGCCACTGCGTCTGGAGCTGGTTTCGTGGATGGCGTGACCGACCATGCTTTTACCTGTGCCGGACTCACCGGTGATGAGGACGGTTGTGTTTGATTCAGCGACAGCTTCAACGAGGTCGTAGACTTTTTGCATACGGTAGTCCGCGCCAACGAGGTTGCCGAGGCCGTAGCGTTCTGAGAGCTGGGCTTTCATGGTAACGTTCTCGGCAAGGAGAACGTGTTGGTTCATCGCTTTGTTAACTGCAAGACGGAGTTCTTCATCGACGACGGGTTTGGTGAGATAGTCGGCGGCACCGAGCTTGACGGCTTCGACTGCAGATTCGATTTTGCCGAAACCTGTGACGACGATGGGAACGACTTCGCTGTGACGTTGTTTGAGTTCACGAAGCAGAGATACTCCGTCCATACGGGGCATGTTGAGGTCCGTGATGATAATGCCAAAGTGATGTTGCGGATCACTATCTAATAGTGAGATAGCTTCGAGTCCATTACTGGCAGTGGCGACATCGTATCTGTCTTCACGAAGCATCTCGGCGAGAGAGTCGGCGACAATAGGGTCATCGTCAACGACAAGGATCCGTGCGCGTTTATTGTCGGCAGAAGATTGATTTTGGCCGACGAGTTTAAGATTTCCGTTATTGACGGTCATCCGTTGAGATCCTTCCATTGATCGGTGAGGCTGCTGACTGGTAGTTTGATGACGATGCGGAGGCCTTTAGAGCCATTGAGGAATTCGATGCTACCGCTCATGGCGATGATGATATCGCGGCAGAGTGAGAGGCCGATGCCGTGGCCGTTTGGCTTGGTTGTGTGTCCAAGATTGATATTATCAGGGCTACCACCGGCGGTGTCTTCAATTGTTATGTGAAGCTCGCTTTGGCGATAGATGTCGCAGTTGATTTCGATGCGATGACGCGCATTGGGTTGCGGATCAGTGATCGCTTCGAGTGCATTTTTGATGAGGTTTTCGAGTACACCGAATAGCGGGCCAAACGGGAGTTGTGCGGCTTGCGGGTTAATGTGTGTGATGAGATCGCAATGAAGATCTTTCGCTTGCTGCTCATGAAGTTCGATGACAAGATTGAGTCCATGAGCAAGCGTTTGAGGGTTGCCGTTATGTGTTTCGGACAACGGGCAATGGGTTGGGTGATGTGAAGCGTTGGTGATCCAACTGAGACTTTTTCGCTGCGAAGCGGGGGTTTCCATCCATTCGTGGATTAAGGAAGCCATTTGTCGGAGTGCGGTATCTGCGGTTTGTATGCGTTTGATGGCCTTATCGGCTTGCTGATGTGGGGCGAGATCATGTGGATTTTCGGTGTCGAGTGACCGTATTGCGAGGCCTAATGACCGCATAGATCCATCGAGAAGATTGGCGAGCTCGTGAGCAAGACGTCGAGCGTCTTCGCTGACAGGATCGTTGGCTTGAGTCGGTTCAAGCGCATTGGGGTTGTTGCGTTCGGTTGGCATACATGATCATCATCGGTGAGGAAGCGGGATGATCACATGGCGATGTTGCTTTTTTGCAACATTAGTTTTATTGGGTCTGCGTTGATTTCACACAACACGCACAGTCGTTATAACCGTCAGAATCGGAGATGGCGACATGGTATGAAAGTATGACGGAGGAGGGATTTAGTTGTTGCCGAATTTGAAAGATTGCCGAATTTTGAGGAGTTCGGGATTGGCCTGTTCGATGAGCCTGCCAACGGCGGTCCCGGGGGAAGGATCGTTGGGATTCATACATAGCGTTGCGAGGTGGTGAGCGTAGTGCAAGTGAAGGCATTTAACGGTAAGAAAGTTACTGATGCCGCCGATGCCGCGGGTACGGAGTGTTTCGAGCATGGCTGGAGATTTTTGTATTTTTTCCTGATCACCTTTGGTGAGTTGTTTCCATCGCTGCTCGATATAAGCGCGGTGGTCGTTGGCGACCTGGTGCTCTAACTGATGATTAGCATTGATTTGATTTTGAATGTCGTCGATCACTCCAAGGCGTTCCATGTCTGCGAGGGTATTATTAAGACGTGGGTTGGTGAGCCAATAGAGTGTTGGGAAGGGGACGAGTCGTTCACCGCCTTCACCTTGTATGCCACCACCTTTTCCCTCGCCGCTATCTCGACCTTCACAGCAATGATGTAGCGGATAGTTCACGATAACAACGGGCGCGTCTTCGGATGAGCGAACGATGACGGCAAGTACGCCGCGTGGGATGCGTCCGAGTTGTTGTTTGAGCATGTTTGTGTCTTGATCGCTGAGCATTACCTATTTCCTATCGTCCAGTGCGGCGTGTGGCCACAGTGTTAATGATACTCAAGCGATTGAAGAAATGGTGTGTAGTAGTCATGCGCACGAAAAAGGCCAGAGCCCTCAAAGGACTCCAGCCTCGCCTGTGTTGTCTAGATTAAGGAGTTAGATGAATGAGCTCTAAGTGGTGAGGGACCAGGACAGGGAGGGTTTGGTGTTGTCGATTCACGAGGAACACGGGGAGAAACGCGAGAACCATGCCCTGATCCCAGCACGAGGAGATCACATCTAACAAATTTTTCCTCGCTTCGATCAGGGTTTTGAGCCGCTTAAGTCACGGTTTAAACCTGAGAAGCGTAAGCTGTATGACCAGCTTTATGTTTAAAAGGATACCACTATCCTTTTACTTGTCAAGCTCTGATGGAATTTTTCCATTATTTTTCCATTCATTGCATTAGATCGAAATTGGGGTATAGCTTCACATCTTAAATCATTATTATTCAAATATTTACAATTTGTATACTTTATCTAGCAGATTATTTTCCAATTTAAATTTGTGCAACATATGACATCATATGGGCTTTTGTACTAAAACCCCCATGCCATTCTTCGGGACGGGCAGCAGAGCTCTTTCGTGATTGTTTCATGACAGAGAGGGGTTAGATGCGAATACGTTATCGTCATTTGGACGAGCGAAAAAGCAAACTAAGCAGAGCGATGTGTTATCTATAAATATGGTAAACGTAAATATTAACCATAAATTAACAATCAAGATGGATGGTGGATCACCACTTGAGGCTGGCGCGGTGGAGGCGATCATTGATGGCTCTGCCAAGCCCTGAATCGGGAACTCGAACCGCGATAATGGCATCTAATTTTTGAGCATCGAGGCGGCGCATGGCTCCGAAAAGATTTGCAGCAGCTTCATTAAGATCTCCAGATTCCGAAAGAATCTCATGCGATTGAAAACCTTTGGCTTGTTTTGCTTGCAAGGTCATCAAGCCGAATGATTTAGGCGGCTGCATGCCTGGGTTACGATTGGTAAAAATTTGGGTGTATTGCTCTGTTGTTGACAGGTTATCCACTAATAACAAGCTGGTGGATGGTGCGTAATGACGCTCAAGCATGCCGGGCGAGGCAATGCCTTTCTTGGCGTTTTCTTTGATCATGGCATCTTTGGTGTGAACGAGCTGGACACCGTTTTTGCCGAGGATGCTTTGAAGAGATTCGAGTGAAGTACCGCCAAGACGAAGCACGGTTGGGATGTCGCTGACTACCGAGATAACGGTGCTTTCGAGACCAGTTTCGCATGGGCCGCCGTCAAGGATGAGGGGAAGATCATTGCCGAATTCGGCGTATACATCACGGGCGGAGGTGGGAGAGATTGAGGCAAATTTGTTTGCAGAAGGCGCGGCGATTGCCGTGGCAGAAAGCTCGATGAGCGTGCGTGCGACGGGATGTTTGGGCATTCTGAGGCCAACGGTTGGCAGACCAGAGGTCACGATGTCGGGGATGATGTCTTTCTTTTTCACAACGAGTGTGAGAGGGCCGGGCCAGAAAGCGGCGGCGAGCTTAAGGGCGGCAGGAGGAAAGTCAGCGGCGATCTCTTTGGCGTCATCGATGGTGTTAATGTGGACGATGAGGGGGTCAAAGGCGGGGCGGGCTTTGTGAGCAAATACTTTAGCGACTGCTTTAGGGTCAAAAGCGTTGGCGCCGAGGCCGTAAACCGTTTCGGTGGCGAATGCGACAACGTCACCCGAACGGATCAGATCGGCGGCTTGCTGTAAAGCCTTTTGCTCGTAGCCGTTACGGATATTCGAGGGGTTTGTGGGTTTAAACCCTTCTGGGGATGGGTTGTGTGGAGGCTGACTGCTCATATCAGAACCGTATCAGCGTGCCCTGCCCTGCGTCAAATCGGATTTATTGGATACGGACTGCTGGAAACTGATGTGCGTAATCCGGGGGCAATGAGATGCTTTGATCAACACTGACTACCTAACTAATGATTAGATTGTTACGGCACAAATGATGTGTGATATGCCCTTTTGCTCACAGTGGGTGGAAATTGTGAAAAGGTACGTTATGCGAATAAATTGCAAAACGAAATGATTGAGCTAAGGTGGGTTATTGGACAGAAGAAAAAGCACTAAAAAGTTGGGCGAACCTTTTCGAGGTGGCCGAGCTAAATATGGTGTGCGGTGATGGGGCTTGTGGGTGTGGTGTTGATAGATGGATGAATGACTGTGATTACTCGGATGACACAACCGATGTCGCCTTCGGCGCAGCCTTATATGTCTAGGCAGAGTTATCGCCACGAGTTGGTGACGGTAATGCTATTGCCGTTGGCAATCTCTTTGGTCGAAGGTTCGGTGATCACGGTGTTGGCGAAACGTGTGTTTGACGTTGGGCCGTTTGCGTTTGCGACAATGATGGCGGCGCCGATGTTTGCGAACCTGACCTCATTTATGTGGGCGTCGGCAGCAAAGGGAAAGCGGAAGGTACGTTTTATAGCGGGGTTGCAGGGACTGCTGCTGCTGTGCTTGGTTGGGATTGCATTTTTGCCAATTAGTGCGGGCGGAGCGTTTGCATTGGTCGGACTGACGGTTTTGTCTCGATGCTGTTTGGCGGGCGTGGCGACGTTGCGATCAACGGTATGGCGGCAGAACTACCCGAGGCGGTCGAGGGCGCGGATTACGTCAAAGCTGGTTTTGATTACATCATTGGTTTTGGCGTTGGGGCCGCTGCCGGTGTATTACTTGTTAGATGGTAACCCAATGCGGTTTCGGTGGCTGTTTGTCGGGGTGGCTGTGATTGGGGGATTAGGCGTCTTGTCCTATTCGAGGATTAGACTGCGGACAGAACGGCAGTTGCTTGCTCAAGAGAGAAGGGGCCGAGATGAAGATGATGCGGATGGATTGCAGCGAACGGGGTTCGTGTCGGTGTTGCGGAACGATCGGTTTTTCAGACATTACATGACGTGGCAGTTTTGCGCGGGCGTGGGAAACATGGTGGGCGAGACAGCGATCATTGCGTTGATTATTAAATGGACGGTTGTGCAACCCACCTATGTGCCGATTTTACTGAATGCTACTGTGCCGATGCTGATGGCGACACTGACGTTGCCGATGTGGGCAAAGTATATGGACCGGGTGCATATCACCACGTTCCGGACACGGCATGCGTTTACATGGATCTTGGCACAGTTTGGCTATTGGGTTGTCGGGGTAATGGTAGCGATGGGCAGTGGGATGTGGTGGCTAGTTGTGCTGCCAAGGATCATGCAGGGCTTAGCGAGATCGGGCGGGTTATTAGCATGGAATTTGGGACACAACGATTTTGCGGATAAGCGGCTGGTGACTACATACATGGGAATCCATGTGACGTTAACTGGGGTGAGAGGATTCTTTGCGTCGTACTTGGCTATCTTGCTATTAGAGGGCTGGAATGATTTGCCGTGGGTATCTGGGTTACTGCCGAAGTTCGATGGGATTCACCATCATGTATTTCTAATTACGACGGGGCTATGTATTGCGGCGCAGGCTGGGTTCTACTCTCTGCATCGGATGTATAAACGGCAGCAAGCCGAGGCTGACAAAGCAGAAGATCAGGTCTTCTCTGATGCTGTCTAGATGCATGAATAGACAATTGCGACTAAAGTATATTTAACATATCTGATGATTGATTGAAGTTTAAATTCTGTGCAAAACACCTATTTTCACAGTGGAATACAAACAAAATACGGCATTGACTGACCAGACACTTTTAATGATTTGCGAAGATAGGCAAGAGGGTATCAAACTGTCGTCTAAGTCATAGAATGGTGGTGAGGGCATTTCTTTAAATTTTAAACGAGTGCGGCGAAAGGCCTTGTTAGAAGGACAGAATCGGCACTTTAAGAATAATAGCGATTTTATTGGCACATCGTGTTTGACTTTAGGGTCGGGTCAGACATTAAATTAGCCAGATGTCATTTAGATGACAGGTTTGTTTTCTGAATTGCATCTGTTGGTAATAGTTCGTGACACTATTACTGAGATTATTAGTTAGTCATGTGATGTGAGCTTGGATGATCCGTGTTGTTACGGATGATCTTGGGTTGAGCGTCACGGGAATGATTGGCTGATAAGAAATCATGGATGTTTGCGGGGCGTGAAGTTGAGCCTGCGGGGGCTGACTTTCCAGTTTTTTATAAAGGGGAAGAATTATGACCGCAACGCATCAAGTGACCAATTCATTAACAACGGGCCAAGTAGCGAAATACTGTGGCGTTAACTATCGAACCGTGATTCGTTGGATCGAACGTGGCGAGATGAAGGCGTACCAGTTGCCGGGCCGCGGCGACAACCGTATTGAGATCGAGGATCTGATTGCGTTCTTGCGCAAGAATCAGATGCCGATTCCGCTAGAGTTGTCGGGCGGGCTAAGCAGGGTGCTGGTTGTTGAGAGCGACAGGACGCAAGCCCAGAGCTTGTCGCAATCTTTGACATCGGGCGGGTATGAAGTTCAAGTGGCTCAGTTTGGTTTCCATGCTGGGGCACAGATCGATTCGTATCGGCCTGCGCTGATCATATTTGATCTGCAGACGCCTGGGCTTGGCGGGATTGAAGCAGTGCATTATCTGCGAGGCAACTCGCGGACGAAGCATTTGAAGGTGCTGCTGATATCTGACAATGCGAATGAGGATCAGCATGCGTTGCTGGACGCTGGCGCGAATGCTGTGATTCAGAAGCCGTTCCAACCGCATGATCTGCTTGCGAAGGTCGGTCAATTGGTTGGCAAGCCGAATGAGTAATTCGTGAGCGAATCATTCGCATGAGCTAATCGAGCAATAGAACGATGGGAGAGAACGAACCCGGCTTCGCGGTCGGGTTTTGTTTTTTTGATGAGGATTGCGGGGTTATAATAGAAAGATCATTACAGATGAATGATCTCACGGGTAGAACCTGTGGGCATGAATGATGAGGGAATAAGAAGTATTTGAGGGGATGATTATGGGGAGTACAATGGCGGCATGCCACGGATAACGGATCAAGCGATATGTGTGAGGCATTTAGACTGGTCGGAGACGAGCCAGATCGTTGTGCTATTTACACGCGAGTTTGGCTTGGTTCGTGGGGTAGCGAAGGGTTCTAAGCGAATGTCGCCGTCGGCGGTTGCGCGGTTTTCGGGTGGGATTGAGCTGCTGACTCGGGGTGAGGTTGTGGCGATGGTGAAGCAGCAAGAATCTCTGGCGGCGATTACGGAATGGGATTTACAGGATGACTGCCATGTGTTCCGTAGGAAGCTGAAGCTGCAGCAGTTGGGGTTATATGCGGCGGATCTGGTGGGGCATTTGTTTGCAGAGCAAGATCCACACCCCCGAAGCTTTTTTGCACTACAACAGGTGCTGGAGAAGTTGTGTGAGATCTATCGGATCGATAGATCATGCCCGGATACGATGTGCCAAGCGGCGGTACTTGGGTTTGTGTATTTATTGTTGCGAGATGTGGGATATGCGCCGAATGTGACGCATGACGTACTGACTGGGGAAGAACTGACCCAGCAAAATAGTTTTCATTTTGATCCAATTGCAGGCGGGTTAACCATGGAGCCAACGCAGGATGATTGGCGGGTCAGGCTGTCAACTGTGAAAATATTGAGGCAAACGGCAGGACTAGTGCCTATGGGAAGCGGTGAAGAAGGGGAAGATATTGAAGCAAAGGTGGGTTATACATTCGATCAGATCTATTCGATGCTTAGTAAGGTTGAGGGCGATACGTTAAAGCGGGCGAATCGTTTACTGTGCTCATATATACGGTCGCTGTTAGATAAGCAGCTGCCGACGATGGGGTATATCTTAAAACAGCATGCGAAGTGATTCGTTTGTTGCGTCTGCATGCAACCGGCATAAATAAAGAGGAAGAGTCTGTGCGAAGGGGGATTAGCTGCGTTTCACGATTTCGATGTCGTGAGGCGCATTGATTTTGTATTGGATGCCGCCCCAAGTGAAATGGTTGCCGAAGATTGAGGCGACGCAACAAAGCCAATGAACAAACATGTATAGCGGTGTGGCGAAGTATTCGTAGATCCATACGCCGGCAAGCTCTTCGAAGGCTTTGCGATCGAGAGAATGCTTGGCGATCTGTTTGCGGATACGTCCTCGGAAGAAGTCGGTGATAAAGACGCTGATGAGTGTGAGAACCGCGATCGGAAATACTGGTGAGTCGGTATAAACAAAGAGGGCAATGACGGCGGAGAGGAAGCCGAGAAGATAGAGGGATGTGCCGAATGGGCCGACACTCCAAGAAGCGGGCTGGTAGACGCGTGCATGCATATATTGACGGCGGCCAAACTCGAGTAGTGAGAGCCAATTAAAGGTGACCGGGCCGCGTACAAGCATGTTGGGAACGAGGTAAACGCGTTTGTCGATGTTGTTGATGGCGTTGGAGAGATTTACATCGTCGTTGAAAGTACCACGCCAAGGTTTGGGCATGTCGATTTCGGTGAGTGTTGAACGAAGCACGGCCATTGAACCACCCCAGGCACAGTTACGGCGATCGCGTCCCATGAGTGTGACGATGGATGAATTGATGATGCATGCAAGCTTGGTGGGCAGATTGGCTTTTGCACCTTTTTCAGGCACAAGCCATCGCCAAGCGGTGGTACAACCGATTTGTTCACTTGCGAGTGGGGCGATGATTCTTCTAAGCCAATCGGGCCCCATCACGGCATCGGCATCAGCGTAGACAACTGCTTCATCATGGTCGGTGAAGAGCTCCATTGCAGCAATCTGGTTGTGTACTTTTTGTGCTTCATTGCTGGCAAGGCCTGCGTCGACGAGATGGATAGATTGGAGGCCGGGCGTGCGGGTGAGGTTTTGAAGGTTGAGCCAGTGTAGGACTTGGCCATCGTGATCGGGAAGCTCGGATTCGGTTGCATCTGAACCGAGGTATTCTCTGATGGCAATGAAGGCTGGATCGTTGTGTGATTCGGTCGTGAAAATGATGCGGAAATCGGGGTAGTCTTGTTCGAGGAGTCCCTGCATGTGGGTGGCGAGCTGATCGTCGGAGCCTTTGACGGGAACGATGATCAGGGCTGGCGGAGTGTGGTCTGCAAACTTAGGATTGTTTTGTTCTTGATGTTGTTTTTTACGTTCGCGGCGGAGGAACATGTGAACGTTCCTCAGGCCAAAGATGGCTTGACCAATCCAGACGAGCCAGATGAGCATGAGTAGGTATTCGAGGATAGTGGTTGGGATACTCATAAGTGGGGCATTCTAACCGATTGGTGTTGGACTCGCCTGAGATTTGCGAAGGGTATATAAAAAGGCTCATAGATTGTATGAGCCTTGGGTATTGATTGTTTTATATGAGAAACTGAATTTATGCACCATCAAATTCAGCGAATTTAGCGTCCTGGATCGGGACGACTTGCTTGAGGACTTCGTCGAGGACGCGGGCAGGTGAGCCGATGGCGTCGACTTCGGAGATGACGCTATCGGAATAGAAATCGAGAACAGGCTTGGTTTCCTGCTCGTAAACTTCCCAGCGTTGACGGATTACTTTTTCATCTGCGTCATCAAAACGATTTTGCTTGAGAGCACGACGGCGAAGGCGTTCGATCATGGCTTCCTGGTCACGACAGACGAGGTGAACAACTTTCAAGACGTCGATGTGCTCTCTCATCAGCTCGGCTTGTTCGATTGTGCGTGGGATGCCGTCAAGGATGAGGAGGTCGAAGTGCGGCTTGAATTCGCCGAGCGTGTGACGGGCGGAGATGTTTTTGGCCCACATTTTGACGGTCACGTCATCGGGGACAAGCTCACCACGAGACGAGTACTCGTAGAAGACTTTGCCGAGGTCGGAGTGGATGTCGAGGTTGCGGAAGACGTCACCACAGGACATATGGTAGTAACCGGGGATGCGGCCGAGGACGGCACCTTGCGTGCCTTTACCGGAGCCGGGGGCGCCAAACAATAGGACGGTCTTGTAACGATTCATACGTGTGACCCAAAAGAAGGAATTAACAAAAAACTAGTATGGATTGCGTCGTGATGCGCGCGTCGATCAGTGGCTCGTTCATTGAAGAATTTTTCACCTTAATCTACTGCCGATTGTTCGAATCGGTCACACGGGCTGTCACCATGCAATTGCTCTGGCGTGATAACCACATGGACGAGATTATAACCTGTAGGCAAGTCTTTTGATCGGCGATCTTCGCTGTATGAGGGGAAATCTGTGTGATCTCTGTATGCAGAATGTGCATGTACGGTGCATCCCGCATAAAGAGAAGCATGGGGAGTTATCCCCCAGAAGTCCCCATCGTTACAGTAGATACATAACGAAAAAAAGGATTGACAGATTTCATAAAAATGTGAATATGACATTCATGACAAGCTGTTTTCCGGATATGAAACGTCAAAGGCAAGAGAATATAGAACAACTAGCAAAAAAGGGGCGGGTACTGATGAGATCTAATCACATGATTCAGCGAGGTGGTTTTACGTTAATTGAGCTTCTCGTCGTGATTTCAATTATTGCACTTTTAATTGGCGTGCTATTGCCAGCGCTTGGAGCGGCAAAGAAGGCTGCAGAGCGAGCATCGTGCTTATCGAATATCCGGCAACTCAGTATTGCTGCGAATGCGTACTCGGCAACGAATCGTGATCTTGCAATTCCGTCGTACAACATGGTCGGGAACGGTGCGAGCGACACGTTGATTGATGGATGGGGGCCAATTTTGGATAAAGGGGGATATGTACCGGGGAGCAACGAACTGTATACGACAGCATTTACGTGCCCAAGTGCATTAGATGTAGCTGGAATGGTAAGCGGGCAAACGACGAATACGGATGACCCGATGGGCTGGATGGCGTGGCCGAACCGGCGAAGCGGCAGCGGGAGTGGCAACGTTGCGATGACAATTCCTGCGAAGGGATATCACAAGATTATCAAGGTGGCATACTGGATCAATGGTGATAATCCGATCGGAAAAGACAAGATCTTTGAACAATCGCAGTACTACACATGCAGTGTGGGTTATACGAATCAGTCCACAGGCGAAACGATGATGCCAGTTCCGCTAGTGACATACCGGAGGCCATCGGATTTAGTGATGCTGGCTGATGGGGTGTATTCGGGGAAACATTCAAAAGCGCGAATCGGTACGGAAAAAAGTCGCATTGGGTATCGCCATAACGGTGATCCAGCGAGCGCAAATGCTGCCTTTGCTGATGGACACGCGGAATCGATCAATGGGGATGTGTTCCCAACAGGTGTGAGGTCACTGGATGAGGCAACGGGTGCGAATTACACCATCTTTGCAAAGCCAAAGTGGTAGTGTGCGTGATTTTGGGGGCAATTTGGCTATCGATCTCAATAATATGTTTATATTTCTCTATTTAATCAACATATCTTAAGTTATATACCAGTCATCAACTGCCGAATGCCGTGCTGCGAATCAGTCGCATAATTTTGATACAATGAGTGTACGCCTGTCAGAACACCCTGCCTGTGCTGCAGCCTGTACGAGGTCTGTGTGAAAAGCCTGTACGAATGCCTATGCATAGGTGCCTGTGAGCGTGTTGTGAAGCTGAAGCTGGGCGAAAATCCCCGCTGAGGTTCCACGTTGAGACTCCAAAGCAGCTGCGTGATTCTGGGAGATTTGCATCGAAGGCGATTTCTATTTTAGAATTAATCCAACTAAACACGATTAATCGGTTGATAGGGTACTGATTTAGTACTACTATTGACAAGGAAGTCAAATTCGATACACACTTTCGGTACATTTCGGCAACGAAATGGAGCTGAGTCGAGTCTGGATGTGGGACAAAGCAATGCCTGAGCGAACAACGAACAGGAAGTGAAGTCCTCACAAAGGGAATCTGACGATGTTGAGTTTGACAAGAAAAACGGACTACGCGTTAGTGGCGTTATCATTTTTGGGTCATCGCCACGAAACGGAAGGCGGGCCGGCGTCGGCTAGGTTTATTGCTGACACGTATCATTTGCCTTTGCCGCTCTTGATGAACATTTTGAAAGAACTGTCATCAGCGGGTTTGCTGACAAGTACACGAGGAGCAACGGGTGGATACCGATTAGCCAAAGAACCGGCTGAAATCTCGGTACTGAACGTTGTTGAAGCCATCGAAGGGCCGTTACGCGTGACGCTGTGTGCGGATGAAAATGCTCCGGCGGTGTGTAACTGCAACATCCTTGAAGAGTGTCCGATCCGGAAACCGATCCGTGGGTTGCACTTTCGGATTGCTGAATTTTTTGGAAAAACATCGCTGGCTGACGTGATCGCTGAGAGTGCTTTTGAGTGCTGCGAAGAGACAAACACACATCAGGTTAGCGTAAGTGCGGCGAATGGTAGTGGTTACGGTGAGGCGAACGGTAGCTGCAAAGTTAACGAGTGATTTTGAAATAAAAGGTTGTGGTGGATGATTGGGTTGATGAATGGTGCATTACGCTGAAGCGTGAGCACTTGGAGATACTTGGGATTGGCAATGATCTTGCCATGTAACACCGGGACAAATGCTGAGTACAACGGTATTACCGAATGGGAACCGAAGTGCTGCAAGGAGTATGAATAATGGCATTGGAACTGCCCATTTATATGGATAACAACGCAACGACGCCACTAGATCCTCGTGTGCTCGATGCGATGATGCCGTACCTAACTAGCAAGTATGGCAACGCGGCGTCACGTTCACACACCTTTGGCTGGGAGGCTGAAGATGCGGTGTCGAAGGCGCGTAAACAGGTTGCGAAACTGATTGGTGCTTCACCGAAAGAGATTATTTGGACGAGTGGCTCAACAGAGGGTTGCAACCTAGCGATTAAGGGCGTGGCTGAAATGTACGGGCCTCGGAAGGAAGATGGTAGTTGCCGCGGGCATATCATCACAACTTCTTACGAGCACAAAGCTGTACTCGACCCATGCAAACGGCTTCAACGTGAAGGATTTGATGTCACGTTTATTGACCCACATGAAGACGGTGTGATCACGGCGGCTCAGGTTGCTGAGGCGATCCGCGAAGACACGATTCTTGTGACGATCATGTGGGCTAACAATGAGATAGGCACAATAAACGAGGTTGATGAGATCGGGAAGCTGTGCAAGGAAAAAGGAATTCTTTTCCATACAGATGCGACACAGGCTGTCGGCAAGATTCCGATTGACGTGGAGCGTGACGGTGTGGATCTGCTTTGCGGTTCGGGCCATAAGATATATGGGCCGAAGGGAGTTGGGTTCTTGTATGTGAGAAGAAGAAAACCGCGTGTACGCTTGAGTCCAATGATTGATGGCGGGGGTCACGAGCGTGGCATGCGAAGCGGTACGCTGAACGTCCCGGGAATCGTTGGAATGGGCGAATCGTGCGAACTTGCTGGTAAAGAAATGAACGCGGATGCGGAACGTCTCAGCAAGCTTAGAGATCGCTTAATCGACGGGGTTCTGAGCCAACTAGATATGGCTGTGTTGAATGGGGACAAGGAAAAACGCTTGCCACAAACCGCAAACATCAGCTTCCCTTATGTTGAGGGCGAATCGCTGATGATGGCGATGAAGGATATCGCTGTAAGTTCAGGCTCTGCGTGCACGAGCGCATCGCTTGAGCCAAGCTATGTGCTGAAGTCATTGGGGCTGGGTGATGAATTAGCGCATAGTTCGATTCGCTTCGGGCTTAGCCGATGGTCAACTGAAGAAGAAGTGGACTATACGGTTGAGAAGGTTGTTAGTGCAGTCAATCACTTACTTGAGATGAGCCCGCTGTACGACATGGTCAAAGAAGGAATTGATCTGTCGACGGTCGAATGGGGCGGCCATTAATACCGTGGCAATAAGTAACGTGATTTAGTTCGCTAACGAAATAGGATCCGTTGAAAATTAGAATAGGCGGGGATAGAAAATTGAACGTAAGGAGATAGGCAATGGCTTACTCAGAAAAAGTAATTGATCATTATGAGAATCCACGAAACGTAGGTGCGCTGGACAAAGGCTCTAAACAAGTTGGCACAGGCGTGGTTGGTGCGCCTGAGTGTGGCGACGTGATGAAACTCCAGATTCAAGTGAATGAAGAGACGGGCGTAATTGAAGATGCCAAATTCAAGACGTTTGGCTGCGGCAGTGCGATTGCATCGAGTTCGCTGGCGACGGAATGGCTGAAAGGTCGAACGATTGAGCAGGCGAAAGAGATCAAGAACACAGAGATTGTGAACGAGCTGTCATTACCGCCCGTGAAGATCCACTGCTCGGTTTTGGCCGAAGATGCGATCCGTCACGCAATCAGCGATTATGAAGAAAAGAACGAGAAATAAAC
The DNA here is from genome assembly GCF_007747445.1 of Poriferisphaera corsica. NCBI lineage: Bacteria > Pseudomonadati > Planctomycetota > Phycisphaerae > Phycisphaerales > Phycisphaeraceae > Poriferisphaera > Poriferisphaera corsica. The sequence goes on from NZ_CP036425.1 coordinate 3,976,363, forward strand.
GATAGGTTTGAGGAGGCGGACTGCCGTGACTATTGCGTCACGGGAACCGGAGCGTGCTTCGGTGCGTATTGGTGATACAATAAAAAAGAACCTCCCGGAGCCTGAATGTTGCCGTGCTTGTTTGGTGGGCACGCTTTACAGGGGGAGATGACACGACGGAGTAATACAATGGCAATTGAATTAACAGAATCAGCAGCACGTGAGATCAAGACTATTGTAGATCAGCAAGAGCTGGATACTGAGAAAGTCAGGTTACGTGTAGGCGTTAAAGGTGGGGGCTGCAGTGGGTTTTCATACCTTCTGGATTTGACTGAGCAAGAACGTGACACGGATGAGCTATTCGAACAGCACGAAGTGAAAATCGTTTGCGATCCGAAGTCATACCTATACCTGAACGGTACGACGATTGATTTCAAAGATGAAATCATGCAGCGTGGGTTTGTGTTCAACAATCCGAACGCAAACAGCACCTGTGGTTGCGGCAGCAGCTTCAGCGCATAATGCCGATTAGCTAACCGATTAATAGAAGCCTGCGGATTAATCCGTGGGCTTTTTTCATAGTGTGGCAAATAACTGAAAGTTGTATAATCCCGACATGGATGAACAGAAGGATTTTGAATTCGTAAGCCGGGGTGGATTGAAGCTTTGGGAAGCGATCGGTGCGTTTAAGCTAAATGCCGAAGGGAAAGTGTGTTGCGATTTAGGCTGTAGTGTTGGCGGGTTTGTTGAGGCTTGGCTGAGAGCGGGCGCAAAAAAGGTGTATGCGGTAGACACGGCTTATGGCCAACTTGCATGGAAGCTGCGACAGGACGAACGCGTGATTGTTTTGGAACGTAAAAATGCACTACATGTCGAAGTTGGGGAGCCTTGCGATTTTGTAAGTGTGGATCTTGGATGGACGAAGCAAGATAGAGCTGTGCCGGCAGCATTGCGGTGGCTAAAGAATGACGATCAGGAAGCTCGTGTTGTTTCGCTTATTAAGCCGCATTACGAAATGACATTTGAGGAACGTGGTTTAGATGATTCAACTGAAAACACCAAATATCGTGGCAAAAAAGGTAAAAAGAAAGCGAAAGCAAAACGCCTGACTGACGATGAAGCGGCACAAGTGAACGATCGGGTACTGAAAGAGATCATGCCTGGGCTGGAGGTCAAGGTAGAGGCTTGCATCGAATCGCCAATCCGAGGTGCCAAAGGGGGCAATGTTGAGTATCTGGCTGAACTGAAACGCTTACATCGATCGTCTTAAGCGATAAGCCCTCAATGGAAGGCTTAAATTACACCTGAAAATATCATGGACGGGTTGTATGTGATATATTGTGGCGGTATTAAGATTTACTGAATTCACCGAGGGAGTGTGAAGATGAGAATTAAACAATCTGCTGTTATGGGCTTTATGTTGTTGTTGGTTATGATCCTAAGCGGCTGCGCATTATTTAAAGCTGAAGACAAATGGCTTCGTGAAGATAAGCCGATGGAACGACAAGCTATCGCTGAACGTGTCGCGCCAATGGGGCGAGAATACCGCAGTATGATTGAGACATGGCTTGGTTTTAGATTGCCGAAGAAAACGATAGCTCAGTATGCGTCTCAATCGGGATCATACGAACAACATATGTACATGCGATTTGAAAGTACTGATGCTGGGCTGCTTGCGATCCTAAGTAAGATGAGTATTGACATAAACGAATTCGTTACTGATGAATTCACAAAAGGCGCATTAGAAAGTTATATTGACGAAGGCTTATTTGGGGCGGCACCACTTATTGATGATGACAAGAAGGTCTTCTTGAAGGATGTTGTCATGAGCCGTAATTCTGTGCCTGCTCGCGCTGAGGTTTATTTAGTAAGACTGGAAAGTGATAAGAATATAGCCATGATTCATATCAGTATGTATTAAGCCATGACGAATAAAAGTATAAATAAAACAAGCCACCGTATCGGTGGCTTGTTTTATTTATACTTAATCCATTTTCATCATGCGATCGTAATGTTGCTATCAAGATACACATCTTGAATTGTATGTAACAAATTGATGCCATCGTTCATTGGACGCTGGAAAGCTTTACGACCTGAAATCAATCCCATACCTCCAGCTCTCTTATTAATAACGGCTGTCCTCACTGCGTCTGCAAGATCTGATTCACCAGCTGAAGCTCCGCCTGAATTAATAAGCGGAGATCTGCCCATATAACAATTCGCGATCTGATAACGTGTTAACTCGATAGGATGTCCGACAGATTTTTCATTGGGCGTAAGTTGCGTATAAACACGATCATCTGTTTTGCCAAACTGCAGAGCCGTAAAGCCACCATTGGTTGTTGGCAATTTTTGCTTGATAATATCTGCTTTGATTGTCACGCCAAGGTGATTGGCTTGTCCTGTCAGATCAGCGGCGGAGTGATAGTCGACACCACCCTTCTTGAAGGCGTTATTGCGCAGATAACACCAGAGAATGGTTACCATGCCGAGTGAATGTGCATGATGAAAAGCTTCTGAAACTTCAACAATCTGTCGATCTGAATCTTCAGAGCCAAAGTAAATTGTAGCGCCCACCGCTGTCGCCCCAAGATCGTATGCTTGAGATACCGAGGCGAACATAATTTGTTCAAAATGATTGGGATATGTCAAAAGCTCATTGTGATTAAGTTTGCAAATGAATGGGATCTTATGCGCATATTTTCGTGACACTGAAGCAAGGGCTCCAAGTGTTGTAGCGACTGCATTACAACCGCCATCCATTGCGAGCTTAATAATATTTTCGGGATCAAAATATAGTGGGTTAGCGGCAAACGATGCGCCCGCAGAATGCTCAATGCCTTGATCGACAGGGAGAACAGAAACGAAACCGGTATTGCGTAGACGACCGTGCGAAAGTATGGATTGAAAATTTCGTAACACTTGCGGACTTCGATCAGAGTTCAATAAAACTCGATCTACAAACGCTGGGCCCGGAAGATGTAAATGTTCTTTCACAAATCCTTGAGCGGAATAAGTCAACAGCTCTTGAGCCTCGGATCCGAGCAATTGAACAATACGTGGATCAATATCGGACATGGTCATATGCCTTAATCTTTTATATCTAATTGTGAAACAGCATGGTTCACAAACACCACACGTAAATGAATAATCGACGCGATACCACCCAACGACTACGCGGGGATTACCATTACATTGATCTATAAACGAATCCAATAAGTCGATAACAATTCTATGAGTAATCATTACAGCCAAAAGATTTTTCTTGTTAGACATGGCCAAACAGCGTGGTCATTATCTGGCAAGCATACGGGGCGTAGTAATATCCCACTAACTGAGGCTGGCAAACGAAATGCGACAAAACTGCGACCAGTATTAGCACATCTCAATTTCGAAATGGCGTTGACTTCACCACTACAACGTGCACGTGAAACGGCACATCTCGCTGGCTTTGACGAAGCAATTGAAGATCCCGATTTAATGGAATGGGACTATGGGCAGTACGAGGGGATCACGACTGCAGAAATACGTAAAACTGCGCCAAATTGGACGGTATTTACCCAGCCTTGTCCCGGTGGCGAAAGCGGCAGAAGTGTTGGCAAGCGCGTCGATCGTGTTATCGATCGTGTAAAAGGTTGCCGCGGAGATGCTATACTTTTTGCGCATGGGCATGTACTACGTGTACTGTGCGCGCGTTGGCTAGACATGAATCCAGCTCAAGGAATGCACTTTGTACTAGGAACTGGCAATCTCAATATTTTGGGGTATGAACATGAAACACCTGCCATTGAGGTTTGGAATGAACATATTCATTAGGAACGATGTGGTGACACCAACTCAATTTCATGTTTTGTCGTATAGAACGCGCCAGCACCTGTGAGCGAAGAAGCAATCAGTTCAATACGGTTTGCTTGCACTTCGCCAAGATCACGATCACTAAATCGATGTATAATTTCTTCGACCTTTTTCTCCGCTTTGTGTTGATCTTTAATGCGAGCAAGTGTGAGATGAGGAACAACGTTCCGATCTAGCCGTTCGATTGATGGCGACATTTCTTCAAGCGCTGATGTGATCTTCTCTGAGACCTCTAAGATATAATGCTCTGACGCCTCGTCTAGCGTTAAAAAAACTACACGCGCGGGTTTACGCCTTGATGTAGGAAATCGTGATACCGATTCGAATTGCATACATCTTGATGGGAAACGATATTCATCATGCAACTCAGCAAGCGTATCACCAATCGGTTCAATTAGTGCATTTGGCACTTCACCAATAAACCGTAATGTTAAGTGTAAATTTTCAAGCGAGGGCATTCTGACCATTAAATCTAAAGCTGCAAGACTGCTGTATACTTCTCGGGCTTCCGCAGATAATTCAATTGGTATTGCAATAAATAGACGTGTCATGATCTGTGGATTAATTTTATATTTTTACGCTTAGTATGTATTGCGATCAATTTGTATATATCTATATACGACATCACTTATAGATCTTTATGTTCATCTCGTCTTATTTCTTGGTCATCTGCAGAAGCTCGAAATCAGCAATTTTCCCTTCGGATATCGCTCGCCAATGCTTGAGATGTGGCGTTTCCATATGAGCTTCCCAGAGAGGTTTACTTTCCCATGTTTCATAAAAAAGAAACAGGTTTGGGTCTTCATCTGATTGATGTAAATCATAAAGCACACAACCAGGATCTTTACGTGATGGTTCAAGCAATGCAAAAAGCTCTGATTCGAGCTCTTCACGAGATTCTGATTTGACAATGACCTTCGCAATGATTGTTAGTGGCGATGTACTCATCACAGACTCCTCAACATTTTACATAAACCTTCTAGCACAACATTTAACTATCATAACCACCTCCATTGTTAGTTGCGAAATACTATCGTTGCTTTACTTTTTGTAACTCCACATCTACATGCTTATCCTATATGAATCTCATTTACCTAGTATAGGGGAAAGAGGAAAATAGAATCTCATAGAGCGATCAAGGGATTCATACCGCTTATCACATGAGCCCTAGATTTTCATTCAAACAAACGTATCTGGTGTTTCTGAAGCTTCGATCAATTCTACTTTATCAACAATGTGGTTGATCGCATTTATGAACTCCGCTGTGTATTTCATATTCAAATGTTCTTCCCAAACTTTCGCAGACTCCCATTTGTGATAAATAATGAAACAAGTGGAGCACGTGTGGGATTGAAATAACTCGAAGTGAATACAACCACTCTCTGTACGCGTTTGCTTCATGAATGCCTGGCAATGAAAAAGAAACGTCTCACCTGTACCGGGCTTTGTGGTGTAATGCGTAAAGCCAGTAATAACGTTTTTAGCTTCTTTCTTTTTCATAGGTACCCAATTTGTTAAGTGCGTAGATCGTAGTATTACTGAATCGTAGCGTGCAACAATAATGAATTGATAAACGGCAGCTTTATGGGTATCGGTTGAGCTAAATGGACGTGATCAAAAACTATTTATGACAAGTCGACCTATAAAAAACCATGCCACCGGTAGGGAGTCCGTATGGCATGGCGGAGGAGAAAGATCATATTTAGATGCCCAAATATCTAGGCATATCTGCAAAGCAGGATTGCATGACACTCTATTTTACGCGTTGCAATCGCAGCAAGTTCGCAGGAAACGGTATCAACTTAGTCATATTTTAACCAAAAATTACCTATTTTAAACAATCGATTCTGGGAAAGATCGACAAAAATGGGCAGTTTTTGTTAACACCGCCATAGGCAACCCAGTAATGACATTTATATGACATTACGAAGACAAACGGGGGTATACCGCATAATTACCACAAATGGGCAAGAGGAATGATAAAAAAAATCAGCGAAGGGCCAGAGCCGTAGGGCAACGTGCCAGAGAAGATGACTGAATGCTAGAAGGCACCCGATCACTGATGCGACTGGCTTGACACACTAGAGTCCTTCGTCCGTGAAGCGACCGTTAGGCTGCCTGCGTTGAGGTTCCTGGGTTCTGGTGAAGAATCCGTTCCACCTTCGCTGAGCAATTCCATAGCAGATAGAGCGTCCGATCTCTGTCTGCAGTTATTTCGTGCTACCTAGCGAAATCCGTTTTCGCAGGGGAGCTATATCGCTGTGGAGCGGTCCTTGCTCTACAGATGAAATAGGTCGCCTCGTCCGTGAGGCTCATGAATCGATAGATTGGAGATTGAAATGAATTGTCGGGATGCTGTCATCACGCCCTAGCGACGCATCATGCGTCTTGGGTTGGTGAGCAACGCAGGGTTCTGAGCAAGCCTTTCTTCAAGGCGTTTGAGCCATGCTTCACGACTGTGTACTTCGAGGTGATCCTTCACGCCGAGGAGTACGATGTCTGAAGGCAAGTTAGCTCGCTTGATCAGCGACTCTGGAAGCCTGACACGTCCCTGTTTGTCGATTTCCACACGGGTTGCAAGAGAAAAGAGAATACGTTCGTATTCGAGCAATTGATCCGCGTCGAGTTCTGAATCGTCGAGCTGTTGAGCTCGTTTTTCAAAATCCGACTCTGTGTAGATGCTAAGTGATCCGCCTTCCGGGTCTAACTCGCCTGGTATGACGAATAGAGCGATAGCGTCGCCTTCTCCTGCGCCAGCGGCCCGTTGTATCTGGGCTCGGATTGGTGCTGGAATTGCAAGGCGATTTTTTGCATCAATTGAGTGCTCGTAGGTGCCGGTGAAAACCAATATTTCAATCTTTCACACACAAAGGTGATACGTGGGATATTACCCCACTACTCCCCACTCAGCAACACTTTTTCCCCCCAAACCCCCATTTTTTCTCAAGTTACGGAAGTAACCTTACCGATTGACCACCGTTCAATTAGTTGCGACACTCATGCCTTTCGATATAAATGCTGATATATCTTGATTTAACTTTATCCAGACACTTACTAAGTGCTCATACCTATATCAGTGGCCCACATATTCTCGGACTATGTATTTTCGATTAATGCATGGCATCACAAAGAAATGTAAATAGATGAAGTGGATAACCTGTCGGTTACTGGACCTTTGCATCGCTAAGCTGACATTGTCTAGGCAACGGATCTAAACCAGGCAAGTTAACTGAACTACATGTTCGTTTTTTATCAGATACAAATTGCCAGATGATAAAAGTTAAATGGACCAACATAACAATTGGGTCGATAACTGAATAGATTGAGGATACCAAGGCTGTAAGTCTCACCGCACAGGACGACAAGGGAAGAGGATCGCAGGAGTTGATGAACCCAAAGATTCTAATCATTGAGGAAGAAGCACGCTTATTAGATCAGATGCGTGACGCACTCGAGCAACATTTTGGCTCGAGTTGTGTGCAATACTGCTGCAGTGTTTTTGAAGCCAAAGAACAGGATCTCCTTCACGTGGATCTTGTTCTCACAAGTATGGATTTGCCGGATGGCTCTGCACTTGATGTCGTCGAAAATCTTCTTGTTAAACGAAACGATCTTCCTATCGTCGTCATGGCTGACGAAAGCATCATTGAGTTGGCCATACAAGCAATTAAACAGGGCGCTTACGATTGCATTATCCGTGGTGGCGATTGGCTAACAGGGCTACCATTCATTGTCGAAAAAAATCTCGCAGTCTACATCGTCAAGATGGAAAATGAACAGTTACGAAAACGATTAGAGCGAACTCTCGATCAACTCCGTGTGAAAAATGAACAATTGGAGATGGTGGTTGAGAAACTAGAAGATATTGCAGCCACCGATCCCTTAACGGGATTAGCGAACAGGCGTGCGTTTGCCAGAGCGCTAGGGCGTTACTTCGCTGCCTCAACGCGTGACGACACCGATCTTGCATGTATTATGATTGATCTTGATGGATTTAAGGCGCTCAATGACACGCTGGGCCATCAGAATGGTGACAAGCTCTTACAACACACATCACGTGTTTTGCAGCAATTCCTACGACGCTCCGACTTGGCCGGTCGATTCGGTGGTGATGAATTTGTTCTGCTTCTACCTAATACCAATCAACAACGAGCCATTCAGGTTGCAGAACGCATACAAGATGAATTCCGCAAAGAAATATCACGGCAAATCATGGATGAACATGATCAAATCAAGCTGTCCATGAGTATGGGTTTAGCGACTCTTCGTGTGTCAGAAGCAAAGTCCCCGCAAGCACTCATTGAATGTGCCGACAAAACACTCTATGCTGCAAAACGCTCAGGCAAAGATCAGTTACTCGTATATCAGCCGAAGCGTACTGCGAAGGTATAACCATCAGATAAAGCTATTGCTGCATCGCTTCGGCATCTAATTCCGGTAATTTTTGCCAACCACCCAATGCTTCGACATTTCTACTTTTAGCCCAAAGAATCCCCACGATACCCACCGCAATCACAGGCACAGACAACCACTGACCGCGTGTTAAGCCGAATGCTTCATAACCAATCTGAACATCCGGGTTTCTATAAAATTCAGCCAAAATCCTAAATATTGCATAGAAAATAAAGAAGCTGAATGTCACAATACCTGGCTTACGTGGCTTGCGATAAATCACAAACATAATGACAAACAGCGCCAGTCCTTCCAATAATGCTTGATAAATCTGTGAAGGATGACGCGTTGTAAGCAATGGCGCGATTGCATCAATAATGACTTGATTGTGTTTTTGCGTCTGCTCAATAATACGATCCGGCGTCCAGTATTCCTGGATATAACCAAACTTTGTGGGCGATGGGAGCTTGGCAATTAGCGCTTCATATTTTTCTGGCTGCGAGTAATACCAATTGGTTATTTCCGTTGGAAATTTCACGCCTAATGCAAAATTAGGATCCTTCACAGCTCGGCCATACAACTCACCATTAATAAAATTAGCAATACGCCCAAAAAAGATCCCGATCGGTCCAGACACAGCCAACAGATCTACTAAAAACAACAACGGTTGTTGATGCTTTCGGCCATACCACCACGCACCAATAATCGCACCCACGATCCCTCCATGCGAAGCCATCCCTCCGTTATTGATCGCAAGCACCCCCCAATATGGAAACTCCTCCGTGAACCCCCATAAACTACGATCATAAAAAATGCAGTATCCTAAACGCCCACCAATCATCATCCCAAGCGCAACAAAAACGATAAAATCCGTGACCGCCTCAGGCTTCATCGTTCCTTTGCCGACTTTACAGATGCGCCTGATTAATAGCCATGCTGCAAAAATTCCCGCCAGATAAGATAAGCCATACCAACGAATCGGATACACGAGGAATGGCGATATCTGGTGTACATACGGACTTGTTTGTGCGAGTAATATAGAGACCATATCTAACCAACAATTTGTCTAGCGAATTATCGACGACGAGCGGATCGTTTACGTGCTGCCTTAAGCTTGCTTTTCTGCTTTGCTGCATTTTTGGGCTTTACCCCGCGAGCCGACTTCTTTTTCGAACCTTGTTTGTGTGACTTGTCCGAACGTTTCGTTTTTTTATCAAACGCTTTTTGCTGCGTTTTTGAACTTTTGCGACCAGATTGTTGATCAACGATAACCAAATCCATTTGCCTTCGCGAAAGGTCCACGTTCGCAATGCGAATGACAAATTGATCACCAATCGTTATTGATTTACCTGATCGTTGAGCAACCAGCGCCCCAGTATTTGCATTCAGCTTCCACCGTTCGCCTGCAGGCGGCAATTCATTCACATGGACAAACCCATCAATCACAAACTTATCAACCTGCACGTAAATGCCCGATGAAGTCACACCTGTAACCGTACCGCTAAAATCTTCGCCCAGATGTTCCGCAAGCAATTCAAGAATCAAATATGAACGCAACTCACGTTCCGCTGTTTCCGAGTTTCGCTCCGTATGTGAACAACCTCGAGAGATCTCATGCATCTGCTCTTCGTCTGGTACGCGTGCGTCCTCTACCACCTTCTTCGCGATCTTCTTCTTGTTACGTGAATTGATTGCCTTTCCATCAGCCGCATCAATCACTGCATCAATCCCGCGATGCACCACAAAATCCGGATACCGCCTAATTGGCGAAGTAAAGTGCGTGTAATGCTCACTGGCAAGCGCAAAGTGCCCAATCATCGACGGTGAATACTCCGCCTTGTTGAGCGTTTTCAAGACCGCCATATGAACTGCCTGCTGTGCCGGCTTACCTCGCACCGATTCAAGCAATGCCTGCAAAGAATGTCGATCTGGCCGCTGCGGGATGTTATACCCTGAGACCCTAGCAAACGAGTGCAATTCACCCAAATCATAAGTATCAGGATCAGGGTGCGTACGCCTGATCATCGGAATATTCAAGATGTCGAATAAGCGAGCCGCAGCCTCGTTGGCTTCGACCATAAACATCTCAATAATCGTATGGGTAAACGCGTCATCCTCAGGCTGCGCATCAACCACACGCCCCGAATCGTCAAACACCAGTTCAACATCCGGCAAACCCAGCACAATCATCCCCTGCTTCATACGCCGACCACGAATCACCTTCGCCAATTCGTCCATCAGCTTCAGTGCAGTAATCAACTCTCTTGAATACTTAGGAGTGGATTTTGTATGCTTCATCGCCTCACGAACATCATCACCGATCAAGGCTTGCGCTTCGAGGTAGGTCAATCGCTTTGCAGAACAGATCACCGTTCTCGCAAACCGCTCTGACACTACCTGCCCCGTTTCGTCATACCGCAAAAAGCATGACTTCGCATATCGGTTCACACCTTCTTGAAGCGAACACACACCATTCGACAAAACCTCTGGCAGCATCGGAATCACTTTACGAGGCAAATAGGTCGAGTTCCCTCGCCTGATTGCTTCCTTATCCAACGCACCGCCCGATTTCACAAAATGAGCAACATCTGCAATATGCACACCTAATTCATAACAAGCCCCATCCTTCTGCACCTCATCAAACCGCGTGATTGAGATCGCATCATCGTAATCCTTCGCATCTGGTGGGTCGATTGTGCAGATAAACGTTTTCGTCAGATCTTCACGATCTTCAGGAATCGTATTATCAATCTTCTTCGATGCTAATCTGGCTTCCTCTAACACATCGTTAGGAAATTTTTCTTCCAATCCAAACGCACGCATAATCGCCATCGTCTCAACGTTCGGCTCACCAGCCTCCCCTAAAACCTCGGTAATCACACCCTCCGGCAAATTGCCAAAATCGTCCGGGTAAGACACCAAATCGATCGCAACCTTCGAACCAACCTTCGCATTCTTAGCATGAGGATCTCGAATGATCACAGGCTCATGAAGCGATCGGCCATCAACATTCACCACATACATATTCCCACGCTTGGTAAGCGTACCGACATAACCACGAGCAGAACGCTCAAGGACTTCGATAATTCGGCCAATATATGGCGACTTGCCCATCGTCGCACGACGTTTCTGCGAAATGACTTTCGCTCGAACGCGATCACCCGTCAGCGCATCTATACCATTACCCGGTGGGATAAATAAATCGCCATGAGCCGTCAGCGAGTCCGGCACAATAAAGCCAAACCCACGTTCGTGACGCCGGTAAACCCCAATCATCTCCTTACCCGGAGGTGGCAATGTCACAGCATCTGACGAGCCCAGTATGACCTGCCCCTCCGATAACAACTGCTCTGCCGCTTCGTAAAATGCGGTCTTCTCCTCTCCCTCAATATTGAGCTCTTCTGCTAACTCCCGCAGTGTCTGCGGCTCATACCTTCGATCTGAAATGTAATCTAATATGCGATTCTGATACATCAATGTGGATGTTATCCCGTTATAGTATTTTGATAATACAAAGCTGAGTGTACGGGGTGGTGCGTCCGTCCAATCCCCTCAACCCTGTTTATCGGCTATCCACCCGCAACATAATTCATATTGCAATAAACCCGCCGATGCGGATATTGTACGTTACGGATTGTTCCTGTGGTTCATTTTTCATGAACCCACAACAATCTCAGCAATAATAGTGTACCCGCTTACACAATGACAGGAGGTAATCATGACCAAAACCGATGAGATACTGGCTGACGCCAAAAAACTAGGCAAAAAAATAAAAGACCATGAAATCGCCCAAAAACTTGAAAACGCAATCCACGCACTCGAACAAGACATCGACGCCCAACGACTCATGACCGACTACAACCGCCTAACGACGGAAATCGCCGAAAAAGAGCACAAGGGGCAACCTGTTGAAGTCGACGAAAAGCACAAGATAGCCGAGCTTCACAAACAGATCGTCATGAATCAAGTGCTTCAAGATCTTCAAATGACCCAGATGGATTACTCCGATTTAATGCGCCAAGTCGATCAAGCTATCTCCAGTGAAATTGCACCACCACAACCAAATCCCGAATCCAAACCCAAGCCCGATGAGCCAAAAGGCGAATCACCAATTATTCAATAAACCTAAATACCAGCCTCATCATCTAAGCCGCATTTTCAAATGCGGTTTTTTTATTCTTTAATGCAAAAACGGAATCACAATACTAATCAAACCAAGCAAAATTAAAAACATATACATCACCACACGCAATCGCTCCGTTCCTAACCATTGCCCAAGTCTGTTCCCTACCCGCGCACCAATAAACGATACCGGAAAAAAAAGCACACCAAGAAATGTCGCCACCATAATCTCACGCCCAAACACATACCACAGCATCAAAAGCAATGGCGCAATATCCGCCAGAAAAATCAACCATATAAACGTGCGCATACGATGCATCCCCCATCGATGCGCCATCATATATAAAATCAAAGGCGGCGAACCCATCCCTACTAACCCCTCAATGTAACCACTCGAACCTCCCGCCGCATATGCCCAATTTCGCCCCAACTTATCTTGTGGCTCAACACGCAACATCGTCTGCATCGCCACTGCCAACAGCACCACCACACCCACCATCGCCTTCGCGATATCCGGATTAAATGTGTCCAATAAATATAACGTCGCAACACCGATCGGCAACGCAATCAAATGCGACACAAGCACCGGGCAGATTGACGGCCAATGAATATGGCCTCGGTAGTAATAGCAACTTACACCATTCACAAACAACATCGTCATCAGCATAATTGTAATCGCCGACGGCAATGACACGCCGCCCAATACCAACAGTGGTATACATATCAATCCAACACCAAAGCCCACTGCTCCGCTGGAAACACTGCCTACAAAGAGCACGCACCCGATCCAAATTGTTTCGTTCAAGTCGAGCATACTCATCAATTCAAAAACACAACTTTAATACTTCCCTGCTAGTAACGCGTGATGCGTCCACTTAGCTAATGGCAAACATACACTCACCATTCCCAACAGCACCAAGATCATATAAGCAACCCATCGCAACTTCTCCACCCCTAACCAATGCCCAGCCTTATTCCCCAGCAACGTACCGCACACGCTAACCGGGAACAAAAAAACACCCAAATACACCGCATAAACAATCTCCCCTTTAAATTCATAACTCAATAGCAATAGCAACGGTATCACATCCGACAGGAACACCACCCATATCGTCGTACGGATCCGATCCAAATCCCACTTCTGCATCATCACATACAACACCAGTGGCGGCGACCCCATCCCAACCAATCCCTCAATGTACCCACTCCCCAAGCCCGCACCCCAACCCCACACCGCATTCACATGATCCCGTGGCTTCACCTTCAAGGCCCACTGTGCAAACACCGCAATCAATACCATGATCCCAACAACCGCCTTCGCCACTGATGGATTAAACCCTTCAATATACACCAACGTCAACACACCAAACGGCAATCCAATCAGATGCATCGACACGAGCGGCCACACCGTTTTCCAATGAATTGACCCTCGGTATTTCAAGCAGCTCGTACTGTTCGTGAACAGCATCGTAACAAGCATGACTGCAATCGCCGTCGGCAAGGGTATTTCACCCAACACCAACAAAGGTATTGCCACCAAGCCTAAACCAAAACCCACCGCACCCTGTGTAAACGCGCCCAAAAACAATACAAAACCAATCCATACCGTCATCTCAAAGTGATTCATTAATACCAACCTGCCCAATCATTGCACTGCTTGCACGCACAAACAATAGGCAACAAATCGGCTATCAATCATCTCATCTGATCAGGGAATTTCCTGTATGACGCTATCCAAACCAACCACTCAATTAATTACCGGATCGAAAATTTCTCAAGAAAAACTGAAACAGATTACAACGTTATATGCCGCGTAAGTAAAACCATCATCAACAGCAGGTTCACTGAATAAGCATTCAATACATAACGACCCACGAGGCAACAAGTATGTTTTAAAAGAAGCGCATTAAAAAAGGCCGCAACAAATTGTCACGGCCTCTAATCGACTGTTTGATTTTATTACATCATCACTTACTCAGGTAACATCTCACCTGTTTCGATGAAGTTGCGGTGCAACTCGAAGCATTTCGTGAGGTCGTGATGGAGGTGACCACCCGGAGATTCGTTGACATACTTGCGAAGATAGTCTTTGTATCGTGGATGAGCACAATTTTCGATGATCGCGTTTGCACGTTCAATTGGGCCCAAACCACGCAGGTCCGCAAGGCCTTGTTCCGTAACAAAAACATTCACAGAGTGCTCAGAGTGGTCAACGTGTGACGCCATTGGGACGACAGCAGAAATCTTGCCAGCCTTCGCAACAGAAGGAGCCACAAAGATAGACAGGTATGCGTTACGAATAAAGTCACCCGATCCGCCAATACCATTCATCAACTGCGTACCACAAATATGTGTCGAGTTCACATGACCATAAATATCAGCTTCGATCGCCGTATTAATCGCGATCACACCCAAGCGACGAACAACCCCTGGATTGTTCGAGAGTTCCTGAGGACGCAAGACCACACGTGAGCCGTAGAAGTCCATGTTGTCGTACACACTCTTGATTTTCGGATCAGAGAGCGTAAGTGAAGTTGTTGAAGCGCCGAGGAGCTTGCCCGATTCCATCAAGTCAACAAGCGCATCTTGGAAAACTTCGGAATACATATAGAAAGGCGGGATATCGTCAGCGGTACCCAGACCTGCCATAACAGCATTGGCGACGTTACCGACACCCGACTGTAGTGGGAGGAATTCTGGTGGGATACGGCCAGCCTTCAGTTCAGCGACCAAGAACTTCACAACGTGATCAGCAATCCTGTTGCTGACTTCGTCCGGAGCGGCAAACGGCGCAACACCATCACTCTGATTATTTTCTACAACCGCAACAATCTTCTTAGGATCAACCGTTGCAAACGGTGTACCCATCTTTGAGAGCGGGTGGAAAATGGGGATCGGGTTACGATGCGGCGGCTTCGGCAAAATCACCACGTCATGCATCTCTGCCAGTCGTGTTGAGTGTGCACGGTTCACCTCAATGATGACCTTCTTCGCATAACGAAGTGCAGCCGCTGAAATACCACCACTCGTCGTTAGATAAACGCGACCGTCCGGCGTCACATCGGTTGCTTCAACAACCGCAAAGTCTGGCTGGTCAATAAAACCAAAACCCAACATCTGTGGCACGTGCGACAAGTGCATATCCAAAAACTCTGTCTTTTGGCTATTGATACACCCACGTAATGATTTTGATGATTGGTACGGTGCACGCCATGCAATCGCATCCGCTGCCGCTAAAGCTTCGTCCAAATCCTTACCAGTTGACGCTCCGGTCAACACACGCACGCGATACTCTTCACCTTTTTCGTGAAGCGCCTTCGCACGCTCCGCCAACGCTGAAGGCACAACTTTCGCTGCACCCGCTGGGGTAAATCCAGAAAAAGCAATCATCGCATTATTCGGAATCAATTCCGCTGCTTCTTCCGCTGTCATCCGGGGAAAGGTGAGTCCCTGTTTGTCACTAACCATCGTGAGGCTCCAGGCTGTGGGTACTAAACAATCGATTTATACATAGTTCCTATCGGAACAATTCAACTCTATATTAGGTGATGCCCGTGTTTTGTTTGGTGTTACCGGCAAAAACCTTTCTATTCA
Organism: Poriferisphaera corsica; assembly: GCF_007747445.1. Classification (NCBI taxonomy): domain Bacteria; kingdom Pseudomonadati; phylum Planctomycetota; class Phycisphaerae; order Phycisphaerales; family Phycisphaeraceae; genus Poriferisphaera; species Poriferisphaera corsica. The sequence goes on from NZ_CP036425.1 coordinate 3,992,305, forward strand.
CGCACTTCTAACACGTGATTCATCCACTTCCCCGCATTTTCGTTATCTCACCAGATTCCAGCCTGATGCGACTCTTCCCCCCAACCTCCACAAGCAATCCACCACCATCATCAACCCCAACCAAGACCCCCATCTGTTCTTTTCCACCCATCTCATACCTCACCTCCTCACCCACCCACGCCAAGCTCCCCTCAATCCGCGCCCTCGCCTCCTCATTCAAACCACCACACACTTCTAACTCCCGCATAGCCCCCGTAATTGCCACCCCACAATCCCCGATTAATTTCGTGATATTCACCTCGCATCCCAACTCGTCTTTCAGCGACGTTGGCCGTGTCCTCAAATCTTCTCCCAACCCCGACACATCCACGTTCGCATTAATCCCGACCCCCAATATCATGCTCCCTCCAATCCCCTCCTCAACACCCTGCCCTGCAACCAACACCTGCTCACACAGTATCCCGACCAATTTTCGCTCACCCACCAATACATCGTTCGGCCACTTAATCCGCAATCGATCCCTCAACCCTGCTTCCCCCATCCCCGCAATCACTTCACGCACCGCCATCCCCACAGCTAACGGTGCCGCCCCCATCTCTTCCGGCCCTCGATTGCTCGGCCACACCACACTAAACCAAGCACCACCCGCAGGCGATTCCCACTTTCTCCCCATTCTCCCCCGCCCCATCGTTTGCTTCCCCGCACTCACCACGATCACTTCACCAACATGCTCACGCGCCAATTCCGCAGCACGCGTATTTGTCGAATCAGTCTCGTCGTAATGATAGACAAGCATCAACGCTTCCCTTTACCCATTCGTTTCAATACGTTCACACCCATCCCGTTATGCATTTCGTGCGTTACTGCTACAGACATAAATCAAATCCATGAGCAGTAAACCAACTTGATTCACTTCGCATTCACGCAACGACCATTGGAGCAACGCATACAAATTGTCACAGAACGCATTAAAACACCTCTTCACTTTTCAGCAAAGAGGTGCAATTTTTATTATCCGAGACTGCTAAGCAGCACACCCGCCGCAACAGCCGATCCAATCACCCCCGCAACATTCGGCCCCATCGCGTGCATCAAAAGGAAGTTTTGCGGATCCTCATCCGTACCAACCTTGTGCACAACACGAGCAGCCATTGGAACAGCCGAAACACCAGCCGCACCAATCAGCGGATTGATCTTTTCTTTCAGGAAAAGATTCATCACCTTAGCAAAAAGTAGACCCGACATCGTAGCCACAGCAAAAGCTGTAATACCAAGCACGAAGATGTAAATCGTCTGCATTGTCAGGAAGTTTGCAGCAGAAGTTTTTGCACCAACAGTGACACCAAGAAGAATGGTGACGATATCGATGAAGGTTGTCTGTGCAGTCTTAGCTAAACGGTCTGTAACCAAAGACTCACGAAGAAGGTTACCGAAGAAAAGCATGCCGAGCAGTGCAAGACCGCCAGGAGCAATCATGGCTGTCATCAAGAAGCCAACGATTGGGAACATGACTTTCGCTGTGCGTGAGACTTCCGTCTTAGGCATCGGCATCCGACGCAAGCGTTCTTCCCTCGTCGTGAGCAACTTCATAATCGGTGGCTGAATGATCGGAACCATCGCCATGTAGGAATAAGCCGCCAATGCAATCGCACCTAATAGTGGTGGAGCAAGCTGCGAAGCTGTAAAGATCGCCGTTGGGCCATCCGCACCACCAATGATGCCAATCGCACCCGCTTGAGCATCTGTGAAACCCAAGAAGATCGCACCAAGAAATGCGCCAAAGATGCCGAACTGTGCAGCAGCACCAAGCAACAATGTCTTTGGGTTGCTCAGCATCGGGCCAAAGTCCGTCAAAGCACCAATACCAAGGAAGATCAATGGTGGATAGAAGCCAGCCAAACCAACACCCGCAAACAGCCACCAGAACACAGATGCGTTATGGATATTCTGTTTGTCGACTGACCAAACCTGTGGGTATTGTGGGAACTGACCTTCACGGTCAATCTGCTTCGCAAAAACATATCGGCCTTGACCAAGATTAATGAAGCCTGGCTTTGTAATCTCTTTCTCGCCAGCGACTTCTTCAACACCAAAATCTTTTGAAAGCTTACTTGTGCTCCAAGGATAAAGGTTGTGACCATTAACCATCACAGCCTTGCCTTCAAACGCAAGGTTTTTGCCTTCTTGTGGATTTTCGATAGCTTTAATATCTGACACCGACTCGAAATTCGCGACATCAGAAGCATACAACGCCGTCAGGAATTTCTCCCCGCCAGACATCGTCTCAAGCTCTGATTCAAAGCCCGCCTTCTGCGTCTCAGACTTCAACTCTTTAATGCGATCCAAAGCCGCAGCAACGCCAACGACGTCCTTGCCTTCAATCTCAAAAGTCAGCTTGTCTGTTTCAATCTCGTAGTAATGAAGATCGTGCGGATTCACCGGCCCGTCATACACCCCAAGCGCGACCTCGTTTGAATTGTATGGAATATTACCGATCAAAACACCGAAACCAATCGGTACCAGAAGCAGTGGCTCGAAACCCTTCTTAATCGCAAGGTATATGAAGAGTAGACCAATACCGATCATCACCACATTGGGCCACATATACTCCCACTGCCCGAATCCCGAGCCAGCGAGGTACTGTGAAATTGTATCTATTAATTGTTGCATTATGCCAAACACTCTATTCGGTAGTTAGGCTTTCTCATAACGCCTCTCGCAGCTCTCGCCGCATCAGCGCCTACGGGCAAATGACTTCTCAGCCAGTCCGCCCAACAATGAGTCCGCTCTAATTCAAAGATCCACGATCCTCAAACAGCAAACCCAATACGACTGAGATTAGAACTTAACCAGCACCTGGCCAGCCTGAACCGCATCACCTGCTCCACAAGTGATCGCTGAAACCGTACCCGCAACCGGAGATGCGACCACTGATTCCATCTTCATCGCTTCGAGCGTCAGCAGTGGATCATTTACAGCAACCGTGTCGCCGACTTTGACCTTAATTTCAAGAATGCTGCCAGCAATCGGGGCCGTTGCGTCACCACCTGCGCCGCCTGCCGCTGGGGCCGGAGCTGCCGCTGGTGCGGGTGCTGGAGCCGGAGCCGCTGCTGGTGCGGGCGCTGCGACTGGAGCCGGAGCTGCCGCCGCGACCGGTGCCGCGCCGCCATTTTCATCTAAAACGTCTACATCAACGTCGTACTGTTTACCTTGAACCGTAATGCGTAATTTCATGGGAATCGTACCTTGCGTTTTTGGTTTTGATTGACCAATTATTTGTTATCTCAGGCTCAGCATCGCTGGCCGTAATTTTTCACGAATTAACCAACACACCTTCACACCCATCAGCCTACCGGCGTGTCGGACGGTGACTCGTCATGATCGCACGACGACCGTGTCTCGCCCAATTGCTACCTGCCTGCTGTGCCGTCAGTGAATCCACACGACGAATCCGATGAGGCTTACGAACAATCGCAGCAACCGCAGCAGCAATCACAACTAATGTTTCAGGCTCAATCTCATCACTCGCAGCCTTCGCTGACGCCACTGGAACGCTCGCAGCCGCTACCGCAGGTGCTGGTGCAGGCTTATTCAGCATCGCATGCATCAACTTGATCGCCCATAAGAGCAAAATCAAAGCCGAAAACACAACGCCCATACCCACGATCATCAGCACAATACCACCCGTAAGCTGCTCCGACGTCAGTGCAAGTGTGGTCAGGTTAGTGAGCATATATATCTCTTCCTGTTAGAAATCTATCTTCAAAAGCACCATCCTACAGACAATGCCCGCTTTCGTCTTCACAGACCCACTCAGACCCTCCGTCTGAGCATGCCCATTTCAACAAAACAATGATTTTAACTCAAACCGCCCGCTTTACAGAGGGATCAAGCCATGCTTCTTCTCAGGACGCACATCACGCTTCGATGACAACGCATCCAACGCCATCGCCACATAGCGACGTGTCTCAGATGGCTCAATGATATCGTCTACCAACTGACGTTGCCCAGCAATGTAAGGCGTCGAGAATTTCTCACGATACGCTTCGATCAATTCTTCACGTTTCGCAGCTTGATCGTCCGCCGCAGCAATTTCTTTACGGAACACGATACCCGCGGCGCCTTCAGCACCCATCACTGCAATCTCAGCACTTGGCCAAGCTGCAACACGGTCAGCACCCAACTGCTTGGATGACATCGCAAGGTATGCACCGCCATATGCCTTACGCAGCATGATCGAGATCTTCGGAACCGTTGCCGCTGAATAAGCAAACAACATCTTCGCTCCGTGACGGATAATCCCACCATATTCCTGCTGAACGCCCGGCATGAAACCCGGAACGTCAACCAATGTCACCAGTGGAATATTAAACGCGTTACAGAAACGGATAAACCGTGATGACTTGTCAGAAGCATCGATATCAAGGCAACCCGCCTTGACCATCGGCTGGTTCGCAATGATACCAACCGAACGACCATTGATACGAGCAAAGCAAGTAATCATGTTCTGAGCGAATGTCTGCTGTGATTCAAGGAAATCGCCATCATCAACGATCTTCGAAATCACATCACGCATATCGTAACCCTGACGTGGATTGTCCGGGATAATGCTATTCAATGATTCTTCGACTTCCATCGTTTCAACACGTGGACCCATTGGCGGATCTTCCATGTTGTTCGCAGGAAGGAAGGAGAGAAGCTTCTTACAGATTTCCATCGCGTGTTTATCATCGTCAGCAACGAAGTGAACAACACCCGAATAAGTCATCTGAGCTTCAGGGCCACCAAGCTGTTCAGCAGTGACCTCTTCACCAGTCACCTGCTTGATAACAGCAGGACCCGTGATAAACATCTGTGCCTGGCGCGTCTGAATGATGAAGTCCGTCAGAGCCGGTGCGTAAGCAGCACCACCCGCACAAGGACCACAAATCAGTGAGATCTGAGGAACAACACCTGAAAGCAGCGTGTTATGGTAGAACGTGCGGCCATAACCCGACAACGCGTCAATACCTTCCTGAATACGAGCACCACCTGAGTCATTAATAAACACAAACGGGCTACCTGTCTTCAAGGAAGCCTTCATCATGTTCACCACTTTTTCCGAGTGAATCTCACCCGCAGCACCACCAACAGACGTAAAGTCCTGTGACGCAAAGTGAACCAGTCGGCCATCTACAGCACCACAACCCGTGATGACACCGTCAGCAGGAACAAACTTGCCTTCCATGCCAAAGTTCACACAGCGGTGTGCCGCAAAAGCATTCTGCTCTTGCATGGAATCCGGATCCAAAAGCACATCAACACGCTCACGAGCGGTCAGCTTGCCTTGAGAATGCTGCTTATCAATGCGCTTCTCACCGCCCATTCCGCGGATCGTCTTCTTCTTCTCGCGCAATTCGGCGATACGATCAGCCATCGTCATCTGACTGCGAGTCTTGCTCTCTGGCATGGCTTACATTCCTCACTGATAAAAGTGGGTTGACTAATAATTCTTTCCTGGATCCCACCCCAAAAACTCATCCGCCGCCTTTCAGCGACAAACGAGTCTATTCAATCACTGCATCAAACTGACTACAGCATTTCAATAACTATTTAGTGGCCTGGCTCACAGAGTTCCGTGAGAATGCCGCGTGAAGATTTTGGATGCATGAATGCAATCTTCGTACCGTGAGCACCATTACGTGGCTTCTCATCGATCATACGAAGGCCGCCTTCTTTGATCTCATCAATACGATCCTGAATGTTCTCAACAGTGTAAGCAACATGATGGATGCCTTCGCCGCGCTTTTCCAAGAACTTACTGATCGGTGAATCTTCGCTGGTTGGCTCAAGCAACTCGATACGAACATCACCAACAAGGTAGAACGCAACCTTAACCTTCTGCTCTACAACTTCTTCGACACCTTCAAATTTGCCGCCGAGAACGTTTTCGTAGTATTCGCGTGCTTCGTCCAGTGACTTAACCGCAACACCGAGGTGATTGATTGCTTTAGCCTTAATCATTGCTCCAGCCTTTCTGTTCTTTAAACAGTCTGCATCTTAACGATGCAAAATTATCTTTGCGTTAAATAAAGCTCACCGGATTCCTCCGATGAGCTTCTAATTTTCGATTAGTTAAAGGTCTCAGTGTATTGTCCAAAGACACCTTCCATAGCGTTACAAATTTCGCCAATCGTCGCGTACTCGCGAACCGCATCCAGAATGAACGGCATCAGGTTCTCATCACCCTTTGATGCCTCAGTCAACGCAGCAAGCTTCGTCTTAACAACTTCCTCGTTACGATCCGCCTTGACCTTCGCAATCTTATCAGATTGCAATTTGCCGACAGACTCGTCAACTTTGAACAGTGGAATCGTATTCTCTTCTTCCACCTGGAACTTGTTCACACCGACGACAATACGGTCGTTGCTTTCGATGGACTGACCGTAATTGTAAGCCGATTGCTCGATCTCTTTTTGCACGTAACCCTGCTCGATGGCGGGCACCATGCCACCCAGCTCATCGATTTTCTCGATATAGGCAAGGGCTTCGGCTTCGATCTTATCTGTGAGCTGTTCAACATAGAAGCTGCCTCCTAATGGGTCAATCGTGCTAGTTACACCTGACTCCTCAGCCACAATCTGCTGCGTACGAAGCGCAACTCGCACACTGTCTTCCGTCGGAAGCGCCAGCGCCTCGTCCTTCGAGTTCGTGTGCAATGACTGAGTCCCACCCAATACCGCTGCCAGCGTCTGAATCGCAACACGTACGATGTTGTTGTCAGGTTGCTGAGCAGTCAACGTCACGCCACCAGTCTGCGTATGGAAACGAAGCATCCATGATTTAGGATTTTCAGCTTTGAAGCGATCCTTCATGATCTTCGCATAGAGACGACGTGCTGCACGGAACTTCGCAACTTCTTCAAGAAGGTCCGTATGAGCCGCAAAGAAGAACGCCAAACGTGGTGCAAAATCGTCAACCTTCAGGCCAGCCTTCATCGCTGTTTCAACATAGCAGATTGCGTCTGCAATCGTGAAACCAACTTCCTGTGCAGCAGTCGAACCCGCTTCACGGATGTGGTAGCCTGAGATTGAGATCGTATTCCAGCGTGGAACGCTCTTCGTGCAATACTCAAAAATATTCGAGATCAATCGCAGTGATGGCTTCGGTGGGAACCGGTACGTGCCACGTGCGATGTATTCTTTCAAAATGTCGTTCTGAATCGTACCCGTCAGCTTGTCTGCTGGAACGCCCTGCTTCTCACCAACAGCGATGTACATCGCCAGGAGAATTGCAGCACTCGAGTTGATCGTCATCGAAGTCGAAACCTTGTCCAGCGGGATGCCGTCAAACAAAACTTCCATGTCTGCCAGTGAGTCGATCGCAACGCCGACCTTACCCACTTCGCCAACTGACATCGAGTCATCAGAGTCGTAACCGATCTGTGTTGGCAAGTCGAACGCAACCGACAACCCAGTCGAACCCTGTTCGAGCAGGTAACGGTAACGCTTGTTCGATTCCTCAGCAGTCGAGAAACCAGCATACATACGCATCGTCCACAAACGACCGCGGTACATCGTTGGCTGCACACCACGTGTAAACGGATACTGTCCCGGGAAGCCGAGCTTCTCGTTGTATTCCTTCATCACACTAGGTTCTGGTGTGTAAAGACGTTCCACCGGCTCATCCGAAACCGTTACAAACTCTTCTTTACGCTCAGGAAAACGACCACATGTCTTCGCGACCGGACCCTCGTCCCATTTCTTCTTTGCTTCTGCAATTTTTTCCAGATTCGAGCACTTATCGTCAGCCATCTTTTTTCATCTCCCGTTAGGGTCTTTAGCCTTCCCTCACTATTGGGTCAGCTTCCGATGATTATGTCATTGTTAATGGGCGATCGCTCGCCCCTTTTCCCTATCCAGCGATTAGCACATCTAATCACCAGTTAGCTCCCATCCCTTATAAAAACCAAGCCCGCTTCCGACTCCAATCACTCATTTCTTCAATGAGCAATCTTCCGAGGGCGAGCAGGCTTCTTTCAAAAGCACATGGGCCACATCCTTGACCGTCACCGTGCCATCAATAATCTTTGCCGTCATCTCAGGTTTCGATCTCAGCACTCCCGCCAAACGCATCCGCGCCTGATCCAGCACCGACTCACTCACATCCGCATGCATCCGCTTCTCGCGAAGCTCCGGCCAAGCCTCACACTGCTCGCTCGTACGCTTATCCAAAAGCTCCACCAGCACATCAATGTTCACCTTGTCCGTCGCACTCACCAGCTGCACATCCGTCACCGCCTTCTTATCGAAGCTCAGATTCAGACTGCTCAATAACTGCGTATGTAACTGCGCCGATCCTTCGCGGTCCATCTTGTTGATCACGAACAAGTCCGCAATCTCCATCAAGCCCGCCTTCAGCATCTGGATCGAATCGCCCTGCCCCGGTGCCAGCACAACCGCCACCAGGTCTGCTACCTGCGTCACTTCCACCTCGCTCTGCCCAACGCCCACAGTCTCAATGATCACGACATCGCAACCAATCAAGCCCATGATCCGAGCAACGCCCTTAACACCAAGTGTCAGGCCGCCAAGATGCCCACGTGCAGACAACGAACGAATAAAAACCTTTGAATCTGTCGCGTGACGCATCATCCGAACACGGTCACCCAATACCGACCCGCCTGTAAACGGGCTACTCGGGTCAACCGCAATCACACCCACCTTCTTGTCCGGATACTTCTCGCGATATTCACCAACCAAAGCGTCCGTCATCGTCGACTTACCGCTACCCGGCGCACCTGTTATACCCAGGAACAACCGTGGCATCGGGATCTGCTCACTCAACTCATCTTCACGACCCTGACGGATCGCCGCCCACGCATGAAACAGCTCTGGCAACCGCCAAGGCTGATCCTCCATGAGGCTCATCAATCGACCCGCAGCACGAATCCCGACAGGACCGTCCTCCAAAGCCTTCTCTACAAGTTGATTCAGATCATTTGTCATATCAGACAACCGAACTCTCTGCCTGTAAATCTCTTACTTAGCCAAACATGCGTTCAGCGTATCCACAATCTCTTTCGCAGGTGTACCCGGGCCGAACACAGCCTTGATACCCATCGCTTCCAGACCCGGAACATCGTCCGGCGGAATCGTCCCGCCACCGAACACAATAATGTCCGCAGCGTCCTTCTCCTTCAGAAGATCCAACACACGCTTAAATAACGTGTTATGCGCTCCTGAAAGCAAACTCAGGCCAATCATCTTCACGTCTTCCTGAATCGCTGCATCAACGATCTGCTCAGGCGTACGACGAATACCCGTATAAATCACTTCGAATCCAGCATCACGAAGAATGTGCGCAACATACTTGGCGCCACGGTCATGACCATCAAGACCTGGCTTACCAATCAGCACACGTACCTTCGCACCTGTCGCGGTACTATCGCTCATAGCAAACATTCCCTTTTCAAATTTTCAGCTTTACCATGCTCACCGGGTGGGTCCGGGTACCGTCAAATCAACCCAGGACCTCCGGGTTCATCTCACAGTCTGGCAAAAGGCGGGCACAGGCGTCCCACAAGTCCTCAAGAATAGAATCTTTCCTACCCTTTATCAAGTTAACCAGTACCTTTTATCTTTTTATGAACCCGTTCCCAGCTAAGGATATGTCCTATCGACGTAAACCTCCACTCAACTGAGACTTAAAGCAAATTTTCCCCTCACGACCCCTTTACGCCCCCCTTTATCGGCCCACCTATTTACACCAGTGAAATAACACTCGAAATCGCGTTCCAAATAGCAGAATACACGATTCCACAGTCTTATTTACACTTAAGAATATCAATTTTTCGCCCCTACTCAACAGCAGACACTAACCAAAAACTTTTACAATTTTCAATTTTCTCCACCAACCATCCACCGATCCCCTAATTCCTATAACCTATTTCATCATTTCATGACACGACCCTCAGCCCATCATCTTCCCATGTAATTCTGTCGCAAATTATTACAAACCTACAAAAGACATTTGCTCCTTTAAATGATAGCAATATACTCCCATTTAACGCTGTCGCAATTCGAGGGGATATAGGGATTTCGAGGCGGAGAGAGCCGACTTGCACCAATCATCTCGATCATGCGATTTAATCCAACCCAAGCCTCCTACCAACGCTTGGGCTTATTTTGCTTATATCTATTAGATTGAAAGACAACTACATGAATCGCCTGTGCCTATCTGTCATCCGACCGATGACCCTATCCATCCTTCTTTTGCTCACCCTCCTCACCACCACAACCCACGCCAACCCCATCCTCGTCCAAGGCATCGCCACCAACGAACAATTCTCCCAAAGCCTCTTCGGCGTCACCGCTCAAGTCCAAGGCAACTACATGCACACGCCACTCACCACAGACTTCTCATCCATTAATTCCGACACCGATCTCCAATTCACCATATCAGCACCCACGGGCAAGCAATTCGTCGTCGATTTCACCGCGGCAGGCGATCTTGATTTCAACATCGATCACAACGCACACTTCCCCCACGACTTTGTCGCTGTCGATGAAAAATACTCCGTCACAAGTTTCACACTGAACAATCTCCAAGGCAACGCTCACCCCATCTTCAGGACAGGCGTCGTCCTAAATCCTAAAAACAATCAATCTGATTCTGTCTTCACCATCCCCGGCGGACAAAATATCAATCTCAGTGCAAAAACCACACTCGCCGCCAACACATCCTTCACCTTCACATCCTTCACCTTCAACCTCAACATCCCCGCAAGTTCTCAAGCAATATTCCAAAACCCATACTTCCACAGCAGCGACTTCTCCGTTCGCGGCTTCATGAACTTCGTCAACGTACCACAACACTTCGGCCCCTTCGTTCGTCTCGGCGACATCATCCACACGCCCGAACCAGCATCTATCTCCTTCTTAGCCCTCGGCGCATTCGCCCTCATTCGCCGTAAACGATAAACACACGCATCATCTAATCGCTTAACAAACTTCCTCATAATGCCCAACCATTAGAAAGACTTCACCATGCTCAAGCCATTCAAAACAATCGCCTTCCTTCTGCTTACTACCGCCATCACCGCCACCACACACGCATCCATCACTAACCTCAACTACGAAGTCACTTTTGATAGTGAGTCCTTCTTCTTTGACACCCACGTATACCAAGGCACCAACGCCAACCTCCACACATCTGCACCCGTCCCCATCAACCCCGACTTCAGCACACTTGGAGATACGACCCTCTCACTCAACCTCAAATCATCCACCGGCCGGTTCTACGCCAACTTCCCCAAAGCCGGAAAATTAGTCCTTAGCTTCTGGACCGGCAACGACATCAGCCATCTAGACGGCGCATTCACCGACAACAACCCCCTTATCACTTTCAACGATCTCCAAGCCGCCTTCACACCCACCATTAAGGACCCCACCACCAACGTTGTCTTCACAGGCAACAGCGGTGACGGCAACCGCTTCGGATTCGAAATTGAAATACCCGAAAACCAACCCTTCTCGTTCGAATCCATCACCTTCACAACAACCGTCCCCGCTGCCTACAACAAAAACTTCTCCAGCATCATCACTGGCAGCGACCCGTTATTCCACGGCTACATTAACGACACCACAACAGAACACGGCCAGTTCCTCTCTCTCACACCAATCCCCGAACCCGCATCTATCTCACTATTAGCCATCGCTTCACTCGCCCTCACCACCCGCCGCAGCAAATAAGGCCAATCTTTATTAAGCAATCAGCAACACACCAAGTAAGCCCGTTTTATTTCGGTTTTTTACTCGATCAACGACGATCAATATTTGACTCTAAACAAATTCAACTACACGTCAAACTACCAAATTTAGCATAAACCCTAGCACAGCTCTAACTCCAGAGCTGTGCTTTTTTTATACCATTCGCAACGCCCCCCATCATCTCTCTTTAGCCAAGCCCTTCAAGAATCTATTGCCCTCGTAATATATTGAGCTATATTCGCTCGTACTGTCTGTATCATTTTCTGAATCTTTTCATACCTCTACAAAACACGATTCATTCCAACATATTTAAAACCAAAAAAGCGTTTCGCTTTGCACATCTATTCTAAATAGGAGGATAAAGATGGCTAGCAGATATCTTCGCACATTTTTACATGCATCAATACTCGCTTCATGCGCTCTCATTTCATTACCCCTCACCGCCAACATCGATCTGGACACCACACTCGACCAGGAATCGCACATCTTCACCCCAGCCATACCCGAGTTCGGCATCCCCTCAGCTTCCAGAACAACCATCACCACTGACACCAACAACATCTCTCGTTTCGCTCACGACTTCTCATCCGCAGGCCAAACCACGCTCTCATATACCATCAATTCCTCAACCGGAGGCTTCTACGCCCACTTCGAGCACGCTGGCAGCCTAACATTCGCATTCAGAGATGGTGGTACCTTTGGCGGCATCGAATCCTTCTCACCAACAACCACCATCACAGTTGCCGACGAAAGCGGATCACCGCCTCAGCAACTCACCTTCAGCTCAAGTATCCGCGGCACCAACGACACCAATGCCTCTTTCGCAATGGTCGCCAACATGGATTTCGCCGCCGGCTCCAGCTACTCATTCTCCTCAATCACCTTCAACATCACTTTCCCCGCCTCATACGACGGCGTCCTCCCCACTTTACCCGGCTCCCCTACCCTCGAAATCTTGGGCACAATCAATGATGCCCCCCAAGACCTCGGCCAATTCGTCTCAATCAACCCCATCCCCGAACCCGCATCTATCTCACTATTAGCCATCACCACACTCACCCTCCTCCGTCGACGTAAATAACCCCCCTCCCCTCTCAAAACTAATCAAAAAAAAACCAGCCCCTCATCGGCTGGTTTTTTGATTGCCATATATTAAAACGATCAGGACATTTTACTGCCCTGATCGCGGTCTTCAGAAAGACGTTTCATCTTTAATGATCTATTCTCAGATTAGAACAGAAGGTTAAAACCAACAGTCAAACTCTGAGTATCAGCACTGTCACGGTGCTCATAGGTGTAGTCACAAGAAGCCTTCATCTTATCATTCAGCTTCCAGTCAAAACCGCCGCCCAGCTCGATCGCTGTTTTGTCGGTTTCAATACCCTTTGAGCTGAAGGAAGTCGCGCCCGGTGCCAGCAATACTGCATCAACCTCAGCCGCTTCATTGACAAAGTCATACTTCAAAGCAACAAGACCGTTGAGTGTCAGCTGATCGTCAACCTTGTAAGCACTGCTCATGCCCACAATACCTGTCACAACGTCCTTACCAAACGAATCAACATTCAAGCCAAAGCCGCCAGCACCCTTTTCTTTATAACCATCTTGGTTGAAGTAGGTGTAAGAAAGCTTCGCACTTGGTGACAATGTCAACTTGCCATCTTGAGCAACAAAATCGTAGCTCGCACCAGCATATGATGTCAGTGAGTATGATTCCACACTGTCAGCCTTAGCCGTACCGCCAAGCGTCGTTCGCTCAAGGTCAGCCTCGCCGTATGAGTAAACCATGCCGCCTTCGATCTTCCACTCCGATGGAGCGTAAGCGAAGTAAGCACCCAATGACAACGCATCAAGCTCGCTCGAGCCAAGACCGCCGTTCGTATCAACATCAGCTGTTGCAAAACCAAGTGCAACACCCGCCAACACGTTCTCGTTCATACGGTCAATACCGATCACAGAACCATAAACATCAGCGTCAAAGCCAGCCATGCCGTCATTGTCATCCTGCTCGGTTTTTGAACCAAACGCGGTTGTCCATGCTTCATAACCGTTTTCATCACGCAGTGATGGGCCCGCAAACATCAGAGGATACGCATTCTCGCTACCAGCAGCAGCCATGCTCGTACCGCCAACTGCAGCCGAACGTGATGACATCTGATTCGAGAAGCCAGCAGCCGCTGCCGAGGAAGCCTCAGCCACAACCAATGAACCCTCAGGACTAAGCTTCTTCACGGCAGCCTTCAGGTCTTTCGAGTTCATACCCTGCAGCATGATCATCGCGTCTGTAATTTCCTGTGCAACACCCGCGTCACCCACAGCATTTTCAAAGCTCTTGAATGCCGCCACATTGTTGCCGCCGCCGACCACTTCAGCACTACCACCTTGGTATGTACCCTTGATCGCGATCTTCTTCGCAGGATCTGTATCCGCAGCCACGACTTCATAGTCAACCAATGCCGTATCTTCAATCGCAAACACCGCACCGTTGTCGACAATATCCTGAGTTGAAACAACAACCTCATAAGTCTTGTCGCCGGTCAGCACTTCGCCCTGCTTCGCAACAACAAACGCGTCCTGTGCCAATGTCACTGAGTCAGCCGTGATCTTCACGCCGTCCTTCAGTTCAAACACAACACCCGCATTCGCGTCGATCTCAACAGCGCCAGTCGCTGCAACCGTGCCGTCAACCTTCACAAAACCAGAATTCACATCCAGCTTCGTCAGGTTCACGCCCTTAGCCAGCTTCCAAGTGTTACCGTCAACAGCCGCAGCCAAAACCGCTGCCTGTTTTTCTTCAGCCGTCATCGTTGCATAATCTGCAATCACGACTGCTTCACCGTCAACCGCTAAGTTCTCAACGTCAAGCATCTCATCGCTGTATGAACCATAACCCTTTAAGGTCACCGTATCATCACCAAGGCCCAAACGGATGTCGCCCTTGACCACTGCACCAGCGTTCAAAACAACAACATCATCGTTCGCGCCTGAGTTCGCGGTATCCCAACCCATGGTTCCGCCGCCAAGATCTTTGTACTCAACCGTCGAGATCGCTGCAACGCCGCCGTCAGCCTCGGATACCGTTGCCGATACCTCACCGCTGATCGTTACGTCCAACGCGCCTTCTGACATGATGCCGACCGCATAGCTTTCGCCTTCAGCCTTCACCGCACCGGTAATATCACCGGTCGTCACAGCACCCGCTGCGTAAATACCTTCTGCCTTGGCACCCTTCGCAGAGATCGTGCCAGCAACATCACCAACCGTCACGCCGCCTTCACTGCTGATACCCGCCGCTTCGCCAGCAGCCGTCGCAGAAATCTCACCAGCAACAGCACCAACTGTCACCAAAGCATTACCTTCAGTCACAATCGCTGCAGCTTTGCCGGTCGCGTCCGTTGATACAGCCGTGATCTTTGCAGTTTCCGCAATATCGCCAACTGTGATCGCAGCATCGCCCGCAACAGCCTTCGCAACTTTCACAGCTTCCGCTGTAATCTTGCCTTCGCCTGTCAGGTTGCCAACGACAATTGCCTCAGCGCCATAAATCGCTTCAGCGCCATCATTCGCAAGGTCAGCATCCGCAGTCGTCACCGCACTGATCGTGCCGCTCACTTCACCGACTTCAACTTCGCCTTCGCTGCTAATGCCAGCCGCAATCGTCACGCCTTCACCAGCAATCGTGCCAGCCACTGCGCCAACGGTGACCTTCTTGCTCGCGCCTTCGCCAGCAATACCGGCTCCAACACCAGCCGCGCCAGTTGCCGTACCTTTAACCACTGCATCCGCAGCAACATCACCCACCGTGATCGCATCGTCAGCCTGGATCGCAACCGCAGCATCTTCTGCAACAGCAAGCACGCTGCCGCCAATGTTACCCGTTGAAATCGTTCCAACTGCCTTCAACGCAACCGCTTCAGCCGCGCCAGTCGCGGAAATCGTACCGCTGATACCTGTTGCAGAGCTGTCAATATTCTGACCACTCACAACAGCGTAAGCCTTACCTGTTGTTGCGCTAACAAAAATCGAGGAGCCATCGCCAAGTGCCAAAACAACACCCGCATCACCTGCAGCCACAACCTTCGCTTCGCCGGTCGTGCCGTTCGCGGTATATGTCACTGTCTTACCAGCAGCCAGATCTAGCGTGAAACCCGTATTACCAGCAACACTCGAATCATAAAGCACAACATCACCGCTCGTCGCCGTGTTGTTGAACGTCAAACTGTCATTCTGATCAATCGTAATACCTGTCGCAGCAGTCGGCCCAGTCGGATCGCCCACCTGAATCAACGGCGTCAAAACCGCATCCGTAATCGTCACGTCCCCTGATCCACCCACTGTGATCGTGTCAGCTGTTGCAACATTCACTGTCGCATTCGTTGAACTATCAACCGTCAAATCCGCTGCCTGCGCACCCGGAACAGCAACCATAGCTGTATATGCAGCAAGCAATGCCGCTGTAGAATAGTGCTTGTGAGATAGCATGTTCGGCGTCTCCTATAAAGACCGAATAAATAAATTAGTCAACATTTGATGTGAATCCCCGAAACCACGAAAGAACGAACACTTCACGTCCATTCACAACCCGAAAGCGACAAATCGTCACACAATTCCCTCATCCAGCCCGCACCCCTTATTCTCAAAACCGTGTTTTTGACGATTACATCCCAATATCTAGGTATAGGCTCACATACTTAAGCGTATATATCGACTGTTGTACGTATTCACACGTACTTTTTTCGGCATCCGATAAAAAAATCTTTTTATACACCCGTTCAGGCTACCCTTCCCCTCAATCCATTTATTATCGCCCCAATGAACACCGTTCCGCTTACTGGTATTAATATCCACCACATACGCTCAACACCAGCTGCCACAAAACAATCCGATTCCTCCAGCTCAAATAACCGCCTGGATCACTCTAACCCCTCCCCGATCTCCTTCGGCAGCCGCATCTCTCCCTCATTCGCTCTCAAATACGCATACAACTTCAACGCCACCGACTCCTCCAGCCCATCTACCTTCTCATGAAACTCAGCCAACATCTTTATGTCCTCATCACGCAATTGACTGAGAATCCCTGTCCCAAAACCCAATTTTGGCTCCGCCTCAAACTTCGCCATCGCTTCCCGCAATACCTTCGCATGCTCCACTGCCCCGATCCGCTCAAGCGCCGCCGCCCCCATCTCTCGGCTCCCCTCCGACGTATCATCAAAATACCCAACAAAATCAATCACACGCAAATACCCCAAAAACTGATACACACACTCAACCGTCTGCTCCGCTTCGCCCTGAGGTTCATCCTCGACATACCAAATCCAATCCGAATCCAAAACCGACTGCAACACATCCATCACCTTCTCATCAACATCCTCCGTCCGAAGCTTTCGTGCCTCCTCACGCTCCAGCTTCCCCCGAAGCTCCGGCTTCACCAACAAAAACCCATGATCATCACACGTAGACAACCACGACTTCATCCCAAATTCACTTTCCTCAGACGCTTCATACATCCGCTCAATCGCTTCATGCATCGGATCCTCAAACCCATAAGGCTCCAAATTCTCCAACGGGCTATACCCATAACTCGACAGCCCATACTGCGTCTGCCCATCCTTCCCATCCGTATACACAAGCAAGCCCACCGGCAACTCCCGCATCTTCACCGCCGCACCCGTAAACGGACACACCGGCATCCCCCCCGCTCCCCCAAACTCTCCCAACTCTAATACATCCTTAGGATACCGCCCATACTTCAAATAAAATCGCTCCGCCCTGATCGCAGTAATCGCCACCACCTGATCCGACCAACCCTGCAACATCGACTGCATGATTCTCTCTAGCCAACGAAACGGATGCTCATCCTTCATCACCTGATTTTTGTTAATTGCCCGCGCCGCCTCAAACGCTTCCCGGTAAACGCCCCTATCTTCCACCCCCTTTTCGATCAACCGGATCACCTCAACAGCATCCCCATAAAAACCCGCCAGCCTTACATCATCCTCCCTAGGCTGAAGGTTTTCCGCACGATCAAAATCAATCACACTCTCAACCAAATAATATGGCCCAAACGCCTTCTCATATCCATCCAAAAACCCATTAAACGTAAAACCCGCTTTCCCATTCCCCGCTGACCCCCTCAAATCATCTCCCCAATAACGACGCGTTTCGAACGCATCTTCAATCTGGTCAATCCCATTTATACATGCCCAACGATACGCCTTGCTCATCAATTCGTACTGCCTGTCCAACCGGCTCAGCGGATACAACTGAAACCGCTCATTGTCCAGCGCCAACTCCGTCTTCAAATGCCACGCCAAAGTTTCCCCCGTCGGCAACCCCATCACCGCTCGTTCAATCGCCTCCAATTCCTGCTCATCAAACGAGAGCACCGACATTGCATACCGAAGATCATTCAGCGCACCCGCACCTCTTGACACCATGACCAGAGAAGCAATCAATCCATTGGCAGACCGAAAACTATTAATCAGTCGAAAATGCTCAACAAGACTCTCCGCCGCCGCCGACTTCTCCCCCGCCATCGTATGCATCAGCGTCCGCGCACTGACCGCATACAAAGTTCGGGCCAGCCCCCCAATCATTGGATTGCCTGCCTCATCAAACTCGCTCATCGTCCGATGCCCAAGCTGATAAACCGCCTCATCTTCCAACCCCATCAGCACCCCCAGATCCGCAAACATCGGTTCATTAAACTTCACCGCCGCCGCGATCCGCTCAAACATTTCCTCTGGATACTTCTCGCCTATCACAAACTCCGGCGCCCCAATCACAACCTTTGGCGCCTCAAAATACTCCAGCCGTTTCGGCCGAAGCAACACCGACTCATACATCGCCTGCCACCCATCCAAACGCATCCCCGCATAAACATCTCTCATCCCCCCCGTTTTCTTTTCATCATCAATTTTCCACGGCTTCAAAAACGGATTCTTCAAATCCAATTCCCATCGCACCACCGGATACCCCAGCGACTCCAGCTTTTCATTCAGCGCATACCGCGCCGCTTTCCCCTCAACATCCCCGCTCTCGACCTCATCCGCTCGCACCTGCCCACCACACAAAACAAAGCTTATTGCCGCTCCACCGAAAACAAACCTCGCAGTACGTCTCATACCCGATTTTTTTTGCAGAACACCCATCATCACAATGCTCCCATGAAATGATTTGTTTTCATCCAATATCCCCATCATTGTACCTAAACAAGCGGATCATCAACGCCTCTCCGATCTCCCGCTAATTCCCCCTTCCCCCCCACTCACCCCTCAACCCCCTTCATCCTTTCCCTCTTCCCAAGCCCGCCACCACTGGTGGCGGGGTGTTTGAAACAATACCACCAACTTTCCCTCCCCCCACTCCCCCCCCCACCCTTCTCACCCTTCTCCTACTCCTACTCCACTCCTATTCTCCAACCATCTATCGCTATCAACCGCAAACGATTGAAATTGCATCTCACTCACTCTCGCTGCAGCCATACCACCTTTCCGATCGCAACCCTCTCGCCATCAAAAATAAACCTACCCATCATGTTCATCTCCCACACAATCCGCGCGCACAAAAACGCGCCTCCTACTGAATCACCGCTCAAAACCAAATCATTTCCGCCTAAAACCCACCTAAAACAAATCAAAACGCGCGTTTTCTGAGTGATTTCCAACCCACTTCAACCGCCACAACCCCAAAATCCCTCTAACCGCGCGCACAAAACCGTTGCCATCCTTACCACACAACTCCCATAACGCACGTAACCTCAGCATTCACAAATTCAATTTCACTTTTTCAACCCACCACTTAACCAAATCGCACATCCGCCATTTCTAAAATCCACCCCAAAATCGCCCCTCCATTTTCACCTCCCAAACATTTTGTGCGCCCTCACCCCCCACCTATATATCTCCTCGGCATTCCAACCTCCTATCCAAAAACCTCAAACCTTAACCTTCTGCCAGTATCCCATCTGGAACCAGCCGAAGAATACGCAACCGCGCACAACCAATTCAAGACTCAACGCAACCCAGATTCCCGTCAACCCATAACCCAGCATCACCCCAATTACATACGCCGCCGGCAGACGAATGAAAAACGTACTCGCATACGTCAAAATCATCGGCCCCACCGTCTCCCCTGCACCGCGCAAACTCTGACTGATCACGATATACGTCCCGAAGAAAAACTGCGCAAACCCAACCACCACCAACAATGGCACAGCCTTCTCACGCATCATCACCGAGGCCGCATCCTTACCCCCCACCAACAGCGACACATACACATTCGGCATTAAGATAAAACTCAAACCCATCAGTCCCATCAAACCTGCGCCGATCGCCCACGATGTCATCGCAGCCTTCTTTGCCCGCTTCACATCCCCCAAACCCAGATACTGGCCCACCAGCGTTGCCGACGCGATTCCGATCGCCATGCCCGGCAAGAAACTCAAACTCTCGATCCGGATTCCAACAACGTGTGCACCCATCACCCCGCCTTCAACACCATCCACCACTTCCTCCATATGCCAAACCGCCAAGCCGCCCACCATCCACGCGACCGCTAAGTTCCCCAGCCACATGCCGCTGCTTTCGATCAATGACGGGATCCCAATCCGGACAATCCGCCATGAGAGCGGCAAATCAAATTTCATCCACCGTTTACGCAACCGCAACGGTAAATTCATTAACCGCATCCGCACAGGCAGCACACCTGCATAATCGATCGGGCCGCCACCTCGGATTGAGATCGGATGTCTTGCACTCAATGCTCGCAGATCACCGCCTGCATAGTTTCGCCATCTCGCGAGCGAGATGAAATCCGGCCCCTTCCCCTTGACCAACGTCACCAAAATAATCAGACCGCCTGCCAACCATGCCATCGCCGTTCCGCCCGCGATGCCCCCGACACCATATCCACCCAGCGGCGCCGGGCCGAATGTGAGAGCGAGAGATGCGATCACATTCACGATGCTGATAACAACGACGACCAAAAACGGTGTACGTGTATCACCTGCAGATCGTAAGGACGCACATCCGAGCATAACGACGGCGCAGAGCGGCGATGCGATTGCGAGAATGCGGAGGTATAAGGTGCAAAGGTCGAGTGTTTCACCTTCGAGGTTGAAGAGGACGCCGAATATGGGTGCGGAGCTATATAGGAGTATGCCAACAAATGCGCCCCAGATGGAACCGAGGAGGATAGCTTGGCCGAGAACCTGATTGGCTTTGAGTTTTTCACGTGCGCCGATGTGTCTTGCGACGAGCGCGCCTGTGCCGACACCGACTGCGGCGAAGAGCATGTTGATGAGCCAGGTGACATAAGCGGCGACGCCAACGGAGTCGAGTGCTCGAATGGTTTGTTCGCCGCCGAGCCTGCCAGCGATGGCGATGTCGACGAGGCCGACGAAACTGGTTCCGAGAAGTTCGAGGAAGGGCCAGATCGCGAGGATGTAGATTTGGCTGAGAATTGACCTGCCTGCAAGGTTGCCGGCAAGTTCTTTTTGTTTTGTTTCGGAACCGGCTTTGATGCCTTCAATCACGTCACTGGGGATTTCGCTGGCATCACTGGCGCGAGCGATGGCCAAGTCATCTGGGCAAACGGGATCAACCGCATCAACGACATCCTCGCGATCTTGCGGATTGCATGATGAGGATGGTTGTTCCTGTGATGACATGGGAGCCTTTCAGGCGTGTTTTAAAACGGATGGCGCGTAAGCACGGATGGTCACAATAACACAGAAGTCACGTATGGCAACCCGCGTTTTGTATCGGCTAATACATGACTGTATGCCTAGTCTCTTGAATGACATTGTGCAGAACATATCGCGGGCTGATTTATTCCGTTGTTACTTAGAAAGTTTGCCTTTTGAATTGGTACGCCTACTGTTGGTCGGTCGGCGCTATCAGTGCCAGCGTACTAGGCACATCCTGCTGCTGAAGTGAAGCAGAGATGCATCGGAAAAGGAAAACAATGAGACGTTTGAATTTTTATCAGTTGGTTGTGACTTCTACGTTGATCGTGTCGGTTGCGGGCGTGTCACAGGCTTCGCTGGTTACAGCGGATGGTGTGGCGGTGGAATCTGGCTCAGAATTCTTCACGGCACAGAACCTGATCAATACGAACGGCCTGAATTTAGGCGAAGACAACACGTTAACCGTGAATGACTTTTATACAGAAAGTTTTAATGAAGATCATTCGTGGGTGACAAACAATAACGGGGCTTCGGATTATTACAGTGCTTTTGCTGAGCCGGTGCTGACGTTCACATTTGACGAAGCGCAGGATATCAACCAGATTGCGGTATGGGGATATGCGGTTGAGAATACTTTAGCCAACGGTATTGGTAACTCGGCACGTACAGGTACGGTTGAATTTTCAACGGACGGCATTAACTATGGTGATGCGATTGCGTTCAACGTTGACTTGACTTTTCAGGGTGATGGAGCCACGGTTACAGAATTTGACACACAGAATGGTGTGGTCGCGGCAAGGATTACGTTCACCGACAACTATGCGAACCTGAACGGTGGTGACCGTGTTGGTGCAAACCTGGTTGCGTTTAATACGGTTGATGATCCTGCGATTGCCGTGCCGACGCCGACGGCGGCGAGCTTGGCGCTGGCGGGTTTGGCGGCGATGTTCTGTGTGAGAAAACGTCGTGTGTATGCACCAATGCGTGTGCGATCGTAGGGATTAAAATTAAAAACGAATAATTAAACGCTGTACTGAAAGGTGCGGCGTTTTTTTTATGAGGGGGGGGGGAGATGGGGATGCTAAGACCGGTGGGCTGTCAGCCTGCGGCTACTTGAGTTGTAGGTGATAGGTATCAGGTTTCAATTTGATGACGGCATGGCGCGCCGCGAAGTGTCGCGGCGGCTATTGGGGGGGGGGTATTTTTGAGAGGATGAGAGGCGATTGATTGAGGTTGTTTCAGACACCCCGCCACCGGTGGTGGCGGGCTTGAAAAAAAATGAGGGGGAAAGGGAGGAAAAAAGGGGGGGGGGGAAGAGGGGGGAGGAGCGATTTGTGTGAGTGGTTGGCGAAGCGGGATGCATTTATAATTGGGGGATGACTGAAGCAAAGAATCAATCATGTGTGAAGGTGGGGCTGCTGCAGTATGCGATGGGTGAGGTGTGTGATCGGGATGGGGTACTGGAAAAAGTGTGTGGGATGATTCGGGAAGCGGCGGGGATGGGAGCAGAGGTGGTGGTGTTGCCGGAGCTGTGCTTGTGGCCGTACTTTTGCCGAGAGCAAGATCCGCAATATTTTGATTGGGCTGAAGAAGTGCCGGGGGCAACGACGAAGGTGCTGCAGGGGTTGGCGGATGAGCTTGGGGTGGTGATCCATGTGGCAGTGTTTGAGAAAAGAGCAGCGGGGCTGTATCACAATACATCGGTGACGTTGGAGCCGGGAGGTAGGGAGTTACAACTGTATCGGAAGATGCATATCCCGCATGATCCGTCGTTTGAGGAGAAGTATTACTTCACGCCGGGGGGTGAGGGAGAAGGTGAGCAAGAATCGTTTGTCGTACATAAGGCATCTAATTTAAAGATAGGCCCGCTTATCTGTTGGGATCAATGGTACCCGGAGGCGGCGAGGATTGTGGCGATGAAGGGGGCGGAGCTATTGGTGTATCCGACGGCGATTGGGTATTTGGATGGCGAGCGTGCGGCGGATCAGAAGGCACAGCGTGAGGCGTGGATGACGATGCAGAAGTCGCATGCGATTGCGAATAATGTGTATGTGGCGGGATGCAATCGTGTGGGGAGAGAGGGTGAATTGGTATTTTGGGGAAGTTCGTTTGTGGTCGGGCCTGACGGGGTGGTGATTGGGGAGATGGGTGAAGAGGAGGAGGGTGTGTTGATTGTGGAGGTAGATAAGGGGAAGATTGAGGAGCAGAGGCGATGGTGGCCGTTCTTTCGGGATCGGCGTGTGGATCAATATCAAACGATCTTGAAGCGGTGGGCCGATGAGAAGTGAGGTGGATCGGGAGGAAATGAGGGAATATGGGGAAAATGGGGCGATTGTGTGGCTGGGAGAGGGACGATTTACAGCGGGAGAGGGTGTGAGTGTTGTCCGGATAACATGAGTTTAGATGTTGAGATATAATGGTATGGATACTTTGCAATATGCTTTGTGGTATGTTTTTGTCGCGTTTGTTTTGTGGCGAGCGTACGTGATCTGGAACCGTGGCGGGAAGGGGTTTGCTACGGCAATGTTGGTTTTGGCGGCGTTTGTGCTGTACGAGGCGAACAGGAATTATTTCAGTGTTGATGATGCTGGGGGCCGGGAAGGTGAGGCTGTACAGGTTGATGAGGGACGGGAGAACGGTGAAGAGGTTGATCATAGTGAGCAGTTTATGTCTGCGCCGGAGGAGCGCGGGTTGCCTCGGATGAGTCCGAACGACCCGAATGCACCGACGCCGAGGCTAAACGATCCAAATGCGCCGGATATCAATCCGAATGCGCCGGGGTTGCCGCGAGCAAAACCGAATGCAGACACGCGTTGATAGCGGGTGTCGAATCAACCTATAGAGAGAGAAGTGAACGATGCCGTTAAAAGGAGCGATTGCGGGGAAACATCCGAAAATTGAAGGATTTCAATCGTTGGTGGTGATGGGTCGTAGCGCGCGAGAGATGGGTTATCGCTTGCCTGCGGAGTTTGAGCGACAAAGAGCGGTGCTGCTCACGAGGTTGCATAACGGGGAGACGTGGCCGGGAGGGAGTTTAGAGAAGGCGCAAGAGGAATTTGAGTATTTCGCGGAAACCGTTGCGAAGTACACACGGGTTCGGTTTGTTGATGAATTGGGATTTGAGACGACGGATTCTTGGATTAGGGATTACGGGCCGATCTCGATGAAGCGGTGTGATGGGCGCGAGTCTAACCAGCGATTAGCTGGGCAAGGGTTGATGTATCAGGATTTTGTGTTTGATGGCTGGGGAGCGAAGTATGATGAGAAGACGGCGGATGATTTGATTCCGCAACAGTTTGGGTTGATGGATGGCGTGCCGATGAAGGTGCATGATGTGATTTTGGAGGGCGGGTCGATTGAAGTGAATGGGAAGGGGATGCTGCTGACGACGGAGCAGTGTTTGCTTAATGAGAATCGCAATGCGGGGATGAATCGACGTGAGTTGGAGGGGTATTTGTGTGAGCATTTGAATGTGGATGATGTGGTTTGGTTGCCGGGCGGGATTACGGGGGATGATACGGATGGGCATGTTGACGATATTGCACGATTCGTGTCGGAAGACGTGGTCGTTGCGGTAACGGCGGAGAAGGGGCATGCGGATTATGAGGTTTTGCAGGCGAATAAGTGTGTGTTAGAGGGGAAAGGGCTGGAGGTAGTGGAATTGCCGATGCCTGAGGTGATGACGCATGAGTTTCCGTCTGGGCAACCGTACGATCAGGCGGGGAAACAGGTTTTGCCAGCATCGTATGCGAATTTTTTGATAACGAATGGTGCAATTATGGTGCCGATGTTTGGGCAGAAAATGGATGAGGTTGCGCTGCGTGTGATTGAAAAGGCGGCTCCTAACTATGTGATAGAACCTGTGCCGGCGAAGCATTTGATTGTTGGGATGGGATCCTTGCATTGCTTATCGATGCAGGTGCCGTGGTAAGTGAGTGGGGAGTTGGGGATCAAAGCGTGTGATTGAATTAGGTTGTAAGACACCCCACGACCGGCGGTCGTGGGCTTGTGAGATCAATCAAAAAGAAAGAGAAAGGCCATGATCGATGATCGTGGCCTTTTTTGATTTGCTTGTGTGGTGTGTGGGGGAGGAGGGATTATTGACGGTAGTTCATGCGTGAGAGGATGCGCTGTTTATCGAGTTCGAAGCGGCATCCGAGACGGAAGGTATTGCGTAGCACTTTGACGCAGTAGAGGGGGAGAATGGGGAGGATGCCGGCACATTGACAGGTTGCGTGTGGGATTAGTGCGCGGAAATTCACCCATACCATTTCGTCTTCGCAGACTTGCCATTGCTGGTCGACGAGTAGGCCGAGACCGCCTTCGGAGATATCGATGGCCCAGGCGCGTGAGACGGGTTTAAAGTCGGCGGGTTTGCCGTCTTTCATGATGCAGGTTCCGATTTCGACGGGAACCTGTAGTGAGACGCGATGGTGTTGTCGTTGATTCTCTTCTTGGCCGTATTGTTGATCACGGGCACAGGATATTACGCACATGACGGCGTCTTCGACGGTCATATGCGCCCCTAACTCTGTTGCTGGCATTTTGAATGCTCCCGATGGATAGCGAGACACAGGCGGGAGTCACGAACTGCTTACGATAAAAAAATGAAATTTGGTTATGAACAGATGGATCAGCGGATGACGTGTTGCCATGCTTTATCGGGAATGCTGCTTATGTCTTTGACGAAGGCGCCGCCGACACGGTAGGTGTGGGGGAGGAGCTTCATGCAGTAAGCGATCCTGATGGGGAGGAGTTGCTGCTGTTCGGGTCGGTGTTCTTCGGGGATCATGGATCCGAGGTTGAGCCACATGATGACGTTGTGGGGGAGATCATGCTCGAGGAGCATGCCAACGCCGGATGAGGAGATGTCGGTGATCCAAGCGTGGTAAAGGGGCTTGAAATCGACGGGGAGGTTATTGGGGTCGCGGTCGGCGATGCCGAGCTTCGCGGGGGCGTGGACGTTGTGCCTGTGATCGACACGTTGTGAGAGGTGGTGGGCACGGCCTTCGCGTTCGAGGCGTTGCATCAGGTAGAGGATCGTTTGATCGACGAACGTATTGTTTTTTGAACTGCTAAAAACCATATCACTAATGGTATCGTCCAAAATGAGACATCAAGGTTATTGGTGGTTCAGAAATACCCTAAAAATGAGACAATCTTGTATGTTTGCTCCTTACAACCGGATTTTGAGGGGTCAAAAAGGTGGGTTATAAACAGGAAATCCCGAGGTAACCTGCGTCCGAAGGGGATTATTGGGTGATGGGCGCTGGGGCGGATTGGGTGGTGAGGTGGTAAACTGAAGGGATGGATATTGAATCTCAGCAGTTAATCGATCGTTCAAGAGGACGGTTGCCGATTGTGATGGGCGTGTTGAATGTAACGCCGGACTCGTTTTCAGATGGGGGTTGTTACGTTGATGTGGACGAAGCGGCTAAGCATGCATTAGAGATGGCGCGGGCGGGTGCGGGTTTGATTGATGTGGGAGGAGAGTCGACACGTCCGGGCGCGGCGCGTGTGAGTGAGGGAGAGCAAATAGTACGGGTGGTGCCGGTGATCGAGGCGGTGAGGCGGGAGCTGGATGCACATCATTTTGAAAAAGTGATGATCTCAGTTGATACAACGCGGTGTGATGTGGCGGCAGCGGCGCTCGATGCAGGCGCGGGGATGATTAATGACGTATCGGCGGGGACGGAGGATGAGGGAATTTTAGGGTTGGCCGGTGAACGTGGGGTGCGATTGTGCTTGATGCACATGAAGGGTGAGCCGGGGAATATGCAGAAGGACCCACGCTATGAGGATGTGACGGGTGAGGTACTGGTCTATCTAATGGATAGGTCGAAGGCGGCTGAGGCAGCGGGGTGTCATAAAACTAACATATGGATAGATCCGGGGATTGGGTTTGGGAAGACGGCGGCGCATAACTTGAAGTTGCTCGCGGATCTGGATCGGTTTGTGGAGACAGGGTATGGGGTGCTACTTGGGACGTCACGGAAGTCGATGTTTTATGCGGTGTCGCCGAGCACGGCGAAGTTGCCTGAGAACCGAGAGTACGCGACGGCGGTCACTTCGGCTTTGGGTGTGGCGGCGGGCGTTGCGTGTATTCGCGTGCATGATGTGGCGGCGAATGCGCAGGCGATCGAGACGATGGGGGCTGTAATTGAAGCGGGTGAGGGGAACGTTTAGGAATCCATTAAGCGGTGGTTTGGATGGTGTCACGCTTGTGGTTATCGATAAATTGTTTGATGGTGTTGAAGACGATGTCGTTAGGCTTGTGGGCTTCAAAGATGATG
Source organism: Poriferisphaera corsica (assembly GCF_007747445.1). NCBI lineage: Bacteria > Pseudomonadati > Planctomycetota > Phycisphaerae > Phycisphaerales > Phycisphaeraceae > Poriferisphaera > Poriferisphaera corsica. Next base: position 4,020,033 of record NZ_CP036425.1, read on the forward strand.
GTGTGGTGATCACGGTCTGGGACGGGGAGGAATTTGATCGGTTTTTCGGCTCGCTGACGATATGCGGCGAAGAGCGCGTTTTCTTGTTCACGGCATGGGATATCATTGACGCCGACGACGAGGAGGATTGGGACGTCGGTCTTGGCATGATGGAAGAGAGGGGCGAATTTGTCGGTGATGACGGTGTGGTTGTTGATGGATTGTTCGGTTTTGATTTGTTCGTGTGTGAGCATTTGACCTGAGACGGGGATGACAGCGGCGAGGTCTTCGGGTTTTAGGTTGTGGGGGGCGAGGTATTGTGGGTCGGTGGCGATCATGGTGATGAGGTATGCGCCGGCGGAGTGGCCGAGGAGGGTGATGTTTTGTGAGTTGCCGAGGTATCGGTGGATGTTGTTGAAGACCCAAGCGGTGATGGCGGCGACGTCATGGATGTAGGTAGGTGCGGTGATGCCGTCGGATGAGAGACGGTAGTCGGCGGTAATGACGGCGATGTTGTTGTTGAGTAGTGTTGTGGTGAGGTCGGGGTTGTCGTTACGTTGGCCTTCGATGAGGCCGCCGCCGTGGATGTAGATGACGGTTTGGCGGGTGCTGGCGTGTGTGTTTTCTATCCAAGATTGTGGCAGGAAGATATCGAGGACGCAGCGCTGTTGGATGAGTGGATTGGACTGTTCGGAGGCAGGGCGATAGTTGATGTTGGTGTGGGTTGGTGTGGGGAAAGGCATGATACACCTCGTGGGCAGGCAAAAAAATACTTAAGATGAGGGCATCATCATAGCGGAATTGGGTTGCAATCAAAGCGAAAAGAGTCACAGATATGGGCGATGTGTTGAGATCGGCGATTGAAGGTTGGGATGGGAAATCGGCGAAGTATATGGATCGTTTATGTTTCAAACACCCTACCACCAGCGGTGGCAGGCTTGAGAAAAGCACATCAATTTTCGTGACAGTATGTATTCAATGAACAGGTTACTGAGGTTTTATTCTGTGACGGGTTTCTGGTCAGCATTTTGCTCTGGTTGTACGTGTTCTTTTTCTTGCTGCTCTTTGTAGGCTTCATAGTAAAAGGGAACGGGCTTTTGCTCGGTAGTTTGCTCGAGTGATTGCTGCTGGGTTGTGTTTAGTGGGGTGGGCTGAATTTGCAGTGGCTGAATAGGCGAGGAAGAAGGAGGGATAGGTGCTGCGTTTTGCGGGGTTGGTTGTTGTTGCGAGAAGGGGATGGAGTTTTGGTTATATGCGGATTCAGTGTTGGTGCGTTGACCGGTGAGGAGGCCTTCACGAGCGGGGAGTTCTTGTGTGAAGAGTGTTTGGGGATTGCGATCGATGACGAGGTTGCGGTAGGCGCCGAAATTAGCGGTGGGTGTGGAGATTGGGCGTGGTGTATTTTCGGGTTGACTGGTGACGAGTGGTGAGAGGTAAAGTTGGGGGTTACCAACGGTTTGGGGGTTGATGTAGTTGCCGCGTTCGTTGGCGATGAAGGAGTCGGGCTGAGAGTATCGCGAGGCGAGGCCGGAGGCGTCGAGATTGGTGAAGCCGGTGCCGAGCATGCGGAAGTCGTTGACACCGAGGCCGCCGGTGACGCCGGGGATGCCGAAGAGTTGGTTGCGGTTGTAGAGGATGCCGCCGCTACCTCCCGCGGAAGAGCCGTAAGCGTTACCACCTGAGACACGCTGGTTGGCGTAGAGGCCTGCGGAGGCGGGGCCGCCGCCTTCGATGCGTTGACCGGTCGATGGGGCGTAGCTACCAGGCGCGTAAACGCTTGGATTGTACTGTGCGGGGTTGGCAGTTCCACCGGGGCCGGCTGCGTTGCCCGCGGGGAGTTGGGCCTGGAGTTGGGGTGCAACAACGAGAGAGAGTATCGATGTGGCGGCAAAGATGGTTACGCGATGATTCATATCAAGCACCTATCTGATCGTTAGACTGTAATGAATGTACGTATAGCTCGCGGGATGGGCTGTGAGGAATGATAGGCAGGCAGAGAAGGGATATTCAGGGGATGTGTATTTATAACAAAGTACGACGGCAAATAGGCATCATTTCCTGAGTATACGAGGTGATTACCCTATTTTTTATGGTTGTTATGGGATGATGCGAAAAAGTGATTGCTCTGGAAAAACGAAGCCATACACTGGCGAATGTCGTGTTGTTGCGATTGTATTTGTTGCGGATTGGTGATGGGGAGGAGGAGGGGGGGGAAGCAAAACGTCTGGGAGCAAGTTGATGGCATATCTTGATACGTTGAAAATGGATCACCCGAGGTTGATGTTGCATGAAGAGCGGGTTGATCGGATGAGGCATTGGCTTCGGCCAAAGACGTTCGTACAAAGGTGGTATGCGTATGTGAAGAAGGAGGCAGATGAGCTGCTTGAAAGTGATTTGTTAGTGTATGAGTTGCCGGACGGGTTACGTCTTTTGGATGTATCGCGAGAAATGGTAAGGCGGGTGTATGCGTTGGGGTTAGCGTATCGGGTTGGCGGCGAACGAAAATATGGCGAGCGGCTTGTTGCGGAGTTGCTACAGGTGTGCGGGTTTGTGGATTGGAATCCGAGGCATTTTCTGGATGTGGCGGAGATGTTGCATGGGGTTGGGGTTGGTTACGACTGGGTTTATGGATTGCTTTGTGAAAAGGAGGAGCGGCTAATTCGTGCGGCGATTATTGAGAAGGGGTTGCGGCCAGCGCTTTGGTGTTATGAGCATGGGGACGAGCTGGAGAATCGGTGGACGCGAGATATAAATAATTGGAATCAGGTTTGTAATACGGGGATCGTGATTGGCGCATTGGCGGTGGCGGATAAGGAAGGTGAGGTTGCTGAACGGGTTTTGGAAAGAGCGGTGAGCGCTTTGCCGATTTCGTTAAAACAGTTTGAGCCGGATGGCGGATGGTTTGAAGGGCCGATTTACTGGCGGTTTGCGTCGGAGTATACGTGCCATTTTTTGGCGGCAATGAATAGCGCGTTAGGACATGATGGGGGTTTGGGTGAGTTGCCGGGGCTGAGCGAGACGGGAACATTTTTGGTTTATATGACGGGGCCAAGCGGGAAGTATTTTAATTTTGCGGATGGACATGAAGAGCTGATTGGGACGCCGCAGATGTTGTATATGGCGGAAAGATATGGTCAGCAGATGTATGCGGCTCATCATATTCAGAAGGGCGAGATGAGTGAGACTGATTTGATGTACTGGCATGAGGGATTGGAGAAATTAAATGGAGGAAGATATGAGGAGGCGATGCGTGGGGTTGATTTGGACAAAGTTTTTGAGCCTTGCAATGTGGTAAGTATGCGATCGTCGTGGGAGGATGATGCGATGTATGTGGGGATGAGTTTTTCAAATAATGGATTGTCGCATACGCATTTAGATATGGGATCGTTTGTGCTGGATTATGGCGGGGAACGGTTTGCGACGGAATTGAATGCGGATGACTACAACGCACCGGGTTTTTTCACCAAAGAGCGGTATTGCTTTTATCGTAATCGGGCGGAGGGGCATAACACGTTGGTGGTAGATCCGGTGGTAGGGGATTTAGAGAGGGATCGGGATGATGGAGGGATAATGGAGCCGGATCAGAATTTGCCGGAGCGAGGGACGTCGATGAAGGCGGAGTTGATGGAGTTCAAGGCGGATGATGAGCGGTGTGCTGTGAAGGTCGATTTGAGTGCGGGGTATGAGCCGCGGCTGAAACGGTTTGAGCGTAAGATGCGGTTGGAACGAAAAGCAAAAGAAGTTGTCGTGACGGATTGGGTGGAGTCGGATGAAAGCAGCGATGTCTATTGGTTTATGCATACCGAAGCTGAGGTTGTGCTACATCATGAGGGGAGGCGAGCAATATTGCGGCGTAATGGGGTTAATCTGGTGGCGGAGGTATTGAAGCCTGACGGGGCGGTGTTTCATGTGCGAAAGGCGGAGGGGTTTGATCAGAACCGGACTCGGGGCGAGAAATCGAACGAGGGATATCGAAAGCTAGCAGTGCTGTTAAAAACGGTCATGAGAGAACAGGTTGTGGTGCGGTTTCGAGGGATTGAATAAAAATACCTGCTTGAAGGCAGGTATTTGATGGTTTGAATAATATTGATTGCTGGCTTACTGGAAGTAGTTAAGAACCTGATAGCGGATGTATTCATTGGTGGCTTCAAGTATGCGAAGCCTAGCGCCTTGGTAGCCAATGATATCGTCTTCAGAAATATCGTAGTTCGTTTGATTGGTAAAAAGCGGTCTTGAGGATGGGCCAGCGTATTCGTTGTAGCTGATTGAGATGGCGTTGTTGATGGTGCCGTTGTAAGTCAGCGCTCTGACAAGATAATCTTCGTCCTTGCTTGGAACTTTGGTGCGTGTGAAGCGAGGGCGGGTTGTTTTGCCGCGCATTTTGAAAATGGTTACGCCGTAGAGGTCGCTGGTATAGGTATCAAGTTGCATGATGAGGAATGGGTCGGCAATGGGATTGCGATCAACGGAGCCGGGATTAGGTACGTTGCCGGGGAGGTAGTATTCAAAACGCTCATCAAAGCCGGCACGAATGTAGTTGCCTTTGGAGAACTTATAGACGTATCCGAGTAATCCGGCGGGCATGGTTGCTTCTACATCGAGGTGGATGGCGTCATATTCTTTATAGTTTCCGATTTTGAGGATTTCGTCGCCGACGTAGGCGGTCTGCTCGATCATCAGATCAGGTTTTTGGATATTCACGTCAGTCGGTATGTAGTTGTACTTGGGGGAGACACAGCCGAAGAGGAGCAGTGAAAGCACAATCAGGGGGAGAATTTGTCTCAATGTTGGACCCTTCGGAAGAGAAATGACATAAAAAGATGTAAGTCATTTTTTATCATAACAATTATCGAAAACTTCGTAAAAGAACATACCTGATTGAAAAAACCGCGTTTGAATTAGGTTTTAATTTGGAAAAATTCTCCTGATTGAGCGAAAATTGTTCTCGGATGGGCCTATAAGAGCGGAATTTTGAGTGCTAAAAAGAGGTGGTAAAAAATTTTGGTGGGGTCTGGATAATGGCCGAAAGTAGCGATAAGCCTTGGGATAAGCAGGACTTCGGTGCATGAGTACCAATATAGGGGGGCAGAATATTACCGGACGAACATTGTTCAATCTGCGACTTAAATGTATATTTTACAGTGATTTAACCTGTTATTCAGGTAAAGACAGTTTCGCTCAAGATTTCTTCCGGTAATTGTCGATACCGTTGGTGTGATACAAAGGAAGGCCTGAGAGGGCCGCGTTGGGCGGGTATGAAGCTGGATAGGAGATCCGGCGGAATACAAGCGAACGGGTATCACGAAGTGAGTGGAGCAAAGCCGGCACCCCGTGGGTCGAGGTGCTTGGAACGGCAAGTTCGCAAGGGACTTGCTTTGACAGACGCATGAGCACGGAGGCGTGCCATCAGGAGTCAATGAGATGAGTGATATTGCCCCAATCAGTCGCACATCCGCGGCCGCGGTTCAGACACGAATGAGTGTGCCTGCTGCACCGACGGCGGTTGAGACGAGCCCACATCGGAAAGCCGACAGTGTGGAGTTCTCAGAGGCGGCGCGTTATTTGGCAAAGATCGCTGAACTTCCGGACATTCGTCAGGACCTGGTCGATCGCGTTAAAGGCGAGATCGCAGCGGGTACGTACGATTCGGAAGACAAGGTCGATTCAATGCTAGATTCGCTCGCAGAGGATTTGCTCTAACCAATTCTCTTCAACCGAGTTACGGTGTTGTTTGCCGTGGCATTATGGCGGCCGCCTGCCGCTGACAGCTAAACTAGAATCATATAACCGTCGCTGAACTCGACGGTTTTTTCATGGACAAAGACGGAAAAGACTGGGTGGTATTTACTGAAAAAAAGAAAGCTAACACGATTGGGGAATGCGTGTTACAATCGAGGTTCAGTTGGGTCGCTTAATGATTGCGGTGGTATGGGAGCCGCGATCGGATTAATCGAACAATTTAGGTATATAGATGGAGTTTGCTGATGCGCAGGTTCAAGCTGCTGAATGCTGTCCCTTTCATGGCTGTGGTTTTACTGATGCTGGGGAGTATGGGGGAATTTGCATGGGGCGAGGTGAAGTTAGCCGGTGAGGTTAAGGTGAGTGAACCGTTTGTTGGGGTGAAGCATGTGCAGGTCGTGCAGAAGAAACCACGAGCACGGATTATCAATGCATTGGTCATTGATCCAAAAGCAGATGGGGTGAGATTCAAGATGACACCGGGCAACGGTGATCCCAATGGGAATGAGCCGGGAGATCTGAATTACGAAGTCACACGTCAAACTGTTCGTGAATTCATGAAGCAAGAGGGCGCGGTCGCGGGAATTAATGCAGCGTTCTATGTTTTCATTAATGGGACAAGTCACACGAATGTGATTGGGTTAGCTGCTTCAGATGGGGAGATCTATTCCGCGTTTCAAAAGAACGAGAAAGACAAAGATTGGCCGGCCATTAACTTTGGGCCTGATGGCAAGGCGGATGTGATCACATCCGCGAAACCGAACACCATAACGACAGAGTATATGCCGCGAAATGTGAAGATCTATAATGCGATTTCGGGTTCGCATATGCTAGTCAGAAATGGCAAAGCGAAAACTTTTGAGAAAAGACCTTTTAATGATGTTTATCATCCACGCACAGCAGCGGGCGTGACGGTTGACGATAAAGTGTTGTTAGTAACGGTTGATGGCCGACAACCGGACTTTACAGAAGGTGCATCGCTTGCTGAACTTGCAGAAATCATGGTTGGGCTTGGTGCGAAAGATGCGATCAATCTAGATGGCGGCGGTTCAACAACCATGGTAATGGCAGACCCGGTCATGCGTGTGGTTAACAACCCATCGGACGCAAAATCAAACGGTAATGCGGGACGTGAACGATCGAATGGTGTGAATATCGCGTTGTTTGCAAAACCAAAGCCGGGATATAAAGCTTTATCACAACCATCGAAACCGGCACCGCCAGCATTGCTACCTTACCCTAAAAAGAAGATTGTGCTGGATGATTTCGAAGGTGGACTTGGCCGCTTTGCCAGTGCGGTTTCAGCATGTGGATCTAATCGATGCGTTGATAAAAAATCTGAATCATTCATCGTCAAAGATCGGAACGCTCCATCGGGTAACAAAGCACTGGGCCTGAAGATATTGCGTGGAAAAGATAATGGCAAAGGCCTACTTTTGCGTTTTCTGTCAGGCGGCGGCTCTGTAAAGAACAACGTCGTGCTTGGCCGCGTAGGCACGGTTGGCTACTGGATTAAAACGAAGCAAGTGAACTTAAAGGCATCGATCGTGATTGATGACACAATCATGCCGAAAAAGAATACGAGCAAAGCACATGAGAAGGGTGCGTATCGACCAATCAAGGCTGACGGGAAGTGGCACTTCTATGCGTGGGACTTACAGAAAGTCCATCACTGGTCGAACTTCTTTAATGGAAATGGCGCATTGGAAGGCCCTAACACATCAATAGATGGCATTCTGATTGTTTCTGATCCGAAATTCAACAAGCAGGGCGAAGTGATCGAGTTAATGATTGATGCAGTCACTTATGATCCGGACGGGGATTTTGAATAAACTTAATTAAATCTGAACATTAAGAGCTACGGTAATTGCCGTAGCTCTTTTTTTTATGGAAATTTACTGCGTGATCTAGAATCGTCAGGTTATAATCCGAATTCAAATCGCTTGAGATTATCATGCTTATGAGGGAGCAATGAGATGAATAAAGTTTGGCGTATTGTTGGCTGCTGTGTCTTGATTGTTAGTAGTTCACAATTATGGGCTGAGGATGAATCGATCGGCCAATGGGACATTAGCGGGAAAATGGAAAGTGCAGATCCGTTCATCGGTGTGAAACACACACAGATTATTCAGCAGATTCCGCGGCCAACTGTCATCAATATCATTGAGATTAACCCGAAAGCTGAGGGGATACGTTTTTTGTGTTCACCAGCAAATGGCGATCCTAACGGTGACGAGCCAGGGGATCCAAATCTTGAAGTAACGCGACTGCATACATTCGATTACGTCAAACAAACCAAAGCGCAGATCGGGATCAATACCGCGTTTTACGGCAGCATCAGTAACGAGCATCATTTCGCAGATATCAAGGGGTTAGCGGCGTCGGAGGGTGATGTTTATTCGAATTTCTACAAGGGGTGGCCTGCATTAAATATTACCGCTGACAATCAGGCGATGCTTATCAAATCGGCTGAACCCAAAGCGAATAATGCCAAAACAATACCATCTAATGCTCCGCTGTATAACACGATAGGTGGATCGCACATTTTGCTTGAAAATGGTGTAATGCCCGAGACTAAAAGATGGAGCTTTACGACAGGTCGACACCCGAGAACGGCGGTCGGCTGGAAAGAAGATGGGACGATTTTGCTTGTTATCGTGGATGGAAGGCAAGCCAGATTTTCTGAAGGCATGACACTATTCGAGCTTGCCGATCTATTTCGCGATCTCAGTTGTGTCAATGCAATCAATCTGGACGGTGGCGGATCAACGACGTTAGTAATGGGTGACCCGAATGTACGAATCGCCAACAACCCATCGGATACATTTGAAAACGGTGAGACCGGTCGGGCGAGATTTGTGGCAGCATCACTGTTAGTTTTCGCAAAGCCAAACCCGGAATATACGAAACCGATCGTGATGGCGATCAAGCCAAAACCAATTGAGGCTCTGCCCTATCCGCAGGAGAAGATTGTTTTGCATGAGCAGTCAATTGGTTCGCAAAATTTTGTAAAACAGCACCCAACATCAGTTTCTAACATCGGCATTGAAGGCGAAATCACAAGCTCCCTGCACAATGCGGCTCACAGAAAATCACACATTGCGGAGCAGTTCAGTTTCCAACGTTCAACACAGAAATCGAAGCTGGTCATGCGACATCTGTATGGCGAGGGTGAACCGAAAGGGAATATTGCGTTAGGTCGCGTAGGAACGATCGGTTATTGGCTCAGAACAACAAATAAAAATCTCAAAGCATCAATCATTCTTGATGACTCAGCGAACCCGAACACCAACAAATCAAAAGGTGAGGAGCGAGGTTCAACGATTCCGATTATTGGGGACGGGGAATGGCATTTCTATGAATGGGATTTACGCGTCGTTGACCACTGGTTTAATTTTGATGGCGGCAGTGGCGTGATTGATGGACCAAATACGACACTGGATTCGATCTTAATTCTGCAGGATAAAGAACATACTCAGGTTGGCGAAACGATGGAGATCATGATCGATACGATTGTTTATGATCCGAAAGGTAAGATGAGACAATAAAACACTAAAAACAATTAATAATAAAAAAGCCACTCATTGAGTGGCTTTTTACATGTGCCAAAATTTTATTACGGGCGACAAGATTTAAGCCACCCCATCAACTTGTCTTCGGCAAAACAGTTAACGATGTTTTTAGGTTCAGCCCAGGCGCGACGAGCGGTAAGCAAGCCGTATTGAAGTTCATTGAAATCATTGGGGCGATGCGCATCTGTATTGATAGCAAGCAAACAGCCTGCTTCGATCGCAGCACGAGCATGCGTATCTCGCAAATCGAGTCGATGATGATTCGCGTTTATTTCAAGAGCGATACCACGATCCGCAGCAGCCTTGATAATAGTATTCATATCAGGTGACATGCCTTCACGACGGGCAAGCAAACGGCCGGTGGGATGTCCGATGATATGTACGTATGGATTATTGATTGCTTTGATAAGACGATCGGTTGCTTTTTTACCGGTTTGCGAAAGAGCGGAGTGAGGTGAAGCAACGACGATGTCGAGCTGTTTCAGTAAAGAATTTGGGTAATCAAGTTTGCCGTCAGCAAGGATGTCGACTTCACTACCTGCGAGAACGTGTATCTTTCCTGCCATCTCATCGCGAACAGCATGAATATCTTTGATATGTTGTTCGAGCCGTTTCTCGTCGAGGCCGTGAGCCTGGACTTGCGATTTCGAGTGATCGGTGACCGCAATCGTATGAAAACCACGATCGTAAGCAAGACCAGCTAACTCTCGAATAGAGAGAAGTCCATCGGACGCGTGCGTATGAGCATGTAATTCTGCATGTATATCACGCTGAGTTACTAGCTTAGGAAGTTTATGCTCCTCGGCTGCTATGATTTCACCACGATCCTCACGGAGTTCAGGTGGGATAAAATCGAGACCAAGAGCTTTGTAAATTTCTTCTTCGGTTCTAGCAGCAACCGTCTTCTCTGTTTGTTTATCTGTCAGCGCGTATTCTGACAACGTCATGCCCATTGACTGAGCGCGTTCCCTTAGCACAACGTTATGCTCTTTCGAGCCGGTGAAGTACATAAGCGCAGCCCCATAAGATTCGGGAGCTATGATTCGCAGATCGACTTGAATACCGCCTTTGGTGCGAACTGATGTCTTCGTTTTGCCGGAAAGCATGACATCTTCAACCGGCTCAAGTGCTGTAAATCGCTCGGTCACGATTGATGCATGTTTAGGATCTGCCGCAACGAGAATATCGATATCACCAATGGTTTCCTTACCACGACGGAGCGAACCTGCATAGGCAGCCTGCTTAACCTCTTTTAATTGGCGAAGCTGGGCCACGAAGTAGACGGCTTTGAGATGAGCACGGCCAATGGTGTGTCGTTTGCCAGCTTGCTCAGCAAAAGCAAGATTCTTAGCGATCATATCGATCTTTTTTTGGCCTAATCCTTTGATAGACGTCAGCAACTCGGGCTTCTTTAGTGCTCTTTCAAGTGATTTGATGGAAACGATATCCGCTTCTTTCCAGAGAAGAGCGACAGTTTTTGCGCCTAGGCCGGGGATATTGAGTAGATCGGGAAGCCCCTTGGGGATCTCTTTAAGTAATTCATTGTGCTCGATCATTTGACCGGTTTCACAAAACTCAACAATCTTGTCGGCAGTACCTTTCCCCACCCCATCGAGTGAGAGAAGTTCTGCATGGGTCATACTGGCGGTATCGGTCGTAAGTTCTTTGACAACTCGGGCAGCTTTTTGCATCGCGATAATACGAAAACGGTTAGCGTCGAGAATTTGTAAGACGTCCGCCATTTGGTTGAAAATTGATGCGATTTGTTTGTTTGTGTCTGCCATAATTTCATGTGTGTGGTCAATATGTATCGGCCAATCTGCCTGCCGGGATAACGGAATATTGTAATGAGACAGACAGTTTTATGCTCAATTTTTCTTGTATTAGTTCAACAATGATTACGATTTCCAGGTGGAAAAGTTGATGTATCGGGTTTGATGAGCAAACTAGACACATAAAGGGGTTGTATGAATTGCCAGTCAGGGGCAGTCTGTCTAGACTTGGTATATCGACGAAGCAACCGAAGACGGATTGTTTTCGGGGTTAGGACGCGTGGCCAAATAGAGAGACAATATGAGTTCAAACAAGCAAATTTCGCCTGAGAATATCGTTGCAAGCGAGCATTTGAGACCGAGTGATACGTTCGAGGCTCGACATATTGGGCATACCGAGCAAGACCTCGCAGAGATGCTGAGTGTGGTTGGTTACGATTCGCTTGATGCGCTCATTAAAGCGACGGTTCCAAGTGACATCCGTCTTGAAGGGGATCTTGACCTTACCGATTTGCCCGACACGCTATCTGAGGCAGGGATTCTTGATCATCTCCGTAGTATTTCTCGCAAGAATCGTGTTTTCCGAAACATGATCGGGATGGGCTACCATGACACCAACACCCCAGCGGTGATACTACGAAACGTATTAGAGAACGCACGCTGGTATACACCTTACACACCATATCAAGCTGAGATCTCACAAGGCAGACTCGAAGCATTACTCAACTTCCAAACCATGGTCTCAGACCTTACGGGCATGGAATTAGCCAACGCCTCATTGCTAGATGAAGCCACTGCCGCGTCAGAAGCAATGGCCATGGCAGTGAGTATTGCTCGTGGCAAAAAAAATCGTTTCTTTGTTGCTGACTCTACACATCCCCAAACAATCGCACTCATGAAAACACGTGCGCGTTCCATGGACATTGAGTTAGAAATCGGCAAGATTTGGGATCTCAACCTCAATGACGACGCAGCCAAGCAACTTGCTGGCGTTCTGGTTCAATATCCAACAACCGATGGCAACATCGAAGACTATTCAACGATTAGTGATCAAATCCACAAACATGGCGGCCTCATGGTCGTTGCTGCGGATCTGCTCGCATTAACTTTGCTCCGCGCACCCGGTGAATTCGGTGCTGACATCGTCATCGGCAACACACAACGCTTCGGCGTACCCATGGGCTTCGGCGGGCCACATGCCGCTTATATGGCAACCCATGAAAAATATGTCCGAAAGATGCCGGGCCGCATCGTTGGCGTTTCCGTCGATTCTCAAGGCAACAAAGCCTACCGCCTAACGATTCAAACTCGCGAACAGCACATTAAGCGTGATCGCGCAACCTCAAACATCTGTACCGCACAGGTTCTACTCGCAACCATTGCGGGCTTCTATGCTGTTTTTCATGGGCCAGAAGGCATTAAAAAGATTGCATGGCGAGTTCACTCACTCACCTCAATCCTCTCTAGTGCCCTCAAATCAATGGGCTATGCAATCCCATACGAGAATATCTTTGATAATCTCCGTATCGATCTGCCTGCCGATCAGGTCAACCAGATCCTTTTCGCAGCTCGTGAACATCTCATCAACCTCCGCAAACTCAATAGCACTGCGATCTGCGTCAATCTGGATGAAACCACCACACTCGACGAAGTACAAACGTTGATTGGCATTTTTGCCGAGGCAAAAAACACAACCGCACCTGTGGCAAAATCGATTGCTGACTCACTGGAAATCTCATACAAATCCCCATCCGCACGCACATCGGACTTCCTCTCGCACGAGGTCTTCAATCGCTATCACTCTGAGCATGAGCTGCTGCGTTACATGACCCGTCTGCTCGACAAAGATATTTCGCTCGCAAATAGTATGATTCCTCTCGGTTCTTGCACGATGAAACTCAATGCCGCTGCAGAGCTCATCCCCATCACATGGCCAGAATTCTCCAAACTCCATCCGTACGCGCCATCCGATCAGACCCGAGGCTACCGCGAACTGTTTTCGACACTTCAATCATGGCTCGCTGAAATCACCGGGTTTGAAGCGGTCTCTTTACAGCCTAACTCTGGCGCGAATGGCGAATACGCCGGCCTCATGGCCATCAAACGTTGTCATATTGCCAACAATCATGCTCATCGTGATATCTGCCTTATCCCTCTTTCAGCTCATGGCACCAACCCCGCATCATCCGTCATCGCCGGCCTCAAGGTGATTGGCATCAAGTGCGACAACGATGGCAACATTGATCTGGATGACCTAAAAGCACAAGCCGAAAAGCATAGCAAAAACCTCGCAGCCCTCATGATCACATACCCATCAACACATGGTGTCTATGAGGCACCTATTAAACAGATCTGCCAGATCATCCACGATCATGGCGGACTTGTTTACATGGACGGGGCAAACATGAACGCACAAGTCGGCCTCACAAGTCCCGGCATCATCGGCGCAGATGTGTGCCACCTCAATCTTCACAAAACATTCGCGATCCCACATGGCGGCGGCGGCCCCGGCATGGGCCCCATCTGTTCCACCAAGCAACTCGCCCCCTACTTGCCCGGCAACCCCATCACGGGTGACGCTCAATCCAATTACGCGTCAACCGCCATCTGGGGGCTTGATCCCGATCCGAGCGAAGATTTCAACTACCCCGTCTCAGCCGCACCATACGGGTCTGCCTCAATCCTCCCAATCTCATGGATGTACATCGCCCTACTATCCTCAAAAGGCCTCAAACGAGCCACCAAGATCGCGATCCTCAACGCCAACTACATCACATCACGACTCAAAAATCACTACAACATCCTCTACACCGGCGATAACGGCACCGTCGCACATGAAGGTATTGTCGATTGTCGCGACTTCCAAAAAACAGCCGATATCTCAGTCGAAGATATCGCTAAACGATTAATCGACTTCGGCTTCCACGCCCCGACAATGTCTTGGCCAGTTGCCGGTACACTCATGATCGAACCCACCGAATCCGAGTCTAAGCAAGAATTAGATCGTTTCTGCGACGCGATGATCGCCATTCGAAAAGAAATCTCTGACATCGAAGCCAACATCTCCGATCAAGAAGATAATCCTCTACGCAATGCGCCTCATACCGCAAGCATGATTGCCAATGACGATTGGCCACACAACTACACACGCCAACAAGCCGCTTATCCCGCAGCATGGCAAAACCCACGCAATGTTGGCGCATCCAACGCATGGAAGTACTGGCCGCCCGTTTCGCGTGTCGACAACGCCTACGGCGACCGCAACCTTCAATGCTCCTGCCCAACCATGGAAGCCTACCAAGACGCATAATCATCAAAATGTGACCGCAACATTTTGCCTCATCATGCATGAAAAATCATGGCAACCAACCCACTTCCGGTAAAAGTCTCAACAAAGAAAATGAAAGAGGGATGGGGGGAGATGGGGGGGGGGGGAGGGGCAACGAGTGAATCATTACGGAAGACGCTCTAAGTAACACACGAATCGGAGATCAGGTGATCTCCGATTTTTTCTTTCCCCTTCAGATCCATGTCTATAATCACCCATGGCAGTCCGTTACCAAAACCGAAGTCACGCCGGGCGCATCCTCGCCAATCATATCCGCGACTCTAAATGCCATTGCCAAAGCAACTCCATTGTCCTCGGTATGCCTCGTGGCGGCGTTCCCGTCGCATACGAAGTCGCACTTGAACTCCAGCTCCCCTTCGATGTTATGCTTGTCAAAAAAATCGGCGCACCCGAACAACCCGAACTTGCGATCGGCGCTGTTGCAGGCGACAACCTCACCATTCTCGACAAATCACTCATTAAAAGCGTCGGCTTGTCTAATCATGCCATTGAAATACTCATTGACACCAAACGCCATGAACTCAACCTGCAACGTCTCCGCTATGAACTTGATCGTCCACACCCAGACCTCTACAAGCAAGATGTCATTCTTGTCGATGACGGCCTCGCAACGGGCACGACCATGGTCGCTGCAATCCGCGCCGCCAGATCTTCACGCCCCAATCGCATTATCCTCGCTGTCCCCGTTGCCCCACCTGATACCATCAAGAAAATAAACCCAATGGTAGACTTCATCATCTGCCCCCTTCAACCAGAAAACTTCCACAGCGTTAGCGAATTTTACGACAATTTCCCCCAAACCAGTGACGATGAAGTTAAACAAATCCTATCTCACGCTGGCTAGCACCCGCCACATACCTCTCAATATGAAGACACTTCCGATCCTCGGGTTCAACCGTTATACTGCAAACAACCATCCTCATTATTTGGAGTTGCAGCATGACACGACGATCAAACCTGATCCTGCTATTTCTTTCCCTCATCTGTCTTGTATCAATCACATCTCAGCAGCTACAAGCCGCAGAGAATGCATCCTCCAAATCACAACCCAAAACGATCACCCTCAAAGTTTTCTGGATCGGCAACTCCTACACCGCTTCTGGCAACCTGCCCCAACTCGTCACAAACATGATGGCAGAGGGCCGTACTAAATATCGCATGGACGCCTCCCATCACTGGGTCGGCGGCAAAGGTTGGGATCACCACGTCGAAGAAACGAACGTGCTATCCAAAATCTCCGCAGGTAACTACGACTACGTCGTCCTTCAGGACTACTCATACGCGCCCACGCACCGTAAAGAAAAGATGCGCAAATACGGCAAAATCCTCGCCGACGCCATCAAAGATTCCGGCGCAACCCCCGTCTACTACAACACCTGGGCCAAAGCTCACCTCCCCAACGAAGCCGATGAAATCAACGGCATGTATCACGAGGTCGCACTCGCCAACGACGGCATCCTCGCCCCTGTCGGCGCAGCCTGGCAATACCTCATCGACAACAAAGACAAACACAACCTCACACTTCATCTCGTAGACCGTTCACACCCTTCCGCCCAAGGCACATACCTCAACGCCGCAATCTTCTACAGCGTTTTCACCGGCAAATCCCCCGTCGGCCTCAAATTCCGTAAGTCCAAAGGCTACATCATGGGTAAGGGGCAATATGAAAAGCTCAAAAAGAAACACCCCAACCTCAACAACGACAACGTCGACACCACACACGCCAACACCACCATCAATATCCTCCAAAAAGCCGCATGGTATACTATTCAAAAGTACCAAAAAGAAAACAAAATCCCGGTCACTGCCAAACAAGCTGAACTAATCGTTCAATAGAGACAATGCCCAAGCAATCATCTACAAACGGACAACTCCTTGAGAAGATGGAAACCTTCCTCTTCTCGCTCCCTCACGTGTTCGCAACCATCCAATGGGGCGGTAAAGCCTACAAGCTCCCCGACACCAAAGGCAATAAAAGCAAACCCAAACTCTTCATCTTCTCAACGCTCGGCTCAGACGACGACGGCTCATACCTGCACGCCGAATTCAAACTCCCACTTCAACAAGCCAACGACGCTGTCGAAAAATACGATTGGCTCAACTTTTCTACCTTCGGTAATTGGGCCAAAAACGGCTGGTGCTCCGCCAAAATCCGCAAAACCGCTCACCTCAAGCCGCTCCTCGCACTCTTCAAAATCACCTACGAAAATCTGCCCAAACCAGCCGAAACATCAGAACCTAAAACTGCAAAACGTCCTTCCAACTCAAAGAACAAACAACAACAGACAACCTCGTCTCCAATCGCACGTAAAATTGATCGCGTCATGGATCAGATCACCCTACCGCCTGATGACGAAGCCTTCGATCGGCTGTAAAATACCTCGCTACATACAACCACACCGTGTTGTATGCATGCCCTAACCGCATGCCTTTTTTCGTCATCGACCTTTGCCTGTGAGTCCACGATGCCCGACACCTATATCATTGCCGCTCTCTACCACTTCACCAAGCTCGAAGATTTCAAAGATCTGCGCGTCCCTCTAATGGACCACTGCAAGCAGTACAACATCACCGGCACACTCCTCCTCGCCGCAGAAGGCATCAACGGCACCATCGCAGGCTCACGATCCGACATCGACTCGATCCTCACCTATCTCCGTTCCGATCCACGTCTCGCCAACCTCGATCACAAAGAATCAACCGACACGCAAAACCCATTCCGCCGCATGAAGGTTCGGCTCAAAAAAGAAATCGTCACCATGGGCGTCCCCGACATCGACCCCAATCAAACCGTTGGCACGTACGTCTCACCACAAGACTGGAACAACCTGCTCAACGATCCCGACACCATTCTCGTCGACACCCGCAACGACTACGAGTACGCCATCGGCACCTTCAAAAACGCGATCGACCCACAAACCGAATCCTTCCGTGAGTTCCCTGAATGGATCAAGCAGAACCTCCCCACAGAGCAGTACAAAGACAAAAAAATCGCCATGTTCTGCACCGGCGGCATCCGCTGTGAAAAAGCCACCGCATACATGCGTCAGTTAGGCTTCCCAAACGTCTACCACCTCAAAGGCGGCATCCTCAAATATCTCGAAACCGTCCCCGAAGAACAATCCCTCTGGGAAGGTGATTGCTACGTCTTCGACGGCCGCGTCTCCGTCAAACACAATCTCGTCCCCGGCAACTTCGACATGTGTTACGCCTGCGGCCTCCCCATCACACAATCCGATACCACCCACGCCGACTACGAGCCCGGTGTCTCCTGCCCCACATGCATCAGCCAGACCACCGACAAGCAAAAAGACCGCTTCCGTGACCGCCAAAGACAACTCACCACCACCCAATCATGACTCACACTCCTCCCGCCTTGTAACCGACCCCCAAGACACATTAAAATACAGTCTCAGTGGAACCCCTGTTATCGCCTGCTAATCACGCAAAGGAACCAACCATGCCGCGATTGCGTCCACTATCCATTTGTCTTCTATTTATCCTCTTCGCCACGTCTTCTGTCTTCGCACAAACCGGCAACACCCCTGAAGATAAAGGCCCCATCCAAGTCTTCATCCTTTCCGGGCAATCCAACATGGATGGCCGCGGCGTCCCCGAAAAACTCACGCCCGATCAACTCAAACTCGTCACTCCTTCTCCCGACATCCTCTACTACTTCCACCTCATGCCCGGCCTCGACTACGCCGAAATCGGCAACCACAAATGGGAACAACTCGCCATTTTCACCAATCGCTGGAAAGCAAAACAGTTCGGCCCAGAAATCACTTTCGCCAAATCCATCGCAAAAAACATGCCTAATCAAAAGATAGCCATCCTCAAACTCTCACAAGGCGGCGCAAACCTCTACCGCGATTTCTCTCCCACCATCAACGACGAGGAAATCCACGGCTACCATCTCTACCCATGGCTTACACGCACGGCTCACCGCGCAATCGGCCGCCTCGAGCAAATGGGCTATCAACCCAAGATCAACGCATTCATCTGGGTTCATGGCTGGTCAGATGCTTTCGCCTCCGAAGCCTCTGCCAACAATTATGAAAAAAACCTCACCGAGTTTTTTCAGTATGTTCGTCGTGATTTCGACAACCCCAAACTCCCCATCGTTTTTTCACAGATCAACCCCGACATCAAAGTGAAATGGGCCCCGCCCGTTCTCTCCGCTCAGACCGCAGTCGCCGCCGCTGATCAAAACAGCATCATGATTCCTTCCACCGACCTTACCCTCCTCGAGGACGGCGCTCACTTCACCCCCGACTCCTACATCACCCTCGGCAACAACCTCGCCAACGCTTACATCAAACTCAAATCCCAACTGGATGAAGCCGAGAAGGAAGCGAAGACCACCGAAGCAATCTCCGAATAAACCTCATCCAATTATCAGCTAATAAACCCGCCCACAAATGCGTGCGGGTTTTTCTTTGCCAAACAATCTTATGCCACATTGATCCAACAATTGCCTCTCGAAACCTTACTTAAAGGCCCACCATCTTCAATCAAATCCACCTCAACCATGAAAAAACCCGCTAAAAATAGCGGGTTTTCTTACATCCATATCTTTACCAACTCATCCCACTCTACGCCGCATCAATCCCAACACCCCACCAACACCAAGCAGCATCAACCCACTCGGCTCAGGAATCTGCATCGTAAATACACCACTCGAATGATCCATAAACACTAGCCCGATCGCCAACATGCCATCACTATTCAACCAAAAACTATGCTCATCAATCGTTTTAATCTCACGCATATCCCCACCACCAACATCAAACAAATCCCCTTCCTTCACGAGCAGCGACAATACACCTTCCGTGTCATACAGCAACACGCCATGCCCAACGCCACCATCCGCCTCAACACTTGAATTGAAAACCATATTCCCAACAGCATCCGTAAATAGTTCAATGCCTTCTTCATACTGAGGCATATGATTTTCATACCGAGATCCGTGATAAACAAACTCACGCCCATTCGTCCCCACATACGTCTCATCCGCATCCGCCGCCACAATCAATTCATCCCCTTCCCATACAATTAACTCAAAATCACGAGACGGCCAACTATCGGGCACATATCCAATTAGCCCAACGCGTCCATTCTCAGAAATCACCATCTCATCCTGAAAACGAAATTCCGACAAGCCTTCCTTGTTTGCCCAGCTATCCTTGTAACTTAATAACCGACCAGCATGCACTAACTCACCATCTCGCTTAACTAATAAATCAATACATGCCATATAATCTGTATCAGAAACCGATGACATCGCTATGAACGCCAGATCACCCCGTGAATTGGTCGCCAATGGATATGGCAACGCATACCCATCCATACTCGCAGAAACCGATCCATCCACCGCATTAACCACATCTTCCCCAGTCACCAACGTTTCAAATCCCTCCCCATTAAACTTCACAATCTTGCTCCCCTCATCAGTCCGAAGCCCCATCACCAACCCACCATCAGCACTCGGCTTGTAAATCTCCGTCATCCCCTCCGGGTTAGGCCGCAACATCACCTGCAACCCCAGCCTATCTTCACTTGAAGTCGTGCTCGTCGATGCGATCACCCGATCCTCGCCGGTTTCAGCCGAACGATAAACAAATGCATCATCATATCCCTGATGAGCGCCAACCTGCCTGACCGTCCCCATCCCCATCTGATATATCCCAGTCACCCCCTTATCGACCGCATCTGATGCACCCGGCTCATTACGATATATCTCACTAACCCCGCCATCGTTCCATTCGTAATATAGATTCGCCCTGTCCTCCGCCAGGCTGCCCGACTTACTGCCAAAATAAAGATTCCCATTCATCCACTGCAACTTCGTATGCAGCCATGCCTGCGTCTCTTCATATAAAACCGTCCCACCAATATTTCCATCACTATCAAACCGTTTGACCAACATTCGGCTATCAGAATCTACATCATATAAATCAACCGTATCAACAAACCCAATCTGCCCATCATCACCTATCGCCGCCATCGCGTAATGGTACGCTTCCTGATTCTTCTCAAGCTCCCCATAATCGATCGATGCCTCAAAATGATCAACCGTATTCCAACTCATCACTGCCCCGCTAGATACACTGCACAGCAGCACACCAGCAACTAAGCTACTACTCAACGCGCACAAGTTCATGACTTTCCCTCTCGCTCAACGATCCAAATTAATGCCTATACACCGCCACACACATCCTATCTGCCTCAAAATAATAACACATATTTACCCGGCAACCTATCGGCAGCAAACTTTACTCATCCAAATGCAACATCTTTTCGTTAACAATTAATTTAAAAAAAGGCCGCAATACTTTGCGGCCTTTTACCATTGTTTTCTAGCATGATTTCGCCATCAACTCACCCCACTCTACGACGCACCAATCCTAACACCCCACCAACACCCAGCAGCACCATCCCGCTCGGCTCAGGTATCTGCATTGTAAACACACCCTGCGATCCATCCGTAAAAATCAAACCAACTGCCAATAGTCCCCGATCATTCATCGACAAACTATATTCATTGATGAACGAAATCTCACGCAGATCCTCACCCACTCCCGCATCAACATCAAACAGATCCCCTGCTTTCACAAGTAGCGAAAGCACCCCGTCTGTGTCATACCAAACGATACCACCATACAACTCACCATTCTCCTCAACGACCGTATTGAAAACAATATTGCCCGTCAAGTCATTGAACATGTTTGTATTATCACCTCGATTGCCCTCCACTAGTCCATTCTTCCTACCAGCAAACACAAACGCTCTACCATTCTTCCCGACATAAGTCTCACCAATTTGTCCCGCAATTCTCAGCTCACCATCCTCAACTACGTAAAAGGCCTGCTCATTATCAAAATCACCAATTTGATCACTTGCCACAAAAGCATACCGACTATCCTCAGTCAACACTGCAGCATCAACCGAGTAAATTAACGGACCACCATCGACCTGCCACGGACTACTATTCGCATCAAGACGCCCCAAAGCCACGATATGCTCAAGATCATCCCCTTGCTTAAAAAACAAATCATACCCATACCGCTTACCACTCAATTCACTATAAGTAACGAATGCCATATCTCCGCTCTCATTGAACGCAACCCCTTGCCGGCTCTGCTCATAAGCACCATCAACTTGCGTTCTGATCGCTCCATCTACTTTACCGACCAGATCATCGCCCGTGATGTAATCTTCAATCGTCTGCCCATCAAATCTCATGATCGCACTAGAGCCATCTTTCTTCTGCACACTCAGAAGCCGTGATCCATCTTCCAAACTAAAAACCTGATCCATCCAAGACGAGATTTTATCGCCATAGTACAATGGCGACTTCAAATATTGAACATTCAGTGCATCCCCATAAGCAGCATTCTCATCCCCGGTATAAGCAATGACCTTTGGCGCTGCATCCCAGCCCGAATAATAAGCATAAAAAACTTCTTCATTTTGTAAGAAACTCGCGATGTAACTCCCATCCTCCTGCAACCCACTTACCCCTAAAACTCGCTCAGCTTCAATACCAAAATCCCCAATCCCCTTCACATGCAATGCTTCCCCATTAAAATAAGTAAGCTTCTCCTCCCACTCCCACGTATCATTGTCAATCTCAATCAACTTCGTAAGAATCCTCCCACCCGCTATAACGTCGTGTTGTTGAAACATAAAGGAATGATTCTGATATCGATATATTGGCGTCATCTGTTTATTCGGTGAATACACACGAGATTCAGAATATTTCAGTTCTCCACCTGCAAAAATATTTTCAGCAATATACGTGCGATAAAAAATCTGACCAGCATCGTCAACATTCACATAATGATTCTGCCAATACGCCTCATCCCTTTGTTCATAATACGCATCCTTATAAACATCAACCGTATCCCACACGTATGGCTCAGCCACCACCCTATCGCCCACACTACCCAACAATCCAGCCATACCAATAGCCAACCCGAAACGTCTACTTACACCATAGCCCATATTTATTTCCCTCAGAATATATCACTGTAATCCTAGAATCTAACAATCGTATCTTATCAAAACTCAACCCCATCAAGCAACAACGACCAAAGCGAAGTTGAATGATCGCGATTTTAACGATGCACATCTCTCTAACTTCTTGTCCATTTTGCCCATCTTCACAAAAAGCCCGCATTTCTGCTGGCTTTTATAGATTTACATGTTTTTAACTGACGAACCTAAAAATCCCAAACTAACTCATGGTTAGCCACGCATTCAGCCAGCTGCATATAATCCTGCGCACCATTACAATTGACATCATAATCAAAGATCGACTGACCAAACGACGGCGACTCCGCCAACTTAATATTTCTGCGAATCGGCGGATCAAAAATCTTTGCCTGCGACCAAGGCTCATCCCCACCCTGCGCCCCCTCTAAAAACCCTTCTAAATCACCGATCACTTCACCCGCCAAAATCGTCTGCCCTTCATGCATACAAAGCACGATCCCCGCAACCTGCAAGTTTGGATTGAAACCCTGCCTCAACATCGTAATCGTCTCAAACAATTTACCCATCCCCTGCAACGCCAAGAAGTGCGCCTGCATCGGCACAATCACTTCCTTCGATAACGTCAACGCGTTAATCGTCAACAAACCCAGCGACGGCGGGCAATCAAGTAATATAAAATCATACTCCTTCGCAATCGGCTTCACCTTCGTTCGAAGCACCGACTGCGCCGCGCCCGTCACCACTTTATCCGCCAACTCACTCTCCACTCCAGCCAGACTCACATCCGCCGGCAAAACATCCAGTTTCTCATAACCTTCAATCGACTGCCGTATATCCGCCGCCGTCACCTCATCATCAACCAACAAGTCATAAATCGTCTGCTCCAACTGTTCCGGATCAACACCCAAGTACAACGTCAGATGCGCCTGAGGATCTAAATCCAATAACAACACCCGATATCCAAGCCGCCCAAGCGCCGCACCAAGATTAACCGCCGTCGTTGTCTTACCCACCCCGCCTTTCTGATTCATGAGCGCAATCACGCGCGGCGACTTCAATCGCTTCACTTCACCGCCCTGCTTCTTGACCGGCTTCTCAACCGCCACCTCTTGCTCCGACTTCTCCGATTGCTCAGCAGGCTCGTCAACCTCATTCTTTTCTTCTTGCCCCGTTCGCTCATCCAGCGATTCCAACAATTCATCCGCGCTCACCATCTGAATCTCAGCTAGCTTCTCATCACCAATCACATCTCCCCCGCCTTCAACCTCGCGACTGACTATCTCATGATTAGTCTCGCCCGCCATATCCATACCATGATTTTCTATCGCATGGTTAGCCTGAACATCTGCCGCCCGCCTGATCTCAATCTCCTCCACCTTCATACCACTATCCTCACCCCCACTCCCCCCGCCATTCCCCATGGGCATCTCTTCCATCAATTGACCATCACCCACAAATTCCTCCGCATCAGGACCAAGCCCCGCGCTCACACTCACTGCGCCAATCCCCCACATCTCTCCAACCCCCATATCATCTCCGCCACCCAAAACTTCCACCTGTTTCTTTTCTTCCTCATCAGCACTGACCACCTGCCCCGCATTCACAACCTCTTCACGCGCTGCCGGAATGGACCACGATCCTCCGCCCGTCATGATCCCCCCCACAACTGATTCACCCACGCCATCACTTACCACGCCAACAGATTCATCAGCCACCCCCTCCACGTTCGCCTGATCGCTTCCCACCTCCACAGGCTTGCCCACCGGGATATTCATCCCTTCACCGCTACCCGCGCTGTTGGATTCAAATGCGTACTCAGAATGATTCGTTGGCTGGTCGGTCACGGCCGCCTCCCTGCTTGCTGGTCTTCTCAAATTTCCTGCTCACAGTATATCAACACAGCCCCCGACTGTGCCCCGATAAATCACCTCATCTTCCTCCAAAATCCCCCTTCCAAACCCCTTATCCACACTTTATTGCCCCTGTTCACACCGCATCACAGCCCATCGGCTAGCCCATACCCTCAATCTGTGAACAATTTCTGCACAACCAGGCCGATAACATTCCCATTTCTACACACTCCCCCCCAACTCAGCCGATACATAGGGTTATACCTGCTCTCAACAAGGGACATTTCCATCGAATGTTCCCCACTCATCGCCTCTAATCTTAACCCCAATCCCCTGCTCTAACCCGCACCCCCGCAACCCGCTTCACAGCCCCAAAAATCGCACTTTTGTGCCTCCTCCGCAGGATTTGGCAAAACGAACATATATAGTTACGCTTAACCACTCAGTGCAAGACGCTTGATCGCTCTTTCTGGTCTAAGTCTGTGTAAAACAAGGAATAATAAAATATGTCCACGGCTACAGCACAGGGTACGGTCTCTCAGGTCATCGGCTCCACCTTCGATGCCCAGTTCCCAGAAGACCAAATGCCCGAAATCTACAACGCACTCGAGATCGATCTCGAAGTTGAAGGCACAACCAAAAAACTCGTCGGCGAAGTGCAGCAGCACCTCGGCGGCGGACGCGTTCGTGCTGTCGCACTCGGCTCAACAGACGGCATGTCACGCGGTATGCCCGTCCTCGACACCGGCGCTCCCGTTTCCGTGCCCGTCGGTGAAGAAGTCCTTGGCCGCGTCTTTAACCTGCTCGGCGAACCTGTCGACAAAAAAGGCCCCGTCAACGCGACCCGTACCCGCGCCATCCACCAAGAACCACCTAAATTCACCTCACTTTCCGCAAAGACCGAAATCCTCGAGACCGGCATTAAGGTCATCGACCTGCTCTGCCCATTCGTCCGCGGCGGTAAGATCGGCCTCTTCGGCGGTGCAGGTGTCGGCAAAACCGTCATCATTCAGGAAATGATCGCTCGTGTTGCCCGTGAGTTCGGCGGCTACTCCGTCTTTGCTGGCGTCGGCGAACGTACCCGTGAAGGTAACGACCTCTGGCGTGAAATGGCTGAAGCGGAGTACACCGATTCAGAAGGCAACACCTCGCGCGTTCTCGATAAAGTCGCCATGGTCTTCGGCCAAATGAATGAGCCTCCCGGAGCACGTCTCCGCGTCGCACTCTCAGGCCTCTCCATGTGTGAGGACTTCCGTAACTCCGGCAAAGAAACACTACTCTTCGTCGATAACGTCTTCCGTTTCACGCAGGCGGGCTCTGAAGTCTCCGCACTTCTCGGCCGCATGCCTTCTGCTGTGGGCTATCAGCCAACACTGGCAACCGAAATGGGTGAACTCCAAGAGCGAATTACCTCGACCGAACAGGGCGCAATTACTTCGATTCAAGCGGTTTACGTCCCAGCCGACGACTACACCGACCCCGCTCCCGCAACGACCTTCTCTCACCTTGATGCATTCGTTGTTCTCGCACGTGGCATCGCTGAGAAAGGCATCTACCCTGCGGTTGACCCGCTGGCATCAACCTCACGTATCCTCGACCCAAGTGTTCTCGGCGAAGAACACTATGAGGTTTCTCGTCAGGTTCAAACGATCTTGCAGCGATATAAATCCTTGCAGGACATCATCGCAATTCTCGGTGTCGACGAGCTTTCCGAAGAAGATAAGTTAGTCGTTAGCCGTGCACGTAAGATTGAACGCTTCTTGAGCCAGCCGTTCTTCGTGGCTGAGCAGTTCACAGGCTTTGCAGGCAACTACACGCCGCTGAGTGAGACAATCGACAGCTTCAAGCGTATCTGTGCTGGTGAAGTGGACGAGCTGCCAGAAGCTGCGTTCATGTACGTCGGTAACTTGGACGAGGCGAAAGCCAAGGCCGAGAAGATGGCCGCCAACGTGTAAGCCCCCGCCTCCCCCCCGCTCCCGGAAGGTGGACAAGCTTCAAACTGAAACCTGTTCTAACTAACGGTTAGGAATAAAAAATTAGAAGCTGCGGATCATTGTTTGTCCGCAGCTTTTTTTGTGCGCATACGGACGTCTATTCACAAGTTATACGCTGGATTTTACACAAGCAATTTTGCGCGCGTTCTGCGCAGCAGTTGAACATGGGATTTACAAACAGTTTTAGGTCAACGGGTTACAGAATCCAACTTGTGCGCGAGGCGCGACTCGCAGAATTGCGAAAATGGGCTGTATTGGCCAAAAAACATCTGGTTTGGTTCGGTTTTGATGTGTTTTGGACAAAAAGCAGCTAGATATAGTAAGCAAAACGTGCGCACAAAACCGATCACTCAACATTCTGTGCGATCCCTCCATCCCCCCGGATTCTCCCCTCTTCTCCCCTTATTCTCCCCCCCCGTGGCCGCTCGGGGTTGTCTGAGAAATGTGTATCAAAACTCATGACATTGAACGAATGATCTTCATGAACAGGCCTGCGTTTGTTGACTTACTTTGTATGTATTGGCGCGCCGCGAAGTGTCGCGGCGGCTAACTAGTACAACTAGCAATCATGCAAACTGCACGTGAATTGATTTCGGTTCAGCAGTGATGATGCGTTTTTCGATGAGGTGGAAGGGGTGGATCGTTTTGGTTTCGGAAAGCTGAATGAAGTAGACGGGGTTGTTTTTTGAGTCGGGGACAAAATCCCATTTCAGGTGAAGGGTTGGGTTGGTTTTGATGAGTGTTTGGCCGAGGTAAGCGGCCCAGTAGGGGATGAGTGAGGCGAGCTCTTCGGCGGGGATGTTGCCTGCATGGAAGTGGGTGTGGATTTGCGTGAGGATATCGTCTAACCGTTCAATAGACTGCGGTGAATAGTCGAGGTTGATATCGAATTGCTTTTTGGCGGAACGGACTGCGTAGTAGGCATAATCGGGGAATTTACGGGTATAGCGTTTGGCGGAGGCGGGGCTGAATTTCTGAGGTGCGTTATCGGGGCCTAAGTTGCGAGAAGAGCTGAACGGCTTAGGAATAGGGTGGATATATTTCTTGTAGAGAAAGCGGACTGAGCGGTAAAGCGCGATGGCGATCACGAGGATCACCATGAGTTTGAGATCGAATGGGTTCATAGAGGGCATTATAAATAGTGCTAGTGCTAGAGACTAGTGCTAGAAGCGATGAGAATCGGAAGTGCAGAAGGTCGGCGATTTGTAATCGATGATTAATTGGCTTTGATAGGGATGAACGTGGTTGCAGACGGTAGTATGGCGGTTGTAAAACACCCCATGACCGGCGGTCATGGGCTTGATGAAGGAGTGATTATGATGCACTGCGCGCTGGATCAATAAAGTGGGGAGTGAGAATTGCATCGATGATGACACGAACAGGGGAATGGTTTTAGATGTGTGGGTGTATTGACGCGCCGCGAAGTATCGCGGCGGCTAAAAGGGGGAAATGGGGAGGGAAATGATTACGAGCGATTGTCAGTTGGTTGTAAGACACCCCGCCATCGGCCCCCGGAAGATGGCGGGCTTGATTAGAAAGTGATAATGATACGCTGCACGCTTGGTCAGGGGAGATGGATGATACGAACAGAGGAGAGATGAGGGGGAGCAAATAGATTAGTGGTGCGCTGCCAATCAGGGGGGGGAGGATATGAAAGCTACCTGATACGAACAGGGGGGGGGGGGGGTGGATGGGGTGGGGGAAACGCTAGTTATATGCTGTTTTTGTGGGATGATTGGGTAATCGAGCGATAGTGTAAATGGTGGGGATGTTGTGCGGCAAGCATGAGCGGCTGTGGAAGTATCGTGA
Source organism: Poriferisphaera corsica (assembly GCF_007747445.1). Taxonomy (NCBI): domain Bacteria; kingdom Pseudomonadati; phylum Planctomycetota; class Phycisphaerae; order Phycisphaerales; family Phycisphaeraceae; genus Poriferisphaera; species Poriferisphaera corsica. Next base: position 4,048,095 of record NZ_CP036425.1, read on the forward strand.
TACGAACAGGAGGGGATGGGGCATGGAGATCATGAGATGGCGCAGACGGTTGTAGAACATGTGTTATGGTGGTTGAAGCAGGTTGGGATTAAGGACGTGTTTGGCGTGCCGGGGGATTTTTCATTTCCGGTGACGGATGCGATTATTGAAGATAAAGAAGTGCGGTGGGTGGGGTGTACGAATGAATTGAATTCAGCGTATGCGGCGGATGGCTATGCGCGTATTAGAGGGATGAGTGCGCTTTGCACGACGTATGGGGTGGGGGAATTGAGCGCGATTAATGGTGTGGCGGGTGCTTATAGCGAGTACTTGCCGATTGTTCACATTGTGGGGATGCCGGGGATGAAAACGCAGGCGGGAAAGAAGGTGATTCATCATTCGTTGGGGAATGGTGAATTTGATTTTTATTATCACATGACGAAGCCGGTGGTTTGTGCGCGGACGATATTGACGGCTGAGAATTGCGTGAGTGAGATGGCGCGAGTGATGGGGTGTGCTGTGAGGGAGAGGCGGCCGGTGTATATTGCGATCCCGAAAGATTGTGCGGAGATGAAGGTGGTTGGGAATGCGGGTGCTGGTAATAGCGAGATTGAGATGAAGAGTGATCAGGAGCGGCTCAAGGCTGCGGTGGATGATATCTTAGCGCGTATTAGAGGGGTTGAGGGTAGAGGCGTGTTTTTGCCGGGGATCATGGCGTACCGGATTGGCGTGGGGAAGGTTTTGCAGCGGCTCGTTGAGAAAACGGGGTTTGGGTTTGCAACGATGTTTCACGACAAGTCGGTGCTAGACGAGACACATGAGCAGTATGTGGGGATGTATGACGGGCAGTTGATGAATCAGCATGTGCGGGAGTATGTGGAGGAGGCGGATCTGGTGATTAATGTGGGGGCTTTGTGGGGTGATTTTAATACAGGGATGTTTACGTCGAATCTGGACGGACATAAAACGATTGATATATATCTGGATCATGCGCAGGTGGGATATGCGGTGTATGAGCAGGTTTATATGAAGGATCTAATCAGCGCATTGGCTGATCGGGTGAGCGGGCAGGATTATGTCTCGGAACTCCGGGCGGAAGGTCTGGGCGAGGCAGAAGGGAAAGCGGACGATAAGATCACGGCAAAGTATTTGTATCCACGGTGGGAACAGTTCTTGAGAGAGGGGGATTTGTTGGTGTGTGATACGGGGACGGTATCGATGGGGATGGGTTTTGCAAAGTTGCCGAAGGGTGCGGTATTTTGTAATCAGACTTTGTGGGGGGCGATTGGGTGGGGGACACCGGCGGCGTTTGGTGCGGCAATCGGAGCGGAAGAGAAACGTGTGATTTTGATGACTGGGGACGGTGCGCATCAGATGACGGCAACGGAGGTGGGTCAGTTTGCTGCGAATGGACTGAAGCCAGTGATTTTTGTGCTGAATAATGATGGATACACGATTGAGCGATTGTTGTGTCGAGTGCCGGAGTATGCGTATAACGATGTGACGGGTTGGCGGTATGCAGATTTGCCGCGAGCGATGGGGTGTAAGGAGTGGATCTGCGCGCGAGTGGAAACGAATGGGGAGTTAGACAGGGTATTGAAGAAGATTAATGAGAATGGGCATGCGGCGTATGTGGAGGTAGTCATAGATCAGATGGAGGTGCCGCCGCTGGCGAAGAAGATTGGGAATGAACTGGGGATGAAGTAGTGCTAGCTTTTTTGTGTGGTTAACGGTGATTGCATGGGGGTTGTAAGAAGGAAAGTGTATTGGCTCGCCGCGAGGTGTCGCGGCGGCTATTGGGAAGAAGTGATTGCAGGCAAATGAAAATTGATTGTAAGACACCCCGCCACCGGTGGTGACGGGCTTGATGGGTTGCGCGCAGGGTCAGAAATGAGCTTGAAAAATTGATGACACGAACAGGGGGGGGGGGGATGGGGGTTAGCGGATTTTGATGGTGGCGAGGGCGAGGGCCGTGAAGAGAGCAGTGAGGAGCCAGAAGCGGACGACGACTTGTTGTTCGGTCCAGCCGAGGAGGTGGAAGTGGTGATGAACGGGTGCGCATTTGAAGACGCGGCGTTTGCCCTTGGTGAGTTTGAAGGTGGCGACCTGGATGATGACGGAGAAGGCTTCGAAGACGAAGATGCCGCCGATGAGGAGGAGTAGGAATTCCTGCCGGATGACGACGGCGATGAAGGCGATGAGGCCGCCGAGGGTGAGGGAGCCGGTGTCGCCCATGAAGACCTGGGCGGGGTGGCAGTTGAACCACATGAAACCGAGACAGGCGCCGGCCATAGCGCCGGCGACGACAGCGAGTTCATCGGCTTCGGGGATGTAGGGGACGAGGAGATGTTTGGAGAGAACGAAGTCCTGATCTTGGTAGCCGGCGATGAGGGCGAGGATCATGAAGGAAGATGCGACGATGACCATGTTGCCGGAGGCGAGGCCGTCCATGCCGTCGGTGAGGTTAACGGCGTTGGAGAAGAAGGTGATGATGAGGGTTGCGATGAGGATGAATGTGCCTGTGCCGAGGATGAACATGTTGGGGTTGGGGATGAACTCGCCCGCGGTGTGGTTCCATGTTTTGAGGAAGGGGAGGTTGAGGGCGTGGGACATGATCTGAGTGTTTTCAGGATCGATGGTGTATTTGGAGAGGCCGTGATGGTGGATGAAGTAGGCGAGAATGGCGGCGAGGCAGATCTGGCAGAGGAATTTTTCTTTGGAGTAGAGGCCTTCACGGGAACCGGGCTTGCGGCGGGCGGAGGTGAGCTTGAGCCAATCATCGGCGAAGCCGATGGCGGCGAAGGCAACGGCGGCGATAAGCGCCATGCGGATGTAGAAAGATGAGAGATCAGCGAGGAGTAGCGTGGAGATGAAGATGGCGATGACGATGAGGAGGCCGCCCATGGTGGGGGTGTTGGCCTTTTGCTTCATGAGTTGGTTGAGGTCTTTGTGATAGAACTCGGGGTTGTCGCCGACCTTTTGTTTGACGAGCCAGAGGATGGTGCGTTTGCCGAAGGCGGTAACGATGAGGAAGGAGAGGACGATGGAGGCGACGGCGCGGAACTCGACCCAACGCAGGACGTTAAGGGGGCCAAGGAAGGAGGATGAGTTGATGAATTCTTGGAAGTATGAATAGATGAGGTAAATCATGTCACCACTTTCCATCCCCATCCCCATCCCCCCTGTTTTAGTTTAAGGCGTAGATACCATTAGGGGTGGAAAGAGCGAGGGACTGGTTTTGATCAATCCGTTGATACAGAGCGCGGGATGATTGCAACGATCGCGCTCAATGAGAAGGCTTCATGATACTCGAAATGGGAGGTTTTTATAGGGAGAAATGTGGTGTGGAATGGATGGGGAGAGAGCTTAATGTTGGGTGTGACGTGAGGGGGTGGGAGAGGAGATGGGGGGGATGGTTATGGGGTTGCGGCGGCGATGGGAAGGAAAGATTCGATGTTCATGAGAAGGATGACAAGGAAGGTGGCGGCGAGGCCAAAGTATTGAACTTTGGAGATGGGCTCTTTCCAGTAAAGACGAGCGATGAGGATATTGAAGGCGATGATGGCGACGGAAACTGTGGGAAGGACGATAGTTGAAGAAAGTACGTCGAGTGAGAGGACGAGGAAAATACAGATGGCGACGTTGGCGATCCCTGCGACTGATCCGGTGGTGTAGGTGGCGAGTTTGTGGCGCTTACGTTCAAAGACGAGGACATGGGCACCGTTACAGATCGTGCCGGTGATGAAGATGACGGATGTATAGGCGAGGAAGCCGGCGTTTACGTTGTCGTCGAAACGGGGGACAGCGTCATGGATGATTGCAAAGAGGGTTTGTGTGAGTGCGGTCGCGAGGAGAATAAAGAGGACGAAAAGTGCGTTTGGTTTTGAGGAAGTTGCGGTTTGCGGTTCGGTGAGTGTGGCTGTCGCTGCGGGTGAATCGGAAGATTGTGGCTGGGCTTGTTCGGGAACAGACTGAGTGAGTTGATCGGGCGTTTCTTTCGGGCGCATGAGCAGAAGTGCGGGGGGAATGATGGCGAGGCCGATCCATTGGATAGCAGAGATGTGCTGGCCGTAAAAAGCCCATGCGTAGATAGCGGCGAGTGTCACGCCCATTTGAATGAGCGCTGAGGTGATGCCGACGCCAAAGAAGTTGTAGGCACGGAAGAGTACAAAGAGGTAGACATAGAAGATGGTGCCCATGGCGATGCCGCCGATTAAGGCGACGGTCGTGAGATGCTGAGGGGTGATGAAGACATGTGCGATGATCAGGAGGAGGATGGAGAGAAGAGCGCCAACGGCGTAGTTGATGGCGGAGACTGTCATTTCGGAAAGCTTTTTGACCTGACCAAAACGGAGGGCCTGGAAGAAAATGACAGTAGCGATGATGTTTAGTGCGAGGTAGAGCATAGCGGGGCAATTGTAACGATATTAGGGTGCTGGCGAAATTGTTCAGGTTGTAGAAATACGCGGAATAGGTGTGAGAAGTTTGTTGGGGGTTATGTATTATTGCTATTTATGGTTAAGAAATGCTGTGTACAAGTGGGCAAATGGGGTATAGTCGCGTGTGGCTGTTTGTTAGGATCGGGGTAGAGGTGCTTGAGCAGAAAGGAATGGATGTGAAGTGTGTTGTGGTGATGTTTGATACGTTGAACAGACGGCACTTGCCGGGGTACGGATGCGATTGGGTGAAGGCTCCGAATTTTGAGCGACTGGCTGAAAAGAGTGTGCAGTTTAATCAGAGTTATGTTTGCTCGATGCCGTGTATGCCGGCGAGACGTGATTTTCATACGGCGCGGCCGAATTTTTTGCATCGGAGTTGGGGGCCGTTGGAGCCGTTTGATGACAGCGTGCCTGAGATGTTGAAGGAAGCGGGTGTGTATACGCATTTGTGTACGGATCACTATCACTATTTCGAGGATGGCGGGGGGACGTATCACAATCGGTATCGCTCGTATGAGTTTAATCGCGGGCAAGAGGGAGATTTATGGAAAGGGGTTGTGAAGGGGGAAGTTGAAGGGCCAGAGGGTTATGCAGGGAGGGGGCCGGGGAGCGGGGTGTACGAGCGGCAAAACTGGGTGAATCGTGGGTATCAGCATGAGGAAAGTGATTGGCCGGTAGCGAAGACGTTTCGGCATGGCATGGCGTTTATTGAAACAAATTGGGCGGAGGACGATTGGTGTTTGACGATTGAAACGTTTGATCCTCACGAGCCATTCTATTCGTGTGATAGATACAAGGAAGCGTATGCGGAACATTACGAGGGATATCGTGGGCCGTTTTTTGATTGGCCGGAGTATGATCGGGTGAAGGAGGGAGATGAGGCGGTGGCTCATTTGCGGTATGAGTATGCGTCGCTGGTGAGTATGTGCGATGCGAAGTTGGGTGAGGTTTTGGACACGTTTGATCGGTATGAGTTGTGGGAAGATACGATGTTGGTGGTTTGGACGGATCATGGGTTTATGTTGGGGGAACGGGATATGTGGGCGAAGTGCTGGATGCCGTTTTATGATGAGGTGGCGCGGACGCCGTTTTATGTGTGGGACCCGAGGTGTGGTAAGAAAGGGGAGGTACGTGAATCGTTGGTGCAGCCGGCAATTGATCTGGGGCCAACACTGCTTAGGTATTTTGGTGTTGAAGGGACAAAAGATATGCTGGGGAAGGATTTAGCTGAGGTGATCGAGAACGATGAGGTCGTAAGAGAGGCGGGGATATTTGGGATGCATGGCGGGCATGTGAATGTGACGGATGGGCGATATGTTTATATGCGAGGGGCGGCTGAATCTACTAATCAACCACTGTATAACTATACGTTGATGCCAACTCATATGCGCGGGTTTGTGGGGTGTGATGTGCTTGGTGAAGCGGAGCTTGTTACGGGATTTGGGTTTATGAAGGGATGCAAGGTATTGAAGCTGGCAGCGAAAGGATGGGAGCATCCGGGAGTCAGTGAGCAAGAAAGAGGTACGATGCTGTTTGATTTGGCAAAAGATGCGGGGCAGGAAGTTAATATAAAGGATGAGGCGGTTGAATCTCGGATGGTGGATTGTCTGATTGAGTTAATGCGTGAGGCGGAAGCGCCGAGTGAGCAATATGAACGTTTGGGGTTAAACAATAAAAAAACGCAGCCTATCGATTAGATAGACTGCGAGCGCAGGCATAGCTTGGCTGCGATTAACACCGCCCGCGGAGAGATCGGTGTTAATTATTTTCTATTTGAAGCTCAGGTTCGATCGTTGTAGTTTCAATAGCAAATCCGTTGTTTGTGAGCTGGGTAGTGATGGTTTGGGTAATGACATCGCCGAGGGTATCTTTAGCGAGTTCTTTACGTTTCTCGGCGATAAAGGCTTGACGTTTCATCTCGAGTTCGGCTATCTGTTTTTGAATTTTTTCACGTTCTTCTTTGGTGATTTTGACGTGTTCAATACGCTGTTCAGGGGTCATTGCCTGCATTGCTTTGGGCAGCTCTTCGGTGGCAACGGTTGCGAGTTCTTCAAGCTTATCTTTATCACCGAAGGTATCGACGAGATCACGGCCAGAATTGTTGTACACTTGTTTTTTAGACTTTGATGCAACACGTTCGGCTATAGCCATGCCGCCCATGTTCATCATATTTTTATCTTGCTTGAGTTGATTTTGAGCACGTGATCGGCGAACTTCAGTAACACCGAAGTAGAGATAGGTGCCGTTGATTTGCGAATTGAGTTCTAAGAATTTGTCGTCGTAGGGGGTCTTGATATTGGCGACTTGACGGTCATGGTTGATGTTGAGGTACTTGCCGGCTGCGAGAATGGCACCGGCCTGCCATGAACCATTGATACCTTCATTGGCGTCGCCGCAATGGATGGTATTGACGATAATATCTTTGGATTTTGCGGTTGAGCAGGCTTGCGAGAAGGGGAATTGACCTTGTGTGAAGGGTTCGTTGCCGGCGATGTAGATGGCGCGGTAATCGTCGGGGTTGGTTGACCAGTCTAATCGTTTGATCGCTTCATTGATGACAAGGCCGCAGTATTCATCGCCACCGTTTGTGGTGAGTGAGAAGAGAGCTTGAGAGACGGCATCGAGATCGTTTGTGAATGGAAGGACTTGGCGGATGTAGCCTTCGGAGGCGGGGAGGCCGGAGTTGCCGTATTCAAAAATGGCGATGGTGAGGTTTGGTGCGAGGCCGTTATAGGTCGCTTTGCCGCATTGGTTAACGATTGTCCAGAGTTGAGCTTTTGCCTGATTGATGAGGCCAGACATTGAGGAGGAGGTGTCGAGGAGGATGGCTATCTGAAGGTTAGGGTTGTCAATTGAGGGAGGGGTGGGTTTGACTTCGATGGTGATTTCGATGGATTCGGCCGTGGCAGGTGCGGGGATGGTCGTTGTGGTTGTGGTTGGGGCGGATTGTTGCGCGATTTTTTTCGCGGAGAGTGGTGCGGAGAGAATCAGGCTGGAGAGAATGGGCAATAGGATCGCTGCTCGCATCATGGTGCTGCCTTTCGTTTTAATTGAAATATGGACTGCTTTATGTGTTTGACGTGATACGCGAGGAAAAGTTCCCGGGCGAGCATATTTTTTAGAATGTATTTTGTTTTCTCAAAGAAAGTGATTTGAGATTGAGATTAGCAAGGGTTTTTGCGATTTTGAGGCCTGCATTACCGGAGCCATAGGGATGGGTCATGCGGGAGAGGTTTAGCGTGAGCGCTTTATCTGCAGCGGTAAGGACGGGCTTGATGCCGTAGGGAGAATCAATCACGGAGCGGGGTTTTTCGCGGCCATTCTGGCGAGGGCCGATATTGACTGCAGGTGTTTTTAGGGCGGCGGCTTCGATCAGGGCGGCGGAAGAGTTTCCGAGGATGAGTTTGGCGTTCTTAAGATGGGCAAGGAACTGAGGGCGAGGTAGATGTGTGAGATGTGTAGTATTACGATTTGCTTGAGGCTTTTTCATGAAAGAATCAATAGCGGTGTTGATGCCGGTTGTGCCGGGATCAGCATTGGGTGAGAGTATGAGGATTTTAAAGTTGTGCTGTTGAGCAAGTTTGCGAGCGGCTGAAAGGGTTTGCGCCATGTGGGATTGCTCTTGCTTTGGTGAGTCTCCGACAGGATGCTGCAAAACAATGATATCTGTGGAGCTTTCTATCTGATGGATAGATAAAACGAGATCGTCGATGGATGGAGAGCCGTGGAGATGGATGGTGCTAGGTAACTCGCCGAGCTTTCTTATGCGCGTGGCGGATTGTTTGGAGGCGGGGAAGTGGATGTGGGCCAATTTGGTGATGGCGTGACGCATGGATTCATCGGCGATCCCTTCTGCGCGATCGCCGCCATGGATATGGGCAAGGTGTATGTTTGAGATTGCGGCGGCGGAGGCGGCGGCGAAAGCCTCGATGCGGTCGCCGAGAACGAGGACGAGGTGTGTTGGGTGTGAGGCGAAATCTGTTGCGAACGAAGCAATTCCACGAGCTAGAGCTTGTGCATCAGCTGCGTAGCCGGAATCATTCTTAGTCTGCATGCGAACTTTTGCGTCTATTTGAAAATCTGATTTGAGAATATCTTTGTATGAACCGGTCGTCAGATGTTGTCCGGCGGCAATGAGACGTAGCTGCAGCTTTGGATGTGCGCTGATCGCGGCGATTACAGATCGAAGGAGGCCGAACTCTGCGCGTGTGCCGGTCACGACGGTGATGTACTTTGTTTGTTTGGAGGTAGGGCGTGTTGTATTTGTCATGACTAATCGTTAAATAGATTGGCGCTGATCTGAGAGAATCGCTTCGGCGATTTTTAGGTCAATGGCAGTGTCGATATCCACAACATCGTGAGGCTGTGTGATGATGGCACGACGATCTGAGCCGAGGAAAGCATGGGGCTGATCGGGGCTGGTTGTCTGTAGCGATTGACGTGTGAGTGCAATGACACCGCCATCAAGCATATAGACTGGGGGGAGATCTTGCCGGCGGTAGATATTGTTGTCTTGGTACATGAGAAGGCGAGAGTCGTCGTCAACACGCTTCATCCAATAGGGATGATTCTTCTCGACAGGATAGACTGATTGAACTGAATCACAATTAGTTTCGGTAAGCTTGTTGATAGCACGATCTGTTAGATCGTGAGGACGTACCGGCACATTACCATATAGAATGGCGATACAGCCGAAGGTTAGGCTGGTTTGTTTTTCGTACTCCGTCAAAGCGTGGCGGGCGGCTGCGTCCACTGTTGCGGTCGAGGTTGCGAGATCGTCTGGTCGTAGGATCGTTGGGATATTGTTATGTTTGGCAATTTGGGCGAGATGAGGGCCATCGGTACTGAGGATGGTGTGTGTAATAGATGTTGAGGCGAGCGCGTGATCGAATGTGTATTGCAGCATAGGCTTGCCGGCGAGAATGAGGCCGTTCTTGTTGGGGAGACCTTGAGAGCCTGCACGGGCGAGGATAATGGCGAGTGTATTCATGCGTTAGACTTCTTGATTAGTTTAAGGACGAAACCATTCAGAACAAGAGGCGCAGAGTTTATTGCAATCAAAGCAATGCTGCGTGTGTGATGCATAAATGGTGAATTGCGATTGCCAGAGTTCTAAAAGCGGCTGCTGAGACATATTGCCTAATGGAGATTGGGCGGTGATATCCTGATCGCATTGAAGAACGGAGCCGTCAGAAAGAATTGTAAGGCGGTTGGCAAGCTGACTGCATGGTTTACGCTTAGGAGGTTGCATGGGAACCGGGGAGAGATCGGGGAGCTTGCCAATGGCGGTCTGGAAGGGGCGGATAAGGGCATGCTTCGCGTGATACATCCAGCGTGCAAAAAAACTGTCCATATCCTCAAGATTAAGCTTTGTCTTTAGAAATGAGGGGATGATCCATGGGATAAAGGCGGGGTTGAAATCTCGCTGACGTTGGAGGCGGGTATTGAGAAGACTTTCAATGTTAAAGAAAGGCGTGTTGTAATCTGATGAGTTCATGACACGCTGGTAGGCTTGCTCAGAATCCGCGTTGAGGTTTGTGATGAGCAAGTCGATGGGGAGATCATGAAGCGAGGCGAGTTGATCTGGGTTGTTGATATGCAGATCGGTTTCAAGTGCGATGCCGAGAACACCGGCGTCATGAGCGGCGATGATGATTTCTTTGTATTGAGGATGAAGAAGTGAATCGCCAACACCTGCAAATGTAAGCACAATGTCGTTGTTGGGATCAACGGCAATCTGTTTAATCACTTTGTGTGCGTGATCAATCGTGATCGGCTCACGGTCGGGGGTGATGTAGTGCTGAACAGTGAGCGGGCCATCTAACGATCGATTAGGCGTAAGCTCTAATGTTATCTGCTGAGGCAGGGACTGGTAATGAAGCAGCGGATTGGAGGTTTCGATTTCGTTGGCCGCGGTGGCAATTTGCAGATTTGTTGCGGAGATGAGTGATTTGCCGAGATGGCTGGCGAGCTGGTTGACGAGCGCGACTGATCGGGCGGTGTCATAGACAAAACGGCGGTTGCAGTCGCGAACAGCGGGAGGAATGGCGATATTCGCATCACGTGAGATGGGGTCGAGCATCGGCTGACTGTGAGAGTAGCCGAGGATTTGACCAAAAGAGGCGTTGTGGTCGGTGAACTGCTGAAATGTTGACTGTGAGGCGATGTAACCTGCCAACCCGGGAGGGGATTGGGTGAAACAGAAACGAAGCGCTTCAGGCGCTTCGCGATGTCGTGTGATCAGCTGTGAGGCGGATTGAAGATCGAAAAGTGGCCAATCGGCACGAACGATGAAGGCGGCGTCTTGTTTGTAATGAGCTAAGGCGTCGGCGAGAGGTTTAGCGGGAAGCGATTCATCAAAGATGGATGACCAACCGAGACCGCCTCGCCATGCGGTGAGTGCCCACTTACGACCAGATTGCCAATTGCGATGCGTAACGTTTGGCGTGTGATTGTGAGGAAAGTAATACAGCGGTTTATCGATGCTTGTGGTAATGAGCGATTGAGGTGCTTGGGATTCAGGGTGCACAATGATAATCTGATCTATCTCTGGAATAGAGGCGAGCCGCGTTAATGTGATATCAAGAATGGTGCGATCCAAAAGTTCATCGGCGATACGAGAAGGGAGGCCGAGGAAGGAATGCTGTGTGTCAGCGATAATGATAGCGGGGAAAGACATGCGGGGTGTAACTCCGGGTTGAGTGAGATAAATCAAGCGGGCTGTGGGGATTGATGTTGAATGAGAGCGTGGGATAGACGCTGCATTGCCTGTTCGAAGATTGTGATGGCTTCATCACAGGATTGAACAATCCAGTCGAGGTTTTCAGCATCACGTTCAAGCTGCTTGTATTGCCTTTCATAGGGATCGTTTGTCGTTATTTCGAGAAGACGATCTTTCTTTTGCCGCTTGTAAGCGCCGAGGACGTTTAGTTTGGTGATGAGATTGAATGCGTGGGCGAGATCATTGGTGGCGTGCTCACGTTGCTCGGTTAATTGGTCAAAGAGGCGAACCATCTTGGCTTTGTTTCGCTGATTTTTCATCATGTCTTCGATAGTGGCGATGGTTTGAACCGTTGTCTGGCGAAGCTCGTTGATATCTGTCATGCGGTTGCCGATTTGTTTTTCGACCTCAGACAGACGATCGGAATCGAGGTGCGTGCTGGGAAGTGGGATTGAGGGGGTTGGTTCTGTCGCGTGTTTTTCGAGTGATTCTGCAAAAGGCATGGCGATGGTATGCTCTTTGGGGAGTCCGCCTTCTGTGGCATCAATGATGGTTTGCGGGGCGTTTGAGAAGTCACGCTCGAATTGTTTGTGGTAGGTGGCCATTTGTTCATCGGTGTAGATTGTGCGGCCGTGATGGTCGGTTGCTTCGCGTAGATGGCCACGCATGCGCATGACACGGATGTACTCCATCATTTCGATTGTGTTGTGAGCGTTGATTTCGGATGACCAGACTTGGTGGACAGCGGTGCCGGGTGCGTAGTAGAGGCCATCGGAAAAGGCGAGATCTTGGCCGATGAACATGATGGGGTCACAGCCGATGTATTGAGCGAGATAGAGAGAGAGATGCGCGACGGTTCCGCCGGCTGGGAGAGAATCTTTGGGCGTGGCCATATCGCCGAGCAGAACGTCATTAAATTCATTACTTAAGGTGCGAACTGGGCCGGGGTAACTGTCGAGGATGGTACAGTGAGCTTTGGGTTCTGCGACAAGTGTGACGGTGGGGAGTGGGGGGAGGTCTTCGTAGAACCGGGCACTGATTTGTGAATAATCGAGTGCGGTGACGAAGTCGGGGGTGATGCCGCGATCGAGGAGTGGGCGGAGTGCGGTCTGAACGGCGATGACGATGATGTTTTTGCGAATCTCTGGGTTTTGGAGGAGATGAACGTTTTTAACGAGTGATGGGCCGGCAGCAACACAGACTGCGGGGAAACCTTTGGCGAAGTCTTTGAGTTCGTTGATGGATGCGCCCGCTGCGTAGAGTGGGAGATTGGCGGTGAGGTTTTCATGGGTGCGGAGATTATTCACCAGCGCGGTGGCGATGCATGTACGCGCGTAGGCGACGATGTCCTTGGCGTGATTATTGAGCTCGGTGAGTTGCTCTGGGAAAAGGCGGCGATAGGCGGGGTGCTCGAAGAGACGAAGACCCTGCGTGATCGCGAACGCGTAGGGTTCGACTTTGGTTTGGAAGGTTGTGCGATCGGGCTGGCCGGTGAAGATGATGAGGTGCTGGCGTGAGAGCCAGGGCGTATGGTCGACGTGCGTCAGCGCGACCAAAAGATTGGCAGGGTCTGGCTCCCAGACGATGAGCAGCCCTTTGGGGCCAAGTCTTTTGGAAACCTCAGCGACGTGGTAGCCGAGCCCGATGCCCATGACAAAGACGGTGGCGGACTCAGAATAGTCAACCTGATCGGCCATGCGCGTGGCTTCTTTAATGGGGTCGTACTTTGAGCAAAGCGCAACGGCTTGGCCGTCTACAGTAAGTGAAGCTGCGGGCAGATCAGATTTTGAATCGGAGATCTTGAATGATTCAGCTGGCTGAAGATCAGCGAGCTCACATGCCAATTCCGGGGCATGATTCTTCAAGAGTGCGAGATTCAACGATAATATGTTTTGCTTGTTTAACATCGTACTACAGGGAGAATTATCGGGCAGTCATGGGTGTGATCTTGAAAGTGAATGAGGTAAAGGGGCAATGGTTGAGTGTGGTTTCCGCAAACATTTGCTGCGCTAGCCTGTAGGTCGTTACGGCTAGATGTTTTTAGAAATTGATTTGTTGCCGCTTGCGGTATGGGCAAGGTGGAAAGTCATAGACAATTTGCTCTAACAGGAGGTGTGAGAATTGACCTAGTCGAGTGAATGGGGGAGGGAAGAGGACGTTTTGATGAAGTTGTGCTATTTGAAAACTTTGGCGGATATTTTTCAAACAACCTGTCACCGACAGTGGCAAGATTGAGTACAAATCGGAAGTGTAGTTACCAAACAGGGGGGGGATTGGGTATGATTCGTTGACGTGATTTGGGGTGTGGGAAGAGGTTAACACTGTTTGTTTGGAGCAAAATGATGGCTGTTGAGCATATTGTCTGGGTAAAATTCAACGATGGCGTGAGCGAAGAGAAGAAAGCGGAATTGGTTGATGGATTAAAGGGTTTGGAGTCAAAGGTGCCAGGGATTGAGCGGTTTACGATCGGAAAAAATTTCACGGACCGCGCGAAGGGGTTTGGGCTTGGATTTGTGGTTACATTGGAATCCAAGGAAGCTCTAAAGGTTTATGCGGAGCATCCGGAGCATGTGAAAGTGGCGGTTGAGCTTAAAGCAAATGCTGAGCTGATGGCAATGGACTATGAGTTTTAGAGCGCTTTGTGTAAATAATCACGCAATCTGCTCTAATTACTTAAGATAGATACGAAATAAAAAAACCGCTTTTAAAAGCGGTTTTTTTGATAATCCGGGTGAATCTCGCTCAGGATTGAGATTTCATGTCGGCGATTTGCGTTGCGAGATCCTGTAATTTGGGCGACGCTGGATTGATTTGGCGAAGATGGTTCATATAGGTTTCCGCATCCTTGGCGTTGCCGGCAATGATGTAGTACTGGGATGCAAGCGCGGTGGCGGCTTCGTTCGCGGGGTCTGCTTTTACAAGCTGCGCAAAATAGAGAGCGGCCTGATCGGGCTGGCCGAGATCATTCCAAACTTCGCCGATTTGCGCAAGTACTTCGGGTTGCATCCGAGCGGATGTGGTCATTTCTGCGATGAGCGGGAGCGCCTCTTCGGGCTTGCCTTGCTCGGTTAGCATTTGTGCATATTTAAAAAGATAGATGGAGTGCTGACGTTGCAGTTTTGAATTGTTGGACTGCTCAAGAGCGATCTCGTACTCACGCGAAGCGGCATCGAAAAGCTCACGCTTGCGGTAGAGATCTGCAAGTGAAGCGTGAGCTTGTGGGAGGTTACGGTCAATCGCAATTGCTCGATTGAGGTAATCGAAGGCTTCCTCGGCCATATCCTGCTGTGCGCGGATCTGAGCGAGATATAGCAGTGGTTCTGGATTAGTTTTATTGAGCTGCGAAGCGCGTTCAAAGTGCTTCACGGCGTTTTCCAGATTATTCAGATTGTCGTAGGCAATCGTGCCCGTGAGCATTTCGGTTTGATATTGATTGGGATCAAGCTGTAGCGCACGCTCAAGCGCATCATAGGCGGCTTGGAAGTTGCGGATGTAGAGCTGAGCCTGACCATCAAGAACCTGAGCCGATGCTGAATCTGGGTTTTCTTTGGCGTATGCAGCAATCTCACCGATCAGCTCGGGAGCGGGCCTTTGATTTTCCATCGCAAGGACGAAGCTGTTTTGTAGCTTGTCGAGGCGATCGGCGAGTTCGACTTGCTTGTCCGCAATCTGCTCTGGCGTTGGCTCTTCGGAATCGAAAAGAAAAATATATGTGCCAAAACACATCGCAATCACGGCGATGAAAACGGCAAACGCAGCGAAGAGGGTCTTATTTGAGCTTGTTTCTGACATAACACATCCGCATAGCTGTCATTGTGCTGGTGAAGACGAACCGCACGAGATCGATTCATCGACGTACAAGTAAGCGTATCCGAGCGAAGGGGATTCGTCACGGAATGAACATAAATCAGCGGATTAATTGTGATTTATTAACGGTTTAGAGTGATTTCTGCTGTGTTATCGGCCCGAGAAGCAGCCAATTCGATCTTGGAGACGGTTTGAAGTCGGCCATCCTCGCCGAGATTGATCCATGCATCACCCGTAGGCAGCGCGCCACCAAAAAGGATGAGGGTATAGACAAGAATTGATGTTTTGATCAGCTTGGGCATGCTCACACCATGAGGAAAAATGTCTGCCGCTGAAAGATGCGGCAACCGTGCTTCGGTAATCATGCAATTAATGTGAGAGAAGTACAAATCATTTTTGCGTAAAAAAAGTGTTAATCGCTTCTAGAGCGTTTTGCGTCAATACCTTCAGCGTTGATTAGTAGGTCGTTACGCGAAAAACAGTCATAGCGTGGATCGGCTGTTTAATGATGTGTATACAGATCCTATAGATAACCACGCAAGCTGCCCTAGAAATACACAGTAAACAAGTTCGTGCAGGAATGACAGAGCCCACGCTATAATGCTCCACATGTTGGAATTACAGCGAAGAGTAAGGATGTGTGTCACTGATGGATCAGCAGCAGGCGGGGTTTTGCCACCAGAAGCAACGGAAAAATTTAACACCTGGGGCGGCTGGCCTGCGATGCGTGGGCTTAGCAGATGGTATGAGGTGGAAGTGATCTGCAAGGGGGATGCAGACGAAACGGGGTACTTCATCAACATTAGTGAGATTGACCAGGCGGTCCGCGAGCAGACATTGCCTTACTTGCAGGACATGATCAGCGGGCCTGGAGATCCGGCAAGCGCGCCGATAGGTGAGGTGGTACGTGGAATGATTAACGGTCTTCAGCCGTTATTACAAGAGGCGGTCGCTGAAGTGCGGCTGCATCTGACACCGATGTTGAGTATGGGGATTGAGAGCGAAAACATGGATAAGGTCACAATACGACACGAATATGAGTTTTCTGCTGCTCACAGGCTGCACTGTGATTCGCTGAGCGATGAGGCAAACCGTGAAGTGTTCGGCAAATGCAATAACCCCGAAGGGCATGGTCACAACTACGTTGTGCAAGTCGCGGTTGCGATGCCGATCGACCCCATGGGGGATGTGGCTCATGTCGAAGAACTCGACGAACTTGTCGATACGGTCGTCATCAAACCTTTTGACCACAAGCACTTAAACAAAGACACAGAAGAATTCGCTGCTTTGAATCCTACGGTTGAGAATATTACAAAGATGGTTTGGGAGAAGCTGACGGGCAAGGTCGATGACCTAGGCTCCATGCCTGGCGCGGAACTGGTGGAGGTCAAAGTCTGGGAAACCCAGAAGACCAGTTGCGTCTATCGTGGCGAGTGATCTACAAAACACTTCCATTTATTCACATATGCGCGTTAAAATAAATACCATGATCAACAGCATCACACTCCCTGTCGCCATGACCTTCATTGGACAGCAAACGGCTGACCCAACCCGCGATCATGTCTTTAAAGAGATGGCGAATCGTTATAGCATCGGGGTGTTCTGGATCGTGATTTTGGGTGTTTTGGGTGTCGTCTCCATCGTATGCCTGACCTTCCTTTGGCATCGCTACCGCAAACGCATGAATCGGCTAGAGCAGAAAATCAATGAGCGACGTGAAAGCACCTCTCCGCTCGCCAGTGCGTGGGAATCTGCAGCCGATCGCATGGACGACAAAAAAGTCATGGCTGAGTTTGGTGAAACCGATGCCCCACCACCGCAAGGCGCGGAAATCGATGATGCACTCGAAGCAGAGTACGACGAATCAGATTGGGATCAGCCCGACTGGGATCCGGATAATGAAGATAAAGGCAATCTGGATGATGACCCCAAAGATGGACCGCGGTATTGGTGATTGATCGATATTCGACGCGTGCAAATTATTCTGGCTTTTGAAGCTTGCATCGACCAGTGCCTTTGCATGACTCACATTCGTCAGCAGCACCTTCAATATGCGATAGGCAATGCTCAATCCGTGACGAGATTACATCGCGCATCATCGGATGCAAGCCGATCGGTGCTGTGACAACAAACGAAACATCTGGATACTTCTTTGCAGCAGCCTTGGTCAGATCTGGGATATCCTGATGCCAATGCTTCCCCGGCAGTAAAAAGTATGGGCACACCAAAACCTTTTTCGCACCTCTTGCAATACACTTATCAAACGCCGTTTCGATTGATGGCTCTGCCAACTCCATATGAGCAGGCTCAACGATCGAGTATTCGGTCTCTTCCGCAAAAGCTTCAACAAAAGCTTCCAGCATTTTATTCGATGCCTCGCGGCGTGAGCCGTGATCAACAATAATGATCCCCGTATGGGCCAGATCATGATCGTTTGGATTGAGTTCAGTGGGCGTCTGATTCATACACTTCATAATAGAGTAGAACGAGCTATGTGAATATCTGGCACAGTTAAAAAATGGACGATTCAGCAGTCGACTCGTGCTATAACTACTTTTTATCGAAACGACCTACTTCCAGAGCCAGCCAACGATCCAAGTATTTTCGCAAAACGCTCTAGAAACTGCAAATTTCTCAAATTCATTCAACCTATACATTGAGATTCCAAGGTCTTTAGACAAGCTACAAGTTTTTTAGTGTAAAGGTGAGTTTCAGCATTTGCTGCCCGCGCACAACGAATAACTCAATCTGTTTACCTGTATCCAGCCCTTGGATAACGGTCATCAAACGATTCATATCCTTAATCTGAACACCATTAATCTGGACAATCTGATCACCCTGCTTTAGCCGCAGCGAAACGAGCAGCTTGCTGATCGGCGTCCAGTAAATCTTAAATCCACTTGCGTTTGTCTCTTTGGCCTTTAGATCCCGGCGACGCATCGCTGTCACATCTGCGGTATACCAATTTAAAAATGAGCCATTAACCAAACCGCTATCCGAATCAGATTCAGTATCACGGTAAGCCAATCCTGAATCTCGTGTCACCAGATCAGACAACATCAATTGTGATAACGCCAGTAGCTTCGCTGCTCCCTCAGCATTAATCTTGTCCGAGGTATCTGACACACGATGGTAATCCTCATGCATACCGCTGAAGAAGAGAACTGCGGGGATCTGTTGGCCGATAAACGAGTTGTGATCTGACATGCCCGGACAATTCTCTCTGATCTTTAAATCAAAGCCTATCTTATGATTAGCCTCTACCGCAATATCTTGCCATGCCGAACACGTCTGCGACTCAAACATTTCAATTGCGTTCTCTCGTATCCGGCCCACCATGTCATAGTTCATCATGGCCACAACCTTAAACCCCTCAGACAGCGCGAGCTGATCTAAATGATTCACCATATATCGTGAACCCCATAACCCACGTTCCTCTGCGGAGAAAAACGTAAAAACAACCGTTCGTCTTCGATCAGTCTGATGCTCAAGCACATACTGTTGATACTTCTCAGCAAGCATCATGACCAGCGCACTACCCGATGCATTATCATCCGCACCGTTATGAATAGCATGTATACCTGAACGCGAGGCAACCTCACCGTACCCCAGATGATCGTAATGAGCACCAACAACAACCACTTCACTTGCTAAATCACCGGCCCCATCCACAATACCAATCACATTATCAACCTGCCCATTCTGGCGGTCTACAACTACCGTACCCGAAAGCTTGATCTGCTGAAACTCAACTGGCTCATCTTCACCACGATTCGCCTTAGATTCAAGACGTTTCATCATCACCTTCTGTTTCCCCTCCAGCTCAAGCATCTGCTCGAACAATTCTGCTTTCATGTGATACACCGGAATCGAAACAGCCTTCTCACCATAATCTGAAGCGTCAGTTGGAATCAATGACGAATATCTAAAGCTAGGGGGATCAACAATCACAACCGCAGAAGCGCCACGCCCTTCCGCTTGTTTTACCTTTTGTGGAATCGATGCATGCTCCGTCCACGGCACCTTAATCTTCAGATCTTTCGCCCACTGGCTCTTGCGTTCAGTCATAGGCTCATATCGAAACATCACAACCACTGCATCATCTACATCCACATCACCATAACTATCATATTCGTACGCGTCCGCAACAATGCCATACCCCACAAACACTACACGTTTATTTACAAACGATTGACTTGAAGACAAACCCAGTACATTCATTTTATTAGAATCAAAAACAATTTCATTTATCACTTCATGACTTTGAGTGACACGAAGTGATTTTTCTTTCGCAACCACTGGCATGCGAATCGACAATCTCTGTGTATATTGATTAGACGCTGCCTGTTCATTGATTATCCCCGGCCGCACTGCCATCTCTTCTAAATTCACGATCAGATAATCTCTTGCTTTCACAAGACCTGAATACCCTACACCCCTGCCCTGCAACTCATCCGATGCAAGATAATCAACCATGGCTTGATATCGTTCTGTATCGGAAGCCGATGCGACTTTTATTCTTTGAGTACCAACCGAAACCTGACTTACGCACCCAACGGATAACGCCAACATCAATCCGATTGCACAAAAATATAAACGCGTTTTATACACCGAGATTAAATGAAAGGTAATCATGCCGCCGATTATACCAACCGCAACAACACGACACAGGACCACAAATTCCTAATCTGAAACGATATCGCGTCAATTCCGTCATATTGATAGAGCAACGAGGAAAGCTCTAAAATTCCAAATTGATAACACAGCCTTCGCTGACAACCATTTGTGTATGATGGTTGTGCGCGACCGCATACCAGAAAGGACACACCATGCTCACAACACTCAGTGTTACAGTTAAAACCATGTTTCTTGAAAACCCTTGGCCACTCGCCGCCTCCATGGGTGTTTGCGGGTTTGCTTTCCTGGTCATGGCTTCCCGGCAAGGCAACAAACGCTATCTCAGCACCGGCATCACTGCCTTCATACTCGCAGCCATCACCATCACAATGGCCTACGTCGTCACCACACCCCGCGAAATCATCCTCAACAACACACGTCTTCTTGTTGCCGCCACTTCACCACTCGAAATGAAGCAGGTCGATCATTACATCGATCCATATGCCGTCCTATACGGCCCAAACAAAACCGCTTGGCTGACCTACGATCAAATCCAAAACATCCTCCCCACGGTCGTCAGTAAGCACAGTATCAAAGAGCAGAGCATCCGTTTACTCAACGCACAAGAAACCAACGACAACACCGTCGTCGCATGGTTCGGCCTCAGCAGCAAAATTGCCCAAGGCTTCCCCGTTCGCACCGATTGGCAACTCGTCTGGACCCGTCTCCCCGATAACCAGTGGAAGGTCATTGAAATCCACTTCCTTAAATTCCAAGGCAAATCCCCAACAGACGGAATCTGGAATCAATAACCAACTCTACCTGACACAAAGCACATTTCACGCACTTGGCAACAAAAACCGCTACCCGCATCAACATTTGGCCGATAAACTGCTAGTATCAACACCTATGGCCGCTATCCTTTAGCGGCCATTCACACAACAACTATTCCACGGTTAGAGTAGGTTGCATCATTACGTGCCATATGTCCTGCGAAACAATCGAAAGCAGGCTCATGATAAGATGCATTTTTACGTAACGACCCACTGGTCAACGAGCAAGTAACTTCGCAAGACGCTCTAGACATCCAATATCGAAAGATTCGTGGCCATGAACAAACCGATCACTTTACTATTGACGCTTCTCACCATTCTCACAGCCTACTCATCCTCCCTCATCGCTCAGGATCAGCAAGCAACCTATGATCTGCGCCCAGCCACGTGGAAAGCCAACCAAACAACGCGGTACGAATTCTGGAACCGCCGTGACCGCAACATCAACATGAGCTTCGCTGGCGATAGCCGCGATAGCACCGATGCTTATGAAAGTACTGGTGAAACCACATGGATCGTTGATCGTGTGAACGCCGATGGCTCAAGTACTTGCCGCATGAAAATCGATTGGCTCAAAATCACACTCATCGGCCCAACTGGTGACGAAGTCGCTGTCGATTCAAGAGAAAACAATCCGGCACCATACGAAGAATACGGCAACCTGCTCAAAGCCATGTGCTCCGCTTGGCTTACCTACGAAATCGGGGCCGATGGCTCAGTCAACTCTGTCTCCGGTATGGATCAAATGGTTTCACAAGTCGACAATCCCGACGATTTACCAACCGAACTCGACTTCATCGAATCCGCCAGCGACCTCGCCCAACTCATCGGCCCGCCCCCCGCACTCGTCATCGGTGGATCATGGCAGCACGATTTCAGATGGTCATACAACGTCGGCCTCCCCGGCGTTAAAGCCTTCATGAACTACGATATGGATTTCACACTAACCAATGTTGAGGACATCGAAACCATCCCTGTCGCCACCGTCGACGGTACCGGCAGCATGACGCTCGAAATCGATCAAGCATCCATCCCAGCTGAAGCTCCGCCTGTCAATATCCGTTTAATCAACTCTTCTCTCCAAAGCCAGGTTCTGTTTGACCTAACCCGTTCAGAAGCCGTTGGCCGCAACCTCTCGCAAGACGAAACAATCAACATCACAATCAGCACACCTAATGGCGAATTACTACAGGTTATCCAGACCAAACATCAGGGTCAGGTCTTGCGTCTAAGTGAGGAATAGCTCCCGATACTTGCATCCATATCACTCAATCCAAGCGTAAGTATATTCTCTCAGGCTCACCACACGCATCATGCGATATATAAACATATAGCGTGGTGATTGCCTGCCTATAATGGCTTGGAGAATCGTTATGATGCGCTCAAAACAAAAACTATTACTCTCAATCACCACGCTCGTTACATCCGCGTTCGCTTTCGGCTGTGCCTCGAATCAACCAACTCAAGAAGAGTATGCAGACGCTGAACAAAGAATCGCTGAAATCCGTGAAGCGCAACGCCGTGGTTTTTATCGCTACGAATACGATAGTATGCCAGGCCTCGCCATCGAATATCAAGTCTTCAACAACTCCTTCCGTGCACGCCCCGACATGCCGCTCGGCTACGAAGATATGTATCGAACCGATATGGAAATTGAAGAAACTGAAGATCCCATTAAGCGACAGGAAGAAGAGTTGCTCAGAGAAGAGGAAGCAGAAAAAGTCGAAGGTGAACACGAAAGCTCACCTGGCACAGACGACCGACGTCAATAACAATCTATTCACAAATTAGATTATGCCCGCGGATGAAACCGTGTCACCACCTCTTTTAACCGCGACCGATCCACATGCGTATACAACTCCGTAGTCGCAATATTCGAATGCCCGAGCACTTCCTGCACCACACGTAAATCTGCCCCACCTGCAAGCAGATGCGTCGCACATGAATGCCGTAACGTATGCGGATGCACATCAGCCAACCCCGCCGCCTTCGCATGACGCTTGATTATCTGCCAAACCACGACCCGCGTAATCGGCAACCCTGTTCGTGACAAAAACACATGCCGTTGATGCTTCTTGCCACCCAACAACTTCGGCCTCGCCTCCATCACATACTCACCCAGCGCACGCATCGCCGCATCCCCAATCGGCACGACCCGCTCTTTGTTCCCTTTACCCAATACCCTCGCCGCACCCATATCCCAATGCAGATCGCGCTCTTTCATATTCGACAACTCACTCGCGCGCAAACCCGACGCATACAACAGCTCCATCAACGCCACGTCCCTCACACCCAGCACGTCCTCCCGATTCGGCGCCGAAAGTAATGCCTCAATCTGCTCCTGCCCCAGCACATTCGGCAACCTTCGCCAAACCTTCGGCTGAACCATTTTCTCAGCTGGATCAACTTCAACATATCCACGCACCGACATAAATCGACTAAACACCCGTATCGTCGCAACATGCCGCGCAATAGACGTATCCACCAACCGTTGCTTCTCATGCAACCACGCCAAATGCTCCGCAATCATCTCCAAAGTCAGCTTCGCCCACGTACCAATACCCCGATCAAGCAGCCAATTCTGCAGATCATACAAATCCGCGCCGTACGCCATCAGCGTCGCCTGCGCAAAACCACACTCTAATCGACAATATTCAAGAAATTCACGAACCGGTTGCTCGAAGGGAACCGTATCCACCGCCATAACCGCTGCCTGACATACAGCCGACCCGTCCCCCACCAAACCGGGCATCACGGTACTCGCCGCATGCCTTGCCTTGTATCGTGATGGATTGGGTGCGGACTTCAACTACCGCCTTCTCCTTACGACTCTGCTCCGCCGTCATTTTTTGATACGTCGGGCACGTCATCGGGTTGTTCAGACAAATATGGAAAGCCTCGCTCAGATGCGCGAGATTAAACCGTGATGCACACCGCGAGTCTTTCGCGTTGATAAACGGGCACTGTGATGATTCTTCCTTGGATCTTGGCATGACTCCATTCTGCCTATATCAAACCATGGGAATTTATCGGCCATCACCCTCCTATAACCTAAATTATTCGCAACCCGACTTTCTTACTCCCCACCTCACACCACATCACTTTCCTATCCCCCTATCACAACTCCAGTTATCCACACCTCTCACCAAAATACCGTGGATAAGCAAGAATCACACCCACCATCATCCCCTCCGAGTTGATCCACTCGCAAAGTCCTTTACAATATCTCAACCAAATCCGTCCTCGGACGGCCCCATACGGCGACGTAGCTCAGTCGGTAGAGCGGGGGATTCATAAGCCCTAGGTCACAGGTTCAAGTCCTGTCGTCGCCATTACAAAATCACGCTGCTTGCGAGCAGCGTTTTTTTATGCCCTTTTTCACCCAAAACTACACATTCACACCAATCAAACCTCGGCAAATCATGTATCTACCTGCCCCCTTCATTCAGATACAATCCACACAACCTGCCATTATTTGATTCATATCCGTTACGCAGGCTCAGCAGCGATCCATTTTTACCTTCTCTTTCGCTGCACAAATATTTTAGTTCCGCTCGTACTCACCACACACCTTTCGCCACGTTATCGCTGCGCCACCCCTTCTCCCAGCCAGAGAACCAATCAAATGTCGGAAACGACTCAAACACTTGAAAACAAATCATTTACCCTTCCTCCCCCGCAACACAATCCAGCCCTCACCCTTTCCTCATCCGCTAGCCCTAGGTTAACCATACTCATCCTCATTCTCACCGACGCTTTCGCGCTCCTCTTTGCCGCCATTCTCGCCCTCATCATCCGCACCCCCTTCCAAAACGGCGTCTCCATCCCTAGCTATCTCCCCATCGTCCCCATCATCACGCTCTGCATCCCCGCTTTCGCCCTCGCCCGCCTCTATCCCGGCATCCCCCTCACCCCTGCCCGCGAACTCCGCACCATCACCCTCACCATCTCACTTTTCGCACTCACACTCGCTGCTCTCACTTTCCTCCTCAAAGAAGGTCCAACCTATTCTCGCGCCATGCTCCTTCTTTCATGGATGTTTGCCATCATTCTCGTCCCCTTCGCTCGCGCCATGACTCGCTCCATCTTCTCCCATCGCCCATTTTGGGGCTCCCCCGCCGTCATCATCGGCTCAGGCACCACCGCAAGAACCCTCCTTCGCTCACTCATCCATCGCCCAGAAATCGGCCTCAAGCCCATCGCCATCATGCGATCCCCCTACTCCTTCTCCGCACGATCCATCTTTCAAACCATCCCCGTCATCACAGATCTAAGCCCTGCCATCAACAACCCCAAACTCCTCCGCCGCGCCACCGCCGTCATCGCATTCGCCGATTTTGACTCCGATCAATACGAAAAAATCCTCAACATTACCTCACAAAATTTCCGTTCCACAATCCTTCTCCCCGCCATCCAACACCACGCCTCACTCTGGGTCACTACCACCGACATCGATGGCCAACTCTCACTCAAAATCCGTCACCACCTCATCAATCCCGCAAAAAGACTCACCAAAAACATCCTCGAAACCATCCTCATCCTCATCATCACACCCATCCTCTTCCCCATCTTTTCTCTCATCTGCATCCTCATCAAGCTCGACTCCAAAGGCCCCATCTTCTTCTTCCAAACCCGCATCGGTAAGCACGGCCTCCCCTTCCAAATGATCAAATTTCGTACCATGCAAACCGACTCACACCACCGACTCGAAGAGTACCTCAACCTCAACCCCAGTAAACGCATCGAATGGAACCGTACCCACAAACTCCAACACGACCCCCGCATCACACGCATCGGCCGCTTCCTACGCAAAACCTCCCTCGATGAACTCCCCCAACTCATCAACGTCATCCTCAGCGACATGGCCATCGTCGGCCCCCGCCCTATCTTTCCCAAAGACGTCAAACGCTATCAAGCCGACTTCGACACCTACACGCTCGTCCGACCCGGCATCACCGGCATGTGGCAAACCCACGGCCGAAACACGCTCACATATCCCGAACGCGTTCAACTCGATCTCTACTACGTCCGCAACTGGTCTATCTGGCTCGACCTCCACATCCTCATCAAAACCATACCCACCGTCCTCTTTGGCAAAGGCGCCTACTAAATCCCCTCCCCCCCCTGTTCGTATCACACAACTTCCAACTCCGCCCCTGACCTGCAGCGCACCACAATCATCCTCTTCATCAACTCCGCCCTTATCCCTGTTCGCATCACACAACTTCCAACTCCGCCCCTGACCTGCAGCACGCCACAACACCTTCCTCACCAAGCCCGCCACCGCTGGTGGCGGGGTGTCATACAACCAACGCCCAATCGCCTGCAACAAACAGCACCGCACCCGTATCTTCATGAGCACTCCAATCCCCCACCTTCATCTCCTAATCATCGATTAGTCTATTCGTACGAATTTCGCACCCCTAAAAAACCCTACAATTTATTGCAAATTGCCTACGAGAGCAGTTTGCATGAATACCCATAGACCTTGCCAGTAAATTACAGCAGCCAAGGATTGGTGAAATACCTTCGCCTTATGCGATCGACCTGCTGCTCAACACACGAATAACCACACAAAACGCTCTAAACACCTTTGTCTCCCCTGATTCCCCTCGCTATCATGCATTCTTTGTACTTTCTCAGTTATTCTTGAATATAGTTTCGTATCCATGCTCGCCAACGCATTTCTCGGCTGCAGCTCTGTACCATCAAAGTGAATCATCATGAACGCCCTCGAATCAAACACAGCTCAATGGATCGACAGCCAACAACAAAGCATGGTGCAACAACTCTGCGCTCTCGCTGAAATCAATTCCCACACCTACAACATCCCCGGCATCAACGCTGTCGCTGAACTCGTCACACAATTCGCCGCACCACTCGAACTCGAAGCCTCAACGCTCGCACCAAAACCCATCCCCAATATCGACTCAGATGGCAACTTCACACAAACACCCGTTGCCCCCATCCTCAAATTCACTAAACGGCCCAACGCGCCCATCCAAGCGCTACTCATGATCCACCTCGACACCGTCTACCCCGCAGACCACCCCTTCCAGTCACTCACATGGATCGACGACAACACCCTCAACGGCCCCGGCGTCCTCGACGCCAAAGGCGGCATCATCACCATGCTCACCGCACTCCAAGCCTTCGAGCAATCCCCCCACGCCCAAAACCTCGGCTACACCATCCTCTTCAACACCGATGAAGAAGTCGGCTCGCTCGGCTCCGTCGATCACATCCATCAACACGCAAAACAAGCAGACTTCGCACTCGTCTACGAACCCTCACTGCCCAACGGCCACCTCGTCTCCACACGAAAAGGTTCCGGCAATTTCTCCGTCGTCATCCACGGCCAGGCCGCACACGCCGGACGCGACTTCTTTGCAGGCCAAAACGCACTCTCCCAAGCCGCAAAACTCGCCACACAACTCGAAACGCTCATCAACCCCCAAAACGAAACAACCCTAAACATCGGTTACATCCACGGCGGCGGCCCCGTCAACGTCGTCCCCGACAAAGCCGTACTCAAATTCAATGCACGCATCCACGAACTCGAAACCCAAAACCAGCTCACCGCCCAAATCGACCATCTCATCGAGCAAATCAACCAAACCCCCGGCTTCTCCGCAACACTACACGGCTCCTTCTACAACCCGCCCAAACAACAAACCACAGCCCTTGCACAAATGATGCACGACATCCAAACGCTCGCCAAACAACTAAACATCGACGTACAATATCAATCCTCCGGCGGCGTCTGCGATGGCAACAAAATCGCCGCCGTCGGAACACCCGTCATCGACACACTCGGCCCCACCGGCAACCACATGCACAACACCAAAGAATTTGTACTCATCAACACACTCCCCCAACGCGCAAAACTCTCCGCCGCAATCCTCGCCGCCTACGCCTCCCAGCAGCTCCCATGCCCTCAATAAAACCCTCCCCGTACGCTTTCCCTCACCCCCATCAACAAACATAATAACCGTCCCACGCTTGTGTATGACGATTCATTAGAGCAGTTTGCATCATTATTTGCCGTATAAGCAGAAGCATCATCGACAGTAGGTTCACGTTAATAAGCATTCAATACGTAACGACCAACTAGTCAACACGGAAAATATTTACGCAAGACGCTCTAGAGGACACCACCATGACAAATACCGCTAACAAACCCGCGACTGCAGCCAACAAACTTATGCTCGACCCGCGCGTCACCCAAGCCAAAGCACTTCTACACGAAGCGCTCGCCGACCATGCCGCGCCCCTGAACAACGTCCGCCCACCCGTCGAAGAACTCAAAATCCCATATGAGCAAGCCCTTGAGCACACCGCAGCACTCCGCGGCGGTGGCCTCTTCTTCCCATACCTCGGCTCAGGCCTTGGCAACGGCCCATTCGTCGAGCTCGGGGACGGCTCCGTCAAACTCGACTTCATCACCGGCATCGGTGTCCATTTCTATGGCCACAACCACCCAGACCTCGTCGACACCTCCGTCGACGCCGCCCTCCAAGACACCATCATGCAGGGCAACCTTCAGCAAAACCTCGACACCCGCACACTCCTCGACCTGCTCATGCAGCTCGCGAAACTCAACCCCGAATCAAACCTCCAACATTGCTTCATGACCTCATCCGGCTCCATGGCCAACGACAACGCATTCAAACTCGCACTACAAAAAAACCATCCCGCAAGCCGGATCCTCGCATTCGAGCACAACTTCTGCGGCCGAACCATCGCCATGTCCTCCGTCACCGATAAAGCCGCCTACCGTGTCGGCCTCCCCACCACCCTCAACGTCGACTACGTTCCGTACTTTGATGAAACCGACCCCGAAGGCTCAACCGCCCTCGCCGTCAAAACGCTCAAACGTCACCTCAAACGCTACCCCGATCGCTACGCGCTCATGAAATTCGAAATCATCCAAGGTGAAGGTGGCTACAACCTCGCCTCGCGCGATTTCCACGTCCAACTCATGGAAATCTGCAAGGAAAACAACATCGCCGTCTTCGCAGACGAGATCCAAACCTTTGGCCGAACCACCAAACCATTCGCATTCCAACACTACAACCTCGACAAATACATCGACATCGTCAACATCGGCAAACTCTCACAAGTCTGCGCCACCTTCTTCACCGAACAATACAAACCCAAGCCCGGCCTCCTCTCCCAAACATTCACCTCATCCGGCGCTCAAATCCGCGCAGGCATCCGCATCGCCGATGAATTCCTCAACGGCGACCTCTTCGGTGACTCCGGCAAAATCATGACCCTCTCAAACCTCATGCGTGACAAGCTCCAAGCCCTCGCCGACAAACACCCCGGCAAAATCGCCGGCCCATTCGGCCTCGGCGCCATGATCGCCTTCACCCCTTACGACGGCTCACTCGACAAAGCCAAACAACTCATGATGAACCTCTACAACGACGGCCTGCTCTGCTTCCTCGCAGGCGGCAACCCAACATGGCGTCTCCGTATGCTCCCACCTATCCCTGCGATAGACGAATCACACATCAACCTCGCCATCGATCTCCTCGACAACGCACTCTCAAAAATGGACTAATCTTCGATTAGAAATAAACCTATCAAAAGGACGCTCGTTATGAGCGTCCTTTTTCATACCCTTTTCCACATCATTTTCCGGCCCCCTCAGTATTCTCCCTTATATAACCTCGCCTATCGATTTTAAACCCTCACAACCGGCTCCACGTACCCCAAAACGCTTCTTTTACCCTTATCACAACACAATAAACCGATACCATTCCTATATGCACATCATCCGACCGATCACCAAAAATGATGGCGAAGCAGTCCTCAAACTCGCTTCTCAAGCTGGCTATGGCTTCACCTCACTCCTCCCGCAAAAATCCTACATCCACGAACGCATCGAAGCATCCATCCACGGTAAGAACCTCCTCTTTGTTCTCGAAGATCTCTCCTCAAACACCGTCATAGGCACATCCGCCATCAAACCCAGCGCTGGCAAACCCAAAAAACCCTTCTACTCATTCCGCATCGAAACAGCATTCCGTAAATCCGAAACACTGGGCGTCAACCACGCCGTTCGCACACTCCATCTCTACCCCCAATTCAAAGGCCCCACCGAACTCGGCTCACTCATGATCCTCCAACAACACCGCAACTCACGCATCGGTCTCGGCCGCCTCGCTTCCCTTTCACGCTTCCTCTACATCGCTGAATCACCCTCGCATTTCAACCACAACATCGTTGCCGAAATCCGTGGCTTCTCCGACGCACACGGCCACTCTCCATTCTGGGATGCCATCGGCAAGCACTTTTTCAAAACCGACTTCGTCTCCGCAGACCGACTCTCCGCCATCGACAAACAATTCATCGCTGACCTCATGCCCATCTACCCCATCTACATTCCGCTTCTTCCTCAAACCGCCCGTAATGTCATTGCAAAACCTCACCCTCAAGCCCTGCCCGCTCAAAAAATGCTCCTCTCCGAAGGTTTCCGCTTCATCGACCTCGTCGACATCTTCGACGCCGGCCCCTCCATGCAAGCCTCGCGTGATACGATTCGCACTGTTCGTGAATCCGCACATTTCACCATCAAAGACATCGCCCCCGTTTCTTCCCCCGAACTCCTCGGCCGACATCTCGATCAACCCGACTCGCCCCGCAAAAACAACACACTCATCATCGCCACATTCACACCTACCTTCATCGCCACACTCACTCAAGCCCAAATCATCAAAGGAAAACGCGGCATCCGCATACCCCTCGAAACCGCACAAGCCCTTAATATCGACATCGGCGACACCGTCCGATTAGCACCCATCTATCCAGCCCCGTCTAATCTCCTGTTAGACGCCCATCCGCCAACGATCTAACCACCCAACGCACTATGTCAAACTCCCATCCTATCATCGAAGCCTCACTCGAAGGGCTCATCGGCCCCACCCACAATTACGCCGGCCTATCCCCTGGAAATGTCGCATCGCAATCTAACAAAGACCTCACCTCTCACCCCAAAACCGCCGCACTTCAAGCCCTCAATAAAGCAAAATTCCTTCTCGACCTTGGCATCCCGATCATTGTCTGCCCCCCCCAACCGCGCCCCCGAACAGATATCCTTCGCACCCTCGGTTTCCTCGGCACAGATAAACAAATCATCACCGAAGCTCACAAATCTTCCCCCCATCTGCTGGCCGCAATCTATTCTGCCTCCGCCATGTGGACTGCCAACGCCGCCACCGTCACCCCATCCCCCGATACCACCGACCAACGCGCATATTTCACCCCAGCCAACCTCACCTCCAACTTCCATCGCTCACTAGAAACAGCACACACTGCACGCATCCTCAAACAAATCTTCTTTAACCCCGACCATTTCCATCACTACCCGCCTCTTCCTTCCTGTCCAGCCTTATCCGACGAGGGCGCCGCCAATCACACCCGTCTATGCGCTGATTATACCTCGCCCGGCCTGCACCTCTTCACATACAACACAACAACCAATCCTCACCACACCCAAACTGGCACCTCCAAACTAACAATTTCTGAAGGAACTGACAGGCAATCTCTCGAAGCCTCCCACGCTGTCGCACGCCAGCATCACCTCACCCCCGAACGAACCCTCTTCATCCAACAGAACCCGAAAGCCGTCAATGCGGGCGTTTTTCACAACGACGTCATCGCCACCGGCAACCGCAATCTCTTCCTCTACCATGAAGCCGCCTATTTCAACCCCGACATCAACCAAACCATCACAAACGCTTACCAAAACCTCTCTAACCAACCGCTGCATATGTTACAAATATCCGAGGAGCTGCTCCCCCTCAACGATGCCATCGCTTCTTACTTCTTCAATTCACAGCTTATCTCACCTAAATCTGCTCCCCATTCGCAAATCCTCATCGCCCCTCAGGAAGTCAAGCAAACAACCACCGCCCACGCCCTTGTCAACCAACTGCTTGATGACAAAATACTATCTTCCGCTCACTATCTCGACGTCCGTCAATCCATGCAAAACGGCGGCGGCCCCGCATGTCTACGTCTCCGCGTCCCTCTCTCCGATCATCAATTCAATCATCTACACACCCCCGCAATCCTCACACCCGCACTCTACCAAACCCTCACCAATATCATCACCGATCACTACCCCGAAACCCTCTCACCTGACGACCTCGCCGACCCTTCCCTGCTCACTTCCGCACTAAACGCGATAACCCACATCTACAACGCGCTCTATCTATCGATTAGCTGATTATCTTTCAGCCATGCCTCATCAAACCAAACCTTCGTTTCCAGCGGCTCGTACAATTCGCGATCAATCACCTGCTCCTTCTTATTCAAATTCACCCGTACCTCTAACAGCACACGATTGCCTTGCATATACTGACAACCAACCGCCGACATATTCCCCCAAAACTTCGTCGCAATACCCTTTCCCTCCAAAATCGGCCGCAACTTCTCAAATTCCCGACCCAATTCATACATCCCTAATTTCACACCTTCATATTTTTTCCCATACCGCCACGCCCACCACAGCTGACCCGCCGCACCACGACTAATCGACTGATAGAACATATTCCGCATCTCCCAATACTCCGGCTCACGATTATCCGTGTTACCAAAGTCCGCCATACTAAACCCCTGCGGCACAACCCAAACGCCTTCCTCCCGCGCCCACACACTCGAACTACGCTTCTCCTGCCACGCTAACCCAATCATCTCATTCACCACACCAATCCCAAATCGACTCCCTCCATTCTTCAAGAAAAATGGATACGGGTCAGGCATCAAAATATCCGCACACGCGCCATACTCACGCAAACCCGCCGCAGTATTATTAACCAAAATCGATGGATGGTATGGATCCTCCTCACGCACTATTTCTCGAACCTTTCTCAGTCGATCCACCCGTGCGGATTTCAACTCCGGCTCATCTGCGATATACCAAGCCAATAACGCTTCATGATCTCTCAACCGCGCAACCAGCTCTCTAATCCCGCGTTCTTCCTCTTGACTAAGCGCGCGCTGCAAAGCCGACTCACTCACCATCTCACGATCCGGATACACATAAATCACAACCTTCATCCCCAATCCCGCCAGCTTGTCCAGCTTTCGCTTCTGCTCCCCCAAATCATCCATCGCGATCTCATAATCCATCAACGTATTACAACCTGTCTCCTTCGCTTCTTCCCAATCCGCCTCCGGAACACTGTACCAACCAAACGGGTAAAAACGTTCGCCATCAACCTCCAACTGTCGCCCGCGCATCCGTACCAATGACCTCTCCCCATCCAACCATCTCACCCGCCGCTGCTCCATCGCAACCTCACGACCTTTATACAGCAATCGCCCCTCAATCACCCGCTCTTGCCACTTCTCATCTCCATCCGCAAATAAATACAAATATCGCCATGCCCCATCATCCTTAAACCACTTCGCCTTCACCTCTTCACCAGCCGCATCACTGAGCTCAAACGCAAATTCAAAATTCCTATCATCTTCAATCCCCCAAACGTGATTCTTAACTTCCCAATCCAATTGCGTGCCAAAATCATCCGGATAAAGCACATCTTTCGTCTGTATCGCAAACGCGCCCCGCCCACCCTTAACGTTCACAAAGGTTCGCCTGACAACCCGATCACTTAATCTGTCATCACCATCCCCCGCCTCACACCTGATCTCAATCTCGACCCGTCGCCCCACCTCACCTTCTTTCAAATCAAACCAGCCCGCCCATTCACCATCCTCGTAATCCAACCTCACCCACTCACCCGCCTGCGTTCCCCCATTACTTCCCTCACGCTCACGCAACAAACGGCCATACACCACATACTGCCGATCATCCCTTCCCTCATCAAGCCTCATCCCCACTCTGACTTGATTCCGTGCCCCAACCTTATTGATCAACCATTCTTTCTTAACCCAGCGCCGCGCCTCCGGCTCCTCCTCAAACCCACACCAATACGCCTTTAAATCCAATCCACGAAAACCAATCAACGAATACTGACGTGGCTCTAAAAACCTTTTCAACTGACTCGAACTACTTACCTCCCACGCACCACCCGCGTAACGCTCTCGCGCCACATTCAATTTCCAAACTCCCTGCCACTGATCTTGCCGCTCAATATCCGACTCATTAATTCCCAAACTCGAAATCGGTATGGCCATCTCCACCCCCCACCAATCCTCACCCACCTCACTCGCGACCTCCAAACCAATACAATCCCACGCTTTATTCCCCATATACCCGCCCTGTGTCCGTGAATCATCAAACACAACCCCCTTGCTATTCACAATAAAATGAAAATACTCCCCCCAACTCCCCGGCTTCCCCAACATTAATTCAACACAATCATCAACATTAATCTCCCCATCGCGCACGTCCTTACTCGCCCGAATTCCCTCAACATTCGGCTCATCACATCTCACACCCACATATACATATTCCTCATCAAAGCCTATCTTGTACTTAGTCCCCGCCCACACATCTTCATCAGCCCCCTGCTTCTGCATCTCGACCCGTTTCTCATCAACTCTCACATCCTCTTGATAAACCCAAAATCCCTCTCGCCACACAACACCCTCCCAACCCGCATCACCTTCAACTCGGCCATCAATCGCCACCCTCACGCGCCCCTCCCCCGCCTCCATCCGCTCAACCAAATCAATCTGCCTGTCGCGATACCTCATCTTCCACAAATTCGTCGGATGCATACCCAACACATCTTCATCGGCATCAATCCCAATCTGTTGAACCGTTCGCCGAATAGCCTCAGCCTCTTCGCGCACATCGCGTTCTTCGCCGCCGCAACCCGCAACATTCAGCATCACCACACCCCCCAAAACAGCAGTCACCTTCAGCAGCTTTTTCATCTCAGCCTGGCATCCTCTCATCGTCAAATATTCATGACCTCTCAACCGAGCATCCCCATTCTATAAAGAGCATTTTGTGTGACCATTCACAGGTTGAGCATTGGGTCGGTCACATGAAACGAAGGTATTTAACCGATCCTTCACTGCCGTCATGCATTGGCAAGATCAATGGGTATTCACGCAAACTGTTCTAGAGCAGATTGCATGAATACTTGCCGTATAAACAGAAACACCATCAACAGCAGATTCACTTCGATAAGCATTCAATCAATACGTAACGACCAACTAGTCAACACGGAAAGCAACTACGAAAAACGCTCTAGACCACATCACCCTACACACTCATCATACTTCTAGCGATCGATTTCGCCGACCTCAACTTACCTTCGTGCGCACACTTTGTGAGCCTCAACCGCGCGCACAGCAAGATTTCTGTCCATTCTCTACTCAAAACCGAATAGAGTTTAGGATTTTTCGTTCTTTTTCTGCAAAAACCGTGGAAAATCACTCATTTTCTCAACCCTGCAACTCAACCCCACCATAGCTCATAAATCTTTCAATGGATTGGATTTATATCCAATATTATTCGTGCGCACACAAACTTTGCGCACAATCAATCCATCAAATGAACCCATAGATCTCACCACTTAGCAGCCATCGACAGCAACCTTGAGATCCCCTCCGATACTGATACAATTCGTTCTTCTACAAGAGTCTGCGCTTTATTGCAGGTTCACGGAGAGGTGGCCGAGTGGCTGAAGGCAACGGTTTGCTAAATCGTCGTACGGGTTCTCCTCGTACCGCGGGTTCGAATCCCGCCCTCTCCGCTTAATTCTCTTAACCCCTTGTTTTACAAGGGGTTTTGTTTTGCGCTCCCGGAAGTTTTGCCCACTTTCATTCCGCAAGTTTTCTCCTTTAAATTGCATTTGATTGCACAAAAATGCACCAGATTGGCCGAGAAGCGCACCATACGGCGCACCACTCTGCTCCTCATTTTCATCCAATCCACCCCCACAACCTCCCCCCGTCCCATCCGGCTCTGGCTCATCATCCCCGCCCATATATTCCTCAATCCACATCGGCTCATTATCAACCTGTTCAACTTCCCGTTTTGCCAAATGCTTAATCACATCCTCTGCATTCACTTTCATAGGCGCAGACACACCCATATCGCTCATGCTTGGGATTTGGGTTAGAGCTTCTTGTACTTGCCCGTCTTGCAAGTGTGTGTAGTGGTCGAGGGTGAGCTTGATGTTGCAGTGGCGGGCCATTTCCTGTGCAACTTTAGGGTTCACGTTGGAAGAACTCAGCAAAGTGATATAGGTGTGGCGTAGGCAATGGAAGTTGAGAACTTCGCCTTTTTCGTTTTCGTATACGATCCCTGCGCCTTCAAAATCTTTGCGGAAGCGTTTGGCTACATTCGACTTACTCGGCATATTGAACACGGGTTCATCGGGTAACAACGTGGCGATATGTCTCCGTAGTGGTTCGATCAAATCGGGGTGTAATTGAATGCGGTCGTGCTTACCTCGCTTGGAAGTTTTGGCATGGATGCATACGGTGGGCGGATTGCTTGTCAGATCGAATGATGAGCGTGTGAGGCTGGCGAGTTCGCTTGAGCGCAAGCCGGTATACATGGCGACCAGATACAGCAGCTTACGTTCTGCGGGCTGCATTTTGGATTGTTTGTGTTTGGATTGATTATCTAACCACTTAAACAGCTTGCCGAGTTCATCCGTTGTCATGGCTCGGCGTGGGGTTGCGTCTATGTCCGGATTGAGTTTGCTAAGGTGTTCAACGGGTGAGCTTGTGGCTCTGCCCTCGCGGATCACCCAGCGGCAAAATTGCTGCATGGCCTGCATGTAAAAATTGCTGGTGCGTGTTGTGATGCCTTTGATGGTTTTGATTGACTGGTTGCCTTCTGCATCGGTTGTTACTTCGCGGGCTGGTTGCCTGAGTTTATATAAGAAATTTTCAATCGTTGAGGGAGTGATTTGTTGATACGTGAAGAAGTCGCAGCCTTCAATGATTCGTTTTAAGCGGTTGTATGTTTGCTCGGCGTAGTTGCCGCGTGTGTTCTTGGCAATCAAATGTTGCTTGTAATCCTTGATGTGCTGCATGAGCGATTCGCTTGCTGCAATGTATTGCCTGCCAAGTAAATTTTCTTTGGCAAGTTTCTTGCGTAACTTGAGCGGCAAGCATTCGAGCCAATCTTGCAATTCAGCATTGGGAGGTAAATTTGTGATGCGGTATTGCACCAGCATTTCTAATTTACGTAGTAAATCCTCGGATCGTTTCTTATCACTAAATGCTGCCCACCTGCAATTTACGCCTTCGTGGTTCGTGAAACGAATATAGTAATTTGCGGATTCAACAATTTGCCCCGCCTTATTCTTTCTTGTTTTCTTAAAAATTGCCATTGCTTTACTCAATCCTCTTTATTTACGCCGGAATGCGTATTTTTTATCAGACAACCGTTTTCTTGTTTCTATGTAACGATGCAGTAAATTGCTTATTTGGGTTATTGCAATTCCAGTACTGCGTTATTCGTTGCTGAGTAAATATGCTGTAAGTTGTTTCGTATTTACTCAGTGCTTCCGTGTTTCTTTGAAGCGTGTTACTTAACAGTTTTCTGTTTCCTTGTTTTTTACTTTATAGCCTGAAAACTCATTTGGTTTTGTTTACTGTTTTTTTCATACTCATGATGAGCGTTTATTCTTTTTCTGCGTGCTACGCAGTAAATTACTTGTGCTTCAGTCGGCCTTGCCGTATGCCAGCAAGCTACGTAATTCCCGATTCATAACATGGGAACAAGCAAATTACGTAGCTGCTAGCTTTACTGGCTTAGTACCCTACGTACCCTTCATGCCCTATCGCTTCACGGGCTAGGACGGAAGGGACGGTAGGGCACGTTTCTAATGCAGGTATGTACTCGGTATTTGGCGTTACTTGTAGCAAATCCAAATCTTGCTGCGTAATGGTTTGTTGCTGCGTTTCTTGCTTGGGTAAATCAAGGTCAAGACCATAGTTTTGCTGGATGCGCTGGAAATCTTTGCGTGAGATATTGTTGTAAATACGTTTGCCGTTGGATTTCTGAGTGGTGAGACCATACGCCTTGAGAATGGATGCGGTTTTGCGTGGTGTGATGCGATCGAATGTTTCTGCTTCATCAAGCCTTGCGCAATTGATGATTTCCTGTGCGGTTGGCGCGATTGTCTGCGTAAGGATCATTCGTGCAGCAATACGCAATAGCGTTGCATCAATGTCGGTAGCTTTGTCTTGTTTGCCTTGCTCGTGGTTGTAATAGGCAAAATCAAGCACGCCGGCGTGTAAATCCGCTACGCCTTGCGATTCAAAGAAGCTGGCAAGTGATAGTAGTGGTTGCCATAGCTCGTAATCTCGGCCATGCAGATTGGGGCATACATCGGTGCGTTTTGCTAGCTGCAACCATACAACGCCTTGCTCAAGTGTTAATGTATGTAGCTTGTCGCGTGCCTGTTGCCAATGTTTGGCTTGCTCATCTATGCGGCGCTTATAGCATTGCGAATCTTTGCCCGCTCGAAACATCATGATTCGGATACATCGCGTGGATAGCGCGTGTGGCAGGCCTTCAATACATGCAAGTGCTTTGGGGCTGTAGACGTTAAACTCGCGTGAAGCGTGGTTATCACCTTCGCAGCGTGCGGCCTTGCCGTCTTTCTTGTAGCCTGCTAGCAGGATTGAGCGAAGTTCGCTTACTTCGGGGGTTCGCTCTTGCATGCGTTCGGCTTCATCAAGCAGTAACGTGCCGCCTTGCTCGTCTAACTGTCTGAATAATGGGGCGGGTGTTGTGTTGGATACGTTCATGGGACGATAGACAAGCCTGTTTAACACTTCAAATACACGCGATTTACCCGAACCGGCGGGGCCATTGATATGCAGGTACGGCGTTGCTTCCCATGCACCATAAATGTGGGTATGCATGATCCAGAGCGTAAGCGTGTTCACGATGCCTTCAGCCTGATCGTGATTAAAGTCGATATAGCGCGTGATTAGATTGTGTACGGTATTGAATGTTTCGGTGGGGTCGTTTTGCGTGCCTGCTTCCAGCCATTGCTTGCGTGCCTTGGCTGACCAGCCAGATGATTTTGCTATGGCTGGGGGCGATGGGAAGGGATGGAAGTAATAGGTTGTTCCTGCTGGGGTTTGCAGGGTTGTATCGAGCTTGGAGACTTCACGCGATCCATCGGGAAACTGCTGGTATAGCTGCCATTGCCCGATGGGTTCGCCTTCCTGTGTGGTGATGATGGGGATTGTGAAGGCTGCAATATTTTTTTGAATGATTTGGTTGGGACGAATAATGTAACGCGGATCAACTTCATTCAAGTGATCGTGTGATTGATCCTGCTTGTTTGTTTGCTGACTGACTGCGTAGTTAATGAGTTGTTGGTTCAGCTAATTTTGATTCATAAATTGATTGAGTTTGTATGCTTGCCCCACAAAACGCTTACACTGATTAGCATTTGATAGTTGTCCATCGTTTTATTCTCTCCTGTTTTTGCACCTGCCTACATGTTTATGCCACCTTTAACCTGCTTTGAAAATTGATTCTTCATTGATTTATGTTGTTTTTTACTTTTTAAAAAGGGATTGCAGTCATCGCCTTTAACTGCAATCCCGTCCCCCCCCTCATTCCGCCCCCGTCCGATTCGACCTTAGCACGATTGCTACCTATAGCCCTGCCATTGTTTGGATTCTGGCATTTGCCCCCATTGCCTCAAATTGGGTGCGCCCATTTCCAACCACTTTTCAGTTCCTCTTGAATCCAACGAATTTGCCTTTCATCTTTATGGACAAAAATGATTTACGATCTTGCTAACACACAAAAACAATTGACCACATGAAATTAAAAAATCAATTAATTTCTTAGCCATCTCTACAACTTCCTTTTGATTTAGTAACCGACCATAACATCCCAATCCGCTCACACCGTTAGACATACACCTGTCTCCTTTCAAATAACTATTAGAAAACCTTCCCAGCCCATACCGTATGGGTTGCTCACGTGTTTTCTAAATTTTGTTTTATCCTTGCCTCTTGAATGCTGGTGCAATTTGCTACATGCTCTTGCACTCTTCCTCAATCATTGTGTATAGGTTATGACATTAGCCCGCTCACAATGGACAACTTTTTAGTCGACTTCAGATTTTTTTTCACAATCTATATTGCTATTGCTCCGCATTGCCCGTTTCAAACGGATTCAACCCCTTAGCTGCTAGGGCTCATAAATCATGCCCTTTTCCCACTGATTTAGATATAGCCTATCAAACGCAGCCGCATAACATGGAAACATCGCAT
Organism: Poriferisphaera corsica; assembly: GCF_007747445.1. Lineage (NCBI taxonomy): Bacteria > Pseudomonadati > Planctomycetota > Phycisphaerae > Phycisphaerales > Phycisphaeraceae > Poriferisphaera > Poriferisphaera corsica. The sequence goes on from NZ_CP036425.1 coordinate 4,087,688, forward strand.
GAAAATTCGTCTTAGCTCCTTAAGGTTGCCGTTGTAAGTACGTCCCTTTCTTCATTGATAAATACAAGTTATCACACGACACCCCCTGAGAATGGAAACATCGAGTAAGTTTTTTTGACTACAGGCAGCGTAATGTCAGTTTGGCGGAATTAGTTCTTTGAGCGTATCCCATCGGCCTACTGCTTGAAACAGAATATGCTTGATCTCTGCTTCACCTGCGCGGTCGATGAAGTTTGCTGTGTGCGTAGGCAGTTCGGGCAAGTTATCGAGGTCGGGCAGATCGTCACCGATCATGTCGAGAAGAAAAAGAAGCTTGAGGTGAGAGATGGTTGCGGGTGACAGTGAAGAAGAAGCTGGCTTGGCTGGAGGGGCATTAAGAATACGGGTGATTTGGTCGGCGTGGATTTGCTGAAAAGGGTTTGGGACGTTGTCGCAATGAATCTTGACATTCTCGCCACAGTTCGGACAGAAAACGAGGTGTAACATGGCTGTGAACCTCCGGCCTATCGCACAAGCAGGCGCATAAAAAAGGGGTGCTGTTTGTGTGTCTTACAGAGAGGCCTACCACAGCCCACACGTGAAACACGACAAGACAGCACCCTATCCGGGTGCGTGATTCTTGCGCGTTCACGTGTTAGAAAAGTGGTAGTTTCTCTGTAAACGCAGCAAGTTCTACGCAGAACTTACTTTTTCAGTTGTCGGCAGCCATGAATGAGCATGCGTGCGGGGAAATACCGCGTAGCCGCCATTCGTGGCTCCAATACATATTATGGCATAAACATAGATATGTGTGAAGAATGATATTGAGCAATAGATAATGGCCAAAGCATTTTGCAGCTTTGGCCATTTTATTTTCATTAACCCAACTCGATCTATAGCTTAGAAAAGCAAGTTTAAACCTACAGTGAGGTTCTGTGTCTTCAGGCTGCTACGATGTTCATATGAGTAATCGAGGGATGCTTTGAGTTTATCGCTTATTTGATAATCGAAGCCTGCACCGAATTCGATTGCGACTTTATCAGCTTCGATGCCAGTCGTTTGGAATGGTGTTGAGCCGAATGCTTGGAAGGTTGACTCGACTGTTGGTGCATCGTTTGTGAAGTCATATTTATAGAGCAATAGGCCATTGAAGGTGAGTTGATCATTATATTGATATTCAGCTTTTGCCCCCACGGTTGCTGTAACAATATCGCTGCTGAATGAATCCACATCTAAACCCAAGCTACCCGCATTCGATTCGGAGTAGGACTCTTGCGTGAAGTAGGTATAAGCTAATTGAGCGTTAGGCGTAAATGAGATTCGACCATCATTGAAATTCATTTGATAGCTTGTGCCAATATAATTGGTGAATGAATGTGAGAGGACATCGTTAGCTTCTGCGGTTCGGTTGAGCGCTGTTTCACGTTCATAATCTGACATGCCGAGTGTGTAAATAGAACCGGCTTCATACTTGAATTTTGATGGTTGATAGGCAAAATAAAGACCTGCGGTAAGTGCATCTAGCTTGGTTGAGCTGTTTGAATTGTGTGTATCTACGTCGGCATTAGCATAACCGAGAGCGAACCCGATGAGTGCATTTTCACTTTGACGGTCAATGCCGACGAGGGAACCGACGGCGGTGGAGCGGTAGCCGAGGATATTGTCTTGATCATCCTGATCGGTATAGCTACCGAAGGCCGATGTCCATACTTCGTAGCCATCCTGATCGCGTAATGACGGGCCAGACAGCAGCAGGGCGTAAGTATCACTGTCTGCTTTAGTGGCGGCATTGGCGAGACCACTGGATCGGCCGGTGAATTTACCGACAACGCTTATCGCTGCACTGGTCGTGGCATTGGCAGTAGTGAGCGATGACTGAGGCCCGATCTTGTTAAGTTCTTCGCGAAGCTCATCTTCAGTCATGTCCTGAAACTGGTCGAGGATGTCCTCGAGGTCGTCGCCGTCAGCGAGCTGGTCGAGGGCATTTTGTAGTGAAGTTGCAGCGTTAAATGCTGTGCCGTTGGCAAATTCCTGAAGATCGGCAAATGTTGAAGCTTCAATAAGAAGGTTATTGCCGTCGAGAGAGAGTTTGCCTTTGTAGTCAATGAGTGCTGTATCGAGGACATTGATGAGATCTGCGACGTCTCCGGAGCTGTCAATGGTGATGCCGGTGTCTGTCGTAACCAGGGTAAAGGTGGTGTCCTCAATCAGCACACCATCAAGTTGCGTTCTAATGATTGCGCCTTCGGCGAAGGTTACATTGCCAGCATTGATCGTATCAGTTGTGCCGTCAGCAGAATGGAGGTTGAAGAAGAGACCACCACCAGTTTCGACATTGAGGTTTTCGGTTTGGAGGTTGCCGTTGGTAGCGAGAAGGCCATGCTGAATGTCGATGGTAGTCAAGGTGTTAAGTTGTTGACTGCCATCATCGGCGGCATCGAGGAGGTTGAGGGTCCAAACTTCATCTGTGGCCGAGGTGGTGCCGATGTCTTGCTGAATAACGAGGGTTTCGATGCCGTAGAGGTTGTGATTGAAGGTGCCGGCACCTTGGAGGGTGAGCGTGTCATCGGTGGGAAGATCGCCGGGGCCGGCAGTGTTATCGTTATCACCGAGTCTGATGTCGCCGATGATGTTGGCACCGGATGAGAGGGTAACAGTATCGTCGGAAGCTGCACTACCAGACCAAGCGGAGCCATCCCAGCTTTCGGTGGTAATGGCGGCGGCGTGGCCATCTATGTCGGTGGCGGTAGCGGAGATGGTGCCGGTGATGTTCTGAATGCTGAGCGATGGGGCAAAGATGCCGTAAACGTTGTCAGTACCTTGAGCGGCGATGGTGCCCGCAAAGTTGCCAATGATATTGATGTTACCACTGTTTGAGTAGAGGCCATAGACATCACTGCCAGTTCCTGTGACGTCGATATGGCTGTCGCTAGCGACGGAGCCGATGTTGATATCGCCATTTGCATAGAGGCCGTAAGCGAAGGATTCGTTTGATCCATTTGCACCGGCGTCGACAGTAATATCGCCTGCAAAAGCATTCGTGATATCGATATGACCATTGCTTGCATAAAGACCATAGACCCCGTGGCCAGTACCAGTGACAAGGATTTGACTCCCGCTATTAACAGAACCGATGCTGATGTCGTTCCATGCGTAGAGGCCGTAAGCGGCAGATTCACCTGACCCATTTTGCCCCGCATTCACGATAAGGTCGCCAGCGAAATCATTGGTGATATTAATATCGCCAAGCAGCGCATTAAACCCATATACGGAGTTGCCAGTTCCTGTGACGACGATCTGGCTGTCACTGGTGACGGAATCAAGGTTGATATTGAGTGTTGTATAGAGGCCGTTGGCGAAGGATTGGCCTGATGAATCACCGGCGTTGACGGTGATGTCGCCGGCAAAGGGGTTGGCGATGCTGATGTTACCTCCTGACACCATACCGAAGACAAAATTGCCGGTGCCGGTGATGTCAATGTGGCTGTCGCTGGAGACGGAACCGATGTTGATATCGCCATTTGCATAGAGGCCGTAAGCGTAGGATTCGTTTGATCCATTTGCACCGGCGTCGACAGTAATATCGCCTGCAAAAGCATTCGTGATATCGATATTACCGCTGTCTGAACGAATTCCGTAAACATTGGTACCGGTGCCGGAAACATTGATGCTGCTATCGGTGGTGATGGAGTCGGCAATGATGTCGTTCTGTGCATAGATGCCGTTGGCGAAAGATTGGCCTGATGAATCACCGGAGTTGACGGTAAGGTCACCGGCAAAATCGTTGAGGTTTACGTTGCCTTGGCTTGAGAAGATTGCATAGGTATGAGCCCCAGTCGAGTCAACCTGTAGCAAGGCGGTGTCGGAGAAGTTGAGATTCAGATCGTCTGTGCTGGTAGTATATATGGCATAAAAACCTGGCTTTATGGCGTTGATGGCAACCTTGCCGTCGAAGTTGACGGTGGTAGGCTGGTCAGTTTTGAGCCAGTCACTAATCGCTGGGTTGGTGAGGTCGACCAGATGGCTGCCGTTTGGACCTGCGCCGACGATATCTGCACCGATATCGACGGTGTAAGCTCCGCCACCAACGTTAATGTCATAGGGTTCGGTGCCGGAACCTATTTGATACTCAATATCAAGGGGGGCTGTGGCAACAAAACCGGCAAAAGCGGGGGCGGTGAGGGACATGCTGCAAAAAGCAGCAAGAAGGTACGATGTTTTAAAGGTCACAGGTGAATTCGTCATCAATGATTCCATGCAATAGAAATTTGAACCAATTGCATTGATGTCCAACTAACAAATCAAAGGCATTGGCATGAACATAGTAGAGATGCAAGTACAGACACAGGCTTGCTATCTGATCCTAGTAATATACCTTATTGTTACAGACTTATCACATAAGCATAAACTTATGGCTATAGCTGAAATTCGGTAACTTAAACAATAATATAGTTCGATCGCTTGTAAAAAATATGAATTGCATTGATGGGAAAACGTGAGTTGCTGATGACAATGATGTGTTGAAATAGAATCAATGCTATTACAGTATGGTAGAGTTGGCCTGTATGATGATGCTGATCAGAAACCCATCATTTCCTGAAATTCGACCAGATTCAGATATAGAAAAAGAGAAACGGTACAGATAACAAATTTTGGTCGAAAGCTATTCTGCGCACTCTACATTTTTTTGGTTTTATAAATTCTTTGTATTTCTTCTCTTATGATTCACCGAATGAGAGTTGCCAAATCGTCGTACGGATTCTTCTCGTACCGCGGGTTCGAGTCCCATCTCCCGCTTAATTCCCTTAATCCCTTATTTTCAAGGGTTTTTGTTTTACACTCCGAAGCAATTGTTCTCTTTCATTCTGCACGCGAACTATGTTTGGGAGTGCGGTAGATTTATATCAAAACAAAAAAGTGAGTCGAGTATGGTCTACTCAACTCACTTTACTTTCAATCGTTGCGATATCACTACTGCGTGCTTGGATTCCTTGCTTTTTTAGAACAGAAGATTTAAGCCTAAGGTCAGATTTTGAGTTTTTAAGCTGCTGCGATGTTCGTATGAATAATCACAAGACACTTTGAAACGATCGCTGATTTGATAATCCAGACCGGCACCTAACTCAATTGCGTTCTTGTCTGTTTCAAGTCCTGTGGTTTTGAATGGAGTTGAGCCAACTGATTGGAAGGATGACTCGACTGTGGGGGCGTCATTCACTAAATCGTACTTATATAGAAGCGAGCTGTTGAGGGTTAATTGGTCGCTGTGACGGTATTGGGATTTTATGCCGACGGTTGCGGTGATGATGTCGTTGTTGAATGAATCGACATCAAGTCCGAGGCTGCCGACGCCTGACTCTGAGTATGACTCTTGTGTGAAGTAGGTATATGAGAATTGAGCGTTAGGTGATAGTGAAATCCGGTCATCCTGCAATCTCATTTCATAGCTTGCGCCGATGTAGTTTGTGAATGTATGAGAAAGAACATCGTCTGCTTCGGCAGTCTGATTGAGTGGGACTTCACGTTCAAAGTCTGACATGCCTAACGTGTAAATCGAGCCGGCTTCGTACTTGATTGCTGAAGACTGGTATGCGGCGTAGAAACCTGCGGTGAGTGCGTCCAGCTCCGTTGAGCTGTTTGAGTTATTTGTATCAATGTCAGCGTATGCGTAGCCGAGTGCGAAACCGACCAGAACGTTTTCACCTTGGCGGTCAAGGCCAACGAGTGTGCCGAGTGCTTTTGATTTGTAGCCGTTAATTAGGCCGTCATCATCTTGCTTTGACAATGAGCCAAAGGTTGATGCCCATGCCTGGTAGCCATCTTTATCACGAAGGGCTGGGCCTGCGAGCAGGATCGGGTATTCGTTCGACAGACCTGATTGTGCAAGTGAGCTGCTGCGGCTCGCGGAGCTTGTACGTGAGGTGAGTTGATTTGTAACGCCAGTGGAGACATTGGAAGTTGCATCGGCAACACCAATTGATGCTTGCGGAGACAATTTGCGTACGACTTTATCGATTTCTTCTGCGTTGCTGAGAGTCTGCAGATGGGCAACGTAATCTTTGATCTCTTGGCCTACTGAAGCATTATTCAGTGCAGCCTGGAGCGATGTTGCGATCCCGTCGTTAGAGGATGAGGTTACAGAATCCAGTGATGTAGGAGTTGCTATGATCTGCTTCTTATCACTTGGTGATGCGTCATAGATTTCGTAGTCAATTAAAGCACTGTCTTTAATTGCGATGATTGCACCGTTGTCAGTGATCACATTTTCGGCATCAAGAATGGTGTATATTTTTTGTTCGAGGATTGCTTCGCCTTGCTGGGTGATAAGGCGTGAGCCGTCGGCAAGATTGATCGATTGTGCGGTGACGGTTGCATCATCGGTTAATTCAAAAATCATGCCTGCATTTGATGCTAGGTTCAAGGCTCCTGAGATCTCAACACCGCCATCAACCTTCAAGTAGCCGGTGTACACGTCAAGCTGGTCGACGGCTGCTTTTTTAGATAATTTCCAAGTGTTGGTTTCATGAATTGAGCTGATGATTGCAGCTTGTTTCTGTACAGCGTCCAAATCATCAAAGCCAACAATGAGTGAGACTGCGCTATTGACCTTGATATGCTCAATATTGTGCAGCGTATCGTTGTATGTCCCGTAGCCTTCGAGTGTCAGAATATCTGCCTCACCAACATCCTGACTGCCTAGATCAATATCACCAATGACGACTGCGCCATCCTTCAGTGTTAGTCGATCGTTGCCTGTGTGCGAGTTGATGGCATAATTGAAATTACCGTCGGTTGTTGTAGCTGCGATTGTTCCTGAGACAACGGTATCCAGAGTGCCATAAGAAGCAATGCCAATTGCTGCATCTTTTCCATGAACACGTATCGCACCACTGATTTCACCGATTGAGAAATCACCGCTACTGACAATACCTGCAGCAGCACCGAAAACATTTTCAGTGGCACCGGGTAATTCCAAACTATTTCCGCTATTGCTGTAACCATTTGCCTGCACACTGATCACACCTGAAACATTACCAATTATGAGGTGATCTTCTGATAGAATGCCGTATGCTTTTCGGTTAGCACCGACAACGATTTGACCATCAATATTGCCGACCGTTACAGACCCGCTGTCATCGTTATCATTTTCGCTTTGTAACAGGATGCCATAAGCTTCACTATTCAAGCCTTCAGCGATAGCGATTAGTGTTGCGTCCTCTGTGATATTATTGAGGTTGATCGTTCCATCATCTTTACTTGAGTATATTGCAGCGGATATCGCAACTGGTTCAGCAGTCGTGAGTGTTGCTGTTACTTGTGTAACTGGAGGAGTTTCCTCTGCTGCGCTAAATGTCAGCGTGTATTCAGATAATCCGATGGATGCATTGCCGTCGATTGTCATGATGCTTCCGTCAACCCCTATCGATCCAATTGAAATACTGTTCCCTGTACCGTTATAGACCACGGTACCGCCGCCACCGATGATGATGACGCCGCCACCTGTCCACGGAGGCAAAACGATGCCGGAATCTTCTTTGGGCTGGCCTGCGGCGTATGCAGAGATTGTGCCTGTAATATCGCCGTCAACAGTCAGGTTACCGTTGCTATGTAACCCATAAGCCCGGCTTGGATTGTCTCCGATCGGTGTGCCTAAATCGCCGCTGATTGCTTTGATCGTACCCCTGATACCAACTGTGTCATCGGAACCATTATCTTTGCCAATTTGCAAATCAGAATTAGAAGTATAGATTCCTCGCGCAGCGTAACCTGCACCGCTGACTGATTCGATAATACCTGAGATATCGCCGATTGATTGCGCCTTGTAGGAACTCAGCCCGTGTGCAGAGCCGGAACTTCGTGTAGCGATGGTGCCTGTGATATTGCCAACCGTCAGAACTTCGCCTGAACTCACTCCTGTTGCACCAATACCGCTGTCATCAACAATGATGGATCCTGAGATATCGCCAAGAATGAGATTATCGCTTGCGGATAAGCCACGACCATGGTGGCCGGTCTTCACATAAATTTGCCCAGCTACATCACCGATTATCATGGTGTCTTTAGCATAGATGCCGTTGCCAACCCCATATTCTACATCAGCAGATACGACAATAGTCGCATCTTGTGTGATATCACCCATCACGATATCGCCGTTTGAGAAGATGCCGGCTGCGCGGATCTTATTATTTTGGTGGCTATTAACGCCTTTGATGATGGCTGTTATCTTCGCTGAAACATCACCTGCAATACTGACGTCTTTGCTGCAATAAATACCCATCGAATCGTAGTAAGAGTAGGATCCATAAGATGGTGGATATTGCGTTTCACTGGTTCCTGATTCAGTATAGATTTCGCCGAGAATAGCGTTGGCATTGACAATGCCGAGGCTTTGAATGCCATATGCATCACCGCGGCCGGTGTTTTTCGCATACATGAAGGATTCGTTCGTGAATGTCGCGTTGACACCATCGGAATCGAATGAGCCACATGCTAATGCATTTGTCGTTGAATCCTCGATGATGTGCTGTTTGATCTCTGCGTTGTATGGTGCGGCATTAATGGATTGGCATAATCCCAGACCAGTCGACATCACAGTAAACGCACTCAAAAGAGTAGCTGTGCTATAGCGGCAGATATTATTCATGTATTGCTCCACGGATCGTTATGAATGGCAGGGATAAAGACCTGCGCATACAAGTCGGTTCATACTTAAAGCATGTTGTGACGGAAATAAATTTGAGCCCCGAATTGCATTGCGTGGCAATTGGATCACAGGCTAAAGAATGTTGAATATGCTACTTGATGTGCATGTCTATTGCGACTCTGACCGCTAATAGCCTGAGGTTTAAATACAGCACTTAAATTCGTATATAAACCAAACTACTGCCAATGGATCTCTGCGTTGCCGGCATCATCGAGCGTCATTCTTGGGGCGGCATCTGCGTAAACTGTTGGGTCTGGAACACCTGCCTGCATGAATGCTTCGCGGCGTTCGATACAGGTGCCGCAAGCGCCGCAGTGAATGCTACCGCCTTGATAACACGACCAGGTGAGTTCGTAGGGGACACCAAGTTCTTGGCCGATCTTCACAATTTCACCTTTTGTTTTATCAACGAAAGGGCGTATTAGTTTCACGATGTGCCAATCCGCAAGTTCAATCGCTTTTGCACATGCATCTGCAAACTCCGGACGGCAATCAGGATATATGGCATGATCGCCTGCGTGAGCGGCATAGGCGATATAAGTTGCTTGATTAGAAATCGCCCAACCGGCAGCAAGTGAGAGAATGATCATGTTACGGTTTGGAACAACCGTTTGCTTCATTGATTCTTCTTCGTAATGGCCAAGCGGCACATCAATATCGGGCTGTGTTAAAGAAGAACCCTGCATGAGATCATTCATGCAATGAAGGTCGATGGTTTTATGATGCTGGATACCCAAGTGTTGTAAGATTCTTTCTGCATAATCAAGTTCAACTTTATGTCGTTGCCCATAATCGATGGATAGTGTGAGCGTATCATGCCCCTCTGCTTGCAAGTAATACAGGAGAGTGGTTGAATCGAGACCGCCCGAAAAAGTCAGGACTGTTTTCGGACGTGCTGTTATTTGAGTTTGGTTTGGCGTGGACATCATACTTACCTCAATACATCATCAAATTTGCACGAACAAGCCATTTTAGAGTCTCGCGAGTCCAGCCACAAATATGCCATACAAAACACATAGGCTGGTAAACCTGTAGTGATGTCACAAAAGACAAGGTTTAATCCGATTAGATTAACCATGCAAACACAAAAACCGATTGTGATCTTAGCCATACATAGCAAACAGCCAATACTGCTGCATAAGATCGGTAGCATGGATTCAGATAATATCCTGAAACACCTCAACCAATGACGATGTTCTAGTCACGGTGTCAATGGATCTATATGGCCAGTCGATCAGGGGATACTTCGTGCCAAAAGAAAAAGGGCTTCATACACAAACTGCTAAAAATTACCTCGCGGGTAACATACATGATCAACTCGTGCAGGCATATGAATCCGTACGTGAGCAGACGAATAGGCTATACCTTTGTTTGGAACCGGAAGATTGCGTGGTGCAAACTATGCAATGCGTCAGTCCGATTAAATGGCACGCTGCACATACCAGTTGGTTTTTCGAACAGTTTTTACTTTTGCCTTATCTAAAAAACTATATTGCTTATAACGAGCAATACTTGTTTCTATTCAACTCATATTACAACGCTATCGGTCCTCAGCACTGCCAAGCCAGCCGGGGCTACCTATCACGCCCAACAGTCAATGAGGTAACTGCTTATCGTGGTCATGTTGATAACTATATAAAAAAATTAATTAAGACTGCATCAAAGAATAATATTGCTGAAATTCTCAGTCTGCTCATTGTCGGAATTAATCACGAACAACAACATCAAGAGCTTATCTTGACCGACATTAAGCACATTTTTTCAAGTAACCCACTCTTACCTGCATTTCCTGATATCAAAGGCACAGATACCAAAACTTTAGAATCACAACAGGACACACAGTGGATCAGAATTACGGACGGCGTATATAAAATTGGGCACAGCCATCCGAGCGCATTACGACAAGATGCAATCACCAAAACATCAGATCAAACGAATAAACTTAATAATCAAAGCATTAGGGCAATGCTAAATCGTGGATTTTGTTTTGATAATGAAAAACCTCGTCACAAGGTATACCTTCACGACGCGAGCATAGCCAGCCGATTAGTTACGAACGGAGAATACCTCGCATTCGTAGAGGCGGACGGATATGAGAACCCTGAATATTGGTTATCTTTAGGCTGGCAGTGGGTTCAAGCTGAAAAATATGAAAAGCCTTTATATTGGTTCAAAGAGAATGATCGATGGTATCAGTACACACTCATGGGTAAGCGTGAGTTAGACATCAACGAACCTGTTTGCCACGTAAACTATTTTGAGGCTGATGCATTTGCACGTTGGGCTGGCTATCGACTGCCAAGAGAAGAAGAATGGGAACTAGTCTGTGATAACATGCCTATAGAAGGCAACTTTCTCGAAAACCGCACTTATCACCCAAGCAAAAATATGGCCAACCATATGTACGGCAACTTGTGGGAATGGACATCTAGCCCATACGCACCCTATCCCGGTTATCAACCTGCAGATGGCGCATTGGGTGAGTACAACGGTAAATTCATGTGCAATCAAATGGTCTTACGTGGCGGATCATGCGCAACACCACGTGATCATATCCGTAAGACATACCGAAATTTCTGGGCATTAGAAACGCGCTGGCAATTCACTGGAATTCGTCTAGCCAAAGATCATTAATTGTAACTGGAATCGATTTGTATGCTACGAGTAATTAACTACGATCATCAATCAAGCGATCCTCTTGAAACATTAAAACATGGGCTAAACGCTGAGCAGAAATACTTGCCATGCGAATACCTTTATGATCATACTGGCTCGAAATTATTCGATGAGATTTGCCATTTACCTGAGTATTATCCAACAAGAACCGAAATCGGCATACTTCAGGATAACCTACCCTCAATCGCTGACGAACTTGGTCCAGATACAATGATCGCAGAACTCGGCAGTGGTAGCAGCAATAAGACTGAATTTCTACTCATGGGTTTGATCAACCCAAGTATGTACATCCCAATCGACATCTCAAGAAACCACCTAATCGAGTCATCATTGCGCATTAAGCGTGACTTTCCTAATATTGAGGTCGTGCCAATTTGTGCAGATTTTCATAGAAACATTAAGTTACCAATCCCTACCCGACATGTTGGAAAAACAGTCTTCTTTTTCCCGGGATCAACGATCGGAAATCTTCAGCCTCATGAGGCTACAAGTTTTCTTAACAGAATTTCAAGTATTGGTGGCAAAGATTGTGGTCTACTCATTGGCGTCGACCTTCACAAAGACAAACAAACACTTATCAATGCCTACAATGATAAGCAAGGAATCACAGCTCAATTCAATCTAAATATTCTCTCGCACATCAACAGCATGACAGGCAGCAACTTCAAACCAAATCAGTTCAAGCATAAAGCAATTTGGAATGAGCAATTGGGTCGCATCGAAATGCACTTGATCAGTCAATGTAAACAGATAATTAATTTTCCAGGTAGCAATATCACGCTAGAAAAACACGAAACAATCCGAACAGAATATTCCTACAAGTATTCACTCGATCAGTTTGCAGATACTGCAAGCGCATTCAACGTTCAGCACGTCTGGACGGATCGCAACAATCTATTCAGTATTCAATATCTCACGAGTAAAAATCTACACTTACAAATGCAATACTCCCCGCAACAAATGCGTAAAGTATCTTAACTTCGAGATTCCAATCTCATTTACAGATAATTCATTGACGAAGTAGGTAGACATACTAATCGACTACGAACAACTAGGGCTTGCATGCTTTTCATTCTAAATACAAAATAAGCATCTCGGCTTAGCTAATAAATGAATGATCTCACTATCTTTCACATAATTTCGATCGTATCTCTAATCTATCAATAGAGTAACATCTGATACGTTTTCATATAAACAAAACTATACGTCAGCGCGATCGACACCATTTAAGGAGTTTGCAATGCCGAAGATCGTTATATTGTCCGGAATGAATATGGGGGACTGGTATAGTCTGACCGAAAGTTCATTAATCTTTGGTCGAGATGAAAGCCTTCTTGCCGAAATCAATGACTGCTTCGTGTCATTCAGGCACCTTAAGATCTCATTTGATCCACGTGATTCCGAATACTATATCTCAGATATGGGTAGCCGCAATGGTTTGATTATTAATGGACACCAGATCAAACATACTAAAAAACTGATCAAAAACGATCTGGTACAGATCGGTTACACCCTGATGATCTATACACATGAAAATCTCGATGAATACCGTGCTGTTGAGCGATTTACTGCACAAATGCGGGCACGATATCTCTCTCTCATCGATCAGCTTACGAGTAAGCGAGATCGTCTGTTAGAACAGCTCAACAATGGCACACACTCACAAAATGCCATTACGATTGCTGATAACCAATACTAATAAATCATGACCCATCTTCTGGCTTCTTCGATAAATCCCTCAATGTGATCACATATTCTAAATTCGCATTCTCTGGAATCAGCGGCTTGAATCCTTTTTCACCATACCCCAAATACGAGGGTATCCACACACGCCGCGTCTCATCTTTGGCCATGCCTGTCACCGCTAAATCTAAACCACGAATCACTGATCGATCCCCAATCACGAATACTAAAGGCTGATAGCCTCCCCCACGATCACTACTCATAAACGGCTCGTCTTCTCCGACAACTCGCGCAATAAACGCTAATTCCACTTTATCTCCCGGCTTCGTCACCCGGCCAACCCCCTGCCTTAACACATCAATATCAATACCCGGCTTAGCACTGATTAAGTGCACCTCACACATTAGAGTATTATCAATCGGTTCGTCATCCTCACGCTCAATTAACGTATCTCCCCTCATCACCTCGGGCGGCAGCACTAGCGTACGACGTTCTCCTGGATACATGCCATTGATCGCCTCATCAAAACCACGCGATGCGTCCCCCGACCACAACACAAATCCCACCGGCTTCTCTGCCTCAGAAGCTCCTACCGGCACGCCACCTGGAAGCCATGCGCGATACGCGATCTCCACCCAATCCCCTGCCTTTGCAGGTTCCCTATCCTCATCTCCTTTCACATCTATCCAGTATTTCACACCCGATGGTAAAACAACAAAGGCTGCATCATCTGCAGCCTCCTCACCTTCATCTATCTTTTGATTAGCCTGATCACTTCCCGGATCATCATCCGGTCCATCCCGATCAGTCGCCGCCATATAACCAATGAGCCGACCCGGCGAAGCTAACGCTACAGACTCAACACTCCGCTTACCCCATGACACATTCCCCTCCGTTCTTTCTTCAAGATCATTTGAATTCGGCGTCTCTGCATCAGGCCTTGAAGGCGCTTGTTCTGCTGGAACGACGATCTCCTCTTCAATGATTATTTCCTCGTACGTGTCGTTCGGTTCATTTAAATATTGATTAATTATCTGCTGACCATCAAACATCGAATACCAAACAATAAAACCAATAACTGCAAGCAACAATAAAAACGCAATCACACGTGCTGGCGAGAGCTTTCGTTTCTTTCCACGCGCATCATGTATCGCCGTCTGCAATTGCTGTTTGGCAAAACTCTCACCCTGATCAACCTTATTCATCAGGTTATCGTATCGTTGCTCGTCCTTCTCTGAACCCTTTCGCGTTGGCGCACCATAAAATCCTTCACCTGATGCTCGCTGCACCACATAAAAGATACGCTTCTCTTCATCACGGATCGCGCGGCCAACATCCTCGTCCCTCACCTTCACCGGCTTACCTGAAAACGGACTATTCACAACGATCGGCATATCGCACCCTCGTTTATCTACTTACAAACGCTCTCGCGTTATTAATCTTGATCTAAATGCATAATCGACTATACAGACAGTCTAGTATGCTTTTTTACGCCAATCCTACCCCTCATCAACCAATATTGTACCAACCAAATCGTGTCAGTGACCACAATCATCGTTATCATATCGCTATCGATTCGCCCGTATCTTGATTCAAACGAGAAACCGCATGTTCGCCCGTCATAAACAAAAACCTCAGCAGCACCCCGATCCCAAATTACGCACCATGCAGGCCGACGCCACCCTTGATTGGTGGCGGCGAAACTTCAAGTGGGTTCTCATCATGGGGCCCGGCTTCTTCACTCTCGCACTCATCATCGGCGGAATCATAGGTATCTATGCCACCAATCACTCGCCACTCTACACCTCCGCATGGCAGCAAGTTCAAACCAATCCACAAGTCATCGCCGCTCTTGGTCAACCCCTTGACGCCGGCTTCCTCGCCCAAAGCCAGGAGAACCCAACCACCGGCCAAATGATCTTCAACATCTCCGGCCCAAATGGTGACGCAACCGTTCAACACAATGCAAAACGCGATAACCCGCAATCCGACAACTGGACCACCACGTCGCTACTCGTCTATACCCGAACAAATCTTGGCGATCAAACCATTGCGATTATTCAGCCCACCGAACCAACTGACTCACCTACCGAACAATAAAAAAAGCTCTCTGCATTCACAGAGAGCTTGTCAATTCCACATCTAACAATCTATTAGCCGAGTAGTTTCTTCACACTCGCTTTAATACCTTCCGGACACAGCCCTTGATGCTGCATCTGTTCCCACAAACCGCCACAGCCTTCTTTGGTTGAACCGAGATGTGCATACTTCGGGGTCAAGCCGCGTTCAAGCAACCACGACCCCATTTTTGAACCAAGACCTGTATCTTTATTAAACGATTCAGCAACCAGCACAAATCCGCTCTTGCCGATTTTTTCAAGCATTTCGTCATCAACCACATTCAACGTTGGCTTATTGATCAAACCTACATCAATACCCTCAGCCTTGAGCTGCTCAACAGCATCCAACGCCCGGTACAACGTCTCACCAAACGAAACGATATACCCAGCCGTCCCTTCACGGATCACTTCATCCTTGCCCGGCTGGAACTTGTAACCATTCTCCGGTGCAAAGTAATCCTTCCCGTCTTCGGTCAAGATGTCCGGACATGCCGACCGTGTCGAGAACACAAATCGCAGCCCCGCATCATCAAACACCGTCTCAAGCAGTGAACGCATCTGATGCTGATCAGCCGGGAAGTAAAGCCGCGTATTGTCGCCTTCTTCTAGGCCATTCGCCGCAAACATGTTGTTGATGCCAAAGTGACACGTATTGTCCGCCATGTCATCAACACCCGCATGTGAGAAGTGGGCCAACACGTTTGACTTATTCAAGCGCGCCATCGTGATCTCACTGATCACCATCTCCAAAAACGCTGAGAACGTCCCGAAGATTCCCTGCTTACCTTCTTCCATCCCGAACCCAGCACAAGCTGAGTAATTACCACGCTCCATAATGCCCGAAGCTTCAAACACCTCTGGATGACGCTCTCGGATATGGTTCAGCCCACATGACCCCTCAAGGTCTGAGTCAATGCAGCGAACTTTCGCCACACGATCCTCACGCGTCATCTTGTCTAAGATATCCGAGACAACTTTGCCAAAAACATTACGGTTCGAACCCTTTGAATCACCATTCGAACCGCGGTACGTCGTTCCATCCTTCAGCTTATCAATACCTTTAAGATACTCAGCCGCCTCACCATGACCACGTTCCTCAAGATACGCGATCGCAAGATCAACCTTGATCACATCGTGACCATGCGGCGAATTCTCCAGCCCCTTAATCTTCGGCGCCATCGGCCGCTTATTAATCAGCGCCACAGGCCCCGGCGTATTCACCGCATCACACATCCGTCCATACAGATCATCCAGATCCTCACCATGCCCCTCAAGCACCTTCACACCATGCCCTTCAAGCGTTTTCTTCACGCAATATCCCGGCAAGTACTTCGACGGATGACCCGCAATCGTCACGTCATTGTCATCCACAATCACCTTGACATTCAAACCCTTCGCCACCGCAAAACGTGCAGCCTCCGCATCGTTCCCCTCTTGTTGCGAACCGTCCGACCCAAAGCAGAAAACCGCCTTCTCCGGATTCGCCATCGCCACACCATTCACATACGGCCACATATGCCCCAACCTGCCCGAACTAAACCCAACACCCGGCGTATACCCCAGCTCCGGATGCCCCGGCAAGTGTGAATTCGCTTCACGATACTCCGCCAACTTCTCCGCCGGCATAAACCCGTTCAGCACGCTCATCAAGTATTGAATCGCAACACGGTGACCCGCCTCGTCGAAATACTTGTCCACCACCCGATTCGTCCCACGCATAAACCCATCAGCAATCAATACCTCAGGCACGATATCGTATGGCCCGCCCGTATGTCCGCCTAGACCTTTCGCAGCACCTGTTGCCGTAAAAAAGATAATCGCGTCACGACATAACGCAATATTGTTTTCCAACTGTGTTTTCTGCTCGGCCGTCAACCTCGGTTGCCCCGGATCTAGCTCCATCGGCACAAACGCATTCAAATCAATCGGAAACGGCTTCGTTGCTGCTGAACTCATCATTAAGTCCTTTGATTTCGATCTTTCAGGATCTGCTAAAACATCTTGCTTCATGATTTTGAACCGTCTCAATTGGATCATTCAGCCGCAGAAACCTGCCATCGCTCATATCCAACGTACTGACCCACAAGCCAACGGTTCAAATTCTTCCGCAAAACGCACTAAAAACTCACCCACACATCTTGGCGACGTCACACGCTTCAAGGTCTGCCCCCGCGAACCTTGAAGCGTACGCCTGCACATTATTCACACTTTACCCGCCAAGCCAAACCACATCCCCCCTTCCCCAGCCTTCTCCCAACAATATCCCCCTCAATCAACCACATCACCCATTAAATCGTCAAAATCGCTCAATTCTCCCCTTTTTCCCCATCCCCCCACCACTTCAACGATCACATCACCCCCACCAGCCTCGACCGATAACTTTTTCACGTCCGAGAACATCACCCTCGACCATCCCCTAAGTCCACTCCAGTTACATCCTCAAGTTTTCCCATTTTTATGTCCGATTCGTACTTAGCTGGAAGCGCCATATTTATCTCACGCTCAAGGACGAGCATCAACCAGATTCGCCAATCTGAATCGATGTGTAACGCGCAAGGAGCGACCGACCATGAGCAAAGAACAAATGATCCAGGCTATCCGCAACCGCAACCGCACCGCAAAGCCTGAATACCTCGGCCACTTCGACGAGCAAGACCTCCAGCAATACCTCGCACGACTCACCTCCATACACGGCCGACGTGGCCGCGAATCTCGCTGGGTACGCAACACCACCTCCCCAGCCGTCATCACCCGCATCGCTCAATAACCCACCTCCCCTGTTTGGATTCACTTCCAGACAACATCAAACATAACCAACAAAAAACTGCGACCCATCGGCCGCAGTTTTTCTATATCAATAATAAGAAAACTTAAACCCATCCTCCACCACCTCAATCTACTGCCTGATTATGCCAGTCGAATAACTGCAACCTGATAAATCACCGGGGGTTCAGGGGAAGGAAGCGGAGCAAAGGGAGGGGGGGGGAAATCACCCCGCAATTCTGAAGCCTGAAATCACTTCCATCATTCCTTCCGCCCGCTTCGCCAGGTTATGGCCCGCCGTCGCAGCCTGCTCCGTCGCGTCTTGCGACTGCTTCGTCACACTACTAATCGATTCCACCGCCTGCGCAATCTGCTCACTCGCAAGCGCTTGCTGCTGACTCGCCGTTGCGATCCCCTCAACCTTCTTCGCAACCATATCTGCCGACGCAACAATCTCTTCCAGATAATCGCCAGCTTCGCTCACATGCTCCACACCCACCTGCACATGCTCACAACTACGATTCATCAACTCAACAGCATCCGCCGTCTCACTCTGCATCGTCTTGATCGATAGCGCGATCTCATTGGTTGCCTTCGTCGTCCGGTCCGCCAAACTCCTCACCTCATCCGCAACCACCGCAAACCCCCTCCCGTACTCACCCGCCCTCGCCGCTTCAATCGCAGCATTCAGCGCCAATAAATTCGTCTGATCCGCGATCTCATTAATAAACGTCAGAATCTCACTGATCTGTTGGCCGCGCTCACCCAACTGGTTCACGCTTTCCGCCCCATGCTTCACCCGTTCTGATACCTCATTAATATCATCAATTGTCTGCTTCACAGCCGCACCACCCTGATTCGCAACCTCGCCCGAGCGGATCGCCTCCTGTGTCGCATCATGGCTTTGCGTCGCCACCTCATCCACCGAGACCGACAATTCCTCAACCGCACTTGCCGTCTGTTCGATCTGCGACGCCTGCTCGCGCATCCCATCCGCAATATGATCACTTGTCTCCGCAACCTCCTCAGCAGCAAGCGCAACTTCCTGCGCACTCTCACCCACCTTTGAAATCACATCACTCACACGATCCGCAAACGTGTTATAACTCCTCTGCAGATGACCGATCTCATCCTTCTTACTCACCTCAAACCTGAACCGCATATCGCCATCCGCCATCCGCTCCATCGCCCCCGCCACCTCATCAATCGGCCGCTTCACCATCACACGCAAAAACCATCCCGTCGCCGCAATACTCACCAACAACGTCAGCGCACAAATCAACATCGTCGCATACTGAATCTGCTTACGAATCGCCATGTACTCACTACGATCCTTCACCACCTCCAACACACCTACAATCTCACCCTGATAATCACGGATCACTGTCGTGAACACCGCCGTTGGGTTCCCCTCATACTCAATATGATAAATATGCTCTTCACCATCCAGCGCCACCGCCAGATTTTCTCCGTCAAGCAAATCCACTTCGCCCATTGTCGATGCAAACACCTCAAGCACCCCGCCCGCCTTCCCCGCTTCGCCTTGCCGCATATACATCACATAATCAACCCCGCCTTCTTCTTTTAGCTCGTCAAAAAACTGCTGATCAATCGACATCCCAAACTCAACCGTCCCAACATGACCTCCCGCCACATCAAACATCGGCACAACACCACGTATCCCTAACCCCGCAACACCTTTCTCCAACCCGCTCACCGGCCGCTTTGTCTCATTCGCCATCACCACCGTCTTGCGGAAACCCGACAGATCATCCCCATATTTTTTCTGCTTATGCACCCGCAAAAAACTTTCCGCCGGCGGCAAGTGAAACTGAAACTGCCTCACCCCATATACTTCCTTCATCTTCCCAAACCCCTCACCATACATTCCCCATAACCCCGCGCGATCTTTCGCCGCAAACATCCGCCTCGCCTCAGCGTTCCCAGCCACAACCTCCGCCAACGACACTGCCATACGCTCTTCAGCACCAATCGCGCCCAGCACCTTCAACCCGTTCTCATGCAATTCGTTCTGCTCAGCCACCGTAATAAAGTGATCCAACCGATCCAACGTGAACCACGTCAACACCACACCGCTCAATAGCAAAATCCCCCCAATACCCAACAACAATTTCATCCGCACCGACATACAATTAAACCGCATACAACGCTTCTTGGGTTTGCCCACGTTTCGACTCCTCCGTCTGATCTACAAATTAAGTTTCATGCATCAACACGATGACATACATTCATAACAACCGCAGCATAAGCCCCGCTTACATGCAGCTTCTCATTTCTTCTTTTCAGTGATTACAATTCAGCCGCTGCCCTGGCAACCAAATCTATTAAGACCTGCCCCGCCCCCTACAGCCACTTTTCTATATAAGACATGCCGCCTCATACAAATCAGCTTACCCTATACAGATCTATGTCAACGTCAAACATTCGTTCAAACTGTCAACTTGCCTTTTTTCGGGTCTTCCCCACCATCACTTAAACTTGGAATCACTTTAAACAAAAAACACTTCATATTGACCAACAAAGCAACATATTCCCTCGGAAAACCTTTAATCATATAGCTTTACAGCTCTCATTCATGCCGCACTGTTTTCATCCTAGTTTTATCAATTACCATCTAATCGGCGCATACACATCCCCAGCATTTCCTCTTAAAAACAAGCGAAATACAATCAAACAATGATCACCCTACCTATCACTTTTTTGTCAGAATGATTCTTCTCAAGCCTGCCATCGCCGGTGACAGCGTATTTGAAACACACTCTCTCAGAATCTCCCCACTGGCAGAGCGTATACCAATCTCATATCAAAAAATGTCCGTCATTAGGCCTTAATCAAATCTACTCAAAACTATCTATTCGACGGATAGGCCCAAGCCCCCGCCAGCTCCGGCCGATCTGCCCCTGTCACCTTCTCTAACGTCGCCGCTATCCCATCCTCACTCATCGCGCCCAGCACCGCAAACCCCATCGCCTCACGCGCATCTGCCGGGATCCCCACCTCATCACTCGTTTTAACACAATACCGCCCCTCACCACGCGTCTCCGCAATCGCTTTGATCCGCTCCACCAAATAACAGTTCTTCGCCCCGCCCCCACCTAAAATCACTTCAACCTTCTCATCTCCCTGACCTCCCGCTTCGTAACTTCCAGAAGCATCCGAATCTAACAGACTCTGCACCACCACATGCGCCACCGCCTCTGTCGCCGTCGCCACCTTATCCGCATCACTCATCTCTGCCGGCCACATCCCCATCAGCTTCTCAAAGAAAGCTTCATCAAAATCTTCACGCCCAAGTGTCGTCTTTCCCTCAACCTTCAGCCCAAACGCATCCTCCTGTAATTTCTCCCATAACCAGTCACTCGCCTGACCCGACCGCGCCACCTCACCATCCTTGTCATACCCCTTCCCCATCAGCCGACTAATCACCCCGTCTATCAACAGATTAGATGGGCCACGATCCCCGCCGCTAATCCCCTTCATCACCTCTTCTGCATGATCCCCCTTTGGGATCGTCGTAAAGTTACAAATCCCGCCCTGATTAATCACATGCTTCCTCATTCCCAATTCACCGAACAAGAACCAGTCTGCCGCAGGCGTAATCGGCGCACCTTCACCACCCGCTATCAAATCCCCCTGCCGCAGGTCATAACACACCTTCACCCCACACAACCTCACCACCGGCCACGGATCAAATAACTGCCAACTCAATTTCCCAACCTCATCCTCCGGTGCATGCCAGATCGTCTGACCATGACACACCGCAAAATCCAACTTCTCACCCTTCGGTAAATACTGCTCACACACCTCACTCACCGCGCCCGCATACAACTCCCCTAACCGCCTCGCCGCACGCATATACTCAATCGCATCATGCGCCCGCCCCGTCGCCAACTCAGCCAGCACATCCGCCAGCTCTCCCAAATCTCGGCTCATCATCCCCATATACTCCGCCCGCATCCACATCCCTTCTCCTACCACGCGCACCAACGCCGCATCCAACCCGTCTAAACTCGTCCCTGTCATACAACCAACGATATATCTGACTTTATCACTCATCCCCGCAGGATACATCCCCCCCGCGCTCATGTCACCCCCCTTTTCGCATCGCTCCTCAAAACCGTATTTCCCACCCAACAACCGTACGAATTTCGCACCCCCTACATGCCACTCAGCTTTTTCAATGCTTCAACATCACCCCCACGAATCACCTCGACATTCGCTTCAATCTTCTCAATCGGCCAATCCCACCACTTCACCTCCCCCAACACCTCAATCACCTCATCCGAAAATCGTTTACGAATCACCTTCGCCGGATTCCCCCCCACAATCGTATACGGCTCGATATCCTTCACCACCAACGATCGCGTTCCAATGATCGCACCATCACCAATCTTAACACCAGGCATCACCACCGCATCCATCCCCAGCCAAACATCATGACCAATCACAGTATCACCCCGATCCACACCACGCGCAAACATCGCATCAATATCCTCCGCCGTCGTCTCCTCCGTCATCATAAAATTCATAAATGGATACGTCGAAATCCCATCCATCTTGTGATTCGCCGATTGCGTCACAATCTTCACTCCATGCGCGATCTGCACAAACTTCCCAATCACCACCTTCTCACAGCTCATCGGAAACAAATACGGCAACAACAGCCGGCAATAATCCGTCACATCCCTCTCAAACGTATGCATATAACTAAACTCGCCCACCTCCAACCGTGGATGATCAATCACCTGCTTCAGATAAACAATATCCTCAACCACCATACCATCAGGCATCACCATCGGATGCTTCTTCGTCGAATCCAGTAACGTCATCTCATCACCTCCTACTTCTTTTCACCACCCCAACCATAACGCGCTCACAACACACGATGCTCCGGCCCATTCGGATGGATCACCCGATAATCAATCAAAACGTCATCCATAATCTGCTTCACATTATCCAGCTGCAATTGATGCGTATCACAAATATGATGCAAATTATGCCCATGCACCGCGCTCATCGCATCCTGATCCCCCGCAATCCGCGGCGACACAAACACCAACACCTGATCCACCAACTCATCCGCAAACAGCGACCCCGTCAGATTCGCACCACCCTCACACAGAATATTCGTCATCCCATAATCCTTCACAAGCAGCCGCATAAACGCGCACATATCCAGCCGACCATCCTCCCGTCTTGTCACCGGCACAACCTTCGCACCAAACGACTCAATATCCTTCACCCGCTCTCGCTCCTCCCCCGCAACCTTCCCGCACGCCGCAATCAAAACCTCAGGCCCATCCTCCTTCAACAACTTACAATTCAGCGGCAACCGCAAATTCGGATCAATCACAATCCGTCTCGCAACACGTTTCACAACCACACCCCGCGCCGTCAGCACCGGATCATCCATCTCCACCGTCCGCACACCCACCATCACCCCATCAAACCGCCCCCTGATCCGATGCACAATCTCCCGCGACCGATCGCAACTAATCCACTTACTGTCTCCCGTCGTCGTTGCCGTCTTCCCATCCACCGTCTGCGCCCACTTACACATCACCCAAGGCAAACCGCTTTCCACCCGCTTCACAAACGCCTCATTCAACTTCAGCGCCTGCTCCTCGCACACACCTACCGTCACCTCAATTCCTGCCTTCACCAGCTTCTCAATCCCCGCACCGCTCACCTCCTCATACGGATCCTCCATCGCCACCACAACTCTCCCAAGCCCCGCCTCGATCACCGCATCCGCGCACGGCCCCTGTTTCCCATGATGACAGCATGGCTCCAAATTCACGTACATCGTCAACCCCTTCACATCCACACCCTTCTCATGCGCATCCTTAATCGCCTCAACCTCCGCATGCGCATCCCCATATTTTTGGTGATACCCCGACCCTACAACACTGTTATCCCGCACAATCACAGCCCCCACCATCGGATTCGGCTCAACATATCCCCGCCCCTGCATCGCCAAATCCAACGCATGCCGCATAAACGTCACATCTCTCGGCTGCAATCTGCTCATAACCCTGTTTTCCCTTATCCATCTCGATTCAAAAAATATACATCCCCATTACAAAATCGTATAGCATACGCTCGCCGATGCAATTTTAGGCCGCCAATCATTTTTCAACCGACAATATATTTGGTTTACTTCATGATTGACCGCACAACGCACACCCTCATCAATAACCATATAACCAATCGCACCATACAAATCCATTATCCGGAGCCTGAATATGAAATGGATCATCCGTAGCGTCATCGCACTGCTTATCGTCGTCCTCATCATCGTCTCTATCCTCTACATCTACATCGATACCATCGCACGTCGCGGCATCGAGTACGCCGCAAACTATGCCACCGGCACAAAATCCACTCTCGCCGCCGCAAACGTCGGTATCCTCAAAGGCTCACTCACACTCACCGAACTCAAAATCTACAACCCCCCATCCTTCGGCGACACAACCTTCTTCGACCTCAAAAACGGCAAGACCGCCGTCGAACTCTCAACCCTCCGCCAAGACACCGTCGTCATCCCTCTCCTCGAACTCAACG
The DNA here is from genome assembly GCF_007747445.1 of Poriferisphaera corsica. NCBI lineage: Bacteria > Pseudomonadati > Planctomycetota > Phycisphaerae > Phycisphaerales > Phycisphaeraceae > Poriferisphaera > Poriferisphaera corsica. The sequence goes on from NZ_CP036425.1 coordinate 4,112,198, forward strand.
ACCTCAATCTCAACATCATCTCAAACAAAGGTAGCACCAACTACCAACCCATCTTTGACCACATGTCTAAACTCCAGGAAGACGCCAAAAAATCCGAGCAGGGCGACACAGGCTCACAAAAAGGCTTCGTTATCAACGAAATCCTCATCACCGACATCAAAGTCAACGTCGACTACGAGGGACAAAACTACCCCGTTAAAATCCCCAAAATACAACTCAAAGACATCGGCTCCGGCACAGATTCCGGCGTCGTCCTCTCACAAGTCACCGGCATCATCATCGAAGCCATCATGAAGTCCGTCATTGAAAACGCACCCGAGGTTCTACCCAAGCTCATGCTCAACGGCTTACAAAACGGCGTCAACGGCATCGGCGACATCGGCTCATACTCCTCCGAAACACTTGGCAACATCATCGGCAATATCCCCGGCGGACAAGAACTCAACGAAGCCATCAAAGGCAGCGGTAAATCCCTCGAAGAAGGCTTCGGCAACCTCTTCGGCGGCTCAAAAGAAGAAGCCGGCTCAAAGTAACCCTCGCCTATTCTTCTGTTAGACAACTCAACAAACCCGCGTACACCTACGCGGGTTTTTTCATACCAACACCCGCTTCAAAAACCTCAATTCCATGCCCGTTTTTCGGCGACCCATCCCGACCACCCCCCATAACATATCCACAGAAACGCAACCCAAGGAGATACAACATGCAATTTACGAACAAAACCATCCTCATCACCGGCTCAAACCGCGGGCTCGGCCGCGCCCTCCTCAATCAGCTTCTAAAACGCAACGTCAACAAAATCTACGCCTGCGCCCGCAACCTCAACACCCTCGACAACATCACCCATCCCAAAGTTCACAAACTCCAGCTCGACATCACCAATCCAGACCACATCCAAGCCGCCGCACAAACCGCACCCGACACCAACATCCTCATCAACAACGCAGGCATCGCCGCCTATGAAAACCCGCTCACCACCAATAACCTCGACCTCATCCATCGCGATTTCAATACCAACCTCTTCAGCACCCTCAACATGATGCGTGCCTTCACCCCCATCCTCCAACAAAACACGCCCGCCGCCATCATCAACATCGTCTCCATCGCCGCCTTCGTCAACTTCCCATTTCTCGGCGGATACGCCGCCTCAAAAGCCGCACTCTTCTCACTCACCCAAGGCATCCGCATCCAGCTCGCCAACACCGACATCGCCGTCCACACCGTCAATCCCGGCCCAATCGATACCGATATGACCCAAAACATCGATATGCAAAAAACCAGTCCCACCGATGCCGCCAATGCTATACTGAGCGCATTGATCGCTGACCAACCCGACATCTTCCCAGACCCCACCAGTCAGCACATGTTCAATCAATGGCAACAAAACTACCTTGATCTCGAACAAGCCGTCCTCGACATGACCACCTCGCCTGCGAACCATCAGTAATCAACGCCATGTTCCCAAAATCCAAACAATCCGAACTCTATACCGCCCTCGTCAACAAAGACCCCAACTACGAAGGCATCTTCTTCGCAGGCATCAAGACCACCAACATCTTCTGCCGCCCCACCTGCCCCGCGCGCAAACCCAATCCCGAAAACTGTGAGTACTTCAAAACGCCGCAAGACGCGCTCCTCGCAGGCTACCGCCCCTGCAAACGCTGCCACCCTCTCTCACTCCCCTCACAAACCTCCTCGCTCATCAAAAAACTCATCGACGCCGTCGAAGCCGAACCCGAAAAACGCTGGAAAGATCGTGATTTCCACGCACTCGGCGCCGACCCCTCAACTGTCCGCCGCCACTTTAAAAAACGTTTTGGCATGACCTTTGTCGCATACGCACGCGCCCGCCGTATGGGCCTCGCACTCTCAAACATCCGCACCGGTAAACCCATTATCCAGTCCCAGCTCGCCGCCGGCTACGAATCCGCCTCAGGTTTCCGCGACGCCTTCTCACGCATCATGGGCACGCCACCCTCAAAAAACAAACAGCAAACTCATCTAAGCGCTGATTGGATTGATACGCCGCTAGGCCCAATGATTGCCATTGCTGACGACTCCCACCTCCACCTCCTCGAATTCGTCGACCGTCGCGGCCTCGAACGTGAAGTCGAACGCCTCCGCCTTAAACGCAACGCCGTCATCATCCCCAACCAAACCGCCATCACTAAATCTATCGCAAAAGAACTCACCCAGTACTTCCAAGGCAAACTCAAAACCTTCAAAACCCCCACCATCTACCTCGGCTCCCCCTTCCAGCAACAAGTCTGGGACACACTCCGCACCATCCCCTACGGCTCAACCTGGTCTTACTCACAACTTGCCTATCAACTGAATAGACCTACCGCAGCCCGCGCCGTCGCCCGCGCCAACGGCACCAACCAACTCGCCATCATCATTCCTTGCCACCGCATCATCAACAAAGACGGCAACCTCGGCGGCTACGCCGGCGGCATCCCCCGCAAACAGCAACTCCTCAACCTCGAATCAAAATCCGTTGAATAAGAACTAAATCACGCGCAGACAAACAGCATGTCAACACAAGCACTCAGCTATCCCTGCGCCCATTCTAAAAATGAATTGAATTTAGCTATGCAGAACAATGACCCCAAATACAATTCGCCACACATGCATTACATACCCCCATTCAATCTAGTAAATATCACATCGCTTTTGCGCGCTAAACGAAACAAGACCAATAATTTGAAAAGCCAGTCCCCAAATAATGCTTATCCAGCAGAAACACAAAAAGACACAACAAAATAATCTTCTCACCGCAACCAGGCCAACCACTCACCCCGCTTCATACGTGCATGCAACTCATACGCATCACTCCAGATCCTCTCCTCAATCAATCCGCCTCGCTCACTTTCTCGGGCAGGATCATTTCCTGCTCTTCTTCCTTATCCTCTTTAACTTTCTTTTCCTCACCATTATCCTTTTTCCCTTGCCCCTCAATCTTTTCCACCTCATCTTCCATTCGCTCCACCCTGCCCACATACCCCGGCAACATCACCCGTGAATCACCCACCGCATAATAAATCGCCCCAAGCCGTAACGACAACAACGCTTCACCTATCTCATAGATAGACACGCCATCATCTCCTCCCTCAATCGCGCGCACACCCCGCACTTCCAATTTTCGAACAATCCCCCGTACCTCCCAAAGCAGTCGCGGCAAGATCCGTTTATACGCGCCCCGTTCATCCAGCCGCATTGCTAATCTTAGCAGCGGCGCATACGTTCCTATTCCCGGACGTCCCACGCCACGCTTACCAACCCGCTTACCCGTCTTCGCATCATAATACTTCCGTAAGCTCTTCAGATCCCCCATGCAAAAATCCAGCACCCCCTTCGCCACTTCCCGAACCGTCAACCCGCACCGCTCCGCAACACTCACCACATTATTAATCTGCTCAACACCCCCCGGTGAAAAAATCGGCCCCGGCAGCGGGTCCATCAACGTCACAATCTCCGGCTGCACCAGCGAGTGAATCAGCCCCCCCTCACTTCGTGCATCCAACATCAATCCTCGCGACCGCCTCGCCACATCCAACAACATCTCATCACTCACCGCATTCGCCACCGTCCAAACAAAATCCGGATCGTAATCAATCGTGTAAGAGTTCGTCGCCCCAGCCCCTGTCTGCAAATTAATATAGTTCCGAATCATCCACACACCCTGATCCACATATGCATGTGCCGCATATCCCCGCAGCACACGTACCGCCAAATTTTTATCCTCCTGCCGTTTAAACACAAACCCGCCCATCCAAAGCCCCTCCGCCACCCGTAACGCCTCTGTCGTCCCCGTCGCATCAATCGGCTCAACCGACGCATTCAACCTTCCCCATCGTTCCCACCGCTTTTCGTTAATTTCTATTGTGCGCTTAGTCGGGTACCGCCACGCTACAAAATCCATCTCTCTACCCTCACCAAAACCCTCCACCGCATCACCACTCACAATCAGATGCTCAACCACCATCTTTCGAAGCGCCAAATACATTGCCTCATTCTCCGCCACCGCCGCATACTGCAACAGCATCCCAACATCCACCCCATACACCCATCCCCCATCTCCCCCCATCCCGTTCCCACTACCACCCTCATTCCCCTCAGCACCGACATCGACCCGTGCGATAAACGCGCCATCCTTATCCTTCTCCAACAGTTCCATCACCCGTCCTGCCATCGCCTGTTCATACCCAGTCGCCATCCGCAATTCCGGCTCGCCCGGCCGCATCATCGCACTCACCCATAACGCCCCCATCACCAACAACACACACACCACCACAACCTTCGCCCTCATCGAAAGCTCATTGATCTTCCAAACCCATTTGCGCAGTTTCTCGTTCATGCCCATCATTCTACCAATCACAAGACCAAAATAATCATCTCAAACACATAACAAAATGCTCACACGACAACACCTCTCACACGCTTTCATCTTGTGCGCGCATCCTGCACACACTTCATTTTTTCCGTTCTTTTCTCTCCAAAACCGTCTCGAAACGCGCCGAATTTTTGATTCTTGAACCGTTTCTAACCAAACACTTTTTTCGATCGCTTTCCCTGACTCATCGCGCGAGATCAGCAGTACCAGTAACTTATCAATTATTTTCGTCGACTGACCAAACAGAACGCGCGCACAAATTCAAACACACGTGCGCACAAAACCCATCAATTTACTACTCATAACCACCTAATCACGTCAACTATTTCCCAGTTCATCGCCAACTCAGCTGCGCACTTCTTCAACCACAATAATGTTCCCGCTCACCTCGACAACGCGCACCTCAATCCCGATTTCGATCCATTCACCGCGCGTTACCACATCCACTTTCGCCCCATCAAAGTCCGCCGTACCCGCAGGCCGCAAATCCGTATCTGCTGTGCCCACAGCACCTTCTGATATCTCTCCCTCGCCCAATACTTCCGCGCCAGAAACATCCGACCATCTTTTCGCTTCCTCATCTCGGCCCAAACCCATCCCAACCTCACTCCCGTCAACCAACAACATATCATCCTCCAACACCAAACGATTCAAAAATGGAATCTTCCCGAAATATCTGGTAATAAAGTACATACAAACAACGCTCACAAACGTCCCACCCAAAATACTCAACGTCGAACCCATCACACGCCCCCACTGATATGACGGCGGAAGCGGCACAGGCCCAAACGACGGCCCACCACCACTCGGTACAACCGACAAAACCAAACCCGCGAACATCATCAGAATTCCAAGAATTCCGAGCAGGCCAAAGGTTGGCGTAAATGCAATCTCGATAACGAGTAATACAAATCCAATGAAGAACATGACGATGTGCCACACGTCGGCAAAACCTGCGATGAGCGGAGCGCCGAGCAGAATGATCAGCGCCAGTACTGCGACCGCACCGGCAATACCGATGCCGGGGGTTTGAAATTCCATGTATGCGCCAACAAGCAGCGCGATGACAAGAAAACCACGGATGAGCGGGTTGGTCAAAAATGCGGCAGCGCCTTCACTCCATGTCTGCGGAATAACAATGAGACTATGCGCTGAATAGTACTGTTCTAGCTCTTGATTCGTTGCAATGGTTGCTTTTGATATGCCAATGTCTTGCGCGCGGGTTTGATTGAGTGTGAAGAGTGTGTTGCCGGGATGGACGAGGCCGTTGGGGAGCATGGCGCCACTGGGGAGAACGGAAACCGGCTCCCATGTGCCTTTGAGTTGCGGTTGATTGATGGGTGCGATTTCGTAAGTCACAGCGCCGACGGCGTACGGATCGTCTTTATATAAGGTGGTATCGAAGTCATCGCCATTCACCATCCATGCGTAGTCAGCTTGATTGACGAGATGCCGCTCGCCGGTTTTGGGGTTTTGGATGTAAAAGACCTCAACGCCAAGAACGCACATGGCGTGGAATGGGGCATAGTCCAGACCTGCTTCGCGGGCATTGTCGCGGAACTCTTCGAGGAGGGGCGAAAGCGCTTTTGCGCGTTCGGTGGGCGAGAGTTCGGCGCCGGGTTGGATTGGCGCGCTGTCGCCGATGGTTGAGGCGGGTGACATGACGATTTCATCGCAGGCCGAGGCAAGGAGGATGCCTGCGGAGTAGGCTTTGTTGTTGACCCATGCGATGGTTTCTACGGGGACTTTGACGGGGTCTTTGATGAATTTGGCGATTTCGAGTGCGGCGGGGAGTTCGCCACCAAAGGTGTTGAATTCGAAGACGATGAGCGAGGCGCCTGAGTCAACGGCTCTTTGGACACGTCGTTCCATCGAGGTTTTGACGAAGCTGTAGATTTCGGTTTCAACGGGGATAACGGCGATGGTTGAGCCGGAGGGTTTGGTGGCGGCGAGTGATGGATTATTCGGTGTGAAGTTGGTTGGCGAGCTGCTGATGGCGGACCCGAAGTTGGGGTTGTTGCTGCCATCGATTTCTGGATCGGCATCGGTGCTAGGTTTGTCTGAAAGATCAGCTGACGCGTTCGTTTCTGAGGAGGAGGCAGGGGAGGATGGTCCGTTGGTCCAGTCGAAGATGAGCGGCTGATTTTTATCGGTTTGCTTAGCGTTATCGGCAGACTCGTTGGATGTTTGGGGTGGTGATTGCGGAGGGGTACTAGAGGATTGCTGCGCTTGAATAGAAGGGAAAAGAAGAAGCGTGATCAAGAGCAAGGTGATGATGTAGAACAATCCGCTGTAGCATGCTTGCTTTTTCATAGACCCATTATAGATCGGGATAAACGGGCTGCATCATCATATTTAAGGATCTGGTCGTTTATGTGTGCGAATTTGGGCTTTGGATCGGATGCTTTACGCTGTGAGAGGTAAACGGCGTATATGATGCATCGGCTTCTGACCCCATGACCGACGGTCATGGGCTTGGAGGAAGCGTATTCGAGAAATTACTAAGCTGAGTGAATGGGCGCAATAGAAAAGACAGCAAACGAAAAAGAAACACGTTTGCTGTCTTATCTATCATCTGACCCGAAAGACGCGGCTGAATTTAGAGCGGTATGAAAATTGCGTGTTGAGCATGCCCACCGCCCTGTAACTTAATCCACCCAACCCCCGGAACCCCGGAGGCCCCGGACACCCCGGAAAGGCTTGCCCACTGCTAAGTCTCTGCCTCAAAATCCCGCGGAAGGGATCTTGTACCAAATCCCGGAGATTTGGTACAAAGCGAGGCGGAAAGGGTTGGTGGTGGTTGGGGTGAAGTTCATTAAGGAGGTGGGCAGGGATGACCGGAGCCATCCCTTGCTCACACAACAAACGCAACGCTCTAAATTGTCAGGCATTGGTGCGAGGCACCGATGCGTTTGAAAGCATGAGAGGGGGTAAGGTTTGCGTCTCATGTTTGCCCAGAAGCCCGTGGTGATCTGATGTGCGGCAGGGGGACACTTACTGTTGCGGGTTGGCAGGATTTGGAGTGGTCACTCGTGGCCTGCGGCTCTCGCGGCAAGGAAAGTATCACGCAAGTCGCACTGTAGAAACGCATTAGGTGATGCAGTGGATTGTGTGCTTTCATGAAATAGGACGGAACAAAGGTCGTTCTATTTCACGTGTGCTATAAAAAAAGTAAAAAATATGGAAAAAGGTGAGAAAGTAGGGTTGAAGCGTGATTGAATGTCATTAAGATGCCGTGTTTTACGTCATGTTTAAGTGTTTTGTTCAAGTACAGTTAAAAACTGAGCTGATATGAAATGCGGCAGCGGACAAGTGGTTTGAATATTAATATGTAACAATCAACAAGATTGGGATTTGGAGTAAATACGATGAGCAAGAAGCCGATTCGTGTGACGGTGTGGCATGAGCATGTGCATGAAAAAACGAACAAGACCGTGGCTGAGATTTATCCGGATGGGATGCATGCGGAGATGAAGGCTGCGATTGAAGAATATTTGGGTGAAGATGTTGTTGTGAGAACAGCTTTACTAGAAGAGGCGGAGCATGGCCTGACAGACGAGGTGCTGGCTGAGACGGATGTGATGACGTGGTGGGGACATTGTGCTCACGACCAAGTGGATGACGCGATTGTCGAGAAGGTGCATAAGCGTGTGTTAGAGGGTATGGGCTTAGTGGTGCTGCACTCGGGGCATTATGCGAAGATCTTCAAGAAATTGATGGGTACGAGTTGCTCACTTCGTTGGCGTGAAGCGGCGGAGAAAGAGCGATTGTGGTGCGTGGATGGCGGTCATCCGATTGCGGATGGTTTGGAGGGTGAATTCTTCGAATTGCCTGAAACTGAGATGTATGGTGAGTATTTTGATATTCCGACGCCTGAAGAGACGGTGTTTATCTCTTGGTTTGAGGGTGGCGAAATCTTCAGGTCATGCTGCACATGGACGCGTGGTAAGGGTAAGGTCGTTTACTTCCGGCCGGGACATGAGACGTTCCCGATTTACTACAACAAGGATGTACGCCGCGTGTTGGCAAACAGCGTAAAGTATGTCGCGCCTCGATCGAGTGCTCCTGTGCGTGTGTTTGATGCACCGTGCATTGCAGAGCCTTTGGAAGAGATCAAGGGCGATCACGAAGTGGATCAGTCGTTGCACGAACACTAAAGAAAATGCTTAGTTAAACGATGAAACAGCTGCGGATCTGATTGATTCGCAGCTGTTTTTCTTTATAAATATGAAGAATGCGGTTAGTTTGAGAGCGCTTTGCGTAAATACCCACTTGTTGACCATAAGGTCGTTTACGATTAATTGAGGTATTGTGAGCAATTGTGTGTTTGAGCATATTCATTTTGACGCGTGTGAGGTAATCGATGATTAGACAGTTAGCACATTTGTGTATTCACTCAAAAGATTTGGCGAAGACGGAATGGTTTTACTGCGGGGTGCTTGGGCTGAAGAAGAAATTTACGTTTGAAAAAGATGGGGAAGAATTTGGGTTTTATATTGAATTGGGGGAACGCACATTTATTGAGGTGTTTCAAGGGGAAGTGGCTGGGGAGGGAAATATTAGACATATGGCGATTGAAGTGGATGATATGGAAGCGGTGCGGACGAGTTTAGCTGAAGCAGGCATTGAGGTGGGCGAGAAATCGTTTGGGGCGGATCACGCGTGGCAGATGTGGGTGAAAGATCCGGATGGCAATGCGATAGAGTTTCATGAATATACGGCGAAGGCGATGCAGTTAACAGGCGGCGTATGCAGCGTCGATTGGACGTAGTGATATCGAAAACAAAAACAAACCGCGTCCATTTTCATGGGCGCGGCAGTTCTTCCACTTCCTACAATTCTATTTTGTGTCGTTGTGCTATTGCTGATTAGTGCAGCATCGCTTCTTCATTGAGCGCGTCTTGAAGAGCGCGGCGAGCACGATCACTTTTTTGTTCCATTTTCTGAAGCTGTGACTTCATGGATTTAAGCTGCTTGCGGAGCGAATCATTTTCGTTCTGGAGCTTATTGGGTTGCTGACTTTTCTGCTCGATTTGCGTGAGTTCTTCAAGGGTGGTTTGTGCGGTAATTTCCTGTATCGGCATGCCGGCGAACTCGTGATTTTGATTATCGAGAAAACTGGTGTCTTCCATCGCGGCTTCGGCGAATTCAGAGTAGTCTGTCTGCATTTCTGTTGGCACAGCGGTTGTGGAAGCTGGGGCCGCGACGGCAGCGGCCGGTGCGGATGAGCTGGTGAATGCTACGGTGCCAATGGAGGCGAGTGCAATCACGGCTGCGGCAGACCACGCGAGGTAGCACATCTGACGCATGCGGTAGGTGTGATTGTGAAGGATGGCGATCTTTTCGTTCGCTTCGTCGGCTTGTCTTTGAGCTAGAAGCACGCTGGCGCCGGCAAGTTTCTGGAAGCGGCGGGCTTGGGCTTCGGGTGAGAGATCATCCTTTTCTTCCTGATCATTGAGCAGGTGAGAAGGTTTGAGGAAGCCGGGCTTACCCATAGGCCAACGCTCGGCTTCGGTTTGATTTTCTGATATCTCGTTCCAATCTTCATCCTCATCGGGCGTGCCAACTTCGTCGGATGGGAGTGGAGAGTAATTTTGGCCGCCTAGCACTTGCGCGTTTGGGCGAGCGGGTTCTAATTCGATGGGCTCTTGTAAATCTTGTGGTTGTTTATGAGCAGCTTTCATGCGCGGCGTGTCGTGCTGCTCGATTGGTGCGCCATTGCGTTCGAGGACGAGTCCCATGCCGGGCTGATCTTCGGTGCCTTGTTCGAAGTAGACTTTAACTTCGCGGCGTCCTTCGTTTTGTTGCCATTCGACGGCATTCGCAGAGATACGTCTGCGTACGGTAGTGGCGCTGACGCCGAGTGCGGTTGCTGCTTCTTCGACTGATAACCATTTGCTGAGCATCGGACCCCTCATCTTCCAAGAATAACTGGGTGAGCTGAAACAAGGCCAAACGTGTCAGAGAGAAACGAAAGCGAGGCACGTTGGGCGAACTTAGTGTCATGCAGGCGAGGTGCGTGGATAAGAACGATGAGAAGTAACAGGTAGCCGCGCATGACTGTTTACGTTGTCAGGAGTTTTTTCGTCTGGATGAGGGGATCGCTGAAAGGTGGAGAGGGTAAACCAAATAAAGTTTCTGTGATAGATAAGGAAATGATCGTGTTGTGCGGTTTAGGTAAGAGGAGAGGGGGAGAGGGAATAAAAAAAACGAGCCCTCAGCCGAAGCCGAGGACTCGAGGGGGGGGATCAAATTTGGTGGCGACTGCTGAGGTTACTTAATTGGTAACGGAGTCGCATATAACGCCTTAGGGGTTATCCCTCAAGACAGGTAACATGATAGTGTATCTGAAAATAAAATCAACTCCATGAGTCGGAAAAAGGAAATATTTTCTTTTGATTCAACATACAGGCAAGTCGTGGAACTGTGGGAAATTGAACATGGGAGCTGGGATGCAGATTGTTTTCTTGAGATAGCCAATATTTGCTTGTGTCTTAAATACTTGCGTTTGGGGGTGATATAAGCATAAACCGGTTAACCAGTTTGTCATCGTATGGTATGTCTAATGTTCAACTAGACGAAAGAACCTCAGATTGTAATTTTTACGTTAAAACGAGTTATCCCCAATGTAAATTGTGAGAACGATGTCATGAGAAGAATCGAGACAAGAATTTAACTGAGAATCGTTTCTCGCATTTTAATATATCCAACTAAACCACAAGTTTATTGTTGATAGGCTTGCTGGAATGCTGGGAAACTCGTCTTACTTCGAGAAGGATGTCTTCAAGGTGATGGATTTCCTGAGCGAGTTTTTCCTGCTCTTGGGCGTAGGTTTGTGTTTGGATTTGTTTATTTTCGGGGTGAAGCGCGTGATCAAGCCAAATGTTGTTGCGCGGTGTGATGGGTGTGGTCGTATCGAACGTGTCACCCGAATCATCATGCTCACGGTTTGAAAAAGTCATGGCAATGCCCCTTCTGACTTTTTTGAATGCGATACATCTGAACAAGAAGCAAAGCTGACGGAGGGTGGTGAGATGCGTCCTGTTGGTAACGAAAAACCAGCATCGCCAAGAAAGCAATGCTGGTTAGGAGGGATTTGGTGCTAGTCTGTTCTACTGCCTGTGACACCAACACCAAACAAACAAGGAGACGCCAAAATTCGAGGCCATGACTTCGTGGATTTTGTGACTGCGTTGTCGCTATTCGTCACAAGGTTCAACCACTTGCGAGCTAGGGCAATCTCAACCTGTTGAGTTCGGGAGGAGCGTGTGCTTTGTGGGTTCTGTGTATCTGTTTTCAGTGTTGTGATGGTTACGCTTACGTTGCGTTTCCCTTTGATTCACATGGAATATTAGGTGTGCGACCCTACGATTTCTAGCAATATCACGTAATTTTATTTGTATTTACAGTTTAATTTACGGTACTTTTGTGCCTTTCGTCTATTTTATATTCGCTTACCAAACGCAATAAAACAGACGCGTCGCAAAGTGAATTACGACGCGTCTACTACATTATTTATTCATTTCGGCACGGCTTATAGAAACTATGACTTCTTGGGTTTACGATCTCGCCTGGAGACAACTATCGCGATAAGACCTGTTGCAGCCAGCACAATTGTGCCCGGCTCGGGGATCACAATGAAGCGGCCTAGCAGTGAGAAGTTGGTATTGGATGAGGTCGTGCCAGTGACGATTGTCTTTGTGATCGGTTTGTTTGCCTCTTTCAAACCCAAAAGTTCGACTGTGTAGGTTTGATCATTGATGGTGAACGTTTCGTTTGCGAATGATTTTTCGGGAAGTGAAAACGTGTCGCTTGTTTTGCCAGACCCATTCTGGAAATTGAGATCGAAAGTGAGTTCTTTCGATTCTTTCTCAGGTGAAAGAAAATCGAAAAACAGGCTCATTTGTATAACGGACGGGGTGGTGCCATCGGTATTGGTACCGTTCCAATGATTAAAGGATGCCAGTTCAAATGCTTCGCCGGGATCAACATTGAAAGGGTCGTAGCCGTATTGCGCCTGGAACGTATCCTCGATTCTATAAAGCGGATATGAGTTCACACCAAGACGTAAGCCGTGGTTGCTACCGAAGCGTGAGTAATAGGCATTGGGGTTATCATCGGCTTTGATGTCGATCGTGGTTTCTTTGACTGTGCCTGTAATCGTTGAGGCAGCTAGTGGGAAGGCTGCGCATAGTGCTGTCGTGCAGGCCAATATGACTGTTGGTTTCATGATATATTCCTGGATTCAAATTCGATCATGTCATTCATTTGAACGCTAAGAAATGTCGAGGGGATATCGAAATAGAATTGGGGTTATACCTGTAAGAAGCCTATGGCTGTATGGGATATATCGATTCTGCGGGCAATATTTGTGATGGGCTAACTATCTATTAGGCTTTGCCAATAACATTCGTTGGTACTGATTCGAAAAGAAGGTGCATACCAACAGAAACAGCCACTGAAAGGTCAGTGGCCGTAGAACGCGGAGTCATTGTCTGATTGATCATTGCATCCAGATGAATGAATGCGTGATTAAGAATTCAGCTGCCGATTGCGCGGCTGATTGTAGATTTTGCATTCTAAGTTGTGCGTTTTGTGCGTGTGTTTCTATTTCGCTTCAGTGCAAGTGCGGCTAAGGAAGCAAGGGCAAGTGTGCCGGCGGCTGGTGTTGGAACCGTTGCGGGGATCTCGACGAATTGAGCCAAGATATTTGAGTTACTATTTGAGTAGAGACCGCCGGTGATAAAGTCGGCGTTGATCGCGTTTGGATTGTTACCAAAGCCAAGGAGTTGAAGCGCGTAGGTTACGCCATTGTATGTGAAAGTTTGATCAGAGATCGCGGTGTCTGGGATGCTATAAACATCGGACTCACCTTCAGCGCCAGCATTGAAGTCGAGGTTGAATGTGAAGGTTTGCGGGCCAAGAGAAGCATTATCGCCAGAGAAATTGAGATTCACATTGTACGCGATGGAATCTGGCGCGGTATCAGCAACGGTTTTTCCGTTCCAGTGCGTGATGCCACCCACACTAAACGCTTCTGATGCATCAGTTTCGATTGGGTTATAACCAGCAAGTGTTTGGAGCGTATCTTCGATGGTGTATCCGGGCGACGGATTTTGGCCGAGGCGTATGAGACGATTGTTGTATTCTTCTTTATAGGTTGCATCGGGATTCAGATCGTCATTGATGCTGATTGTGTTGGTGGACACTCGTCCGGTGAACATTGCTGCGGATGCGTTTGATGTTATAAATATTGGCACACCGATAATGAGTGTGGCAATAAAAGCAAAAAATCTTTTTTTATGAATGCGTGCGAATGCCATTGTTTGTACTCCTGAATGACAATGTGTGACAGACGAGTTGTTATGTGAGATGTCGCGGTTTGAGCGTTTGGGATTAATGTGGGCGTTGAACTGCGATGAGGCCGAGAATCGTGAAAGGTTCGGCGAGGGGAGCTGAGGTCACGTCTTTGGGGTTGGTAATGTCGATGAACTCGGCAAAGAGTTTTTCAGTGTTGTGTGTGGCTTTATGCATTTGCGTTGAACGTGTGAGGTTGAGTGGGTCATTGCCGAAGCCGAGAAGGCGAACGGCATAGGTGTGAGTTTCGAGTTGAAAGGAACACCGAGACACATCGTTGTGTGTGATGTAAATGGTATCTCTACCGTGATGGTTATTCTTTGACTCGAGCGCAAAAGTAAAGACGCGCCTGTCTAGATTGGGGTGGTCGAACTGGAGCGTCACGGTCAGGTCGATGGCTTCACGATCAGCGGGGTTGTGGTAATGGCTGATACGACCGATCTCGAATACTGACGCTTTGGTATTTAAAGAACTCATGTCTGCAGTCAGTGTGGTCATGGTTGGAAATTTCATGTTGCAGTGGTCATGAGAGGCGGTTATGGGTGTTGATGGTTTTAGTCGCCAGTTTAAAGAGTGTCTGACCGCATCACGTGCTTGGTTTGTGATGGGTTGCGCCTCTGACACTGCACGGGTTTTTACTGGTTTTTCTTGGGGGAATACTAGGGTGAATGCGGAGGCATTTCCATCGTCCAAACGATTAAATCTGTTGAAATTTGAAGAAATATGATTCAATTTAGCCCCAGGATCATTGTTTACGAATCGGTCTTGACTGTTTGTCACAAACGGGTCAAACAGGTTTAAAGGCGATATTGAGCGGAAGATCAAACCATGCCTGTGATTGTGGGAATTGATGTTTCATTAATGAGATAGCATTGCGAGAAGTGATCGCATGGCTGGGCAATATAAAAACTTGATAAGTCACGTTATTAACCGTCATGGTCTGGGTGAACTGATGAGGGCGATTGGAAGCAAGTGAATTGAGAAGATCTTTAAGTGGAATTGATTCGTTGAGGTAAATTTTATCAGGACGATCAAAGTAAAGGTTTATTTTTACGCTTAGCTGACTGAATTGGTCATCTCGCGATGATTGGTTACAGCGGATGGATAGAGATCCGAGTTGAACTGCAGTTTTTGGAGTCAGTTTTACAGATTGAAGCGATGATGACGTTTGCACAATAGTTGCATGACTTGTAATGCGCTTATGAGAATCGATAAAAAATTGATTACTGTTGTTTGTTTGCCAATTGACCTGCTCAAATCGGTTTGACGGTGATGTGATGATGTTGATTTCCGCAAGCCCGCGACATGTTGTATTGCTTGTAAATCCAAGCACTGTAAGCATAAAGAGGCTCATCAAAAAAGCTACGGGAATGAAGAACACAAATTGTTTAGTGAATAGCTTTTTCATGGTAAAAAAAGACGTCGTTGAAAAGGATCAATGACGTCTTGTCTCGTGTTAGCGTTCGTTGACTACACAGGAAAACAAAGATAACGCGTTGATCAGGATCTTCGCCGCTTAAGAAAGAGTAGAGCTAATGCTGAGATAGCCATGCTTCCAGTTGCGGGGAGTGGTACTGTTGCGGGGATGAGTTGAAAATGAAGGTTGCTTGTCATCACACGGTTGTTGTTTGTGATGAGCGAAAGTGAGTAGATGTCGGGGCCATTGGTTTTAAACCCAAGCATTTGCAGCTGATATTCGATACCATCAATACTGACGATTTGCTCTGCGATATCATCAGCGATAAGCACTGCTTGTGTACCATCACTGTTATCCTGCAATTGAAAATCAAAAGTAAATGTTTCTGCAATGCCAGGAATTGTGATAGCGGTTTCGAATGATTCGATCATGGAACCATCTTCAATATTACCTGCGTAAAAGTAGAATTTAGCGGCTTTGAATGGATCGGTAAGCTCGGTTCCTGGTCGGATGTATGAGCCATTAATACGGACGACTGTAGGAGGGCTGTACCAGTTGTTAGGCCTACCTGTATAGAGTATTTCACCGACACCTGTATGGGGCGCTTCGCTCCATATTGCGTTTTCAGGTTGTTCATCGGGCACATTAAAATAAGAGTTTGTGTAGCCAGAACGTGTCACGGGCACGGTTGCAGCAATCAGCTTTGAGCATGGCATTGCGCTGATGAACACAAAAGTGATCAGTGGAACCAGCGAAAGAAGAATCCAGTCGCAGCGTGATTGATTTATAGCAACAGGTGCGTTTTGCATCTTTGGGCTAACCCTTGATTTGTTTAGTTACCGATACTTGCGCTCAGCACGCTCACCGAATGGATTCACGTGCGAGCAATTCAAGATCTGACGGTTAAGCCAGATCTTGAAAATCAACCTCGACAGGAGATTGATGCGGGGGTGTTGTTATCCGACCCCCACCTTCAAGGTGGGGTTAAACTCAATCCGTAGCCAGAAGTGCCTGAGTGGGGTTTCGTTATTATGAGCCGCAGATGAAGATGGCATCTCGCCGGCTCTTGGCTGTAATCACTGTTTAATCAATCATTACAAGCTTTTTATTTGTTATTATTTTGATTCTCTCACTGTTTAACTGATACTCGGGATCAGGAAGTGGGAATGCTGTCGATCACTTATGTGGTACGCCAATATTAGGGGATATGCCCTACTCATTTCAACATTACACTTAAAAAATATTGCTTGATCCCAATTTTGTATTGCGGCATTTGTGACAATTATTCTCGATTTTGTAATTAATAAGACTTTGTCTATTAAAACAATCATTAAAAAAACCACAGCAATGCTGTGGCTTCAACGATTCTATATGTGACTTTCATGTAATAACAATCTGTAGCACATTGACACAAACAATGATCATCGGCGACGCTTGAGAGCAGCCAATCCCATAAGGCCGAGCGTAATCGAAGCAGTCGCTGGGGTTGGAATGGGGGGTGTTGGCACCACCTTTTTCATTTGAAAGTAAATATCCCCAGAGTTTGTACGGTTGTTCGATGTACAGGTTGATGAACTGATTGTGTTGCCATTATCTTTAGAGAAGCCAAGCATCTGCATTTGATATTCGTTGTTACCGATTTTGATCACGGGATCCGCAATGCTATCAATGACACTCAGCTTGATTGAGTTGTTGTAATCATTGAGTTTGAGGCCAAAACTAAATTTTTGACTTGAGCCAGGCATTTGAAGTGTAAAGTCGATGTACTTATGCGCGGTACCGTTATAGACGGTTGGCCCTGCGAAAGTGTAATATTCCATACCCTTAAAGGGGCTGCTGGTTAATCGACTTATTTCTGAGTAAGAGAAGTATTCCGCATTGTTGCGAATAACATGGGGTGCTGTTGATGACCAGCTATCACCGGTATAGAGAATCTTCCCCACACTGGTGTGGTTTGTGACATACCCCTCTGCATTCCAAGGCTGACCGCTTGATGGCAGTTCAATACCTGCTTTAGCCCAGCCAGAGTAAAAGGCTGCATTGGCTTGTGTTATGCAGATCAAACACGACGCAGTCAATAAAGTGAATGTACGCCTTACGCTCATATATCTATCTCTCCCTATTGAACAGTTAGACCGGTATCCCAGCAGCTTGCACGATCCATTGATCGTCATCACGGCAAGCAGATAGCGTTCGCAAACCTCTCCAAGATTTACGCAGCAGCACAACGCCGCCAATTTATGATGTCGTCTCTGTTTCCCTGAATTAGACTATTGCTACATCTCCCGCCATATCCGCCCCCAGTTTGGCAATAGATCCAATCTAAGAATGGCATATACGTACCCAATTGACCACAAGATGGCTGCGACAATTTGCAATCTATACGCTGCGATTTCTAATCGCACCGGTCAGGCAGGCTAGCTGATAACGAATATAGCGACTAGGGTATTCGAGCTGTAGGCATTTTGGCAACCCCGTCCAATAACCTCTTGCATCCTCACCAAAGTCTAATCTTCACCCTGATTTCTGCATTGATCACCAAACAGCTATAATCCCTCTTCCTCACTCACATGTGGGCCATTATGCCTGTGGCACGACCTGCCCCACAGCCCACTAAACCCTACAGACAAGATCATCCATGAAACAGCTTTATCTCAGAAATATCGCGGTCATCGCTCACGTCGACCACGGAAAAACCACCCTCACAGACCAGATGCTCTACCAATCGGGCATGTTCCGTACCGAAGATCTGGACAAACTGGCAGGCGGTCAGCACAACCTCATCATGGATACAGGCGATCTTGAGCGAGAACGTGGCATCACCATTACCTCCAAAAACTGCTCGGTTCGATATGACGGATCTGATGGGAATGAGTACAAAATCAACCTGATCGACACGCCGGGCCACGCCGACTTTGGCGGCGAGGTCGAACGTGTCCTAAAAATGGCAGATGGCTGTCTGCTCGTCGTCGATTCCTTCGAGGGCCCGATGCCTCAGACGCGTTTTGTGCTCGAAAAGGCCTTAAGCCACGGCCTCAAGCCGGTTGTCGTCATTAATAAAATCGACAAACCCAACGCTCGCCCCGATGACGTGATCAACGAAGTCTTTGACCTGCTCAGCGATCTTGAAGCTCCGGATGATTGTCTCGACTTCCCGGTCGTGTTTGCCTCGGCAAAGGATGGCTGGGCGACGACCAATGGCGATCGTCTCGGCGAAGATCATCCACGTGATGTCCGCGAACTGTTCGAAACGATCATCCATGAGGTTCGTCCACCTGCTGTGAGCGCCATGGAGGGAATCGAAGACGAGCCATTACAGATGATGGTGACCACGATCATCTATTCAGAATACGTTGGCCGTATCGCGGTTGGGCGTGTTGAAGCGGGCACGATCAAGTCAGGCACACCTGTTACCGTGGTGAAACGTGTTGACAGCGAACATAAAAACCAACGTGTTTTACAGGTTCAGCAGTTCGAAGGCCTCACACGAACTGACGTTGAAAACGCAATTGCTGGCGATATCTGTGCGGTTACCGGCCTCGATGGCATCGACATCGGCGACACCATTGCCTGTGCAGAAAACCCACTCGCCCTTGATGCGGTCATGATCGATGAGCCGACGCTCACGATGACCTTCCGTGTGAACGATTCGCCGTTCGCGGGGCAGGACGGCAAGTTTGTAACCTCGCGTCAGGTCTGGGATCGCTTGCAGCGTGAATTGCAATCAAATGTTGCCTTGCGTGTTGAGCCGGGCGATTCACCAGAGCAGTTCCAAGTATCGGGCCGCGGCCTCATGCACTTGGGTGTCCTCGTTGAAACGATGCGCCGTGAAGGTTATGAGCTTTCAGTTGGTAAGCCCCGCGTGATCTATAAGAAGATCAATGACAAAGTGCACGAGCCGATCGAGCAGCTCGTCGTCGATTGCCCCAGCGAGTGCCAATCAGACGTGATGAGTCTGGTCGCCAATCGCCGAGCTGAAATCATTAAGATGGACCCGAAACCGGGTGCGGGCGATTACATTCATATCGAATTTACCATCCCTGCTCGCGGCTTGATTGGCTTACGAACCCGTATGCTAACCGCCACGCAAGGCCGTGCAATCATGCACCACACACTGCTCAAGTACGAGCCTCTCCGCGGCGAAGTCCCCAAACGCCCGCTTGGCGTCATGGTCGCTACCGACACCGGCCAGGTCACACCCTATTCGCTCGACCGCCTCTTTGATCGTGGCAACTTCTTCGTTCAGCCCGGCGATAAAATCTACGAAGGCCAAATCGTCGGCGAGCACTGCAAGGACAACGACATCACCGTTAACCTTGTCATCAATAAGAAGCATTCAAACGTCCGCGCCGCAGGCTCTGACGATGAAACAAAGGTGAAACCCGCCCGTATTCTCAGCCTTGAAGCCTCGATGGAATACATCGAGGAAGATGAGCTTGTCGAGGTCACACCAGAGCACGTACGCATGCGTAAGTACCTGTTGAGCGAATCAATTAGGCGCCGTGAAGCTCGCAAAGGCAAAGCCTCCAAATAACCGGCTTCACACACCCTTATTCCGCTTTTCACATCGCTGTGACAGGCCTGCGAAATAAGGTTGTCATCGCAATTCGGTTTATGTTATAATCGAGCTTGTAACGATGGTTACCCCTAGCTGATGGGTCACTCAGCCTAAAACAGATCAACCACCCCCACCCGACTCCTTGGCCATTGGCCAAGGGGTTTTTTTGTGGCCTCAAAGCCATAGCTCATACTCACTCAAACGCACGCTAGTACGCTCATCCAACCTCATTCTGCCGAGAATGCGCCGCCGTATCTGCTCACATGTCGCGTCCGCTTTCCAACCTCACACACCAATCGCTTATCACCCCCCCTATTCACCCTAACGTCTCAGATCGTGTTCAGTGTGTATGACATGAAGGGAATGTACAGATTGCACCCCCCAATTAGACCTTGTTTTCGTACTGATTTGCCATCGTGATAGTGGTACTCAGGCATTTAGATGGAAATAATAGTTTGTAGCTGGGAGTATTAAGCACAACTCGCCCACAGGCCAAATCACTCAAATAGGCTCCTCACCACACAATCACGCTTTCCGCTACAATCGGCCGCCCCAACCTCGGCCACTCTGCACACGCACGTTACGCTTACTCTGCACAGTATCTTTCACGGAGCATTCGCATGGGAGACAAACTTGTACTACCACAATTATCGCGGCTGGACGTCACGGACGAATCTCGCTTCTACCGAATCGCTTTCCGAGAAGGCAAGGTCGATGGCACAGCCGTGCGCGAACTCTATGAAGTGACCATGCAACTCGTCGATCACGATAATTCCATCCGTATGCTCGTTGATCTCACCGGCGTCCACTTCCTTCCATCGGGCGGACTTGGCATGCTCGTCACCATCCGCAAACGCTTTCTCTCAATCGGCGGCCAGCTCCACATACTCGTCCCCGACGAGCAAGTAAAAGAAGTCTTCGCCGTCACCAACCTCGACAAACTCCTCCACCTATATGGCAACGACCACGAAGCAGTCAACGCATTCAAACATTAAGGCAAAATCACAGACATTGAGAGCCACTTGCATCATGACATGCCACTTACTCGATCAGAGTAATCGGCAGCAAGACGATGTTATTCACGATTATTACGAAATGACTCACCGATCACCGCACAGATAATCACGCAAAACCCTCTAAACGAAAAAGACCCACATCATGCGGGTCTTTTTTGATATCAAGTTGTCCAACAATTTATTGCTCAAACGAAGCTTCGATAATTTGCCGTAGCAGTTTCTGCTCAAGAAATTCATCTTGGCCAAATGTCTCCCAGTAATTCGCCGGAATTCCGCGGCGTCTCAACTCTATCGGCACCTCATTCAACATCGCGAACACATCATCCACTAACCGACCATTCAAGTACCGCAATGTGTTGACCTGCCGTTGCAAATCAACTTTCACATACAAATAATAAACGTCATCTTTTAAATCCAAAATAGACTGCGGTACAGACAACTTCGGATTCGCAATCTGCCTGATCGTTTTTGGCGAAGCAAACCGCTCAGGAGCCATCAAACTCCCGTTTGGCCCACGTCGCACACCACCCTGCCCCTTTTCAACCTGCAAGCCAAGAGCATAAACACCACCCTTAGATGCATCCGAGTTCATCTGCCCATCAACCTCATCCGGAGTGATATCTTCGGGCAGCTTAAACTCCTCAACCGGCACAGGCCCCGGCTGGAAATCCAATTCATACACCGCATCATTCGCTTCCGGGAAAAGATCTTCTCGTCGGTTCGGCTGATACCGTGGCTGCTTCGCCAATTCAAACCTCAACAACTTGCCCGTCGTCACCCGCACCGTCACCACACGCTGTACCGCATCCAATGACGAAGCCCCAACCTGCTCCCATGTCGAGTTCACCCCTGTATACCACGGCTCAAGCAACGTCGGCGAAGCTTGCGGCTTCGTCGAGATAATCCCATAACGATAATTCTGTTCATCCAACTGGAACAGATCTTCTTCCAGCACCAACCGCGCCGCTTCATAAACCCGTTTATATTCCTTCGCATCAATCTCAAAAGGATTCGCCGACTTCTGTTCAAGCACCTGCGCACCGCTACACCCAAACATCCCCGCCACCACACCTACAATCATCATCAATGCAAAGCATCTTCTCATCTGGATCCATCCATTCAGTCACACTTCATCTAAGATCTCAAACATACACAGCACACTTCCAGAACGTATTCACTTGAAGTCACACGCCAATCACCTGCTGACCCGAGCTGAAAATCATCGCTCACATATAATCTGCATGTAACGACCTTTCGGCCAGCGCGATACACCTCATCTGATTACACACTAAAATCGTCAAAATCCGTGCTCTGCATCCATTCAAGTGTAACAGATCCCCCCCATCCTCGCCCCATATTTCACCACCCCCTGTTTCCCCTTAGCACTCGCTTACCCCGCCGTCCGAACGGCTTCCGCCTTCTCCTCGAACGATTTCTCATAACTTGCGGTATTCGCCAACTCCGGCCGAATCCCCTCTCTTCTCGCCTCATACATCGCATGCACCACCGACAACATAATCACCCCCGCACCACCCGCCAATGCCCATCGCAGCGACCCATGCGCAACCATCAGCATCCCCACCAGCGGCGCGACCAGCCGCAACACACCATTCATCGCCGTCTGCAACGACATATATCGGCTCGTATCCGCCCCAGGCGACGCAAACTGATGAATCCCCGTCTGCCACCACAGCACATACGACCCGCCCATCGCACTCCCACGCAGCATCCGCGCCATCACCACCAACCCCAATGCAACGCCACCATCACCCGGCAACAATATCGCCACTCCCAGCAACACCGCATCCATTCCCCACAACAACCGAATACACGACCAACCCTTCCATACATTCACCTTATCTAACCACGCGCCCATCGGCGCCACCACTACACACTGCACACACGCCGGCAACACATGCAAAAACATCGCCGCCATCAAATACCCCATCCCCAAATGCCCCGTCAGCACCTTCGGCACCCACGACACATACAACAAACCGCCAAATCCAAACATCATGCATCCCAGCAAATAGCGGTGCAACCGTTTATCTCGACCAATCGTCCGCCACGGCGTCACCCCCTCACCTTCATCGCGCACCACTTCACGCTCACCTCGCCCATCCCGCGGCACACCAATCTTCCAAAACATCAACAAACTCAACACCACCATCCCAACACCCACCCACAACAACACATCAATCGCACCCAACACATCACCCCCATTTTTCGTCACCACATCCAAAACCCACGCACTGCCAAACACACTCCCTACAAACACCACCGACGTCACCGCCCTGATCCGCCCCATCAACGTACTACGCACTTCCGCCGGATAGCACTCACGTACAATCGCCGTCACCGCCGGCCGCGTCATCAATTCAAACACCATCGCCACACCCAATAGCGACAAAAACACCAACGACTGATCCGTCAACGTCATCATCCCCACACACACTGCATAGATCAGCCCCGGCACCACAACAAACGGCTTCTTTCGCCGCCTCGCCATCAACCAACCAATCCACAAGCTCGCAAACATCCCCACACTCGACAGCGCCAAATTCACTCCCAATTTCCAAGGCTCAGCCGCCATCGACTTCAGCGCCATCACCGGCGCATTCGCCATAATCCCATCCGTCACCGCCATCGCGACCGCCCATCCCATTTGCCATCGATACCGCCCCACCACTTCCCTACTAAGCCCCAGCCCCTTCAATCGGAAATCAAACGCACGCGTAACCGATCCAATCACTTCACCGCTCCCATCTGCATTTCCTCAAAAAACGCATCCACTCCCATCCACCTCACACCCATCTCACGCAACTTCTCTTTCGTCTCCCGCATCGATTCCTCCGTACTCCGCGGCGACGGCAACGTCACATCCTCCAACACCACAACCTCCTGCCCCAATCTCACCAAACCCTCAGCCGTCACCCGCAAACAAATATCAAACGACGCACCCATCACCACCCAACACTTCGCATCAATCCGCTCGATCAATCGAGCCAAACCCTGATGGTGTGCAAACGCATCAAAATACCGCTTCGAAATCTTCTCATCCCGGCAACCCTCGCACGGCCTACCCACCACAAATCGCCTCCCACCAACCCATTCATCAACCCGTTCCGCGCTTACCCCCATCGGCATGTGACATAAATCCCCACCTTCTTGTATAACCTCCCCATCCTCACACGCTTGCATCGTCGTCAAACACGTCGTCACCAACTCCGCAGCACCCACCTTCTCCGCCCAATCCAATACCCGCCCCAACCCTCTCTCAATCACCTTCGCTTTACCCATCAGTTCCAAAGCCAACTCGCCCCCCTCACGCTCAACCAGCCGCCGCGTATCAACATCAAACACCGCATACCCACTCCCCCCCAACCGTTCACTCAACCCGTCAATACTCATGGCAAATCCTCGTCATACGGATGGAACTGCTCATTGGTCGTCTGATCCTCATCAAGATCAATATCACCAATCGAATGCTCTTTTAACATCTCATATTGAATACTGTGGTTATATGACCATACCTCATCAATATAAGGCGTCTGCTTCGCAACATGCCCATCGGCAAACGCGATATTCCCAGCCCCTTGATGCCGACCATGAAATGACGGATACCCTTCCGATGGACTATTCACCCATGCCGTTGCCTCAATCTCATCCTCGGTTGTATTCTTGACAAACCGACCCGCATCACCAAACAGCACCAACTCCGTAGGCCTTTTAATCATCACCACTCTCGACCGCTCAGGAACACGCAACATATCCTCAGGCTCACCCGCTACAAGGTTGTACCCAATCCCAAGTGCCCCAAATTTCTCCTCCCAGTTATCCTCCCATGCAGGACACGCCCGAATATCACTGTTCGGCATCGTCCCATACAAAAAACCCTCCTCAGGCTTGAAATCATCTGTATTCCGATACCACGTCCCACACCACATCTTATAAGCACTCGTCGTACTCGCCGCACTGTAATCACGCCCCGGCAAAACCTGCCCATCGTGATCTACCGCATACACATTCCACACCACCAGATACTGTCGTAAGTTCGACGCACATTGTATCCCCTTCGCCGTCTGCCTCGCCGCACTCAGCGCCGGCAACAAAATCCCAATCAGCAGCGCAATAATCGAGATCACAACTAAAAGTTCTATTAACGTAAAACCTAATCGGCAAATACCATGCTCTGCCTGATCCTCTGCCTTCATTGTCATAACCTGACTCCCAGAAAATATCCTCAACGATCACCGAATATACACGTGCATATTCATTCCCGAACTCAACATCACCAAACCAACAACCTACCTCTCCCATTAACAACAGGCAGGCTCGATATCAATACTTGTCATATTGAACAGCAGTACTTGAAACTCACTCTCAATATAATAATCCCATGTTTATATTGCGAGTGATTTCTATTTATGCACACCCTGATCCTTATCCCCCTCACCCCACTGCGCGCATAAACTCCCCTCTCACCTAATAGACAGACGGAGCCATTGGCCAATCGTTTCATAATGACTCGCCTAATTATCAGTTAGACTCAACAAACACTTTCAAACCCAGTACCTCTCCATCGCCGTACTCGCCACAGCATACGGTGCACCTAAAAAGCGTTTTTCACATAACGACCTACTGGTCAACGCTGAAGGTATTAACGCAAAACGCTCTAATTGAAATTCAAACCAAATGCGCGGCTACCCAGCTTCTTCTTTATCAATCCTTCATGCCGCAACACCTCATCCTTTGTCGCACTCGGCTCAAGCACACGTAAAATCGTAAACTGAAAATGATTACACGCCTCTTTATCTTCTTTCAATAACGCTTTCAATCCCTTATTTCCTCTACTTCCATTCTTCGCATACGACCGCCATCTTCCCCAAATCCCTCCTACCCCGTACGCACACCCAACATACTGCTCACCCGTCCGTTTATCTAAAATCAAATACACCCCAGCTATCGACGACAACATCCGATGCCATTCACGATTCGCGTTCGGATGCTTTACCAAATCCACCAACTCATCGTACTGCAACACAAAATCATAATGCCCAGGAAAATCCATCACATATCCCCGCGGCAAAATCTCACTCACCTCCTTGTTCCCTGCCCGATCTAGCCGCTGCGCCCAGCTACGCGTCCCTTCCCAACACACCACCAATCGCTCCTTCAGTTGTTCAAACCCACCCACTTCACGCGTCTTATATCGATACCCACCATCCGATTTATCCCTGCCACCCAAAACCTCCCAGACACCAACAAACCGAGCATATTTCCCCCGTTCAGCAATAAAACCAACAAAATGCTTCACACCCTTAAAAATATCCCCTCTCTGCACATCCTGATATTCATGGAACTGTCCCTCTCGATACAACTGCCACAAATCCTCACCATTTGTTCGATGTCGCAGCACCCGCACCGCTTTCAAATCATCAAACATCTCAAACTGCTTCAAAGCCAAAAGCTTCACAATTGACCTCCCAGCATCATAAAATGTCTTTATTGTAGGGCGTTTTGCGGGGTTATTCATGTGCAGACCAATGAGTCGGCTACATGAAACCAAGGTATTTAATCGATCCTTCCCTGCTATTATGCATTGGCAAGATCAATACGTATTCACACAAACAACTCGATCCCCTCACTGCTGTTATGCGTTAACAAGTCTACGCGTATTTATGCAAACGACTCTAGACCCAAAAGTACAAATCAAATACACGAACGCGCACCATACCGCCTACCCATTTTAGCTAGACAGATATCATCATACTTTTTCTAATCAATCTAACGATTAGTTAGTTGTACAGACTGGAATGGCCACACAACATCTGTATTATTCAAAATTTCTTTCAAACTCCACCATCAAATTACCTAACCGCATCGCATTCGATCCCTTGAGCAAAATCGTCTGCCCCGCCGCAATCCCCCTCGCAACAACCGCAACCCCCGGATTCTTCGGCCACTCAGGATACAAATGCACTTTGTGACGCAGCCCCGCCTCCTCTTTCAATCCAGCCGCCGCCTCACACATCCGCGGCCCGACAAAAACCGCAACCGTCAACACTCCGCGCTGCAGCATATCACCCACCCGCGCCGCCGCCGCATCATGCTCCGCCGCCTCATGCTCACCTAATTCCAGCATGTCGCCCAGCACCACCGTGCACGGCTGCTTCACAGATGTCTTCACCCCACTCGCATAACTCCCTGCCCCGCTCAGCAACGTATTCCCATCATCCAAATCATCGGATGAATGGATCGCACCCACGACCTCATACCCTTCATCACCCCCGGTCGCCAAACCTTCCAGCACATCCAACGCCGCCCGCAATGAATCCGGGTTCGCGTTGTAAGCATCGTGAATCACAGTCGTTAAAGTCTCTTCAAAAACGCGTGGCTCAAGCCGACCCGGAGTCGGCGTAATGGCCAAAAACCCAAGATTCAGCTGAATGTCATCCACACCCATCCATTTCGCAACCGCGATCGCGGCCAACAGATTCACCGCATTGTGATACCCAATCAGCGGCACATTAATCGGGCCAAGCAATTTTTGACCTGGGAGCATCACATCAAAACTCATGCCGTCTGCGTATTGAACAAAACGCTCAATGTGCAGGGATGCGTCGGATGTCTGATCGCCGACACTGCCGCCACCATAGGTGATGCGGTGATGATTGCGGGGCGGGCTCGCGTACGGCGCAATGCGTTTCGCGGCTTCACGTTCTAACACAATGACACCACCCGGTTTAAGATGCGCAAGCAGTGATGCTTCTTCTTTGGCAACCCCATTAAGGTTGCCGAAAAATTCTAAATGCTCACGGCCGATGCTTGTTAAAACGATTGCGTCCGGCTCGATCAAGCGGCCGAGCACATCAACTTCCCCCGGATGATTCGTCCCGACTTCAACAACCGTGAAATCGTGTTCGGGCAATGCTGCGAGCAACGTCAGCGGTACGCCGATGTGGTTGTTAAATGACTTAGGTGATTGTGTACCAACGAGTTGGTGCAATCGCCAAAGGTCGGGGCGTTCTTCATCTACTGCAGGTGTGTTGTGTTTCGGTGGTGTCACCTCACCTGTGTTGGCGGGTGAGCGGTCGAGCGAGACCATGCGGCCGTGCATGAGCGTGTGGATGAGATGACGGGTCGACGTTTTACCATTCGAACCCGCGACTGCGATAATTTTATTGTTACAGTCGCAGAGTACATCCCGCCAGGCACGGGCCAATTCTTGCAGCGCAAGTAATGTATTTTCAACGATTAAGATGCCGATGTGATGGCCGTGATTTTTGGGAGAATCCGATTCTTCGACAGCGAAACTTGGAAATTGATAGAGTACAGAACTGTCTGATTCAGGCTGCTTAATCTGGGGCTGATCGCTATCAGCGCCAACTGAAAAAGAATGAGGCTGCGGTGTAAATGGCTCAGATGGTGCGATCTCGTCTGCGGGGGATGCGATCGCATCGCTGCTGACAAAATCTTCTAAATGGCTAACATCACTTGTGTTATCGACAATTAGAAGTGACGCACCGGCATCGATAGCTTGCTGGAGGAAGGCGTGGCCGTCATGGTTTTCGCCTTTGAGCGCGAGATAAGCCTGTCCAGGTTGAAGAGTGCGCGTGTCGATAGAAAGCCCGCGGATCTGTGTGGTGGGGTTTGAGGGACGGCGCAACCATTTGCCTTGAGTAACCATGGCAAGGTTGGGGAGCGACCAGAAAACTTCGCCTGCGCGCTGAGGGTTCATGTATCCAACTTCCTCTATCTCTATAACTGTCGACAGCTAAATATTTTAACACAAGTCCCCACCCATGTAATTGGCAGCGATTGTCGGGTTGAGTCGGTGCTCATGTGCCGATGCTGTACCCTCTAATAGAGGTTTCGCAGAACCTTGTTCATTGTAAGTGAAGGTAAATGCGATAGGGCGGCCGCAACTTGTTTTTTATCGGCTTATAGGGGACTGATTCTAGAGTCTGCACGGCATGTGTTTAGGGCGAAAGTGCATTCATATGACGGGTTACTGCGACTGTGTTGCTGCGGCGCGTCGGGTTTAGGCGCACAAAAACGTAAAACTACAGACTTTCCTGTAGGTGTTTTGGGTCGGTTTTGGCTCAAAACAGATGCGCTTTTGTGAGTTTGGGTCAGTAATAGGCGAGAAATGATAAGAAACGCGCGAGCGAGAATTGGCTATTTTCGCGTTTGTGCGCGCCCCCTAAATTATTTTGTGTTTGGTATGGAATTTGCAATGCGGAGCTTGAGAAGCATGAGAAGCATGAGTCAATCGCGATGCGATCCAATCAAATTTCCATTCAACATACGAACGAGAACACTGACGGCAAGATTGAAAAGTATGCCTAATAGAACCCAGAAGAAAATAAGTAAGGGCAACAGTGAGATGATTGCAGCATAGTTATTAGTCATGTCAACGAGCCACTTGGCAATCGATTCGCACAGATTATTAATAGGCGTTTTGATTAGCAAACGGGCACTACTTGATGGTGCTGAGAGATACGCCAGCATCTGAAAAAGAGAGAAGAGTAATCCAGTCAAAAATCCGGGCCAATAAAAGCGTTTATATCGAATCAATTGGCCTAGCATATTCATATCCACAAAAATCTGTTTTAATCAGATATATGGTTGCGGCATCGATTGTATTTGTTTTTGAAGTAAACACAAAGCAGCCCGCGGGGTTGACTGTCGCGGGCTGCTGCTCTAGGGATTCTCAGTTTTAGTATTAATATTTATTAATGACTAACTAATGGTTCGTTAGTGACTGTGACATTGTGTTTATTTTTTTGGCACATCGTATTTAATTCGCGTTTACGTTGAGAAAGCAACATGCATGTCAATGCTTATTGAATGATTGTGTCACACCCCGTCACCGCCGGTGGCGGGCTTGAAAGGATTGTTGCCAACGACGTGCGCACACATCCTTTGAATCGAAGTTAGACATTAACAGGTTTTGACCAGTCCCAATCTTTTTTGGGTAACTCATCAAGGGTAGTATGAGTGATGGCGTTGGTGTAGTTACTCATGAGTTTGACAGCTAAAGCGAGGACCACGTCGAGTAGGTTTTGGTTGGTGAAGCCTGCGTCGAGAAAGTTTTGGGTGGCTTTATCGCCGGCGTGGCCGCGATTGTCGAGGAGTGCGCGAGTCAGGGTGCGAAGGGCTTCGATTTGTTTGTCGTCAGTGGGTGTGTTATCGCGTAATGCGTTAATGATATTTTCTGGCATCTTTTCCTGAGCCATGAGGTAAGAATGCCAGGGGACGCAGTAATGACAGTTGTTTTCGAAGTTTGCGGTCATCATGACGACTTGTTGATGAAGCGGCGAGAGTGAGGATTTGGAGAGTAATTCCCAGATGGATTTGTAGCCTGCGAGGAGTTGAGGGGATTCGGCCATGACGGCGTGAAGGTTGGGGATGAAGCCATCGGGGAGCCAATCTTGGGAGTCGGCTGGGGCGGATTGTTTGGTGTGATATGTAAATTCAGGCATGATAAAAACTCCGTAAGCTGCCAGGAGGTTGGTAAGGTTACGATTGATCATGTTATGCATGTTCGCTACTGGATATGACAACCGGGTGAGTGGGGTGAAGTATTCCGTGGTTTATGTTGTATTTTTCGAGATTCATTTTGAGTGTTATGTAGGCGGGTCAAGATTTGGGTGTGATTAACGTTTAGGTTCCAAACACCCAGCCACCGGCGGTGGCTGGCTTGTGAGTGATTGGTGGCATTGGGGTTGTGTTTATGTTTTTGTGATGTGACTATCGCGGCAGGTCTGAGGATGTGCGCAAGAAAAAGCCGCGTGAAAAAGATCGACGCGGCTACTTGTGTTATTGGGGAATGGGATGACTATTTATTTTTGCGCGAGAGGAAGAGGAGCGATCCGAGGGAAAGGAGCGCGAATGAGGCGGGTTCGGGGATGAGGGTAATGGTGCCAGTGCTGGTGGTGCCGTCAAAGGTCACTTCGATGCGTTTGAAGTCGATCTCGAACGCTGAGCCGTCGGCGAGGTTGCCGGAGAGGATGCCGGTGGTTGGGGCAATGTCGCCGAGTGATATTGCGACGCCGTCTATCTTAAAGTTAGACCCATCGAGTGTGATGGATGAGATGAAGTCGGTTGAGAGGAACGCGTCGTTGCTGATGCCGATGGTTCCGCCTGAGA
The DNA here is from genome assembly GCF_007747445.1 of Poriferisphaera corsica. Classification (NCBI taxonomy): domain Bacteria; kingdom Pseudomonadati; phylum Planctomycetota; class Phycisphaerae; order Phycisphaerales; family Phycisphaeraceae; genus Poriferisphaera; species Poriferisphaera corsica. The sequence continues at coordinate 4,143,094 of NZ_CP036425.1, forward strand.
TGGTGATTGATGCACCTTGGAAAGCAACGATTTCTCTGGAAATTGATCCGCCGTAGATGAATGCGGTAGAGTCTTGGCCGGCTTCGAAATCTTCGCCGACGGTGCCACCGAACATGCTGAAGAGGCTGTCGCCGCGGACGTTAACATCGTCGGCAACGACGCCGCCGGTGAGGTTGAAGGTTGCGAAATCATGGCTGTAGAGGTCGTCTTCGACGATGCCGCCATTCATGGTGATGGTACTGTCATCCCAGGCATCGACGTCTTGCTCGATGGTTCCGCCGTTGATGATGATGGTGGAGTTGCCAACGGCGAGTACACTGGTGTCAACGCCTTGAGGGCTGTCATCGCCGATGACGGCACCGGCATCGATAGTGAGGTGTGTGGGGCCGTTCGGGGCATTGGTATCGTTATCGACGACGATGGATTCGGTGGTGGTGGTGTTGAAGGTATGGATTCCGCCGTCTTCGTAGACGATGGTCGCAAAGGTTGATGTGGTACAGGTTAAGGCAGCGCATAGCGATGCCACGGAAATGGTTGAACGTTTCATCTTTTCTCCTCGTACGTGAAACCGGCTTGATCGCAATTGATCATGAAAGGGCTGGTCTCGTGAATCTGTGCACAGTTTAACGGATGATTTGGGATATCATTGCAAGAAAGGTAAAAAAAATAATGCGTATGAGGGATGTAAAAATGGGCAAAATCAAATGAAATTGCCTGAAAGTATGCTGGCGCAAAAGGTTATCGCAGGTGAATGGGATCATTCGGGTGCTGAATCGTAGAAACGTGTGGCCCAATTTTTCAGTGCATTTTTCGCGTATTCACGGTCATCGAAGTGGATTTTGACGGTGCCTTTGGGTGCAGGTGTGGCGGTTTTGAGGAGATCGGGATCGGTGACGTCTTGAGTGCGAAGGATCTGATAAGTCTCGTGACCCTTACCGGCGATGAGGACGACGTCTTCGGGATTGGCGAGGAGGATGGCTTTGTGGATGGCTTTGGCGCGATCGGGTTCGATGATGCCTCCGCCCTCTCCTATTGCAGTTTCTGATGTGAAGGCTTGAATACGGTCTTCGATGGGGGCTTTGGGGCTTAGTTGTGGGATTGGTATGCCGGGGATGACGTCTTCGATGATGGCGATAGGGTCTTCGGTGCGCGGGTTGTCGGATGTGATGACGACGATGTCTGAGTATTCGGAGGCAACTGAGGCCATGCGTGGACGTTTGGTTTTGTCACGGTCGCCGCCGCAGCCGAAGACGGTGATGACGCGGCCGAGGGCGAGTGGGCGAACGGCGAGAAGTGCGTTTTCGAGTGAGTCGTCAGTATGAGAGTAGTCGACGAGAACTGTGGGGTATGGGAGCTCGGTGGGGAGTTCGGTGGGGTCTTCGGGCTGAGCAGTGAAGGGGTCTAGTGCGAGGTGAGCGGGGTTGAATTCGAGTGCGGCGAGGTCGTATTGGGAGGGATTGATGAAGACTTGTTCGAGTCGCCCGGGGATGCCGGGGGTTGATTCGAGAGCGCGACGGATTTGTCTGGGTTTGGTTTTGCCGGGCAGGTTGAGGACGTGAAGGGCGGCGAGGGCTTGGATGGCGTTGAGCGCGTTGTGGCGACCAATGAGCGGGAGTCGGGCTGAGGTTGAACCCCATGGGCCGGTGTAACGGGCGGATGATCCGTCGATGGAGAGTGAGGTGATGTTGACGTGGCAGACCTGGTGGTGGGTGTGGGGCGCGGTTTGAAAATCGGGGTTTGTCGTGGTTAGAAGCTGTTTGGCTGTGCAGGACTGGGCCATGCGGCGGGCGAAAGTGTCGTCGGCGTTGATGATGGCCCATGCGTTATCGGAAAGTGATTCGAAGAGAATGGCTTTTGCGGCGGCGTATGAGTTCATATCGGGGTGGAAGTCGAGATGATCGCCGGAAAGGTTGGTGAAGATGGCGGCATCAAACTGGAGGTTGTGGGTACGGCGTTGATGGAGAGCGTGTGAGGAGACTTCCATGATGGCATGTGTGCAGTTGTTGTCGACCATCTGAGCAAGGATTCGGTGAAGCTCGATTGAGCCGGGGGTGGTGAGTTCGGTGGGCTGGATACCGGAGCCGGTGTCGATGTGAACGGTGCCAATGAGGCCTGTTTTGTGGTTGAAGGATTGGAGGAGGTGTTGGGTGATGAAGGCGGTTGTGGTTTTGCCGTTGGTGCCGGTGATGCCGAGGAGTTTGAGTTTTGAAGCGGGGTGATCGAAGAAGTTGTCGGCGAGCTGGCCGACGAAAGCTTGGTCGATTTTGGTGTTGGGTGGTGTGGTGAGGAGGGTGATGGATGATGGGATGGCGGGGCGGCCGATGGGCTCGGTGAGATGGGAGTCGTAGGTTGGGATGTCTTGATCGTGGACGTCGATGATGGCGATGGCGCCGAGAAGGACGGCGTCTTGGATGAAAGATCGGGCGTAGCCGGAGGGGTTGCCGATAATGGAGGCGCCATCGTGTACCCATGAGCGGACGATGAAGAGTGAGCCGGGGGTGACTTGGCGGGAATCGTCTGTGATGTTTGTAATAGGAAGATCGAGTGAACCTTGGATGAGAGTCAGGTCGATGTCGGCAATGATGTCACGGAGTTGTTTGGTCATGGTGGGCATCTGTGGTGTGATAATAGGCGTCCGAGGCGGGCTCGCGATGTTACGGGCTTATAGAGTTATCGTGCAGATGCGTGTTTGACGGCCAATTGGGGGGGTAAGGTCTGGATATAAAGTGAGCGACGATCTGGAGGTCGATCGTCGCCCGTACTCGTACTGATTGAATCATGTAGGGGGGAGGTTTGTCCGGCGTCTTGGCTGTGAGTTATTCAGGGAAAGAATGGAAATCGGTCATTGAGGGGTCGTAGACGATTTCGGCGGTCCTGATTTCGAGAGAGCCGAGGTCGTTTTGCCCTTCGAGTTTGATGACGTTGGTGCCTTCCTGGAGGGTGATCGAATCCCAGATGAAGCGGAAGTCTTTAGAGGTTTTTGTGCCAAGGGATTTGCCGTTAACGATGAGGTTGACGGAGTTGCAGTTGGAGTAGACCTTGATGGGGATCTGCTTGGCGGGTGCTGGGGTGTATTCTTTTTGAGTGAGGTGCAAGACTGGCTCATCGCTCCAGTTGGCTTTGTACCAGAAGTATGCGTCTTTTTTGGTGGAGCGATCGTGGGTGACGAGTCCCTTGTCGTTGATGCCGGGCTGCTCGCCCTCTTTGCGGCCATCGACGGCGAAGTCGAACATGTTCCAGACGAATGTACCCCAGATTTTTTCGCGTTTCTGGAAGTCAAGCCAGTAGTACTCGTGCATGAGGCTTTGATATTCCATGGGGTGGATGGGGCCGCCGGCGGATCGCATGGCGGGGTCGTATTCGAAGTGTTGTGTGTTAGCTCCTCCGCCGTATTCGCTGACGGAGTAGTAGCGATCGTAACTTTTCTCGAAATTACGCATGTGGCTGGTGATGCCTTTGTAAACACCTTTTTTACCGTGCTGTTTGCTTGAGCCATACCAACCGTCATAAACGTTGACGCCGATAGTGTCGGTGTTGTTATGGAAGGCTGATTTCATCATTTCGCCGGCGAAGAGTGCTTGTGCGGAGAAGCGTGTTTCGTCGAGTTTTTCGATTTCTCTGCCGAGCGCTTCGAGGGTTGGCATGGTGTTTTTGTTCTTGCCGCGAAGTGTGAGTTCGTTGGCGATGCTCCAGCAGACGATGGATGGGTGGTTGTAGTTTTGGTAGACCATTTCGCGGAGCTGCTGAACGGCGTTGTCGGTGTACTCTTGGGTTGTGCCGACTTTGTTGACTTGTGGGAGTTCGGCCCAGACGAGGAAACCGCGTTCATCCATGAGACGGTATGTGTTTCGAGCGTGTGGGTAGTGAGCGGCGCGGATGCCGTTGGCGCCCATTTCCTGAATGATGTCGAGGTCGAGGTTCCGCATTTCATCGGTGACGGCGGGGCCGACATCTTTACGGTGCTGGTGGTAGCAGATGCCGTTGATGCGTGTTTTTTTGTTATTGATGAAGAGACCACGTTTTGGGTCGAATTTAACGGAGCGGATGCCGAAGGATTCGGTTTGCGTATCGAGAACCTGCTTGGTTTTCGCATCAAGGATTTCGACCTTGGCGGTGTAGAGGTATGGGTTTTGAAAGCCATCCCAGATTTCAGGTGTCTTAACGCTGAGCGTGCGGTTGGACGGTTTAACGGTTTTCGGATTGAGTTGGATTGATGATTGCGATTGAGCGACTTGGTTGTTGTCGGCGTCAAAGACTGTGGCTTGGAGGATGACATTTTGTGATTTGGAGGTTGTGTTGTTGAGGCGGGCCTGCACGCGAACGGCGGCTTTGGATTTTGTGATTGATGGGGTGGTGATGAAAACGCCGGTGGAGCCGAAGAATGTCTGCTCGATGTGGATGGGGTTACGGACGAGCAGTTCGACTTCGCGGTAGATGCCGCCGTACATGGTGAAGTCGGCGGAGATGGGGCCGATGAGTTCGGAGTATGAGTTGTCTACTTTGACAGCAAGTAGGTTCTGGCCGTTGAAGTTGATTGAGTCAGTGATGTCGTAGGAGAAGGCTGAGTAGCCGCCACGGTGTTCACCGATGTGCTTGCCGTTGATGTAGACGTTGGCCACTTGATTGGCGGCGTTGAACTTGAGGATGAGGCGTTGGCCGACCATGTCTTTGGTGATGGGCAGATCGTAGCGATACCAGCTGACGCCACGGAAGTAATCGTCGCCGCCGTCTTGGCCGTCGAGGCCGTTCCATGTGTGGGGGATTGAGACGGTTTGCCATTTTGAGTCGTCGAATTTGGGATTCGAGGCATTGTCCTCTGCATGGTTTTTGAGGAAACGCCAACCTTCGGAAAGTGTCATGGCGTGTTGCTGTGGTGCTGCGGCGGTCACAGATGCGATGCAACACAGAGCGGAGAAGAGAAACAGGCCAAGTAAGTTAATTGATTTCATATTTGAATGATCTCGTTATTTCACAGTAAAAATCATGTCTTTCATGTTCATCATTAATGAGGTGATGAGGTGATGTAAAGGAAATTCCGACTTTTTGGGAAACTAGACATTACAACCAGTTTTTGCGCTATTACAAATTAATGATTGATAGCGCACAAAGAAGATTGTTTCGTTTATAAGTCTTTACTGTAAAGATATTAAAAAATATGAAAACCAATCGGCTGATCATTTCAATTTGAGATCATTTTTAGTGGTATTTCGGACATACTCGCGTTGAGTTCTGCATGCTATTTCTGCGTGTGTGAGTTGATAGATGGATCAATGAAGAGCGTGTACGTATCGAAATACCGAGGGGCAGAAAATGCTTTGCCTGATCGTGATATTGGCTCGATATCAATGCCATCGCGCCCACGAGATCTGTGTTATAGATGCATGGCGGCAGCGTATGAGATGGTGTGAGATCCCGATCGTTGGGATGCTGTTATTAGATTTGATCGGCGGGTTCTGCGAAGTCGACTGGGCCGCAATCTGGGATGAGACCGGCGTCGATACCTTCTTGGATGAATTGGGAGACGGCTTTGCGGCCGCGCTCGCCATAGTCGATGGTCCAGTCGTTGACGTACATGCCGACGAACTCGTCTGCGAGGTCGGCGCCCATGTCACGAGCGTAGTTGAGTGCGAAATCGACAGATTGCTGACGGTTATCCAGGGCATACTGAATGCTGTTCAGCAGAATGCGTGTGATGACGGGGGCTTCTTCGATGAGGTCTCTGCGAATGGCGTTCGCGCCGAGAGGGAGTGGGAGGTTGCGTGAGTCGGTCCACCACTTGCCAAGATCGACGATGAGCTTGAGTTGTTGGTTTTGGTAGGTGATTTGACCTTCATGGATGATGAGGCCTGCGTCGAACTTGCCTTCGGCGACGGCGGGGATGATTTCGTCGAACATGACGTTTTCAAATTTGATGTCGTCTTTGGTGAGGCCGTGCTCGGCGAGGAGGAGCTGGAGGGCGAGCCAAGCGGAGGTGCGCTCGCCGGGGATGGCGAGTGTTTTGCCTTTGAGGTCTTGGATATCGAATGAATCGCGAGCGACGACCATTGGGCCGTAGCCATCTCCCATGGAGGATCCGCAGGAGGTCATGATGTATTTATCAGCGACGTATGGGTATTGGTGTATCGAGAAGGCGGTGATTTCGAGTTCGCCTTTTTCGGAGCGAACGTTGAGGGATTGGATGTCCTCGAGGACGTGTATGAAATCGTAGTTGGCGGTGTCGATTTTTGGGGTGTAGGGCTGGCCGTCGGGGCCGATGAAGTTGGCGAGTGGATACCACATGAAGGCGTCATCGGGATCGGGGGAGTGGCCGATGTGGAGTGTTTTTCGATCGAGTGCGTTTGCTGTTTTAGTGTTCTCGCTCATAGGGGTGATTGTAACAAGGGGAGGGATATTTGGGGAGCGAGCGGCGATATGGCTGAACATCTTAAAGAGATGAAGTGGTGCGATTTGATTGCGATACAATGAAGATGAGGATGATTTTACGGATAGTCATGAGGAGATGCGTGATGAGTTTGGTGAGTCAGATGGGTGAGGAAGAGATGCCGTTGCGGAGCGAGACGCCGATAGATTGGGCGGAGCGGATGATGAGCGGGGATAAGTTGGCGTTATTGAATGATCATGCGCACCTGGAAAAGAAGGCGGGGTTAAATGCGATGGAGATGTTGAACAGGTGGCCGGAGCCTGAGCCGCCGGAGGCGTGGGTGCAATTGATGTGCGGTGTGGCGAAGGATGAAGTAGAGCATTTAGCGATTGTTTGCAGGATTCTGCATAAGCGCGGCGGGGCTTTGAGCAAGAGTCATCGCAATCCGTATGCGAAGGGATTAAGGGAATTGATTCGTAAGGGGGCAGAAACAAGTCAAACAGGGTTGGTGGATCGATTGATGGTGAGTGCGCTGATAGAGCTAAGGAGTTGTGAGCGGTTTGCGGTGCTGGGCGAGCATGCGGGTGATGACAAGGAATTGGGTAAGCTTTATCGGGGGCTATGGGCGAGTGAGCATGGGCATTACAAGACGTTTTTGAATATGTGTTATAAGGTGCCGGGGATATCTAAGCGCGAAGTAGATGAGCGGTGGGACTGGTTTTTAGATCAAGAGGCAGCCTTACTTGGTAAACAAGGACGATATGCGGGGATGCATTCAGGTCTATAAGACACGTATGAAAAAACCGAGTGGTGCTGTTTGGGAAGCACCACTCGGCTGGTTGATGTCTTTTAATTCGTGATTGGTTAATCGAACGTGCATCACGTTTTCAATGTCACGTCACTTTATGTCTATCTAATCATTTGAAAGACTAAGTGTTGATTAGTAGACGAGTGAGACAGCATCTTCGATAGCTTCAACAACCTGACGAACATGGAATGGCTTCTTGAGGTAGCCATCAAAACCATTCTGCAGGAGATGTTGGGCTTGTCCGTCGGTTAATTTGCCAGACATTGCGACCACTTTGGTGAGTTGCAGATCTGGGTTTGATTTGACGAACTTAAGGATTTCTTCGCCTTTCAGATCGCTGAGGTGCATATTGAGGAGCATGACGTGTGGTCGTGCTTTTTCACATGCGATGCCTGCGGCGAATCCTGAATGTGCGGTGTGAACTTCATAATTGGCTTGTTCAGCGAGTACTTTTTCAAGTACCTCGACGATTTCTGAATCGTCATCGACGATGAGCACACGGGTCTGGCCGGACTGGAGTCCGTCGAGAGGGATATTGTGTGCTTTCATGAATTTGATCAACGAACTAAGTGGGATTCGACGGTCTTTCGAGCCGGGGATGCGATATCCCTGGAGCTGTCCTGAGTCGAACCATTTGCTGACTGTGCGTGGTGCTACGTTGCAAATTTTTGCCACTTCGCCGGTCGTTAATATGTCTTTCTGTCTGGGCATACCTTGTCAACCTTTCTCCGGTAGGTCCTCCATCAGACGTGTTTCGTACTCCTAGAAACTTTCACGAACGCCTGACAGAAAAATCATCGGCAGGTTGAGGGGACGGATTAACCGTTATGTTAGGAAATTGCGCACATAATCGTCAGGAGCGATATGTTTGCTCGCTATTGACGTAGACGGCATGGGACGCACAGATGGGTGGTCCGAGAAAATCGCGCCTGCTGCTACAGGGCTAACTGATTGTTAGGTGACGCACAATCCTCACAATTGCTTCGCCGTTGGCCTTGCGTAGAGCAAGAATAGAGATGCTGGCGAAAGGTCACTGCCGGGGAGGTTTGTGCCTGACAAGGTATGGAGAAAGAAGCAGGCAAGAACGCTCTAATGGCTACTTGATAAGTCGGATATTGTGGTTCCATGACAACAATGTCACGACAGCGGATGTTTATCGGACAAGTGTGGTGCGAGGCGTGTTCATGCGATTGGCAGGAATGGGAGGGGCGAGCCGGGAGGGATGGATTGTTGTTGTAGCGGGACGCGTATGATGCCATCAGCGAGTGCGGTGTGTACGATGTCGCCCGATGTGTGCCAAGGTATGAGTTGGATTTGGTCTCGGGTGTCGCCAATGAATTTGACTGCTCTGAACATTTCACGCTTGGGATTCGGCGTGATGGATTCTGTAGACCAAACACGCTGCCACGGGAGAGGTGATGGATTGCTTTGCAGATGGTTCAGGATTGGGATTGCGATTAGATGGAATGCGGCGAGTGCTGAAACGGGGTTACCTGGAAGACAAAGAACGGGAGGATGAGCGTGAGGATCGGTGTTATGAAAGAGGGCTGTTGGCTTACCTGGCTGAACGGCGAGTCCTTGAAAAACTGGATTATAGCCCAGCTTTTCAAGGATTTGAGCGATGTGGTCATGCTTGCCAACAGAAATACTGCCTGCAGTGATGATGAGGTCAGAAGTATGAGAAGCCTTTAGTATTGCTTCAGTCATCACCTCTGTATGATCGGGCAGATGCTCTTGATGTGAGAGATGGCAAGCTTGCGTGCTGATTAACGACGCGAGCATGGGAAGATTTGCGTTACGAATATGCATAGGTTGCAGGACGGCCGTTTCGGTGTCAGGCGACTGAACTTCGTTGCCTGTGGTAAATATGGAGATACGAGGCTGCTTTGCTGTGCGTAGCGAAGCATGACCCACGGAAGCCGCGATTGCGAGATGATGCGGCGATAGCTGGATATTGGGAGGAATGATTTGCTGGCCACTTGTTGCGTCGGCTGCTCTTTGATGAATATTCTGAAAAGGCGTGATGGACTCAGTGTGAAACTGAACCGAATCGTGGTGTACTGTCGCGGATTCAATTGGTATGACCGCATCATATGTGGCAGGGACAGCGGCACCAGTTGCAATTGAAATGACTCCGCTGGAGAGGTTGATGTGCTTTGAAGGCATTTCGCCGGCAGGTAAATCGGTCAGAACGGTGTATGGGTGATTGGGCTTATAGTCGGCTGAATGGATGGCAAAGCCGTCCATAGTCGCACGGTTAAATGGCGGCAGATCACGATCAGCGTGAATAGGCTCCCGTAAAATACGGTGCAAAGAGGTACACAGCGATGTTGTTTGAGTAGGCCGCGCAGAAAGTGTCTGCTGAATGAGAGAGATGACCCAATCGTAGCTCAGCAATGATTTGCCAGATGGTGTTGTGTTCATGCCTGCATGATAGTTTCGCTGACTTGTGAGGTGAAGGCGTATATTCCTTACATTGGCTGCACAATTTTTCTGCCTGGCCGGGTTTCTTGTTTTGCTGAGTGCGAACGAAGCGTCTAAACTTATGGGCTATGAAAGCGATTGTATTTGATTTTGATGGCGTTGTGTTTGATTCCGAACCGGTGCATTTCCAGGCTTTTTTGATGGTTAGCAAAGGGTTAGGGATCGAATTTGATTACCAGAAATACCTACAAGATTTCATCGGTTTCGATGACCGCGATGCGTTTCGAGTCATGCTGGACATGATCGGATACCAAGGTGATCGAGCTGAGAAGGTAGCGGAGCTATGCGAACAGAAGCAAGTTGCTTTTGAAACATTGGTTAAGGCTGGCGTCGCTAAACCCATTGACGGTGTGATGAATTTTGTTGAACAATTACAAAAAGCGGACGTTCCATTCGCGGTTGCGAGCGGAGCTACACGTTTGGATATTGAATTGATGCTCGACAGCATTGGAATGCGTGATGCGTTTGATGTAATTGTTACTGCAGATGATGTAGCAGCGTCAAAACCACATCCAGAGACTTATGAAAAAGCTGTCGTCAAACTTGCAGAAATGTACCCTACTAAATTATTGGCTACTGACAATTGTATCGCAATTGAAGATACCGCAACAGGTATCAAATCAGCAAGATCAGCGGGATTGCAAGTTCTGGGCATCACGACTAGTAATGAACCTGATCTACTACGTGAAGCGCATCGGGTGATTGATTGTTTTGATGAAATCAATCCAGAGATTTTAAAATCTTGGTTTGTCGACTAATCTTTAGTTAGTCATTTTTAATTTATAGAAGGGATATTCAAAATGGGCGCGAGTGAAGCACCATTGATGCTTAGTGTGAGTGGGATGCGAGGCTGGGTTGGTCAGTCACTGACACCTGAAGTTGTAGCGAGATACGGTGCAGCGTTCGGGAGTTGGTTAAAAGAATCGTTGAAGAGTGAAACCAAACACCCGCACGTTGTGATTGGCCGTGATTCAAGACCATCAGGTGAAATGTTTGAAAATGCAGCAACTGCCGGTCTGACGAGCGTTGGATGCAAAGTCACTAAAATAGGAATTGCGTCAACGCCAGGTGTTGCAATTATGGGCAAACATCTGCAAGCAGATGGTGGTGTTGTCGTGACCGCTAGCCACAATCCAATTATTTGGAACGGTTTCAAAGCGCTTAGACACGATGGTGTTGCACCACCAGCGGATCAGGCAGCAATCATCATTCAGCGTTTTCAAGAGAATGACGTTCAGTATGTTGGCGTGGATGAATTACAGCCCGTGAGCATTAACCACAGTGCTGCGGAAGTACACGTTGAAAAAGTACTTGAGCATGTTGATATTGATGCTATCAAAAAAGCGGGGCTTCATGCTGTCGTAGACTCAGTACACGGCGCGGGTGGCCTTGAAGCCAAACTGCTACTAGATAAATTGAATGTCAAAATCACACATTTGTACGCTGAACCAACAGGTATTTTCCCACATATACCGGAACCAACCAAAGAAAATCTGTCTGAACTCGCCAGCGTGGTCAAAGAAGTGAATGCAGACATTGGCTTCGCACAAGATCCTGATGCAGATCGTTTAGCAGTGATTGACAATAACGGTAAATATATTGGGGAAGAGTACACGCTTGCGCTATGTGCTAAACATGTATTAAGTAATGGTGACGCAACAGCAGCAAACCTATCAACGAGCCGCATGCTTGATGATATCGCTGCAGCAGCAGGAGCCAAGGTATATCGTTCCGCTGTAGGTGAGGCAAACGTTGCTTCTGTAATGAAAGATCAAGATGCGATTGTTGGCGGAGAAGGCAATGGTGGCATTATCTGGTCAAAAGTGATTCATGTTCGCGATTCTCTGGTTGGCATGGCTTTACTATGTGAAATGCTTGCCCACCAAAATACGACACTAGATAAGATTGCTGAATCAATACCGGCATACTCTATTGTCAAAGATAAAATTAATCTTGAGCTTGGCATGGCAGATAAGATCAAGCCGACAATGCTTGAAGTCTTTCATGACCAGAGGATTGACACGCAAGATGGCGTTAGAGTCGATTGGCCTGATAAGTGGGTACACGCACGTACAAGTAATACTGAGCCAATCATGCGTATCATTGCTGAAGCCAAGAACGAGAAGGAAGCCATTGACTTAATCAATCAGGTAAGAGATGCGCTTGGCTTCAATCGTTATCCCGAATAATTATCTCATAATTTTGATTAAAAAAAGGAGCTTATCAATAAGCTCCTTTTTTTAGTGCGGTAGTATTTGCATTTCAGAACTAAAACGCTTGCCTGTATGAGGTGAATATACAACACGCAAAACAGCCCCCTGCTGAGCGATTTGCTGATCATGCATTTTTAATTGAAAAAGATAGCCTCGAGATATCGGATCGTAATGCTGCCTTTGTGATTCTAGTGTCAGCAATTCTGCATTCCATGTATACAACTGCGTGCCTGCTCCGCCGCTTGTTGAACTAACTGCCTCAAGTAACTCAAAAGCAAACATCCCAGCACCTTTTACAGAATCGCCCATCTCGTCAAATAGCTCAACGCGCGTTTCCAAAACAATCTGATTCTCTGATTTCCGAAAACGGGTCGATGGATATATGCGAATGGCAACTGGCTTAGATTGCCAAACAAAACTTTCATCTGAACGATTATCTAATGCTGTATTAGTATTGTCTGTACCTTTATTCACACAACCTAAAGACATCAATATCAATATAGCAAGGCACGAGTATTTAGCTGAAGCGATGTTCATGATCACAAAATAATCCTATTATGAATTCAGATCAAGCGTGGTGCAATATTCAGTCGAAATAAAACAATTTTCGTGCAATACGTCGTATATTCCAATCAACACATGACGCGTTATCCAACAATGACTATCAACTGAGCTAATTGCCTTTATCTGACAATAATTCTGAAACGCTGCTTAGTGAACGACATAATTGCTGTTGTGTATGATCAAATTTAACGAGAGCTTCAGTATTTTTTTCCAATAAATCCACCAGAATGTTGATCTCTGTTTTTTGATCCACAATTTGCCGGTGTGTTTGCGACAACATTTTCGCATAATCTCGCGAAAGATATCTTTCCCAAATCCAAAGCACTCCCATTAATCCAGCCACACCAAATTGTACGAGATACTTTACGATCTCAGACATGTTAGTATCCCTATGTGCGCGTTAGTTGAGCTGTACTTCCAGACATAACAGGTAAACCATCCGAACGATTCGTCGTATGGATGATATCCAACGCCTTTAACACCTGTTGCTGATAATACAAACATTTTTCATACAGCGTTTTATATCTCTCTGTTTGAGACAGCAATAGATTCTGAAATATCTTTTCCAATGCGATGTAAGCAATTATTCTTTTGAATTTAATAATATTCTCTGTATCCGTTGATATCATGAGATTATCAAAATCCTCAGACTTTATTTGCAGTAGACATCGTAATTCTTCGTGAGCTAAAGCTATCTGTGGTTCATATGTTATCACACTAAATTTTGTATCCAAATCATAACGAACCTCTATTGGATCATCTTCAATACGACTTCGTAAGAATGACAATCTTATCCGGTGATCATCAACAACTTCAATAATCTCGAGAGGAACAAGTCCTAATGTTACAACACTACCGATACCAATGTTCCTTGCTGAGAAATCAACTGCCTGCGTATAAATATTATTATTTGAAAAAGAGCAAGGCGTATCTTTGACCAGTATTTGTGGTGTGATCATCGTATCAATAAATAAACTTGGCTCATATACAAGTAAATCTCTATCTTTTAAGTACATTGTCGTATCCTAAAAAGGGTGAGGCATAAAAGCCTCACCCTATAAGTATCGTTTAATCAATCGCCAAATTTGTCAATAATCCATGTGCATTTTCGTTGCGTAACTCAAGTGTATACTCCCCAATCAATTGGCCACTTTCATAATCGCCTTGTGATGCCAATGGTTTATAGTGAAAGCTTCGGCCACTCATTGGTACCACAGCAACTCTTGATGAATCCAACATCAAAGCTGAATTCCGTGGCACCCATCTTGACATGATGACACGGCAAATACCAAAATCGGATTCATAAACACCGACATAATCTGAAAACTTCGTTTCATTCGCGCCATAACCACGACCTTCGCTAACAAAGCGATTGATCATCCGCTTCTGAAAACCGTTTACAACAATGGTATCCACATTACCCGCAGATTGTTCCCAGATTACCCTTAACGCTTCATTCAGGCGGCTTTCTGTCAATTGGCTATCTTCGACATCAAACACATTTGTTTTCAATGCTGGAATAATACCCTGCATGGTACGCCTAATCGTACTACTACCTTGTGGCGATGCTTGAGCTGCGATCCCATTAATCACACTATTTTCCAAGTCACGCATCATTTCACGCAAACGCTCTTGTTTTTGATAATCAAGTTCATCCGTAATGCCAACGGTATTACATGCAAGATGCGATCCTGAAACTTCTACGGCAGCAGTAAAAATTTGCGTAAAGTTTGTTTTTCTTATACGGTTAACATTCAATGAACTTGGAGCATCTTCACCTTCAAGAGCGGCGCTACCAATTTTCAGAAGCTTTGTATTCTGGACGTATGGGGCAGATAAAGAGCCGCCATATCCACGCGCAACAGTGATTGTTGATGATGATTTATTCTGTACCATCATCACTTCTTGACTGTCTTGCGCTCGCAGCAAATCACCTATTCGAAATACCTGAACATCCTCGACATCAATTTGGGTCGCACTATCATTTACCGCTGTTGATATCTTCGTCGAGTATGACCGTAGTTCATCTTCCAGCCATTCATGAATGGTACTCGTTGCGACTTGTTTCGAATCGCCTAAATAATTTAGTAGTGCGGTTTCGTAAGGACTAACGATCGAAACAACATCCGAAATATCTTCTGCAATTTCCGGGAGCTGAGCCCCTGCAGAAAAAGTTGCTTTACCTGTAAATGCCATGATTATCTCCATTAAATTTTTGTTCGTTTAATACGCAAATAGCGTAAAAGATCACTCCGACGGCCTGTCTGTATCGCTTCTGTCGCAGCATTTGATACATCTCTATCTGTGTCTATTTGATCGCTAGGAGCCATCATCCTTGCCACTGAACCCTGACTGCTTTTAAATAGATATGGCTTTGATTCTTTTAAATCATTAACCACCATTTCAATATCTGGATCGTCCATAGATTCAACAGAAACTTCAGTGAGTAATCTTGCTGCCTCAATATCAACTGCACGTTCATCCATCAGTAATGCATCAATTCGTTGCCGACGTTCCAGATGAGATACCGTCTTCCGCGTATCCTCTAATTCTCCATTTAACTGCTCCACCTTCTGAGCCATATCTTCCAATGATTTCTCGGCTGCCTGAGCCCGCTTGCGATATCTAATCGCCTCTGTTACTGCTATTTTTTTTTCTTCTGTCTTAGTTTCTTGGTCTTGTGTTTCAGTCTTTATATCCATATCTTTCATCTTTCTTATTTATTACTTAGCTGCAATCTGATCAATCTCGCTGTAGCCTAATTCTGCCAATACCTGCTTCTGAGCCACACCTATTTTCAACTTTCGCTCCGCATTAATCAGACTTTGTGTTTCACCTGTTGGCATAGGTTCTGGCCAATCAATTCGCACTAACCTCTCTGCCGAATTTGTTTTGAATACACCCAAAACATGTGCTGTTTCTAAGATCAAACGACACATCCGAATCAACCCATCGCCGTAGTTCACGCGCTTTTTTTCAGTTTTAGCTAACAAGCCCATCATCACAATACGCAATGCATTTTCACTGGTTAGATTACCGATTCGATCACGTACCAAACCTGTCACCAAGGGACTAATCCCGCTGGCCTTATCCATAGCTTCTCGAATCTCTGCAATATGAGCGTCTTCAGATGGTGAATGACTATCACCACCGAATTCTTCGATCGATGCACCTTCGTTATTTGTTGACCACATCTGGCCTGGACCGACTGGGCGATCAATAAACCCATCGATTCCCTTACCCAAATACATCTTGAAAGCTTGAAATGTTACGCGATTGGCTCGATCAGACAATCTTGTATTCAGTTCATCCTGCAAGTTTATTAACGGCTCAACCTCGCTCAACCCCTCGTAGTAGTATGGCTGAGTTAAATTTTGTATATGAACAATTGGGATCTCACCAATAATGTTTATCTGAGATTCAATTACATTGCTATGCTTTTGATTTTTAGAATTTTTTGCATAAACACATTTTTCTGGTGTCCAAACATATGTATGCGTAACATCACTACGATCTTTATTTGCGAGCGGAATCATTCGCCACAAACGCTTCTTACATTGTCCCGCGTTTGAGGTACCTTGCTTCCAATGAATGATGTACCCATTGAGCTTTCGATAATCATGGGCATTTAACACTGGCACAGCTCTGGAGGCTTCAACAACCTCAAGCAAAATGCGCTTACCTGAATCAGCGTGCACTAAAACATCAACGTATCCATAAATCGCACCCAGTAATGCCAAATTCTGATAAAATCCCATACCACCATTTGCTTTAATAACATCTCGTAGAAATGCTTCTATCTCATTCGCCCTCTGTGGATCGGAGGCGAGGCTTTGTATCGTGACAGGTTTTGAGAACATGAAATCAACCATGGCATGCACACGCCACGCAATATCGTTCTCAATGACAATCTCTTTACACTCCCCGGAATCATTTCGCCTTAGCAGACGATCCGGCAGTCCAGACTTCTGATTTCCATCACCATATCTATTTCGATAGTAGCCCCATAACTTCCTATAGAATGGCAACTTCTCAACTTGATATTCATCAATATAAGACTGAAGATCAACGATTCCTAAACCTGCAGCTACACTTTGATTTTCGCTGTCTTTTGCCATCACATTCCTCTCGCCTGACTTTGGATCCTCAATTCACACTTCAGAAAGCGTTTTATTAACTTGCGAGAAGCGCTTTTGTGCGCATTTTTCTAGCAACATCCCCTGTACCTTCTTTTATATCTGTCAAACAGACCTTGATTTATGTGATTTGTCTCTTTTAGCATCTAATGTTTGGTTTTAGTTAGTGTTTTGCGCACGGATTTTCTATAGATAACGACCTGCATTCGCTTGATTTATCTCCAATTGATGTTTTAATAGTCAATCTATGAGTAGCAATGACCAAGAATTAGTCACATTGACTGAAATCACTCAAATTTTAAGTGATGGACTAGAATTGAAGCAGGTTTTCCAGCGAGCTATCGCGTTACTCTCCGATAGGCTGCACATACATCGAGCCTCACTTGTTCTATTAGACAACTCGACAAACCAGCTAAATATCTTCGCTTCGGTCGGCTTAACGGCTGAAGAACAACGTCGAGGACAATACGCTGTCGGAGAAGGTGTCACCGGGCAGGTACTCGCAAGCGGCCAAATCGCCATCATTCAAGATATTTCCAAACACCCAGACTTCCTCGACAGAACCGGCAGCCGCACAAACAGTACCAACTCAGACGAAATCATCTCATTCATCTGCTTACCTATAAAAGATGGCAACGACTATGTCGGTACGATGAGTATTGATATTCCCTACCAAACAGAGAAGATACTCGAACAAACGACACAGCTACTGAATGTAATCGCTGGAATGTTCTCACAGACGATCCGCATACACCACCTTGTTCAACTCGAAAAAGAACAATGGGCAACCGAAAACAAACAGCTACGCGATAGCCTTCACAGTAAATACAGGTTTGGCAATATCATCGGCTCCAGCCCAGCGATGCTAGATGTACTCGCAACAATTGGACAAGTTTCATCATCACGCGCAACTGTTCTCCTTCTCGGTGAAACCGGCTGCGGCAAAGAGCTAATCGCCAAAGCAATTCATTACAACTCACCACGTAAAGACGAACCCTTGATCCGCGTTAATTGTGGCGCACTATCACCACAACTCTTAGAATCCGAATTGTACGGCCATATCAAAGGTGCATTCACCGGAGCGGTACGTGACAAAATTGGCCGCTTCGAGGCTGCAAACGGTGGCACAATCTTTCTTGATGAAATTGGCACACTCGACGCTCAGATGCAAGTCAAACTCCTGCGTGTACTACAAGAACGCGAACTAGAAAAAGTAGGTGACCACAAAACCATCAAGATCGATGTTCGCGTCATAGCCGCAACGAATCTGGATCTAGAAGAAGAAGTACGCAAAGGCAATTTCCGTGAAGATCTTTATTACCGCCTCAATGTCGTTACCGTCAGTCTCCCTCCTCTACGTAACAGACGTGATGATATACCAAAACTCATTGACCACTTCCTCGATACCTACAACAAAGAGAACAATCGTAATCTCTCCCGTATGAATCGTGATGTCCTGAACACATTACTACGATACCCATGGCCTGGAAACGTACGTGAACTTGAGAATGCTATCGAACGAGCGACTGTTCTTTCTTCCAGTGATGAATTCACACTCGAATTACTACCGCTACAAATACGAATGTACGCACAGCAAACTCGAGGCGAAAGCTCAAACGAATCTGTAGAAGCACTTGCCTCTAAACTCGCAGAGCTAGGTATCAAACAATACAGTATTTATGAAGGCCAAATTTACGACTTAGTTGTCCATGAGGTCGAGAAACAACTTATCCGTGAAGCCCTCGGATACAATGATGGGACCAAAACGCGCACCGCGGATTTTCTTGGCATCAATCGCAATACACTCAACAAAAAAGTCAAAGACTTTAACATCACCAATTAAAAAGGCCGCATGATGCAGCCTCATTGTTTGCTTAATTATTTGCAAGATACTCTGTCACCAAGCGAACTCCCCACCCCGATGGGCCTTTGGGATACAACGCCGTATCACTATCAAATGAAGCCACCCCTGCGATATCAATATGCATCCACGGCATTTTAGGCATCAATTTCGGGGCATCTTTCCCTACAAAATGCGATAAAAACGCGGCCCCCTGAATTGGATGCGCCTCACGATTTGCAGAATTGACTAAATCTGCGTGTGTTCCAGACATCTGCTTACGATGCTCATCCCAAAGCGGCAATCGCCAAATTTTCTCACCAGTTTTCTGCGAAGCCTTCTGCATCGATGCCATTATTTTGTCATCAGTCGCAAATACGCCAGCACAATATGACCCCAATGCGACAACCACACCGCCCGTTAACGTTGCCATATCAATGACACTTTTTGGTTTATATGTCTTCGTCCCATAGGCCAAGGCATCTGCTAAAACCAATCGCCCTTCAGCATCAGTATTCGTGACCTCACATGTTACGCCATTGGTGAACTTAATTATGTCATCAACACGGTATGCTTCCGAGTCAATCATATTCTCTGCAGCAGCAATCAAACCGACAACCCGCTGCTTCAGTTTCAAATTCGCTACAGCCTCCATAATCCCAATCACCGTCATCCCGCCGCATTTGTCATACTTCATTCCCTTGCCGCCATCTGGCTTAAGCGAATATCCACCTGTATCAAACGTTATTGATTTTCCAACCAACAAGATTGGGTCTGCCTTCGCATCTGAACCCTTCCACTCCAAAGCAATGATCGCTGGCTTAGATTCACTACCTGCTCCCACAGCTAACAATCCCCCCATACCCAATTGCTTTGCCTTCGCAGCATTGATCACGGTACATTTCAGCCCCAATTTTTTCGCGGTTGATCGGCAGTACCTTTCAATATAAGGTACGTTCGCAACGTTCGGCGGTGTAGCTGCCAAACGTCTCGCTGTTGATACACCATCATTCATCGCAATCGCTCGATCTAACCCACCTCTGCACCC
Source organism: Poriferisphaera corsica (assembly GCF_007747445.1). Lineage (NCBI taxonomy): Bacteria > Pseudomonadati > Planctomycetota > Phycisphaerae > Phycisphaerales > Phycisphaeraceae > Poriferisphaera > Poriferisphaera corsica. The sequence goes on from NZ_CP036425.1 coordinate 4,162,548, forward strand.
CTTCTCCATACTCACAACCAACGACTTTAACGCAGCGTTCTTCTTTTCTGACCCACTCACAGCACCTTTAAACTCCAAAAACTCGAAGGATGCAATCCCCATCCCATCCCCGACAGCCTCTCCAAACTCAGCAGGCTTCAAACTACCCTTCATCGAATCAATACCAAATACCATCAACTTGGAGACATTCGCGGAATCTACAGCTCGATATAGCGCCTTGGATGCGATACGAAGCTGATTACCATTCATCACATCAACCTTGCCTAAGCCAACGACAAACAATCTCTCTGCGCCGCTTTCAGGATACAACACCGCAACATCACCAACCCGACCATTAAACTCATCTCTCTTAATATAACCAGACAACACACCACCTAATTGCTGGTCTAACTGTTTATATTCAGCCGGTAATCTCGTGGTCTTTTCGCTTAAGAATATCGCCACAGCACTCGACAGCCGCCCAGTCGTTTTAATATCTGCAGCAGATTTAATTCTTCGATACATCCTCATACCTCATTCTTATATATAGATTACGGAGCTTTTCACTGCACATCCTCGCAGCGTGCATTAACACGATCACCAACCGCCAGATACCACCTGCATCATATATATCTCGTCTATTCCATTACCCCCAATCAAATCATTTCAATGCGTTACACCCCGAAATATCTCAACCTACCTACATATTTCTCTTGCGAATCACTTCTCCACCAGCGATACTCATTTGTTCCTCTGCAGGCCAACGCAGCACCTACCACTTTGATAAAAGTCACAAAAACACTTAAACTCAATTAAAATAATGATTTGCATCAACGCTGTAGGCAAAATCATTTGACAACCCCCCCTGCCAAATGATAGTCTGCAAGGGTAAACCAAAACTGGATTTACATTCACGATGCCCTCCTCCTTCAGTAGATTTTCGGAGAGTTTAAGAATGAGACGACTTCGTCCATTGGTTGGGGCCATGGCCATAACTGCAGCCGGGTTCTTTGGGTCTCTACCCACCCCGACTCTCGCACAAAGCGATCAGCCTGCCCCACGTATCATCCAAAGTATTCAAACCGCCGACGCACCTATGCCTGCCGACGGCTTGCAAGCTATCAATGCTTTCAACGATTACTGGGTTATGCAACTCGCCAGCGGCGATGAAGCCCAGATCGCAAAAGCACGTAAAGAGCTCAAGCAGATTGTCTCTCCATCTGGTTCTTCGAAAGAATTCGTCAAACAATTCAACCACAACCTTTTGGCGAAACTCGCTCAGGTCATTCAAAAACCAAATATTCCCAGCGATTCTAGCGCAGATGAAAAAGCGCAGATTGAGAATAACTTTCTTCTCACACGCATCAACGCCATGATCGTGCTCGTCAACACCGAAGGTGCTGGTATTGAACCTGTCCTTGCCATCGGACTCAATGACGAAAATCCTGGCGTACGATATTGGGCCTCAAAAGCTGTCTCAAAGATCGCACAGTACAAACGTCTGACCAAAGAAGAGCAGGCACCAGTACTTAAACTCTTAGAACAGGCACTTGGACGCGAAACACAGTCCGCAGCTCTCACAGAGCAACTTGCCGCACTCAGTAATATGAATGTCGGTACCGCTCGTGGAATCCTCCTAAATGTCCTCACAGCTCGTGTTGGCGTTCATGCAAAAGATATTTACGCATCCTACAGCCCTGAGCAAAAAGCTCTGCAGGAAATGTTCACCAAGCTCATTGCTGATATTGCACGTAACGGCATCGACTCTGATCAAATCAAATCATTTACCAGTGTCGCCTTCCGTTATATGACTCTAGCAACCGATCAACTCCTCACTGATACGGCATTCACAAATGAAACTATTGCGGATAAACGTACAATTATCCGCCTAGGCGATCGAATCATGCGATTTGCTCATGAGAATATCGATCCCGGTGCCCGTTCACCTGAGAAAATCGATAACGCTCTCAGTCTTGGCGACTGGGCATTCATCAAGACCAAGGTCAATGATTGGAATAAGATTCTCACAAAATCTCCATTTAATATTCCTGAAGATGAACTCCAAACCAAGTAAAGCCATCAGCCACCGCAATTAAAAAGAAAAAGCTGCACGATTTGTGCAGCTTTTTCTTTTGCCCTATGTTCATACAAGGCCTAATCGCTTCAAACAATGACCATGCCATTTGAACGTGTGCACAATATAAGGGAATCCCTTTATTAAATATAGTGAATACTCTATTTTAACGCCCGATAATACCCTCCCTATTTAGCCCTCAAGTCAATCTTTTGACCTTGTCGATACCAATAACACCCAAGGGGCGGGTCCCGGAGCGTTAGACATTGGTGTCTGATTCAACGGAAAATGTAGCAGCACAGGTTCAGTCCCCCGAAGCACAGCCTGTACCGCCACCCAGTGGTGCATCCGACTATCGCATGCATTGCCGCCGGGTGAGTTCTTTATTTGGAAATACGGTATTAAGCGGCGCGATCTTTAGGATCGGACAGTCAGGCCAACTTTTGTGGGCCAGCGATTCAGCACGCGTTGTCCTTGGAATTCTTAACGCTTTCCATCACAACGCCCAGAACCAAAAGCTGAATCAACTCTGGCAACAATACTTATGGTCGCCAATAGATAAAAACGCATTGAAACCTCAGGTTCACATCATCCGTGACCCCAACTGGTTATGCTCTGCATCAGTCTATTGGCACCCTAAACACCCCACCGGCCTGACCGTTTCACTTTGGAATATCAAATCTGCTAGCCATCCAGGCCAAACATTGCAGGTTGATCCAATGTGGATTTCCATCCTCAGGAAGCTGAATTGCGATCTGACTTTTAAGTCATAACACCTCAGATCACACCTCAGTCATGCACCGTTCTATCTGGAAGGTCGGTGCTCCGATGAAACTCAGTAAAACCTCTGCGCATGCAGCACTCGCAATCGCGTTCTTGGCAAACCAAACAACACAAGGCCCTACTCAGGCCCGAACCGTTGCTGAACACCTCGGTGTTCCAACGGATTCAGCACTGAAAATCCTTCAGGCTCTTTCGAGACATCGTCTGATCAAGAGCCAACTCGGCCGTAGTGGTGGATACCTCCTCCATCGTCCCGCCGAAAGCATTAGCCTTCTCGAAATCGTTGAGGCTATTGACGGACCAATCGCTGGCGAAATGCCCATCAGCCAGCACACGGGCAAGCTTGATTACTCAATGAACATCCTCCAGAGCGCATGCCAAAATGCTGCTCAACAACTCCGCGATACGCTCTGCAAATACACTGTTGCAGATCTCGTCGTTGCAGAGGAGCAACCCACTTTCGCTGTTGCTGGCTAAACCTCAGTATAAACTTAAAACAACACTCAAAGTGCACCAACCGGTGCACTTTTTTTATCACCCCATATCTCAAATATCGGACTTGAACCCCCATAACATGCTTGAACAGCATAATTATCACACAAACATCGCTGTTATTTTTCCAGCATCAGGTGGTTCCCCTAAAGAGAGTCGCTTCTCTCTCCGATCCTGTAATCCAGAGCAGGTCGTGGAATGAATCCATTCACGTCTGCATGAGCACCTTAAGCTCAATAACGATCCAGTTTCTGGGGCAATACGTGTTCCATTGGAGGCTTGAAATATGTCTATTGAAAATACTGATAATACATCCGTTGCCGCTGATCATGGTGAAGCGATCACCACCTCAGAAGGCGAACTCCTTCAACTCGTCAGTTTCGTTGTTGGCGATGAAGAATTTGCAGTCCCCATCCTCAGTGTTCAGGAAATCAACCGCATGATGCAGATCACGCGCGTTCCTCAAAGTCCTGAATACGTTGAGGGTGTCATCAACCTGCGTGGCAAAATCATCCCTGTTATCGATCTCCGTAAGCGATTCGACATGGGTGAACTCAAAGATACCGCAGATGCACGTATCATTGTCATCGAAGTTGCAAACCGCGTCATCGGCTTCACCGTCGATCGTGTCAATGAAGTTCTTCGCATCAACTCTGATATTGTTGAGCCACCCCCATCTATCTGCAGCAGCATTGACACTGACTACATCCAAGGTGTAGGCAAGCTTGATGATCGTCTGCTTATCATGCTTAACCTCGAAAAATTGTTCGCTGGTTACGACGTTGATGAACTTGCGAAGGTTACAAAAGCCGCTGCATAAACCGCAATCAGAACATCAAAGCTCTCCGTAAGGGGAGCTTTGATTCCTTTTCATATCTTGATTGAAAGCGATTCGATGACGCCTACATCTCTAACATCTGCAAGCAAAATCAAAATGTCCGATGCACAATTCGATCAATTGCGCAAAGTCATCTATCAACGTGCAGGCATCCATTTTCTTGACTCAAAAAAATATGTTCTAGAAAGTCGACTTTCACGTCGCGTTGAAGAACTCGAATTCGACAACTTCGATCAATACATCATGTACCTGACCACTGGCCCATACCAGATGGACGAGTTTCAGGAGATGTTCAACCGCATCACGATCAACGAAACCAGTTTCTTCCGCAATGAGCCCCAGCTTCTATACTTCGAGCAAGAAATTCTCCCAAAGCTCATTGAAGCACGTCAGGCAAAGAAAACTCTGCGTATCTGGTCAAGCGCCTCATCCACAGGTGAAGAGGCCTATACGCTAGCCATCCAACTAACACGATCATTGGGCGTACGTGCACTCGATTGGAAAATCGAAATCCTTGGCACAGATATCAGTGAAAAAGTATTACTACAAGCCCAAGAAGCAAAATACCCGCATTACTCAGTTCGAACGCTCAGCCCAATGATTTTACAGCGGTACTTCAAACAGGACGGTAACTTTTACCATCTCGATCCCGCAATCAAATCAATGTGCCGTTTTGAAAAACTCAATCTCAAAGATCGACTCTCAGCAAAACGTTTCGGAACTTTTGATGTGATCTTCTGCCGCAATGTATTGATCTACTTTGACGATGACATGCGAAAATCTGTCATTAACATGTTCCACGATCAACTCGCCAAAGACGGTTGCCTATTCATTGGCCACTCGGAATCACTCAGAAACTTAAACGTGAAATTTGAACAGATCGCCGCACCTCAAGCATTCGCCTACACAAAGCTCTGAGGTATACAGGAGTACGACAATGTCTCTCGATGATATGGACCAAAGCCTGCTTCAGGACTTCCTAACCGAAGCTGGCGAATTAATTGAACAACTCGACAGCGATCTCGTTCAGCTTGAAAACGTCTCACCCGACGAATCTTCTGACCTCTGTAACAGCTGTTTTCGTGCGCTTCATACAATTAAAGGTGCCGCCAGTTTTTTAGGCCTCACCGCAGTTACAACTTTCGCGCACGCTGCCGAAGACTGCCTCAATTGTCTTCGTAAAGGCGAAATCCAAATCACACCAGATGTGATGGATGCGCTGCTTCGTAGTGCTGATATCGTCCGCGACCAAATCGAATCGCTTTCAAACGGCGAGGACCCCTCCGATGGTCCGCAAGATCTTATCGATCTTCTGCACAAACTCGCCTCTGGCACCACAAGTGATTCAAACGAAGAAGAACAAACTGCAGCCACACAGCCGATTAACAATGATTTACCCGGCGAAACACTTGATCTACCAGCTCAAAAAGTTGATCTGATCGAATTTATGGTCATTGATCTTCAAGATTATTCAAAACAGCTTGATGAGGTGTTCGAGAAAATCGGTAACGACGGCACACGTCATGACGCTGCCGAAATCCTCACTGAAATCGCAGATAACCTGATCAAGACCGCCGACTTCTTCGAATTAGATGCATTATGTAAGGTCGTCAAACTGCTTGACCGAATTGCATCAACTATCGACGAATGTCCACACAATCTACTTGATGAAGTCATCATTCGTCTGAATGCTGCCAAGTTCCTCATCGATGATCAAACCGAAATGCTCGGTAAAAACAGAGCCCTCCATTGGCCTCTCGATACTTTCGTCGAACGTACCGAGCAACTCTGTAATCATCAACCACTTGATCCCGATATCACAGGCAAGCACAACAACGACATCCAGCAGTTACTCATACTTGATCAGGTCATAGAAGAAAATGCATCAGCCAATGCAACACCTGAGCAACAAACAATCGCTAAACCTGAGAATGGTGCGGCAGCATCATCTTCGAATGATTCAACTGTAAAAACAGATACTCAGGCAGCCACGAAGAAAACAGTTGAACAAACGATACGTGTTGAAGTCAGCCGTCTCGAATCATTACTCAACCTCGTTGGGCAGCTTGTTCTAAACAAAAATCGAGTCCTCGCACTTACACGCAACTTACGTGATTCCGATACCAGCCACGATTTGAATGAAGAATTTGTCGGCGCAGCAGGCGAACTCGATCGTCTCATGGGTGAGTTACAAGTCAGTGTCATGCGTACCCGTATGCAGCCGCTTGCCAAACTCTTCGACCGTTACCCACGCGTGATCCGTGATATCGCTCGTATGACTGACAAAAAGATCAATCTGCAAATTGAAGGCAAGGAAACAGAGGTCGACAAGAGTGTTCTCGAACAACTCGCAGACCCCCTCGTCCATATTCTTCGAAATTCCGCAGATCATGGCGTTGAGTCCCCTGAAGCCCGTCTCGCAGTGAGTAAAGCTGAAATCGGAACGATCACACTTTCCGCCGAACATCAAGGTTCACACGTCCGCGTCGCAATCAAAGATGACGGCAAGGGTCTCGACCGTGAAGTCATCGGCAACAAAGCCATCGAACGCGGACTCACAACACAAGAGCAACTCGCTCAACTCACTGACTCCGATGTTTTCCGCTTCATCTTCGAAGCCGGCTTCTCTACCGCCGAGCAAGTCTCCGATCTCTCAGGTCGTGGCGTCGGCATGGATGTAGTCCGTACAAACATCAACAAGCTCAACGGCAGCATCAACATTCAATCCAAAAAAGGTCGTGGAACGACCATTGAAATCCTCATCCCGCTTACCGTCGCCATCATGCCCGCCATGGTTGTCGGCGTAGGCAACCACACATACTCCGTTCCACTACAAAGCATTCTCGAAATCGTCCGACCTACCGAAGAAGCCGTCTATTCAATCAACGGTCAGCAGGTCATGCGACTTCGTGACTCCGTCCTGCCTCTTATCAACATGAGGCACCGACTTAACGAAACTGAAACAGATAACGGTGACCGCTTTGCAGTCGTCGTTGCCGTTGGCGGCCAGACCGCCGGACTCGTCGTCGATCGTCTCATCGGTCAACAAGAAATCGTCATCAAACCTCTGGACGACACCTACACAGAGGGTGGTCCCTTCAGTGGCGCTACCATCCAGGAAGATGGTGAAGTTTGCCTCATCCTCGATGTCATCGAACTTCTTAAACACTCAGCGAACCTGGGACAGGAAAAGGCCGCGGCCTGATACTAGGAGATTCCGTATGAATCAGAACTACATTATCCCTTTTATGAAATCTGTGCAGAACGTCTTTGAGACGATGCTTCAGCTACCTGTACAGATTAAAGAACCAACACTGAAAAATGAAGATGAACCTTCCTTCGATGTCTCTGGCATCATCGGTATGTCTGGCGATGTTGACGGCACCGTCGTCTTAAGCTTCCCAACAACGACCGCTGAACGCATCGTTTCCATCTTCACCGGTATGGACATGACTTCTGAAAGTGAAGATTTTGCCGACGCCGTTGGTGAGCTCGTCAATATGGTATCCGGTGGTGCAAAAGCACAATTCACCGACAAAACCGTATCAATTTCTTGCCCTTCCGTCGTCATCGGTAGTAACCATCAAATCTTCGGCCAAAAGGATCTCACATGCATCCTGATCCCTTGCGAATCAGATTGCGGCGAGTTCTGCGTCGAAGTCGGTATACGCAACCTCGTAGCAGCTGAAGCAACTGCCTAATACTTGATTAGCAATACAACACAGAAAACAACATACATCAACTGGATGTGGAGTGAATAGAATGAAAGTCTTACTCGTAGACGATTCAAAAACCATGAGAAATATCCAAAAGGGTATTTTGACACAGCTCGGTTACGGCGAAATCGAGGAGGCCGTAGATGGTCTCGACGCCCTCTCTAAAGTCGGTGCCTTCGAGCCGGATCTACTTCTCGTCGACTGGAACATGCCTAACATGGATGGCCTGAGCTTCGTCAAAAAGTACCGCAGCATGGGTAAAACCTGCCCGATTATCATGGTCACAACTGAAGCCGAAAAAATGCGCGTCGTTGAAGCCATCAAGGCCGGTGTCAACAACTATGTCGTAAAACCGTTCACACCCGATGTTCTATCAGAACGTATCAAGGAAACCCTGGCTCGAACAGCTGCCTAATCTTTGATTAGGCGCTTTCGGCTCAATACAGGATTAGTGTTAAACGCGTTCATGTATAAATAATCTACAATCGCAAATTCCGCTTTTCTAGAATTTATACATCTCGATCCAAGGATCAACGCAATACACTTCTAAAGTACACTAAAAATGTCTGAAGCGCCGGAACAAAACATCATCCGAGCGATCACATCTCCGGATAAAACCTCCGCAGAACTTGTGCTACAAGAAAAAGCGGATCGTTCGCTGATCAATGAACCTCTCTGCCTCACAGCTCTCATGGAGGCAGGTATCGAGATCAACGATGAAGTCTCGAAAGCGCTTCAGAATTTCCTTAAAAAAGCTAAAGCTTCTCGCGACAAGGAAGTTAAACACACCATCGCTACCGCACAGCTACCCGTGCATGGTATCGATGGCACCGTTAACTGGATTCAGAAAGATGATGAGGCCGCCGAAGGTAAAGCCTCTCATTACAGCCGCTCTGCATTTGTGATGGTTCGTAAGAACGACATTCTTGGCACAATGGTTGATGCGCAAAAAGGTACCGATGGCCGCGATGTCACCGGTAAAACCATACCCGCCAAAGAACCTCTTCAATGCAATGTCGAAATCGATCCTTCCATACGCGTTGATAAAGATGGTAACCTTGTAGCGCAGCTCGATGGTGTCCTACTAACATCACATAAATTCGCCAAAATCGATCAACTTCTCGTTATCGACGACAACGTTGATTTCTCCACCGGCAATATTGATTTCACCGGCGACATTGAAATCATGCGCGACATACGTGACCGCTTTCACGTCAAAGCCTCCGGCAGTATCACAGTTCAAGGCTTTGTCGAAGATGCAACAATCGAATGCGGCAACTCACTAAAAATCACAAAGGGTTACGCCGGTCGCACACGCGCCGACACCATCGTTCTCGGCAATCTCTCAACCAAGTACCTCGACAATGTCAACGCTGAAGTTGGTCAAAATCTGCTCATCGATAAAGAGGCTATCAACTCAACGCTTATCGTTACAGGTGAAATTAAATCTCCCCTCGCCAGCTTCATTGGTTGCAATATTCAAGTCAGCAAAGCCGTCCACGTCAGCAACCTCGGCTCCGCTGGCAACGTCAAAACAACCGTTGTCCTCGGCAGCGTACCACGACTTCAAACCCTCGCGAATGAACTGAACGATATCATCGATCAGTTTAATTCTCACATCAATCAACTCAATCAGAAAATCGATCAGTTCAATCAAGCCTCTCAACAAAACAAGCTCAGCCCTAAAGATGCTGAAAAACATACCGAATACATGTTCAGTGTGCAGCACATCAACAAGACGCTGGAAAAGGCGGAACCCACTCTCACTAACCTCAACGCTCGCATCGACGACAATCGTAAAGTAAACGTACAAGTCGACCACGCCATTTATCCAAATGTCAGCTTCGTCACCGATGACATCTCATACACGATCAACGATCTCATCAAAGGCCCCGTATCTATCTTTGAAGACACAAACAAACAACTGGTATTCCAACGATCTGGCGCCAAGCCAAAACCGCTTTCCGATATATCCACAGTAAGAACACTCAAATCCCCTTCCTGAACACACGATATATACGCTAAGACACAACTGATTTAGAAAAATTAAACGCCATGAAAAAAATCAAAGTTCTAGTTGTTGATGACTCCGCCTTTATGCGTCGCGCAATCTCCGGCATGTTCGAAGACGAATCCGACATGCAAGTTATTAAGATCGCACGCAACGGCAAAGAGGCCGTCGAATACGCAAAAGAATTCCAACCAGATATCATCACACTCGATATCGAAATGCCCGAAATGGACGGCCTCACCGCTCTTCGCCGCATCATGAGACAGTCACCAACAAACGTCATCATGATCAGCTCTCTCACCACTGAAGGCTCAGTCGCATCTCTCCAAGCACTCCGTCTCGGAGCCGCCGATGTTCTCGCAAAAGACCACGCAACGTTCTCAACCAATATTCAGAATATCAAAGGCAAACTCCTCGAACTTTGCCGCGCCCTCGCGAAAAATAATCGGTTTAGGAAATCATCAACAACCACCTCCACCGCAAAACCACTTACTTCCGCCCGCGCCAGGCTCTTAGCCGCGATGGATAGTAAAAAGGACATCACAGATCTTCCTCTCAAAATCCCTGCCTATACTAGCTCGCAATTCGACATCATCTGTATCGGCTCCAGTACCGGCGGCCCCCCTGCCCTCGAATCAATACTTACTCAACTCCCCGAAGACTTTAAAACCCCAATCGTCATCGCTCAGCACATGCCTCGACTCTTCACCGAATCTATGGCTGTACGCCTCAACGATATCTGCGCAATCAACGTCAAGCATATCGATGACGGCATGAACATCGAGCCCGGCAACGTCTACATCGCGCCCGGTGCCAAACACACACATATCAAGAAAGCTGGCCTAACACGTCGCTACTTCCGTGTTAATGACGAACCCACATCCGCTGTCTACAAACCATCCGTCGACGCACTCTTCCAATCCGTCGCCCAAACCCTCGGCTCACGCGCTCTCGCTATCGTCCTCACCGGCATCGGCGAAGACGGCAAGATCGGCGCTCTAGAGCTCCACAACAAGGGCAGTAAAATCATCGCGCAGTACCCCGACTCTTGCGTTGTTTATGGCATGCCAAAAGCCGTCACCAACGAAAAAATCATTGACGCATCACTCTCCCCAGACAATATCGGGCAGTGCCTCAAAAACACACTTCATAACCAACAGCGCAAAGCCAGTTAACCAACCATTAAATAATAAAAAGGCGAGCATTCATCTGCTCGCCTTTTTTCATACCTCATATCTTCAAAGCATGGATTCGATCAACGTTTTTGCTTTCTTAATGTCCTCCACCCGCGACTCGCCCGCCTCTCGTTCAATCACATACTCACCTCCAAACCCATGCTCCTTCAGTACACCCACAAACGCATCCCAATCCACCTCACCAGTACCCACACATTCCTCACTCCCCCATGTCCCTACCGTCTTCGTCGCATTCGCATCTTTAACATGCACCTGTTTAACACGGCCAATCAATTTTCTCAGCGATTCAATCGGGTCACCCTTTCCATACAAAATCATATTCGCCGGATCAAAATTAATCCCCACATCTTCACGATTCAAATAATCTAAAAACGCATTCAAATCCTCTGCTGTCTCTTGACCCGTCTCAAACAACGTCACACTCCCCGCCGCCTTAAAAATATCTGCCACGGTATTAATCCGTTCACACAATTTTCCAAACACCGGATCATTCTGATCATGTGGTATGAACCCAGCATGAAATGTCATCACCTCAATCCCCTCAGCTTTCGCAATCGCCGCAACCTTCTCTGCCATCACCCGGTTATCCTCCCAATGCTCATCAACTGCCAACCCGCCCGTTGCCGCAATCGTTTCAAGCGTGCTGTAATCCTCACCCTTCGGCCCATACATCCCTGACACAATCTCAATCCCCGACGCTTTCAACCGATCAAACACACCCACCCAAGCTGCCGGTTCCTCAACAATCGGCGTCAGCCCCAACTGCACCTTCTTCAAACCCACCGCCTCCAAAGCATCCATTAACTCATCCGCATTGTTTGGCCGTAATGACCAACTACACACACCCATAGCAGAAGCACTCATAATCATTTCCTATCAATCTAATTGACTATCAAATCTCATTACGATGACACCACTGCCCCGTGATTATAACCATCCAATCACCTAAAAAAAATCGCTATCACGACTTTCTCTGCCAACCATACAAATTTCTTGTGATTCGCCCCCTGCTTTCATTATCATAAGGATTCATCAATTCATACCACCCTACCGCCGTACTGTTATCATGAAACACACGACCATTATCCTCGCCCTGCTTGCGATTCTCTCAATCACTTTCTCAGCATACGCCGCCCCACCCCGCCGCAAGCCTCAGCCCAAGCTCGACATGACCCTCACTGACGCCCAAGCCTATCATGTCCTATCGCGCCTCACTTTCAACGCAACCCCCACAGACCATCAAGCCCTCACTTCACAATCTTATAACGATTGGCTCGAATCCCAACTCAATCCATCATCAATCCCCAATTTAACCTCCCAATCTTACACTCAGAAAAACTTCCCAGCACTCTATCTATCAATTAGTGATGCGATCCGCACTTACAACCCGCCTTATGATAAAAACAAAGAACGAATCGACGAACAAAAAAAACGTAACCGTCTCCGTAACAACATCAACAAACAACTCCGCGCCTTCGTCATCTACAACGCAGTCAACTCTCCACGTCAGTTCGAGGAAGTTATTCTCGATTTTTGGCGCAACCACTTCACCGTCGATCAAAACAAAAATTTCCTCCCCTATCTCGCACCCGATTTTGAAAACACACTTCGAAAGCATGCTTTCGGACGATTCGATCAACTACTGCTCGCCACCGCTCAACACCCCGCTATGCTCCTCTATCTCGACAACAATATTTCACAAAAACCATTCACCGATCGCGAACAACGCATCGTCTCCGCAGCCGACCGTAGACGTACCCCAAAATCTCAATCTATTCAACAATTAGAGAGACAACGCGGCCTCAATGAAAACTACGCCCGTGAACTCATGGAGCTTCACACACTCGGCGTCGACAACGGCTACTCACAGCATGACGTCACCGAACTCGCCCGCGCCCTCACAGGCTGGACTGCCGCATGGATCAATGATGGCAAATACACCAATCAATCCAACCAAAACGCCACATATCAATTTTACTTCAATGAAAACGCCCACGACTTCAACCGCAAGAACATCCTCAACCTCCGTTTCTCCGGAAAATCCGGCATAAAAGAAGGCCTCGAAGTCATCACTAAACTTGCCCGTCACCGCAATACCGCCAACTTCATCGCCTACAAACTCTGTCGTTACTTCATCTCCGATACCCCACCCCCCGAAATCGTCAAAGCCGCCGCCAATACTTTCGTCCGAACCAAAGGCAACCTCACCGCTGTCTACCGCACAATACTCACGTCACAGCAATTCCTTAACCCGCAAAACCACCGCACCAAATTCCGTACACCCTTCGAGTTCACAATCGCCGCACTCCGTGCGACTAATGCAACCATCTCCCGCTATGATGCGATTGTCTATGCAATGGATAGAATGGGACAAAGTCTCTATCGCTGCCCCGACCCCACAGGCTACTACGATCAATCCGAAGCGTGGCTCGACCCCGGTGTCATGATCTACCGCTGGCAGTTCGCCCAAAACCTTGCGAATAACCGTATCAAAGGCGTCCGCGCCTCGTCCCTCTCTCCCAGCAACATCACCTCCATTCTCAACCCCGATACACTCAGCCCTGAGCTCAAAAAACTTTTACAACTCAACCCCTCCCCTGCCAACTATACAGCCCTCATCCTTGGCTCACCTGAATTCCAAATGCAATAAATCTCTCTCATTCCCATCATGCTTCACACACTTTTTGTATCATCGACCCAACCCCACAAATGAGTATGACCATGAGCACCACAAGACGACAATTCATCAAATCATCCGCCATCCTCACCGCTGCAGCAGCGGGTTCAATTTCCCCATGGTCAACCATCAAAGCCTTTTCGCAATCCACACCCCTCGCGCAAGCGCACGGCTGCAAAAAAACACCCACCCTCATCACCCTATACCTCCGCGGCGGCTCCGACCCTATCAACACCATCATCCCTTACGCTGATTCACTCTACCCAAAACTTCGACCTACCATCGCAGTCCCCACACACAATAAAAACAACAAGCCGCAAATCATCCCCATCAGCAACCATTTCGGTTTCCACCCTGCTGCCGCACCACTCGCCGAACTTTACAAACAAAATCTCCTCGCACCAATACTCTGCACAGGCTCCACCCACCCCACTCGTTCTCACTTCGACGCGCAAGATTTCATGGAGCGTGCCGCACCCGGCATCAAAACAATCACCGAAGGTTGGCTCAACCGTTTCCTTCAGCTCTCACAATCTTCTAACGACCACCCACTTCGCGCACTTTGCATGCAACCCATCCTCCCTCGCTCACTCCGCGGCCAATACCCCGTTGTTGCAGTCCCGGATTACGCCGCAGCCTCCGCCATCACCCAATTCCAATCACTATACACCTGCAAGGAAGGCGCATCCGCAGCCAACCTAAACGCAGCCAAACCCATCACCGCTGAACAAAATCGTCAGCGCATCATCCAAACCGGCCAACAGGCCATCCAACGCGTTCATCTCCTTGATACCCTCATCAAAAATTACAAGCCCCAAACCACATACCCCAACTCAAACCTCGGCTCACAACTCCGCGACCTTGCCGCTGTCATTAAAACAGATCAAAACCTCCAAATCGCCGCCATCGACTATAACGGCTGGGATCATCACACCTATCAAGGCGCCGCCACCGGTAACTTCTCTCGCATGCTCCAAAACGTCTCTAACTCTCTATTAGCCTTCTCCAAAGACCTTGGGCCGCACATCAACAACACCGTCATCCTCGTCATGACCGAATTCGGCAGAACCGTCAAAGAAAACGGAAACAACGGTACCGACCACGGCCACGGCGGCTACATGCTCGCTCTCGGTGGGCCCATCGCCGGTGGACAAATCCTCGGCAAATGGACAGGTCTCGATCAACGCGCCCTCTACCAATCACGCGATCTCCCCGTCCACACCGATTTCCGCGACGTCTTCTCCGCCGTCCTCAAAGGCCTCTTCCAATTCGATACCGACAAACACGACTTCTTCCCCAAATACAACGCAAACCCCCAACTCCTCAAACTATTCACCGCATAGACCTTATAACCATACGTCCGCCCCTACACACAACCCCCAGCACTCACTCCAAACCTTCCCCTTGACCGATCATCACCTGTAGCAACTTTACCCATGAGTCTTTCGCAGCTCATCGTTATTCATTGTCACAGGCGTTATCATGAAACCATATATTCAAATCCACGCTGCCCTCCTTCTTATTGTCCTTTTAATTCTCACCGCCTGTGAGCGTAAGTCCTCTCAAACCAGCACCGCCACTCAAATCAACACAATCCACTCGCTCTATACCGCACAATACGATGGCATCATCACCAGCGCCGAGCTCTCATCCTATGGCAATTTTGGCCTTGGCTCCTTCACCGGACTCGACGGTGAACTGATCATGCTCGACGGCATCCTTTACAAAGCTGATGAAAACGGCAAGCCTACCATCGCATCGCCATCAATCACCATTCCATTCGCAACCGTCACATTCTTTGCCTCTGAAACGGATATTCCTATCAATCAATCCCAACAGCTCGTTGACGTAAACGACATGCTCGTTCTAGATCGTCATATGTGCGAAAACAAACCCTACGCCATCAAAATCAAAGGCAGATTTAACTACATACACTACCGCTCATGGCCCAAACAAAACCCACCCTATATCGGCCTCAACTCTCTCGCCAATATTGAAAAACGCTACCTCGCCAAAGATATTGATGCAACCCTTATCGGCTTCTATTTCCCACAATGGTTCGGCCACGTCAACACCATCTCATTCCACTATCACTTCATCTCCGACGACCACACCATTGCCGGCCACGTCCTCGATACAAACATCCATAACGCCATCGTCCAAGTCGATCCCATCGATAAACTCGATATCATCTTCACACAATCCAAAACCTCACCCTCACAACCTACCAACGAGTATCCCTCCGCAGCTCCAAACACCATCGTAACCCCTCGCCCCCGTGATGTTCGTGAAGGCAACAACAACCCAAATCACAATAAACCAAATCCTCAAATCCCAAACAATCCCAGCAATCCAAATCGATAAATGCAACTTAATCTAATTAGTGATTAGCTATATAACATCCCTTTAACCGTGAACACGAACCTCACAACATTACACAGCGCGCTTCCACGATACACGCCTCTGATCACAACACTCTGGCTCATCTCTTTTTCTTGTAACGTCGCAGCGCTTCTCACTCCCTTTCTACGTATTAACCTCGCGCTCTCCCCCACTCGAATCTACTCCCTCCCTCACACCGTCCAGCTCATGTGGGAAGCCAAACTCTATCTCGTCGCTGCACTCATCGTCGGTTTCTCCATCATCTTCCCCTTCATCAAACTCGCACTCATCGCCATCACCTGGCTTCACATCACCTCTCCCCACAAACGACAAAAAACCATCGCCATTCTCGAAACCCTCGGCAAATGGTCCATGCTCGACATCTTCATCGTCTGCATCCTTCTCGTCCTCACCACCAACCAAGTCGTCATCTCCTCAGCTATACGCTTCGGTGTTTATCTCTTCCTCATCGCCATCACACTCTCCATGATCACCTCCCTCATCATCCAAACCATCTCACGTCCCATCGACACACCAAATCGCAAACGTAACGACACCTCCCCCGTCTGTATTGCTACAAAATCTTCAAAACTCTCCTTCCTCTATGCATCACTTTGGCTCCTCGCCCTCATCGCATTACTCACCGCCATCGGCTTTCCCTACTTCCGCATCCAAGGCTTCTTCTTCAACCAGCACGCCTACTCCATCTTCCGCACCACCACCACACTCTTCAAAGCCGGCGCCCCCATCTTTGCCGCCTTCCTTTTCCTCGTCCTCATCATCACCCCTTTCCTCCACCTTATTTTCAACCTCCTACTCTATCTCGGCGACCTCACCCCAAAACGCCGACACCTCCTCCACCTCATCACCCACGCCCTCACCTCATGGTCAATGCTCGACGTCTTCGCACTCGCCCTTCTCATCTTTCTCCTCGAGGGCCATTCTCTCATCAAAACCGCGATCCGCCCCGGGCTCATTCTCCTCGTCATCGCTGTCATCCTCCTCACCATCATTTCTCATCTACTCGCATCGCTCCAATCCAAACACACCAAGATCTAACCTCACCTCCTTACCCAATAGAAAAACCCCACGAGTTTTCACTCGCAGGGCCATAACATTCTTCCTATCTGGTTATTAGAGCAATCTGCGTGAGTATCTGGCCATTCGATGATTCTGCAATCGTTCCAGATACCTCCGCTCAACGCTCCGGAATTAGCGAGGCGATACCAGCGGAGGTTTCACATTACCCGTCATGATATACATGTCAGGCAACTCCATCATCTCAACCTTACCGGTACGCAACTTCGCATCAACCAGGTGACCGCCATGACGCGCATCGTCCTGAATGAAATGGAACGTGTAACGCTTAAAGTTCAACTCGCCCATGAATGGCGGATAGTAGAACCCAACCAGCGTACCCTTCACATTATCATTCTCATATACATGCTCGTTCTTCACCGCCTGATCGTATGGCACATAATTCTGTGTCAACGTCAAACAACGATAACGAACCGTATCAAACGTTCCCGTAAACTTGATCGCATTCACATGCTCAGGATTAATCACCTGATCATCCAAAAGCTTCTCAAAGTCCGAATACGTCATCGTATTCGATACGGGCCAGCTCTTCTGTGAACTGAAATGCGTAACCGTCGCAAACGGTGTCTGTACCGTCGGTGCCGGCTTCGTCAGCTCATCTCCAACACATGACTGGTATAGCTCACCATCTAACATGATCAGCTCACCATTCAAGTTTTCCGCCACGCCTATACCAAAGTCCCCATACGACTGCAGCTCCGCTACCGTCATCTGTCCTTGGTAAGCCCCAATCTCAAGCGCTTGTGCCGTGCCAATCTGATTGACCGACCCAACCTTTTGAGTTTTGACCTTTGACGTCGTTTCACATCCGACGCCAACCGCGACTACTGTCGCAATCGTAAATAATGATAAAGTTCTTTTCATGGTGCATGTCCCCTGCTAGGAAGAATAGCGTGTTACTAACCGAAACAGTCTTGCCATGCCCAATTATCTTCGGCACCAAAACCTCGCATATCAACCCAAGCAGGGTAAAATCTCCTCCACTCCTCCTATCCCCCTCATTATCAAGACTGATTTTTCATCCCATATTTTACATCTAACCATTAGTTAGCCTGATAATATCTATCCCCTGATTAGTCCAAACATATAAAAAGCGGCTTGCCTCTCAGCAAACCGCTCAATGACTTCTTAATCCGTTATTCAGACCTCTACTCCAAATAATCCACCGAATAATCCGGCGTACTCACATCATAATTCTGCCGGCTACCAACATCATCACCATAAATCAGACGCCGCTTCTCTACACGATAACAACCACCCAACATCATCCCGCCCATCACCAACATTAAAATCACTAACGTTCGCATCATGAACCTTTCATTCCTATAACCCAACACCTAGAGCAATTTGCGTGATTATTTAGAGAGCTTGAGTTGAAGTCCGAAGCAGCCAACTCACTAAATACCTGCATTACTTTGTAATCGACCCACTGGCCAACACGGAAAGTATTTACGAAACGCTCTATCCTCAATCTCATGCCGCGCATTCTACCACACCCTCCCTCACATCCAACCTTGTCACCATTGTCGCACACCAAATCCCACCCAATTGTCCATCACACGACTAAGGTTTTCTACCACACCATCCAGAACAATAACACACCACACCCCACATAGCCGACATCTATACAATCCAATCTCATTAACGCGCCCCTCTCAACGCCCACTTCCCCTATCCTCAGCGAGTCTCGCCTATGCACACAACACCCGACATCGCAAAGCTCGGCTCACGCCCCCCCTTATCCCTCATCGATGCCCGTCTCCAACTTCACCACGCCGCACAAATCCTCCAAGCCGCAGCCGACGCACTCCTCACCAACCAACCCGATGACTCTCACGCAGCCCTCAACTTCCATGCCGACTCCGCCGCCCTCTCTACCCAACCCCTCCCCAATGATTACACCCTCAGCCTCATCCTTCCCACCCCACTACTCATGCTCACCGATGCATCACAAAACATCATCACCGAAACCCCACTTCTCGGACTCACCATCGCCGACGCCCTCGACTGGACAGCTCGGCAACTCGAACACTTCCTCCCTTCACATCCCACCCCACCCGATATCCAACTACGCCTCCGCAACTACGAACTCCCCTTCCATCATGTCCTCGAAGACGAACCCTTTCGCCTCAAGTACCCACATCACTTCGATGAAGTCGCCCGCTACTTCTCCTTCGCTCACCGCCTACTCGATCTCTTCACTCGCAACCTCCCCAACACCTCACCCATTCACGTTTGGCCACACCACTTCGACATCGCCACGCTCATCTACCTCGACCCCGACATGCCCCCGCAAAAATCTAGAACCATCGGCCTCGGCCTCTCCCCCGGCGACAAACATATCCCCGCTCCTTACCTCTACATCACGCCTTACCCCACCAACAACATTAATCCCAATACACTACCCACCCCGCCCCACCACACCGCATGGGCCTCCACTTTCCTCGGCCTCACCATCCCCGCAACCGAAATCCTCGCCATCCCCCACGAACATCGCATCCCCACCCTCATCGAAACCCTCACCCAATCCACCATCCTAACCCGCCAACTCCTCTCCAACACTTAGCGATCATCAACATCTACAGCCACCGTCTTCGTTTTACCAATCCCTTTCATTAGCAACTGTACACCCTTCTCATATCCTGCCTCACATATATCTAGCCCCTCATTCTTACTCAGCACAAAATCAAACACCGCTTTCGCCAACAACTTCGCCTGATCTGACATATCATCCCAACTCCCCGTCAACCGCACTGCCTTCTTGCAAAATTTCACCTTATCCTTCACTGTCCCCGAACTCGCCTGATACGGATTCGCAATCCCGCTCGGCTTCGCCTTCGTCACATCCTCAAACAAACTCTCTAAATACGCCCCAAATTTCTTCGCATCCTTATCCCCCGGCATACCTTGATATTCAACCTCATTGATCTCAGCAGTCGCAATCCCATCTTCCAATCCCGAATACTCATCCAGCACACCCTTGATAACACTCGCCGATAGCAAACACTCCATCTCGCGTGATTCAATTTTGTAATAACGATCCCCCAACGATGCTTTCAACTTTTCATGCCGCTCATCCTTCCCATAATCACTATCCGACACCAACATCAACTCACCGCACAAATTTTTTGGCTGCATACACTCATCTTCACGATCCGAACAATCAAAAAAGTGCGTTATGTTCCCGCCACCATACTCTACAAACGCATAATGAATATCCTGCACAAACTTCTGCTTAATCAATCCCTCATCCAACAACTTCCCCTGCAAGCACGCCAGATACTTTCCGATATAAAGTCGATCCGTAATTCCCTCCACCCAAATCGTGCAATTCGATAGAAACACCGATGAATTGCGCACCCCAAGCTCATTCAGTAACGAAAAATCTTCATTACTGACATTCCGAATCTCAAACTTCGCTTCCTTCTCATCACCTACTTCGTTTTCATTCAGCACCTTACGCAATTTGTAAACCGAAATCCGATCATGATCCAAAGTCATATCCAGAAAATGATGCGAATGCGTCGTCACAAAAACTTGCCGCGTACCATTGCATGGAATCGTACTAATCGAATCAATAAACTGCCTTAGCATCCCCGGATGCATATAAAGCTCCGGCTCTTCAATAAACAACAAAAGATCACGATCACGATGTAAAAACATCGGCAAGGTCATAATAATGATGTGCTGTATTCCATCTCCAAGCTGATGAATTGGGTATTCTTGTTCATCCCCAATTTTTATATACAAGCCACTTTTTTTATCACTAACGCCTGAAAATCTACTTATGCCTGCGGGCCTTCTTGTTATCAATTCCACAGGTTCAGAATTAAAAAACTGCTTTGACAAATATTGTTGGAAATCTCTTACAGCGTTTCTTTCTTTCAAAGAACTATGTTGATACTGAAAAATTGTCTCATTCACATTCAACCCACTGAATATCTCATTATTTTCTGCGCGATTTGAATCTGCATTGCCTACACTAGATCGATTCTGTAAACGCCCCTGATTTTTAAAATAATCATCAACAGTGGTACTAGTGTATCCACTCCCACGAAAACCTCTGAGAGTTGGAATATAAACAGGGTATAAGTTTTCTAGCTTACGGGTGATTTCACTATATTCTTTATTTAACCCATTCCTATCTGAATGTTTCGAAAAATACTTATCTATATAGGCATTCAGAGCACTCATTGACCCATGCATTCCTGATTTTTTTAATCCAGTGTCACAAATAGATACTAATTTGTGAACATCACTGTGCTTACCCTTATCTTCTAATCTTGATTTGATTGCTTCCTTAACAATGTTCAAATTTTGCTGAAATATTACTGTAAAGATAGAGTTTTCATAGGTTAAACTGCTTGAATTAAATAATGCTCTCAAGAGGCGGCTTTTGCCACAATTGTTGGGGCCAATCAAAACATTTATCAAGGATAAATTTTGTAAATCATCCGCAATTTGTCCCGTACTTGCCCCATAATAGTTATTTAAAGTAGACGGTACCTTAATCACTTCATACAAGTGGCATATTTTTGCAATTGAATTACCAGTATTTTTCATAGCTATATCGTCTTGTGATATAGCGCAAAGTCAATGATTTTTTAGACTCCAACCGTATATCTAACTGATAGTTAGAGTTGTGTTGTAATTTCCTCACTCAAACTTCACGCCCATCCGTCCAATCAGATCATCAAACTGATCCAGCGAATAGAACTCAATACTCAGCGTACCGCTTCCCTTCTTGCGGCCAGGCCGAATCTTAATCTTCGTCGATAATTGCTCCGCCAGATGCTTCTCGAGATCCGCCATCTGCGCCGCCTTCCGCACCTTTGCCTCATCATCCCCAGCCTCTTTTTCCTTCGCATCCCCATCACCGCCCTGCCCTCGCGCCAACTTGCGAACCTCCATCTCCATCCGCCGTACCGACCACGCTTCCGCCACAGCCTTCTTCGCCATCGCCAACTGAATCCCCTCATCCTCAATCCCCGCCAGCGCCCGCGCCTGCCCCATCGACAAATCGCCTCGACGCAACATCGCTCGCACATCATCACATAACTTCAGTAACCGCAAATGGTTAGTAACTGTTGCCCGTTCCACACCCACGCGTTCCGCCACATCAGAATGGCTCAAACTAAACACCTCAGCCAGCCGTTTAAAAGCCTCCGCCCGCTCGATCGGGTTTAAATCCTCACGTTGCAGATTCTCAACCAGCGCCCACTCCGCCAACTGCTCATCATCCAGCTCCCGCACAAAGCCCGGCATCACATCCAGACCCGCCAACTGGGCCGCACGCCAACGACGCTCACCCGCCACCAGTTCAAATCGATGCCCTTCTTCATCAGCCTCTTCCATCGCCCGCACGATGATTGGCTGCATCAATCCGTCCTTCTTAATTGATTCCGATAACGCACCAAGCGCACGCTCATCAAATTCCTGTCGCGGCTGGTATCGGTTCGGCACAATCTCACTCACAGCCAAATACCGCAACCCCATATCCCCCCCTTTTTCACCAACATTTTGCTGAGGCCCAACCGGCTCTTCATCGTCTGACGCCACTTCAACCAATTTCCTCACAACCTCTTCTTTAACCGCCTCAACCACCTTCTCGCCCTTACCAGCCGCGATATTCTCGGCCGCACCCTCCGCCTCAATAATTTCATTCGCACTCACCATCTTCACTACCCCAACCTCAACCACTGGCGCACTCTCCGCAACCTTCTCCGCAACATCACCCCCCTGCTTCGTTTTCTCTTCTTTGGCCGCAACACTCTTCACCTCTTGCGTTGGCAACTCTTGCGCTCCACGTGAAACTTTCTCTCCCCCATCTTCCTCCACGCCCCCCTGCTTTACTTCAACAGCCAAAGCCACATCATCGTTCTGTATCTCGGATGTCTTTTCTTCTGTAGGATCAACCGGCGGCTTCACATCCACTGGCTTTGCCATCAAACTACTCAAACCCCGCCCTAAACGTGATGCTCGCTTCTTAGCCGCCATATTCTGATACTCCAATTCCGCAGCCGAAGCTGCTTTTGTTCTTTGAATTATTTCCCATTCCCCGCTAGCTATCCCCAGTTTTTTCTCAAATCAGCCTCTATCTAAATTCGATTTAAGCTAAATTCGCCCCTTAATCCTCCCCAAAAATACAACCTCAATAGTGTACCGAGCACCCATCCACCTCAACAAGTAAATCTCTTGACCACCTCATTATCCACACAAATCACGTAAGTCACCTTGTCGATACCCCATTTTGCTCTCATTTAGCACATTCAAATTGCTATCTGAAAACAATAACAACCCATTTTACATCCATAACCTTAACCGCCAATGAGGATGTTTCACGTGGAGCGCATCACAACAATGCTCTTGAAAATCCACCCAGGGCCCGATAAACATCATTCACTCGCCACTGACCCGCGATCGCGCACCCTTGACCTGCGCTCACCCATGCCAACCTTACCTATTTCCTCATCCCGTATACCCTCAATTCTTACCGATTCCTCAACCTCTTCATGCGCAAAATACTATTTGATAACTCAACCTGTTCCACGTGAAACATCTTTCTTACATCCACTTCGTCTCAATTGCGCCTTAATCACGCCGCTTTTTTGACACGCCAATACTTTAATCTTTCTGACCTTCTCGCTACGATCAGCTTTTTTTGGCTATTTCCCTCTTCTCACAATACCCCACCGACTCCTTCTCATCCGATTCATCACGCTATCACTCACTAATCCCAATACCGCCAGAGGGCAGGGCACTCATTGCATTTCGAAAATTTCATCGCTCAACCACACAATATCTCCGTATCTGGAAGCACGCAGCCGTGAGATAAAAATAAATCATCCTCCCAAACATTTACATTGAGTATCGCCCTCGCGCTCCACGTGAAGCGCGATCTCCCCCCCCTACCACTCAATCGAATACCACCCAACCAGATCGCTTAGCCAATCAACCGCATGATTCAATCGCACACTGCATATGCCTATACGCTTTCATACTGCCTTTGGCCATATCGCCCGATAATCCTCTTGTTACCAGTATTGATTGGCTAACTTCACAGAAACCCCGATAAACACAGCCTTAATTGAGCACCACGAGCCTATTGAAAAACCCGAGATTACATCCAAATACATTCAGGATCTCCCTATTCCTTGCCGATACAAGCGTTAGATCCGTCATATTTGTACCCCACCCAGTGATGGCCAACCATCACGACGATTCTGGTGGTCAAACCAAATATCTTCGCCCATACGACGTATGTAGCCATGGCAAAGCCAAAGCAATCCAATCCCAACCATTCAGAACGTGACACGAAGTCAGCTCGTGGCCAAGCCATTTCACAACAGCCACAACCACCTGTCCCGCAGCCAGATCAGATCGAAGAACTCCTAAACCATTTACAGGACATGGAATCGCGTATCTCTGAGTTGCAGCAAGGGTTATCGCATTCACACCGACTCACAACGCTTGGCACAATCACGTCGATTATTGCTCATGAATTTAATAATCTGCTGACGCCGATCATGTCATACTCTCAGCTGGCGATAAAGAATCCTGAGGATTTAACGCTATCGCAGAAGGCGAATGTGAAATCGTACGAGGCAGCATCGCGGGCAGCACATATCGTGCGATCGATGCTGAATTTCGCGAGACAGGAAGACAGTGCAAATCATATCTCCTGTTTTAACAGTGTGTTAGATGAGACGCTAGCATGTTTAGCCAGGCAGCCCGAGAAGGATAATATCCAGTTCAAGCGGCCAAAGGCGGATCGTGATGTGCAGATTTTGATCAATCCGACACATCTGCATCAGGTTTTGATGAACCTTATCCTCAATGCTCGCAAGGTTTTACTGGCGACTGGCGGGATGATTCAGGTGAATACGCAGGTGATTGGGTCGGATGTGATTATTGAGATTGCGGATACGGGGCCGGGGATTCCGGAAGAGATTATGGGGTCGTTGTTTGATCCATTTGTGACACGATCAACTTCAACTGAGCAGAGCGATTCATGTGAAACCTCAGGGGTTGAATCAGATAGCTGTGATGTCGGATCGTGTGCGCGTGAGAGTGCTAAGCTTGAGAGCGCGGATGAGTTAAAGCGATATGGGCCTGTTGAATCAGGACAAAAAACGGGCGCACAGCATGATGAAGGGCAGGGGGGTGAGGTTGGAAAAGATTGCGCGAAGCATCAGCGAGGAACGGGGTTAGGTTTATATATTTGCAAGCAGTTGATCGAGCAGGCTGGTGGGAAAATTGCGGTGACTTCTGAGCCGGGACATGGCGCGACATTCACGATTCGACTCCCTCAAGCGATTGACTTGATCTAAGAGATTGCTGATCGCAACACCTTTCTTTTCTTAATGGTTTTTAACTTATTGATGCGTATAGACTGAAATGTGCCTGTGTGCGCATCGCGTTTTTGCGCACAATCATTTCACGAAACGCGCATCAAAATGCCTGCTTATGGCGGGTTTTTATGTTTTATGTTCTTGCCAATACGTCAGTTACGCTATTAAAAACCTGAACAACGAAAAGAGCCTGAAATCATCAAAGAAAACGAATAAATCAAAAAGTTTGATCTGTTTTGTGAGAGAAATCTCAAAAAACTGGGCCACTTTTCAGGTTATGAAAATTTTGTGCGCGCTATTCTAATCATCGATTAGACAGCTGGTAATAACTACGTTCATATTTGGTAGACATGCGTGATCCTCATACAGAACATATAGCCCACCTTGCATGGTTATTCATGTGTTGAGCAGCAAGTCGATTGCGTAAGACAAAGGTACTTCACTGATTCTTGACTGCTGCTGTTCCCAGGCAAGACTTATGGGTATTTATGCAAACCGCTCAAGGAAAGTGAGAGTGAGCACGGAAATAGAAATGGGAGCAAGCATAAGAACATGCGAGTGAAGTCATGTGAGACGCAATTTTGAGCAAAAGTGAAAACGTCAATGTGCTGTGAAATGGGAACGTGGGTTAGAACACAAACAGAACATGAGTGTGTTGTGAAATGAGAATGTGGGTGAAACCGAAACGCGTATGCGAGGCAAATTGAGAGTTAGACAGAGGCGGCGAATGAGATCGCAGCTATGAGAACGCAAATGCTGATATGTCGAACTTACTGCGAAAGTGTGCGCGATCACGGTTAGTGCAGATGGGAAAGCTGAAGGAGCAGAGGAAAGGTATTGGAATTCAGAGGGAGAAGGAGAGAGAGAATAGAGAGGGGGGGGGAATAAGGGGGGGAGATTAATGCCCTCCCCTGCTACGGTTTGGCGCCGACAAATCGCTTGGTTCTGTGTAACACACCGTTATCCCGATTCGAAAGTCAGTGCAATACGTATCTATGGGGTCATTGATCGGGTCGATCATGATTAATACTGTTTTCGCGGCTGAAAGCAGATAAGGCTGTTTATCCCATGACTAATCAATCCAGCGTTATTGTGGTGTTATCGTTTTTAGTCGTTTCGCTGCTTGTGATCACGATCGATGCGGTCAGCGAGAAGGCGGGCGGCGACATGGTGCGTGATGGATCAATCACAACTGTTGAGGTCAAAGGCGAGTTGCCACCGATTGTGGTTGATGAGGATTTTAATTATGCGTATACGAAGTCTTCGCCATTGATACCTAAGCCGCTAACGAAACATTTGCGGAAAATGGATCAAGCGGTTTATGAGGTAGTAAAAGGGAAGGCTTATACAGCGGTGGGGTATGGTTTATGTTCGACGACTATGATTATTGGTGATCGTGGTTTGATCATCATTGATCCGGGTGAGAATAATGAGCAGGCTGAGGCAACGTTGAAGGCGTTTCGCAAGATCTCGGAGAAGCCGATCAGTGCAGTTGTGTATACGCATCGCCATCCGGATCATCCGTTTGGGGTTAAAGGATTAGGTGTGACGGATGAGGATGTGAAATCGGGGAAAGTGAAGATTGTTGCGCAAAAGGATTTCATACCGAACCTGATCAACGATGCTTCGGTGGTCGGGGCGATATTGACGGTACGGACGGGATATTCAGGTGGTAATGCGCTGCCTAAGGATGCAACGGGGATGATTGGGTCTGGGTTAGGGCCCACATTTTTGGCGGGACATTTATCGCTGATTGAGCCGAACGTGCTGGTTGATGAGGAGGAGGATATCACGATTGATGGCGTGCCGATTCATTTTATGCATGCGTATGGTGATGCGGAAGATGAATTGGCGATGTGGTTCCCATCGATGAAATTGCTACATGGGGCGGAAACGATCCAGGGGACAACGTTTCCCAATATTTATTCGATACGCGGGACGAAGTATCGTGATCCGGTGAAGTGGTATAACGGGATTAAGAAGCTGTTGAAGTATGCGCCCGAGGCGGAGTATTACACGGCATCGCATATGCGGCCTTGGATTGGGAATGCGTACATTGTTGAGCGTTTGACGAATTATCACGATGCGATTCAGTATGTGCATGATCAGACTGTTCGTTATATGAACAAGGGCTATATTCCGGATGAGATTGTGGAGGTGGTGAAGCTGCCCGATCATCTTGCGAATGATCCGTGGCTCGCGGAGTTTTATGGCACGGTGAATCATTCAGCCCGGAATATTTACAACGGGTATTTAGGATTTTTTGAAGGTGATCCGAAGGTGTTTGCGAGCCCGGGTTTTGTTGCGTTGGCGGAGTTATATGTAGATGCGATGGGCGGCCGAGCGAAGATTTTGGCTGATGCGAAAAAGGCGATCGCGGACAAGCAATATGGCTGGGCGATGGAAATTCTGACGTATCCGATCCGTATTGATCATGGTGATATGGACGCGCGGAAGCTGAAGGCGGAGGCGATGCGTCAATGGGCGTATGAGCAGGAAAATACGAATTGGCGAACGCATGCTTTGTCTGGTGCGATGGAATTGGAGGGGAAGATGGATACGAAGCAGTTTTGGCAGTTTGCTTCGCCGGACATTATCAAGGTGCTGCCTGCGTCTTCGACGATCAACACGCTGCGCGTGCGGTTGATGGCTGAGAAAACGCAAAACAAAGATATCACGATGGGTTTTGATTTCACAGATACCGGCGAGCAGTGCGGTCTGCAGATACGCCGCGGTGTGGCGGTGTTCCACCCGGACATGCCAAGTGAGGTTGATGTGAAATTAGTGTCGACAAAGGATGTTCTGGATAGCATTGTGCTGAAGCAGATGACGATGAAGGACGCGATTGATGAGCATAAGATCAAAGTGGAGGGTTCAAGGGAGCTGATGGAGGAATTTTTCAGTTATTTTGAACCGCCATCGACCGACAACATCAATATTGTTGTCAGATGATTTTATATCGCGATTGATGATGAATATTGTAAAGCGTGAGTGAGCGGGAAGTTGGAGATTGTGGAGGCAAGGATTAGCGTATGAAATAGGTGAGCCTAACATACGAGTGAAATTGGTGATTATTTCGTTGGTATGGTGGATGTGGTTGGTGTGCTTGCGGAGGTTGATGTTTTTGAGGCTGATGTTTTATCCGTTGATGTGGCCTGCTTGAGCGACTTGCCTTTGAGTTTTTTCATATTGTATTCGAGTTGCTCATTGATGGTGACCTTGCCATCGCCGTTTTTGTCGGCAGGATTTTTCTTCTTGTTCTTTTTCTTCTGAGCTTCAGTTAAATTATTGCTTTTGGAAGGAATCTCGACAGAGATGCGATTGCCGGCTTTTTCAGCTTTTGAAGCAGACTTAGTTTCGCTTTTTGAAGTGGTTTCTTTCGCAGAATCTTGAGCATTTGGCTTGTTGTACGGGCCGGATTCGGTCGACTGCTGGGATTGGGTGTATTGATCATTGTCCTTCCAGCGACTATCGGTAGATTTTTCGTCGGTTGCTTGGGCGGACGAACCGTTTTCGTTAACGGGAGCCTGCTGCTTGATCGTTTTGTTCTCGAGATGGGTGTGAATATTGGCTGCTGCTGAGCCAAGTCCTGCACCGGTTACATTAGCCATGAGATAACCTTTCATTAAATGATTAATGAATGTGAATAAATGGCCCATGGAAAGGCCGACATGGCGTGGTGCGGTGGTTGGAGCCCTCGTGACTCTAAGGACAAGCCTTAGTGCCAATACCACCTATATCGTGATTTTGGGTTTGAAAACTTGATGCGAAGTTGGCGGGGGCGCGGTAATACCATCGTTTTCTGGCGGCAATGGCTTTGATTATCGACACTTCGAAATGATCGTGATCATGCTGCATGAGCAAGCGAGTTCGTGTGATGATTGAAAATGACTGAACGTTTCAATAGGGGGGCAGGGGGGGGGACGAGATTGACTTGGTTTGAGGCGTGCGGGAAGATTACAATTCTTGCGTGGCTCTTTTGCTTGATTTATACTTGTGTAATCAAGTATTATTCAACGATAGACGATGTAGGATATATGACAATGGCGAAAGATTCTGTGAGTGCGATGATTGTGATTCAGAATGCACTGCTCGCTTCGGCGATGTCGAAGCGGGTGGGGAATCATCTTTGTGTGCATGGTTTGAGCGTGTCGGATTATTTGGTGATGCATTATCTGAATGGTTCGCCGCATGGCGCGGTACCTCGGATTGAATTGGCGGAGCATTTGGGGATGAGCGCGTCAGGTGTGACGCGGATGATTGCGCCGATGGAGCGAAACAACATCATTGAAAAAGAGGCAAACCCGCGAGACGCGCGGCAGAGCCTGGTGCGGCTGTCGGAAACAGGAAGGCAGCTCTTTAAAGATGCGCACAAGAGTTTCGAATATATCGCTGAGGAAATGGTCAAGCATTTGAGTGAAAATCAGCGCATGCGGTTAATCGAGTTGATGTCGCGGATGATGTAGATTGAATGAATGGGGCGAGAAGTAGGTCAAGCGTATTGTCGAGCATTATGGATGTAGAGATAGAAAAGAATAAAGGAGATCGCGATGTCTGAGGTTTATACCATGCCGACACAGGATTCGGGTGCGGCATTATTTAAGCGCGGGATTGAGGGTGAGCTGGTGATGCTAAATATGTTGCGATTTCGTGAGGTGGCTGATTATTCGCAGACACCTAAACTTGACCCGGGTAAGGAGATTCCGGGGCGTGAGGCGTTTGAACTATATATAGAGCAAGCGCGGCCATTGGTTGAAGCGTGCGGCGGCGAGATTCTGTTTATTGGTGAGGGCGGTTCGTTCTTTATTGGGCCGGAAGATGAGCATTGGGAATTGATTATGCTGATTAAGCAACGGTCGCTGACGGATTTTATGTCGTTTGCGACGAATGAAGCTTATCAAACGGTGTTGGGTCATCGGATTGCGGCGGTGGCGGATTCGAGGTTGCTGCCGATGGAGCCACGGAAATAAAAAAAAACACGGCTGCCAATCGAGAAGATGGCAGCCGCGCTATGGTTACGTTGAATTTATATCGTGCGAGATACACGCGTCTTGGTTTATTTACGCCGAGCCAATAAAGCGCCTAAGCCAAGAAGCAGCAGAGAAGCTGAAGCTGGTTCGGGGACGACGTTGCCGAGGAGATCTTGGGTAGCGAGCGCTTCGTCACTGATGCGGACATCGTCGAGATAGCCGTTGAAGCCGTCGGCTCCACCGTTGAAGAAACCGCGGCCGAGAACCCATGTTGCGACGCTGTTTGCGAGTGCGCCGCCGGCGTGTGTGTGGATGAGTGTGTATGTGGAATCGTCAGCTGATTTGAGGAAAATCTTGTTTGTTGAGCCATCACCAACGAGTGCGAGGCTGTACCATTGGTCGAGTTCGATGTCATCGCCAACACCGAAGTGAGTGTTGCCGGTTTGATTGGGATCGGTGATGTGAAAATTGTTATTGGAATCGTATGAATAGAAGTGAATTTTCTTATCCATACCGATGCCGAGCCAGAATGTACCGAGTGGTCCATCCCCACTGTCGCCGGGATCACGGTCATGGCTGATGAGTGCTTGGAAGCCGGTGTTTTCTGTTTGTTAGAAAGAGACTTCAAAGGTGTAGCTGGATGCGCCGTTCATTGTTGAGCGGATGTTGCCGGTATTGACTTCATAGAGGTCGCGGAGGCCGCCGCCGGAGGCGTTCCATGAGAAGTTGTTTGCTTGTCCGGTTTGCGGGGTGACGTTGTATCCGACATCACTTGAGAATGAGCCGTTTTGTGCAAACTGAAATAAGGCGTTGTTATTGCCAGAGAGGTCGGCGATGTATTCGGTGCCGCCTGGTCCTGGTGCAGAGGAAGATTCGAGAATTTTACCATCAGTAGGAGCGATGACAGAACCGTCTGAAAGCAGTGTTGCGCTTTCGAAATCCCAATGCGCAACAGTCGCAGCAAATGCAGAACCGGTTAAAAGTGTCGTTGCGCCGATTGCGGCGAGACCTGTAAAAGAACGCTTGATCATTTCCATTACCTCCATAAGTGAATCTTGATGTTTCGAGAGTTCGTCAGAAAGTCGAATTGCTGATACTAAAATGTAACTTGAAAAATAATGATTGCTATGGCCAAAAAACATGACATGATGTCAATAATACAACATGCGACCGAACCTGCATCACGTCATAATCCTTTTAATACAAATGTTTTATTTTATATAACCCTACAAACATGCTGCCATGGTTGTGGGGTTTAAGATATGAACATAAAAACCTATGACCAAAACGCTTGGGTTATTAAGTACTCAATACGGACTTGAAGTCGTTAGGGTAATGCGCAGTTACGAGCGGGAATAGGTTATAAGTGATGGCTATGGAGAGGGGACACATGAAGTTAATCTTCACCGAGGAACTAGCGGATTATTCACATGAGATGTTCGTTTGATGTGATATATATGTTTTAAGAAAAGCGATAAATTGGCGCGTGAAATTTCCATCAAAGGATGGATTCCGGAAATGAAGTCTGCTTGTGATGAGGCGTGGTTGCGTACGCTGATCTTTGGTTTGACTGAATCTTTTGTTAGCCGCCGAGGCGATGTTTGGTTGCGGTTTTTAAGTCGGTGATAAAGCGATCGATATCGGATTGTTCGGTGTCCCAGCTAGTCATGAGCCGGTATTGGCGGGGTTCGAGGAAGTCATAGAAAAGCCAACCTTGATCGAAGAGTGCTTGAGCTTCATCGGGCCAAAGTTCGATGAAGACGGCATTGGCTTGCCGGGGCCGAAGGATGGTGATGTTATGATTGGTGAGTTGAGATTCGAGGAGGCCGGCCATGTGATTGGCGTGGTGAGCGGCGCGGAGAGCGGCCTTGTTTTCGAGCAGGCCGAGCCATTGAGCGGCAAGATAACGGGATTTGGATATGAGATGACCGGCTTGTTTGCGAAGGTACTCGGGTTTTAGTGGGTTGTGGTTAAGGTAGTTATGTCGTCCAAAGTCGAGAAAGACGGCGGCTTCTGTGGCGAGAGCGCCAGCTTTGGTTCCGCCTAGGGAGATGGCGTCGGGTTGAAGAATTTTGATGAGGGCAGGGGGCTCGATTTCGAGTGCAGCGATGGCGTTGAAAAAACGAGCACCATCAAGATGAACGAGCAAGCTGTGCGCGTCGGCTAACTGACGGATGGTTTCGAGCTCGGGGATGGAGTAGAGGGTGCCAAGTTCAGTGGGGAGTGTGATGGAAATGATTTTAGATTGTGTGGCGTGAATGCCATGCGCGCGTTGAAGATGGGTGTGGGCGTGTTCGAGATTGATTTTGGCATCAGAGCCGGAGGTTGGGAGAAGTTTGATGTGAGCGAGATGCTCTGGGGCGGCGCACTCGTCGGTATATAGGTGAGAGAATTCGTGACAGATCACAGCGTCCCATGGGTCGGAAAGTGTGGCGAGGCAGAGTGTATTGGCGGCGGTGCCGGTGGGGACGAAATGGACTTGATCGGTGGAGTTGGCGGCTCGGCCGAGGAAATTGAGGATGGTTTGCTTGGCAAGCTCGGTGGTCGGGTCATCGGCGTAAGCGGGGGCATGGGCGGTATTGGTTTGTGTGAGATGGCTGATGACCTCCGGGAGGATGGGCGCGTGATTGTCGGAAGCAAACTGGCGACTGGTCATGGCTGGAACTCCTGGGTGCGGATCATTTTAGAGCGTTTTGCGTCAATACTCACTTGTTGACCAGAAGGTCGATTACGATTTAATGAGGCATCGTAAGCTATACTGCGGTTTACTTACTTAGGCAAGACCTGTGAATAATCACGCAAGCAGTTCAATAGGATGCGAGCTGGGTTGATGTGGACTGGATGATAGATGATAGATCGGCAAAATGTGGGTGTTTCTATATAAGCTGGAAATGTTGTAACGTTTTACCGTTTTTGATTTATGCTAACCTGTATTAGGGTAATTTTATACTTATTTTTAGCGCTTAAACGGTTTAATAAAATGTTAAATAGTATATGATCGCATCACGTATCATTTCTTATTTGGTTTGTGATCACAGATCTTCGCGTGATTATAGCTAGCGCAGTTGATGTCATTCAGATTCATTCTATTTCACTCATATGTTGTTCAAACATAAGGAGAGATGATTCAATGGGCACTTTCATCACATCAGGTATCAGGCATAGACAATTCATAGGAACAGCTTTAACCGCTTCGGCGATCCTTGGGCTTGGCGCTTCAGCGATGGGGTACGACGACGCGTCAGCGCCGACGATATTGCAATGGTTCGATGGGTCGTATCACTCGATGGAGACACGAGCGAGCGATATTTTCATGGCGGGGTATGGGAATGTATGGGTGCCGCCGCCGGGACGGGCAGATTCGGGGAACCAGTCGGTTGGATACGATCAATATAATCGATTTGATCTGGGGTCAGCGGGCAACTCGACGTTGTATGGCACGGAAACAGGTTTGAAAACGTTGGCAAGCACGCTGGACAAGATCAATACGAATCTACATCTGGATCTTGTCTGGAATCATGATGGTTTTTCCGATCGCGGAACAAGTGGGTTCCCAGAGTCGGGTGGGTATCCTGGGTTCTGGCTGGGATCTGGGAGTAATGATGGAGATTTTCATAGCCCATACGCAACGGGCGATCTTGATGGTCGGTTGTCAGGCCTGATCGATATTGATCAGACGACTAATCATCAGTTTGTAAGAAATCCTGTCTCGGGCTTTAACAACGTACCAGCTGGGACAACACCGTTTTATGGCAAGCTGGCGAACGTGCCGACGGAAGCGAATCGCCGATTCTATATGGATCAGAGTTTATCATCGATGACGTACTATGAACCGAGAACGGGTCAGACGTTTACCTATCATCGATATAACACTGCGAACACGCTTGCAGGTGATCCGGTGCAAGAAAATGCGCTTGGGTACTTAATGCGCAATACAAGGTGGCTGGTCGAGGAGATCGGCGCTGATGGATTTAGGATTGATGCGGCGAAGCATTTTCCAGGCTGGGTTTTGGATTACTACGATGCTTCGGTTTATCGCGCGAACCCAAGATTATTGCTTGATGGCTCGAGGCAAGACGTGTTCAGTTATGTTGAGGTGTTTGATTCCAATGCGAGCTATCTGCAAACCTTTGTTCGTAAAGACATCAACCCGAGTAATCCGGGCACAGCGGGGGGTAATCGCGATGCGCTGGATTTTGCATGCTTCAATGCGATGAAGACGAATCTTTCTGGTAATGGGTATCAAAACAACTGGTACAACATGGTGTATGCCAGCATGGATTATCAGGATGATAATATATTGAATGGCTCGTCGGGTGTGAAGTTTGTCACGAATCACGATGAGCATGGGGCATATTTGAGTAATGTTGCTCATGCTTATGTGCTGATGCAGCCGGGAAATGCAACGGTCTATTTTAATGCGAAAGAGTTTGGTGATAATCGTGATTTTCCGAAAGACGGACGCGGCGATGCGCTAGGCGGTGTCTGGGGAAGTACGATCACGACTTTAACCAATATTCGCAACACGCATGGGCGTGGTGATTATCGTGAACGATGGATGTCTAAAGAACTGCATGCCTATGAACGATCCGGATCAGCAATCGTTATGCTCAGCAACCGAACAGACGGCGGTTATGATTCGCGCACATTGCGTGTTGATTTTTCGCCCAATACACGTCTGACTGAGTTGACAGGGAATCACAGTAAAGATGGCGCGGTATCCGAAGTCGTGTCGGTGTTCCAAGGCAATGACGGGAACTCGTACGTAGATGTGAAGTTTTTACGCAATAACAACAATGATCAAGGCTACTTAATTTATGGCTTGGCTAAGCCGCGATCATCACTGGGTGTTGAATTAACGAATGTTTCGCAGGTATTAGCTGGCGGAAACACGGACACTTCAAGTTATGCGAATGCAACCAAACGATTGGCAGACTTGCATGTGATCACAGGCAACTCGTTTGACGCTTCGTTGTCAACACAAAAGGCTTTCCTTGCCAACGGTTATCATGATCATGATGCTGATGGTGACCAGGCGATCATTAAGATTGATGGTGGTATTGATCTGAATGGAAACAGTGTTGTCGATAACGTAGCTCCAAACACAACATCTTATGGCTTTGAAAACTTCACAGGCGCAAACAATCCCGGATACTCTGCAACCAATAATAATGGTTACTATATGCAGACCATTGACGCTACAAGTTTGTCTGAAGGTGAACACTATCTAACGATTAGAGCTTACCGTCATAATGCGAATACTAGCGCACCGGAAGTATTTGAAGATTTCAAAAAGGCTATCTATATTGATCGGCTACCTCCCGATTCAGCAGTTGATTCGTTTAACGCGATCACAACAAGTGCGAATCAGAATCGCCGAGCGGTCCTCAAATCGAATGACAAGACTGCGAACAATATGCATCTGCTCGTTGATATTGGCTCGAATTACACTGACGCGGAAATTCTTGCAATGATCAACGGCAGCACCCAAGCAAGCAAAGTTGATCGTGACCAATGGCAAATGGATATCAATAGTGTGATTAGTGGTAACCATGCGTTTACGGTCGTGACGTACGAGATAACAGGGAACTACAATATCCAACGATTCTCGGGCTTGTTGGTTTCGACCTCGATGGGCGCAGGCTTAGGCGATCTTGATGCGGACGGCGATGTTGATACGGACGACGAGAGTTTACTAGATACTCTGCTGGCTGCGAATAACAAACAGTTCAACGCTGCGGCTGACATGAACGGCGATGGCTTGATCGACGCTACAGACGAAAGCTTGTTTGATAGTCTGAACCCTTGATTGCCTTGAAATAAAGTGATGCTTCATCGTCTTCACAATCAATAATGACTCTGCGGACTGGTGTGATCGTGTTCTGTAGCCAGATCGCTAATGTAAGTCATTGAACAACTGAATCTCCCAATGGAACCAGATACCTTGTGATTGCTTGCAGTCACAAGGTTTTTATTTTCTTCGATGAGGAGTTACAGAGATGTTTTGTATACAAAACGTGGCAGAGAAGGGGGAATGGCCGATACATTAAGTGAATGACTCATAATTCAATCTGAAGACGATAGGAGCTTGATGATGCTCAAACAATATATCGCTGGTTTTATGCTGATTGCGGGCATGTTGGTGATGGTGGGTTGCGGGAGCGGCAGGCCGGAGGCGGATCTAGTTTATATCTCGGGAAGTGGCCATAACACAATGGACCCGCAGCGGATGTCGTGGCTGCACGATTTCCGTGTGGCGCGATGTTTGTATGAACCAATGCTGCGGTATGACTTCAAGAATGGCGAGTTTATGGCGGGAGTGGCGAAATCGTGGGAGATGTCAGCCGATGGCCTGAGATATACATTCAATATTCGTGAAGACGCGAAATGGTCAAATGGGGAGCCGGTACGGGCGGAAGATTTTTACTGGGCTTGGATGCGAGTGTGCATGCCTGATCAGGCGGCTGATTATTCGGAATTCTTCTACCCGATCAAAGGGGTGCAAGCATTTTATCAATGGCGACTGGATCAACTGAGCGATTTTGTGAAGCAGTATCCCAAGGGTGATCAAGCTGCTGCCGATGCGATGTATGAACGAACAAAAAAGCAGTTTAAAGAAACGGTTGGAATCACAACGCCAAATGAACAGACCGTAGTGGTTGAGTTAGAGCGACCAACACCATACTTTTTACAGTTGGTGGCCTTTACGACATACACGCCAACACATCATCAATCGGTAATGGCGAATATGCGTGTGAATGCTGAGACGGGTGCGATTACGTTGGATGCAACATACTGGTCGGATCCGAAACGATTAGTGACGAATGGGCCATATGTTTTGGTGAAGCGGCAGTTCAAGCAATATCTATATATGAAGGCAAATGATCAGTATTGGAATCGGGCGGCGATGAAGAACGATTCGGTGCTGGAGCGGATCATTGAGAACCCGGAGACAGCATTGCGGGTGTATGGGGATTCAAGAGAAGGGATTGATTTGTGGCCTGACGTACCTGCAAGCGGCGCGATCGGCGAGCTGCTGATTAACGCATCAAAAGAAGGTAAACGAAATGATGTGCATGTAATCGAATCAGCAGGGACCTATTTCTACAATTTCAGTTGCAGCAATGAACGAACGCAAGCTGGGGCTCCAAATCCATTACGTGATGCGCGGGTCAGAAAGGCAATGGCCATGTCGATTGACCGACAATACATTGTTGATCGTGTGACACGTGTGGGGCAACCGATTGCCAGAACGTTTGTACCGCCGAATACGATCGTGGGCTATACCCCACCGGTAGAGGATGGGATTACATTTGATCCGGAGCCGGCAAAATCGCTGCTGGATGAAGCTGGGTATCCAGGTGGTGACGGATTTCCAACGCTAACATTGCTATTTAACACAGGGAATATGCATGAATTTCCGGCACAGGCAATCGTGAAAATGTGGGAGACTCACCTTGGTATCAATGTGAATCTGCAGGGTGTTGAAACAAAGGTGTTTGGCGATCGACTTAAGAAGCATGACTTCGATATTTCCAGGGCAGGGTGGTACGGCGATTACCCTGATCCAACCACATTTCTAAACAAAATGGCGGCGCATTCGAATAATAATGATGCCGACTGGCAAGATCAGCAGTACAACGCATTGCTGGAGAAGGCCGCAAATGAACTTGATCCGCCAAAGCGAATGAAGATTCTGGAAGAGGCAGAAGGACTGATGCTCGAATCCGCCCCAATGGCGCTTATCTATCAATATAACCATTTACGGTTATACAATGCGGAACGTGTTAAGGGATTGGCCGAGCAAGATAATGCGTGGAATAAGTTCTATATGGAATTCATCAGCGTCGAAAAATAATACTGACGTGTTTTGATATGACATTAAATATAAGTACAGATAGAAAAACTGCAGCGATCTAAACCGCTGCAGTTTGTTTGTTGATGACGCTAGTTTGTTATGCACTGACGATGTTGTCGTACTTGTCTGTGAACTGACGCATGGCTCCGCGAGTATCGATAATGAGCTTCGCATTCTTGGCGACAAACTCGTAGTCGTATGCGGCATGGTTCGTTGCGATGAGAATGGCATCGTAACCAGCAAGTGATTCGGCGGAGAGTTCTACTGATTGTTTATTAACGTTGGGGTAATGACGCATTTTGTGAGTAGCTGGAACGTGAGGGTCGTTATAATCAACTGTTGCGCCAAGGTCTTCGAGCTGCTCAATGAGTTCGAATGAAGGTGATTCACGCACATCATCGACATCGGGCTTGTACGCGAGGCCGAGGATGAGGATTTTCGATGTTTTGAGCGCTTTACCATGATCGTTGAGCGCGAGCATTGTCCGCTGAACAACGAATGATGGCATTTCATGGTTGACCTGACCGGCAAGCTCAATAAAGCGTGTTGTTTTACCAACTTCTTTAGCTTTCCATGTGAGATAGAACGGATCAATCGGGATGCAGTGGCCTCCGAGTCCGGGGCCTGGGTAGAAAGCCTGGAAGCCAAATGGCTTGGTTGCAGCCGCGTCGATCACTTCCCAGACATCAATATCCATCGCGGTCAGAATGATCTTCATCTCATTCACAAGTGCGATGTTTACTGAGCGATAAACGTTTTCGAGGATCTTAGCTGATTCAGCAACTTCTGCTGAGGAAACGGGGATGATGTCAGAGATCGCATATTTATAGAGTTCCACCGCAAGATCGGTTGATTCCTTATCAAGGCCGCCGACGAGCTTAGGAATGGTTTGCGTGTTGTGTGACTTGCGGCCTGGGTCTTCGCGCTCAGGTGAGTATGCGAGATAGAATTCGCCATGCTTCAAGCCAGTTTCTTCGAGAATGGGGAGCATAACGTCGCGGGTCGTGCCGGGATAGGTCGTCGACTCAAGAACGATGAGTTGATCAGGGCGCAATGTTTTTGCGACCAACCGTGTGGTGTCCTCAACGTATGAGAGGTCCGGATCCATATGCTTGCCCAGCGGGGTTGGAACACACAGTAAAAGTGCGTCAGCTTCGCCCATCCGTGACATGTCAGCGGTTGAATCGAACGTTTGGCCGTTAGAACCAGCTGTGAGCATGTCTGAAACAAGGTTTTCGCCAAGATGCTTCAGATAGTTCTCGCCTCGGTTGAGCATTTCAATCTTGGCAGGGTCAACATCAAAGCCTAAAACGGAAAAGCCAGCATCATAAAAGGCACGAAGGAGCGGAAGTCCGACGTACCCGAGGCCAACAATACCGATACGGGCTGATTTCTGCGTTATTGCGTCGTTTAGATTCATATTGCTCTTGTTTCCGTGTCTCGCGTGGAGGGCGCCTAGGTTCTCTATGGCTTGATTAATCGGCTAATATGTAATTGATTTCCATTTCGATTGCAATTATTTGCATATTGTAAGGCAATGTGAATGGTTTGTGAGGTGAAGGTAAAGTCTGTTTCAACATGATCTAAGGTGATTTCGCAGATGTTTGGTATTCTGTAAGATCTGATTCAACGATATATAGAGCAGATACATCAAGAATGCTGCATGTTGACGTGAATGACAGGTTCGCTGCACCGGCTGCTTGTGGAGGAATAATGACCGAGTCGATGGATAAGACAACACGCGTTTTGATCGTGCAGCCTGCACTTCCGAAATATCGCATCCCTGTGTTCAAAGAGCTTGCTACGCGTGTTGGTATCGATCTGACTGTACTTCATGCGACCGAATCTGATCTGAAAAGTGAACAGGCTGAAAGCTTCAAAGACATCAAAACAAGTGATAAGAAGATCAACTCACCAGTTGGCCAACTATTCTGGAACCACGATCACCTCAAATATGCAAGCAAAAAGCATACCGATGTCTACATTATCGTCGGAAACATGCGATACCTCTCGTTGATCCCAACAGTAATCAAAGCAAGACTCAGCGGCGTAAGAGTCGTATTCTGGACACATGGATGCTCCAAACAAAAGAGTAGACTCAGAAGCGCATTACGCGAGAGTATCTATCGCTTAGCTCATAGTATCGTGTTTTATACCGACACTGTTCGCAAGCAATTTGAAGACGCTGGCTGGAATCCAAAAAACTTGTTTGTCGCACCAAACAGTATTGATCTTTCACCGATCGACAAGGAAATTCAGCATTGGAAAAACCGTCCTGAAGCGTTAGAAGCTTTTGCAAAAGATAATCAACTCGAAGGCAAACGTAATATCATTTTTGTTTCACGTTTCTCACCTAAGAATCGATTAGACCTTTTATTCAAAGCCGTTGAACGACTCGTCCGCGAGGGTATGCACGACCTGAAAGTGATCTTGATTGGTGGCGGTGATGACGTTCGTCAAACACTCGAAGAGCAAGCTGCAAATCTCAAAATCCAAAACAATATCATCTTCACTGGTCCAATTTATGAGGAAACTGAGATCGCAAAATGGATGCTTAACGCCCAAATTTTCTGCTATCCAAGCAACATGGGACTGAGCGTACAACATGCTATCGCGTATAAGCTGCCTGTCATCACATCCAATGAACCCCGCCTACATGGCCCGGAAATTGAATTGATCACAGACAACCATACCGGCCTGCTCTACGAGAACGGCTCCGCAGATGATCTTTATCAAAAACTACGCTTACTACTCGAAGATGAAAACAAGCGTAAGCAACTCGCGGATCAAGCATACCATCGCCTCACACATGAATACGGCATCTCAAACATGGTCGATGGACTCGTCTCATGCATTCGCGGCAAATAAACCGTCATTCGCATCTATTTCCATACCCCACCTACCTTTACAGCTAAATTCTTTTAGAACGTTTCGGCTCAATTAGTGCAATCTTCTATCATTTTCACTCAAGTTTTTATATATTGAATCACTGAATCAATTGGTTTAGGTTTGGAGCTAAATATGATCTTGAAAAACGCCCTTGCGGCTGCGTGCGCAGCAGCGATCTCTATCTCTCTCATCGGCTGTGGCTCGAACACGCCCGAAGCAGATGTCACATACCTCTCGACACTCTCTCACAGCTATCTCGACCCGCAACGCATGTCTTGGCTACACGATCTGCGTGTTGCAAAAAACATGTACGAACCTCTGGTGAAATACAACTTCATTTCTCACAAAATCGAACCGGCTGTCGCTGATAAATGGTCACTCTCCGAAGACGGAAAAACCTACACCTTCCACATCCGTGAAAACGCTCAATGGTCCAACGGCGACAAAATCACAGCCGACGATTTTGTCTACGCGTGGCGTCGCGCAATGTTACCCGACCAAGCTGCTTCCTATGCTGAGCTCTTCTTCCCAATCAAAGGCGCACACGAATTCTTCACATGGCGTGCTGATCAAACCAAACAGTTCATCAAAGACAACCCCTCCGGCAGTCAGGAAAAAGCCGACGCGCTCTGGATACAAACTCAAGATCAATTCAATAACAATGTTGGCGTTAAAGCGATCGATCCAAGCACCATAAGCATCGAACTTGAGCAGCCAACACCTTACTTCCTCGAACTTGCCGCGTTCATGACCTACTCACCCGTCCATAAAAAATCGGTTGAAGCCGTCACATCCATCAACGCAGATACCGCAATGGTCATTACCGATTCTACCTATTGGTCAGACTCATCGCGCGTCATTCACAACGGCCCATACCAACTCAAAGATCGTAAGTTCAAACGCTCCATCCTCATGACAGCCAATCCACACTACTGGAACAAGGCTGCGATGAAGAACAACTCTCTACTCGAACGTATCATCGAGAACCCCGAAACTGCGCTTCGAACTTTCGAAGATTCACGAGAAAACATCGACCTGTGGCCAGATGTCCCAACCTCTGGCTCACTTGGCGAAATGCTCATCGAAGGCTATGAAACCGGCTCTCGCAAAGAAGTCCATATCATGCCCGCCGCCGCAACATACTTCTACAACTTCAATACGATTGCTGAAAAAACATCGTCCGGCGAACCCAACCCACTGCGTGACGCTCGCGTTCGCCGCGCACTCTCCATGGCCATCGACCGCGATTACATCGTCAATCGTGTCACACGCATGAAAGAACCCGCCGCCACAACCTTCATCCCCGTAAGCGTGATCGGTGGCTACAACCCACCAACCAACATCGGCC
Organism: Poriferisphaera corsica; assembly: GCF_007747445.1. Lineage (NCBI taxonomy): Bacteria > Pseudomonadati > Planctomycetota > Phycisphaerae > Phycisphaerales > Phycisphaeraceae > Poriferisphaera > Poriferisphaera corsica. Next base: position 4,205,210 of record NZ_CP036425.1, read on the forward strand.
TCAAACTCAATATCGAAGAGGCCCAAAAGCTACTCGCAGAAGCCGGCTTCCCCAACGGCAAAGATTTCCCAACCCTCACACTCCTCTATAACACCGGTTCATTCCATGATAAACCTGCACAAGCCGTTGTAAAAATGTGGGAGGATAACCTCGGCATTAACATCAACCTCCAAGGCCTTGAACCTAAAGTTTTCGGCGATCGTCTGCGTCGTAAAGATTTTGAAATTGCACGAGCCTCATGGTTTGGTGATTACCCCGACCCCACCACATTCCTCAACAAACTCGCCATCACATCCAACAACAACGACACCGGCTGGAGCAACGCTGAGTACAACGAATTACTCCAACAAGCATCTCTCGAACGCGATCCCGCCAAACGGATGCAACTACTCCAAGCTGCCGAAAACGAGCTCGTCAAGGACGCTCCCATGGCCCTGCTCTTCCACTTCGTTCAAATCCGTCTTTTCGACGACACGAAAGTCAAAGGCTTCGCCGAACAGGACAACCCTTGGAATCATTTTGATTTCTATAAAGTCTCAGTGGAACGCTGACTTACACACGATTAGACCAACCATACAAGCCGCTTACCCAAGCGGCTTTTTAATTGACATAATGCTCACACTAGACCCGTACATCCCACTGTCATACGATATTATTGTTGCCGAAACATCGAACACATGGAGAAATAAAAATGTCAGCCAAAAATATTCTCATCCTCGCCGGCGACTTCGTCGAGGATTACGAAATCATGGTTCCCTACCAAATGCTTGTTATGGTCGGGCATAATGTACACGTCGTTTGCCCGGATAAGAAAAAAGGCCAAACCATCCGCACTGCCATCCACGACTTTGAGGGTGATCAAACTTACACCGAAAAGCCCGGCCACAACTTCGCACTCAATGCATCCTTTAAAGATATCAAGCCCGAAAACTATGACGGCCTCGTCATCTCAGGCGGCCGCGCACCCGAATACATCCGTCTTAATGATCGTGTACTCGAAATCGTCCGTCATTTCGCCAACACCAACAAACCCATCGCCGCAGTCTGCCATGGCATCCAAGTCCTGACTGCCGCTGATGTCGTGCGTGATTTCACACTCACCGCCTACCCTGCTGTAAAACCTGAAATCGAACTCGCCGGCGGTAAATACATCGACATCGCAATGGATGCCGCCCACGTCGATCGCAATCTCGTGACCTCACCTGCATGGCCCGGACACCCCGCCTTCATTCGTGAATTCCTCAATCTACTCGGAACAACCATAACATGCTAAAGAATCAATATACGTAAATATAAAAGCCGCTTACATCATGAGTGTAAACGGCTTTATGTTTAATCACTATTCTAATCAATCACCACAACACATCGGGTAAGTGCACTGCTACAAGACCGCTTGCCACCCAATCCGCACCTGCACCTCTAAGCGCTGATTCGTTAAATGTAGTCGTCAATCCCAGCACGCGGCAACCCGCCGCCTTACCAGCCTCAACCCCCGCTACCGCATCCTCAACAACTAGACAATCCTCGTACTTTTCACTCAATCCGTCCGCTGCAATAACAAAACATTCCGGATCTGGCTTATGCCGAGTAACATCCGACCCTGTGACAACTACATCAAAATCTTCCCATAACAAACCGATCTGATTCAGATTATCCTTCACCTTAATCGTGTCCGCTGAACTCGCAACGGCAGTTTTGATCCCTCGCGCCTTAACCTCTTCAATAAATTCTTTAACCCCCGGATAAGCCTCTAAGCGATCTGCGATCACCTGACTATAATTTTGGTAAGTCAGTACTTTATCCCCTTCCACATCCAACTCAATACCATACTTCTCAGCAACACCACCTAAAAAGCGAGCCTCACCCGTTCCCGTAAAAGGCACAAAATCCAACGGCTTCACCTCCGTATCATATTTCTCACGAAACATCATACGCGCCGCCTCAATAATAAAGGGCTCGCTATCACATAACACCCCATCCATATCAAATATGATCGCTTTTATCATCGAATATCCTCACCCATAGGATCGTACAAAATCTATCTAATGGTTACTTACCCCGCTCAATCATCATCAACACACGAAGTACTTCACTAATCGACCAAGCCTGCGCCCAACATCCTACCGCACGATGTGAGTATGCCGCCTTCGCATCTTCAATCGGCTGCGCCTCGAAAATTTCGTGCAGCTGCCCCACCCCACGACCAAGCACACGCTCGCATAACGGCTCTATCACGGCAAACGCTTCCTTACGAGATTTCTTGCTGAATTTACCAACACGCAACACACCCTCTGCAAACGCACCAATCGGCCACGGCCAGATCGTCCCCTGATGATAAGCTTTGTCACGATTAAATTGATCCCCCGTGTAATACCGCTCAAACTGCGGATTATCCTCGCTAAGTGTTCGCATCCCAACCGGCGTCAACAATTTCTCCCGCGCCATCTCTAAGACGCGCTTAGCCTTGGCCTGAGGCAGTGGCGAATGTGGCAATGAAATCGCAAACACCATGTTCGGCCGAATCGCGCTATCCTTATGCACATGACCATTATCACCCACATGTACACAATCAAACAGGCAGCCCAAATCTTCCCGCCAAAACAAATCAATAAAACTCTTCTTCACAAGCCCCGCTAATTTACCATACTCCGTTGCATGCTCAGGCATCTTCGCATCACGCAACGCTTCCTTCAGGCTCATCAGCGCGTTATACCACAACGCATTAATCTCCACAGGTTTCCCATACCGCGGCGTAAACGCAATCCCATCACGCTTCGCATCCATCCATGTCAACTGCGATTCCGGATCACCTGCATGGATCAAACCATCCTCTTCCATGTGAATGTGATAGTCCGTCCCCACACGATACGCCTCAATAATCTTCACACACGCCTCAGCCAGCCACTCACGCCAACTCGCCTTGTCACCCGACAACTTCACATACTGCACCGCCGCATGAACAAACCACAACGATCCATCCACCGTGTTATAGTGCGCCGCCTTGTCGTCATAATCATCAAACAGATTTGGCACCAAGCCGTTCTGAATAAACCGCGCGAATGTCCGCAGCGCACCCTTCGCTTCTTCATACCGCCCCGTTGTCAGCATCAACCCCGGCAGCGCAATAAACGTATCCCGCCCCCAATCTGCAAACCACGGAAACCCCGCCAATATCGTCGACAATCTTTCATCACCCACCCAACGATCAACCACAAAATCGTCTGATGCAATCGCAAAATTATTCGCCAACTGCCTAATCAGCGCTTTGTCCCCAACAATACTCTCACCCTTCTTCCCATCATGCGCCAGTTTATTGGCAATCTTCTCCAAATGAACCAACCGCTCAACATTCTCTCGTTCTGGCTCGGCCGCTTGCTCACCCAGCGCAATCGTCACCGTCACCTCATACGCACTCTCACGGTCAACCGCTTTCTGCATCCGCGCCTGATCCAACTCCACCGTAAACATCCCCGGAATAAAATAATCTTCCTGATCACCTAGTCCGCGATCACGCTCAACACGGTAATAAACGTTGTACCACCAGTCCTGCGCCTCGCCGAACCATCCCTCACTCGCACTCAATGTCGCCGCCGTATCGCCGCGCCACACCCGCAGCACTTTCCCATCGCCTGCAACTCGAGGCTGCTCCGGATCATCATGCCTGAGCAATTCATGAAAATCTCGAATCAACATCATTGGCGCCAACTGCAATACCCCGCCCTTAAACTCTTCTGCATCAAACCCCCACATCCGATACGTCAGAGTCGCCGCCTGTTTCTTCCAATGCAGGTTAATTCGACGCTCAAATCCAACATTATTCCACTCGTACACCCATCCAACATCCAGACCGCGCTCAAACGATTTGAGCATATGCAGCCCCTGCGGCGCATAAACCGTTGCTTCCCCTTGTTCATCGCGAAACTCGCAAGTCGAAAACTCCAAAGACTGCATCGCTTCATTCTCTTTCAGCAAATCCAGCCGCTCGACCATCTGCCCCACCAATAGCTCTCGACCCACCGGCGGATGCTTGCACGCACACAATAGCCCATGATATCGCCGCGTATTGCTCCCAATCACCGTCCCGCTGCAAAACGCCCCCGTACCATTGCTCAGTAGCCACTCTTCCTCAACCATCTCGCGCACACCACCCGCCTCATCAAACTTGTGTGTGACCCACGCCTGTTCCGCCTCTATCATCGTTTCGCTCATCTTGTGACTCGCTTTTTGTCGCCAATCTGTTGCTTCAACACCTGCACCATCACCCAGATGCACCACATCCAAAACTGCCCAGCTTATCATCTTATCGGCAAGCACCCAGCTTTCTTACAATCTCAAAGCCAATTTCACGGAAATTAAATACCAAAATTTCTTTTTCATCTCTCCCACCCCTTTTTCAAACTTCGCCCGTTCAATTTCAACCTGCATCTAACACCAAAACTACCTGCAAAAACAAATGATCCGCGTCGTAGATAAATTTCGAGCGAACACCAAACAGATGTTAAGAAAAAATCGCAGAATGGAGGAGGAGATGCGGAGGGAACGAAAAGATGACTATGACAGATCAATCCGAGGGTCGACCCACGCATACGCAATATCCACCACTAAATTAAACAGCACCAACATGCTCGCATACGTTAAAACCACTGCCAGTATCAAGAACTGATCCTTGTTCAACACAGCATTGACAAAATGCTCACCCATTCCAGGAATATTAAACACTTTCTCAATCACAAAGCTACCCGTCATCACGCTCGCCGTCGCCGGCCCCAGATAACTCACCACCGGCAAATACGCCACCTTCAGCGCATGCTTGAATAACGCCTTGTTCCGACTCAGCCCCTTTGCCCGCGCCGTCCGCACAAAATCACTGCTCATCACATCCGCAAGTCCCAACCTTACCAGCCGCGCAATATACGCACTCGGCATCAGCCCCAGCGTTATCGCAGGCAAAATCACCTGATCGATTCGCCCCCATCCCCCGGTCGGAAACCACTGCAACATCGTTGCAAACACCACCAAAAACAAACTCCCCACCACAAAGTTCGGCAAACTCACACCAACCAACGTCAACGCCATACTACTAAAATCCAAAAACGTCCCCGGCTTCAACGCACCAATCACCCCGGCCATCGTCCCCAAAAACACCGCCACAACCATCGCCGCCGCACCAACCTGCACACTCACCGGCAAGCTCCCACCAATGATGTCACTCACCTTCTGATCCTGATAAAACAAACTCGGCCCAAAATCACCCTTCGTAAACACATTCTTCAAATACGTCGTCCCAAAATTCCACGGATTATCCAGGTTGTACTGACGCTTCATCGCCTCAACCACCTCCGGAGGCGGCCTTTTCCCACTTTCCGCATTCTCCAACGGGTTCCCCGGGATCACCCACACCAACACAAACGTCACCAAAAAAACCACCGACACAATCACCGGCAACTGCAATAACCTGTATACAATCAAACGAAGCATAAGCACCCATCATCTATAGATATACGAATAGCCACCTCCCGAACCAAAACCATTCTACTCTCGCCTCTCTAACCTCACCACCTTTATCTCAACCTACAACCGTTCCTCACCCTGCTCATCCGCATCTTCCTCTCGTTCTTCTTCAGCTTTCTCCTTTTTCATCTCATCTTCACCCTTCACTTTCAACAACCCCAAACAACGTTCATTCAGACTCTCAAACCGCGCCGCATATTTCTTCAACTTATCTCTGCGAGCATCGTTCACCTCAATATTCGCCAGCCCCGCGCAAAGCGCCGCAATATACTCCGTTGCCTTCGCCTGACTCAGCACCATCACCAGCTCACTCTTCTGAATCTTCCCTCCTAAAATCGTCTTCCGTGTTCGCCCCTCAATCCAATTCCGCGCCCACTGCTCAACCTCAGGCAAACCATTCCGGTCCATCAGCACACCATTCGACTTCAACCGTCCGCTAATATCGCCCAGCCATCCATTTATATCCTTCGCCGCCTCCTGAACATCCTCCAGTAGATCCCCCACCTCCCCGTCATAATCCCTCACCCACGTCACCAATCCCACCTTCGATTCCTGCCCCGCCAAACCAACCAGCAAGCTATACCCATTGGTCAACGATCCGGCCCGCTGCGATCCCGCAATCGGCTCCTTCCTAAATGGGTTCCAACACCCCCCCGCCAACGCGCACACCACCAATAACACCCCAATCAACACCGCATTTTGAGACTGTCTATTCTGCATTTGCATATATCAATCTTCGTACATCCCCCCATCCTGACACCAACATTCCTAATCCCCTGCCCACTTTCATATCACACCTCCCCGCCTATTATCCCGCATCACCCGCTTCCACCTTTTTTTAATCCTCCTCATTCAAAGGAGATACATCATGAATACCCCAAACAGAAAATCCCCATTCGCCACCCTTGCAGCCATCCTCCTCGCCCCGCTGTTCCTCTTCTCTCTCTCATGCTCCTCAGACGCGACCAAACAAACCCGCTCAGATACCGTCACGCAACCCTCCTCAGATGAAAACCAAATGAACAACGATCAGTCTAATGGCGAACAAAATTTCTCTGAAACCCAAGGCGAACGCGACGTCGTCCCCAACAACTACGCCTATGAATCCCAACCACCTGCCATCCCCGATGCCGACACTTCTAACGCGCCTCCATACGAAGGCAGCAAAGAACCCGTCCCCGATGAGTTCCCCTACAACGACTATGAACCACAATCACCAGACAACACAAACAGCAACTCAGAACCATACCAAGGCGAACGCGAAATCGTCCCCGAAGACTACCCCTACCAATAACATTCAACATCTTGAAATCTAAAAAATTCACGCCAATCCCAGCCTGCGCTGGGATTTTTCATAGACCCCTTCCTTCCCCATTCCCGACCCTTGATCCTCACATAAAACATCCTATGTAATGATTCGCAAAACCAGAGTGTGAACCCTCGACAGCCAACTCACGTAGATACTTCAGCATTTCTTCATTGACTACTGGCGCGTCGCGTAAACTTTGAAGCCCGCCGTTCTAAACATCAACTCTCCTCTTCCGGAGGTTTCTCACATGCATTGGATCATCTTCAACGCCCTGCTTACCCTCCTCCCCCTCACCTTCCTCCTCCTCGCCCTTCGCGGCAAACCCATCGACCAACACCCCGTCTGCCGCAAATGCCGCTACGACCTCACCGGCCTTAAACCCCCACTCACCACCTGCCCCGAATGTGGCTCCTCCCTCACTTCACCTTCCAAATCCATCCGCATCGGCAACCGCCGCAAAAAACCCGCCCCCATCACCATCGCCGCCTCCTTCCTCTTCCTCACCACACTCTTCACCGGCTTCCTCACCTTCGCTCACTTCAAACCCATCAACCTCAACCAATACAAACCCGTTTGGCTCCTCACCCTCGAACTCAAACACCACACCCTCTCCACCAACCCCACTCGCGTCTGGGATCAGCTCGACCGCATCCACAGCAATGCCCCACTCACCACTTCCCAAGGCAACGCCGCCGCCTCCGCCATCCTTACTTTCCTCGAAGCCAATCCTGATCACCGCTACCTCAGCGGCGGCTGGTCATGCCTATACATGCTCGAAGACCTCACCGAACGCCAACACGTCACCGATGACAACTGGAACCGCATACAAAAAAACCAACTCAAGCTTATTAAAAGCTCTAACCAAGATATCGCCAACTACGCAGCCGCATGGCTCTGGCGACTCGGTTACCGACACCACTCACCGAAAATCGAAAAACAAATACTCGAAAAGTTCCACCAACTCCCTCTAAGTGAGCAAACCCCGGACAACCGGCCCATCCCTTACCGCCGCATCTCTCCTGAAACCGAACGTGTAGCCCTCCAAACAACCCTCGAAATCTTCCAAGGCAAATACCCCAACGCCGCCATCAATGACCACTACAAAACCCTCCTAATCACCGGCCCCCTTGATCACAACGGTTACCTCCAGGACTTCGGCCAACAAATCGCTCAACACGCTTTTAAATACACCATCGACACACAACCAACCACAGAACTCAACACTCCCCTCAATATTCAAGTCAAAGCCATCCCCATCGGCAACCAAATATCTAAACACAAAGTACAAATCAAAGTCACAAAACTCACCCTTCTTAGCGAAGACAACACCGCACTACTACTCACAATCACTAAAAGTACTCACAACCAATACTTCTTTCACGCATCACAATCCTTTAACCCAACCCCCATTTGGTCTGACATCCAACCCAACAAACCCTACCGCATCAAAGCCGAACTCCTTGCTCGTATCCATATCGACAGCCAATCCAACGAACCCTCCATCATCGATGAAACTAGCCCCACCATCACACTCACCGCCACCTCCAATCCCTTCACCTTCACCCCAGCAACCATAAAAACAATCAAACTCACGAATAACAAAGCCATGACCGATGCCCTCCAAAAAAGCATCTTCACCACACGCCTCTCAAGACCCCGCCCCGGATTCAAACGTCACAATGAACTCTGGGCCATCTACACCGATCAAACCCACAACGTCAAAAACATGCTCGTTCAGCGCCCTGATATGGCCAAACATTTAGTTTATGCCTACGACCGCAACAAGCAATTACTCTCGCTCCGATACTTCTTCCAATCAGACACGCCCAATGATCGCACCACCTTCTGTTACAAAGCTTCCATTCGCATCGGCGACAACACCTACCCCTTCGGCCATTGCGTCTACTCCAACACCAAACGTAGCCTCACACACCTTCAACTCCATGATTCACCCTTCATCGCCACAAACCCCGATGACCTCAACCACACCACTTGCGATATCATCCTCACGCCCGATCCCCAACACGCTCAAGCCAACACCCAACTCACCGAAATCCTCGCCGCCCCCATCACCATCCCCAACATCAAACTCCGCTTCCTCCACCAAACCGCCGAAGAATATTGGCAAGACAACATCCCATCAAAATAACTCCAAGAACGGTGGCCGACTTAATCTTCACAATCAAGCCGGCCGCTTTTCTTGAGATCACCGACGACAGGGATTATTCAAACTAAGTTGTTCAGGGTAACCCGTTTTTAATAATGGTTGTCCCTTAATTTTCCTCTCTTTTATCCGGTTTTTTTATTTATATACTCGGTTAATGCTGGTACTATTTTGTCACATTTTACTTGTTAGTCATTTTTATAAATATTTCTTTTGGAGTTACACATGTTTCGCAAACTATCTACATGCTCGCTCGCATTCGCACTCGCAGCTTCTGTACAAGCAGCTCAAGTAACATCATCTCAGTCCGAAGATTTCACAGCTCAACATACTGTCGCTGCTGCTTACTACGTTCAACCATTCACCGATGGCAATTCAATCCGAGATACAAATGTTGATACCAAAGTGACCTTTGAGCAATTCAACCCAAATGCCGGCCAACTCCAACAAGTTGTTATCAAATTCCTTGATACCAATTTTGACGGATCTGCTATGTGGTCGCATAACGAACACGCCGCCCATGGAACCATCAGCGAAGCAACTATCAAACTCGGCCCCCTCTCTAAAAAAATTGAATCCAACCTATACTTTGACGATGTTAATACACCCATCCCAGAGCACGTCTACGTTTACAATGTAAACAAGACCGGCGTACTCGCCCAAAAAACAATCAATGTCAAAAATAACTCCAGCATGTTTGTAGGCACAGGTACCATCGATGCAAACGTTAATCTAAGATTATTTATCATTGGCGGCCCAATCAATTTCGGTAAAGTCGCCCTGTTCTTCAATATGTACAACACCGCTGAGTATACCGGAACAATCTCCGTAGATTACATCTACGAAACACCATAATATGTAATTACCATATTCTCTAAATTGCTAAAGCAGCCAACGTATTCGTAGGCTGCTTTTTAACTTTTTCCTCAAACTACCACACCCTTGTAATCGTGCGCGCATTTCTCATCTTCTTCATTTTCTTTGTTCCAAACATCCTGTTTCTCACCACTTTCCTCCCTGTTCCAAACCAAAACGCTCTGTTTCAAACCCAAACCGGCCCTATTCTAAATAGGTGGTTTGTACGCTTATGCGCGACAACCTCCAACCTCAAACGCGCCATATTTCATCACAACTTTTAAGTTTCACGCCCGCAATAACCCCACGACATATCACAACTTAAAAATTCTATCTGTGCGCACAAACATCAAACAGCGCGCACAAACGTGCTGCTAGCCCCACAGGTTAAACACGCTGAATCATCAAAACTTCAGCCAAAACCAACCTCATTGGGAACATCAAAATGTGCGACAATATCCCCCCCACATTGGACAACGCAAAACCCTCATCTCACGGAGTTCAATCACCGCTAGCACATCGTTTTATAACAGGAGGGGGATGGGACATCCGCGCACAAATGCGCATCCGTGAAGGCAGTATGTGCGACTATCATGCGCTTAGCCGCTTCCACTATCGCTCAGCCCGCCCCGGTGCTCCCACCCGCGTCCTCGTTCTCGAACATGTCGCGCACAACAATGATTCAACCCACACACAAACGCTCGCAAAACCCAATCAATCCTTAAACAACAACACGACATATCTTCCAGCCGTGACCGGCCGCACGCACGACGACTCGTTGCACACAACCAACCAACCCTTAGAGCCTTTTGCTTCAATCACTGACACACAAAAACAGGCGCACCCGGCAGCAGCCGCGCGCCACAAATCCTTGTCAGACCATGACCTGACGGTCAAAGAAAACGCAAACCCGCAAAACGCTCTTCATAAACATCAACGTGATGCAACCATCGTCGGCGTGCTCGTCGAGTCACTCCCCGCACTCTCCTGCAGCCTCCGCGACTACGCGCTTAATAGCCGATTCGGCTCACCCCTCACACTCCGGCAGCGCGCAAAACTGCTCAACGCCGAAGTCCGCTGCATCTCCCGTGTCGTCATCCACCCCCAATACCGCGGCCTCTCTCTCGCAGTTCACCTCGTCCAGCACGCATTAACCACTGCCACAACTCGCTTTACAGAATCACTCGCTGCCATGGGGCAGGTCAATCCCTTCTTCGAAAAGGCCGGAATGACCGCCTATTCGCGCCCTCAACACGCCAGAGATGCTCGTCTAACTGCTGCTTTGGCAAGCATTAACATCAATCAGTCTGACTTGGTCCGCATCGCACACGCTGCTGCTCTCATCGCAGGCTTGCCCAACGCGCAATACCTCTGGATCTATGCCGAGCTTAAGCGTTGGGCCAGTAATTACTTACGTGATCGTAAACATCAAAAAACCGCACCTCATAAGGCTCCCCATGACTCTAAGATCCTTCATGATCTCCTCGATCTCGCTCGCAAGCGTCTCTTCTTTAAGCCTTTATATTACCTGCACTTAAACAACTCGGACTGGCCTTCAGGCTACCACGCTGCGGGGACAGATTGTGGATCAAATCTGGACATCCGCGCGTAACTATCTACAACCCCTCAGTCACACTCAAATCTGAGTCAAAAAAACTTGAATTTCATTCAATCAAGTGAAACCTATTTTTATCTAACCTATTGATAATTCATAAATTGCAACCTTCGTGACAGCAGTATGTCAGCGATGGCACTACGAGTGTACGAATCTGAATATTGCCTGATTGACGGTGACAGATTCATGTTGTTGAATACAAACATATACCTAACTTTTTACGAACATTTCTGTGAGGCAATGTAACATGGTACAGGTACGAGGTAGTCTTAAAGGTTTAAGTGAAGAGAATTTACGTATCAATATGGTGAGCCATTCTGAAGAGCTTTTGGATCGGTCGACGCATCTGCCGACAGCTGATCGGGTGTTACTGGAACAGGTGCTGCGGTATGGGTTTACAGCACATGAAATCGGCCGTTTGTCAGGCATTACGTCGAGTTCTGTGTTGCGCCGCGTTAGAAAATTGAGCGGCCGCTTGCGCGATCCGATGTATCGATTTGTGACGGAGAAGGAAGTTCTGATCCCACGGGATCTTAAGGTGACGGCGCGGCTGATCTTTGTAGAAGGTCGAAGTATGCGCGTCGCATCTGAAAAGCAGGGAGTCACGATGCATCACACACGCAAGCGCGTGCAGCAATTACGGATGCTTAAAGAAGCTCACGAACAAATGAACGGTTTAGGTGAAACGCTCAAACGTGAGCGCACCCGCGGGCGGTCGCGTAAACGATCATAATTCCCCTATCTTTAACTATCTAATCATTAGTTCGTTACGCGAACTATAGCCAGTTAGTTACTTTTGATTGTTTATGAAAACATGAATACAAAAAGTGGGGGGGGGGAAGATGGAGATCTGTCAACGGAGGCAGAAGCATAACGTCGCGGAGTGCAGATGGACGGTTGAAAGATAAAGGATGAATAAGGACGGCGTACACAAATGAGGGGAAGCGGATAATGAAAAGTATACGTGTGAATAAAGGATCGGGAGGCTGAAAAGTGGGTCGTAAAAGAAGGAAGTAATAAATAAGAAGAAGGGGGATGGGGCAGGGGGGGGTGAATAAGGCTATGGCGTTGTTGCTACGTGTGACTGTTTGATGAAATGAGTACGGCAGATTCTTCAAGGAGATGAAAGCGATGGGACAGTGTGAATGTGTGACCGTTAAAAAAAGTGTAAAGACGATGGCGGCGGCGAGTGAGCACGTGCTACAGGTCGCGTGCATGTTTGGGTTGGGCGTGGATGAAGAGCGGGAGGAAGTGATTGTGCCACGGACGGAGGTGCCAGTGCCTGATGGGGCGGTGGTGTATGTGACGGGCGCGAGTGGGAGTGGGAAATCGACTATTTTAAGGTTGATAAAATCACAATTACAGTCAGACGCGTCAATGCATTTGATTGATTTTGATGCGATGGAGATTGAGAACGGGGTGGAGCGGAGTTTAGTCGATGGGTTTGATGATGATGCGCCACTGAAAGACGTTTTGCGGTGGTTGAGTATTGCGGGATTGAATGACGCGTTTGTGATGTTGAGGAAGCCACGCGAATTGTCGGATGGCCAGCGATACCGTCTGAAGCTTGCTAAAGCGATTGGTGAATCGGAGCAGGTGCTGAGTCAGGGGAAAAAGGTTGTTGTGTTTGCGGATGAGTTTGGAGCAACGCTGGATCGTGTGACAGCGAAAGTTATTGCAAAGAATGTACAGCGGTGGGTTAGAAGTCATGTAGAAGATAGTGAAGAGGGATCCGTAACGATGATTGTGGCGACAACACATGAGGATTTAATGGAAGCGTTGGAGCCGAGCGTTTTGGTGGAGAAGGGATTGGGGGGTGAGGTTGCGGTTTATAGTCGAGGAGGGGAGTGATTAAGAACTTGAAGATCGGTGGGTTGTCAACCCTCGGTTATTGGAATGATGAGCGGCTTAACATTGGTTGGATCGTAAACAATATTGGTTGGCAATAAAATTGAAAATGAGGATTAATGATGGACAAGCATCGAAGGATACGTCTTGCGCGGTTGGTGGCGCACCCGCTGAATAGCAATGTAATGGATGGTGAGAAATTCGAGAAGTTAAAGGGACATATGGATCGAACGGGGAAGTATCCGCCGATTATTGTCAGGGTCTTAAATGATCGCAGGCTTGGATGTAAACACCCCAGCACCGGTGGTACTGGGCTTGTTAAAGATGTTTCTATTGAGGGGTTAGATAATGGTGTATTGTGCGATGAGTTTGGGGCGGAAATGGAAGTTACAGCTGACGATCTGGCGGGTGAACCGGGGAGGATTGATGGGCGAACATATGAGATTTTGGATGGGCATCATCGCGTGGAGGCGATACGGGCACTGGGATGGAAGTCAGCTGCGTGCGTGGTGTGGGATGTGGATGATGATGAGGCGCTAACGTTATTGGCAACACTCAATCGTCTGAGTGGTGAAGATGATGTTTTGAAACGTGGGCAGTTAGTGAAATCAATTGCGGAACGGATGGGGGAGGGTGCTGATCTTCGCGGAAAATTAGCGGCGCTATTACCGGAGAATCGTGAGGGCGTTAGCAAGTTGTTGGAAGTGGCGGAAGAGAGAGTAAGAATGCGACGGCCGATGGCGTTGGGGGAGATGCCGAGAGCGGTTCATTTCTTTTTGAAGGCTGAGGATAAGCGTCAGTTAGAAAAGCGACTTAAAGAGATTGGCGGATCGAGAGAAGCTGCTCTGATGTCGTTGATTTGCTGATTCCTTCCTATGGCAATCTGAACACATTTTAGACAACACAAATTGCACACATTGCGTTCGAGATTATCAATTAAATTTCTGGAGAGATTCTATGAAGAATGTTTATGTATGGTTTGAGGTCAATACAACTAGTGAAAACTATCTTTCAGACTATAAACAACACGCACTAAATTGGGCAAAAATCGGCACACCAATTGTTACAGGTAAGAAAAATACGGTAGTAGAAGTTATCACCGACATCATGAACACTACCGGGCTGAAAGTTATTCCTGGTATTAAATTAACAGAATTTTTCAGATCGGCTTTCGACGAAAATCCAAATATTACCTGTGATGATCCTCGCATTTGGGATGAAATACGTCATGTATCATCTCAACTCAAACAATTAACAAACAGCAATGATATTGTGTTTGAGAATGAAGGCATGAATACATTTTTGTATCGGTATTACAACATGTCACCAACGGAATACAATGATGAATCATCTGAAAACTTCTTTAATTATCGCGACCTATACAACATTAACTTTGACATACTTGAAGGATCCGTGGCTACACGAAATTGGGATCATAATGTTTGGTTATGGACGGGTGTTTCCGGAAGCAACGATCCTAAGTACACAAAGAGTTTAAGTACAAGCTACGCGATCACAAAATCACTGATTAATGGTTTTAATCATCATGGAAATGATTCGTCTAAATGTCGCTTAATTAAATTAGGGAAAGCTGCATACTCAGGTTCACCCAATAGTACTTTCAGTGCGCTTAATGATGTAATTAACAAAAAACATGATGAAGATGCACTCACTATTATTTATCTTGATGATAGCACTTCAAGCCAATGGGATTTAGATCAAGTCGTAACAGCGATTAGTCATGCAGAAGGTGATGTCATTCTTTACCCGGGTTCTAGTGACATTGGAAATCATGAACAAGTTTGGGATGCAATTAAAAACGAGTTAGTTCGATCAGTTGATTGATGAACCAATGTTTGTGGTTCGTTACTTAACGGTAGCAAACCACATTGGAGGTATACCATGACAAAACGTATAGGCAAAATGAAACGGCGGGAATTGATTGAGGATTTGGTTGATGCAAAGCATGATTTGAAAGCGTTGGGTAAGCGGTATGGATTAGCGGTGGATGAGTTGGCAACGTGGGCGGGGGAACAGGAGAATGCGCGGACACTTGGTGGGCTTTGTTTTTTGGCGGATATGCAGACGCAGCTCATGTTGTCGCGGTACCGGTTGCTGGCGGCAGATCGTTTGGTGAGATTGGCAACTGATGAAGGGGAAGGCAGTTCAAGTGAAGTGTCACGTAAGGCGTGTGTGGATTTGCTCAAGATGGACTTGAAGCGCGCAGATGGGAATGGTACGGGCCGTGATGCGGAAGAGGTTTGTCGTGATAAAAAAAATGCGCCTAACCATGAATTAGGGTTTTTCGATTTGGATGGAATGAGACAGATGCTGTATGGATCCCCCCCCTGTTAAAAATAATGGGTATTGTCAAGATTCAAGTGAGTGTGGTTTGTATTTCTGATTTGAGAGGGTGATGATGAGCAAATTAGCGATTGAAAAAATTCGGGAGTGGGGACGATTGGGCCAATTGTATGCGGTGCGGCCTCGGGATGAGGATGAATTGCATTTATTTGTGAAGGTGGTTTTGGGATTGAATGTGCCACGGGAAGCGCGGTACGAGGGGAATGATGGCGCTTTTGAATATGTGAAATGGGCATATTTTGAAGGATCCCCTCCTATCCCCCCCACTGAAAGAGAAGTGCTCGGGGCTGATGCTGAAGAAGATGCAAGCGAAGCGGGAAATCATGGCTGTAGCAAACACCCCAGCACCGGCGGTGCTGGGCTTGATTATGATGTTGATAAAAATGCGCCTAATGATGTGTTAGATGATATGGCGTTGCGCACAGGCTCAGGGATGAGATCGGAAGATAAGGCTAACGAACAGGGGGGGGACTGTGTGGTGTGGGCGAATCGGGGTGGTGGGAAGACGATGTTGGGTGCGGTGGTAACGTTGTTGGATCTGATGTTTAAGCCGGGGATACAGGTGCGGATTTTAGGTGGGTCGCTGGAACAGTCGGGAAGAATGTATGAGCACTTGTTAGGGCTGTTGGAGCGGCCGATGCTGAAGGGGATTGTGAAGGGGGAGCCGACACAAAGGAAAATTGAGTTGGTGAATGGGAGCCGGGTTGAGATTTTGGCGCAAAGTCAACGGTCAGTGCGCGGTGTGCGGGTACATAAGTTAAGGTGCGATGAGGTGGAGGAATTTGATAAGGATGTGTGGGAGGCGGCGCAGTTGGTGACTCGGAGCGGGTGGTGCGGTGATGTGTGGGTGAAAGGTAGGGTAGAAGCGTTATCGACGATGCATCGAGCGGGAGGTTTGATGGGCCGATTGGTGAGTCAGGGGTGGCAGGTGTTTCGATGGAATGCGATTGATGTGATGCAGCGGTGTGATAGAGAATGTGAAGGATGCGTGCTGGCTGATGATTGTGGGGGCAAGGGGAAAAAGGGGGAAGGGTTTGTAGGGGTTGATGATCTGGTGGATCAGTGGCGGCGGACGAGCTTGGGGACGTGGGAGAGTGAAATGATGTGCAGGAAGCCGCGATTGGATGAGATGGTTTATCCGATGTTTGAGCGAGGAAGGCATGTCACTCGGAAGTTAGAGATTGAAAAAATACGAGGTGAACATGCGCTGAGCCGGTATGTGATTGGGGGAATGGATTTTGGAATACGGAGTTTGGCAGTTGTGCTGACGGCGGAGGTTTATGAGTTAGAAGATGGTAAGCAGGTTGTGCATGTGGTCGATGAAGTATTGGTGGGTGGGATGCGATTGGAGAAAGTTGTGAAG
Organism: Poriferisphaera corsica; assembly: GCF_007747445.1. Taxonomy (NCBI): domain Bacteria; kingdom Pseudomonadati; phylum Planctomycetota; class Phycisphaerae; order Phycisphaerales; family Phycisphaeraceae; genus Poriferisphaera; species Poriferisphaera corsica. Next base: position 4,222,239 of record NZ_CP036425.1, read on the forward strand.
AAATGGGAAGAAGGCCGGGCTAATCGAGAGATAGATTGGCCGCGATGGATGGGAGTAGACCCGGCAGGTGTGGCGCGGAATATGCAAACGGGGCTGAGTGATGTGGCGGTGCTGGAGGAAGCGGGGTATGTGGTGCGCACGGGGCGGGTGCGGATGAGAGAGGGGATCGAACTGGTGAGGAAGATGTTGGATAAAGAGGAGTTGTATGTGCACCCACGATGTGTGGGGTTGATCGAGGCGATGGAGGGTTATCATTTTGACAGACGGCATGTAGGGAGTGAGGAGCCAGTGAAGGATGGGAGTGATCATGCGTGCGATGCGATGCGGTATATGCTGCAAAATTTGGTGATGGGGAAGGGGAAGAAGGTGGCGGTGGGGCGGTATTGAGGGGCATGAGGGAGATGTAGAAGAATAAATAGGTCAGATGGTGCGTTAAAAGGATGACAAAGTGAGATTAAGGAGGGGATGCGATGATGGTCTATTGGTGTGAGTGGGGGGGATGGTCTAAAATGAGCAGGCTGTGATTTTGTACAAATGGGGTGTGTGGGTAGATATGAAGTTAAAGGTCTCGCATGCATTATTTGATGTTTTTGTTTGTTTGTGTGGTGTGGGGGACGAGTTTCATACTGATGAAGTATGCGAGCGTTGTTTTTGGGGCGATGACCGTGGGCGGGGGAAGGGTCATGGGCGGTGCTATCTTTTTGGGATTGATGTTGGGGACGGTTGGGTTGCTGCGTAAACGAAGGCAACGGGGTGTGAGGTTTGGTGTGGTTGCGAAGAAGCGTGTTCGGTTTATGTGGCGACGGCATGGTTTGGGATTGCTTGTGCCGGCGTTTATTGGTTTGGGTTATCCGTTTGCGATGCAGCCGTACTTGATTGGGAAGTATGAGAACAGTTCATTCTTCGGGATGATGATGTGTTTGGTGCCTGTTTTGACGATTTTGGCGAGCGTGGTGATGCTGGGTGTGTGGCCACGCGTGAGAGAGATTGTGGGTGTGGTTGGTGGTGGGGTTGGGATTTGGATGTTGTTTGGTGATGCGGTGGAGCGAGATATTACGGCGATTGATTTTGTGTTGGCAGTGAGTGTGCCGGCGTGTTATGCGGTGAGCAATACGTATGTGAAGAAGAAGTTGGGCGAATTGCCGCCGGCGATACTGGGGGCTTGGGCATTGGGTTTGGCGGCAATTGTGGTCTTGCCGATGGGATTGGTGAGCGAGAGTGTGGTGAGGGATGTGAGCTGGTTACAGATAAGCTGGGCGGTGATGTGTATTTTGATTTTGGGTGTAGTGGGTAGTGGGATTGCGATGTGGATGATGTATGAGATGGTGCAGAAGCGGGGGCCGCTGTTTGCGGGGATGGTGACGTATATGGTGTGCGGCTTTGCGGTGATGTGGGGATGGGTGGATGGTGAGGTGGTAACGAGTGGGCAGCTCATTGCACTGGGTGTGATTTGGTTGATGGTGGCGCTGGTGCAGTGGCCTTCGCGAAAGTCCCGCCCCCAAGAGTTGCCTGTTATCAGTTCGAATGTGTAAACGGTCACTGAATTCTGATGAGCTATTGATTTTGTAACTTTTCTGTGACGGAGTCGATCTTGTCTTGCATGGATTGCGGGCGGTCGATGCGCGTGCCTAGTTTGATTGTGGTGTTGATGCGGGGTGCGCCCATGTCGTGGATGGTTTGATGACATTCTTTGACGGCGGCCATGACGGTATCCCATGGACCTTCGACGTTTGTGCCGTAGGCGTGCATGGAGTGGGAGAGGTTGTGTTTTTCGAAAATGCGTTGGGCCTGGGTGACGTATTTTGAGACAGAGATGCCGACCCCCATGGGTACGATGCAGATGTCGATGATGACGTTCATGATTTGGCTCCTTTTTGTGTGATATGAATTGTAGGTGAGAGATGGGCATTGAAAAAGCCTGAAGTGATATGCTTCAGGCTTGCTGTTTTTAGGTGTTGGCATGGTGAGGTTAGCTGCGCGGTCTTTTTCGGGAAATGAGAAGGAGCGGAAGGGTGAGTAGTGCAAGGGAGGTGGGCTCGGGAACTGGGACGATGTTGATGATTGCGTTTGGACTGAAAAAGCTGTTTGTGTGGTCGTTGACGGATGAGAGGTTGTAACTGAAAGGTGTGCCGTCGGCGAGGATGCCGGAGAAGATGACGTCGCGATCATTGATGACGGCTGGTGCGGTGAGTGTGCTGGTGAGATTGCTGAGGATGGCTGATGCGTTGGAAAGGTTGTCGAGTAGGATTTCGTTGATGGTGAAATTTGAGCCGATGAAATTGAGGATGCCGGTGTCTTGGGCGATGATTCTGTTGATGGTGCCGCCGGAGATGTTGACGATGCCGCCCCATGATGCGGTGAGGCTGTCGGTAATTTCGCCGCCGGTGATGTTGATGGTGCCAGCAACCGAGGTGGCTTCTGTGATGACGGCGATATCGCTGATGTTGAGTGTACTGGTGTCGTAGGCAGTAATTTCAGTTGTTGTTCCACCTGAGAGATTCACGGTTGAGCTGCCGTTGGCATTAAGTCTTTCAACGATTGCGTTTCCAGAAACATTGAAGGTGCTGTGGTTGAGTGGGTTAGCGGTTGCACGAACGATCCCGCCGGTGACGTTAACGACGCTTGTGTCATGGGATTGGAAGGAGTTGAGGATTTCACCGCTGAACAAGTTAACGGTGCTGGTGCCAAAAGAATCGGCAAAGCTATTGAGAGTGCCACCGTTGATGTTGACGGTACTTTCACCAAGTGAGTAGAAGTTGAAATTAGTTGAGCCGGTGCCGGTGAGGTTGAGGGTGTCGCCGCTGATGATCTTATTAGGCGGGGTTTGAGATGCGTCGCTAATGTTATATATGGTCGCGTGCGTGCTTAAGTTAGCTGATAGTGATAGAACGATGGCGCTGAGTGCGCACCATGATTTTACGGTTTTCATATTTATCTCCTCCCTCTGATATACAGAGATGATTATTGAACAACTACTATGCGAGGTAACTTACAGGATTTATTGAAAACAACAAAGCGCCTTCTGCTAAATATCTTCATTTAAATGATTTACATCAATTAAATGGTGAAAATATTTTATATGTGGCCATTTGGGGTGCATTTGTGATGGAAACAAAAAACCCGCGCTTAAAAAAGCGGCGGGCTTGTTAATCAATGAATGAAAACTGTCTAACTGTTCATTAGATTAATTCTGATTTTTATTACGCGCGTTTACGGCGGATAAGTGGTGGGTTACCAAGCACCGGCGAGGGCTTGAGGTTGAGCGAGTGAGGGGCGAGGGAAGTTGAGGTCGGCGGTGTCGTGGCCTTCCGCTTCTGAGATAAAGAGAGAGTTGGGTTGGCTGGCGAGATCGATTTGGGGACCAACTGGCGGGTCTTCGTCATTGGGGTCAATGGTTGCGGGGTTGGGGATGATCTGAATGATGGGCCGACAGGGAGTTTCGATGTTGTGATCGATGACGACGGCGTGACGATCGTCTGAGAGTTTGACGACTGAGCCGGGGGCATAAGGGGGGACAACGTCGAGAAGCGCGGCGAGGATTTGCGGATCGAAGCGTTCGGAGAATGGGGCTGAGGTGATGGTGCGGAGTGCGAAAACGGAGGGTTGTTGTGGGAGTCCTTGCGGGTTGCGGAGTCGATCGAATTGTTCGGCAACGGCGACAAGTCGCGCAAAGACGTGAATGTTTTTACCATCGAGGATGGGGATGTCTTTACCGGCGTAGCCTGAGCCGTCGAAACGTTGATGGTGATTGAGAACGACGGTCGCGGCGGAGGGGTCGATTTGGCCGCGAACCATGCGGAACCCGATGGCGGGGTGTTCTTGGAATGCGAGATCGGATTCGTCGTTTGTTTTTTGGTATTTGTCGAGTGTTTCCTGGGCGAGTTGAGTGAGGCCGATGTCGTGGAGCATGGCGCCGAGGCCGAGATTGGTGACGGTTTTGGCGCGGGCGGGATTGATGTGCTTACGTTCTTTGACGAGGTAGGTCTCGAGCCTGAGCGCGAGTAGGAGAGAGACGTAGGTTGTGGCGGAGGAGTGGCGGAGTAGGTCGTTAGGTGAATCGGTGAGGTCGCCGAGGAAGAGTGAGGAGGTGGGGTTTGAGATGATGGAGTCGACGAGTTCGGCAACGTTAACGAGATAGGTGTTGTAGTTCATCTTTGCAGCAGCCTGGGTTTGGAGCTGCTCGAAGGTGTCGGTGATTGCGGTGACAACTTCCTGTTGGGCTTGAAGTTTCGAGTTATCGATGAACTTATCGAGGAAGTCGAGGGCGGGGTAGCGTACCCAGAGAGATTTAACGCCTGAGTCAGAGAGCTTTCGAATAATCGATTCTGAGAGCTTAAAACCGGCTTTAAGCAGGGCTCTGGTGGGGACTTGTGGGTTTTGAACGGGCAGCGCGAGGGCCATACCTTCGCGAGCCTCGTGTAAATCAATACGGAGCATAGAGATTCTCCAACCTCTTAAGAGCGCCTTGGGATGATTGAAATCTCGAGAATCTGCTGCGGATGCGGCATGAATCGAGCAACCAATCGTCCTGCTGACGGCTCTGCTATTAAACGGGTACTCACTGCACAGGCTACGCAAAACGAAAGTAGGTGTGCATCCCATTCCCTATCTAAAAGTTCGGAAGTTATGCGGTCCTACTTAAAGACGAAGCGATATGTAGGCAGGTTGTGGGGGGAACATATCAGGACAAAAAGGCGCAGATGATATAGTCGTTACAGATGGGTGAACGAGCGTACCGATTTATGAGAATACTGTTAGGTAAGTGTTGTATGAACGTGTAGTTACGGATGTGATAATTATATCTTGTTTTCGATATGCTGGGTGTGGACGTGTTGCTAGCGAAGCGGGTGTTGGCCGGCTTGCTGCCTGCGGCGATTGATCGATTCAAAAGCGCGGGGGGCATCCTTGATGAACTTGATGAGTTGAGAGGTGGAGAGATTCAGAATGGTTGCGGCGGCGGCGGGGTTAAAATCGGCAGCGTGGAGGATATCAAGCGATTCTGCCAAGAGGGCTGGAAAGTCGGCGTGCTTCGGGTTACAAGCGATACGCTTAGATTTGCAACGTGATTGCCAAAGAGTGGAGGGGGTGTAATCCGCCAAATGATCGACGCTCACTGCAGTACGATGATCGATTGCGAGATTGATTCTGAGGCGAAAGAGGGCCATTTTCTGATTTTCGGCCTGCGAACGGCGCTCAGACGCTTGGGCGTTGATATGGGAAGGTTTATGGGTGATGCGGATGGCGGTTTCGACTTTATTGCGGTGCTGCCCGCCTGGGCCGGAGGCGCGGGTGCGTTCGATGGTGCAAGATTTGAGTAGTTCCTCGGAAGGAAGGGTTGCGGGGTGAGGAGATGGAGTTGATGTGGTCATGAGAGCATGATAGCAAAAACGGATCTGTAATCGCATTCTATGGGTTTGTTTTAACAGGATGAAAAATAGTTCGTTAGGATTAGAAAAGTGAACTTGTGGGATGGATATGGGGTAATTATGTTGATTGAGGAAAGTTGATGTGGGTGTGGGACGACATATGGTTTGGTGAGGTCTTTTTGAGAGGGGAATGGTGGTGAGGGTGTGAGGTTGAACAGTTCTATATATAGATGATGTGGGGGATTGGAAGCTGGTGCATATTGAGCGAGCAGGATGAGAACAAAGATGTAAAACCCGAGGGGCATCTAATGAAACTAGATGCGATCATGACGGGGAGTGATTGGGCACCGCGGCTGATCCCGTTTGTGTTTTACGTTGCGATGCTAATGGTGATTGATGCGGGTGTGAGTTATGGGGGACTGTGGCTGTACCCATTTTTGTATGTGCTGCAATGCGGGCTGGTGGTTTGGTTGTTGTGGCGATATCGGAAACAGATTCCAGAGATGAATTGGAAGTTTCACTGGTTAGCGGTGCCAACAGGTTTGGGGCTGACGTGGGCATGGGTGGAACTGGGGGATTACATGACGGGATTGGGCTCGTGGTTTGATTTTACGAAATTACAGGTTGAGCATCCGTTTGCGAAAATGAAGATGCAGATGGATGAGGGTGGAAGAGATTGGTTGGTGGGGCTGTATTACAGTTCGATTGTGCTGAGATTAGTGGGGATGTCGGTGGTTGTGCCAATGTTTGAGGAATTGTTTACACGGTCGTTGTGTTTGAGGGCGTTGCATAGCCCAAAGAGCACGTGGTTGGGGTTAAAGCAGTTGGCGCATGACATGCCGATGATTGGCGATCGGTATATGTTGACGGAGAGTGGGAAGCAGGCGGCGTTGCAGCCGCCGGCGTTTACGGAGGAGTTTAAGCGGACGGCGCTGGGGGATGTGAGCGCTTTTGCGATTTTGGCAACGACGGTGGTGTTTATGTTGTCGCATGTGATGCGTGATTGGCCGGGGTGTATTGCGTGTGGTGTGGTTTGGTGTTTATTGATTGCGATGACGAACAGGAAGGGGAAGAAGCAGTATGGGCTAGGGCCGGTGATCTGGTCACATGGGATCACGAATGCGGCACTTTGGTGGTATGTGATTGAAACGGGGCGATGGGAATATCTTTAAGTGGGCTAGGCTGGTATTGAATGAGCATTCAGGAACGCTGCACGTAAGTGCGGCGTTTTTTTATTCGTGGTGGAGAAACACAAAATAGAGGAAAGCGATGAACAATATTCAAGAGATGGGGGTTAAATAGCGTTAAACTGGGCAATTAACAGCAAAATAAGGGTTTTTTTCGGACATTGTAGGGGTTGATGGGGTTTCGGGGAGAAGCGATTGAGCTTACAATTTATGTGTCATGGAGGACAACCGCACACAAGAAGCTTTGGATGAGCTGGCTGATCTGTTTTTAACGGGCATATCTAAGCCTGCTACTGAGTCGACTGATGAAGGTCGTTCGGTGGAAGATCATTATTCAGTTGTTGATCAGGAAAAGCATGGGACTGGCGATGAGTTGTCATCGACTGGTTCTGTTGTGCGCGATGAGCTGAAGGAAGCTGAGAAAACGATGTCGGTTGAAGAGCAAATAGAAGAGCAGGTTGAGGTTGAGACTACGAGTGGCGATAGCGGTGTGCCGCAGCCACGCTATGGTGCAGGCAAAAGTGGGATGGTGAAATTACGTGCGAAACCGGCGGTGAAGCGTGGGGAATCGATGGTACAGATGGGTGTGAGTGCGCCGCGGCCACGAACTGATGCTGTGGGGGGTGATGAGCAGGTGGAAACGGAACGGCAAGAGGGGCATGAAGGTGTGAACCGGATGTCTCAATTGGTAGCTGGAGTTGCGCCAGTGAGCGGGAATGAGCGTCGTGAGGTTGTGTTGGGGCGTATTGGTGGTGAGGAAACGCTGGAAGACGCGATTGAGGAAGCGTTGGATAAAAATATGGGTGAGGGTGAGGATGTTTATGATGAGGAGGGGGTGGTTGAGCAGGCCAATATAGCGGTCGAGGAAAAAGGTGGTGAGGATGAAGGGGTGATGAGTTTTGAGCTGGCGGGCGATGATAGCGGGCTGATGGATCTGAATGATGCATCGGTGGTTGAAGAGGATTTGGCGCACAAGCAAGCCCAGCTAGATGAGCTGCATGAGGAATTGCTGCGTGCGGATGAACAGGCGGGATTATTAGAGGGGGTTATTAAGGGAGGGGAAACCGTGATGGCAAATGATGAAGTCGCACTGGATCAGGACGTGGTGGAAGAGGTTGTTGATGACGTGGAACTGGTTGTGGTAGATGAGGGAGTCATTGAGGTGGTGAGTGGTGAAGTTGGGGATGAGGTTGTGCTGGCAGAGCGGGTTGATGCGACCTGGGAGGACGAGGGGGAGATTGCAGAGAGTCAAGAAGTTGAGAGGGGAAGTGCTGTTGAAGGCGGAGCTTATGTTGAGGCGGTCTATTTGGGGAACTTGCCGGGTGTGAGCGGGCCATGGCTGACACAGTATGCACAACTGGTGGCACAGGAAGAGGGTGCGGTGGTGGTGCTGCATGTGGATAGTGGTCAGATTGATGTGGAATTGGTTGAGCCGATTGATGTAAGAAGGCGGGGAATCGTGGCGAGAGAGCCGCGTCGGGTAAGGGCGATTGAGACTGAGGGTATGGATTTGGTGGGTGTGTTGGATGAATTGGTAAGCATGGGGCAGCCGGTACGGACGGTGCTGGTGCATTTGGATGAGGGTGTGGATGAAAAGGCTTTTGAACGGGGTGCGATGATTGATGATGTGACGGTGTGCTGTGGTGCGGATGATATGGCGGTGATGAGTGTGATCCAGAAATTGCGAAAGCTGGGTGATGCAGATCGTCTGAAGGTGAAGGATAAGCAGGTGGGGTTGATGATTATGGGCGGGGATGAGGAGCATAGCCGCAGTGCGGCAGCGAAGATCAGTGCGCAGATGGCGGGTGAGATGGGGTTTGATGTGCAGCTGGCGGGGTGGCAAAAACAGATGATTCCTGTGAGTGTAAGCCAATTGGGATCGTATTTGGATACGGAAGGGCAGTGGGAAAACTTGAGAGAGTTCTTGATGGGGTTGGGTTTGCCAGCGGCGATGGAGCGCGAAGTGGAGACAATCGAAGTTTCGAAAGAGCAACCATATGACGGTCATTATGCTGAGGCTGGGCCGATTGAGCAGTTGGTGATGGATGAAGTGAATGGCGGGGTGGAAGAATTAGTTGAAGAGAAGGTGGTGGAGGAAGTTTCAACGGTACCGATTGTTGCACAGAAGCAGGAACTGGAAGATGAACGGGAAGATGGGGAACTGAGTAATGCTGAGGCTGCGGCAATGTTTGCGGCTGAGGTAAAGGCAGAACTTGCAGGATTCGATACTGAGGATGAAGCAGGAGATGTGGCGGTCGTTGAGATTGATGGTGGTGAACCGATTTCAGATCCTGTTTCAGAAATTGATGAACAGGGTTTAGAGGTGGGACAAAATACGGTTTCAGCAGATCTGGACATTGAGCAATTTGTTGATGATGGGGACGAATTACCCGGGCGGGATATTGCGGAAGATGTTCCGGCGCCACGATTTGAACGGGAAACTGAAACCGTGTTCAACCATGTCCGCGATGAAGTGATTGAACAACCTCGTGAGCAGCGTGTACGCGAATCTTCAGCGATGAAAATTGATCAGGTAGCTGAAGTTATGTTAGATGATAAGGGCGATGCTGATTCGTTTACATTGACTGAGTTGGTGATGGGTACGGATGGTATTTTGGCTGGGGGAACGGCGCTCGAGGCATATTGCCCGAAGAAGCCAGAGGTTGAATTGGCGGTGGATGAGTATGGTGGTATGCACCTACTTGGGATGCACGACTCGACGAAGGGGGTTCAGGTTTCACGAAAAGAGCAGCAACGTGCAATAGATGAAGCGGAATTGCAGCAAGTTGTGATGGATTTATTGGCGGTAAAGCAGTGGGCAGATGAACATCAGGATCTACTGTCCATGACACAGCGGCAATTGCGTTTTTCGTGGGATGAACCGATGCAATTACACCTGTTTACGGATCGGGCTGATTTAGCGACAAAGCTGATCGCAAGGTTTGATGGGGATTTGAAGGTGCATCTACTGAAACTGATTGAGGTTGGTGAAGATTCAACGGTATTCTGTACGCCGCTGAATTGATTTGCGGGGAATATGATAAGAATAAAATGAAAGGCCGCTTTTATAGGCGGCTTTTTTTATGGGCGGATCAAATGAAAAGTTGTGCTATAAATTCAATCATCTAAGCGGGTTAGAGTCGATGTGCTAAATGGAGCGGTGGATGATTGGGAGTATGGGAAGGAAAAGGTGAAGGGGAGTGGGTGAAATGGTGTGAATCAGTAATGTTTCCGGTGGTCTTGCTCAGTGGTTGTGCGACATGTTGGCTGGGCTGCAGTTGTGGTTGGGTTGTGCGATGCGTGATGTGTTGGAATTATTGTTATTGGGCGGGTTTATGATTGTAATGCTGGGCGCGGTGCATGCGCATCAACGCCGAGCAAAGGAAGCGAAAGCGGGAGTGGTGAGATGCCCGCGATGTGGGGAACTGATGGGTAAGCTGTTGGCGAGAAAACGGAAACGCTGCCGCGAATGTGGTGGAGCAATGAGGGGATAAGAAAATGCCAATTTGGCAGGTTTTTTCGTATCGGTTGCCTGCAAATGATTGTGTTACGGGGAACTAAGGCTGTTATGGCTTGTTCTGAGTGGTTTTAGTGGTTTTGAGAGCGTGATTTTCTGGCGCGCTGTTTGCTAATCTTCTGTTGCTGACTGTCTGTGCTGCGAGGTTGCTGCGCGAGTAGTGAGTGAATGAGGTACATGCATGAGCGTGAAATACAAAGACTACTATGAGACTCTGGGTGTTAGTCGCGATTCGAGCGCTGATGAAATTAAGCGCGCGTTTCGAAAGCTCGCTCAGAAGTTTCATCCGGATATGAATAAAGAGGCTGGGGCGGAGGATCGATTTAAGGAAATAAACGAGGCATACGAAGTGCTGGGCGATGCTGATAAGCGTCGGCGATACGATGCGCTTGGTGCGAATTGGAAAGCAGGTCAGGATTTTCGGGCTCCGCCTGGGTTTGAAGGACATGAGAATGTTCACTTTGGCGGTGACATGGGAGGTGGTTTTAGTTCAGGTGGTATCAACGATTTCTTCGAATCGCTCTTTGGATCACGCGGCAGACAAAGCAGTGGTGCAAGTGGATTTGAAGAGATGTTCCGTGGCGCGTCTGGTCATAGTGGATTTGGAGGGATGGGCGGTGGTGCGCGGACGATGCGCGGACAGGATGTTGAGAGTGAATTGGCGGTAACTCTTGAAGAAGTGTTTCATGGCGGGAGTCGGCGTGTGAGTTTACAGATGCCGAACGGTGGAACGAAAACAATAGAGGTGAAAATCCCGAAGGGGATTACCGATGGCAAAACCATCCGCTTGAAGGGGCAAGGGGGGCCATCGCCGAGCGGCGGTGAATCGGGCGATTTGCTCTTGAAGCTGCGGATCATGCCACATCGTGAGTATGGGGTTGACAATCATCAATTAACCAAAGAGCTAAGACTTCGGCCTGATGAAGCTGCTCTAGGTGGAAGGTTTGATGTCAAGGTGATGGAAGGGGATGTGACTGTGCGCGTACATGAAGGTGCACAAAATGGTCAGAAAATGCGGCTCAAAGGTAAAGGGTTACCTACAGGCAAGGGAGACGCGCGTGGTGATTTGATACTAACAATTCAGGTGGTGATACCGCGAGAGTTAGATGAATCGCAGAAAGAAGCATTTAAATCTTTAGGCGAAGCATTACAAGATTTTAATCCGCGTGAGTAAGAATTAGTGAATTCGTTTTATCGTTCGATCTGTACATTTATTTGTAACGTTTCTTATAATCAATGTATTTATATATTCCAGGATGGCAGCGTAGAGAAAGGGCAGCGTCAATGGATATTAATAAGCTGACACAGAAGAGTCAGGAAGCGATACAGGCAGCACAAACAGAAGCGACACGGCATGGCCATGTTGAGACGGACGTCATTCATTTATTGGCAGCGCTTGTGAAACAAGAAGGTGGCTTGATACCAAGATTGTTTGAACGTCTTGGTGTTGATCAACGCCGACTAATTGATGATATTGAAGGGGCTATCAATCGCAAGCCTAAGGTTAGTGGGCCCGGAATTGAACCTGGCAAGGTTGCTGTTTCTCAACGGTTAACTCAATTATTTGATAAAGCAGAGCAGGAAGCGAATCGACTAAAAGATGAGTATGTTTCGACTGAGCATTTATTGCTGGCTGTTCTTGATGAAAAAAACAGTGAGGAAGCGGGCTTACTTGCTAAACATAATGTAAATCGGGATGTGTTTTTAGCAGCGTTAACACAAGTACGAGGCAATCAGCGTGTTACTAGCGCAACACCTGAAGGCACATATGAAGCACTTGATCGGTATGGGCGTGATTTGGTTGCGGCAGCCAAGGAAGGGAAAATGGATCCCGTCATTGGTCGAGATGATGAGATACGTCGCACGATTCGAATTTTGTCACGAAAGACGAAAAACAATCCTGTATTAATTGGTGAACCGGGAGTAGGAAAGACGGCAATTGTTGAGGGTTTGGCGCAGCGGATTGTTCGCGGCGATGTACCTGAAGGTTTGAAGAATAAAACAATCTTTTCGCTAGATCTTGGTGCGCTTGTCGCTGGTGCGAAATATCGCGGCGAATTTGAGGAACGATTGAAAGCTGTCCTTAATGAGATCAAAGAAGCGGCGGGACAGATACTACTGTTTATTGATGAACTACATACGATTGTGGGCGCGGGAAAAACAGAAGGCGCAATGGATGCGGGGAATTTATTGAAACCAATGCTTGCTCGGGGAGAATTGCATTGTATTGGGGCGACAACACTAAACGAGTATCGCCAATATATTGAAAAGGATGCGGCGTTGGAGCGAAGATTCCAACCGGTGGTGGTTGATCCACCTACTGTTGAAGACACTGTGTCGATTCTGCGAGGTCTACGCGAAAGATTTGAAGTACATCATGGGGTTCGAATTCAGGACAATGCGCTGGTTAGTGCCGCGACATTGAGTAACCGTTACATCACAGATCGATTCTTGCCGGATAAGGCGATAGATTTGGTTGATGAGGCATGTGCGATGATTCGGACTGAAATAGATTCCATGCCTGCAGAACTAGACGCGATTACTCGACGTGTGATGCAGCTTGAAATCGAAGAAGCTGCCCTTAAAAAGGAAAAAGACTCAGCTTCTAAGTCTCGGTTAGATAATCTGCGTAAAGAGCTTGCTGATGCTAAACATCAGGCGGAGACCTTACGTGCGCAATGGGAAGCCGAGAAGGGCAGTGCAGATCGACTAAAAGATTTGCGAGAACAAATCGATACGATCAAGATCCAGATACAGCAGGCTGAGCAGGCCTATGATTTAGATAAAGCTGCGGAGCTGAAATATGGCCAACTACCGGAGCTTGAAAGGGCGTTAGCCGAACTGGAAAAACATGAGGATAATGAAACGGTAGATCAAGACGTTCTTGTTCGGGAAGAGGTTACTGAAGAAGAAATTGCTGAGATTGTCAGTAACTGGACCGGTGTTCCAGTATCAAGACTTGTTGAAACCGAGCGACAAAAATTGTTGCATTTAGACAAAGAATTACACAAGCGAGTGGTTGGTCAGGGCGAAGCAGTACAGCTTGTGGCTGATGCTGTGATTCGAGCGAGATCGGGTATAAAAGATCCTAAGCGACCAATAGGTTCGTTTATATTTCTTGGACCAACAGGTGTTGGCAAGACGGAATTAGCAAGAGCATTAGCAGAGTCACTTTTTGACAGTGAGGACAACATTGTTCGCATTGATATGAGTGAGTATATGGAGAAATTTGCGGTTTCTCGTCTGATTGGTGCGCCTCCGGGATATGTTGGTTATGAAGAAGGCGGCCAATTAACAGAGGCTGTTAGACGAAAACCTTATAGCGTGGTTTTGTTTGATGAAATCGAAAAAGCGCACCCGGATGTGTTTAATGTGCTTTTACAGATACTTGATGATGGTCGCGTTACGGACTCACAAGGACGAACTGTTAATTTTAAGAATTGTGTCATTATCATGACAAGTAATATTGGGGCGAACTATTTGCTGGACGATGCTGGAAGTGGTAGCGGCGAAATTAGTGATCATGCTAAAAACAGTGTTATGGCAGAAATGAGATCGCATTTCAGACCTGAATTTCTAAATCGTGTTGACGATATCGTAATGTTCAAGCCATTGACGCTTACAGAGATTAGTAACATCGTTGATCTTTTAATCCGCGATATACGAGAGCGATTAATGGAAAGACATATTACGTTAACACTAACAGATGACGCGAAAAAATATGTTGCGGAGATGGGCTTTGATCCTGTTTATGGTGCTAGGCCACTCAAACGTTATTTGCAGCACGAAGTTGAAACGAGACTTGGCCGCGCATTGATTGCTGGTGATGCTTCTGATGGGAATGAGATAATTATTGATGCTAATTCTGATGAGCTAGTTATCGATATCAAGTAAATACTGTATCTATATAATCTATATACTGAGGGGAGCATAAGATCGCTCCCTTTTTGGTTAGTCTATTTGATCTAGCTGTAAAATTTAGAAATTGCTTCATCGCAGATTACATATCGCCGATAACTTGGGTGTCTAATTAATTTGACTAGCTGTATATTTGGTGATGGGAGAAGCAATAATGAAAATATTTTTTATATCTGCCGCGATCAGTATGATGGGTACAGGTATAGTAATAGGTGCTGAATACTCGAACGATTTTTCGGGTATATCGACAACTTCATATACATCAAATCCTGATTTGAATAGTTTCTCAAACCGCTTTGATTCATGGGGTGTATATGGTTCGGGTGAAGGGTCTTCAAGGCTCACCGATGAAACGGCTACAGGTGGCAGCGAGGGTGTTGTTGATGCAGCTGTTGAAGGTCAGTTTTTTGGCTTGGTTGATACATACAATCCAGAACACAAGGCTGATGTGAGTATCACTTTTGAAATTAATTTGGATCGTGCGGAGTATTATCAGGTCTCGATTGATATGGGTGCGTACGGGCTTTTTGAAGATACTGACTCTGATCACATCTTGTGGACATATCGGTTTGGTAATGGCGAAGAGAAAGTGATTTTTAATCTAAAGCCATCTACCGAACATACGGTTCAATATCAATTTGCTTCTGGAAGTGTTGTTGAGTCTGACAGGCCATTAGTTTTCAAGCAAGCTGATGTGTACCACAATACAAGTCTCAGCAATGGACTATCTACATACCGTTCTAACTTTGATGGTGAAGAAGGTACGCTATATATCACCATGAAGGGAAGAATTGATGGTTCAAAAGAAGCGTATGTTTTTGACAATCTTAAGGTCGCAAGTTTTATCCCTGAGCCTGGCAGTTTTCTGCTGATACTAGTGGGCCTACTTGGTGTATCAAAAAGAGACTAATCGATATTTGCGAAATAATTCATTTTCTTAAATGTATTGATATATATTTTTGATCCTTAAAATTAACTAAATTTAAGCATTGATGGGATGGAAGCGTTTTACTTATTTTGTTAACATGCGTTCATTCAGTCGAAACAATGTTCGGGATAGGCAGTAAGTAAGCCTATCTTTTTTATTGAACAATTGTCGCGTTATTTACAAATGCAAGTCGACTGACTCATATCTCCGGCACATGGGCTTGAAAAGCTGATTGAGATGTTGGAATTTAGCTTATAAGCATAATCAACCATTCAGCGTTTTGATAATGGATATTAAACCCGTCGACTCTTGGGAAGACGATGTGTGTACGTTTGCATACAAGTTGTACGGGCAAACTGGTGAGACGTAATGATGAAAGATTTAAGAAAAGCAAGAGAAAGATTTGGTTTTACGCTGATCGAATTGCTTGTTGTCATTTCGATTATTGCATTGCTTATCGGCATCTTGCTTCCGGCATTGGGAGCAGCACGCCAAACAGCACAGAAGGCGGTTTGTCTTGCAAACCTGCGCAGCTCTGGTCAAGGCTTGGCGATTTATGGCTCGAGCAATCGTGACTGGACGCCGGGCCCTAACACAAGTGGATTCCACTTGAATGACGGCAGTTTCGATGATGGCGAAGATAATGGCTCTACTGCCCCCATTCAGAACTTTGACTGGATTTCTCCCACGATGGGTGAATCAATTGGTTTGTCCGATGATGCGGCGACCCGCATGGAAGACATCTTTACTAACAGCTTCCGCTGCCCAGCCAACGATTCGACATACGACTCGCAGTATGGTTCGGGGATCACGCCACCAAACGGAGTGACAGACCTGCTTATCAACAGCTACTCAGCGATTAACCAATTCATGTTAATCAAGAGCAATGCTGGGGATAACAAAGTTTACACTGCTTGGTGGGTGGAAGATGTCGTCGAGATCCCGGATAACTTTGACAGTCGTCAAGATTTGGTTGGTAATGCGTCCTCAAAGGTTTGGACGCTTGATGGCGCTCGGTATCTTGATAACAACAAAGGCACTGTGACATTCAACGCTCACCCACGTCAATATAGTGGCGGCAACTACGGCACCTGGGGTCCCGCTTTAGGGAATGTTGTAAGAACAGGTAATCCTTACAAACTCACAACGGAGCAGGATAAACAGAACGCGGAGCGTTTATCTTACCGTCACAACGGCAGTCTTAATGCCAGCTTCTTTGATGGTCATGCGGAATCTATGGATCAAACGGAAGCTCAACGTGTTGAGCACTACTTCCCAAGCGGCTCAGTCGTACGCGATGCTGCTGCACTTAATGACGACTCTGTTGAAAACGGAATGCGTATCAACTAAACCTGTTTAGTTAGCAGGGTCGGTATATGTTAGGTGAAACAATACTGATTTAAAACGGAATAATCTCTCACCAGGCTCGAACGTCATGTTCGGGCTTTTTTTTGGTCATCATTTCGTGTAAAATTGTCAGGTACGGCGCATTTTATTATTCATGCGCATCAGCAACTGGTGAGTAGATTAGACATCTCCAAATGCCCAATGGGCGAAGGAAAAACAATGAGAGATTCCAGCAACCTGGTTCCAGGTGGTGAAAGCTTCAAGCGCGCATTTACGCTGATCGAATTGCTCGTGGTCATTTCAATTATTGCTTTATTGATCGGCATTCTATTACCCGCACTGGGGGCAGCTCGAAAGACAGCGCAAAGTGCTGCATGTCTTTCAAATCTTCGTAGCTCTGGCCAAGGTGTTGCGATTTACGCCACGGACAATCGTGATTGGTTGCCAGGCCCTAATTCAAGTGGTGCTCACCTCAACGATAATACTTACGACAATGGTGAAGAAAACGGCTCAAGCGCAGCACTGCAAAACTTTGACTGGATTTCTCCTGCAATGGGATCATTAATTGGTCTTTCAGATGACGCGGACGAAAGATTGAAGGATATTTTCCTGAATAACTTCCGTTGCCCAAGTAATGATGTCACATATGACTTCCAGTTCGGTGGAGGCACAGCCGGTGATCTAGTAACTAATAGTTACTCTGCCATGACACCTTTTATGGCATCTAGAGAGTTTTTCGTCGACCAAGGCAGGTCATGGGTGTTAGCTGTCGTTGACATGCCTGATCAGTACGATGCAAGATTAGACTTAGTCGGCAGCGCTACTGAAAAAGTTTGGGCGATGGATGGATCAAGATACGTAGATGCTTCTAACGGTGAAATTTCATTCAACGCATTTCCCAAGCAGAAAGATGGTGGTAATTTCGCTAGTTGGGGTCCTGGCTTATCACGTTTAGTGCGTAATGGTAATCCATATAAACGTGAAAACGAAACGCAGATTAAAAATTCCGAAATACATGCTTACCGTCACAATGGCGCATTAAATGCATCATTTCTTGATGGACACGCATCCAGCATGCAGGTTGAGGAATCCCAAAAAATTCATCATTATTTTCCAGGTGGATCAATTGTCAAAAACACATCACAATTGCTAGATCAAGATGTTGAAAATGGAGATATTATTCGGTAATCACTATAAAACAAGCACAATAAAAAAGACCGCTTAATTGCGGTCTTTTTTATTGTATTAATGTTTAATTCAAACCGTCGCAGGTGCTGCGACTTGATCGTAGAGTGCGACATTGTTGAGTTCACCATATGGGTTGGTTTCAACAATATCGTTGTGGGGATCTTGTTTCCACTCACCATCAAAAACGAGTCGATAGCGGTAGCGACCGGGTGGTACTTTCACAACTGCTTGCCAAATGCCGAGATTCTTATCACGAGACATTGGCGTTTGCGATGGATTCCAATCGTTAAAATCTGCAGCAATTGCAACATTACCTGCAATGTCACCTGGCTGTACAAAAAGAAGCCCACGGGATGTAGAACGAACGCCATAAATCCGTGCGAGTTTTGCTTTTAATCGATCTTGATTTGAATCTTGGCTTGGCTGGCTATAATCCGGCTCAGGGATCGGAGCAACACGCGGTACAATTTGCTCTGCTTCCATATCCGGGTCTTTGTTTAGTTTACCTGTGATCGCATTGGTACGAGCAGTCAACGCTTTCGCACGTTCAACTAATTCAGCAGCGCGACTAAGCGCGGGATTACTTGATGGGGCAGCGGTAATTGGATCGGCAAAAGCTTCCCCCCGCTCGGTGACAAAGACATCAGTTCGAGGTTTGGGTGGGTTTTCAAGAAGCCATGCCGCAAGTCTTTCGAAGTCCTGCATGCCACGAGATGCCGCATCGTACTCAGTAATCGGCTGTCCAAAAGAGGCAGCCTCCTTGAGCTTGCTGTTGAAGTTGATGACGACAGGTAATAACTGATCATCAAACTGCTTCTTCAACTCAGATAAAATCTCGCGAGCCAATTTGGTACGAACATCGTACATCGTTGCGAGCACTTTGAAGCGAACTTGATGGCCAGCTCTACGTGCAAGCATTTGGATGGTTTGTTCCTGCTTAATCGACCCTTGCATCGCAAAGTAGCCGGTTTCAACGGGAATCAATACCTCATCAGCAGCACGTAGTGCATTAAATGTCAACAAACCGATTGAAGGTGGACAGTCAATGATGCAGAATTCGTATTTATCCTGCACGGTTGAAAGTACTTGAACCAAACGTCTGTCGCGGTCATGTGCGGATGCTAGTTGTTGTTCAATACCAGCGAGAGCCATCGTGCTCGGCGCTAAATCGAAGTTTCTAGCGATCTGCCACACCACGTCTGCAAATGCGATTGAGCCGTCCATGCCTGCTCGAAGAATGTCGGGCATGCCCCGATCAATCTGAGCATCTGGAACAGCCAACCCTAAAGCACAATGTGACTGCGGGTCCATGTCGACAAGCAAAGTGCGACGTCCCTTAGCTGCTAATGTTGCAGCAAGGTTAATCGAACAAGTCGTCTTCCCACAGCCACCCTTTTGATTAATGATTGCGATTGTACGCACAACTCAGCCCTTTCGTCCCTGAAAACGACTGGCTGGCTCCAGCATGATTACCCCTGGTCAAATCTGGACCCAAACTGCGGATTGCAGTTACTTGAGCGTCATCAGACGATCATCTGAGCACACAAATAAAGTGACTGGAACATCCAGTCTCTAAAGCAGTTATCGGGACATGCCCAAAAAAAACCTTAAAAGTTGATGAAGAAATGCAGGAATTCACATTCCGTATTCATTTCTTAACCTAAATTAACATATTTTATCGCCCTTTATAGTATTCTTGCTATCAATTCAACGCGGACACTACGAACTCATATGCGCGTACATCGTTCACTTCTAGCCCTACAAGCGTCAGCCGATTACAATCCAGTACATGAATTTCCATGCTGATACACAAACACGTCTCATTCTCGCAAGCCGATCACCTCGCCGAGCAGAATTACTTCGCGATGCTGGTTTGAGTATCGAACAGATCGAATCGCCCTTTGTAGATCCGCTGCAACCGAATCTGGCGGAATTCGATACAGCCATCGAACTTGCCGCAGCCTTAGCGATGGAAAAAGCGAAAGCTTTGGCCCCTGAGATTGAGGGCAAGGCTGTGATCATCGCTGCAGATACGATATGTGTAGATACTGAAAACCAGTTGATCGGCACACCCTGTAGCCGAGACGATGCATCAGACATGATCAAAACTTTTCGCAGCGCTATTCATTACGTCGTGACCGGAGCAGTCGTATTAGCGGTTGATGCGGAACAGCAAAACGACGATGGTGATTATGCTCGCCCAATCGCGATGACACCTTTTGCAGACGAAGCGATTGTCATGCTCGGGCATATAGAGGATGCAGAGATTGAACGCTACCTCGACCTAGATACATGGAAAGGCAAGGCAGGTGGCTACAACCTTACTGAACGTCAAGCGGCCGGTTGGCCGATTGTTGTTAACGGTGACCCAACCACGGTAGTTGGACTTCCAATTGAGAAAACGATGCTTGCACTAAAGAAGTACAATATCAAACCCATTTAGACACTCACATTCCTCACGGTTATTCGTAAAATACAACGATATGAAAGAGCAAGACATCATCAAAATTATGTCAGGCGAAGATCAATCATTCGTTGGCAAAGGGATGCGATGTGTAATGCGCTCTATAGAGCCTATCTATAGCATGGCAATGACATGCCGCAACAAAATGTTCGATCATGGCATTCGGCAACAACATGATCTTGGACGACCAACAATCTCGATTGGCAATATTACAACGGGCGGCACAGGCAAAACACCATTTGTTACGATGCTCGCCGAACATCTAATTAAGCTTGGGCATCGACCTGCAATCCTCATGCGCGGCTACCACAGTGATGATTCCGGCTCAGATGAAGCAATGGTCTACCGTAACATACTAGGTAACAAAGTCGTCGTAGAAGCCAACCCCTCACGCATCAAGGGAGCAAAAACAGTCCTGCTCAATCATCCCGAAACATCCGTATTCATTCTTGATGACGGATTTCAGCATCGAACCGCTTCACGTCAGCTTGATATTGTATTAATTGACGCAACACAACCATTTGGGCATAAACACGTCATACCCCGAGGCTTGCTTCGAGAATCTATAAGTTCACTTAAGCGTGCTGATTTGATTGTGCTTACCAGATCTGATCAGGTACAAAATCAAGAGATTAAATATATCAATCAAACGCTCACCCAAATTACAGATCAACAATCATTCATAAAAACGAAGCACGCTTGGACTCATTTTTTGAACAATGATGATCAGATCGTACCACTTAATCAAGTTTCTACTTTGAATGTTTTAGCTATCACGGGCATTGGTAATCCCAATGCGTTTCGGTCGACTTTGGAGCGGCACGTAAAAAGTATCATTCATTTCAAAGCAATGCCTGATCACCATCAATATACCAACGACGATGTGTCTACAATACTCGCACAAGCAAAATCGAATTCATCTGATGCTTTAATAATGACTGAAAAAGATTACGTAAAATTTAAACCACTTATTGCAGATCATAATAACACGATGGTGAAAATTCTTCGTCCCAATCTAGCAATTCAATTTCTTGAAAATAAAAACATTTTCTATAATCATGTTGGTAATATTTTTCAGTAATATGTCATGCAGCATCACATTTCCTTACCTAATCTGAAAAACAACCTAAGGTATAGATTGAGAATGATTGTGTGTCTACAACATATGTTCGTCTGATATTAATTTCACTTTAAATTTACAATCTAAACCATCTTCAAAATATTCGATATGACATTCACCTTGAAGCTCGAATTCAATGATCCCCCTAACTAACTTAGTTCCAAAACCAG
This sequence comes from Poriferisphaera corsica, assembly GCF_007747445.1. Lineage (NCBI taxonomy): Bacteria > Pseudomonadati > Planctomycetota > Phycisphaerae > Phycisphaerales > Phycisphaeraceae > Poriferisphaera > Poriferisphaera corsica. Next base: position 4,243,444 of record NZ_CP036425.1, read on the forward strand.
TATTTGGCACTTCATGAATCAATGGGCCACAGCTCTCTTTCCATTCAATTAACAACCATTGTTCATTTTCTATTCTGCACTCTATATTCAATCGCCCCTCAATTCTCGATAAAGAGCCGTATTTTACCGCATTCGTTGCTAACTCATGAATAACCATACTAAGCGGTGAACATGTTCTTGTTGGAACATTTATGCTATCACTATTAATATTGATTCGATCTGTATTTTCATGAACATACGGCATCAAAACCAATCTTATAAGCTGCGTAACACACATCGAACGCCATTGTGTGCTGGCAAGTACCTCGTGTGTTCTTGCCATTGTGTAGACACGATCGGCCAGTGACTTTTTATAGTTATGAATCCCTTTCTCTTCATTAGTACGATCTATTAATGATAGCACTTCTGAAAGATTGTTCTTAACGCGATGATCTAACTCACGTAACAGACTTTGTTGGGCTCGTAATTCATGTTTATGCTCTGATACATCTACTATTACACTTAAAAAACAATCTAGACTCCTTTGTTCAGTATGTTTTACCCAGATCGTTGTAAAAAATTCAGACAAATGGCCATCTTTACATATATAGGATTTATCGTGTTGAACAAATGGTACGTCGCCATTAATTAAATTGTTGACTTGCTCATTAACCTCAAACATATCTTCGGCGTTACCAAATATCTGCCACGGTAAGCCTCGCATGTCTTGATCATCGTAACCTGTCATTTTGCTAAAACATCGATTATAAGCAAGAATTTCTTTATTAAAATCAGAAATGACAATACCACAAACATTACAATCTAGTCCGTCTATCAAGTTTTGATAATTATTGCTTATCCCCTGGCTATCTTCAGTATGAACTACATTTGATATTCGATACTTTTTCCGTAAATGTGTTATATAGATTATTACGGAAACAGTACATAGCAATCCTATATTACTTATAACACCTGATCGTAAATCAAAATCATGTAAAGTAAAAGATTCGCTATCACCAAGCCAACGCGCATTAATCGCATGCTTAGAATCTTCCGGAATATCACTCATCGTTTGCTGCACTAATTCAAATAGAACATCCCAATCTTTACGAATGGCAATTCTAGAATCGATACTTGTTGGCAAAACGGCTAACTGTACAAGTTTATCTACATCAAGATCAACTTGATTTTGCAGATAAATCGTACATCCCAGAACAACATCTAACTCTTGATTATCCAAACGCACCATAGATTCACTCAAGGTATCAAAAAAAAGATATTTCCATTGAGGAAACAATTTGCTAGCACGTTTATGCGTCAAACTATTTCTTAATACGCCGATGCGCATTTTATTCATTTTTAATAAATCAAATTCATCAGAATCAAACTGCTGCTTTAAACCAACTACATTAATATGATCTTTATAGTATGGCTCTGTAAAATTTAAATATGCTATACGATCATCTACACGACTTATATTGACCGTCATATCAACTTCATGATTTTTTGCAGATTGCAGTACATCTTGCCAAGAATCTTGAACAACAAAATCGAATTGAATACCCAATCGTTGAGAAATCAAGTCGAGATATTCTGCAGACAAACCTCGATAATGTCCATCCTTATCAAGGTAACTAATTGGCGGCCATCCCGGTGTCAAACCAACACGAACACGATAATCAATCGATGCAAGCCAATCAGCTTGCTCTTGTGTTAACACCGTTTTCTGATAATTAATTTCCCCACACCCACCTATACAAATAATCAAAAGCAACACAATACAACGAATCAAAACTCTGCCTCTCCTAATCCTCCGACCCATCACTCACAAAGTGAAATACGTCTCCAAGATGCACATCAAACAACAGACTCAACCTGCATCATCTCAATAATTCGATATGAATACTCCGAAACTATCGTACCATGATCATACTTAAAACAACAGCTATCAAAACTGATCTCTCAATCAAATATTAGTAAATTATGATGATAATTTCGCCACAACCACCATCAATGTTTCGCAGTCAAATGATCATGTATTAGTTTAATCGTGATATTACACACTAGCCCTTCCACCGGATATATAATCTCTAGTTTTCCCTGTAATTCATACTCAATTAAGCCACGCATTAATTTCGTACCCAGCCCCATTTTTGTTGGAGCAGATACCTCAGGACCTCCAATTTCAGTCCAACGAATTCGTAGTAAACTCTTTTTCTCATCAAACCACCACTCAAGCTTGATTCTACCATCGTAATTAGACAGCGCCCCATACTTCGCTGCATTCGCTGAAAGCTCATTCAATGTCATACACAACGGTGAACACGTTCGACTAGGTAGTACAAGATGATCCCCAAGAATTTCAATTCTCTCCGCACCCTCGCGGCAATGTGCTCCCAAAACCAATCCAACCAACTTATGTAAATCAACACCTTCCCATTTTGACGCCGCCAAAGCTTCGTGCGTTTTTGCCATCGCTCTAACACGACTCAAAAATGACTCTCTAAATACTTCTAATGAAGTTGAGCGATTTAAAGTATGCTCAGCTAACGCTAGCACCTCTGCAAGATTATTTTTCACACGATGATCCAATTCTTGCATCATCGTTTTTTGCCTAATCTCCGTTCGTTTACGCTCTGTAATATCTTGAATTAAGGCGATCGTCTGAGATAAAACACCATCCGCCCGTCGTAATGCTCTTACCGACGTAATCGCATAAATCACGCGGCCATCTCGACATGTATACCGCTTATCAATCGTTATTCCATCCATATGACCGTCGACTATCTTCGAAAACGCCCTAATACTATCTTTCAAATCATCCGGATATGTGATTGCTGTCCAAGACGTTTGTTTCAACTGTTCCGCCGTATACCCCGTCATTCGACATAGTTCATCGTTTACCTCAAGAAACCTCCCTTCACCATCCGTCATCGCCATGCCCACAATCCCCAGTTCAAAATACCGCCTGAAATGCTCTTCGCTTTCACGAAGCGCAATCTCTGTCAATTTGTGCTCTTCTAACTCACGTCGCAACTCTTCGGTTCTGGCCTGCACCTTCTGTCTCAACAAACGGTTCCACATCAACACCGCAACAACAACAATAATCAGCCCAACAATGACACCTACGACAATCAATAGAAGCTGGGGCCAAATATAATACCCCTCCGTTTGTAGATTCACCCACTTACGTTCTATATCATCTCGATCTGCATCTGAAATCGCATTCAACCCCTTATTCAAAATGACATTCAGCGTTCGTAAATCTCTACGAGAACCGATTCGGATGTTGTATTCCAGCGGGGTACGACCCACCACCCGTAACTTCGGCAACACCAGTTCATCTATGTAATACGAACTAGAAGCTAAATCACCGACAAACACGTCATACTTATGAAATGCCACTCCTTCCAAACCACTTTTGTCATCAATCACGCCGATTATTTCTAATTCCGGATAACGACTTCGCAGATAATCACTGATCGCCGAACCGCGCACTGAAGCAATCCGCCGCCCTTTCAAATCCTCTAACCGTAAATCTTCCCGCATCTCACTCGTACCAATAATCACCACCTGCACAGTAAAATAGCTGTCCGTAAACAACAGATATCTTGCCCGTTGCGGATTCTCATTGATCGTAGATATAACATCGATTTCCCTTGCCTTTGCCGCCTCCAACACCTCCGACCATGTGTCATAAAACACATGCTCAAAATTGAGCCCCGTTACCTCAGAAATACGATCTATATAATCCCGCCCAATCCCAACCTCTTCGCCACGATCATTAAAAAAGATAAATGGCGGCCAATCTGGCGCGCAACCAATGCGTATCACTGGATGATCTCGTATCCAGGCTTCTTGCTCCGCTGTCAATACAACGGGCCGTGTCTCTACCTCCTCCTCACCAAAAACTGCCCCATGACACAGCAATACCACCGCAGCAATACTTACAACCATTACCCAAATAGCGCGATATCTAAACATCAAGTCGCCTAACACACTCGTTCACTCTGCAAACATCCAACTGAATCACACATCCATATATATATATGCCTGCTTCTATTCACAACCCCCTCTCACCCATCCTCACCACCCTTTGCATCGACAATATCATCCCCATCCAAACAATACCCCGACTAAACATCACACCAACCAAGATATAAAGCAAGCATTAATCGATTACCTCCTCAATCCTGCTCGCCATCATAGATCATCAACTATTCACTGTCATCAGTCTTTTTATATCCCAATACTGCATCTAGCTCATCCCCAAATCCCCCACAATCTCACCCCGTACACGTATACCTCTGACTTGTTTTAGCACCCCATTCGCCTAATTTTGCCCCAACCCCCTCTAACCTGATATAAATGTTGTTCTGTAAGAGTAAACCAACCCAAACATCGCCCAAACTGTGCGATATCGGTCATACATAATTAACCGGAGACCAAACCATGACACTCAACCTCGCCATCGTCGGCGGTGACGGCACTGGCCCAGAAGTTGTCGCTGAAGGACTCAGAGTCCTTAAAGCTGTTTCTGAACTCGAAAACTTCAACTACACCACCAAAGATTTCGACTTCGGCGGCGAACGCTACATGAAAACTGGCGAAGTCCTCTCCGATGCCGACATCGAAGAACTCAAAAACTACGACGCTATCTTCCTCGGCGCCGTCGGCCACCCCGACGTCAAACCAGGCATCCTCGAAAAAGGATTGCTCCTCAAGATGCGCTTCGACCTCGATCAATACATCAACCTTCGCCCAGTTAAACTCTACGAAGGCATCGAAACACCACTCGCCAACAAAACACCCAAAGACATCGACTTCGTCTGCGTTCGCGAAAACACCGAAGATCTCTACTGTGGTAACGGCGGCACAGCTCGTAAAAATACACCACACGAAATCTCAACTCAGGAAATGATCGCTACACGCTTCGGCGCAGAACGCTGCCTCCGCTACGCTTTCGATCTCGCTCGATCCCGTAAAGCAGCCGGCTACCCCGGCATCCTCACACTCGTTCACAAAACCAATGTTCTCACCTTCTGTGGCGATACATGGTTCCGTGCATTCAACGAAATCGGCGAAGCCGACTACCCAGACATTGAGCGCGACTACCACCACGTCGACGCATGCTGTATGTACATGGCCACCAAACCCGAAATCTACGACGTCGTCGTCGTACCCAACATGTTCGGCGACATCATCACCGACCTCGGCGCAGCAATCGCCGGCGGCATGGGCATCGCATCATCAGGCAACATCAACCCTGACAAAGACAACAATAACCCATCCATGTTCGAACCCGTACACGGCTCATCCCCCGACATCGCTGGCCAAAACAAAGCCAACCCGCTTGCTGCCATCGACTCACTCGCCATCCTCCTCCAAGAGTCTGGCCGCAAAAAAGACAACACAACCCTCATCAAAGCTGGCGAGCGCATCGCAAAAGCCGTCCAATCCGTCACGCACAACTTCACCGGCAAGCGTCTCGATCGCTCCGGATACTCAACCACTGAAATCGGCGACATGGTCATTGCCGCACTCTAACTCTTCGTTAGACTACAAACATCAAACAAAAAGCCCATGCAAAAACGCATGGGCTTTTTCCATAGAAATATCCCGTTCAACTAAAAACTAAATTCAGCCCGCAATGTAGTCACCAATGCGTCCTTTCCCTCTTCGCCACCCGGATTCGCGATCCACTGGACGTCTGGCTTCAAACTCATCCAATCCCATAACACCGCTTTATAAAAAACCTCTGCCGCAAACTCTCCATCCCCCTCAAGTCCTGCATCATCACTAAACCCCACCCACGTACCCATCACACCACATACATCCTCACCCCGCCCTTCAATCAACCCCTGATATACAAAGCCCATACCAATATGCTGATCAATCTCCGCCACTGCATCATCCGCATAACCAAACATCCCAAACATACTCAACCCCTCATCACCACCAATTTCCTCCCGGTATAGCGCCTGATCAAATACCGCATACATTCCATCAGTCCCTTCCTCTACTCCTTGACCATCCAACCTCTGAACATCTCCTGTAAACCGCCACACCCCAACGCCAAACCTTCCCTCCAATCCATTTCGCAACTTCCAGTTCATCCCGCCCTCTGCAATCAAATACAAATCCCCCTGCCCATCAATAAAACTGCTCGGCCCGCGCAATCCCGTCCTGATACCCTGCATATTCGAACCATCAAAAATCCCCACACTCATATATACAGGATTATCTTCCGTTGCCCGCATATACACCGACCCACCAAAAGCTGTCTCAGGATACGTCGGCAACCCCAGCGTCGTTGGGCTAAACCCCGCAGATGAATTCACAAACTCTCCCCCATAGTCAACAAACCCAAAATCCGCATTCACATCTATCTTCCCCATCTTCATCGCAAATCGGCCCAACTCATCCAGCTCCTGCTCCCACCATACCTCACTAATCTGTGCTCTGTTATCGCCGAAATCAATATTCGAAAACGCCTGTGCATCTCCTGTTAAGACCTCGCTGCCATCGTCCCCACTAATGGACTGCATCAACACGTACGCATTTGCTCCTTTTAGCCCGAACATCTTCTCAAGGTCTATCCCCACACCCACATCCACCAATGACCGTAGCGCATCAGCACTAGTACTCACCCCACCCATCAAATTCATCGAATAATCAATTGTGACACCCACCTCTACCTCCACCCCTCGATCCGCCAGAGCTTCTCGCTCCATCACCACCCAATCCCAAATAGGTACCGAAATCACCGCCTCCTCTGTCACCTGTCCCTGAACATCCCCATTTCCCATACTCAGCCCTGCCAGCAACCCCAACACACCGAAAACTGTTTTGTGATACATCGAAATCTCCAAATAGTATTATTTTGATATATCAACTTCTTTTATTTGATTTGTCAAATTTCTATCGCAAAATGTAAACCTATCACAGCTCAGAATGCCAGAATCCTTTGATTCTTCCCTTTAATTCAATCCACTCCTTAACCCCCAATCAATCAGTTCATGCTCTTGACGAGCATTCACTACCAAAGGTGTACACCTGGGCTGACGCCGACGACTCAATCAAAACAGAATTCATAAAATCCTAACTCGCTTATAAATGATGACTTATATTTTTAGTTAAGATTGTGCCTACTTAGCATAAAACTTTATATGAGACTGTCGACCGATCGATCGATCGAATCTATAATGCACGGAGACCGAATTTCAGGAGAATTGCCATGACTGACAGCAAAAGCAAAACCGTTGATACACAAACAAAGATCATTGAGGCCGCGCTCGACATCCTCACTACTCAAGGACATACCGCCCTCACTAGCGGCTCACTCACTAATGCTCTAAATATCAGCAAAGGCACCCTCTTCCATCACTTCCAAGACATGGACGCCATCCTACTTGGCGTACTCGAGCATCTCGTCAACGAGATCAATCAACAAGTCCAAGGCCGCGATCATAAAGACCTATGGGCATTCATTGATGCAAACATCCAAATCACATACGAAGCTCTCGAAAAATACCAAGGCGTCTTCGCCACACTCATGTACTTCATCGCTCAAGCACCACACAAACCTGATTTTCAATCACGTCTCAGAAACCACATGGATACCGAACTAAACAAATGGAAAGCGTCATTCTTCAAGCACATGCCCACCACCATCACTGAGAAAGAAAAAGATCACATTGTGCGCATGATCGACATGCACTTCGGCGGCGCATGCATCCATCATTTTATTTATAACGATCCCAAGCATTACCGCGAGATCTCAGAAGAATTCCTCGACATCATTGCTTCGTACCTTGATCACAACAAGCCGCAGAAACATAACTCTCAATAACTACACCGCAATCAAATCACAATACCAAAACCCCATTTTACTTGGCTCTTCATCCCTACCACCACACAAAGAATCATCATCTCCCTCTCCCTCTGGCTTGTGATACTCACGATAAACCTTCTCACCAATCTCGATCCGTACCCCTTTTTTCATATGCGGCCCGTCATAGACAAACGAATGAAATTCCCCATGCTCCCCGCACGCATCAACTCCCTCAGGTAGCTCTGCAAAAAACCCCGCGTCCATCTCCCGACCCACCCATGCCTCACCCATCGCCTCATCACTCACACAACTCGTCACACCCTTGAATCCCTGCTCAACAAATCGTCCTGCAAGCATCTTTGTATCAAGTTTCCAAAGTGGGAATAGTCCTTCAAAACCCGCACTTCTTAGCTTTTGCTCACGATACGCCCGCAAATCCTCCAGAAATATATCACCAAATATCGACACACCCACGCCCTGCGCCCTGAGTCCCATCATCGCCTCATTCATCCCGCGCTCATACGCCGCCATCGTCGGCTCGTCACTCAGCTTCACCTTCACTAAAGGCAAACCAATCGCCGCCGCCTGCTCATCAAGCAAAGCTTCCCTCACACCATGCATACTCACCCGCCCATGCGTCTCGTTCAACGTTGTTAATAGCGACACCACCTCAACCTCTCCCCGCCTCATCACGTCAAAAAGCGCCAGCGAACTATCCTTACCACCGCTCCAGTTCATCACCGCTTTCATCTTCATAAGCCGTCCCATCATCCAATCAATATAAAAAGGCGCCCATTTGGACGCCTTTCAATTTTATCAAGCTTTCGACAATGGTCTTAACTCTCTTCATCCGCAACCGGCACAGCTTCAAACGTCGTACGCCCTGCATCCGATGACTTCGTATCCGCAACCTGACCAAGCACCTTCGGCAAGTCAATCCCTGCCTGCTGAGCTAACTCATGCATCGGCGGCAACGCGCCCATCAAGCCCCGCAAAAATGAGCCCGTCGAGCCCGTTGGCACCGTCTCACCATCGCCCGATCCGCCACCACTACCAGAATCCCAAACCGTAATCTTATCGATCTTGAGATTCTGAATCGCCTTAACCTGTTCAGCAACAAGCTCTGGCAATTTCTCAATAATCAGCAGCGACGGCGCCAAATCTTTACGGTCACCACAAACTTCAATCAGCCTGTTATAACCCTCAGCCTTCGCTTCAAGTACCTTCTGCATACCCTCAGCCTCAGCCTGATACTTCGCCAAAATCGCGTCCGCCTCACCCTTCGCAATCCTGCGTTGACGTTCAGCTTCCGCCTCAGCCTGGATCTCAATCTTACGCTGTTCAATCATCTGCTGCGCAACTTCTTCCTTCTCAAGCCGCGCCAATTCCTGCTGCTTCTCTGCCTCAAGAACATCTTTCGCAGCATTCGCTGTCGCAACCTCACCGCGGCGTTTCGCCTCCGCTTTGCGCTCCTCAAGTGTTGCCTTGTAATCCGCAATTTCCGCCTGCGATTTATTCTCACCTTCAACCGCACTGGCTTCGAGTGTCGCAACCTCAATACGCTGCTTGGATTCCGCAGCTTTTTTACCTTGCACCGCCTTCGCGTTCTGCTCCGCAACAGCGATCTGTTTCGCACGCTCAGCATTCGCCTCGCCCGCAATACCATCCGCTTCAAGCGAAGCAACCTTAATACGCTGATCACGCTCCGCTTGTTTCTGCCCCATATTCGATTGCGCGACCTGCTCAGCAACTAACACCTGCTTCTCACGATTCGCACTCGCTTCACCAATCGCACCGCCCTTATCAGCTTCCGCAACCTCGACCTTCGCCGTATTGATCGCTTCAGCCGCAGCCCTGCGGCCAATCGCGTCGATATACCCCGATTCATCAGTAATATCGCGAATATTCACGTTGATCACTTCAAGACCAACCTTCATCAGCTCGCTGTTCACGTTCTGATTAACCAACCCTAAGAATTTTTCACGGTCTTGGTTAATCTCTTCAATCGTCAGCGTCGCAATCACCAAACGCATCTGCCCAAGAATAATATCCCGCGCCTGTGTCGCGATATCAATCTCTGTCAGCCCCAGCAAACGCTCAGCAGCATTATTCATAATGTCCGCTTCTGTCGAGATACCAATCGTAAACGTCGATGGCACATTCACGCGGATATTCTTCTTAGATAGCGCGTTCGTCAGATCAATTTCAATCGTCATTGGCTCAAGATTTAGATACGCATAATCCTGAATCAATGGCAAGATCAATGCGCCACCACCATGCAAACACTTCGCTGTTCGCTCTCCTCCCACACTACCATAAACCACTAACACTTTATTAGACGGACACCGTTTATACCTTGTCGCCGCATACATCGCGATAAACAAAAACACCGCAACCGCAACACCGATCACCGCAAAGACCAGCCCTTCGCCAGCCGCTAACATCATCATTCCCATCATACGCTCCTTTATAGTTTCTATTTCATCTGCGCAGCCATGCCGCGCGCCCGGATATTCTTACCAATTTCTTGGCTATTGACGTTCTAAAATTCTTCAACACACAAACTAACCTTGCCCAACGGCCTCATGACATGGCTTCACCCAAAACACCTCATCATCCCCCACCTCAATTACCTCAACCATATCAAATGCATTCAACTCCGTTTCCCCCTTCGTCATCGCCTTCATCACCTTGCGGCGTCCCGATATCGATATTTCAATCTGCCCCATCCCCTTCGCACCTCCCGGAATCGTCAAATACACCTTCGCTGTTCGCCCAATCCCCGTCTTCACATCATACTCATTCGTGCCCTCTAGCCGCTTCACATACATAATCCCCACCGTTGATAGCAGCATCATTGCCATACCAAACCCCACCGACACCAACAAACTCATTGGCCCAGACAATCCAAACGAGATTCTTGCAGCCAACCCCATCCAACCTGTCCCCATAAAAAACGCCGTTATCGACAGCAACGAAAACACATTAAATGACTCCCCTGTGTCCATCGCATCAATGTCGTGTGCATCTAGTGCATCACCACCAATTAAATCCGTGTCAGTATCCCCACCCAACATCATCATTGCCATGCGGATTCCAAACAGAATCGTTGCAAACATCGCAATCGAAAAATAGATCATCGCATCAGTACCTGTCCCCAATGCACCATCCCAGCCCACAAAATCCAAAATAAATTCTCGCATTGCCTGTCCTTCAATTAGCCTGTGATGCGTCTATATACAATCGCCTACAAAGCGAGTTACACAAAATACTTCGAAAGCTATCCGAAATTACCGCCCCCCATTATCCCCGTCAAGATCAATCTCTCCCCTGTTCCCACCCTCGCACCATCCATCATCATTATCCACAGTTCTGCGTATCATTTGCTCCACATTCATCGCTATAGCCCTCTTCCAATAAATAAACAAGGGCCTGAGATATCGCAATCTCAGACCCTTGGATGCTTAAAACTTCGCAAATTATTTCGCTATTAATAAATATCCCATTTATTGCCTTCAGAAGCATTCAAATGGTCATGCCACCCCAATTCCGCAGAACTAAATGCATCAATCGTTTGATCAGACTTCGTAGCGACTGACTCACCGTGTCCATCTACAAAACCGACATTAATACCAAATGAACTATGACGTGCATGAAGCGATTTCGTGTAAGTCGTAGCGAACGATGATGGCAATGTTCCGCTACCTTCAACTGTTGTCAATGAATGACTATCCGCGAACAGCACTGTTTCTGTACCGTTTCTGACTTCACTCTGACGCCTCGAATACTGATATCGCTCAGGTTCACTTCTAAGCCGACTTCCCGTTTCAAGACCTGCCCCATTAAACTCATTCTGATATGTCAATGTCGCCAACCAGTTCGCATTGATTCCGTAATGCGATCGCTTCCACTTAACACTATCTAGCTCATCCAATGGTGCTCGACTAATATCATTACTTCCATCTAAACCTTCACCAAATCGTGGACAAACAAACAAATCTCTATTCGCACCATGACTCTTAGTCAACAACGATGTCCACCACGCCATCCCCGGATCCACCGTTTGCCAACCATTTCTACCGTCATTCGGCTTCTCTTGGTGAAGCGTGTTCGTATTGATAAAGAACGAATCATTATCCGTTGAATACGCAAAATGCACCGTCAGTAACTGCCGCACATTGCTTAGACAGCTTATATCCTGAGCCGCTTTTCTTGCTGCACCTAATGCAGGCAATAAAATGCCAATTAACAATGCGATGATTGATATGACTACTAATAATTCAATTAATGTAAATGCTTTTTTCATATGACATCTCATAAATTACAATCCTCTCTTATGTGTACCTGCTATGACACAGCCAACATCCTGAATAGGCGCTGCTCGACAAATACATATGTTTTTTAGTACAGACACTAGGTAGGCTTAAAGAACTACATCACTTCAAGAACGATAGAATTGTAAGATGAACCACCTCAATTAAGAATAACTAGATTGCAACACTTCATTGCGCAAAACAATTAAAATGTGCATTATCGAACACACAATCTCTATTAATCGGCAATATTGACTGTAAATTTAACATAATCGATCACACCCAAATACAACTCTCCACGACCAAAGAACAACACTGCCCAACTTGCATCATGCATCCCAATTAAAATAGGGCTCCCACAGATAACATCACTGCGTTATCTGTGGGAGCCTCATCCGTATATGCTCGACAATTAATCCACCACACCCAATCTCCCTTTTCCGTCTAACTATCTAATAGATATTCCATTTGTTACCCTCTGTTGCACTCCCCGAATGATGCCACCCCAACGCGTCTTCAGCCCATGGGCTACTCCCCCAACTGTTCGGTCCCTTTCTTGCCCATGTCGTCTCACACTGCACTGTCCCCGCATGACCATCAACATATGCTACATTCACAACCGTCGATGTATGTCTTGCATGTGGCCCACCATTATTTACACTCGTCCCAGCAGGATACATCGTTCCCCAGCCATTAAAGTAATCCTCATTCTCATAACGTTCACGCCAGGCATCCGCAAACAACAACGTATCCGCCGGATTACGAATTTCAACCTGTCGTCTCGTCGTACGCAAACGATCAGCATCATTACTGTAATGGCTCCCACCCGTAACCTTTCCTGTCTTCAACTCACCCCAAAAACGTGTCCCTAACCATGTATTATTAAAACCATAATGAGTTCGCTTCCAACGATAATCATTTAATGCATCCATCGGCGCATTAATAATCGAATCGTGTGCATCCAAGCCCTGATCAAAACTTGGACAGATCAACATATCCCGTGTGCCACCATAATTTTTGCACAATAACGCTGGCCAGTATCCCGCCTTATCTGAAATCGTCCCCCATAACCACGCATGACTCTCAGGTTGTACAAGCTGATGATTGCTCATAATAATAATGAACGAATCATTATCCGCAGAATATGCTGCATGAGAAATATTCATCTGCCTCAGATTACTCAAACACATCACATCTCTTGCTGTATTCCTCGCCGCACCAAGTGCCGGCAGCAAAATTCCAATTAGTAAAGCTATTATTGAAATCACTACTAAAAGCTCAATTAATGTAAATGCAGTAATACGATTCGTGGCGATTCTCATCATATACCCCGTTCTTGTATTAAATAAAATATGTCTAAATAGCCTACAATAATCACTTGATATGATTGAACATCAAAAATCTAAATAATTGATAGCATTTCAAATAACCAATCTCTCGTTGATTGGCTTATCATCGTTTAGTAATACAGTTCATATTACATATTATTAATACAAACAAAATATCTCAAAAACAAATAACCATTGCAGTTCACACACTCGCCCAACCTGACCCTGCAACATATGACCAATATTCAATGATCACAATCAAAACAATTAACCTAGCCATCAGATCAATCATTTTTTCGTGATATATAGCAATCATTCTGCTCATGGAAACCAGAAACCTAACAATAGCTTCAATACATTGATAAACACTAATATTAAATTTAGAAATCTATGCCCCCTTAATTCTAGAATTTCTCAGCTCAATTTTATATTCTCAATCGCAATTATTTCAATACACAACACAAACGCTTTACAAACGACCATTGTAAATCACACGCCTTTACACCAAATAAAAAAGGCCAGCTCTCGCTGACCTTTCTATGGGCACTTTGGTATTTCTAACGCCATTCACCCCAAAGCGTAACTTTGTATTCTCCGCCGTTGCGCCAAATATTAAAATCATCTTCCCACCAGTCACCAAATGCGCTGATGTCATAAGCGCTCTTGAAACGTGTATCTGGAATATTATCGTAAGTTCCATCAATTTCCCATTTACTCGCAACAGATTCACCATGACCATCCGCAAATGCGGCATTTGCCGAATTTCCGCTATGACGTGGGTGTACATGTGTACGATCAATATTCGGCGGATTCCATGAATCTCGAATGCGTGCACGACCTACACTCGTTCCATTGACTTCCATCTCATAACTTGAATAACCATCTGCAAAAGCAACCGTTTTTGTTGGATTTCTGACCATAACATCACGCGGTGTTTGCACCGTATGCGCATTCTCATCTTCCCAAAAATATGGCTCAACGACAGCCCATGCGGTACTTCTTTCTTGCCCTCCAGCATATCGCTGCAATGACCCCAAGTGCATGTAGTTCATACCATATTGAGCGGTATACCAACGATCATCGACTGGATTACTGATATCCGTAATCTCTAAAAATTCTGCGTTTATCGCGTCAAATGATGGACAATCATAAAATTCAACGGAACTAATAATCCCGCCCGACGCCAACATTCCAGGCCAATACCTTGGCTCTGTATGACTTGGCCATGGATTAGCATACGGTAAATGATATCCATCATAGCTAATCATATACGCAGCCATCGCCGTTCCAATCTGGCGAACATTACTCAAACATTTAATCGACATCGCCGTCTGTCTTGCAGCACCCAACGCGGGCAGCAAAATACCAATTAACAACGCTATTATCGAAATGACTACGAGCAATTCAATTAGCGTAAACGCCTTTACACCATAACGAATACATGATTTTTTCACAGCAATAACCTCCATCAGTAATGATGTGAATATTTTCCAACTGTAATTTTGTTTACTCTACAAAATCCAATATCTACATAGATTTAAAGATTTGATATGCGCGCAGACAGTTGCACGTTTAATTAATATGTTCCCGAAAGTATCAAACCTCTGCCCAAACAAACATCTCTAAACTAATCAGACTCGATTTGCCTATAAACTACAAAGACTTATATATGATCAACTGCCTGACATTAATCACACACTCAAACCAAAAAGTGTGGCTGCCAACTATCGATGTTCATTGTTCTAAAACTTACCAAAACAAAACACACCCTATTATAAAACCAAATTCGTAACAATTACAATAGTCGAGAGCGATTCTTATACAGTTTTTTTATTTTTCACTATTCTGTGAGTTGTGGTGTAAATCCGAGATTCGTACGGACTTACGCACAAAGTTAATATCCCAACTCCCGCTATAAAACACATACCTTTGCTATACATCGAAAATATAACAACTTGTAGATGTAAAGATAGCTCCATCCTCTTCAAGACGATTCTCGCATAACTTCTTAAAAGAATAAGCCAGCTTTCGCCAGCTCATTCTTGCTAGTCTGTTTCATATTCAGACCTATTGCTATTCAATATCCCATTTACTTGAACCTATATAATATGGATTACCTTTCCACAGATCATTGACCCATTTATCCGTCAAACCATTCTCTGTGTATGCCGATGTCAGATATGACTCAGGAATATTAGTCGCAGGATCCGCCTCAAACTCAGTTGCCTCGGCTGAACCGTGCCCGTCTCCCCATGCAACATTGACCGTCGCATTACCATGACGTGCATCAGCTTCTTGATGCGGATTTGAGGTTGGTGTCGGATTCCATGAATCACGAACAATACAACGGCCTTCCTCCTCACCAGCCAATCTAGCATCCGGCGAGTATGCGTCTGTAAACGCAATAGTCTCTGTCGGATTCTTGAAGTCAGAATCTCTCGCCGACATCAAATCATAACCTGTACCGTTATCATTGATTTTAGAGGGGTCTTCACCTAACGCCCGCTGTGTACTTCCTAAGTTCATGTAATTATAACCATATTCTGTCGTCTGCCATCGATCATCATGCTCAGCATCTTTCGACATATCTGTAATTTCTTTGTAGTAATCGTTTGTTGTATCGAATGACGGGCAATCATGAAAATCAGGGCTTGCTAAATAATTGCGAGCTGCAAGAATCCCCGGCCACCAACGTGTTGGATGCTGTAACGGATTACTTGGATTAAGTGGTGAATCACGGGGGATACTCCAAGGACTTGCAGCCGCCGGAACATAAAAACTCTTATGATCAATGGTATAGGTATATGATGCTAAGCCAATTTGCCTAATATTGCTAAGGCACTTAACTGATTGCGCGGTCCTTCTCGCCGCACCCAATGCTGGTAATAAGATACCAATTAATAATGCTATTATTGAGATTACAACTAACAACTCAATTAGCGTAAACGCTTCCATACTAGTACGAATACATATTTTTTTCACAGCAATAACCTCCATCAGTAATGATGTGAATATACTCAACTGCGATTTTGCTTACTCTACAAAATCCAAGTTCTACATTGATTTATAAATTTGATATGCGCGCAGGCAGTTGCACGTTTAATATTCCCGAAAACACCAAACTACCAACAGAACCAAACATAATTTTACGAATCAGACTGGTTTTTGCCTCTAAACTACAAATACATACATAAGATCAATTGTCTGATATTGTTCATATACACTAGAACCAAAAAATATGTTTCTCACGATCAATATTCCTTGTTCTAGAATTTACTAAAACAAACCACAATCTATTATTAAACTAAGTTTGCAATAATTACAATAGTCACGGGCGTTTCTTATATAGTTTTTTTTATTTTCACAACACAATGATTTGTTAAATAAATCCGATATTTATATTGACTTATACATCTATAAAATCACGCTAAACTCTTTTTTTTATTAATCATTAATCTATTCACTTCATATATAACTACTTGCAGATATAAAGATACCACCATCCCTTTCGAGGTGATTTTCGCATAATTGTTTAAAAAAATTAGCCGGCTTTCGCCAGCTCATTCTTGACAGTCTGCTTCGCATTCAGGCTTTTTTGCTATTCAATATCCCAAAAACTCTGCTTCTCTCCATCCACACCACTGACGAAGTGGCGATAATCCTTCAATCGTGTCGATCCATGACCATCTGCCTCATGATGCTGCCTCGTGCTCAGCACATTCTATGAATCTACGCCAATGCGTATTTAATAAAAAAACCCACCTCTTTCGAGGCAGGCTCATTACGTATCTATCCTTTGCACACAAATCACGTTCCATACAAATATTCATGCAAATAATGTATTGTTCGTTTATGACCTGTTAAATCCCACGCATTCAGGTCACCAATCGAAATCAACCCATGCAGCCGACCTTCATCATCAATCACAGGCAAGTGACGCACACGCCGCTTCATACAGATCCCACGCGCCTCTTCCAAATCCATATCAGGCTTGCAGCAAATCACCTCACCCGTCATCACATCCCCCACACTCACATCCTCAGCCTTAACACCCTTCACCACAACGCGACGCAGCACATCACGTTCCGTAAAGATACCCACAACCTTATCACCCTCTTCAACAACAAGCGCCCCAATCGCTTTGTCATTCATCTTCACTGACGCTTCCATCACAGTCGTCTGTGAACTTACCTTCATCACCTCACCACCCTTGTCCGCTAGAATGTGCCCAACAGTAGCCATCACATATCTCCTTACAATGCGCAATAATCAAATCAATCAACACGCCACCTGGCCAATACAACAACCATCCAAAGTCGCAGATTATTGCTTCGTTAAATATTAGCGCTCAAACATAGACATGAAACCACAATACAGTCCTTCCCCCAATCACCATTCCCCTGTATATCTACAGACTTCACCCAATAATTTACCATTCATTCGCCTTGAACCGAACCTTTTTTCATCCCCTGTATTTTCCCTCACACACCCATCTCTCCTTAAGCGCTTAGAACAGCTAACTAAAGATTTTAAAACCCTATGATATGATTAGTGTGCCTCCCACCAGCCCTTCTAATCATCCGCTACACCCATTCAACCTAAAACAGCAACGTCCCTTCACTCTCATCCTCGTCCCCCGGCCGCATCTGCTTTATGTCCTCTGCCTCAGCAATCAGATCATCCAAATCCTTAAACTGCATATACACACTCGCAAACCGCAAGTACGCAACCCCATCAATCCGCTTCAGCTTCTCAGCCAAAATCTTCCCGATCTCTAAACTCTCTACCTCACGCTCACCACGATTCAGTAGCTGCTCTTCCATCTCCTCAACCGTCTTCGTCAAAACCTCCGTCGGCACGGGCCGCTTATAACACGCCCTCTGCAAACCCGTCAGCAACTTGCTCCGCTCAAACGGCACCCGGCTCATATCCTTCTTGATCACCGTCAGCCGTGTCGTCTCTTCAATCCGCTCACGACTACTAAACCGCTTACCACACCGCTTGCACTCCCGTCGCCGGCGCACAACCTTACCGCCCTCGCTCTCGCGCGAGTCAATCACCTTATCATCATTATCATGGCAATACGGGCACCTCATACCCTCTAGCTTACAGTCCTCCTTCTCTTTCGTCACCCCAATCCCACACCAACACCCCCCACAACCTACCCCCAAACCACTCCAATCACTACAACCCTTACATCCACCCTCAAATCCAAGCCCTATAACCATTTACATTCACCCCCTTTATAACCTCATCCCCACTTTCCATTCGACAATAACCCCCTCTTCCCGCTATCCTCTATCCCATGCGAATCATAATCCTCGGTGACATCGTCGGAACCCCTGGCCGCCAGGCCGTCACGCAAGCCATACCCATACTCCGCGAGCAATACACCCCCGACCTCCTCATCGCCAACGCCGAAAACGCTTCCAACGGCACAGGCCTCACACCCGACCTCTACAAAAAACTCGTCCGTGCAGGCATCGACGCCTTCACCCTCGGCGACCACGTCTACAAAAAAAACCACATCATCCCCATCCTCCAAAGCGAATCCAACATCATTCGCCCCGCAAACCTCTCCCACAAAGCCCTCGGCAACCGCTTTATGCGATTAACTCCCGGTGATCCTTCTCAAAATCTTCCAGCGATCTACGTCTTCACCGTCCTCGGCCGCATCTTCATGTCACTCCCCGCCTCCGATCCATTCGAGTGCTGTGACAACCTCATCGCCGACATCAAAAAGCACGACCCCACCGCAATTATCATCACTGAAGTCCACGCCGAAGCCTCTTCCGAAAAAGTCGCCCTTGGCTGGTATCTCAACGGGCGCGTCTCCTGCGTCTTCGGCACACACACCCATATCCCCACAGCCGACGCTCGCATCCTCCCCCCAACACTCTCCGACGGCTCCATCTCAGATCGACCCTCACCATCAGGCGGCACCGCCTACATCACCGACCTCGGCATGTGCGGCCCCACCGGCTCCGTACTCGGCCGCCGCGTCGACCGTGTCCTCACCCACATGACCACCAACATGCCCGCCCCATTCGACGTCGCAACCATCTCCCCCGTCACCGCCGGCATCCTACTCGACATCAACCCAAAAACCGGCCTCGCCACCTCTATCCAGCGCATAGAGCTTCCTGCTGACACCAATTCCCCCCCATTCACCGCTCATTAATACATCACACAATCCATCTTATGAAATAACGTTCGATCTATTCAAACCGTATCTCCAATAACTTGAAGTTAATCCCATTCAATCTCACCACCCCCAATACTCCGCCAAGACAAAAACAATCATGTTCTTTGTCATCGCAACCTTTCTCACCTTCGTGTTGATCACCGTCATACACACGATTCTCTTCGTCCTGCCAGCAGGTGTTATTGTCCTCCTCCCCATCAACTACCCGATCACCTGGTTCCTGGATCTCTTGTACTCTTCAAATATTGGTGAACACGCATTCATCCCCATGATCATCGTCTTCTGTATTTACTGGCTCCTCATCAGCTTCTGCATCACCAGCTTCAACTATTTAATCATCAAGAAAAAAACCAATCTCTTCAACGACCCATCGCAGTAAAACACACATCACTCAACCCATCACCCTCCCAGATCTCCCTCTCCATATTCGTTTACTTACATAGTCAAGAACACGCGCACTCACAAATTAAAATCTATTTGTGCTAACCATCAATTAGTCACACTTTCCAATCAGCCCCGCGGCGCAAATCCCATGTCAATGTAGATCGAATTCAAAAAAATTCTGCGAGCGCGCACAAACACGAAAATCGCCAATTCGCGCTCGCGTGTTTCTCGTTATTTCTCACAATTTCTATATCCAAACTCACCCAAACGAATCTGTTTTGAACCAAAACCGACCCAAACGGCCTACAGGAAAATCATTAATTTCGGGATTCTGTGCGCCAAAACCCGCCGCGCCACTGCAATCCATTCTCATCCCCTGTCCCCCCTGTTCGTGTCATCCATTTTTCAAACCCACCCCTGACTTGCAGCGCATCGAAACCCAACAGTCATTTTCATATCACTCCCCTCTGTCCGCTTCGCTCAATTTCCAAACCCACCCCGCACACCGAAGCCAACCCCCACTACACATACCACCCATGAAATTCACCAACCTCACCTACCTGCTCACCCGCGCTAAACCCTTCAGGCGCAACACATAACCGAAATTATTCTCATATCTGTTCATCATTCGCACCAAACATATCCGATCCTTCACAACGTGACGACGCCATCCCCCCCGCCAACGCCCTCATCTGATCCATCCCCAGCAGATGCGACACCTCCCGACAGCTTTCGCTTCGACGAGGATCTCTGCCATGTAAACCGCTCTGCTCCAAAGGTTTGGAACGATGCATCACTGCGCAACAAGGTGACACTGATCATCATTGTCTCCGCCACCGCCGGGGCTGGCATCGGCATTCTTGAGATGAAATTCGGCCACCTAACCTGGCCTCTCTTTCTCGCATTAGCATTTGTCATTTCAGGACTTATCGCCTTTGCCCGTACATGGGTTGTCTCTCCAGCCGACCAACTCATCACCAATATCCTCGATATCTGTACCAACACCTCCCCCCGCACCATTAAACGTCTACCAACCGAACGCCGCGATGAGATCGGCCAAATAGCCCGTATCACCCAACGCCTTGCCGTGTCAGCAGTTAAAGATGCACAAGAGATCGCGCATCTCCGCCGCACACTCACCCAGCGCATTGAACACGCCACCCGACGCGCGTGTTCGCAGCTCGAAAACCTCGCCAGCCGCGATCCACTCACCGAGCTAGGCAACCGGCGCGCTCTCGATGAGCAACTCGACGCGTTATATGCCGCCGCCAAAGCAACCCGAACCGACCTGCTTGCGGTCATGATCGATATGGACAACTTCAAGCAGATAAACGACTTACTGGGTCATGATGCGGGTGATGAGTTGCTTGTTCTGCTTGCAAACATTCTCCGCGGCTCGATCCGACATGACGATTTGCCTGTCCGACTCGGCGGCGATGAGTTCCTGATCCTCCTCCCGGGTTGCCCGCTCTACCGTGCGCAACAACTCGCGGATAACACACGAAAATTATTCGTGCGGCAAGCGAAGATGTCGTTCAGTGATTCGAAGTTACGTGCGACGCCTAACTTATCGATAGGCATTGCTTCGATGAATCACGATAAGGCGGAGCATGGCGATGCGCTACTAAAAATCGCGGATGGACGGCTATACAAATCAAAACACTCGGGCAAAGGTGTAACGACTATGCCAACGAATACTCAGCCGCACATGACGGATGATCAAGTCAGTAATTCAAAACGTTTTGGAAATGATGATCAAGAAAACAATCGGCGCGTGGGTTAATGAGGTTGGCATTGATCGTAAACGCGCAAGTGAATTCGGTCTTATTGTAATTGTTTTGATTTAATTTGATCTGATGTGCAGATCAAGCGGGTGTGGTGCGCGTCATGGAAGAAGAAGTATTGTTTTTGAAGGCTTTTTGCCGATACATGTCTTTGATGAAAGTTTTGGATTGAGATGGGTGTGGGATACGCTTTATATAGATTGATATTGATACGGTTTTTTTACGTAACTGATTTTGCCTAGTTTAACTATTACAAAATTATGCTAAGCATTGTTTGTTTCATATCATAGTTGTGTATAATTGATCGTAAATAGATTGAGAGTGAATGTGTGAGAGGCGGGGATCGTCTGTTACAGATGTATATTAATTCGGAAATAGGCGTTGCATTTAATCGTGTGATTAATGCTTGTCGATGATTCGCGTAAAAACTATTTTTTTTCATTTCCTACCAATGATTGTTTTTACCGAGGGCATTGCACAACGGCGCTGAAGTGAGTTGAGAGACTTTTTTTTACGGGGTTTTAACATGAATATTGCAACTTTAAGCAAGCGGTGCTGTTATTTAGCCGCATTTTCTGTCGTTACAGGCGGGTTATCCATGGGCGCAGATCATATCGCGTTTGATGGTTTGGCGCCTTGGACAAAGACGATGACGGATGGGAATGTGTCGACGATAGGCACGCCGATCACGTTGACTTGGTCGATTGTTCCTGACAACACCACAACGGACGTCGATCAGGGCAACTTGTCTTATAGCAGTCAGTTGATTTCGACATTGGATGATGTTTATAAGGTTTCCTATGTCGACAAGCTGAAGCCGATCAGTGAGCGATCGTGGTTCTCGTTGTTCAGTAACGCGTTTGATCGTTGGGGTCAGGTATCGGGCTTATCGTTTGAATACCTGAATTACGATGATGGTGCGCGACATGGTGGTTGGGAGAGTGGCGGTCAGTTTAAAACGAACGATGGTAAATTAGGTGTTCGGGCTGACATGCGTATCGCGGGTGCACGGATTGACGGGCCATATAATACTTTGGCGTACAACTATTACCCTGAATACGGTGGTGATATGTTGATCGACCTTGATGATACGGATTGGGAAGATGACGCGTACTTTGAGAATGTGATTATTCACGAGATGGGTCATGGGTTTGGCTTGCCACACTTGCTCTCGGAAAGCTCGAACATGCTGATGGAGCCGTATTTGGACACATCGATCCACGGGCCACAGTTCGATGACATTCTGATGATGCAGCGTTTATATGGTGACCGTTACGAGAAGGGTCTCGGTAACGAGACGATGGCGAATGCGACGGATCTTGGCACGCTAACGGGCGACACGACTTACAAGTATGGTTCGGATGCTCGTAAATCTGAGATTGAATTTGGGGATATTGATTTCCTTTCAATTGATGATGATTCGGATGTAGATGTGTTCAAGTTCACGCTCGATGAGATGACGAAGATTACGTTTAAGCTTTCGGCTGTTGGAATGACTTATGATCGTAGTGCGCAACCAAAATTTGATGGTGATGTGGTTGCTGAATATGAATTTGACGCAAAGAAGCTGAGCGATTTAGCGCTTGAGATTATTGATGAAGAGGGCGATCGTGTAGCTTTGCTTGACCGTTATGGTTTGGGCGGCATTGAGCGTTTGTATAACAAGCGTTTGGCGGAAGGGGACTACTTCCTGCGTGTCATGGGAGCAAACGACAACGCTCAGTTCTATGAGTTGTCATTGCAAACAGTGTTCATTCCTGAGCCAAGTACATTAGTTGCGATGGGTGGGTTGATGTTGTTGGCGAGACGTCGCCGCGGTGCATGAACACGGTGATGTGAATGTTAGAGCTAGTTGTATCATGATTTGGAACATCCGAGTCGTCAAAACAAGCAGCTAACCTATGTAAAGATGATTTTTACGAAACGACCTATTGGATAACGCTCCAGGTCATTTCGCAAAACGCTTTGAAAATGAAGAAACGCTCTCTGTTGAGGGCGTTTTTTTTATTGTTGTTGCAAACTTTAGAAGTGAGCAGCGTCTTAATAGATGAGGGCGGGAGGTATTTGCGCTTGATGTGAGCGCATAGTACAGAGGACAGACCTTCGGGATGCATAGAAAATGAGAACAGTAATCGCAACGATCGGGCTGATATTGATGGCGATGGTGGGGTTGGGCTGCAAGGGGCAGTTGATTGATTTTGGGTTGGATCAGACGCCGCCGGAGGAGAAGATCGTGGTGAACACGATGGCGGAGTGGCGTGTTGCACCGCAGCGGACGGGGAATGTGTATACGACGGCGCATGCGGTTGAGAATCGGGTGGATAAGGTTGTGTTCCGTGTGAATCAGACGGGTTCGCGTGTTGCGTGGGAACTGCCGCTGGGTCAGGTGATCGATATCAATCAGTATCCGATTTTGACGTTGAAGTACCGGTCGAGTTCGCCGGGGTTTTATGATGTGTGGTCGCTGTATGGGAATAATGTTGGGTCGACGGACTATAAGAAGGGTTTTTATATTTTCAATGCGATGGATCTGATTGCGGATGGCGAGGTGCATACATTGTCGCGCGACCTGCGTGAGCTTCATGATGATGGGTTTATTGACATGTTGGTGGTGGGGTACAGGAACAACTCGGTATCGCCGGCGGATTTGGAGATTTTTGAGTTGTCGCTGAGTCCTGCGACGGTGGAGCAGGGCGCATCGTTCCCGATTCCAGCGTATGTTGCGGATGATATGGTTGAGGTGAAGATTGTTGATTCGCAAGGGATGCCAATTGAGGGTGCGCGGGTGACGGTGGATGTGGCGCTGGCGAATTTTGCGCAGTATGCGTATACGGGAAAGGATGGTATCGCGAAGGTGGCGGCGTACTCATTGGGTATGCGTGAGAAGGCAAAACACACATTGCAGATTCAGAAGGGAGAGTATGTTGATGCGTTTGTGAAAGATGTGAGGACGATCGAGGTTGGTGATGATGGGTTGCAGACGGTGATGCTGGTGAGGAGCGGGAATCTGTCGTTCGATGTGATGGACAAGGCAACGGGTGAGGAGCTGAGCGATGTGTCGGTGCATGTTGAGGTTTTGTATGAGGATGATGTGCCGAAGCTGCCTTATGAGTTGAAACAGGACTGGTTTTACATGACGGTTGTGCCTGAACAGGATCATCATGAGATTGCGTTCCCTGTGCCGAGTGAGTTTGTGAAGGAAGCTCGGGTGTACTTGTATGATGACAGATACAACACGGTGCCGCATAACGGTCGTGATGTGTATCACAATAAAGTTGAAGGCGGGTATAAGCCGTATGCTGTGCTGAGTGAAGCGGAATTGCATCCGGGGATGGTTGTTGTGGATGGCAAGACCACGAATGGCGGACATGTGACAGTTGAGCTGGATGGTGGATCGTGTATTGAAGGCGTGGTGACGGACTGGGAGGGGAATCCGGTTGAGGGTGCACGGGTGAGTTTGTACAACGGTTTTTGCCCGTGGTATCCGAGGACGGTGACGGATCAGGATGGTTATTATCGTTTATATGGTTTGGATAAGAGTGAGCCAGATTATCGCGTGATCAATATTTCGCATGATGATTTTGCACCGACGTATGTTGATTTGCGTGAGATGAAGGTGGAGGAGATTACTGCTGAAAAATATGATGTAGCGTTGGGTAAGGCGCATACGGTGCGGGGGATTGTCTTGGATGACGAGGGGATGCCGATGGTTGGCGCGAAGGTGGAGCTAGATAACTGGTCGAAGATTGAGCCTACGAAAGATAACCAAAAGCATCATATTTGCGGGACGTCGATTGGGGTTTTGAACTTCAAGACGAAGACGGATGAGAACGGTGGGTTTGAATTTAATAATGTTTCGGAGGATGAATATTTCAGGTTTGGTGTGCATCATTCGGATTATCAATCGATTGCACCGATTTTGAAGGCGCAGGATGAGGCGTATGTGCTGACGCTTTATTCAGATCTGAAGATTACTGGTGAGGTGATTGAGAAGGGAACGGGGAAAGCGATTACAGATTACAAAGTTGGCAAAGGGATCGGCTGGGAAGGCCATGACCGGATGCACTGGCAGTTCCGTGATCGTGGGATTAAGAAGGATGGGCATGAGTTTAAGGTTGTTTACAGGGATACGTATCCGAAAATGGGGATCAAGATAGAAGCGCCGGGATACAAGCCGGGTCAATCACGGATCGTGAAGGATGGGGAACATGGCGTGCATGTGGTCATTGAATTGGAGAAGGGTGATATGTTCAGTGGCAAAGTAGTGGATTGGCATGGCGAAGCGGTGAAGGATGTGTCAGTGATTCGTGTTGATAAGGGAACGCAGGCGCATTTGGGTAAACCGAGCTTTAATCATGACAAGATGAGCGTGAAGACGGACGAGGCTGGGCGATTTGCGTTCACGGATACGGGTGAGGATTTTGCGGTGTTTGCAACGAGTAATGCGGGGTATGCGATCGCAAAGATGGATGAGGTGAAAGCTGGGCAGGGTAAAGAGATTCGTTTGAATCCGTGGGCTGAAGCGAAGGTGAAGGTGTTGATGGATGGGAAGCCGCTGATTGGGCATTTGGTTTCATTTGATATGAATGCGAACTATACGGATCACGATCAAAGATCGTATACGTCGATACGTAATGGGGTATTGGAAACAACAGATGAACAGGGTTACGTTGAATTTAAAGCGTTGCCTACGGGGAAGGGAAAGATTCGATGCTTTGCGAAGCAAGATGAGGGTGACAATTCGCTGAACATGATGTTTGAGATGCAAGTGGAATTGAAGGCGGGGATGAATGAGTTTGATTTTGCTTATTCGGGTAGCAGAGCGATTGGTCGGATCACGCATCCGGATTTGGATGAGTTGCCGGAGGCGTGGCAAAATGGGCCGATGAATCATGTGATAATCCGCTCCAAGGTGAATGAGGAAGGGCTGCAGCCGCCGCTGCCTAAGGGTTGGGAAGATATGGAGCAGGATGAGCGGACGAAATGGTGGGAAGCATTCCAGAAATCGGATGCTCATAAGGCATGGGAAGCGAAGCGGAAAGCTGCATATCAGGATGTGGTGAGCAGGCAGGTGAAGCTGGAAAAGGATGGGCGCTTTGAGGTGTACGGTTTACCTGCGGATGCATACATCCTACAGGTCAGTATTTATGAGCAAAAAGAGGGTAATCGGTACGAGCAGGCGGCGTCGTTGCATGCTCAGTTTGAAATCAAGGAAGATGGTGGAGATCGGATTGATCTTGGTGAATTTGAAGTGCAAGTCATGCAGCATGTTGAGTTAATGCAGAAAGCACCTGAATTTGAGGTAGCGGATCTGCGTGATCCAGAGAAAGTGATCCGACTTGAGGATTACAGGGGGAAATGGCTGTTGTTGGATTTCTGGGCGACGTGGTGCGGACCTTGCGTGGCGGAGACGCCGAATGTGAAGGCGGCTTACGAAGCGCTGAAGGATGAAGGGGTTGGGTTTGAGGTGCTGGCGTTGTCGCTGGATGCGAAACGTGAGCAGCCGCTGAAGTATGTTGAGAAACATGAGTTGCCATACGCTCAAGGGTTCCTGGGGGATTGGAATAAGGACACGGTCACGAAGAAATACAGCGTGCAGGGTATACCGGCGATGTTTTTGATTGATCCTGAAGGACGGATTGTTGCGAAGGACTTGCGCGGGCCTGAAATGGTGGATGTCATCCGAGAAAAAATGAAAGCGGATGAAAAATGATGACAAGACAGACGTCTTATAGATAGAGCGAGTGAATAACAAGCTCAGGTTGAGGCAGGGAGGGGTAGATGGGGGGGGATGGGGGGATGGTTGACGAACTTCTTTCTCTTCTATGCATGTGTGACCGGTGGGTCTTTCGCCGGTCACCTTTTTTATGTCTGTAACGCGAAATGAGTGGGTATTGAACTGTGGCGAGAAGTGACAAGTGGTTGCTGGGAGGAATGCGCGATGGGTCTCTGATAGTAAAATGTAGATTTCATCTAGCGGAACGGAATCGGTGGGAAGAGGAAGGGGAGCGAATAATCCGCTAGAATGCGCAGCTTACACGATAAAAGGCAAGCGGAGGATGTGTGGCGCTAACGCGTTCTGAGGCTTGTGACACTATTTCGGTTTGCGTCAATATTTCTTCGATCGTGCATACGGGTTCGGCAGTAGGTCGCTGCAATATGCCTATTGTCACGGAACGACCTTCTGGTCTACGAGGAAATAGCATCGCAAAACGCATTAGACAGGAAGTATCAAGATCATGGCTGAAACCAAATCATACGATCTGATTGTTATTGGGGGCGGGCCTGGTGGTTATACCGGAGCGATTCGTGCGGCTCAGTTGGGCAAGAAAGTGGCGATCGTGGAGCGGGACAAACTGGGCGGGACATGCTTGAACTGGGGTTGTATCCCGACAAAGGCATTGCTAGCTGGTGCCGAGTTGTATCACAAGCTAACCCATGAGCGGGAAGAATTCGGGATCTCGGCTGAGAACATTTCGTTTGACTGGTCGAAGGTGATTGCTCGGTCACGTAAGGTGGCGGGCAATCTGAATGCGGGTGTTGGGTTCTTGATGAAGAAGAACAAGATCGATCATTATGATGGTCATGCGCTGATCTCGAAGGCAGCTGCTGGCAGCCCGAAGACGGTTGAAGTTTATGATTTGAATGATGCGGAGCCGACGGGTGAGGTTGGTACGAACGGGGTTGAGAAGTTTAAGTTTGGCGGCGAGGCAAAGGTTGTCTTAAATGCACCGAAGGTGATGGTGGCGACGGGTGCAAGCCCGCGGCCTATGCCGGGTAGTGCGTTTGATGGGGACAAGATTATTTCTTCGAAAGAAGCAATGCTGCTTGAAGAACGTCCTGAGAAACTGCTGATTGTGGGTTCGGGAGCGATCGGGATGGAGTTTGCGTATGTCTACAATGCATATGGGACCGAGGTGACGATCGTTGAGATGCTGGATCGGTTGGTGCCGATTGAGGATACGGATGTGTCGAAGGCGATGCTGAAGGCTTATAAGAAGCTGGGCATCAAGGTGATGACGAAAAATATTGTGAAGTCTGTTGAGAAGACAGACAAAGGGATCAAAGCGCTGATTAGTGCGGTTGATGATGAGAGCAAGACGCAGGAGCTAGAGGCGGATAAGGTTCTGGTTGCGATCGGCGTTCAGGGACGGTTTGATGGGCTGTTTGATGAGTCGATCACGATCGAGATTGATCGTGGGCACATCAAGACGGCTACGGATTACAAGTTGGCGGGCGCGACGTATGAGACGAATGTGCCTGGGATTTATGCGATTGGTGATGTGATTGGGCCTCCGTGGTTGGCACACGTCGCTGGTGAGGAAGCGGTGTTGGCGGTTGAGCGGATGTATGGGCATGACGCGCCGGACGTGAATTACAATGCGATTCCGGGTTGCACGTATTGTTCGCCGCAGATTGCATCGGTTGGTTTTACGGAGCAGTACTGTAAGGAAAATGACATTGCGTACACGACTGCGAAGTTCCCGTTCCAGGTATCGGGTAAGGCGCAGGCGCTTAATGAGACGCAGGGCTTTATCAAGTTGATTGTGGGTGAAGAGCATCAGGAAGTGCTGGGCGCTCATATGGTGGGTGAGGGCGTGACGGAGATGATTGCGGAGATGGGTTTGGCGATCACGCTTGAAGCGACGGCTGAAGAAATTGTCGCGACGATGCATGCTCACCCGACACTGAGCGAAGCGGTGCATGAATCGGCGCTTGGCATTAACAACCGCATGATCAATTTTTAATGATCGTCAAAGCACCCACGCGTAGAGCGTTTGGGCTTGAATCAAACCGTTGATTAGGTATTACAGACCGCATACTTTGGTGTGCGGTTTTTTTATGTTACGGTGAAACAATATCTACGAACGGCGAGATCTCTTCCAAACACCCTGCCACTGGCGGTGGCAGGCTTGAGAAGATTGCTCCTGATTATTAATGTGATACGTATAATAATGAGTATGAAATATCTTGGCTGGATAATGTTGATTGTGTTGGTGGCGTTTGCGGGCTGTGCGCGGCAAGCGCCGGGGTTTAGCGCGCCAATGCTCAGGGCAGGGGAGGTGGATCGGGAGGGACGGTTGGTGAACGATGATGAATTTGTGCTGTCTGAAAACAGAGGGAAGTATGTGTTGGTATTTTTCTGGATGGCGGATTCGCATTTATGCCGCGTTCAGGCGGGATGGGTGCAACGGGCGTGGGAACGGTTTGGGGGACGTGATGATTTTACAGTGATCGGGTTGTCGCTGGATGATAATCCGAGTGAGACGATTAGATTTACAGAGGCTGCGGGGATGAGCTTTCCGCAAGCGTATTTAGGGAAATGGGAGTTTGATCAGGTGAGGCCGGCGTATGGGACTCGGGGCGTGCCGGCGGTATTTTTGGTGAACCCTGAGGGGAAGATTGTGGGGGTGAATCTTCGTGATGGTGAGATATTAGATGTGGTGACAGAGCAGTTGAAGGTTGGGAAAAAATAAGCCGCGACGGATGTTGATCCGATCGCGGCGTGCTGCTGATTGTGATGTGGGTATTTATTGGTCGAGTAATAGTTCGAGCGATTTAAAACAACCTTGCCAACCCTTCATATGATCGTCGCGTGTGGCTTCGTCGGGTAAGCCGACATGTGTGAAGGTCATGTGAGTTTTTTTGCCGCCATCAGAAGGTGTTAGTTGGATGGTGATATGCGTGTTCTTCGCAAGATTGGGTTTGTTTTTCCATGACCATGTAAAGACGATTTTCTGATTATCGATAAGTTCAATAAATTCGCCGACAGCGATATGGTCTTCGCCTGTCTCGTCGTCGTGCATGGTCAGATCAAATTGGCCGCCAACTTTTGGATCGATTTTGCAAGCAGTACAGGTCATCTTTTCGTGATTGGGTGCGAACCATTGTTGGCGGATTTTGGGATCCATCCAAGCTTGATAAATTTGTTGCGAGGTTGCGTTGAAGGTACGTTTGATTTCAAGTGAATGTGTATGGTTTATTGTTGTCATGATATGCTCCAGTAGCACAACAACAACACTTCAATGTTGCGTGCAATGATAAAATTGGTTTTATATTAATAAAATTAAATTAACGATCGATACTTTGCCTATTATTTAATTAGTTTGTTAGATCATGATTGATTCTCGCAGTCATTGTTTTGATCTGGATTATTTTGCTGTTCGAGTAATTGCTCGAGTGAATCGAATTGCGCTTCCCAGAAGATTCGGTATGCCTCGACCCAATCGGCGGCGGATTTTAGGGGTGAGGCGTGAAGGACGCACCGGCGGACACGGCCTTCACGCTGCTGTTCGATGAGGCCGGCCTTTTCGAGCACGCGGAGGTGTTTGGATATGGCGGGGAGCGACATCTCATGAGGCTCTGCCAATTCACTGACAGAGCAGTCACCGTGTGACAAACACGAGATGATGCTTCTGCGGGTTGGGTCCGCGAGTGCGGCAAATGTTCGATCAAGTTGGCTGCTTGTTGCTGTCACCATTGATCTGATCCTTTAGGGTCGGTGTGAGGTTGCTATGAGTCGTTGCATACTCACATGTTTTTTGAAGCAATTATTTAACCATATGGTTAAATATAAGTCAAGCTATTTAATTATCGTGGTTTATGCTTAAAGAGGTGAAGATTTGATCTCGATAAACAGCAAGTTGAATCCCGTTATTCGGAATTTTAAATCCAATGCTTGAAACATGCACAGTTATTCGGACAATATAGTCCGTATAACTGTCCCACGTTGAAGCCAACTCTCTCAATCAGTGGCCTCAAGATTCAGGGTGCTAACTAATCAAATGTTAGTTGCCTGTTCGCAAAACTCGTATTCATTGCCCAAGAGTTGAAGCTGACGTGACGTAAGGACGAGGTGTGGAAATATGAATGTTGCGATTCCGATGTCATCAGGTCGCTTCGCGGGGTGCATTAAGGATGCTGACCGTCTTGTTATCTATCGCGTGAATAGACAAAGTAAGGCGGTATGTACGATTAACATCGTACGGACGAATGATCCGGCGTGCTTGAGTTGCAATGATTTGCTTAAGAAGTTTTCAGTTAACGAGGTTATCCTTCAAAAATCTCATTGTGAGAAATGCTTGCATGAGTTTGATGATCAGATCAATTTGATCACTACTAATGCAACGGGATACCCGGAGCAGATCGTAACACGATACCTGTATCATCCTGAGCAATTTGACCAACTTGAGGTGACATGCACGGCGGGGTGATTAATCAAAAGGAATGGGATGAAAGAGAAGCTGACGTCTTAAAGATGTCGGCTTTTTCTATCCCCACTCCCCCCCCCTGTTTCGTATCTCTTAACTTTCAATCCGTCCTTGAATTGACGCGCGAATCTGCGTGTCTTGGAGCCCTCGGAGGATTCATACCGTGATATGGCTGTTTAGTATTAAGTGTGGTTGTAATAATTAAACGTGGATCGTACAAACGCCCTGCCACCGGCGGTGGCAGGCTTGAAAGTTGTTACAAAAAAAAATGATAAGAGGAGATAGTGGTGGGGGGTGGGGGATGATTAGGCGGTGAAATCGAGGCCCATTTCTTGTTTGACCTGATCAGCGAGCTCTTTGCCAACAGCGGTTTCTTCATCAATCACGCGGTTTGAGCCGGCGTTTTCGAGTTCGCTGACATAGACGTGGTAGCGGGCGCGAGCGATGATGCGAAGATCGGGTGAGAGATGCCGAGCGGTGCGGATGACGGTGGCAGCGGCGCGGTGATCGGGAAGCGTGATGACGAGGAGTTTCGCTTTATGAACGGCAGCGTGTTCGAGGACTTCGTGGGAAGAGGCATCGCCGATCTGTGAGAGCATGCCTTGGGATTCGACTTTGAGAGCGGTCATTGGGTTGAGGTCGAGGACGATCACGCGTTCTTCGATAGCGCGCATGAGATCAGCAACTTCCTGCCCAGCGGGGCCGAAGCCGACGATCATGACGTGATCGGCGAGTGTATCGGATTCGCCGCCTCGGAGGTTTTTGCTTGGTGTGCGTATCAATCGATGCTTACGTAACTGAAATTCGATCCATCGGCCGGTGGGATTGGCGATGGAGATGAAATATGGGGTAATGAAGAAGGTGAGGATGGAAACGGAGACGATGAGATTGAAGAGGTTTTCGCTGATGAGTGCGTTGTCGGGTGAAGAGCCGCGTGCGGTGATGGCGAGGACGAAGGAGAACTCGCCGACTTGAGCGAGGCAGAGGCCGGTGGCGATAGCGTGACGATGTTGAACGTTCATGATGCGTTCAACGAGCCAAATGATGAGGATTTTGAGGAGGACAATGCCAGCGGTAACACCGATGAGCAGGAGCAGATGTTCGACGATCCAGCTCATGTTTGCGAGCATGCCGATGGAGGCGAAGAAAAGTGTGACGAAGAGAGTTTTAATGGGACCGACATCGGAGCGGATTTGTGTCGCGAGAGAGGATTCGCCGAGAACAACGCCGGCGACAAAAGCACCAAGTGCGGGCGAGAGTTCGAGTTGATGTGCGAGCCAAGCAGAACCCGCGGCGACAACAAGCGCAAAGAGAATGGGGAGCTCTCGAGTGTTGGAAATGGTGCGCATCGTGACGATGCGCGGGAGCACTTTCTTACTGAGCAGGAGGAAGATGCCGATGAGCAGACCTGCAGCTAGGAGTTGGAAAGTGATTTCGCCAAGGATTTGAACAATGTGGGTGTCGGTGTGGATAGGTGCGTTGCTTGTGGTTTCCGTAAGAGGAGCGGAGAGTTGCTGATTGCTTGCCGGAGCTTGGATAACGGTGTACTGATCAGAGGGAACGGCCTTGGGATAGGCGTTGATGGTACCAAGAGCGGTCACAAGGATGACGAGTGGAACAACCGCGATATCTTGCGATAGGAGGATGCCGAGCGAGAGCCGACCGGGAACGGAATCGACTTCAGCGCGGTCAGATAGGGTACGAAGCACGCAAGCAGTAGAGGACATGGCAACCATAGCCCCCACAGCAATCGAGGCTGCAATGCCGGTATTGAAGCAAAAAGCGATGATTGCGGCGACAATGGTTGTAATCGTAATCTGAAGGGCACCACCGATAAAAGCGGTTTTGCCGAGTTGTTTGAGGCGCGTCCAAGAAAATTCGAGGCCGATGGAGAAGAGGAGGAGGGCAACACCTAGTTCAGCGACACCTTCGACGGTGTCGGTCTGCATAACGGTGTTGAGCGAATGTGGGCCGAGTATGGTGCCAGCGAGGAGGTACCCGACGATGGCAGATTGGCGCAGTCTGACAGCGATGCCGCCGAAGATCATGGCGGCGGAGAGGAGAAGGAGTATGTTGAACAGGCTTGGCCAGAATGAGCCCATGTGTACCTTTCGTGGGGTAATCTGGTAAAAGTTGCGTGTATGCGCGCACCATAAAATAAAGGCGCAGTTTCATTAGATTTATCGGCCAATCGGGCCAAACAGACCAACGTGATTTCCGAATTACGGGATGAAAAGCGGTTATCTGCGGGTTGTTGTTAAAAATCTTTGAACTGGGAGCTTGCAAAAGAAATATCACGCTATGATTGTGTGACGAAGAAACCTATAGGAGATGCTGATATGGCTTTAACGCCTTCAACAATGCAGAGTTTGGGGAGTGTGGCACCAGAATTTGAGTTGCTCGATGTTGAGAGCAACGAGATGGTGGGGTTGGATGAGTATGGTGATGCCAAAGGGTATTTGGTCATGTTTATCTGCAATCATTGTCCGTATGTGAAGCATGTAGCGGACGAGATTTCGAGGCTTGGGCGCGAATATATGGATAAAGGGATTGCAGTATTTGCGATCAGTTCGAATGATGCTGACAGCTATCCGGAAGATTCACCAGAGAAGATGAAGCAAGAAGCTGAACAGCGCGGGTATGTGTTCCCGTATTTGCACGATGCTGATCAATTGGTTGCTAAAGCATACACAGCAGCTTGTACGCCAGATTTCTTCTTATATGACGCAGGTAAAAAGTTGGTTTATCGAGGCCAATTGGATGACACGCGGCCAACACGGATTCAATCAGGTGTGTACGAGCAAGATAACGCAGCGAATGGCCATGATCTGCGGCAAGCTCTTGATCAATTGCTAAATGATCAAGTTGTGACTGTCGAGCAGAAACCTTCAATGGGTTGTAACATCAAATGGAAAACCGGTAACGAACCGCAATATTCCGGTTAACACAAGCCTATATATCAATATAAAAAACCGTCAGCAGATGCTGGCGGTTTTGCGTTAGGTGCTGAGTTGGAGTTAACAGTTGAAAGCAGTCATGGCTCTCTAGTTATTGCCCAGCAAACCTTACCCCTCGAGTCCACTGACCATGCGTTGGTCAGTTGATTCTGTATTTTTCGTGTCAAGAAACTCAGAAGGTATTTTTTTACCATCTACATATGAACGTTCGACTTTACAGACTTGCACACGGTACCAATCGTACCATTTGGATTTACCCATCTGTTGTGCAATCCAGTGTTCGGTATGTTCACGCCAAGCACGAATTGATTGTTTATCACGCCAATAGCTGATGGTAATACCGAAGCCATTTTCTTGGCGCACTGTTTCAATACCGACGAATCCCGGTTGTTTTTTTGCTAATTCTGTCAGGCGGCGATTCGCTTGCTGATAGCCATTCTCAACCGATGTTGTCCGCATCGAAGTAAAAATAACTGCGTAATAAGGCAATTGCTGGGTTATATGCATTTCATTATCCCGTGTGATTCACAAGTGTCATCCTACACCCGAGCACAACATGGCATAATGCTTACTGCCTCAAACAAAACGATATAGATAATCAAAGAATCTCAAGAACAGATGTTATATATAAATATTAAAATACTTGGTGCAAATTTTCAATCATTATTTTTTTATTACGTCAAAAATAACAACAGGTTAACCATTCCACACGTTATATAATCTAACTTTAGATTAGACTTAATTCAGAAATACTCTTTATTCATTAGGTGTTTTATAACTCATTATTTTACCAATAAAATTCAACAACTAACTTACAATGAACCTGAAAATACAGCGTATATCAAATATAGCTCCATATTTCTACACAATAAGAAATCTCTTAATTCTAATGCGATACATTCACGTATACCCTTTTTGTTTTACCGCTTCACGTCGTTTACCTTCGCCTTGGATATGGATCTAAAAAAAGGATGATAAAAAACCCATCATATTAAATCATGGGCTTGTCAATGCGTGAATTAGATGTTTGGATATAAGAGCGTTTTGCGTGATTATTCATGTATTGAGCAGCAGGTCGGTCGCATAAAATGAAGGTACTTCACCGATCCTTTACTGCTGTTATTCACAGGCAAGGCCTATGGGTATTCATGCGAACTGCTCTAGTGCAGCGCGCAATCTTCGGCTGGCTCCCAACGGGGTTGACCTGTTGCTTCTATGACTGACAACCAAAGGTCCCCGAATGGGTTGACTTGCTGCCTTATTGAGACGGCCGCTTGCGTCGGAACATGCACAAACTTTCCATGCCATTTTCCGATGACCATTTCTGTACGTCCTGACATTGCGGCGTGTGCGGCATAGGCGGCCAATCGGAAACACAGAACAGAATCATGAGGAGTCGCGGGGCAGCCACGGATCATGTACGAAGGATCGATATACTTCACAGTGATAGGCTTGTTCAACGATTTAAAGTGGTTGGTAATTTTTTCTTTGAGGAATAAACCGGGATCACCTAATCGTTGATTGCCAGATTTGTCTGTACCTGCAGAAGCAGAACAGTATTTTTGCCCCGCGCCTTCTGCAACGACGATGACTGCATGATCACGGCGTTGAAGCCGTTTTTCTAGTGCTTCCAGAATGCTGTTTTCGCCTTCAAGTGGGAAATCCACTTCAGGGATTAACACGAAGTTTGCATCATTCACTGCAAGCGCTGCGTAGGCTGCGATAAAACCGGAGTGACGCCCCATAAGCTTAATGATGCCGATACCGTTTTGTGCGGATCTGGCTTCAGTGTGAGCTGCTTTGATTGCTTCGACTGCTTTGGTGAAAGCAGTCTGGAAGCCGAATGATTGTTCAACAAAGCGCACATCATTATCAATGGTTTTTGGGATGCCGATGACGGAGATTGGCTTGCCCATTTCACGGGCTTTCTGTGACAATGCTAAGGCGCCACGTTGGGTTCCGTCGCCGCCGATTGCGAAGAGTACGTTAATGCCTCTATCCATTAGATAGTTGACCATTACTTCGGTATCTTGTGGGCCACGTGATGAGCCGAGTATTGTTCCGCCGTCATGATGGATATCTTTTACCACTTGCGGGGTTAATTGAAGCGGCGTGTGTCCGAATGCGGGATTAAGCCCTTCATAACCATAGCGAAAGCCCTGGATATTGGTCACGTTGTATCGATGGTGCAACACCATGACAAGACCGCGGATCACATCATTGAGACCGGGGCAGAGGCCGCCACATGTGACGATACCCGCTTTAACTTTTTTGGGCTTCCAAAAAAGTTTCGCGCGTGGGCCTGCTATTTCAAAAGAAGGCACACGTTCATGATCCATCACAGCATATTCGGTCAGTGAAGAAAGATGATCGTGATAGAGCATTCGATCATGCACGCCGATACCCGGCTTGAAGGCTGCACGTTTGACAAGCCAGTCCGAGATGGGAGAATCAAATTTGCACGGCCCAAGGGTCTGGACTTTGAGGTGTTCGGCTTGGATATGTGACATGGTTGGTCTCTTTCGTTGACTGTCGAGCTTTGGGCGACACCAAGGGTGAAGTAAAATTCGCCTTGTTGCAACAAAAACTCTGTCCCGCACCCTGTCCATGACGATGGAATGATCTATTGTATGTGACAAACGTGTCATGATCTTCGTCACATGCTTGTGAGGTATTATAACTGGTGACGGATACTTTATTGATTCAACTTTTCGTGATTGGTGGCGCTCTATTTGGTGGGTGTGTGCTGCAATCCGCGGTCGGGTTCGGCATGGGCATGTTTGCGGTCCCGATCATGAATCTTGCTGGTGTCGCGTTGCCTGACTGTATTGCCCTGGTTGTCGGCATCCAATCCGTTCAGCTCTCCTATTCGATCTACAAACACCCGGGCGAAGTGACTTGGCGCGAAACGCTGCCCCTTTTTTATATCCGCATGCTTACCATCCCGATTGGCGCTGTTTTGCTCTTTTTTATGCAGAAGTACGAACCGAGCTCGATCAAGCAAATGATCGGCCTGCTCCTGCTTACTGCCATCATTATCCAATTCGCGTTCCGCCCCAAGCCGCACGCTAAACTTGGCTTAGGCTGGACAATGCTCGCGGGCAGCACCAGCGGTGTGATGGGCGGGTTAGTTGGTATGGCGGGGCCGCCGCTAGTCCTTTATGTCCATGCTCATGATTGGAATGCTAAGAAATCGCGTGTTTTTCTTTGGATCGCATTCCTGCAAAATACACCCATCATTATGCTCTCGCTTTACCTGTCATTTGGTACCAGCGTTTTGCTGTATTTCGTGTTGGGTGTCGCCATGTTCCTGCTTGGCCTACCCGCGACTAAAGTCGGGCATTGGATCGGCGGTAAACTTTCAAACCGTCGGCTAAAAATCGCAGCGCTCACGATCTTAGTCATCATCGCACTCTCAGCCATCATCACACCTTTGGTCTCAAGCTGATATCATCAATCTTAGATGAAACCTTCCATACTTTTTCTGCAACCCTACCATGCTGGCTCGCATCAATCGTTCCTTCAGGAATGGATGCTCAACTCTCGCCACAACATCATCGCACTCACCCTCCCTGGCTATGCATGGAAATGGCGCATCCGTCACGCTGGGATCACGTTCGCCAATCACATTACGCGAATCCTGAATCATCTGCCCATCGCTTCTGATACGCAGGTTAAATGCATCTCGAATTTCAGTTCATCATCTGATACGTCAAGCCGCAGGATTACAGAACACACGCTGAGCAAACAAAACCTTGAACACATCGGGCAGGGCGGCCACATCTTCAGCACATCGATGATGAATCTGGCTGATTTTCGAGCCACCGCTCCCGCGCTCATCGCACAACGCCCGATGTCGCAATACTTCCACGAAAACCAGTTCGCCTATCCGCTACGCAGCAAGCACGGCGGCGATGTTCACTTCGGCATCTCACAAATCATCAGCGCCCACACCGCCCTTCAATCCACTGGCCACGTCATTTTTAACTCGACGTTCAATCGCGACACCCTCCTGAACGGCTTTCATTCACTCAACGCAAAAGCTGGGAAACTTAAACACGTTGATTGGGATTTCATGGCCGACCACATCCAACAGCACGCCATGACGATCCCTCCAGGCATCAATTACCAGAACATCCAGAAAGCGATTCAACCGACACCGCATTCCAGCAACAAGAACACCATTCATCTCGCATGGGCTGGCCGCTGGGAACACGATAAACGCCCCGATTTATTCTTTGAGGCAATCAAAAAACTTCAGCATAAAAATCTCCCCTTCAAAATCTCAGTTCTCGGCGAATCCTTCTCTCAAGTTCCTGATTGCTTCCAGAAAGCTAAAACCTCCTTCGCCGACAACATCGTTCACTGGGGCTACCAACCAACAGCGGCCGACTATTTCCACGCGCTCTCACAAGCTGATCTATTCATCTCAACCGCTGATCATGAATTTTTCGGCCTCGCTGTCGCTGAAGCCGCCGCGGCAGGTTGCGGGCTCCTTTTACCCCGCGCACTGGCCTACCCCGAAATTTGGGGCGCAGTAGAAGGTAAAGGTGTCACTTTTTACGATACCCCCGAATCCTTGCCACATATCCTGCAAGAAACGAGTGAACGATTTTCATCGACATCAAAAGAGAGCTTTATCACTCAGTCATCCGCAGCAGATTTCGATTGGCTGAACATCGCTCACAGGCTCGATCGCTGCTTCGAAGCATAACACCTACTTATGCTTCATGTATTCAAACCGCATCAGCACATGAATATCCTGCTTATCGCTAGGCTCATTCGTTTCATCAATCAGTATCTCGAAGTTTGGCAATGTCTCTTCAGAAAACTTCAAATATCTGAATTTCGTCATCTTCTCAAACAATTCCAACCACTTTCCAGCCTGCACCTTCTCACGATCAGTAATCCATGTACGATTCTGTAATAACGGTGCTGTCGCCAACCATTCATCAAGGACTGAAGATTCAAAATACAACGAGACTGTGACATGCATATGGACATATGGGCCGCTACGAGAAAACCCACCACTTCTGCAATCTCTTGGTATCTCTAAACCCTGTACCTTATTAAGCTCATATAACAAAGAATAACTAAGCTTGCCCGGCCGCTCTACCGGTTCAGGCAACTGAACCACCGGATGGGGTTCCCTCACAGGTCTAATTGTTACTTTTCGCTTTGGGATAGCAATATGAGTATAAACAGAAGCAACTGCAATGGTTAAACAAATTGCAAGCACCATACTCACAACCACATAGAGAGCGATCTTACGCAAACCTTCCTGTCTCTGTTCTAACCTCATCTATGGCCCCGAAATTCTCCCCCCCACGCCTAAACCTTCTCATATTGCTCAATCAACTTCAAAAATGGCTCATACTCCTCATGGCCCGCCTTGATCATCGCCTCCACCATCTCGCGCGGCGTTGCCCCGTCTGCCTTCTGCGCTCTCACCTCTGCCCCCGCCTTAAGCAGCATCTCCGCAATCGCCAACTGATTCTCCGTCACCGCCACATGCAGCGCTGTCGCCCGCGCCTTCGTCGGCCCTGCCGCAAATCGCGTTCGACCATTCACATTCGAACCCACCTCGATCAACACCTCAACCACATCCGCTTTCCCTAACCGCACCGCATGATGCAACGGCAACCACAATTCCTCACCCCATGGCCGCTCATAAGCCATATGACGATGTACCGCCGTCGAATGTTGCTCAGCTAACGCCCTGATCCCGTCTAAATCCCCCGCCTCAATCAAATCCATAAAACTTACTGCATCACTCATCGCTGATTTCCCTTTCTTCAATCTCATTCTATCACGACCATTCAAACACCGCGATGCAGCACAACCGCCCATCACATTCATGAGCTTTTTATAAATCCTCTGATCACAGAATAAAAACCCCCACATTATCGGCTATCACAATCAACGATTCACCTCATAAGACCTATCTCACCGATATCCCATAAGTGATCACCTTATAACCACTTGGATCACATGAGTCTGCCTCAACAACACATCCACTCAAACTAAAAGCATTCGGCAGATTCACACTATCCGTAATTTACAATGGCGCGTACAATCGTGGTGTTTACAGTTGTACCAGCCAACTCCCCCTCCAGGGTGCAACCAAAGAGTTGACGTTTCCTGCCGATATCCGTTCGACTCACAGGACTTTTTTCAGCATGGCTAAGACCGAAATCACCTCAAACGAATCTCTCAAGCCTACACATAAACCACGCGCCTCAAAATCGCGTCGTGCAGAACCACTGCTCATGGAAATCTCATGGGAAGTCTGCAACCAGCTCGGCGGTATCTACACCGTCCTACGATCCAAAACCCCCTCCATGGTCACACGCTGGTCAAACCGCTACTGCCTCATCGGCCCATACAATCACGACAAAGCTCAAGTCGAATTTGAACCCGCACCACTCGTCGGCCCCATCGGTCAAACCGTCAAACAACTCCGCGACATGGGCATCGGCGCACACTACGGCCGCTGGCTCGTCTCAGGTCGACCTAACGTCGTCCTCCTCGAATCCGACAAAGCCTACCAATACCTCGATAAAATCAAGTACCGCCTCTACGCCGATCACGGCATCTCCACAGACAACACCGCCGAACCTCTCGTCGATCAAGTCCTCACCTTCGCCGAAGTCGTCCGCATCTTCCTCCAAACACTCGCAGAAAAAGAATCGCACCGCCGCGATCTCATCGCTCACTGCCATGAATGGATGGCCGGCCCCGTCATCCCCATGCTCCGTCACGAAAATTGGCCCGGCGCACTCGTCTTCACCACCCACGCCACCATCCTCGGCCGCTACCTCGCCATGAACGATCATCAATTCTATGATCACCTCTCATTTTTCGATGACGATGAAGAAGCCAAACACTTCAACATCCAAGCGCAACACCAACTCGAACGCGCAGCCGCCCACGGCTCACACGTCTTCACAACCGTCTCCGACGTCACCGCCGAAGAATGCACCCATCTCCTCGGCCGCACCCCCGATGTTCTCCTACCCAACGGACTCAACATCAATCGCTTCGCCGCGCTCCACGAATTCCAAAACCTC
The DNA here is from genome assembly GCF_007747445.1 of Poriferisphaera corsica. Classification (NCBI taxonomy): domain Bacteria; kingdom Pseudomonadati; phylum Planctomycetota; class Phycisphaerae; order Phycisphaerales; family Phycisphaeraceae; genus Poriferisphaera; species Poriferisphaera corsica. The sequence goes on from NZ_CP036425.1 coordinate 4,285,509, forward strand.
CATCAAGACTATAAGAAGCGCATCCATCAATTCACCATGGGTCACTTCTTCCCCTCCTACACCTTCGACCTCGACAACACACTCTACTTCTACACCTCCGGCCGATACGAGTACCGCAACAAGGGCATGGATCTCACCATCGAAGCCCTCGCCCGCCTCAATCACCGTCTCAAAGAAGCCGGCTCACCCGTCAACGTCATCTTCTTCCTCATCACACGCGCCCCCATCCACTCCATCAACGTCCACACACTCCAATCCCGCGCCATGCTCGAAGAGTTCCGCACCACCGCCGACCACATCAAAGAAGAGATCGGCGACCGCCTCTTCGAAGCCGCCGCACAAGGTCACATCCCCGACTTCAACACCCTCACCGAAGATTACTTCCGCCTCCGTCTTCGCCGCGCCATCCACGCATGGAAAAGCGAAGCACTCCCATCCGTCGTCACCCACGACCTCATCGAAGATCATTCCGACGACGTCCTCTGCCAACTCCGCTCATGCAACCTGGTCAACCATCAGCACGACCCAGTTAAATTCATCTACCACCCCGACTTCATCAACGCCACCAACCCGCTCTTCGGCATCGACTACGATCAATTCGTACGCGGCTGCCATCTCGGCGTCTTCCCCTCCTACTACGAACCTTGGGGCTATACACCGCTCGAATCCATCGCACTCGGCGTCCCCGCCATCACCTCCGACCTCTCAGGCTTCGGCTCATACCTTGCGCAACTCCTACCAGACCACGACGAAAAAGGTATCGGCGTCGTCTCCCGTCGCTATCACGATTTTGAGTATGCCGCCAACCAGCTCGCCGACATGATGTTTAAGTATTGCCAACTCTCTCGCCGTGAACGCATCAGCCTCCGCAACACCGTCGAATCATTCAGCGAGCACTTCGATTGGCATAACTTAGGCCGCCGCTACCACGAAGCCCACGAACTCGCCCTCGACCGCTTCCACGCATAACCTAAAATACTATGCAATGAGAGTTGCGTATATTGCGTAAGCCGTAGTTGCAATGATAAACAACATGATTGCAATAATGCTAGCCTTTGATTCAGATGTTTCGATGGGTTGCCAATCAAACATCTTTAAATACGCATCATCTTCATTGAGATAAAAAATGAATGCGCGTTGAATATCGACAATACTCTCTTCGCAATGATATTGCTGCTCGCCCTCGCGATATTCAATCGTCGTACCTGCCGCTTGCATAAACGATTCTTCATTTTTGCTCAGAATAACATAATCACATTTCTTTTCGTTCATGCCAGCAAGTGCTTCAATCACCTCAGCCTCAATTGCCTGCTCACTCACAACCTGATCTTCACATTCTAATATCACGATAGATGCTCCATTCTTTTTACTCAAGCATACTTCTCAAACCCATGTTCATCCGCACACAACAGCCGTAAAAACTTTGGATGAATAAACAATTTGTCACGACCAATCGTTCGCTCTTCTAAAATCCCGATATCACACAAGCTTTTCAAATACACCGAAGCAGTCTGCCGCTTTGCGATCTTCGACTCCACCAAATCACTGATCCGGCAATACGGCTGCTGAAACAGCACATCATTCAACTCATGCGAATAAATCTTCGGCAAACTATCTCGTAGATAGTGTTTCGTTTCTAACATCAAATCTGCAATCGCCTCGATCTTCGCGCACGTCCACATCGCCGTGTCCGTAACCGCATTCACCATAAACAAAATCCAAGGCTGCCAATTCCCCTCCTCCGTCACACCGCGAATCCGATCATAATAAATCCGCTTCAGATCCACGATATAGCGGCTCAAATACAACACCGGTATCTCAAGCAACCGCTCTTTCAACAAAAACAAAATGTTCAGGATTCGCCCCGTTCGACCATTCCCATCATCAAACGGATGGATCGCCTCAAACTGGTAATGCCCCACCGCCAATCTAACCAACGGATCGACTTCCTTAAAATTGTTCATGAACTGTTCCCAGTTCGCCAACTTCTGTCGCAACACCCCTTCCCCCTCCGGCGGCGTATACACCACTTCCTTCGATGCCGTATTCCTGATATGCACACCCGGATTTTGCCGCAGCGTAATCTTCTCATCACGCAAAATCTGACACATCTCCAGCGCCATCTTCGCCGTCAGCGGCCGCCTCCGTATCTCACGATAACCATGCTGCAACGCCGTCCGATACCGATACGCTTCCTTCGTCTCCGGATCCGTATCGCGCTCGCTTTGAAGCGCCGCCAACTTAAACAGCTCATCCGACGTCGTCACAATATTCTCAATTTCCGAGCTGCCCTGCGCCTCCAAGAGCGGGATCGTATTGATCAAAACCGTCTGATTCGGGATCCGTTTCCCCGCCTGCTTCAGTTCCGCCAATGCCGCATGCGCACGGATACACGCCTTCAAAATCTCCCGGTTCTCCAGCTCCACCCCCGCCGGCGGCAAAAGCGGCAAATCGTTATAAGGCCGATCCTTACGATACATCACCTGACCATCTCCATCTAACGCGTTATGCAAAATTACTTCCTCGTCATCCAGTCGATCATAAGGTTGATTGATCTGGGCAATATTCACGCAAATAGGCTAAAACCCAGCAAACATCTAAAACATGTTTACATTTTTAATATTTATCGACACATTCACAGCATATGTACACAGCATCAGTACGTCAATCACTTCGATCCACACACGTAATTACCGCGCCCCCCATCTCACAACACCGCCTTCTCAATTATATAACCACTTGATTAAGCTATACTTAAGATAAGATCATCTTTCCGTCCCACCTCACAACTACCGTTCCCACTTTGCTTTCCAATCCTCATCCGCCGGGAACCGCTTCTCATTCTTCGCCAGCTTCGCGAAATACGCCTCCGCCAGATCAATCCCCGCCACGTTCGCCAGCTCCATGCAGTACATCAGCACATCCGCCAATTCCTCAGCCACCTCCGCCTTCACCTCATCCCGCTGCATCGCCTCATCCGCCTGCGCCTCACTGAGCCACTGAAAATGCTCCATGATCTCAGCCGCCTCGATCGCGATACTCATCGCCAGATGTTTAGGCCGGTGATACTTCTCCCAGTCCCGCGCCTTCGCAAACGCAAGCACCGCCTCCTTCATCTCACCCACCGTCGTCTCCGCATCACACTTCTTCATCGCTCACTCCTTCCCCCCCCTGTTTTATCATCAATCTACTGACAGAAATCTATTTGTCAGGCTTCCGGGGGGTCATTGTCGCTCGGAACCGTGTATTCTGAAAAATCCCGCCATTCTCAAACACTTCTTGGGTCACTTTAAACACCTGCCCCGCGATCTCAATCATCGTCCCGCGACCATAATATTTCATTTTCACTTCAGTCTTCCCACCAGCATCTGTCACCCCTTCATCCCCCTCCGGAGCAAACGGCCACCACCATCCCGGCTCCGCATAACTCACCTCCACCGCCACATTCTTAATTGGCTGCCGCGTCTTCTGCTGTCGCACATCCACCTCCATCATCTGATACCCCGAACAACCTACCCCCCCTATTAGAGCCACGACTCCCAACATCAACATTCCAAATAAATTCATTTTCATATCCATTCACTCCTTTTCATCTTCCTCATCATCCAACCCATACCCTCGCTCTTCCAACACATCCCCCATCACCTGCCTCCGCTTATGAATCACCACCCAAACAATCGCCACCGCGCCAATCAATAACCCCCAACTCACAAGCATCAACCAACCAGCACCACTGCCAACACCGCTCACCCGCAAGATCGCCAACACAAAAAACAACCCCATAGCCAGCGCAAGCCAACCCCGTGTCCGCCGAGTCACCTCTCGCCGAACATCCTTTCGCTCATCCCATTCCAATTCATCCAGTACGTCTCTCGGATTCCGCATAACCACCTTTTTAATGCATACATCTCATGCTGTCATCTTCCCTTCCCCCCTCGCTCATTCATCCCCCATGATTCGCCTTCTCGAAAATCTCACGAAGCAACTTCTCCTCCGCACCCGTCAACATCACCCCGCGCCGCTCCATCATCAGCTTCGCCGTCATCACAAACTTATCCCATTCATATGCACTACGCACCATCCCGTCAGGCCCATCCGTGTAAAAACCAAACGGCTTTGCATACTTCGGCGTAAAGTGCGACCCCGCAAACATACACCCACTCCCCAAAACAGCACCCGTATTCACACGCGTTCCAATCCCCGTCCTCACAAAGTCCCCAACAATCGGCCCCTGGAACTGCCTCCCACTATCCTCAACCTCCAACTCTTCTCTCAACCTGATCCGCACTTTCCCATACGTGTTCTTCAAGTTACTGACGTTCGTATTCGCCCCAAGATTCACCCATTCCCCAATCATCGCCATTCCCAAGAATCCATCATGCACCTTATTCGAGTAACCCTGCATCACCACACCACTAATCTCACCACCAACCTTACACCATGGCCCGATCACCGTGTTCCTGCGAATACTCGTATGTGACACCAACACCGAATTCGGCCCAACATAGCACGGCCCCTGCAACACCGTCAGCGGATTAATCTCCGCACCCTCATCAATCACCACCGGCCCATACGTCGCGTCAACCACCGTATAAGGCAGCAACTTCGCACTACTCGCAACACGCATCTCATGACTACCATGAGCCGTGATATTTACGTGATCCGATTCCTTAATCACCGGCAACTCGATCGCCGCCAAATCCAACAACAACGCATCCGGCATCTCATCCAACGCATGCCACGGCCTCTCCAACAATGTCCGCACATCACTCCCACCAATCATCCGCACACTCGCCCCACCATGCGGATACGGAAACCCGCCACTCAAAAATCGGCTCACCACCTCGCCTTTCCCCTTCATCGCAATCACATCACCACTCCGCCGATCCACCAGCGCACCGCAACCGATCCCATTAAAGTTTTCCAACCCCGTGGACATGAACTCCTTCACCGTGTCAATATCCTGCACCGCATTCCACCGCCCATTCACAGCCATCCACACCTCTTCCCCATCATCCCCCCCACCAACCAATTCATTGACCACCACACCGTCCCCCCAATCATCCCCCTTCACCCGCTCAGTCATCACTTCATACAATCCATCCTTCACCCAAACACCACTCACTTTCGTACCAAGCGTTCGCTCGATCCGTTCGCGTATCGTGATCGCTCCCGTGCGCATCTCAAAGATTGCACGCCGATCCGCCAAAGGCCCAAATTCGCCTTTTCCATCATCAAATATATATAGTTTCTGACCCACTGTTCCTGTATCCTCAATCTGCGCAGCCCCACGCTGCTATCCTGTCATTCCCACATCACACGTCCCCCATCTCCCCACCCAGCCTTCATCTTACCCACGTAATCCTTATATCGTACCCCAACCCACCCTACTCAATCCAACCTTGCTCCTCATTCTCATTTCTAACCGACACCACTCAAAATCCGACCGATAACCGCCGCAATATCATGTCAACCCCTTTCTAAGATCAGCCCCACGTTGACAGACACCCCTGCTACCAATACCTTGAAACGTCTGGGAACGAATCCGACCGCTTTTTTGCCTGCTCTTAGACTCAGGTAAGCCCTTTCTAGCGGATACAATCAGTTCCCAAATACCAACCGAAGTACCTTAGTTTGACATAAACGAGAGCGACACGCCC